>NZ_OZ245858.1:4800000-6711108 GCF_965229105.1 Mycobacterium sp.
CGTACCCGGCGCCAAGGCCCCCAAGCTGGTCACCAACGCGACTGTGGCGCAAATGAAGTCGGGCGCGGTGCTGGTCGACATCGCCATCGATCAGGGCGGCTGCTTCGAGGATTCCCGTCCCACCACCCACGACGATCCGACCTTCGCCGTGCATGACACCGTGTTCTACTGCGTGGCGAATATGCCTGGCGCGGTGCCACGCACGTCGACCTTCGCGCTCACCAATGCCACCATGCCCTACGTCCTCAGGCTGGCCGATAAGGGCTGGCGCGCGGCATGCCAGGCCGACCCGGCACTGGCCAAGGGCCTGTCCACCCACGAGGGCGCGCTGCTGTCGGAGCAGGTGGCCGCCGACCTCGCGATGCCGTTCACCGATCCGGCATCGATCCTCTGACCTGCCCTGATACGCCAGCGCCCGGTACGTCTCACCATACTTGACACGTGTCAAGTATGGTGAGACGTGTGAAACTGAGTGACGTTCTTCCGGACGCGCCCACCACGACCGCCGGCGCACTGGCCGTATTCGACGCCGCTCCCGCCGTCGAAGCGGAGTCCATGATCGGCGTGTGGCACGGTGCTGAACTGCCGACCGCGCATCGGTTGGACGGTCTCCTGGCGGCCAGCGGCTGGTGGGGTAAGCAGTTCATCGACGCAGAGACCGTGCACCCGCTGCTGTTTCCCACCAGCGACACCACCGCACTGTGGGCGCTCAATCCCGCGCTGGCCTTCGGCGGTCTCGGTGTGGCGGCCAAAATCCCCGTGATCAAGGACTGGTCCTTCGAGCGTCCGATCGCCGCACTTCGGCCTCTGCTGGGGACCCGGCGTCCCAAGGCGCGGCTGCGCACCACCCGCTACCGCGGAGTGGACACCGCAACCATGATCTACGACCAGCTACCGGTCAACGATGTCTTCCGCCGACTGGACGACGACACCGTGATCGGTGCGATGGATCTACGCGGCTCGTCAAGGCCCTACTTCTTCGTCCTGACCCGCGATGACTCGGTGCGGGTGGTCTAGTCCCGACCGGTCAGCCACGGCAGCGCCGGTGCTGCCGTGGTGATGTCAGCGCCCCGCGAGCTCGCTGACGATCACCGCGGCCGGCCGAGCCGTTGCCAGGTTGAAAGCCGTTCCCGCCCAGAGGTTTGTGCCATGCGGATCGCCAGCGGCCACCGCGGCCTTGCGCATCGGGGATGTCATCTGGTTCACCTCGGGGTACCCGAACGGGGCGATGCCATCGAAGCGTCTGGTGAAATCGTTTTCCAACCCGCGGGCATAGCGACCCGAGAATGCCCGGGTGATCACGGTGTCGGTGAATTCAGAACTGTTCAGAGCGGCCCGGTGCGCGGCATTGGTACCCGCCTCATCGGCCAGCAGCAGGGCCGTGCCGATCTGTGCCGCGACGGCCCCCTGGGTCAGGACGGCACTGACATCGTCGGCACTACCCAGACCGCCTGCGGCGATGACAGGCAACCCACGGCCAGCAGCAACCTGCAGCGTCGCGGCCAGCAGATCCTGCAATGACTCACGGGCAGGGTCGACACCGGGATCGAAGGTACCGCGATGCCCACCGGCCTTCGGGCCCTGCGCGATCAGCCCGTCCGCCCCGGCGCCGACGGCAATCTGCGCTTCGGTCAGCGTGGTGACGGTGACCAGGGTCAGGATGCCCAGCTCGCGGAATCGTTGCAGGACTGTGGGTTCGGGGCAAGCAAAGGTGAAGGACACCACCTCGGGCCCGATATCGGCCACTACGTCCAGCTTCGCGCCCCAGCCGTCATCATCGGAGTGCGGATGGCCCAACTCGGCGCCGTAATGCTCGGCCAGCGGCTGCAGCTGCGCCCCGTAGCGCGCCAACTCCTCGGCGACGGCCAGGCTCGGCCCCGGAGCAAACAGATTGACGCCCAATGGCCCGGAAGTGGCGGTACGGGCCCCGCCGATATCGGCGGCGAAGCGTTCGGCGCTCAGATAGCCTGCGGCCAGAAAACCCAGCCCGCCCGCATTGCTGACCGCGGCCGCCAAATTCGGCGTACTCGGCCCCCCGGCCATCGGCGCACCGACGATGGGAAGTGCCAGATCGCGGAGGTCGAATGCCATGAGGCCTACTTCGTAATGGTCTGAAGGGGTTGGGGCAGTTTACGTTTCGATGAATACGGGCCCAGCACCGCGGCGCCGTAGGACCGTGTCAGCAACTTGCGTGCGACAGCGTTGACCTCGTCGAGGGTGACCGCGTCGATCTGCGCAAGTGTGCGCTCCAGGCTGCGGTGTTCGCCGTAGTTGAGCTCACTGCGCCCGATGCGGTTCATCCGCGAGCCGGAGTCTTCAAGCCCGAGCACCAGACCACCCCGCAACGAACCCTTGCCGATCCGGCATTCGTCCTCGGTGATCCCGTCGCGCGCCACCGCCTCCAGCACATCGGTGGTCACCGCGACGACCTCACTGAAACGCTCGGGCAGACACGCGGCGTACACCGAGAAGGCACCGCTGTCGGAGAAGGTGTCCATCGTCGAGTACACCGAGTAGGCCAGCCCACGGGCTTCCCGAATCTGTTGGAAGAGACGGGAACTGAGTCCACCACCGAGCGCGGAGTTGAGCACCGACAACGCCCAACGGTGCTGCCAGTGGCGGCCGGGGGCCCGCACACCGAGCAGCATGTGGGTCTGCTCGCCGTCGCGATTGACCAGTTCCAGCACCGGATCGCCGCCGACGCGGCCGGTCCCTTTACGGGGCCGCTGGGGCTTCAGACCGCGCACCAGCCGCTTGCCGAAGTGCTCCCGCACCAGCGCGACGACCTCGTCGTGGTCAATGTTGCCTGCGACCGCAACCACCATGCGCTCCGGCGTGTACCGGCGCTGATGGAACGAGTGCAGTTGGGTGCGCGTCATCGCCTCGATGGATTCGACGCTGCCGATCACGGGGCGACCGACTGGGTGTTCGCCGAACATCGCCGAGAGGAACACATCGCCAAGGGTGTCCTCGGGATCGTCATCGCGCATCGCGATCTCTTCGAGGACTACATCACGTTCGACTTCGACATCCTCGACGGCGCAGCGCCCGTTGAGCACCACATCGGCGACCAGATCGACGGCCAGCGCCAGATCGTTGTCGAGCACGTATGCGTAATAGCAGGTGTGCTCTTTGGCGGTGAACGCGTTGAGCTCACCACCGACGGCATCGACAGACCGCGCGATATCAACCGCACTGCGCGTCGGCGTCGACTTGAACAGTAGGTGTTCGAGGAAATGCGCGGCGCCGGCCACCGTCGGGCCTTCGTCGCGCGATCCCACACCAACCCAGACGCCCACCGACGCCGAGCGCACCGATGGAACGAACTCGGTGACGATGCGTAAACCCCCCGGCAGGGTGGTGCGGCGGACGCCGGATTGCTCCTGCGTCGCCGACACCGCCCTGCCGCGGGTGTAGTTGTTACGCGTCAGCGGTCGCGGCCTCGGCTGGGGCTGCCTCGGGCGACGTGCCCTCGGCGGCCTCGGGCGAAGGTGCGGCTGCGTCGGCTGCCTCATCCTCGGCTACGAGGATCAGCGAGATCTTGCCGCGGTTGTCGATATCGGCGATCTCGACGCGCAGCTTGTCGCCGACCTTGGCGACGTCCTCGACCTTGGCGATCCGCTTGCCGCGGCCGAGCTTGCTGATGTGCACCAGCCCGTCACGACCGGGCAGCAAGGAAACGAAGGCTCCAAAGTCAGTGGTTTTCACCACCGTGCCGAGGAACCGCTCGCCGACCTTGGGCAGCTGCGGGTTGGCGATCGCGTTGATCATGTCGATCGCGGCCTGAGCCGACAGTCCGTCGGTCGCGCCGACGAACACCGTGCCGTCGTCCTCGATGGAGATCGAGGCGCCGGTCTGCTCGGTGATCGAGTTGATCATCTTGCCCTTGGGCCCGATGACCTCGCCGATCTTGTCGACGGGCACCTTGATGGCCGTGACGCGTGGAGCGTAGGGGCTCATCTCGTCGGGGGCGTCGATGGCCTCGGCCATCACCTCGAGGATGGTGATCCGGGCGTCCTTGGCCTGCGCCAGTGCGCCTGCCAGCACCTTCGACGGGATGCCGTCGAGCTTGGTGTCGAGCTGCAGTGCGGTGACGAAGTCCTTCGTGCCTGCGCACTTGAAGTCCATGTCGCCGAAGGCATCTTCGGCACCGAGGATGTCGGTCAGGGTGACGTAACGGGTTTCCCCATCTACCTCATCGGAGACCAGGCCCATCGCGATGCCCGCGACCGGCGCCTTCAGCGGCACACCGGCGTTGAGCAGCGACAGCGTCGACGCGCACACCGAGCCCATCGACGTCGAGCCGTTGGAGCTCAGCGCCTCGGAAACCTGGCGGATGGCGTACGGGAACTCCTCGACGCTCGGCAGCACCGGCATCAGGGCGCGCTCAGCAAGCGCGCCGTGGCCGATTTCGCGCCGCTTGGGCGACCCGACCCGACCGGTCTCACCGGTCGAATACGGCGGGAAGTTGTAGTGGTGCATGTAGCGCTTGGACTTTTCCGGTCCCAGCGAGTCGATCTGCTGAGCCATCTTGACCATGTCGAGAGTGGTGACACCCATGATCTGGGTCTCGCCGCGCTCGAACAGCGCGCTGCCGTGCGCCCGCGGGATGATGGCCACCTCAGCGGACAGCGCGCGGATATCGGTGATACCGCGGCCGTCGATGCGGAAGTGGTCGGTCAGGATGCGCTGGCGCACCAGCTTCTTGGTCAGCGACCGGTAAGCGGCGCCGATCTCCTTCTCGCGACCTGCGTACGTCTCGCCGAGACGCTCGAGCACCTCGCCCTTGATCTCGTTGGTGCGGTCGTCGCGCTCGGCCTTACCGGAAATCTGCAGGGCCTTGGACAGCTCCTCGGTCGCCACTGAGGCCACCGAGTAGTAGACGTCGTCCTGATAATCCGGGAACAGCGGGTAGTCGGCGACGGGCTTGGCAGCCTTGTCGGCCAGCGCCTGCTGCGCATCGCACAATGCGGCGATGAACGGCTTGGCGGCTTCGAGGCCTTCGGCGACGACACTCTCGGTCGGCGCACCGGCGCCGGCCTCGATCAGCGCGATGACGTTATCGGTGGCCTCGGCCTCGACCATCATGATCGCGACGTCATCGCCCGCCTTGCGGCCGGCGACGACCATGTCGAAGACAGCACCTTCGAGCTGCTCGACGGTGGGGAACGCAACCCACTGGCCTGCTTTGTTTTCAGGAGTGGAGATGAGCGCGACGCGGACGCCGCCGATGGGACCGGAGAACGGCAGACCCGATATCTGGGTGGACGCCGATGCGGCGTTGATCGCCACTACGTCGTACAGATCCTTGGGGTCCAGGCTCAGGACGGTGACGACGACCTGGATCTCGTTACGCAGGCCGGAGACGAACGTCGGGCGCAGCGGCCGGTCGATCAGGCGGCAGGTCAGGATCGCGTCCGTGGAGGGGCGGCCTTCACGGCGGAAGAACGATCCCGGGATGCGCCCTGCGGCGTACATCCGCTCCTCGACGTCGATCGTCAAGGGGAAGAAGTCGAAATGATCTTTGGGGGTCTTGCTGGCGGTGGTCGCGCTCAGCAGCATGGTCTCGTCGTCGAGGTAGGCGACGACGGCTCCAGCGGCCTGCTGGGCCAACCGGCCGGTCTCGAAACGGATGGTGCGGGTGCCGAAGCTCCCGTTGTCAATGACGGCGGTCGATTCGAACACGCCTTCGTCGATTTCAGCTACAGACATAGATGTCCGCGATGCCTCTCTAGATTCACTCTTCAGCTGTTTCGCGTCGTCACGCGCAAACCAAAGGGATCCATCAAAGCGGCTACGGCCGTCGATCGAAGCGGCCGACCCACCCTGGTGGGGCCCGGCAGCCACTACCGAAGACCGCCCACGATGAGGCCATCTCCCCGGAAATGCGGGTGACGCGCTGGAACGGCCGCGCAGGTATGCTCGAACCGCACCAATACGTTCGAGCCGATCCGGCTCAGAACAGCCCTACTGTACACCGAGGGTTCGGCAATCCCGTCATTAGGGGAGGTCACGCCACGTTTTCGACGCACACCGTGAACTGGCGTTCGTCGTAGGCATAGCCGAGACCGCTGGCGCATTGATCAACGCTGGCCACCCCCTTCAACACCTGGGTGGCGCGTTGCCGATTGGGCTTGCTGGAGTCGCTGCAGTCCACCCGGAACGGGTCGGCGTCGTTCTCGGGATCAACGCTCATACAGCTGCCAACCACCCAGTCGACGTCCATACAGACCACCGATGTGGTGTCGCTGAATGAGCTGCGCTGCGAATAGTACGAATCCACGTCAGTGGGACACTGCTCGCTGTCGGTGACGGCGGCCGCCACCTTGAAATTGGACTCCGAGCTACCGCAGGCCACCTTGCTCGCCTCCGGCCGGTCGACGGTGCCGCCGACTTTCAGACAGTCACCCACTTGAAGATCTGCTGCGCCGGCGCTGCCGAGAACCCCGGCACACCCGGTGACACCGCCGAGGACCAAGACAACGACCGCGGCGATACCGGCGAAAGACCACGCCGCGGGCGGGGGCATCGCGGTGCTCAGGTCAGCGGTGGTCGGGTCAGCGACGCAGGCCCAGGCGCTCGATCAACGAGCGGTAGCGCGCCACGTCGACCTGTGCGACGTACTTCAGCAAGCGACGACGACGACCAACGAGCAGCAGCAGTCCGCGCCGCGAGTGGTGATCGTGCTTGTGCAGCTTGAGGTGCTCCGTCAGATCCGAGATGCGCTTGGTCAGCATTGCGACCTGGGCCTCTGGCGAACCGGTATCGGTGTCATGCAGACCGTACGAGGTCAGGATCTCTTTTTTCTGCTCGGTGGTAAGCGCCACGAATTCACTCCATCAATCGGTCCGCGAACAAAAGGCTCTCCACAAAGAAAACCGACGCGGCCACCGCGAACTGCAGCACGCGTCTTTCGAGACCAAATGGTATCAGTGCAGGCCGCCGAGCTGAAATCACAGCCCGACCCGGGCCTACTGCGCGCTCAGAATCCCGCGAGCCTTCTCGGTATCGCGTTCCATGGCTGTCACCAGGTCCTCGATCTTCGCGAACTTCTCCTGCCCCCGGATCCGCGCAACGAAATCGACCGCGACGTGCTGGCCGTACAGGTCCGCGGCGGTGTCGAGGACAAAGGCCTCCACTGTCCGGGTGCGCCCCGAGAAGGTCGGATTGGTGCCGACGGAGACCGCCGCCTGATAGCGCTCACCGGGGATGACTGTGCCCATCACCGGCCCGTGCCCGAGCACCGTGAACCAGGCGGCGTAGACCCCGTCCGCCGGGATCGCCGAATACATCGGTGGCGCCACGTTGGCCGTCGGAAAACCCAGCACCTTGCCCCTGCCATCGCCGCGCACCACGACCCCCTCGACGCGGTGCGGTCGGCCCAACGCCTCGGCGGCGGCCACCACGTCACCGGCGTCGACACAGGAGCGGATATAGGTCGAGGAGAACGTGACTGTTTCGGAGTGGTGATGTTCGGCGACCAGCGACATCGCCTCGACGGCGAAGCCGAATCTCTCGCCGGCCTTGCGCAGCATCGCCACGTTACCGGCCGCTTTCTTGCCGAAGGTGAAGTTCTCCCCGACCACCACCTCGACGACGTGCAGGTTCTCCACCAGCAGCTCGTGGATGTAGCGCTCCGGGGTCAGCTTCATGAAGTCGGTGGTGAACGGCATCACCAGGAACACGTCGACGCCGAGTTCCTCGGCCAGCTCTGCGCGCCTGGTCAGCGTGGTCAGTTGTGCGGGGTGGCTACCGGGAAAGACCACTTCCATCGGATGCGGGTCGAAGGTCATCAGAACCGTCGGGATACCGCGTGATCGGCCCGCCTTCACGGCGCCCGCGATCAATTCGGCATGTCCGCGGTGCACACCGTCGAACACGCCGATGGTGAGTACGCATCTGCCCCAGTCCGTGGGGATCTCGTCCTGCCCCCGCCACCGCTGCACGGGGCCCAGCGTACGGTGCCGCCGCACCGCGAGCGGCGTGAGATCCCCGGATCAGGTGACGATTGCCTAAACTTTGGTTCGTGAGTCCTGATGACGGCCCCGACGTCGGAGTACACGATCTGTCGACGGTGGCACAGGACTACCTGAAAACCATCTGGACTGCCCAGGAATGGTCCCTGGAAAAGGTCAGCACGAAGATGCTTGCCGAGCGCATCGGCGTCTCGGCCAGCACCGCGTCGGAGTCGATCCGCAAACTGGCGGATCAAGGCCTGGTCGACCACGCGAAATACGGTGCGGTCACACTCACCGAACGCGGCCGGCGTGCCGCCATTTCCGTCGTCCGCAGGCACCGATTGCTGGAGACCTACCTGGTTCGCGAGCTCGGCTACAGCTGGGACGAGGTGCATGACGAGGCCGAGGTGCTCGAGCATGCCGTCTCCGATCTGATGATGGAGCGAATCGACGCCAAGCTGGGTTACCCGCAGCGTGATCCGCACGGCGACCCGATCCCCGACCTCGACGGACAGGTGCCGACTCCCCCGGCTCAACAGCTGTCGGTGTGCAGTGACGGCGACCACGGTGCGGTGGCCAGGATCAGCGATTCCGATCCGGAGATGTTGCGGTACTTCGACGATGTGGGCATTGCGCTGGATTCGCATCTGACGGTGCTGGCCCGACGGGATTTCGCGGGCACCGTATCGGTTTCCCTCGGCGACGGTCACGCCGGCGATGAACCCAGGACGGTCGAGCTGGGTAGCCCTGCGGCGCAGGCGATCTGGATCGTCCCCTGCGGTTAGCCGCCTAGAGCGTCGCCGGACGCACGTGCCCGATGGTGCGCCGCTCTCCTCCTCAGCTCGTCCCTCACTGCATCGTCGCCGGACGCACGTGCCCGATGGTGCGCCGCTCTCCTCCTCAGCTCGTCCCTCACTGCATCGTCGCCGGACGCACGACCACCACTGACTTCGTCCGCGACTTTTCGTCCTCCAGCAGTGCCATCACCCGGCCTTCCGGGTCGACCGCCGCATAGATACCGTCGATACCGCCCGGAGCCAATGCCCTGCCGTGGCTTGCGGACAGCGCGTCCTCGGCGCTGATCTCCCGGCGGGGAAAGGCCAGCAGGCACGCCTCATCAAGGGAGTAGCTGAGCGCCGGGGCATCGGTGAGAACATCGAGCGTGCGGGCCTGATCGAGACCGAACTGCCCAACTCGGCTGCGCCGCAATGCCGTCAGATGCCCGCCCACCGCCAAGGCGATACCGATATCGCGGGCCAGCGCGCGGATGTAGGTGCCCGACGAACAATCGACCACGACGTCGATATCGACGAGGCCGTTCGCACGGCGGATCGCACCGACGTCGAACCGGTCGATGCGCACCGCGCGGGCCTTCAGCTCGACGGTTTCGCCGTCGCGGGCCAGCTGATATGCGCGTTTGCCGCCGATTTTGATGGCACTGACCGTCGACGGCGTCTGCTGGATATCGCCACGCAGGTCTGCGACCGCGGCTTCGATTGCCTCATCGGTGACATCATCGGCTGAAACCTGTTCGAGCAGTTCACCTTCGGCATCATCAGTGGAAGTGGACTGGCCAAGCCGGATGGTGGCCGCATAGGTTTTCGAGGTGCCCGCGATCAGACCCAGGATCTTGGTCGCGCGCTCGATACCGATCACCAACACCCCGGTCGCCATCGGGTCGAGCGTGCCGGCGTGGCCCACTTTGCGGGTACCGAAGATGCGCCGGCAGCGACCTACGACGTCATGGCTGGTCATGCCGTCGGGCTTGTCGACCACCACGATGCCCGCGTCGGGGGGCACACTCACAGCACGATCGCCGTCAGCACCAGGCCGTCGGCCGTTGACCACCGACCCGCCAGCGTCGCCAATGGGGCGCCGTGCTCGGCCGCCGGATCGATCAGAATCTTCGACTGGAAACTGCCGGTCGTGCCGGATCCGTCCACCTCAAACGTGATGTGGGCATCCTCGAATCCGAGCCAACGGTGCGTCAGCGGGAACCATGCCTTATACGTTGCCTCTTTGGCGCAGAACAGGATTCGATCCCAGTGCAGTGCCGCGGGCAACCTGCTGATCACCTCACGTTCGGCGGGCAGGCTGATCGCGTCGAGCACGCCCTTGGGCAGCACACCGTGCGGTTCTGCGTCGATACCCACCGACCGCACCTGGGTGCGCCTGCCCACGACGGCACCGCGGTAACCCTCGCAGTGCGTCAGGCTGCCGACGACTCCGTCCGGCCAGCACGGTTCACCCTTATCGCCCTTGAGGATCGGAACGGGTGGCACGCCGAGGTCAGCCAGCGCCAACCGCGCACAGTAGCGCACGGTGATGAATTCGTTGCGGCGCTTGGCAACCGACTTCGCGATCAACGGTTCTTCCTCGGGCAGCGGCGCCAGATCCGGCGGATCGTGGTAGATCTCTGCTGCCGAGACCGACTCGGGCAACACTGCGGTGAGCAATCTGTTCATGACCGCCTACTGCGCAGCCGGGCCTGGAACTTTTCCGACTCGGCCCGCATCTCCGGGGTGACGACGAAATGGCCGCCAAAATCGTTGAGGTAGCCCGGCGCGTACTGCGGATCGGGCAGCACCTGACGCAGCCAGCGATAAGGCTTGCGGCGCTTCCATTCCCGTGGATAGCCCACCGAAACCTCCTCGAACCGCACCCCGTCGTACCAGGTGGTGCGCGGAATGTGGAGGTGCCCGTAGACCGAACATATGGCGTTGTAGCGGGTGTGCCAGTCGGCGGTCTCCACTGTGCCGCACCACAGCGCGAACTCGGGGTAGAACAGCACATCGCAAGGGTCACGCACCAGCGGGAAGTGATTCACCAACACCGTTGGCGTCATCCAGTCCAGGCTCTCCAGCCGTTTTCGGGTCGAAGCCAATCGATCCCGGCACCAGGCCTCTTTGGTGGCGTACGGCTCACTGGAGAGCAGGAATTCGTCGGTGGCGACGACATTGCGCTCCCTGGCGATGGCCAAGCCTTCGTTCTTGGTGGTCGCCCCCTCGGGCAGGAACGTGTAGTCATACAGCAGAAACAGCGGCACGATGGTCGCCGGCCCACCCTCGTCGGTCCACACCGGAAACGGATGCTCGGGGGTGATGACGCCCATCTCGTCGCACATGTTGACCAGGTAGTCGTAGCGCGAGCGGCCGAAGATTTGCGCAGGGTCTTTCGCGGTGGTCCACAGTTCGTGGTTGCCGGGCACCCAGATCACCTTGGCGAAACGCTTCCGCAGCAGATCCAAGGACCATCTGATGTCATCGGTGCGTTCGGCGACATCCCCCGCGACGATCAGCCAGTCATCGGGTGACGACGGATAGAGCGACTCGGTGATCGGCTTGTTCCCGGTGTGTCCGGTGTGCAGATCGCTGACCGCCCACAGGGTGGGCCGCGAACCGCGCTGAGTTTCATGGGTGGCCACGACGGTTAAGCGTACTGAAGTAACAATCGGTCACGACGAGACGAAACTAGAACAGGTTCTTGTTTACTGAGTAAGGGGCTTCCGCTGACTTGTACACTCCCCCGCATGACGGTCACCAGGGCGCGGCTCATCGCAGCAACCATGGCGGTGATCGCGGCGGTCGCCGTGGTTACGCTCAATGAGGGTGACCAGCGACCGCAGGCAATCAGTGTTCCCGACGTGCAACTGCGCTCCACCGGCGCGCCGATGACCGATGCGTCGACACCGACAAGCCCCGTGATCAACCTGACCGATCCGTCGCCATTCGACGCCTGCCGCGATATCCCGATGGATGTCACCGACGGCTTGGGACTGGGGTTCACCCCACCCGAGCCGGAAGACAGCGGACGCTGCCACTACGACGCCGGCAACTACCAGATGGCCGTCGAGCCGATCATCTGGCGCACCTACGAGACGAGTTTGCCCTCCGATGCCGTCGAACTCGACGTCAACGGTCATCGCGCCGCTCAATTCTGGGTGATGAAGCCGACCGACTGGAACAACCGCTGGTGGGTTTCCTGCATGATCGTCTACAAGACGAGCTACGGCGTGATCCAGCAGTCGCTGTTCTATTCACCGGTGTACTCCGGCAACAATGTTGACTGTCTGCAGGAGAATTTGATGCGGGGTCAACAGCTTTCGCCGTTCTACAAATTCTGAGTCACTTGTGGCGCGCCGGTAGCCTGGCCGGGTGACCGTCGGAACCGTGCTGCACAAGACCACCCGCCGCGCCATCAGTCGGGTGATGCGGATGCCGGCTCCGACGACAGAGTTCAGCGTGCACCGCGACCTACGGGTGCCGATGCGCGACGGTGTCGAACTGCTCGCCGACCATTACGCACCACAGACGACGAATCCGGCGGGCACCCTGCTGGTCCGTACGCCCTATCCCCGCGCATGGCCGTTCACGTCGCTGTACGGCGGGATCTACGCGGCCCGCGGCTACCACGTGATTCAGCAGAGCGTGCGTGGAACACTGGGCTCTGGCGGCGAATTCGAACCGATCGTCAACGAAGCCGCCGACGGTCATGACACCGCGGCGTGGTTGCGGGACCAGCCGTGGTTCACCGGCACCTTCGCGACGATCGGGCTGTCCTATCTCGGTTTCACGCAGTGGGCGCTGTTGGCCGATCCGCCGCCGGAGCTGGCAGCAGCCGTCATCACCGTCGGCCCGCATGATTTCCACCAGGTCACCTGGGGCCGGGGCGCCTTCGCCCTCAACGATTTTCTGGGCTGGAGCGACTCCATGGCCCATCAGGATGACCCGAACGGATTCCGCAAAGTGCTGAGGGGTTTCCAGGCCGGCAAGATCGTCGCGGGCGTCGCCGATCAGCTGCCGATGGGCGGGGCAGCGCGAAAACTGCTCGGCGACAAGGCCACCTGGTACGAATCGTGGCTGGCCCATTCCAGTCCCGACGCCCCCTACTGGGAGCCGCGGCAGATGTCGGCGGCACTGGACCGGGCCGACATTCCGATCCTGCTGCTCAGCGGCTGGCAGGACACATTCCTCGACCAGACCCTGACGCAGTACCGGAGGCTACGTGACCGGGGTGCGACCGTCGCCATGACCGTCGGGCCGTGGACCCACAGTCAGATGACCGCGCGTGCGGCTGGCCTGGTCGGCCGGGAATCGCTGGCCTGGCTCGACACCCATCTGGCGCAGCGGCCGGCACCGGCACGCAGCCGCGTCCGGGTCGAGATCGGCCACCACGGCTGGGTCGAGCTACCTGACTGGCCGCCCGCCGCCACCTCCGACCATGTGCTGTACCTGGGATCAGCGGGTGGCCTGGTCGAGACGCTGCCCGCAGCCTCTGACACGGCCGCCACCTTCACCTTCGATCCCGCCGATCCCACTCCGACCGTCGGCGGCAGGCTGCTATCCCCCACCGGTGGGTACCGCGATGACACCGCGCTGGCCGAGCGGGCCGACGTCCTCGTGTTCACCGGCGCCGCGCTGGGTGCGGATCTGACGGTCCTGGGCACCCCCGTGATCGAGCTGGCGCACACCTGCGATAACCCGCACCACGACGTGTTCGTCCGGCTCAGCGAGGTCGATGCGAACGGACGCTCGCGCAATGTCAGCGACGGTTTCCAGAGGTTTTTCGCCGGATCAGGCGGGTCCGGCGAACAGGTATCGATCGAATTGGATGACATCGCCTACCGGTTCCGGGCGGGTTCGCGGATCAGGGTGATCATCGCAGGAGGTTCACACCCACGGTTCGCCCGAAATCTGGGCACCGATGAACCTGCCATCACCGGGGAGACGATGGCGACTGCCACCCACAACGTGGCCCTCGGTGCAGGCTCGGTGACCTCACGACTGGTGCTGCCGGTCGACAATCAGCCGAGAAGTTGACGGACCCCAACGGCGATCTCCTGCAGGGCGGCGCAGTCGTGTATCGGTGGGCCGACCGCAGGCATGGCCGGTAGCGCCAACCAGCTCTTACAACCTGCGAATTCCGGAGTCCGGGCCAGGATCAGCGGTTCCACCAGTGGGCTGGCCTGCACCACAAGAACCGTCAGGCGATGCTTCGGTCGGAAATCGACGCGGTCGGCGCGCACCGAATCAGCCGTCCAGATATGCAGATCTGCGATCGCGTCGAGCTGGTCAGGGTGTTGAACCTCAACTGCAGCAACGATTTTGGCGCAGGCCCGGACGACGATCTGGGTCTCGGTGCTGTCCGCGACGGCCGGTTCCAGAAGATCGCGGTGTTCGGGGCGGACCCGTTGCGCATGGCTGTGCGCGACGGTCGGGAACAACAGGAATTCCTGGGCCGCCACGTCGAAGCGCTTCTCGTGAATCCCACCCTTGCGCAGCAATACCGTTTGGCGCCCGGCAAGGAGCGCATGCACCGCGGCGCTCCACTCCTTGAGGGCAGCGGTCATCTTGCTGCGATCCGCGCGCGTACCTCTGGCCTGCGCAGCGGCGGAATCGTCTTGGGCGGCTGCCTGCGCTGCGGAAGGCCGGCCAGCAGTCGGGTGGTGGTGGCCGCGACCTCGGCGACCGCGGTCTCGAAGGCATCCACGTTGGCGTCCGAAGGCCTGGCGATACCGCTGACCTTGCGGATGTACTGCCTGGCTGCGGCCTCGATCTCCTCAGCCGTGGCGGCAGGTTCGAGCCCGCGCAACTCGGTGATGTTTCGGCACATGCGTCCACGATAGGTTGACTCCATGACCAACGACATCCTGACGATCGAAACCTCGGACCGGATCCGCACGCTGACGCTGAACCGACCGCAGTCGCGGAATGCCCTTTCCCTGGCGCTGCGTAAGGCGTTGTTCGCCGCACTGGCCGACGCCGAAGCCGATGACGCCGTCGACGTGGTCATCCTTACCGGTGCTGACCCGGTGTTCTGCGCAGGCCTTGACCTCAAAGAACTCGGTGACACCACCGAACTACCCGATATTTCGCCCAAATGGCCAGCCATGCAAAAGCCGGTGATCGGCGCCATCAACGGTGCCGCCGTCACAGGCGGTCTGGAGATCGCGCTGTACTGCGACATCCTGGTGGCCTCCGAACATGCCCGCTTCGCCGACACTCATGCCCGGGTGGGACTGCTGCCGACGTGGGGGCTGTCGGTGCGACTGCCGCAGAAGGTCGGCGTCGGACTGTCCCGACGGATGAGCCTGACCGGTGATTACCTCTCCGCCGAAGATGCCCTGCGGGCCGGTCTGGTCACCGAGGTCGTGCCCCACGAGCAGCTGTTGTCCGCCGCGCGGGCCGTCGCCACCTCGATCGTCGGCAACAACCAGAAAGCGGTACGGGCCCTGCTGGATTCGTATCACCGTATCGACGGCGCGCAGATTGATGCGTCGCTGTGGATGGAGGCCGAATCGGCGCGCCAGTGGATGCGCAGCACCAGCGGTGACGATATCGCCGCCAACCGCGACGCCGTCTTGGACCGCGGCCGGGCGCAGGTGCGTTAGCGCGCTCAGCCCTTGCGGGCCACCACCGCCCAGCCGAATTCGTTGATCTTCACCTCGACGCCGGTGAACCCTGCTGCGGCCAGCCGTGCAGGCAGCGAACCGGGGTCGACGGGGTGGTAGGTGTCCCCTTCGTGCATTCCGGCCAGCGCCTCGCTGCCGAGGCTGTCGCTGGCCACCAGTGCCGCACCCGGCTGCAATACCCGGGCCACCTCCGCGAATAATTGGTCCTGCAACGCAGACGTCGGGACATGGTGCAGCATAGTGAAACATGCTGCACCAGTGAACTTTTCGTCTGGGTAGTGCAGGTTGGTGGCATCGCCGTCGACGATCTGCACCGACCGCGTGTCGCCGAAACGCTCCCGCAGCATGCCCGCGAGGTCTGCGTCGATCTCCACCGCGGTCAGCTGCGGGGTCAGCGTGCTCAGCACGTCGGTGGTGGCGCCGTAGCCCGGGCCGACCTCAAGCACGTCATCGCCGAGGCTGACCTCGCCGAGCGCCCACGGAAGAATGACGTCGCGGATCATCTGCCGCCACTCGTCGCTGCCGCACATTTCATGAGCCTCGTTCATGCCCAGCAGCTTACGAGCGGGCGCACACCGCGCCTAGGCGGTGCCAGCCACCAGCCAGCGGCCGGAAAGTGCCCGCCAGCCAACGCATACCAGACGCAACACCATGAAGGTGGTCAGGCCCGACCAGATCCCGAACAGCCCCCAGCCGTACACCAGCGACAACCAGATCAGCGGCAGGAATCCCACCAGCGCGCTGAGCAGCGTCGCGTTGCGCATGAACTTTGCGTCCCCGGCACCGAGCAGCACGCCGTCGAGCGCGAAGACGATTCCGGCGATCGGCAGTTGCGCCACCAGGAACCACCATGGCACGCCGATCTCGTCGAGCACCGAACGGTCATCGGTGAACAGCGACGGCAGCACCGAGGCGCCGATGGCGAATATCGACGCCAGTAGCGCCGCGGCGATCGTGGAGAAGATCGTCACCCGCCATGCGACGGCGCGGGCATGGGCGATGTGCCCGGCCCCCAGAGCTGCACCGACCAGTGACTGCGCGGCGATGGCCAACGAATCGAGCACCAGGGCAAGGAAACTCCACAGTTGCAGCACCACTTGATGGGCGGCGACCGCAGCCGCACCGAAGCGGGCGGCCACCGCCGCAGCCGAGACGAAGCAGGCCTGAAACGCCAGCGTGCGCACCAGCAGATCACGCCCCATCACCACCTGGGCGCGCAACAGTGCGGGCTGCGGTCGCAGCGGCACCCGCTCGGCAAGCAACGCGGAAAGGAATAGCAGCCCGGCCAACGACTGACCCGCCAGGTTCGCCACCGCGGATCCGGACAGTCCGAGCCGTGGCAGACCGAGCCAGCCGTACACCAGCGCCGGACACAACACCGCGGACAAGGCGAATCCTGCGATCACGAAGCGCAGCGGCCGCGCGGTGTCCTGCACCCCCCTCATCCACCCGTTACCCGCCAGCGAGATCAGGATGGCCGGGGCACCGAGTACGGCGATGCGAAGCCACGGCAACGCTTCCTGCGCTATCGCCCCATCCCCGGAGATGAGCGAAACCAGCGGCGGCGCAACCATTTCGATCACCAGCGCGATCACCGTGCCCAGCCCGATCGCCAGCCAGGTCGCCTGTACCCCCTCACCGACGGCGGCGGGCCGGTCGCCGGCGCCGAAGTAGCGGGCCGAGCGGGCCGTGGTCCCGTAGGACAGGAAGGTCAGCTGGGAGGCGACCATCCCGAGTACCAGACCGCCGATCGCCAGTCCGGCCAGGGGCAGCGCGCCGAGGCGACCCACAACGGCGAGGTCGAACAGCAGATAGAGGGGTTCGGCGGCCAGTACACCCAACGCGGGCAGCGCCAGCCCGGCGATCCGCCGCCCGCCTGGTACCGCGGGCCCGTCTGCCAAGGTGCCGCTGACGTCGTCAGCCAAGGGCAGAACTCAGGGCCTCGACCACGTCCTCGGCTGATCCGGTCGCCGAGTATCCGGCGGCGAGCCGATGCCCGCCACCACCGAATGCCATCGCCACGGCGGCCAGATCAATTGTCTTGGCCCGCATGGACACCGACCAGTGCTCTGGTTCGATCTCCTTGAACACCGCGGCGACTTCGGCCTGCTGGGTGGTCCGGACGATATCAACGATGCTCTCTACTTCTTCTGGCCTGGCATCCGCCCACTCCTGGTACCCGACGAAGGCATACACCAGTCCGCGACCACCGGCCGCGTCAGGGAGCAACTTCGCCGACGACAACACGCGCGACAGCATTGGCAGCCAGGCGAACGGATGGGTGTCCAGCAGGGTGCGACTGATCGCCGCGTTATCGACGCCCAGTTCGACCAGGCGCGCTGCCAGTCGGTGGGCGCGGGGACTGGCCCACCGGAACGATCCGGTGTCCGTCGTCAACCCGGCGTACAGACAGTGGCCGATCGCGGCATCGATCGGCTTATCCCACGCGTCGAGCAGTTCGGCGATCAGCAGGGTAGTCGAATCCGCGGACGGATCGACGTAGTTGGCGGTACCGAACAGTTGATTGGAGGCGTGGTGGTCGATGACAAGGACTTCAATGTCACTGTCATCGCGCGGACGCACCAGTTGGCCCAGCGCCCCGAGTCGATTGACGCTGGGAATGTCGACTGTCACCACCAGATCGGTATCGGTGCTGACCTCGTCGGGCGCCACCAGCAGGTGACCGCCCGGCAGGCTCCGCAGCGACTCCGGCAAGGTGGCGGGTGCGGCGAAACTGACCGCTACCGCTTTACCCGAGCGTTCCAAGACCTGAGCCAGGGCCAGCCCGGCACCGATCGTATCCGCGTCGGGGAAGACATGACAGACCACAGCAACGCTTTGCGCAGCAATCAGCACTTCGACTGCCTGCTCGGCGCCTACCCGGCGTCCAGTCGTGACAGTGTCAGTCTTCTTTTCGATCGCGGTCACCGGTTTCCTCAGCGTCCCACTCGTCAGTGTCGTCGTCAGCCCCCCCGGCTGTCTCTTCCACCCCACTCACACGGTACGGGTCTGGGTCACCGGCCGGCTTGGCGCCCTCCCGAACCCGGGCGAGTTCGGCATCCGCCGCCGCCGCGCGGGCCAGCAGCTCCTCCATATGGGCCGAAGTTTCCGGCACCTTGTCCAGCGAGAACGACAGCGTCGGGGTGAACCGCACACCCGTGCCTGCTCCGACCCGGGTGCGCAGTGTGCCTTTGGCCCGTTCCAGGGCGGCGGCTGCACCGGCGTAGTCCGGCTCGTCGTCGAGGGTCACGCCGCGCACCGTGTAGAACACGGTGGCGTCGTGAAGGTCGCCCGTCACCTTCGTGTCCGTGATGGTCACGAAGGCCAACGGGGGATCTTTGATCTCGAACTCGATCGCCGACGCGACGATGGTGCCGATGCGCTTGGAGAGCCTCCGCGCGCGTCCAACATCAACCATTACGATGCTCCTCGCGCAAGCGCTCGTCGCCCACCATTACGTACGTGCTTTTTCAACGAGCTCGTACGCCTCGATGACGTCGCCCTCCTTGATGTCGTTGTACGTCAAGGTAAGACCACACTCGTAGCCGTCGCGAACCTCGGTGGCGTCGTCCTTCTCCCGTTTGAGCGAGGAGATGGTGACGGTCTCGGCCACCACGACGTTATCGCGCAGCAGACGCGCCTTGGCGTTGCGTCGGATAAGGCCCGAGGTGACGAGGCAGCCGGCGATGTTGCCGACCTTGGACGACCGGAAGATCGCCCGGATCTCGGCGCGGCCGAGTTCCTTCTCCTCGTAGACCGGCTTGAGCATGCCCTTGAGCGCAGCCTGGATCTCGTCGATGGCCTGATAGATCACCGAGTAGTAGCGGATGTCGACACCCTCGCGGTTGGCCAGCTCGGTGGCTTTGCCCTCCGCGCGAACGTTGAAGCCGATGATGATGGCATTCGAGGCCGACGCCAGGTTGACGTTGGTCTCGGTGACCCCACCGACGCCACGGTCGATGACGCGCAGTTCGACCTCGTCGCCGATGTCGATGCCCAGCAGGGCTTCCTCCAGCGCCTCGACGGTGCCGGAGTTGTCGCCCTTGAGGATCAGGTTGAGCTGCGACGTTTCCTTCAGCGCGGCATCCAGATCGTCCAGGCTGATGCGCTTACGGGTACGGGCAGCCAACGCGTTGCGCTTGCGTGCACTACGACGATCGGCGATCTGACGGGCGATGCGGTCTTCGTCGACCACCAGCAGGTTGTCACCAGCGCCCGGTACCGACGTGAAGCCGATGACCTGGACCGGCCGCGACGGCAACGCCTCGTGGACGTCCTCGCCGTGCTCGTCGACCATCCGCCGGACACGCCCGTAAGCGTCGCCGGCCACGATCGAGTCGCCGACCCGCAGCGTGCCGCGTGCGATGAGCACGGTGGCCACCGGGCCGCGACCGCGGTCCAGGTGCGCCTCGATCGCCACACCCTGGGCTTCCATATCGGGGTTGGCCCGCAGATCCAGGGAGGCATCGGCGGTCAGCAGCACCGCTTCGAGCAGGGCGTCGATATTCGTGCCGTTCTTGGCGGAGATGTCGACGAACATGGTGTCGCCACCGAACTCCTCGGCCACCAGGCCGTATTCGGTGAGCTGCGACCGGATCCGCTGAGGATCCGCACCTTCCTTGTCGATCTTGTTGACCGCCACGACGATCGGCACGTCGGCCGCCTGAGCGTGGTTGATGGCCTCCACCGTCTGCGGCATGACGCCGTCGTCGGCGGCGACCACCAGGATCGCGATATCGGTGGCCTTGGCACCACGGGCACGCATGGCGGTGAACGCCTCGTGACCGGGAGTGTCGATGAAGGTGACCAGTCGCTCGTTACCTTCCAGCTCGGTGAGGACCTGGTAGGCACCGATGTGCTGGGTGATACCGCCGGCCTCGCCCTCACGAACGGTGGCATTACGGATGGTGTCCAACAGGCGGGTCTTGCCGTGGTCGACGTGGCCCATGACGGTGACGACCGGCGGACGGAATTCCAGATCGTCCTCGCCGCCCTCGTCCTCGCCGTAGGTGAGGTCGAAGGAAGACAGCAGCTCGCGATCCTCGTCCTCCGGGGAGACGACCTGCACGATGTAGTTCATCTCGCTGCCGAGCAGTTCCAGGGTCTCGTCACCCACGGACTGGGTGGCGGTCACCATCTCGCCGAGGTTGAACAGCGCCTGGACCAGCGATGCCGGGTTGGCGTCGATCTTGTCGGCGAAGTCCACCAGGGACGCACCGCGGGCCAACCGGATGGTCTCGCCGTTGCCCTGCGGCAACCGCACGCCACCGACGACCGGCGCCTGCATGCTTTCGTATTCGGCGCGTTTCGCCCGCTTGGACTTGCGTCCACGACGAACCGCACCACCGGGGCGACCGAACGCACCTGCCGCACCACCGCGCTGGCCGGGACGACCGCCGCCACCGCCGCCACCTGGGCGACCGCGGAAACCACCAGCAGCCGCGCCACCTGGGGCACCGCCACCGCCGGGGCCACCGGCGCCGCCGCCGCGGTAGTTACCGCCGCCGCCACCACCGGCACCACCGGGACGCGCACCGCCACCGGCACCACCGGGACGGGGGCCGCCACCGGGACGAGGTCCGCCGCCTGGGCGGGGTCCGCCACCGGGACGTGCACTGGTGGAACCCATAGGACGAGGGGGCATGTTGCCCGGCGACGCTCCGCCGGGTCGAGGACCGCCACCGGGGCGGGGTCCTGGCGCACCGCCGGGACGCGGAGGCGCACCTGCGGGCGGGCGAGGAGCCGGACGTTCGACCGGCTGGGCCGACGAGAACGGGTTGTTGCCGACCTTCGGCGTGCGCGGGCCGGGCCGGGGGCCACCTGGGGTGGGCCCGGGGGGCCGGGTACCGCCTGGGGCGGGCGCGGCAGGTGCGGCAGGAGCCGCAGGTGCCGGTGCCGCAGCGGCTGCTGCTGCAGGCGCAGCCGGGGCTGCCGGTCGCGGTGCTGCCGGCGCGGGGGCCGGAGCCGGAGCCGGGGTGGGCGCGGGCGGTGCCGGCGCGGGAGCGGGCGCTGCCGCTTTCACCGGGACACCCGGCTTGGGGCCGGTCGAGGCGGGGGCAGCGGGTGCTGCGGGACTGGCGGTGGCCGCAGGTGCCGGGGCCGCAGGCTTAGCGGCGGGGGCAGCAGGCGCAGCAGCGCCGTTTCCTGTGGATCCATTGCCCTTCGGGGCGCCAGCTGCGGCTGCGGGCTTACCGCCGCCGAGGGCTTCACGCAACCGGCGAGCGACGGGCGCTTCGACGGTTGACGATGCTGATTTGACGAATTCGCCTTGTTCGCTCAGCCGGGCGAGTACTTCCTTGCTGGTGACACCGAGTTCTTTAGCCAACTCGTGCACGCGGGCCTTGCCTGCCACTACAACTCCTGTCTAGGAGGCGACAGCAGTAGGCCGCGCCTCGGGTTTAGCTATGACGCATGGTCATTCGAACTTCACGGTGTGCTCATGTTCTTCGCTACCTCTTCTGTTGCCGGATGGTCGAACGCTTTCCAGTGCTCGGCCACCGCGGAGGTGTCCGGTGAAGCGGTGATTCGCAGCGCCCGGGTGAGGGCGCGCCGCCGGTTCGCGGTGTGCAGGCACTGCGGCTCGGGATGCAACCACGCACCCCGCCCCGGAAGATTACCGGCTGTGTCAACGATCACGGCATATCCGCCGTTCCCGTCCGACACCGCCACCACACGAAGCAATTCGACGGCCAGTTCTCGTTTCCGGCATCCCACACATGTGCGTACCGGACCCTCGCGCTGGATCACGGCTCAGTCTACCGTCACCGAACGGTCGTGCAGAACCACCCGCCGGGAGGCTCGAACCATGCCGCCGTCAGCTACCCCTCGCGGGCCGCACCCTGAGGTGCGCCGGGGGCGGGCTCTTTGTCGGGCTCCGGGGCGGCGTCGCTGCGGATATCGATGCGCCAGCCCGTCAGCCGGGCCGCCAACCGGGCATTCTGGCCTTCTTTACCGATGGCCAGCGATAGCTGGAAGTCCGGCACCACCACTCTGGCTGCCCGCGCGGCCTGATCGATGACCGATACCGACACCACCTTCGCCGGTGACAGCGCATTGGCGACAAACTGGGCGGGGTCGTCATCCCAATCGATGATGTCGATCTTCTCGCCGGACAGCTCACTCATCACATTGCGGACCCGCTGGCCCATCGGGCCGATGCAGGCGCCTTTGGCGTTGAGACCCGAGACCTTGGATGCGACGGCGATCTTGGAACGGTGGCCCGCCTCTCTGGCCACCGCGACGATCTCGACCGAGCCGTCGGCAATCTCCGGCACCTCCAGCGAAAACAGCTTGCGGACCAGATTCGGGTGGGTCCGCGACAGCCGGATCTGGGGTTCGCGGGCACCGCGGGTGACGCCGAGCACAAAGCACTTCAGCCGGTCGCCATGTTCGTACTTCTCCCCAGGCACTTGCTCGGCGGTGGGGATCATCCCCTCGGAGGACTTGGTCTCCGTGCCGATCTGCAGCACCACGTCACCGCGGGCGTTGGCCCGGACGTCACGCTGGATGACGCCGGTGACAATATCGCCTTCCCTGGCCGCGAACTCGCCGTAGACCTTCTCGTTCTCCGCGTCCCGAAAGCGCTGCAGCATCACCTGTCTGGCGGTCGTCGCGGCGACACGGCCGAATCCTTCTGGCGTGTCATCCCATTCACTGATCACCTGGCCGTCGGCATCGAGTTCTCGCGCCATCACCTTGACCGCGCCGCTCTTGCGGTCGATGTCAATGTGAGCGTCGGCCTGATGGCCTTCGGTGTGCCGGTAGGCCGTCAGCAGTGCCGACTTGATGGTGTCGAGCAACTCCCCCTCGGCGATACCGCGATCCGTTTCGATAGCGTGCAGCGCTGCCATATCGATATTCATGTTCCAGCCTCCGTAACAAGGTCTAACTCACGCTGACTGGGTGGCGAAAATTCCACCTGGACAACCGCTTTCGTGATATCAGCGAACGCCAACTCACGTACTGTCAATAGGTGCGGCTTGAGGCCGCGAACCACAAGACTCAGCACCCCGTCGTTCATCGCGGCAACCCGGCCGGTCACCGTGGACCCGTCGCGCAGCTCTACATCGACCTTGCGACCACGGTTACGCAGAAAATGCTTCTCGGTGGTCAAGGGACGTTCAACACCGGGCGAGCTCACCTCGAGGACGTACTCGCCGTCCCCTCCTGGCACGGTATCGAGGTGTTCTGAAGCGATCCTGGACAACTCGGCGACAGCGTCCAGATCCAGCGGCGTATCACCGTCGACGATGATGGTGATACGCGGTGGGCGCAGGGTCTCGGCGATGGTCACATCTTCGATTTCGTAGCCCGCGCGCGCGAACTCCCCGGCAAGTAGCTCGATCACCTGCGACGGTGAGGGCAGCCCTCTGGACCGCTCGGTCACGGCGAGCTCCTCATCTTGAGTTGTCGGGTCTCAATGGGCCGCGGAGGACCGCGGGCCAGCCATTAACGATACGCCAGGAAAAACGACCGTAAATGCAAATCATCTGCGCCATCGGGGCCGCCGAGGCACCGCTGCTTCGCTGGCTGGCAGGATGTCGCTGTGCACAATGCCCCTTCCGTAACCCGCCGGGCATTCCGCAGGCGCGACGTCCTGGCCGGCGCCGCGGGCATCGTGGGGCTGGCGTTGATCGCGGAAACAGCGTCAGCATGCGGTTCGTCGGACACTCCCGTACCGGTGGACCCACTGCAGGCCCAGGCCGACCTTGCCGATGCCGATAGTGCGATGGCTCGCGCCGCGGCCACTGCCGCGGCCCCGGCAATTGCACCGGCACTGACCCAGGTGGCCTCGGAACGCGCCCAGCACTCTCGCGCACTTATCGAGGAGATCGCCAGGGCGGCGGGCCGGCCTGCCCCGACGTCGACTGAGACATCCACCTCTTCCGGCGCGAGCAGCACGCCAACCACCTCGGCGGTCGCGGCGCCGCCGCCCTCGGTCGCGCAGGTCATCGGCGCGTTGAAACAGTCCGCTTCCAGTGCTGCCGCGTTGGCGGCGACGCTGACCGGCTACCGAGCCGGCCTGCTCGGCTCGATCGCCGCGTCGTGCACGACGTCGTTCACTGTCGGGCTCGATACCCCCAAGCCGGCGCCATGACCTCTCCCGAACCAACAACAGGGTCCGAACCTGAGCCCACGCGTCCACCGGCAGCAGATGCCGGCGCGCTCTACGACGCCCTGGCCGCCGTTCATGCGGCCATCTACGGGTACGGCATCGTCTCGGCGCATTCGACCCCCGATGTCAATGACCTTGTGGCGCAGGCACTTACGCAACATCGCGAACAGCGCGAGACGTTGATCACGATGCTGACCGCGCGGTCGGTGGTTCCGCCGTTGGCCGCAGCGGGCTACCAACTGCCGATCCGGGTCGATGATCCGACGTCGGCGGCGAACCTCGCCGTGCAGATGGAGAACGACACCGCCGTGGCCTGGCGGGCCGTCCTCGAGCAGGCCAACCCCGATTCCGGCGCCGACGGTGACCGCACCATCGCGGTATCGGCGCTGACGCAGTGCGCCGTCCTGGCCGCCCGCTGGAAGCAGGTTCTCAAAGCCTGGCCGGTAACCCAGGCCTTCCCCGGCGGTACCTAGCCGACCAACTCGGCGATGGCCGCCGCGACAGTGCCCTCCGCCGGTGCGACGGGTAGCTCACGGGTCTCACCGGTGAACCGGTTGCGCAGTTCCAGCACCCCGTCGGCCCAGCCGCGGCCCAGCACCACAATCCACGGCACCCCGATCAGCTCGGCATCCTTGAATTTGATCCCCGGCGATGCCTTCCGGTCATCGAGTAGTACGTCGACGCCGAGCCGGTCCAGATCCGCAGCCAGCGCTTCCGCGCCGGTGCGCGCCTCGGGATCCTTGTTGGCGATCACCAGATGGACGTCGAACGGCGCCACCGCGGCCGGCCAGCGCAGTCCGAGCTCATCGTGCTGCTGCTCTGCGATCACGGCGACCAACCGCGATACCCCGACACCGTAGGAACCCATCGTCAGTCGGACCGGTTTGCCGTCCTCGCCGAGCACATCGGCGGTGAAGGCGTCGGTGTACTTCTTGCCCAACTGGAAGATATGCCCGATCTCGATTCCCCGCGCCGACACCAGCGGACCCGCACCATCGGGTGACGGGTCACCGTCGCGTACCTCGGCGGCCTCGATGGTGCCGTCCGGGGTGAAATCGCGGCCGGCCACCAGTCCGACGACATGCTTACCCGGTTCGTCGGCGCCGGTGATCCACGATGTCCCGTCGACCACCCGTGGATCGACCAAATAGCGAACCCCGTTGGCCAGCAGTGCTTTCGGTCCGATATACCCCTTCACCAAGAACGGGTACTTCGGGAAGTCCTCATCGGAGAGCATGGCGTACTCAGCCGGATCGAGGGCGGCGCCGAGACGTTTGTCGTCGACATCGCGATCGCCGGGCACTGCGACTGCCAGTAGCTCCCACTCGCCGCCGGGCAGGCGAACCTTGAGCAACAAGTTCTTCAGGGTGTCCGCGCCGGTGACCTCACGACCGTCGAACTGGGCGAGTCCGGCGCCGTTGGCCCAGTCCACCAGGGTGGCGATCGTCGGGGTATCCCCGGTGTCGTGCACCGTCGGCTCGGGCAGACCCGCTATCTGTTCCGCGGAGAGCGCTTCGGGTTGCGCGGTGATCACGGCCTCGACGTTGGCGGCGTAACCCGATTCCAGGCAGCGCACAAAGGTGTCCTCGCCGACTGGGCTCTCCGCGAGGAACTCTTCAGACGCGCTGCCGCCCATCGCCCCGGAGACCGCCGAGACGATGACGTACCGCACGTCGAGGCGGCTGAAGATCTTTTGATAGGCCTCGCGGTGCGAGTGATAGGCGGTCTTGAGCCCGTCCTCCGCGGTGTCGAACGAGTACGAGTCCTTCATGATGAACTCGCGACCGCGCAGGATGCCGGCCCGTGGCCGCGCCTCGTCCCGGTATTTGGTCTGGATCTGGAACAGGATCAGCGGGAAGTCCTTGTACGAGCTGTACTCCCCCTTGACCGTCAGCGTGAATAGCTCTTCGTGCGTCGGGCCCAGCAGGTAGTCGTTACCGCGGCGGTCCTTGAGGCGGAACAGGCCGTCGCCGTATTCGGTCCACCGGTTCGTCGTCTCGTACGGCGCACGCGGCAGCAAGGCGGGGAACAAGATCTCCTGGCCGCCGATGGCCGCCATCTCGTCGCGCACGATGGCCTCGATCTTGCGCAGCACCCGCAGACCCAGTGGCAGCCAGCTGTACAGGCCGGGGCCGATCGGCCGGACGTAGCCGGCCCTGATCAGCAGTTTGTGGCTGGGAACCTCGGCATCGGCGGGGTCATCGCGGAGCGTTCGCAGGAACAGTTCCGACATGCGGGTGATCACAGCGGGCCAGCCTACCCAGGAATGGGCTCAGTCCCTGCCCTGCCAGGTGCAGATGCACGCCTCGTTGCCTTCGGGATCGGCCAGCACCCAGTACGCGGGCGCCGCGGAATCCTTGATCATGACGCCGCCTGCGGCCAACGCGGCTGCGATCCTGGCCTCAGCGGCGTCATGCGGGACATCGATATCGACATGAATGCGGTTGCGCTGCGGTCGGGGTGCATCCATCTGCTGGAACCAGATCGTCGGCGAGCGGTGCAGTGGGTCCACCAGTGCCGAGGCCCCGTCTACCTGGTCCAACGGGCCGCGCTCCTCCACATACCCGGTGACTGCCTTCCAAAAGGGTCGGACCGCCGAAATGTCGAGTGCGTCGATGGCAATCTCCAGTTCCTGCACTGCGACGCCGTCGATACCGGGTGTGGTCGTGAAACCTTGCGCAGCAAGCGCTTCGGTGATCTGCCGGGTCAGTCGCAGATCACGTCCGGTGACCGCCCCCGCCGCGACGTCCATCAGCCGCAGCACCACTCGCGTGGACCTCAGGTCGATATCGAGGTCCCCGTCACCCTCGTTCCCGACGGCGTATGCGGCAACTGCTGCCACTGCCGCCGCCGACGTCAGGGACAACACCTGGACATGGGTCTGGACTGCACCGAGGATCAGCCGCCAGCCCAGATCGTCCACGACATCAGAAATCTGCTGGCGCGTCGGCCTCGCATCATCGTCGATCACCTACAGCTCACCCGCCTCGACAGCTTCCCTGGTGTGCTGCGCGCGGGCGATATCGCGCGCGGAGAAGCCAATCCAAAACGCGGCGACACCGACCAGGATCGCAATCGCCGCTACCCACAGCAGCGAATACGTGTAGCCATGTCCGAGTGCGTCGAGTTGCGCCTCCGTCATGTCCTTCACCGGACCGGTGGTTCCGCCGAGATACAGCGTGCGTGAGGTCTGGACGGCCTGGATGACAACCAGCACCACGGGGCCGCCGAGGTTCTGCACCATCAGCGTGATCGCCGATACCGGCCCGATCTCACGCGGCCCGACCCCGGCGACCGCGCACAGCGGCAGGATCACCGAAATCATGCCGATCCCGAAACCACCGAGCACGATCGGCACGAGTAGGTCCGGGAAGTACGGAATGCTGCGGTCCAGCGTCGAGCCGTACAGCATCGCGGCGAGCACGAACAGGCCACCGCCGATGATCAGCCAGCGTGGGGCCACCTTGGGCGCCAGCCGTGCTGCCAGCACCGTGCCCAACCCGACGCCGATGGCGAACGGGATGAAACAGATCCCCGCCTTCAACGCCGAGTAACCCAGCACGTCCTGCACCAGCAGACCGATCATCACCGTCACCGTCAGCAGCACGCCGCCGCCCAGAAACAGCGAGATGAACGTCATCACCCGGTTGCGGTTGTCGAACACTTCGAACGGCACCAACGGGTTCTCGGCGCTGCGCTCGACGATCAGGAATGAGATGAAGAAGGCCGCGGCCGCGATTCCTGCGCCGATCACCCACGGGTCCACCCAGCCGCGCGGCGGGCCCTGCGTGAACACCAGCACCGCCGCGGTACAGCCCAGAGTGGCCAGCAGAGCGCCGGTGATATCGAGCTTGAGTCGTTCATGGCGGGTCTCGGACAGCCGCAGCACCGCAATGGTGATGATGACGATTCCGATGGGCACGTTGATCAGAAACGCCAGCCGCCAGGAGACAACCGTCAGCGCGCCACCCAAAACGAGGCCAAGTACCGAACCGATGGCCTGCATACCGGCCGACACGGCCATGGCCTGGTTACGGGCATGACCGACGGCGTAGGTGGTGGCGATCAGTGCCAACCCCGTCGGCGCCGCGACAGCCGCGCCGACGCCCTGGACCGCACGCGCGACGATCAGCGTGTACTCGTCGTTGGCCAGCCCGCAGACCAACGACGCGATGGTGAAAACCCCGACACCGGAGATGAAGGCCCGCTTGTGGCCGATGGCGTCGCCGACCCGGCCACCGAGTAACAGCAACCCGCCGAAGGCCAGCACATAGGCCGTGATGACCCAGCTCTTGCCTGCATCGGAGAGGTTCAGCTCGGCCTGCATCCGCGGAAGCGCGACGATGACGATGGTGCCGTCGAGCGTCGACATCAACTGCATGCCGGTGATCGCCAGGATCGCGATCCCAGCCACGCTGCTGGAGAGACGCGTGACCGCACCCTCTCCGGCAGACATAGAAGATGACCCTACCGAGCGGTCAGAAGGTGGTCGAACCCGCAGGCGTCGACGATGCGGTTACAGCTCGCCCGCGTCGATCGCGTCTTTGACTTCCTGAGCGTGCCCGACCTGCTCGGCGGTGTATCCAATGAACAGTGCAACCACGCCGACCACGACAGCCACCGCGGCGACCCACAGCAGGCCATAGGTGTAGCCGGAGTCCAGCGCATGCATCTGCGCTTCGTTCATGTTCTTCACCGGGCCGGTGGTACCGCCCAGGTAGAGCGTGCGCGAGGTGATGACGGCCTGGATGATGGCCAGCACGACGGGACCGCCGAGGCTCTGCAGCATCAGCGCGATGGCCGAGACCGGGCCGATCTGGTCGAACCCGACACCGGCGATGGCCGACACCATCAGCGGGACCACGATCATGCCGATACCGAGGCCACCGACCGTGATCGGGATGACCAGGTTCGGGAAGTACGGGATTCCGCCGTACAGCGTCGAGCCGTACAGCATCGCAGCCAGCACCAGAACGCCGCCGCCGATCACCAGGACGCGCGGTGGGAAGCGGGATACCAGCGCCGAGGAGACGCCGAGTCCGATACCGAGGGCAATGACGAACGGAATGAAGCCGACACCGGCCTTCAGTGCGCTGTAACCCATGATGTCCTGCACGTACAGGCCGATCGTGACGGTCAGCGTGAACATCACGCCACCGGCCAGGAACACTGCGGCGAAGGTGGCGAACCGGTTGCGGTCGCGGAAAAGCTCGAAGGGAACGACGGGGTTCTCGGCGGTGCGCTCGACAATCACGAATGCCAGGAACGCCACGGCGGCGATTGCACCCGAGCCGAGGGTGATCGGGGTGAGCCAGCCGTTCTCGGGTCCCTGCGAGAAGCCGAACACCGCAGCCGTGCAGGCCACAGTGGCCAGCAGTGCGCCTGCCGCGTCGAGCTTCATCCGCTCTTTATGGGTTTCCCGCAGCGTCTTATGAGCCAGGTACAGCATCACCAGGCCGATCGGGATATTGACCAGGAAGGCCAGGCGCCACGACACCTCGGTCAACGCGCCACCGACCACCAGACCCATCACCGAGCCGACGCCGGTCATCGCGGCGAACACCGCGGTGGCCGCGTTACGAGCGGGCCCCTTGGGGAAGGTCGTTGCCACCAGTGCCAGGCCGGTCGGCGAGGCGATGGCCGCACCGACACCCTGCAATAGTCGCGCGATGACCAGGGTCGTCTCGTCCCAGGCCACGCCGCAGAGGACGGAAGCGATGGTGAACAAGGCCACACCGCCGATGAAGGTCCGCTTGCGCCCAATGGTGTCGCCGAGACGACCACCGAGAAGCATCAAGCCGCCGAAAGTCAGCACATAGGCGGTGATCACCCAGCTGCGACCCGCGTCAGACAGGCCGAGCTCGTCCTGGATCTTGGGAAGCGCGACGATGGCGACAGTGCTGTCCATGGTCGCTAGCAGCTGCATACCGCCGATGGCGATCACCGCGGCAATGAAACGCCGAGACGGTAACCAGGTGGGAGAGGTCTTGCCGGTCTGCCCGGCTGACCCCTCGAGGCGAGCAGGTAGCGCTCGCCGGTCGTTGAGAGCCGTCATAGCTAGCTACCCTACAGTAATCTTAAGAACTGTTTAAGTGCCGAACGCGGCCACAGGCCCGATGACGATGATTGCCGGGGGCCTAATACCTTCGGCGCGAATCGTCTCCGGTGCGTCCGCCAGCGTGGCCCGGACCACTCTTTCACCGGCCGTTGTCCCCTGCTGAACCACCACCACCGGCGTATCTGCTGGTCGGCCGCCTGCCCGCAGTACCTCGGCGAAAAGCTCGATTCGCTCGACCGCCATCAGAAGCACGATGGTGCCCGACATCGCGGCCAGCGCATTCCAATTCACTAACGATTCGGGATGATTCGGCGCCAAGTGGCCGCTGACCACCACGAACTCGTGGTTCACCGCGCGATGCGTGACGGGAACCCCGGCCATCTCCGGTACGGCTATGGCACTGGTCACACCCGGCACGACCGTGACGGGGATCCCAGCTTCTGCGCACGCGAGAACTTCCTCATATCCGCGGGCGAAGACAAAGGGATCACCGCCTTTGAGCCGCACGACGAAGGCGCCGGCCTTGGCCCGATTTATAAGGACCTCATTAATGGCTTCCTGTGCCATTGCCCTGCCATAGGGGATCTTGGCGGCGTCGATCACCTCGACGTGCGGAGGCAGTTCGGCGAGTAATTCGGGCGGCGCCAGCCGATCGGCAACGACGACATCCGCCCGCGCCAGCATGCGACGGCCGCGGACGGTGATCAGCTCAGGGTCGCCGGGACCGCCACCCACCAGCGCGACGGTGCCCTTTCTGGTGTCAGGGCTGTCATCGGACTCGGTGGCGATCAGTCCCTTCTGCATGGCCTCGTGGATCGCGTTGCGGAACGCGGCGGACCGCCGGTGCTCTCCACCTGCCAGGACACCGACCGACAGCCCCGCGTAGTCGAAGGATGCCGGTGTCACGGCGGTGCCTTCGCGGGCGATATCGGCGCGGACACAGAAGATGCGTCTGCGCTCCGCCTCGTCGATGATGGCGGCGTTCACCGCTGCGTCGTCGGTGGCCGCGATCGCGTACCAGGCTCCGTCAAGATCACCGTCGCGGTAGTCGCGCACAGTGAGGGTGACGTTGGCACTGCCATCCCCCATGGCTTCCACAGCGGGCGTCGCGGCCCTGGTGATGACATGAATATCGGCGCCGTTGGCGATGAGCAGGCCGAGTCGTCGTTGGGCGACGGTTCCGCCGCCGATCACGACGACCTTCTTGCCGGCCAGTCGCACTCCGACGAGGTAGGCGTTCTCGGTCACCCGGCGAGCTTAGAGGTAGCCACGCGTCGCACGAAGCGGTGCACTGCGGCCGCCGCGGCGCCTACCATTCGATACCCTTCTGCCCTTTTCGGCCCGCATCCATCGGGTGTTTGACCTTCGTCATCTCGGTGACCAGATCGGCGACCTCGATCAACCGGGCCGGCGCATCACGCCCGGTGATCACCACATGCTGACCGCCGGGACGCGCCAATAGTGTGTCGACCACGTCATCGATATCGACCCAGCCCCATTTCAACGGGTACGTGAACTCGTCCAGGACATAGAAGTCGTGGCGCTGCTGCGCCAACCGGCGGGCGATTTCGGCCCAGCCGTCGGCGGCGGCCGCGGCGTGAGCCGTGTCGTCTCCCGGTTCGAGACCGGGCTTGCGTGTCCAGGACCAGCCCGCACCCATCTTGTGCCATTCGACAGGCCCGCCGACACCGTGTTCGTCGTGCAGCTCCCCCAACCGACGAAAAGCGTTCTCTTCGCCGACCTTCCATTTGGCGCTCTTGACGAATTGGAACACCGCGACGTCGAGCCCGGAGTTCCACGCGCGCAACGCCATCCCGAACGCTGCCGTCGACTTCCCCTTACCAGCCCCGGTGTGTACGGCCAGGACGGGCGCGTTGCGCCGCGCCCTGGTGGTCAGCCCGTCATCGGGGATCGTCTGCGGACGACCTTGCGGCATAAGCGGTTACCTCCCCGCTCAGGCGACGCTGCGTACAGCAGAGGTGAGACTATCCGCGCGCAGCTCATCGAGCCGCATCACCGGCGCACCCAGCTGTGTGGCCAGGGTGGCGGCCAGACCGAGTTTGACGTAGGACGTTTCGCAGTCGACGACCACCGCGGCTGCACCCTCGGCGACCAGCAACGCCGCCGCGGTGCGACTGCGCCCCAAGGGATCAGCACCGCCGGTGGCCCGGCCATCGGTGAGCACCACGACCAGGCTGCGCCTGCCGCGATCACGAACCTTCTCCCTGGCCACCATGTCACGGGCCGCCATCAATCCCTGCGCCAGTGGGGTTTTGCCGCCCGTCTCGAACTGGGCCAGCCGCCGACCAGCGATATAGGCCGATGACGTCGGCGGCAGCAGCAGCTGAGCTTGCTGACCGCGGAACGTGATCACCGCGACCTTGTCGCGGCGCTGGTAGGCATCGCGTAGCAACGACATTGCCGCACCGCTGACCGCGGACATCCGGTCCCGCGCCGCCATCGAGCCCGATGCGTCGACGACGAAGATCACCAGATTGCCTTCGCGGCCTTCGCGAATCGCGCGCTTCAGATCATCCGGCGTCGGCCGCACCGGTCCTGCGCCCGTCGAGCGGTTCGCGGCAGCAAGCAGCGTGGCGAACAGATGCATACCGTCGCCTGAATCATCGGGGCTGACCCCGACGACGGCGCCGGAACGGTTGCGAGCCCGAGATCGCTTGCCCGGTGCGCCTTCTCCGACGCCCGGCACACTCAACGCCCGGGTCCGAAACACCGGCGCGGGTGCGCCGCTCTGTTTCGGAGGAGCGGGGGCCACCGCACTGGCCGACGAATCATCTTTGCTGTCAACCGATTCCGATGAAGATTCCGTGTCAGGCGGCACGCCGCCATCCGGATCCGGATCGGGATCCGGATCGGGCTCGGGCTCGGGCTCGGGCTCGGGTTCGGGGTCGGCAGACTCACCGGCGTTGGCCATGGCCTCGTCGAGCGCATTCTGGTCCAGGCCCGGGTCGTCGAAGGGATCGCGACGGCGACGATGTGGCAACGCCAATTCGGCGGCCACCCTGATGTCCTCTTCGGTCACGGTGTCCGCACCGCGCCAGGCCGCATGCGCAACGGCCGTGCGGGCGACCACCAGATCCGCCCGCATTCCGTCGACATCGAAAGCCGCACAGAGCGCCGCAATGCGGCGTAGCTCGCTATCGGGTAACACGACGGCGGGGACCCTGTCCCTGGCGTCGGCAATCCGGCGCGCGGTATCGGCATCGTCGGCGGCGTACCCGGCGGCGAACCCGTCCGGATCCGCTTCGTAGGCCAACCGGGACCGGATGACCTGGGTTCGGATGTCGACGTCGCGGGACGCGCGGACGTCGACGGTCAGGCCGAAGCGGTCCAGCAACTGCGGCCGCAGCTCGCCTTCCTCTGGGTTCATCGTGCCGATCAACACGAACCGCGCTTCATGCGAATGCGAGACGCCGTCGCGCTCGATGTGCACCCGACCCATCGCGGCGGCGTCAAGCAGGATGTCGACCAAGTGATCGTGCAGCAGGTTGACCTCGTCGACGTAGAGCACGCCGCGGTGTGCCCGCGATAGCAGGCCGGGTGAGAATGCGTGCTCGCCGTCGCGCAGCACTTTCTGCAGATCCAGGGACCCGATCACCCGGTCTTCGGTGGCGCCGATAGGTAGCTCGACCAGCCGGCCCCCCTCGCCGTCCTTGTCGACTGCAGCCAGGATGTTCGCCAGGCCGCGTACCGCCGTCGATTTCGCGGTGCCCTTCTCGCCGCGGATCAGCACCCCGCCGATCTCGGGTCGTACGGCGCAGAGCACCAGAGCCAAGCGCAATTGGTCGTGCCCGACGATGGCGCTGAACGGGTATTGGGCGCTCATCCGGGAGCCCCGGGCCGCAGCATCGGTACGTGTGGGATGCCATCTTCGACGAATTCGTCACCGTCGCGGACGAAACCGTGCTGGCTGTACATCTCCTCCAGATAGGTCTGGGAGTCGATCCGACACGGGAAGTCGCCCACCTCGGCGAGCGCCGCCTGCAACAGCCGGGAGGTATGGCCCTGCCCGCGTGCGGTCCGCTTGGTGCACACCCGCCCGATCCGGAACACCTTCGACCCGCCGGTGTGCTCTTCCATCAGCCGCAGCGTGCAGATCACGTCGCCATCGGGTGCCTCTAGCCAGAAGTGCCGGGTCTCGGCGAGCAGGTCACGGCCGTCGAGTTCGGGGTAGGGACAAGCCTGTTCGACGACGAAGACCTCGACCCGCAGCTTCAACAGCTCATAGAGCATCGGCGCGTCGAGATCTTGGGCCCAGCTACGACGCAGCGCTACCGTCACACGACGCCCGCGGGCTCAGGATCATCGGATTCTGCGGCCGCCGCAGCACCAGCAGAGTCGGAACCCGCTTCCAACGCTGCCGCACCCGCATCCACGCTGGACTCCAACCCGAGGACCTTCGTACCCCACGACCACACCTCGTCGAACAGGGCTGGCTCGTTGGACAATTCGGTGCCGAGCGAGGGAATCATCTCCTTGAGGCTGGGCTGCCAGCCGGCCCACTTATCGCCGAAGCAACGCTCAAGCACATCGAGCATGGCCGGTACCGCCGTGGACGCCCCCGGCGACGCACCGAGGAGACCGGCGATGCTGCCGTCAGCCGCGGCGATCACCGTCGTACCGAACTCCAGCGTGCCGCCCTTACCCTTGGCGGGTTTGATCACCTGTACCCGCTGGCCGGCGACCGTCAGATCCCAGTCGGCATCGACTGCACTGGGGGCGAAGACCCGCAATGCGTCGACACGATCGGCTTCGGACAGCCGCAGCTCGCTGAGCAGGTATTTCACCAAGCTCATCTGGGTCAGGCCGACACCAAGCATCGAGGCCAGGTTGTTCGGCTTGACCGATAGCGGCAGATCCGTGATGTGGCCCTGCTTGAGGAACTTCGGTGACCAGCCGGCGAACGGCCCGAACAGCAGCCACGGCTTGCCGTTGATGATCCTGGTGTCTAGGTGCGGGGCCGACATCGGCGGCGCACCGAGTGCCGGGAACCCGTAAACCTTGGCCTTGTGACCCGCTGTCACCAGAGGGTTTGAGGTCCGCAGGAATTGCCCGCCAACCGGGAATCCGCCGTACCCCTTGGCTTCTGAGATACCAGCCTTCTGCAGCAGCGGCAATGCGTCGCCACCGGCACCGACGAAGACGAACTTGGCATCGATCGTCCGGGTGTCACCCGTGCGACGGTTGCGGACCTTGACCGCCCAGGAGCCGTCGGACTTCTGCGACAGGTTGCGCACTTCGTGGCCGAAGAAGGCGGTGGTGCCGCTGCGAACCCCAAAGCCGATGAGTTGTTTGGACAACGAACCGAAATCGATATCGGTACCGTCCTGCGTCCAGTTCAGCGTGACGGGAGTGGAGAAGGTCCGCTTGGCGGCCATGAAGGGCAGGCGCCTGGCGAACTCGTCGTCGTCATCGATGAACTCGGTGGTGGCAAACAGAGGGTTGGAGGCCAGTGCGTCGCGCCTTCTGCGTAGGTAGTCGACGCGGTCGGCACCCTCGACGTAGCTGACGTGAGGGACGGGGTTGAGGAAGCTACGGGCGTCGCTCAGCACACCGTTTTCGATGGCATGCGCCCAGAACTGGCGGGACACCTGGAACTGCTCGTTGACGTGGATGGCCTTGGTGATGTCGATCGTGCCGTCGGAGCGCTCGGGGGTGTAATTGAGTTCACACAATGCGGAGTGCCCGGTGCCCGCGTTATTCCACGGATCGCTGCTCTCGGCGGCCGCGCCGTCGAGGCGCTCGATCAACGTGATCGACCAGTTCGGCTCGACCAACCGCAGCAATGCGCCGAGGGTGGCACTCATGATTCCCGCGCCGATCAGCACGACGTCGGTCTTTATGTCGCTGGAGTTCGAGTTAGACACCGGTTACTAGTCCTTCGGCTCGCCGTTGTACCGACTTTCAGGTTATCCCGAGTGGGATCGGTCCAAGCGCGCGAGTCAAGAGGCATTCGTCACCTTCGGGTAATCACGCGGTTATGGTGAACCCGTGACGGCATGGGAGACCGACGTCCTGCCCGGCTACCTGCAGACAACCATCGAGCTGGGCGCTGACCCCGACGGTGAGGGCGACCTCGTCGCCACCCTGGTTCGCCGGGCCGACTCGGGCCACGCCCCACAAGCGGTGCTGGCGGTCCACGGCTATACCGACTACTTCTTCAATACCGAGCTCGCCGACCGATTCACCGATCGCGGGTTCGCCTTCTACGCATTGGACCTGCACAAGTGCGGGCGCTCATGGCGCGAGGGCCAAACGCCCCATTTCACCACCGACCTCAACCGTTATGGTGCGGAGCTGGAACGGGCACTGACGATCATCGCCGCCGAGACGGGCCGGGCACAGGTGTATGTGTACGGGCATTCCGCCGGTGGGTTGATCGTCACGCTGTGGCTTGACGGGCTGCGCCGCCGCGGACTGACCGCCGCGCTCAACATCGGCGGGCTGGTACTCAACAGTCCGTTCTTCGATCTGCAGGGGCCAGCCATTCTGCGCACGGCCCCGACCTCCGCGGCGTTGCGGGCCCTGGCCCGCGTGCGCAAGTTGAAGGTGATCCGCAAGCCGACGCCTGGCGGTTACGGCACCACACTGCACCGCGACTATGCGGGCGAATTCGACTACGACCTGACATGGAAGCCGCTCGGCGGGTTCCCGGTGACGTTCGGCTGGATCAACGCGGTGCGGCGCGGACATGCGCGGCTACATCGCGGACTCGACGTCGGTGTGCCCAACCTGATTCTGCGGTCCGACCACAGTATTGCCGAGCCGCGCGGCTCATCGGACCCCAACGCCATCGCACACGGTGACGCGGTTCTCGACGTGCACCAGATCGCCCGGTGGGCGGGGTGCGTGGGCAACCACACCACCACAGCTCCGATCACCGACGCCAAACATGATGTGTTCCTGTCTGTTTCGGGGCCACGGGCGGCTGCGTACCGTGAACTGGAGCATTGGCTGGACCGCTGGCTGGAGACGCAAACAATCAGAACAACTACACAATTGGGACAAGGCTGATACGTGGAGCATTTCGACCTGACCATCATCGGTACCGGATCGGGCAACAGCATCATCGATGAGCGCTACGCCGACAAGAAGGTGGCGATCTGCGAGCAGGGCACCTTCGGGGGCACCTGCCTCAACGTCGGCTGTATCCCGACGAAGATGTTTGTCTACGCCGCCGAAGTTGCTCAAACCATCAGGGAGGCAAGCCGTTTCGGCGTGGATGCTCATATCGACGGGGTGCGCTGGAGCGATATCGTTTCCCGTGTTTTTGGGCGTATCGACCCGATTGCCATGGGCGGCGAGCAGTACCGCAAGTCGACACCCAATGTCACGGTGTTCGACAGCCACACCCGCTTCGGTGAGACCCGCCCCGATGGGAGGTATCTGCTGAAAACCGAGTCCGGCGAGGAGTTCACGTCCGACAAGGTGGTGATCGCGGCAGGTTCCCGCGCGATGGTGCCGGACGCGATTGCCACCTGCGGCGTCGACGTGCACACCAGTGACACCATCATGCGGATCCCTGAGTTGCCCGAGCATCTGGTGATCGTCGGCGGTGGTTTCGTGGCCGCTGAATTCGCCCATGTGTTCTCGGCGCTGGGCACCCGCGTGACGATCATCATCCGCAGCGGTACCTTGCTGACCCACTGCGATGACACGATCTGCGAACGCTTCACCGATGTTGCCTCGAAGAAATGGGAGATCCGCAGCCACCGGACGATCGTCGGAGCGCACCTCGACGGCACTCAGACGGTGCTCGAGCTCGACGACGGATCGACGGTGTCGTGCGACACCGTCCTGGTCGCCACCGGTCGCGTGCCCAACGGTGACCAGCTGGACGCCGAACTGGCCGGCATCGAGGTACAGGATGGGCAGGTGGTCGTCGACGAATACCAACGCACCACGGCCAGAGGTATTTTCGCGCTGGGCGATGTGTCATCGGCTTACCAGCTCAAACATGTTGCCAACCATGAGGCCCGGGTGGTGCGGCACAACGTGTTGCAGGACTGGGATGACATGTCTGCCCTGGTGGCCTCCGATCATCGTTTCGTACCGTCGGCGGTGTTCACCGACCCACAGATCGCCTGCGTCGGCCTCACTGAAAACGAGGCCAGGGCAAAGGGTTACAAGATCAAGTCCAAGGTGCAGGATTTCGGCGACGTCGCCTACGGCTGGGCGATGGAGGACACCACCGGCATCTGCAAGATCATCATCGACGATGACAGCGGGCAGATTCTCGGCGCCCACATCATGGGGCACCAGGCGTCGTCGCTGCTGCAACCGCTGATCCAGGCGATGACATTCGGACTCGGCGGCCAGGACATGGCCCGCGGTCAATACTGGATCCATCCGGCGCTGCCCGAGGTCATCGAAAACGCTCTGCTGGCACTGTGTGGTGAGCCACCGTGGCCTCCGTCGCGCCGGCACTAGGGGCGTGGCTGCTGGAGTCTGATCCAGCACTGCGCTGGCAGGTCGAGCGGGATATCGCGGGTGAACCTCCCGAAGTCTGGGAGTCGACCCGCGCCAAGGTGGCCACCGAGGGTTTCGGTGCGCGATTGTTGGCACTGCAGGATCCAGACGGCCAGTGGGCCGGCGGCGCGTTCTTCCCCGGCAATTTCGACTTCCTCAGCGAGGAGGCGGCCGAGGGGCAGCCATGGACGGCGACGACGTGGACGCTGAATTCCCTACGGGAATGGGGGCTGGCTGCCGAGGTTCTTCGCGACCGCCGCACCGTCGAGCTGCTCACCGAGAATTCGCGCTGGGAGTACGAGGATCTGCCGTACTGGGGCGGTGAAGTGGATTGCTGCATCAACGCGTGGACGCTGGCCAATGGCGCCTGGCTCGGTGCCGACATCGCCGGGATTGCCTCCTGGTTCGTGGACCATCAACTGTCCGACGGTGGCTGGAATTGCGAGTGGGTTGAGGGCTCAACCCGGTCGTCATTTCACTCGACGCTCAATTCGCTGAAGGGCTTACTCGCCTTCGAAGTGGCCACCGGAGGATCCGAGGCGACGCGTAGAGCCCGCCGCACGGGCGAGGAATACCTGTTGCAACGCAACCTTTTTCGTCGTCTGACGACGGGCGAGCCGGTAGCGCCGTGGGTGGACCAGTTCGAATATCCGTCCCGCTGGAGATACAGCGTGCTCAATGCGGCCGATTATTTCCGTGCCGCTTCGGTGGCTTTCGGAACGGCACCGGACGCCCGGATGGCCGAAGCCATGGAGCTCATTCGCGCCGCGCGACAGGCCGATGGCAGCTGGTTGCAGGGCGTGCGACAACCCGGTCCAGTGTGGTTCGAGGTCGACGTGCCGGTCGGCGAATCATCGAAATGGCTGACCTTGTTCGGCACCCGAGTGCTCGCATGGTGGGACGCCGCCGCCCGCTGATTTTGTCATACCCCGCTGGCACAATCGAACACATGTTCGATCCGTTGTTGTTGGAGCCTGCGGAGTTGTCTGCGGTTGATGATGGGGCGTTGATCGATGCTGTCGCGGGTTATGCGCGTGCGTCGGCGGTGTGTGATGCGCGGCGGTTGGCGGCGGTGGCTGAGTTGGTGCGGCGGCGTTGTAGCGATGAGCAGGAGCGGGCCGGGTGGGTGTGTGACACGTGGGATTCCGCGGCCGCCGAGGTCGCTGCGGCGATGAATATTGGGCATGGTCGGGCGCTGGGTCAGCTGTATTTGGCTGAGGCGCTCGATGTGCGGTTACCGCGGATCAATGCCCTGTTTTTAGCGGGGTCGATCTCGTTGAGGCTGGTCGTGGCGCTGAAGTTTCGGACCGCGCTGGTCAACGACGACGTGATCGCTGCGGTGGACGCGGCATTGGCGGCGGATGCGGTCAGTTGGGGGCCGCTCTCGGATGAGAAGTTGGAGAAGAAGATCGACGTTCTGATCGAATGCCACGATCCCAACGCGGTGCACCGGTTGCGGGAGGCGGCGCGTCGACGCACTGTCGGTGTCGGGAAACCCGACGACACCACCGGGACCGCGTCGATCTGGGGTCTGCTGCTGGCCACCGACGCCGAGGTGTTGGACAAACGCCTCGATGCGATGGCCCGCAGTGTGTGTAACGACGATCCCCGCACCCGGGGGCAGCGCCGCGCGGATGCCCTGGGCGCGCTGGCCGCCGGCACCGATCACCTGGCATGCCTGTGCGGTGGTGCGGAGTGCCCGGCGGCCAGCGTTGAGGGCCGGGCCAGCAATGTGGTGATCCATATCGTCGGTGATCCGAGCGCGTTGACTGCGGTATCCGATCCGGGGTTGCATGGCGAGGGGTTCACCCCCAGCACACCGGCACCCGAGCCCACTCCCACTGCTGCTGCTGCGGCTGCCAAGCCGGTGCTGCGGCGGGCCGAGTCCGGGGGTGATCCTGGGCGGGGCGATCGTGCCTGCGCCACTGTTGGCGGAGCTGATCGACAACGGCGCCACCATCCGGTTCGTCACCACACCCGGCCCGGACCCCGAAGCGGGGTACGCCCCATCGGCGAAACTGGCCGAGTTTGTCCGGATGCGGGATATGACCTGCCGCGCCCCGGGCTGTGACCGGCCCGCGGACCTGACCGATATCGACCACACCATGCCCTGGCCCTCCGGTGCCACCCACCCCAGTGACCTCAAATGCTATTGCCGAAAACACCACTTGTTGAAAACGTTCTGGGTCGGCAACGGTGGCTGGACTGATCGGCAGTTGGCTGATGGCACGATCATCGTGACCAGCCCTACCGGTAAGACCTACTCCACCACACCCGGGTGCGCGCTGCTGTTTCCGGGCTGGAACATCACCACCACCGCATCCCCGCCGACCGGAACCCCACCGATCCGGGCCCCCGGATCCGAGGCCAAGATGACCAAACGACAACGCACCCGCCGCCAAGACCACGCGTACTCAACGCCGCCCACATCGCCGCAACCCAAGCCCGATCCGCAGACACCAAAGCCCCACTCGCCCAACGCAGAGCCGCTACCGCCCACAACCAACCCCACAGCTGGGACAACGACACCCCCACCACAAAAGGCGACGACCCACCACCGTTCTAGAGCCTGGGATGTCCATGCGAGGTGTCGTGCGCCGCACCTATCCAGTGCAGAACGTCGTGCACGGTGTGGTCCTCCAGCCGATAACTGACCAATCGGCCGACCCGGGTGGAGCTGACCCAGCCCTGCTGACGCAACACCCGAAGCGCCTGCGATACAGCATTTTCCGATCGGCCAAGGGCAGCGGCGAGGTCACCGACACAGATACCAGGCGCCCGGTGCAGGCCCAGCAGGATTTCTAAGCGGTTCGGGTCCGACAGCAGATCGAAGCGTTGAGTCCACCCGCCGATATCCACATCAGAGAGCGCAGACGAGGCCCGCTCGACCTTCGCCTCGTCCCCAGGACCGTCCATAACGGAGCAATCTAGTCCAGGAACCCATGCAGCAGGGCCGCCGAACCCTCGACATGCGCACGCATCGCCGCGGCGGCGGCCTCGCCGTCACCGGCCAGGATGGCCATCACGATGGCCTCATGCTGTTCGTCGGAGTGGGCGATATTGCGCGATAGCAACGGGATCTGATCCAGCAGACCGTTGAGCCGCATCCGGTTCTCGGCGACCAACGGCACCAGCGACGGCGAGCCGGCCGCCTCGGCGATGGCCAAATGCAGCCGGGAGTCGAGCCTGCGGTATTCGTCGAGTTTGGCATCGCGCACTTCCACCAGACGGGACCACAATCCTTCCCGTTCGGTCGCGGTCAGCGTGCGCGTCGCTGCCATCCGGGCTGCGCCGACTTCGAGGATCTCTCGCAACCGAAGCGCGTCGTCGATGGTCTCCCTGGTGAGCCCGGCGTCGCCGTCGGTGTGCTCAGGGAGCTCATCGGAGAGGAAGGTTCCGCCGTAACGACCGCGGCGGGCCACCAGGTAACCGGCTTCAGCCAGCGACCGGATGGCGTCCCGCACGGTGTCCCGGCTCACACCGAGGCGGGTGGCCAGCTCCCGCTCCGGCGGCAGTGACTCCCCCGGCCGCAGGACACCGAGCCGAATCGTCTGTAGCAGCCGCTCAACGGTGTCCTCGAAGGCATTGCCGGGCCGAACCGGACGCAACAAAGCCTCACTGGCCAACTGCGGATCCGGATCGGCCGACATCGATAGCCCTTACAGCGGTGTCACGTAGGCCGAGCTGATACCGCCGTCGACCAGGAACGTCGAGCCGGTAATGAACGACGAATCGTCGCTGGCCAGGAAGGCGACGCTCGCCGCCAATTCTTCGGGGCGTGCGAACCTTCCCAACGGGATGTGCACCAACCGGCGGGCGGCCCGCTCGGGATCCTTCGCGAAGAGTTCCTGCAGCAGAGGCGTGTTCACCGGTCCAGGGCACAGCGCGTTCACCCGGATGCCCTGGCGCGCGAATTGCACCCCCAGCTCGCGCGACATCGCCAACACGCCGCCTTTGGAGGCGGTGTAAGAAATCTGCGAGGTCGCCGAGCCCATCACCGCCACGAAGGAGGCGGTATTGATAATCGAACCCTTCTGCGCCGGCACCATATGCCGCAGCGCCGCGCGGCAGCACAGGTAGACCGACTTGAGGTTGATGTCCTGCACCCGCTGCCAGGCCGGCAGTTCGGTGTTCTCGATCAGATCGTCATCCGGCGGCGAAATCCCAGCGTTATTGAAGGCGATGTCGATCTTGCCGTAACTCGTTGCTGCAGTGTCGAATAGGTTGTCGACGGCATCCTGGTCGGACACATCGACGGGGACGAACAACCCCTCGAGCTCCTCGGCGACCGTCTTGCCGGTGGCGGGATCGATATCGCCGACGACAATGGTCGCCCCCTCCGCCCGCATCCGTTTGGCCGTCGCGAGCCCGATCCCGCTGGCGCCGCCGGTGATCACCGCGACCTTGCCTGCGAGCCGCTGGGTCAGATCTACCTTGTCCACCTAGTTTCCTTCCGAAATTGCAAAGAAGACGTTCTTCGTCTCTGTGAAATGCAGGGGTGCGTCGGGGCCGAGCTCACGCCCGAGTCCCGACTGTTTGAATCCGCCGAACGGAGTGCTGTAGCGCACCGAGGAATGCGAATTCACGCTGAGATTGCCCGATTCCACGGCGCGCGAGACCCGCAGCGCGCGCGAAAGGTTATCGGTCCAAATCGAACCGGACAAGCCGTATTCGCTGTCGTTGGCCAACGCGATCGCATCCGCTTCGTCCTCGAAGGGCAGCACCGTAACCACCGGTCCGAAGATCTCCTCGGTGACCGTGCGATCGGTGCGCGACGGAGTCAACACCGTGGGCGGGAACCAGTAACCGGGGCCCGACGGTGCGGAACCCTGAAACGCAATGGGGGCGCCGTCGGGGACGTAGGAGGCGACGGTGTCGAAATGTCCCTTGGAGACCAAGGGCCCCATTTCACTGTCGCGCGAGGCTGGGTCACCGACCACAACACCTTTGACAGCAGGCTCAAAAAGCTCCATGAATTTGTCATAGACGTTGCGCTGAACCAGAATTCGACTTCGCGCACAACAGTCCTGACCGGCGTTGTCGAAGACACCGTAGGGTGCGGTCGCGGCCGCCTTCGCCAGATCGCAATCGTCGAAGATGATATTTGCGCTCTTGCCGCCGAGCTCCAGGGTGACGCGCTTGATATTCGCCGCCGCGCCGGCCATCACCTTGATCCCGACCTCGGTCGAACCGGTGAAGACGATCTTGCGGATATCGGGATGGGTGATGAAACGCTCCCCGACCACTGACCCCTTACCCGGCAATACCTGAAACAGTCCCTCTGGCAGGCCGGCGGCCAGCCCCAGTTCGGCGAGCCGCATCGTGGTCAGCGGGGTGATCTCGGCAGGTTTGACCAGCACCGCGTTACCAGCGGCCAGCGCAGGCACGAAACCCCATGAGGCGATCGTCATCGGGAAATTCCACGGAGCGATGACGGCGACCACACCGAGCGGCTCGTTGAACGTCACGTCGAGCCCACCGGCCACCGGAATCTGCTTGCCGGACAGGCGTTCCGGGCTGGCGGAGTAGTACTGCAGCACATCGCGGACGTGCCCGGCCTCCCATTCGGCATTGCCGATGACATGTCCCGAGTTCGCGACCTCCAGGGCGGCGAGTTCATCGATATGGGCGTCGACCTCGGCCGCGAAGGCACGCAATCCAGCGGCTCGCTCGGCCGGAGCCAATGCGGCCCAGACCTTCTGGGCACGCCGGGCATGATCGACGGCGTCGTCGACTGCGGGTACGTCGAGCAATTCGACGGTCCGCAGCGCCTCCTCGGTGGCGGGATTGATCAGGGTCGAACTTGTCACGCGTTTACCTTTCTGGCGGCAAAGTCAGCCGCGGCTTGCACTACGGCCGCGAATAGCCGCAGATCATCGAGACGTTCTTCGGGATGCCACTGCACCGCGAGGACGAAATGGTCACCGGGTATCTCCACGGCTTCGATCACGCCGTCGGGATCCCAGGCGCTGGCGATCAGCCCCTGTCCCAGTTCGGCGATGGCCTGGTGGTGATAGCACTGGGCATCGGTCGATTCACCGAGCACCGCAGCCAGTCGGGTGCCCGGCACCGTCTGGATCGCGGAGGTATTGAACACCGCATTGCCTGCTTGGTGCCAGCCGTGCCCGACGATATCGGGTAGATGCTGGTGCAGGGTACCGCCGAGGGCAACGTTGAGTACCTGTGCGCCGCGGCAGATCCCGAGCACGGGCATACCCCGGCGCAGGGCCTCGCCGAGCAAAGCGAACTCCCACGCATCGCGGTCCGTCGCGGGCGCGTCTGTGTTCGGATGCGGCTGCTGCCCATAGGTGGTCGGATCGACATCGCGGCCGCCGGTGATCACCAGCGCGTCGATTCCATCGATCACTCGCGCCGCAATCTCGTCATCGACAGGTTGCGGTGGGAGCAGCAGCGGAATTCCGCCGGCCAGCGTCACACCCTCGATGTAGATGGCGGGCAGGAAACTCGCCCGCACGTTCCACACTCCGGTCTGCGCCTGCTGGAGATAGGTGGTCAGACCGACCACCGGGCGCACGTTAGAGCCGCTCAAAACCGCGCATCCTCTCCCAGTCGGTCACCGTCGAGTTATAGGCGGCGAGCTCCACCTTGGCATTGTTGAGGTAGTGCGCGACGACCTCGTCGCCGAAGGCTTCTCGCGCCACGGCCGACGCCTCGAACAGCTCTGCCGCCTCACCAAGTGTGGTCGGAAGCCGTTCTGCACCACTGGTATACGCGTTACCGCTGCACGGCTCGGGCAGTTCGAGCTGCTGGTCGATACCGTGTAGCCCGCCGGCGATCAGCGCGGCGACGGCCAGGTACTGGTTGACGTCGCCGCCCGGTGCGCGGCACTCCATTCGCATCCCATGACCGTGCCCGACCACCCGCAGCGAGCAGGTCCGATTGTCCATTCCCCAGGCCACCGCGGTCGGAGCGAAGCTACCGTCGACAAAACGCTTGTAGGAGTTGATATTCGGTGCATAGAACAGAGCGAGTTCGCGCAGCGTGGCCAACTGACCGGCCACGAAATGCTGGAACATCTTCGACATGCCGAAAGGCTGGTCCTCGTCGGCAAAGACCGCCGAACCATCCGTCCCACGGAATGAGAGATGGATGTGACAGCTGTTGCCCTCGCGCTCATCGTATTTCGCCATGAACGTCAGACTCTTGCCGTGCTTGTCGGCGATCTCTTTGGCGCCATTCTTGTAGATCGAGTGGTTATCGCAGGTGGCCAGCGCGTCGGCGTAGCGGAAGCCGATCTCCTGCTGCCCCAGGTTGCATTCGCCCTTGACTCCCTCGCAGTACATGCCTGCGCCCTCCATGCCGACGCGGATATCGCGTAGCAGTGGCTCCATCCGCGTCGACGCCAACATCGCGTAATCGATGTTGTAGTCGGTGGCCGGGGTCAGGCCGTGGTACCGCTTACCCCAGGCCTCCCGGTAGCCGGTGTCGAAAACCATGAATTCGAGTTCGGTGGCGGCGACGGCACCCATATCGCGCTCGGCCAGCCGGTCGAGCTGGGTGCGCAAAATGCTGCGCGGCGCCGGGACCACCGGGCTGCCGTCATGCCAACCGAGATCGGCCATCACCAGCGCCGTGCCGGGCAGCCAGGGCAGCAGCCGCAGGGTGGAAATATCCGGCGTCATCACCATGTCGCCGTAGCCGGCTTCCCAGCTGGACATGGCGTAACCGTCGACGGTGTTCATATCGACGTCGACGGCGAGCAGATAGTTGCAGCATTCCGCTCCGTGCGCCGCAGTGTCCTCGACGAACAACCGCGCCGAGATGCGTTTGCCGGTGAGCCGGCCCTGCATATCGGTAAACGCGACGATCACCGTGTCGATATCGCCGGCGCCTACCAAGGCCTCCAGCTCCGATAGCGACAGAAATCCTGGGTTCTTACTCGCAGCCATACGCGCACTCCCTCGTGGACCGATATGACGAGAAGTCAACCATTGGATCTCGCACCGCGGCATCTCGCCAGGACAGATTTACACAACCTTCACTCCAAAGGTAGGACACCAGACCAATAGCGATCTATTGTCCCTATGCAGTGAGCGGCCTGCCGGTGGGGGCACCGGTTGAGGTTTTTAACTGACTTGGACGAACCCAGAAACGAAGGGAACCACCGTGCCCGAGGGTCACGAATTACTGGACGACGACGAAAAGCACCTCGCGTCGCTGGGCTACACGCAGGAGCTGCACCGGTCCTGGTCCGGCTTCTCCAACTTCGCCATCTCATTCTCGATCATCTCGATCCTGGCGGGCTGCTTCACTTCCTTCGGCCTGGGCTGGAACAACGGCGGACCCGCCGCGATCGCCTGGGGCTGGCCGATTATCGCGGCCTTCATCCTGGTCATCGGGCTGTGCATGTCCGAGCTGGTGTCCGCCTACCCGACCTCGGGCGGCATCTACTGGTGGGCGGCCAAACTCGGCGGCCCCAAGGCCGGCTTCTACACCGGCTGGCTCAACCTGGTCGGCCTGATCGCCATCCTGGCGTCGGTCGCTTACGGCAGCGCGACCTTCCTGGACCTCACCCTGGGCACCTTCAGCGAAAGCTGGCTGGCCGGCTACAGCTTGACCAGGACATTCATCATGTTCCTGGTCATCCTGGTGATCGTCGCGACCATCAACATCTTCTCGTCGCATCTGCTGGCCGTCATCAACAACATCTCGGTGTGGTGGCATGTCATCGGTGCCGCATCCGTCGTCGTCATCTTGTGGCTGATCCCCGAGCAGCACGCAAGTTTCTCGACGGTGTTCGCCACCACCGTCAATAACACCGGCTTCTTCGGCGGCTCCACCTCCGGCATCACGTTCCTGCTGTTCGTGCTGCCGATGTCGGCGATCCTGACGCAGTACACGATCACCGGCTACGACGCCTCGGCGCACCTTTCGGAAGAAACCAAGAGCGCGGCCGACGGCGCCGCCAAGGGCATTTGGCGGTCGATCTTCTACTCCGCCATCGGCGGCTGGATCCTGCTGCTGACCTTCCTGTTCGCGGTCCAGGACGTCGACGGCGTCACGGCGGGCGGCGGTGCGGTGGCCACCATCTTCACCCAGGCGATGGACTCCAAGTGGGTCGCCATCGTGCTGCTGATCTCCACTGCCGGCCAGCTGTTCTGCACCACCGCGTGCCAGACCAGCGCATCGCGCATGCTGTTTGCGTTCAGCCGCGACCGGGCCGTGCCCGGCCATCAGCTGTGGTCGAAGCTCACCGCCAAGAAGGTGCCGGCCAACGCGGTGATGATCACCGCGGCCATCGCGGCGATCATCACGCTGCCCGCCCTGGTCGAGGTGGACATCAATGGCGCACCGGTGCCGATCGCGTTCTTCGCGGTCGTCTCGATCGGCGTCGTCGGCCTGTACCTGTGCTTCGCGGTGCCGATCTACTACCGCTGGAAGGCCGGCGATTCGTTTCCGGTCGGCAAGTGGAACCTGCGCGGTCACCACACGTGGATGGCCCCGGTCGCGCTCGTCGAAATCATCGTCACATCGATCATCGCCATGTTCCCGACGTCGATCGGTGGCGCGCCGTGGGACCCCAGCTTCGAGTGGAAGTATGTGAACTACACCCCACTGCTGGTGGGCGGAGTACTGATCCTGCTGTGGATCTACTGGCACGTCTCGGTGAAGAAGTGGTTCACCGGACCGATCAAGCAGGTCGATGCATCGGGCGAAGAGTTGAAGGGCGTCTCCTGAGCACCCTTTGACTACAGGTATAGGCCCGCCGCAAGGCTGGGTCCCGCGCCCCTCGTGCCCCAAGGCCGAGGGGCGCGGTCTTTTGTCGCCAGGGCCGCCAGATCTGTGACAGGCGTCTCTAGACGCGAGGATTTGGGTTTGGGCTGAAAGCCCTGGTGGTACCTGAAAGCCGAAAAGTCCGAAAAACGACGAGGGTAGGGTCGAAAACGTGTGTGGAGCTACCGGCGAGGTCCGCCTCGACGGCAGAATGCCCGATGTCAGCGCTGTTGCCGCCATGGCCGATGTCATGGTGCCGCGCGGTCCGGACGGTGCAGGCGTGTGGTCGCAGGGCCGGGTGGCCCTGGGCCATCGACGACTCAAGATCATCGACCTGTCCGAGGCGGGCTCCCAACCGATGATCGACGCCGAGCTCGGCCTGGCGGTCTGCTGGAACGGCTGTATCTACAACTACGAAGAACTCCGCTCCGAGCTCACCACCCACGGCTACCGGTTCTTCTCGCACAGCGATACCGAGGTGCTGCTCAAGGCCTACCACCAATGGGGTGACCGGTTCGTCGACCGCCTCAAGGGCATGTTCGCCTTCGCCATCGTGGAGCGGGACAGCGGACGGGTGCTACTCGGTCGCGACCGGCTCGGCATCAAGCCGCTATATCTGACCGAAGATGCCCACCGGGTCCGCTTCGCCTCTTCGCTGCCCGCACTGCTGGCCGGCGGTGGCGTCGACACCCGCATCGATCCCATCGCCCTGAATCACTACCTCAGTTTCCACTCGGTGGTCCCGCCGCCGCTGACCATCCTGCGCGGTGTCACCAAGGTGCGTCCAGGATCCCTGGTCGCATTGGAGCCGGATGGCCGCCGCGTCGAAACCATCTACTGGGAGCCCGATTTCAGCAGAAATGACGGCCGGTCCGACTGGACCGAAACCGACTGGGAGGAAGCGGTTCTCGACTCACTGCGGCGGGCAGTCGAACGTCGCCTGGTCGCCGATGTGCCGGTCGGCTGCCTGCTCTCGGGCGGCGTCGACTCGAGCCTGATCGTCGGGCTACTCGCCGAAGCCGGTCAGACCGGGCTGAAAACCTTCTCGATCGGCTTCGAATCGGTCGGCGGCGTTGCCGGTGACGAGTTCACCTGGTCAGACATCATCGCCAAGGAGTTCGGCACCGATCACCACCAGATCCGTATCGACACCACCCGCATGCTGCCCGCCCTCGACGGTGCCATCGGCGCCATGAGCGAACCGATGGTGAGCCACGATTGCGTCGCCTTCTATCTGCTCAGCGAGGAAGTCGCCAAGCACGTCAAGGTGGTGCAGTCCGGCCAGGGTGCCGACGAGGTGTTCGCCGGCTACCACTGGTATCCCCCGATGGGCGACCCGGCCGCAGCCAGCCTCGACGGTTCGGTCGCGGCCTACCGGTCGGCTTTTTTCGACCGCGATCCGGCCGGTGTCGCGGCGCTCACGGGCGCCGGTGCAGCCGGCGATCCGAGCGGGCAGTTTGTCACCGATCATTTCGCCCGCGCCGGCGCCGACACCGGAGTCGACCGCGCTCTGCGCCTCGACACCACGGTGATGTTGGTGGACGACCCAGTCAAGCGGGTGGATAACATGACGATGGCCTGGGGGCTCGAAGGCCGGGTGCCATTCCTCGATCACGAGTTGGTGGAACTGGCTGCCACCTGTCCGCCCGGGCTCAAGACCGCCCACGACGGCAAGGGCGTCCTCAAACAGGCTGCCCGCAAAGTGATTCCATCCGCGGTCATCGACCGCCCCAAGGGGTACTTCCCGGTGCCGGCCCTGACCCACCTGGAAGGCCCCTACCTCGACCTGGTCCGCGACGCACTGTCCGCCCCCGCCGCCAAGGAGCGCGGTCTGTTCCGCCCCGAGGCCGTCGAGCGACTGCTGGCTGATCCGAACAGCCGACTGACCCCCCTGCGCGGTAACGAACTCTGGCAGATCGCCCTCCTGGAGTTGTGGCTGCAGAAGCACGACATCACCGGGCCGGCCGCATGAACCCCACCCAGAGCGCATCAGAGGCCACCGAAGCCATCACCCTCGGGCTGCACGATGCCACGCCCGCCCATCTGGTCGATGCCATGGCAACCAACGTCGAGCTCGAACTCGGTTGGGGCCGACTGATTTTCGGCCAGACCTTTGCCGAGCCCGCCGAACTGGCCGAGGCCTTGCGCCGGGAGGGCCCCGGTAGACGCGATATCTGCATCTACGCCCGCGAGTCCCATGTGCTGGTCGCCATGGCACCCCACGAGTTGTTCATCGACCCCAGCCACACCTACCGGCTGCGGTTCACCGACGAGCACAGTGAGGCAGCACAACCGCCGGTCGGCGTGACGATCCGCGCCCTGCACAATGCCTCCGACGCCGACGCGATGAACCGCGTGTACGTGCGCTGCGGCATGGTGCCTGCCCCCAGCGAGGTCATCTGGGACAACCACACCACAGCCGATGCCGTCGACTACCTCGTGGCCACCCGCGTCGATGACGGGACCGTGATCGGAACCGTCACCGGCGTCGACCACCAACTGCTGTTCGGCGATCCCGAGCAGGGTTCGAGCCTGTGGACACTGGCCGTCGACCCGGCCGCGAACGTGCCTGGCGTCGGCGAGTCGCTGACCCGGGCGCTCGGCGATATCTACCGCAACCGCGGCCGGGCCTATATGGACCTGTCGGTCTCCCACGACAACGCCGCAGCCATCGCGCTGTATGAAAAGCTGGGCTTCGCCCGCGTTCCGGTGCTCGCCGTCAAACGCAAAAACGCCATCAACGAATCGTTGTTCACTCCGGTCCCCGAAACCGTGGACGATCTCAACCCGTATTCGCGGATCATCGCCGATGAGGCGCTGCGCCGCGGCATCCGGGTCGAGGTGATCGACGCAGAAACCGGCGAACTCCGGTTGTCCAACGGCGGCCGGAGTGTCATCACCCGCGAATCGCTGTCCGAATACACCTCGGCGGTGGCGATGAGCCGTTGCGACGATAAACGGCTCACCCGCCGCATCGTCGGCGAAGCCGGTGTCATCGTGCCCCGCGGTCGCCTGGCCACATTCGACCAGGGCGATCACGAATTCCTGGCCGAGGTAGGCGACGTCGTGGTCAAACCCACCCGCGGCGAGCAGGGCAAGGGCATCACAGTCGGGGTTTCCGGGCCGGAAGAACTTGAGGCGGCGCTGTCCCGGGCGCGCGAGGAGCATCCCCAGGTCCTGATCGAGCAGCGCGCGGCCGGTGAGGATCTGCGGCTGGTGGTCATCGACGGCAAGGTGGTGGCCGCCGCGCTACGGCTCCCCGCCGAGGTGATCGGCACCGGGAAGCACACCGTCGGAGAGCTCATCGAAGCTCAGAGCCGACGCCGCTCGGCCGCGACCGGTGGCGAGTCGGTGATCCCGCTCGACGCGGTCACCGAGGGCACCGTTGCCGATGCCGGCTGGTCCTACGACGAGGTCCTCCCAGAGGGTGTCCGGCTGCGAGTGCGCCGGACCGCCAACCTGCACCAGGGCGGCACCATTCACGATGTCACCGGCGATGTCCATCCGGAGCTGTGCCGGGTCGCGGTCACCGCGGCCCAGGCGATCGGCATTCCCGTCACGGGCATCGACCTGCTGGTGCCCGATGTCAGCGGCGACGAGTACGTGTTCATCGAGGCCAACGAGCGGCCCGGGCTGGCGAACCACGAACCGCAGCCGACCGCAGCCGCGTTCATCGATTTCCTGTTTCCCGGACAGCCGGGGCTGCCGCAGGCCTGGACACCCGATACCGCTGCGCAGTAAACCGCTACCAGGTGCTGGTGCGCAGGACGATCTCACCGGCGAGCTGGGCGGTCGACTCTTGCACGTTGCGCCGTCCGAGCAATTCGACCATCCGGAAATCGCCGTAGACGTAGCGCTGACTGGCGCCGGCGACGGTACGGGCGGCCGGGGTGCTCACCAACGCAGTGGTGTTCATCTCCACCGGTGGACAATGTTCGTCCCTGACGACGCCGTTCTGATCGGCCACCCTGGGATGCCCGCGATCCACCACCACCAGTCCGGTGAAGCGGTCCAACCGGGTGGCGGCCAGCTCCCACGCCAATTCCGCACCGCCGCGGTCACCGACGAGCACCGCCCAGCGCACACCGACGGCATCCAGCACGCCGATCACCGACTTCGCGGTCAGCCTGCGGTCGGGGGCGATGACGACGGTGCGCAACGACGCGGTGTGCAGGCGTTCGCAGACGGCCTCATATGACGTGACCGTTTGTTGGGCCGCACCGAGCAGGACGACGGCGGGCCCCGCCTCCGGACCGGTGACATCAATCTGGAGCGGAAACCCGTCGACAGTCATCAACGTCGAAGGCATTTAGCCACGCTACAGGGAATTCGACATCTCCCGCGGCGTGTTCGCTCAGGACGATCGGATCCGGTCGCTCTGTTTGTTCACAGCGTCTAAAAAGGTTTGCGGCAGTGACCCTTTGACGGGGATCGTCGGATTCTCGGTGGGAAGCGCGATACCGAAGACGCCCATCGAATCGACGTTGGCGAACGACATGTAGATGCTGTTCTGCTGCTTACCGATGGTCATCGTCTGCTGGTACACCAACTCCCCTGGCCCCGAGGGAAGTTTGGAGGTGACGATCGGGATGCCCGGCGACATCGGATCGAAGAAGGTCTCGAAGCTGCCACACCGCGCTGCCGTCGCCGCCAACTCGTCGAGATCCAGCTGCCAAGACAGCACCGTGATGACCATCCTGGCGCCATTGAAGCCCACGCTGTATTTGGCCGCGCTGCCGGGCCCACGCTCCGCGGTCTTGGTGATCACATCGGTCAATCCGTTGGAGCAGCCTTCGGGTTTGCTCAGCATCGCCGGCGGTCCGCCCGCGCCGTCCGGAATGCCAGGATCCTCGGTGATCCGGTCGTACTGCACGCCGGCCGGGAAATCCGCCTCGGTCAGCAGCACCTTCTCCAATGTGGCGCCCGGCCACGTCGCGGTGCCGGTGACCACCGTCGAACAGCCGCATAGGGTCACCGCGGCGATGGCAGCGATGGCGGTGCTCTTCATTGCACCAGGCTACCGAGGAGCCCGGTGGTCACCGTCGGTCGCGGCGGTGCACCGTTGTCGATCAGCCCCGTCACCGCGGTCATGTCCAGATGCGCCGCCAGTAGATCGGCCATCACGTCGAGTTGGGTGTCCCGCTGTTGCGGCACGTCGACATCGGGGGCGACGACGAAGCCGGGCCTGCCCGCGGCCACGGCCGCGACGGTCAGCCAGTCGCGCCGGAATACGTTGTTGTCCAGCAGCCCATGCCAATGCGTGCCAAAGCAGCTAGCGCGGCTCAGGCCCACGCCTGCCCAGTCCGCCTCCGTGCTGCGCCGAACCTGCCCGTGGTGGATCTCGTAGCCGGATAGCGGTGTCTGCCAATGGCACAGCGTTTTTGCCGGGACGAACTCGATATCGGCGTCCAACAGGGCCAGCCCGTCGACCCGCCCCTCCCCGGACTCCACATCGTCGTCGATGTGGCGGCACATCATCTGAAATCCGCCACAGATCCCCAGCACCGGCTTTCCGGCGTGAGCGTGCGCGGTAATCGCCGAGGCCAGACCGCGTTCGCGCAGCCAGGCCAGGTCCGACACCGTCGCCTTGGTGCCGGGGATCACGACAACGTCCACATCCAGCAGGTCGGCGGCATCGTCGACCCAACGCACCAGCACCCCGGGTTCACAGGCGAGCGCCTCGACATCGGTCGAGTTGGAGATCCTGGGCAATCGGATGGCGGCGACCCGCAGCCACTGCTCGCCGATCGGCGGGCGCGGCACTCCGACCACCCGGTTCGCCAGCACCGACACCGAATCCTCTGTGTCGAGCCATAATTCATCCGCATAGGGCACCACACCATAGGTGGGCCGGCCCGTCAGCGCCGCCAACTGATCCAGTCCTGGCGCCAGCAGCGCGGGGTCACCACGGAATTTGTTCACCACGAAACCCGCGATCAGCGCCTGATCCTCAGGCTCGAGTACGGCGACCGTGCCGAACAAGTGAGCCAGCAGACCGCCGCGATCGATGTCACCGACGATGATCACCGGCAGGTCCGCCGCGCGCGCCAATCCCATATTCGCCAGATCAGTTGCCCGCAGATTGATCTCGGCCGGCGAACCGGCACCTTCACAGATCACCACATCGAATTCGGCTCGTAGTCCGGCTAATTCGTCGGCCACCACGGTGGCCAGACTACTGCGGTGCGCCATGTAATCGGCGGCCCGCACCGTTGCGGTCACCACACCGCGTACCACCAGCTGCGAGCTGCGGTCACTGCCCGGTTTGAGCAGGATCGGATTGAACCGGACGCTGGGCGCCAGACCGGCGGCGCGGGCCTGCATCGCCTGGGCCCGCCCGATTTCACCACCGTCAGCCGTCACCATCGAATTGTTCGACATGTTCTGCGCCTTGAACGGAGCCACCCGGATTCCCTTGCGCGCCAACAGGCGACACAATCCGGCGACCATCATCGACTTGCCTGCGTCGGAGGTGGTCCCCGCGACCAACAGCGCTCCGCCGCTCACGCCAGCGTCAGAATTTCCGCGCCGCTGTCGGTCACCACCAGGGTGTGCTCGAACTGGGCGGTCCATTTTCGGTCCCCGGTGGCCACGGTCCAGCCGTCGTCCCAGATTTCGTAGTCCAGCGACCCCAGGTTGATCATCGGTTCGATGGTGAAGGTCATACCGGGCTCGATGATGGTCTCGACGGACGGCTGGTCGTAGTGCAGCACCACCAGCCCGTTGTGAAATGTGGTACCGATGCCGTGTCCGGTGAAATCGCGAACCACGTTGTAGCCGAACCGGTTTGCGTATGCCTCGATGACACGGCCGACGACGGACAGCGCCCGCCCGGGTTTGACCGCCTTGATCGCCCGCATCGTCGCCTCATGGGTGCGTTCGACCAGTAGGCGGTGCTCCTCTGAGACATCGCCGGCCAGGAAGGTCGCGTTGGTATCGCCGTGCACACCGTCGATATAGGCCGTCACGTCGATGTTGACGATGTCACCGTCCTGGATCACGGTGGAGTCAGGGATGCCGTGGCAGATGATCTCGTTCAACGACGTGCAGCAGGACTTCGGGAAGCCCTTGTAGCCCAATGTCGACGGGTAGGCCCCGTGATCGACCATGTAGTCGTGGGCGACACGGTCCAGGTGATCGGTGCTCACCCCGGGTGCGACGGCCTTACCCGCCTCGGCCAGAGCGCCCGCGGCGATCCGCCCGGCAACGCGCATTTTCTCGATCACCTCGGCGGTCTGCACCCATGGCTCGCTGCCTTCGGCGACTGTCGGCTTCCACGCGTACTCCGGGCGGGGAATGGACTTGGGAACCGGCAGCGTCGCAGACAGCTCACCGGCGCGCAGGGCGGTGCGAACAGACATGCGACCAGCGTAACTGTTACTGCACCGCTATCGACGTCAGCGCGGACTGCACTCGATCAGGTAGCGATCCGCCGTGCTCCAACCAGTCGTCGAGGGCGATCCGCAACGACGCCATCGCCAGTGCGCCGATCAGTCGCGGTCGGGGGTCACCGGGGATGGCGCCGTTGTCCAACCGAGGTGCGACGAGTTCGGCGACTGCGGTTTCGTAACCCAGGTAGATCTGCAGCGTCCAGGCACTGAGTGCGGGCGACGATCTGGTCAGGATCGCCAGTTCGCGAACCTGATCGCTGATCCGGCCGAACCCGTCACCGAGCTCGGCGAACGCGGCGACGACGGCCTGGTGTGCGGGCAGCGCGGGATCTTGTCGGGCCAGCGCCGCGGTGATATGGCTCAGCCATTTCGTGGAGATCCCGTCGGCGACAGCGTCTTCCTTGGAGCTGAAGTACCGAAAGAAGGTCGCCCGGCCGATATCGGCGCGCTCGGCGATCCGCTCGACCGTGGTCGCCGCAAGACCGTTAGCGGCGACCAGCTCGGCGGCGGCAGCGGCGATGCGATCCCGGGTGGCGGTGCGCTTGCGCACGCTCAACGGGATCGGCTCGGGCACGCCCCCACTATAAGTCGAAACCGCCGTGCACCGATCGAGAAAGTGAGACTATGTCTCATTACTGAAGAGAAAGCGGATCACCATGGGAACAAGTGCAGCCACCGAAGCCTGGCAGTTCGTCCAGGAGATGATCGCCGACATCACCCAGATCGTCATCGACGATGCCGAGAACGAACGCGAGATGGCCGAAGGGCTGCGCGTCCTCAGCCGGGTCACCGCCCTGTGTTCGGAAATCTCAGTAGAGGCCGATCCCGACCTGCCCTGGTTCTTCAATATGTGCAGCCCCACCCGCCTGGTCGGTGGTCCCAACCCCGACGGGGGCTACTACCTGGCGATGATCCGGGGCGACCGCGGTTACCGCGTCACCGGCACCCGCGGTACCTCGGCCTATCTGGGTTTCCAGGTCCTGGCGGGCACGGGAATGACCCCGCGCCGGATGGCCGCCTACGTCAGCGATACCGACCTCACCCTGGACTCCGGCACGTTCGCATTGGTCTTTGCCGCCGACGAGCCCTCAGAGGCGGATCTGGCTGGGGCACAATGGGTTCAGATACCGTCGGACGCGGTGTCGATCGTGGTCCGCGAGTACATTGCCGACCCGAGCACCGAAGTGCTCGCAACGCTGGCGATCGCACCGATCGGCACGGTCGAGCCCACCGCACTCACCGATAGCGAACTGGCCGACCAGTTCACCGCGATGGCGTGGACCATCATGAAACTCACCACGCTGCACCGCACCATCAAGCCCGAGCTGTTGACGACACCCAACACGCTGCTGACCGCACAGGCCGCGGATCTCGGCGCTGCCGACACCACCCCCGACAACCTGTACATGATGGGAACCTTCGCGCTCGAACCCGATCAAACGCTGCTGCTGGAGATCGACCCGCCCGACACCAGGTACTGGAACATCACGCTGGAGAGCATCTGGCATGAATGTTTGGAACCTCGTCGCCGCCACAGCTCGGTCACCAACAAGGGAGTCACGCCGGACGGCGATGGCAAGGTCCGAATTGCGATCGGCGCCAAGGACTTCGGCCACGGACACTGGCTCGACACCGGCGGTCGGCACCGCGGTTTCATCGTGCTGCGTTGGCTGGACAACCCCGATGCCCCGGCCGTACAGACGACGGTGCGTTCCGGAGCGGACGTCCGATGAGCGCGGACAGGTTCGACGCCGACCTGCTGATCGCCCAGGCCTGCGACCAGGCCGGCTCCGACGATTTTGGCGGAGAGCAGACCTGGCGCGACGGCCTGGACCGCCTGCTCGACGGGCTCGTGCGAGAAGCCAGGCTAAACGACCTCGGTGTCGAGATCGCCGCGCAGGATGTGTTGCGGGCCATGACGAACCGGCTGGCGATCACGGCCTGGCGCACATCCCACCCGGCCGTGGCCACCCAGCGGATCGAGCAGCCCATCATCATCGTCGGTCAACCACGGACCGGCACCACCATCCTGTTCGACCTGTTGGCCCAGGATCCGGATCTCCGTCCCCCGCTGACCTGGGAGGTGGATTCCCCACTCCCCCTGCCTGCGCCGGAAACCTACGACACGGATCCGCGCATTGCCGAGACGCAGGCCACCCTGGAGATGTCCGAGCTGATCGTGCCCGGCCTGATGGCCTTTCATCCGATGGGTGCGCGGGTCGGGCAGGAATGCGTCCGGATCTTCTCCGGCGAATTCACCAGCATGATCTTTTCGGTGCAGTACCGGTTGCCCAGCTACTACACCTGGCTGCTGTATGCGGCAGATCATCGACCGGCCTACCGCTACCACCGAAAGTACTTGCAGCACCTACAGTCCGGCGTCCCCGGGCGTGGTTCCTGCAACTGGTTACTGAAATCACCGGCCCACCTGTGGCAGCTCGACACGCTACTGGCCGAGTATCCCGATGCGCTGATCGTGCAGACCCACCGCGACCCGCTGAACGTCATCTCGTCGGTGAGTGCGCTCACCAGCCACCTGCGCCGCATGGCGTCGGACGAGACCAGCATCGCCGACTGTGCGGTGCAGTCCCACGAAGAGATCGTCGTCGGGTTGGAGCGCGGGATGAAACTACGCGACTCCGGGGCGGTGCCGGCCGGTCAGATCGTCGATGTCCAGTTCGCCGATTTCATCCGCGACCCGTTTGCCACCATCAGGGCTCTCTACACCCGGCTGGGCCGGGAACTGTCCCCCATCGCCGAGGCCCGGATGCGCGACCACTTGGCCGCCCATCCGGGCGACGGCGGCGGAGGGCGCTACACCTGGGCCGATACCGGACTCGATGCGGCAGCCGTCCGCGACGAGGTCAGTGCCTACCAAGAACGCTACGGAGTGCCTTCGGAAAAACTGAAATAAAAAGCCTGCTAACCCCGCCTGAGCCAGGACTTTCGCTGCCCGCGGATATGCACCGAACCGCCCACCACCCGGCCGGTCAGAATGACGTGCGGAGTGCCTTCGGCGGGCGCATCCTTGCGGTGGTCATGGGCGCTGCCGACGACGACCTCGACATCGTCGATGGACGCGCTGGCCCCTTCGGGCAGCCGCAGTTCCACCGAACCCAGCCTCATATCGAGTTCGATGACGACGATCGATCCGGCGAACCGTGCGCGGGTGAGGTCCAGCTCGACCGATCCCATCCGGCGCACCAGCGCCAGCCGGGTCGGCACGATCCACTCACCATGGCGTTTGAGCGAACCGAGCACGCCGCGAAGCTCGACGCGGTCGGTCGCCGAGGTGACGATGGCCCCCGGCCCGGGCAGGTCGCCGACGAGCACATCCAAATCGGGACGCAACCGGGCCACCGACACCTGCGTCGAGCGCTCCTCGAATTCGTCGATATCGATCAGTCCGAGCGCGACGGCGTTGTGCAGCCGTCGCAGCGTTCCGTTGCGGTCGGCGTCCGAGACCCGCATCGCGGCTGGCTGTTCATCGATTCCGGTCATGGCGGTTACCAATTTACCGCCAGGCGCGAGGTATTTACCGCCGTCAGGCGAGGTAGTCGTTGGGCATGCTGTCCATCATCTGCTTGGTCATCCGGACCGCATACTCAGAGCTGCCGCCGCCGACGATCAGCGCGGCGAACGCCATGTCACCGCGGTAGCCGGCGAACCAGGCATGCGATCCACCCTCGAACTCCGCCTCCCCGGTTTTTCCATGGACGTCGCCCTCGTCCGCGATGTCCTTTGCCGTGCCGTTGGTGACCACCAGGCGCATCATCGACCGCAGGCCGTCGAGCATCTCTGGGCTGATCTGCGGGCGGTCGCCGGTGACCCCGGTCGGCTTGCCGATGATGAGCTCAGGCGTCGGGGTCTTCCCGGCCGCCACCGTCGCCGCAGCCAGTGCCATCCCGAACGGGCTGACCAGCACCTTGCCCTGACCGAAACCGTCCTCAGTGCGCTCGGCGAGATTCACCGTCGGAGGCACCGAACCGGAGATCGTCGAGATCCCGTCGATCTGGTAGTCGGGCCCGATGCCGTACTGGGAGGCCGCGACCGTCAGCGCAGTCGGTGGCATCCGGCTGGCCAACTCGGCGAACGTGGTGTTGCACGAGTTGGCGAACGCCTTGGACATCGGGACGGTGCCGAGGTCGAAGTTGTCGTAGTTCGGGATGGTCCGCTGACCGATATCGATGGTGCCGGGGCAGCCGAGCAGGGTGTTGGGCGAGGCCATGGCGCGATCGATCGCTGCGCCCGCGGTAATGATCTTGAACGTCGACCCTGGCGGGTACAGGCCGTTGGTGGCTACCAGGCCGTCCGCATCGGCGGCCGCATTCTGTGCGACGGCCAGGATCTCGCCGGAAGAGGGCCTGATCACCACCAGCATCGCCTTACGACCCTGACCGTTGACGGCCATCTGGGCGGCGTTCTGGACCGTGCGGTCCAGCGTGATGGAGACCGACGGCGCCGCTGCCGGCGCGACCTCGTTGAGAATGTCGGCCTCGGCGCCGTTTTGGTTGACGCTGAGTACGCGCCAGCCGGCCTCGCCGTCGAGGTCGTTGATGACCGCCTTCTTGACTTCACTGATGATGGCCGGGGCGAAATTGTCGTCGGTAGGCAGCAGATCAGCTTGCGGGCTGATCACGACGCCGGGCAATTGGCCGATGGCGGGCTCGACGCGATCGTTATCGTCCTTGCGCAGCGTGATCAGGTTCAGTGGCCCGTTCGCCGAACTGGCTTCCTCGGCCAGGCGCTGCGGGTCGAGCGTGTCATCGAAGGGCCGAAGTGCGTCGACCACGGCCCGCGCGGTCGGCATCAGGTTCTGACCGGCCCTGGCCGCGTCGAGCTCGTACTGATACAGGTTGCCCGGCACCAACACGTCACTGCCGCCCAGTTCGTTCACCGAGGCGCGCCGCGGCGGGTCGGCCCGCAACTCCAAGGTCTGATGTTCGCCCAGCCGCGGATGCAAACCTGTTGCGGCCCAACGGACTTCCCAGTGCCCTTCCTCGCGGATCATGTTCAGCTGACCGTCGTAGGTCCAGGTCCGGTTCTTGGGCAGGTGCCAGGTGTAGCGGTAGGCGATTGTGCCGGTGTCCTCGGCGTAGCGCGAGGAGAGAATCGCCGCGTCCAAATGGGTGGCCTGTAGCCCGGCCCAGGAGGCGTTGAGCGCGTTGCGGGCGTCCTCAGGACGGTCGGTCAGCAACGACGCCGACGAGGTGTCACCGACCGTGAGTGCGGCGAAGAACTTCTCCGCCGCGGGACCGGGCCCGTCGGGGCGGGGGGTGCACGCCGAGAGGCCTGCGACGACGAGGCCGGTAACGGCGAAGAACGCGGTGAGCCGGGTGGCCCTGAGTCGGGCAACTGTGGCCCGTGTGACTAGTGATGCTTTTGTGACCATTGGGGCTGATGTTAGAACCGCGGCAGTTGATAACGGTTGAGACACACCGCGCGTTCGGCGCGCTCAATCAAGCAAAACGGTGGCGAACGTCCCGACCTGCGTGAACCCGACAGCCGCGTAGGCCGCCCGGGCAACGGTGTTGAAATTATTGACGTACAGGCTGGCGATCCGGCCACTGGCGACCACCGCTGCCGACAGCGTCGCGGTGCCCGCCTCGCCCAGGCCCTGGCCACGTCGTTCGGGATGCACCCAGACACCCTGAATCTGGCCCACCGACGGTGATTGCGAACCGACCTCCGCTTTGAACACCACTTCGCCGTGCTCGAAGCGGGCCCAGGCCCGGCCGGCGGCGATCAGACCGGCCACCCGGCGCCGATAGCCGCGGCCACCATCGCCCATCCTGGGGTCGATACCGACTTCGCCGATAAACATATCGATCGCGGCGACCAGGTAGGCATCCAGTTCATCGGCCCGGACCCGTCGAACAGTGGGGTCGACCGGACAGAGCGGAGGGCCACTGAGGGCCAGCAGCGGCTGGTCGTCCCGCACGTCGCGCGCAGGGCCCCAACCGGTTTCGAGTCGCTGCCACAACGGGAGCACCAGATCAGCCCGACCGACCAGCGATGAACAGCGACGGGCCGTGCTCATCGCCTTATCGGCGAAGGCATGAAGATCGGAGGTGGTGCCGCGTAACGGGATCAGATTTGCGCCGGCGTAGCACAGCGACTCCTCGGCGTGCCGCCGCGTCCAGAGCTCACCGCCGATGGCGTTCGGATCGATTCCATGGTCGGCGACTCGAGCGGCCACCATGCAGGATCCCACCGGGTCGGCATCCAAAACCCGGCTGACCGCAGCGCCGTCGCGCACCACAGATATCCGCCGCTCGTCGACAAGACGAAAAAGGGGTGGAGCCGACATGGGCATACTTTCTAACGGCGGAAGCCGGTGTTACCGCATATCAGCTTACGGTCACGATGGGCGAACCGCTTGCAGATAATCCCGACCCGTCATCGATGCCTTGCTCGGCGGCGATTTTCATTGCCTCTTCGATCAGTGTCTCGACGATCATCGCCTCCGGCACGGTCTTGATGACCTCGCCCTTGACGAAGATCTGGCCCTTGCCGTTGCCCGAGGCCACCCCGAGATCTGCCTCACGAGCCTCACCCGGGCCGTTGACCACACAACCCATGACGGCGACCCGCAGCGGGAAATCCAGCCCGTCCAGGCCGGCGCTGACGGCGTTGGCCAACGTGTAGACGTCGACCTGAGCCCGTCCACAGGACGGGCACGACACGATCTCCAGGCCGCGCGGGCGCAGGTTGAGGGACTCCAGAATCTGGTTGCCGACCTTGATCTCCTCGGCGGGCGGGGCAGACAGCGATACCCGGATGGTGTCGCCGATCCCCCGAGACAGCAGCGCGCCGAAGGCCACCGCGGATTTGATGGTGCCCTGAAACGCCGGGCCCGCCTCCGTCACGCCGAGATGCAGCGGGTAATCGCACTGGGCGGCCAACTGTTCGTAGGCTTCGACCATCACGACAGGATCGTTGTGCTTGACGCTGATCTTGATATCGCCGAACCCGTGCTCCTCGAACAGCGAGGCCTCCCACAGCGCCGATTCGACAAGCGCCTCCGGGGTGGCCTTGCCGTACTTCTTCAGCATCCGGGCGTCGAGCGAGCCCGCGTTGACACCGATGCGGATGGGAATGCCGGCAGCGCCGGCGGCCTTGGCGACTTCTTTGACCCGGCCGTCGAATTCCTTGATGTTGCCGGGGTTTACCCGCACCGCGGCGCAGCCGGCGTCAATGGCCGCAAAGATGTACTTCGGCTGAAAGTGGATATCGGCGATGACCGGGATATTCGCTTTCTTGGCGATGATCGGCAGTGCGTCGGCATCCTCTTGCCGGGGGCAGGCCACGCGCACGATGTCGCAGCCCGAGGCCGTCAACTCCGCGATCTGTTGCAGCGTCGCATTGATGTCGTGGGTCTTGGTGGTGCACATCGACTGCACCGAGATCGGCGACTCACTGCCGACCCCCACGCCGCCCACTTTGAGCTGACGCGTTTTTCGCCGCGGTGCGAGGGTGGGCGGCGGCGGTGCCGGCATGCCCAGCCCGATGGCTGTCGTCATGGGATCTCCTACTGGAAAAGTCGGATCGGGTTGACCAGGTCGGCAGTCACCGTCAACAACATGTATCCGCCCACGACGATCAGGATCACGTACGTGGCGGGCATCAGTTTCAGGTAGTTGACGGGTGCTGCGGCGACCTTGCCGCGCGCCGCCCGGAACATATTGCGGATCTTCTCGAATATCGCGATCGCGATATGGCCACCATCGAAGGGCAGCAGCGGCACCAGGTTGATCGCCCCCAGCACGAAATTCAGTTGCGCCAGGAAGAACCAGAACGCCACCCATAGACCGTGATCGACGGTATCTCCACCGATGATGCTCGCGCCGACCACGCTGATCGGGGTGTTCGGATCGCGTTCGCCGCCACCGATCGAGTGCAGCAGCGCGGGGATCTTGGTGGGGATCGTGGCGAGTGACTTTCCGAGCTGGACAGCCAGATCACCGGTGAAGGCGAAGGTCGCTGGCACCGCGGACAGCGGGTTGTACTCCGTGGGGCCGAAGTAGGCGGCAGCGACGCCGATGGCGCCGACAGTGCTGGGCTCAGCGGCGTCCTTGCCGGTAAAACGCTGCGTTTGGGTGACGTCGACGACGGTGGCGAACGTGGTGGCCTTACCGTCCTCGGTGCGCTCCACGACGAACTGGGTGGGACCCGACGCCTTGCGCACGGCGGCGACCATCTGCTCGAAGTTCGACACCGACGTATCGCCGACCTTGGTGACCACGTCACCGGATTTGAGACCGGCCAACGCGGCCGGACCAGGTCCGGTGCAGTCGGGGCCCAGCTTGTCCTTGGCGATTTGTGCTTGGACACAACTGGTTTCGCCGACCATCGCATTCGTGGGCTGGTTCAGGTTGGGCAGACCCCAGATCACGGCGATCCCGTAGATCAGCACCAGGCCGATGATGAAGTTCATTCCCGGCCCGGCGAAGAGCACCGCGACCCGCTTCCAGACCTTCTGCCGGTACATCGCATAGGGGCGGTCTTCTGGCGCGATCTCGTCGACCGACGTCATCCCGGCGATATCGCAGAACCCGCCGAGCGGGATCGCTTTCACTCCGTACTCGGTGGTGCCGAGCCGATTGGGACGTCGCGTCGACCAGACGGTCGGACCGAACCCGACGAAATACCGCCGCACCTTCATTCCGGTCGCGCGGGCCACCCACATGTGACCGCATTCGTGCAGCGCCACCGAAACCAGAATGGCCAGCGCGAACAGCGCAATACCCACTACGAACATCATCGGGCTGGCTGAACCTCCTGTGCGGCGTGCTCCTTGCTCCGGCGCTCTATCGATCTTAGGGCCGTCTCGCGGGCCCACCGCTGCGCGTCAAGTACGTCGTCCACGGTAGCCGGTTGCGCGGCCCATTGGTCGCCACCGTGCAGCACCTCGGCTACGGTGCGCACGATCGCGGGGAATGAGATGCGCCCGTCGAGAAATGCAGCTGCCGCTTCTTCGTTGGCCGCGTTGTACACCGCGGTCATACAGCCACCGGTCGAACCGGCCTGCCTGGCCAGGTCCACCGCTGGGAAGACCGTGTTGTCCAGCGGCTCGAATTCCCAGGTCGAGGCGGTGCTGAAATCGCATGCGCTGGCCGCAGCCGGTACCCGGGCCGGCCAGCCGAGAGCCAGCGCGATCGGCAATTTCATATCGGGTGGGCTGGCCTGGGCAATCGTCGAGCCGTCGACGAAGGTGACCATCGAATGAACAATGGACTGCGGGTGCACCACCACGTCGATCCGGTCATACGGGATGCCGAACAGGAGATGGGTCTCGATGAGTTCAAGGCCCTTGTTGACCATCGACGCCGAATTCAGCGTGTTCATCGGCCCCATCGACCACGTGGGATGGGCGCCTGCCTGCTCGGGAGTGACGGTCTCCAGCGCGTCGGCATTCCACCCGCGGAACGGTCCGCCCGACGCGGTCAGGACAAGTCTGGCGACCTCGTCGGCGGTCCCGCTGCGTAGGCACTGCGCCAGCGCGGAGTGCTCGGAGTCGACGGGCACGATCTGACCTGGCGCCGCGGCCTTGAGAACCAGCGGCCCGCCGGCGATCAACGATTCCTTGTTGGCCAATGCCAGGCGCGCGCCAGAAGCCAGGGCCGCCAGCGTCGGCTTCAGCCCAAGGGCCCCTACCAGCGCATTGAGGACGACGTCGGCCTCGGTGTCCTCGACGATCCGGGTGGCGGCCTCTGGCCCGCGGTAGCGGGCCTCGGTCGCATTCGGGTTGGCGACGGCGACGTTGGTGACACCGGTTTCGGCCTGCTGCCGTGCCAGTAGCTCGGGGTTGCCGCCCCCGGCGGCCAGGCCGACCACCTCGAACCGGTCGGGGTTGGCAGCGATCACCTCGAGCGCCTGAGTGCCGATCGATCCGGTACTGCCCAGGATCAGAACCTTCAAGCGCTTCTCGGTGCGCGGAACTGCCACTTGTCCATTGTGCCGCGCCCGCAGTGCCGGCAATGCCAGCTACCGCAACTCGGAGCCAAAAATGACGCAAATGTGACGTGGGACGTCCGGGGCCAGTCCGGGACGGATACCGACCCGAATGTCTAACGCAATGACCGGAAGACAAAGGAGTCACCTCATCATGAAGCCTCTCCACACCAGAGTCGTCACGGCCAGCTTCGCCGCCGTGGCCGTCCTAGGAATGGCGGCCTGTTCGAAAGAGGAAGCCGCCTCGACAGCGTCCTCTGCCACCTCAGCGGTCTCCTCCGCAGTCGAGAGCGCCACCGCGACGACCACCACTCCCGCCGCGGCACCGGCTGCAGATCTCATCGGCACCGGGTGTGCGGCATATGCCGAGCAGGTACCGTCCGGGCCGGGGTCGGTCGCCGGAATGGCGCAGGATCCAGTCACCGTTGCAGCGTCTAACAACCCGATGCTCAAGACGCTGACCCAGGCACTGTCCGGCCAGTTGAACCCGGAGGTCAACCTGGTGGACACGCTCAACGGCGGACAGTTCACCGTTTTCGCGCCCACCGATGACGCCTTCGCCAAGCTCGACCCGGCGACCATCGAGAAGCTGAAAACCGATGCGCCGCTGCTCAAGAGCATCCTGACGTATCACGTCGTGCCGAACCAGGCCAGTCCCGCGCAGGTGGCCGGCGACCACAAGACCGTCGAAGGTGGCACGGTTACGGTGACCGGAGCCGGTAACGACCTCAAGGTCAACGACGCCGGGCTGGTCTGCGGTGGCGTCAAGACCGCCAACGCAACCGTCTACATGATCGACACGGTATTGATGCCACCCGCAGCCTAATCCGCCGCGCTAGGACCGACAGGGCAGCCCAGAAACCCCCGACCTGGGCTGCCCTGTCTTTTTTTGTCGTCAATAGCGTTGCAGCACAACCCATCCGAGTCCGCCGCGGCTACGAATAACAGTCATGACAACGTTGGCCCTGATCGGCTTTCTGGGCGGACTGATCACCGGCATCTCACCGTGCATCTTGCCGGTGCTGCCGGTGATCTTTTTTTCCGGCGCGCAGAACCGGCCGTATGCAGTAATCGCCGGGCTGGTCCTGAGTTTCAGCGTGGTCACACTGGCCGGATCGGCGCTGCTGTCCCTGCTGCACCTGCCCCAGGACGCCCTGCGATGGGCCGGCATCATCGCCCTGACGCTGATCGGCCTCGGCCTGATCGTCCCACGGTTCGAACAGCTGCTGGAGAAGCCGTTCAGCCGGATTCCTGCGTTCAACGCCAGCGAAGGGCGTAGCGGGTTCGGCCTCGGCCTGGCACTCGGCGTGTTGTTCGTCCCATGTGCGGGACCGGTGCTGGCGGCGATCGTGCTGGCCGGCGCCACCGGTTCCATTGGCCCCGAAACACTAGTTTTGACAATAGCTTTCGCCCTCGGCACCGCGATCCCCCTGTTCATCTTCGCCATGGCCGGACAGCGGGTCACCGAACGGGTCGGCGCCTTCCGGCGCCGCCAGCGGCAGATCCGCGTCGCCGGCGGTGTCGTGATGCTCGCCTTCGCGGTAGCGATCACCCTGAATCTGCCGGCAACACTGCAGCGAGTCATTCCCGACTACACCAGCCCGTTGCAGGACAAGGTCGGTGGCTCGCAGGACCTCGCGGAGAAACTGAACCTCGGCGGGTTGATCAATGACCAAAACCGCGAATTGTCCAACTGCTCCAACGGAGCGGCCACCTTGGAGAGCTGCGGAACCGCGCCCGATATCAAGGGCATCACCGGCTGGTTCAACACGCCGGCCAATTCGGCAGTTGACCTGAAGTCGTTGCGCGGCAAAGTTGTGCTCGTCGACTTCTGGGCGTACTCGTGTATCAACTGCCAACGGGCCATTCCGCACGTCACCGATTGGTATTCGAAATATCGGGATTCCGGCCTTGAGGTCATCGGGGTGCACAGCCCGGAATACGCGTTCGAAAAGGATCGCGACAACGTCATCAGCGGAGCTGCCGCTCTGGGAATCACCTACCCGGTCGCCCTGGATAACAACCTGTCGACGTGGACCAACTACCGAAATCGGTACTGGCCCGCGGAATATCTCATCGACAACACCGGCACCATCCGACACATCAAATTCGGCGAAGGTGATTATCAGGTCACCGAAAGCCTGATCAGGCAGCTGCTCACCGCCGCCAGGCCCGGTGTGATCCTGCCTCCCGCCAGCGAAAACGCCGATACCACTCCGGAATCCGGGCTGACACCAGAAAGCTATTTCGGAGTCGGAAAAATGGTCAACTATGGCGGACCGGATGTCTACGATCAGGGTCAGGCAATATTCTCTTATCCACCAACACTTTCCGATGACACCTTTGCGCTGCGCGGCCCCTGGAAACTGGACTATCAAGGTGCCACTGCAGACTCCGATGATTCCCATATCGAGTTGAACTATCGCGCCAAGAGTGTTTACCTGGTAGTCGGTGGCACCGGAACAGTCACAGTGCACCGCGACGGCAGGACCACCCTCATACCGGTCAGTGGTCCGCCGACATTGCGACAGATTGTCGCAACCGACAATATCGCTCGCGGACACGTTGAGCTGCAGTTGAGCCAAGGACTGCAAGCGTTTTCATTTACTTACGGCTGATGGTTGTTTCCACTTCTTCGAAATGGATACCCATCCGTGACGCGAACAGATCCGAATAGTTACCGAACGAGCGAGACGACCACCGCGTCCCGCTTCATCCGACAGAATTGAGACTGACCATGAAAGCACTTTCCAAGACCTTCACCCTGACCAGCCTGACCGGGTTGGCGGCGGGCGCAATGCTGGCGGGTTCGATCAGCGTCGCCAACGCCGCTCCGATGGCGCCGGAAAGCCTTGTCGGACCAGCATGCGCCACCTACGCAGAGCAGGTACCGACCGGTCCCGGTTCGGTCGAGGGCATGGCCATGGATCCGGTTGCGGTTGCCGCATCGAACAATCCGATGCTGACCACCCTGACCTCAGCGGTATCCGGCCAGCTCAATCCGGACGTCAACCTCGTCGACACCCTCAACGGCGGTGACTTCACGGTGTTCGCCCCGACCGATGCCGCTTTCGCCAAGCTGGATCCGGCCACCATCGACAAGCTCAAAACCGATGCGCCGCTGCTGACCAGCATCCTGACCTATCACGTGGTCCCCGGCCAGCTGAGCCCGTCGCAGGTCGTCGGCACCCACAAGACCGTCGAAGGCCAGGACGTCACCGTCACCGGGATGGCCAATGAACTCAAGGTTGACGACTCATCCGTAGTGTGCGGCGGCGTCAAGACCGCCAACGCAACGGTGTACATGATCGACACCGTCCTGATGCCGCCGGCCGGTATGTAAGTAGACGCAGTAGATCGTAGACGGGGCGGTCCCTACAGGGTGGGGACCGTCCCGCCGTCTACCACCAGGTCGATCCCGACCACCGATGCGGCCGCGTCCTATACCAAAAAATGCGACCACAGTGGCGATTTCGTTGAGCTGGGCGGGCCACCGAGTGGAATGCCGCCCAGGGAAGCCATCACGGCATCCAGCGCGGCCGTCCGGTCGATGCCGCCGGTGACCACTGCTTTTTTACCGCGTAGATCGACGGTCATACCTGCTCCCTGCCGTCGGTGGTGTCGGCGCGAAAGATTGGCCAGCACAGGTCGGTCACCCACTCGGCGGCGTCGTCGGTGTCCCACGAAAAGCGTTGGTAGTACTCGCGCAATGGGCCGTCGACACTGATCTCACGACTGGTGGCGTACGAACCGAGCGCACTGTAGGCAAGATCGACATCATCGTGCGGTCCGCGGTGCCGGATGACGGCGAGTTCGGCGGCCGGGAGCAGAACCGGGCCCTGCTCGACGGGGAGGAACACCATCACCTCACCGCGGTCCGCGTCGAATATGTCGAACCCGTAGAGAGCACCCAGCGCACCGGTCGGTGTTAAGCGCTCCGCGGTCACCGTAGCGCGCAGGTCCCCCACAGCTTCTTGCCAGAATTCGATTACATCCTCGCGATCGACGACGGCGTGTTTGGCGATCGCGGGTGTAGCCGGCACGCTGCGGAATCCGATCGCCGTATCCGTCGGTTGATCGAGGATGGCGCGCAGCGACTCCACCGCCTTGCGGGTCGCGGCGAGTTCAGCTTCCAATGCGGCCAGGTGACTACCGATCAGCGCATTCCGATCGCCCGGCGCCGCCGCCAGCACGGCACGGACATCGGCGACGGGCATATCCAACTCCCGCAGTCTGCGCACCACCTGCGCGGTGGGCACCTGTGCGGGCGAGTAGTACCGGTAGCCGCTGGACGCATCGATACGCGCGGGTATCACCAACCCGACCTCGTGGTAGTGCCGCAGCGTCTTCACGGTGAGTTGGGTCATTCGCGAGAAATCGCCGATCGACAGCGTTTGGTCGCGTCGTGGGTTCATGGTCCCAGTCTGGGGTCTCCCGTCAGGGGAAGGTCAAGCCGGACGTGCCAGCCAGAAGGGGAGTTGAGCGCGGCGCTGCTTTTGCCTGCCCGTCAGCCCGGCGGGAAATGCTCCACCCAGTGCCTGGCGATATCGACCCGCCGGGTGATCCACACCAAGTCGTGCGACTGCACATGGTCGAGGAAGCGTTCCAGCGCGGCGGTCCGCGCCGGGCGCCCGACGAGCCGGCAATGCAGACCGACGGACAACATCTTCGGCGACCCCGCCGCGCCTTCGGCATAGAGCACGTCAAAGGCATCGCGTAGATAAGTGAAAAACTCTGCACCACTGGGAAATCCGCTAGTCGAGACGAACTTCATATCATTGGTGTCCAGGGTGTAAGGCACCACCAGGTGGTTGTTGCCCTCAACCTTCGTCCAGTACGGCAGATCGTCGGCATAGGAATCCGAGTCGTAGAGGAAGCCGCCATGCTCGACGACCAGACGCCGCGTCTGCGGCGAATCCCGACCGGTGTACCAGCCCAGCGGGGCGGCTCCGGTCAATTCGGTGAGCATCGCCACCGCCTCGGCCATATGCTCCCGCTCGACCTCGGGGTCGACGAGCTGGTAGCTCAACCAGCGCAAACCGTGGCAGGCGATCTCATCGCCACGCTCACGGAAGGCGGCAACGGCCTCGGGATTGCGGGCCAGCGCCAACGCGACGGCGAAGATGGTCAGCGGCAGGTTTCGACGCTCGAATACGCGTAGCACCCGCCACAGACCAGCCCGGGAGCCGTACTCGTAGAGCGATTCCATGCTGAGGTGGCGATTCGGAAATGGCTGCGCACCAACTATTTCCGACAGGAACGTCTCTGATGTCGGATCGCCGTGCAAAACACTGTTTTCCCCGCCCTCTTCGTAATTGAGGACGAACTGCACGGCGATATTGGCGTTTCCCGGCCAGTTCGGTTGCGGCGGATTCGGCCCGTACCCGATCATGTCCCGCGGGTAGTCGCCTGTGCAGTGGCCGAGCATCATGGCTGCATTGTTTCAGCCGAAAGGAAACAGGGCAGCATGACAGTCATGAGTACGGTGCTGTGGTTTCGCCGCGATCTGCGCACCGCAGATCTGCCCGCCCTGATCGACGCCGCAGCCGATGACGGCGAGGTGCTCGCCTGTTATGTGCTCGATCCCCGCCTGAGGGCATCCTCGGGGCCGCGGCGACTGCAGTTTCTCTACGACTCCCTGCGCGAATTGCACGACGCCCTCGACGGCAGACTGTTCGTGACCGAGGGCAGGCCAGAGGAACGCATTCCCGCCCTGGCCAACGCCGTCGATGCGACAGCGGTGCACATCTCTGCCGACTTCTCCCCCTTCGGACGCCGCCGCGACGACGTGGTGCGTGCGGCCCTGGCCGAGCACAACGACATCGAGTTGGTGGCGACGGGCTCGGCGTATCTGGTGTCACCCGGGCGGGTCACCAAGGACGACGGCACCCCGTACAAGGTGTTCACCCCCTACTTCCGACGCTGGCAAGAGCACGGTTGGCGTTCGCCGGCGAAATCCGACGCCGGATCGGCGCGCTGGATCAACCCCGCTGACGCCGCCGCCGCAGGCGCCGGACCCACCCTCGATATCCCACCACCAGGCACCGAGCTCAGCATTGCGGCGGGTGAGACGGCAGCGCGGCAACGCTGGTCGGATTTCCTCGACAGCGGCGTCGCCGGATACGCCGAGGACCGCAACCGGCCGGACCTCGACAGCACCAGCCGGATGTCGCCGTACCTACATTTCGGCAATATCCACCCACGGACGATGGCTGCCGATCTCGGGAGCGGCACCGGCCCCCAGGCGTACCTGCGCGAGCTGGCGTTTCGGGATTTCTATGCGTCCGTACTCGCCGAGTGGCCACGCAGCGCGTGGTGGAACTGGAACAGCAGCTTTGACGGTATCCGGGTCGATGAGGGGGCCGACGCCGAGCGGCTGTTCACCGCATGGAAGGACGGCAGAACTGGTTTTCCGATCGTCGACGCGGGCATGCGCCAGCTTCGCGAAACCGGTTTCATGCACAACCGGGTCCGGATGATCACGGCGTCCTTCCTGGTCAAGGACCTGCACCTGCCATGGCAATGGGGTGCCAGGTGGTTCCTGGAGCAGCTGCTCGACGGGGATATGGCCAGCAATCAACACGGCTGGCAGTGGGCCGCCGGGTGCGGCACCGACGCGGCCCCGTACTTCCGGGTGTTCAATCCCGACACTCAGGCCAAGAAGTTCGACCCGGCCGGCGCCTACGTCGGTCGCTGGGTTCCTGAGCTGGGCACTGAAGATTATCCCGGCCCCATCGTGGACCACGGCAGCGAGCGTGCGGAGGCATTGCGCCGCTACAGCGAGATCGGCTGAGACCGGTATGTCAGAATTGCGTCGCACACATTCAGCCCTACCGTCAGGAGTCGCCGTGGTCAGCACCGAGGTGGAGCGCTACGACGACGGTGTCGACACCGCCGAAGTCCCGTCGGCCAAGTGGGGCTGGAGCAAGATCAACTACCGGACCTGGCACGGCGTCGGCATCTTCGGCGTCATTTTCCTGCTGTGCATGCTGCGCGGTAACCACGTCGGGCATGTCGAGGACATCTTCCTGATCGCCTTCGCCATCCTGGTGCTGTTTGTGGTGGTCCGCGATATGGTCGGCCGCAAGCGCGGCTGGATCCGGCAGTAGCCGGCTAGCCCTCAGCCCACTAGCCCTCGTCGGCAGCCAACTGTCCACACGCTGTGCCTATTCGCGTGAGCTCCAGTCAGCTGCCTCCTTCGTCGGCAGCCAACTGTCCACACGCGGCGGCTATTTCCCGTCCGCGCGTATCGCGCACCGTGCACGACACCCCCTTGGCCTTCACCCGCCGGACGAACTCCCGCTCGACAGGTTTGGGACTGGCGTCCCACTCGCTGCCGGGTGTCGGGTTCAGGGGAATGAGATTGACGTGGACCAGCGAGCCAAAGGCGCCGTGCAGCTTCTTGCCCAATAGGTCCGCCCGCCACGGTTGGTCGTTGACATCGCGGATCAAGGCGTACTCCACCGATACCCGCCGTCCGGTGGTGTCGGCGTAGTAGCGGGCGGCATCAAGGACCTCGGCGATATCCCAGCGGGTGTTGACCGGTACCAACGTGTTTCGCAGCTCATCATCGGGAGCGTGCAGCGACAATGCCAATGTCACGCCGAGCCGCTCGTCGGCCAGCTTGCGGATCGCCGGGGCCAGCCCCACCGTGGACACCGTCACCGACCGTGCCGAGATCCCGAAACCGTGTGGCGGCGGCTCGATGATCTGCCGGACGGCAGAGAGCACCCGGTTGTAGTTTGCCAGCGGCTCGCCCATTCCCATGAACACCACATTGGACAACCGGTCGTCGAAATCGTCGCGCAATGCCGCCGCGGTGCTGCGGACCTGTTCGACGATCTCCCCTGTCGACAGGTTTCTGGTCAAGCCACCTTGGCCCGTCGCACAGAACGGGCAGGCCATCCCGCAGCCCGCCTGCGATGAAATGCAGACCGTGTTGCGCTGCGGGTAGCGCATCATCACCGACTCGAAGGTGGTGCCGTCGACCGCGCGCCACAACGTCTTTCGCGTCTCCCCCGCATCACACTGAATTTCGCGGGCCGTCGTCAGCAGCGGCGGGAACAGGGCGGTCGCCACCTGCTCGCGCACTGCGGCGGGCAGGTCGGTCATCAGTGCCGGATCGGCGATCAGCCGGCCGTAGTACTGGTTGGCCAGCTGTTTGGCACGGAACGCGGGTAGCCCCAACCCGGTCACCGCAGCTGCTCGCGCCGCTTCGTCGAGGTCGGCGAAATGCTGGGGCGGCAGCGCGCGCTTGGGGGCGGTGAAGACCAGTTCCTGTTTCATGCGGACACCTTCTCTGACGCCGTATCGGCACTGAGCACCTCACGCACCGCCGCATCGACAGTGGCCAGCACCTGTTCGTCGACTCCCGAACGGCCCCGCACGAAAACCGATGCGCGGTTGGCTACGGGCAGGCCGTCGGCAAGGCAGAGACCATCCGGTAGCCGGCCGATCATGGGGAGCAGGGCAACGCCAAGACCGGACCGGACCGCTGAGGTCAGGCCCGACAGATCCGAACATTCGGCGACGATCCGATAGTCCGTGCCGAGCTTGTCCAGCGCGGCGAAGGCCGGCTCCCGCAAGGTGCACGGCTCGGAGTAGATCACCACCGGTAACGGTTCGGACGCCGGAAGAACCAAGCCGCGGGCCGAAATCCATTTCAGTGCAATCATTCCCGATGCGTGGGTGCGATCCCAGCCTGAACCGTCCAGCATCACTGCCACGTCGACGGCACCGTGCTCGATGGCATCGGCCAGCGCGACGTTGCGATCGAGCCGGAATCTGATCCGCCAGTCCGCCAACCGCTGACCCAACGCATCGGTCAGGCCCGGCAGCATCACGTCCGCACCGTGTTCGGTAGCACCGATCAGCAACACTTTTTCCTCGGCAGCACCGAGATCGGCCAGGGCGCCGTCGTGGACGGCAAGGATTTTGCGGGCGTGCACCACGACGCGGTGACCGAGTTCGGTGAACACCATCCCGCGCCCGGAACGCTCGACGATCGGGGCGCCGACCACACCTTCGATGCGCCGCACGTGCTGACTGACGGCGGATTGCGTCAGATGCAGTACCGCCGCAGCTCGGTGAAATCCGCCACAGTCGGCCACCGCCACGACACTGCGCAGCGGGACGATGTCCAGGGCCTGACTCACGGCGCCAACATACTCTGATCAGCAGATCAGATCAATTTCTCTGGTCGGGCACCTGCGATGCACGAGCACTGATCGTGATTCGTGATCGGTCGTCGGTGATATTAATCGTTGGACACCCGCTGGCGCGCTCGCCACGATGAGGTTCATGCAGCAGTCCCGGATGCCTGTGCAGACCGCCGCCGCGGTGACGTTCTTCTACGCGCTCGGCTACCCGATCGGCAACCTCGCGGTCGGTGCCATGACGCCGATGGCGGTACTGGTGTTCCGGTTTTCGTTGGCAGGGATTCTGCTCGGTGTGTGGGCCGCCATCAGCCGGGTGGGCTGGCCGCGGGGCCGCAAACTCGGTCACGTCGCCGTCACCGGGCTGCTGATGCAGGCTGTCCAGTTCTGCTGTCTGTACCTCGCCGTCGAGCGCGGTGCACCGGCTGTGCTGTGCGCAGTCGTCATCGCGATGAACCCCGTCGCCACCGCCGTGCTTGGCGCGCTGTTCCTGCGGGATCGCCTGGGCGTCACCAAGATCGTCGCCCTGATTCTCGGTGTGCTGGCTGTGCTCGCGGCGTGCGCAAGCCGGCTGGCCAACGAACACGGCGTCGACCCCGTGCTGGTACTGCTGGTGGTCGCGTTGCTCGGCTTGGCGGCCGGTGGGGTGTATCAACAGCGCTTCTGCGCCGACGTCGACTTCCGCGCCTCAGCGGCGGTGCAGAACGCGGTGGCGCTGGTGCCTGCCGCGGTGCTGGCCGCGCTGACCCCGTTCGCGGTCCACGATCACGCCAAGGCAATCGGCGCCGTGGCGGCGGTGGTGCTGCTCAACGCGGGAGTGGGGCTGTCGCTCTACGTGCGGGCCATCAACAAGCACGGCGCCGCGGCGGTGGCCATGTTGTTCTGCCTGATTCCCGCTGTCGCCGGTGTGCTGTCCTGGGTGATTCTGGGCGAACGTCCCGATATCGGTATTGCCGCGGGCCTGGTGCTCGGCGCGGTGGCATGCTGGCTGAACGCTCGCGCGTCACGCAAGAAGCGTCAGGACGATCCAGGTGGCCACAGCCGAGGGCAGGACGGAATCGAGTCGGTCCATCAGGCCGCCGTGCCCCGGTAGCAAATTGCCCATGTCCTTGATCCCGAGATCACGCTTGACCTGAGATTCGATCAAGTCGCCCAGGGTGCCGGTGATCACCAGCATGATGCCGAGCGGCACCCCGACCCATGGTGGCTTGTCCAGCAGAAATGTCACCGCGAGCACGGCCGCGGTGGTACCGGCCACCAACGACCCGGCGAAACCTTCCCAGGACTTCTTGGGGCTGATCGCCGGCACCATCGGGTGCTTTCCGAACAACACTCCGGCGGTGTAGCCGCCGATGTCGGAGAACACCACGCCCAGCATCAGGCACAGCACCCGCCAACCACCGTCGTCGGGATAGACCAGCAGCACTCCGAACGCGCCGAACAGTGGGATCCAGGCGGCCAGGAAGACCGTCGTCGTGACATCGCGAAGATAGTTCACCGGGGCGTCTTTGAGACCACCGGAGAGCAGCCGCCAGATCATGCAGACCACGACCGTGCCGCCATAACCGCCGAGGGCGCCGGCCACCCCGAACGGCCAGGTCAGCCAGATCATCGCCTGGCCACCCACAAGTAACGGCACTACCGGAATCGAGAATCCCGCGGTGCGCAGTCGACGTACCACCTCGTGGGTCGCCACCGCGATCGCCAGCGCCACGACAGGAATCCACACGTACGGCGCAAAAACCAGGATGGCGATAACGCCGAAGCCGAGAAACGCACCGACTGCGATGGCAGCGGGGAGGTCACGGCCGGCGCGGGACGCCTTCTTCACCGGCTCGCTTTTCACCGGGTCGGTGTCTGCCACGTGGATAGGTTGCCTAGGGGTCAAGGACAGCGAAGTGGATTCGCCGAAATTCCTCAGACCTCGAGCAACTCGCCTTCCTTGTGTTTGACCAGGTCGTCGATCTGGGTCACGTATTGCGACGTCGTCTTGTCGAGATCCTTCTCCGCCCGGCCGACCTCATCCTCGCCGGCCTCGCCGTCCTTCTTGATCCGCGACAGCTCTTCCATCGCCTTGCGGCGGATGTTGCGCACGGTGATCTTGGCGTCCTCGCCCTTGCTCCTGGCCTGTTTGGCCAGTTCGCGGCGGCGCTCCTCGGTCAGCTGCGGGACGGAGATGCGGATGATGTTGCCGTCGTTGCTCGGGTTCACCCCGAGATCGGAGTTACGGATCGCGTTCTCGATCGGCCCGAGCTGAGACTGTTCGTAGGGCTTGATGACAACCATCCTCGCCTCGGGCACGTTGATGCTCGAGAGCTGGGTGATAGGCGTCGCAGAGCCGTAGTAGTCGATGACGATCCGGTTGAACATCCCCGGATTGGCTCTACCGGTGCGGATACCCGACAGATCGTCACGTGCCACCGACACGGCCTTTTCCATCTTCTCCTCGGCCTCGAAGAGAGCCTCGTCGATCACGGTGTTCCTCTTCCCATCACTAGCACTCGTCCTGGTGGCCCACCGTCAGGTGGTGACCAGCGTTCCGATCTTCTCACCTGCGACGGCCCGGGCGATATTCCCATCGGTAAGAAGGTTGAAGACCAGGATCGGCATGCCGTTGTCCATACACAAACTGAAGGCGGTCGCATCGGCGACCTGAAGGCCCCGTTCAAGCACCTCGCGGTGGGTGATCGCGGTCAGCAGCTCGGCCTCGGGGTGGGTCCTCGGGTCGGCGGTGAAGACCCCGTCGACCGCCTTCGCCATCAACACGACTTCGGCGCCGATCTCCAATGCGCGTTGCGCGGCGGTGGTGTCCGTCGAGAAGTAGGGCAGCCCCATACCGGCACCGAAGATCACCACCCGGCCCTTCTCAAGGTGCCGTCGCGCCCGCAGCGGAATATAGGGCTCGGCGACCTGCCCCATGGTGATGGCGGTCTGCACCCGGGTCTGAATACCTTCTTTTTCCAGAAAGTCTTGGAGCGCAAGGCTGTTCATCACGGTGCCGAGCATGCCCATGTAGTCGCTGCGGGTACGTTCCATCCCGCGCTGTTGTAGCTGAGCGCCGCGGAAGAAGTTGCCTCCGCCGATGACGACGGCAATCTGCGCACCGGTGCGCACCACCTCGGCGATCTGCCGGGCGACCAGCGCCACCACATCAGGGTCAAGCCCCACGTGGCCGCCGCCGAACATCTCGCCGCCGAGCTTGAGCACGACGCGGTTGTACCCGTGGGAACTCTGAATGGTCGGGATGTTGCTCGACTCCCCCATCACCCTCCTCCGACGACAATGTTTGACAGCGATCCTGCCTCATCACCGCCGTCCGGGTGTGTGCGGGGTGAGGCGCTTTAGACCTTCTGTACCCGCGGCGGCGCCCACTGACCGTCGAGCACCGATTGGTGCGGCGCATAGAGCCGCAGCGTCACTCCGAGCGGTCCCTGCGGTGCCGGTAACCAGTTCGACACTCGGTGCGCCCCCGGGTTGCTGTGCTGCAGGTAGAGGTCCAGCGACCCGTCGGCGTTGTAGATGAGCGCGTCCCGGTCGCCGATCGCGAAGCGGTTGATCTCGTTGGCCACCTGGAAGCCTTCGGCGTCATACATCGTCACCGACCAGAACGCGTAGACCGGCGGGAGATTATCGGCGGCGAAATGGATGACGTAGTGGTTGTCGCCGGTCATCGGATCGCCGTCGGCATCGGCGGCCAGCAGCGGGTAAACGGCATCCTCGGGCGGGTTGGCGCCAAGGCCGATCAGGGTGACCACGGCGCGCTGGAAATAGGCGTTGCCGTACACGCCGATGTTGCTGGTCATGATGGTCCAGCCGTTGACGCTGTCGCCGAGGGTGGCCAGGGATGACAGCATCGCCGCGAGTGCATCGTTCTTACCCGCCTCCAGCTCGGCCTGCTCGTCGGCGCTGAATCGGCCGGCGTCGAACGGCTTCCCCGGTTCGATGCCGAGAAGGGCGATGCGGGCCAATTGGGAGAAATCGGTCGGATGCGGTGGGTTCACCATCAACAGATCGGCCGCGTAGCGCAAGAAGTCGACCGCGGTCATCCCGTTGACCGTCTTGAGGGGTTCGGTTGTGACGTCGTAGCTCGCGTCGATGACGTGCTCGGCTTCGGGTCGAAGCGGGGTGATGGTGTAACCGTTCTGCACCTCGTGCACCGCCGGGTAGTCGTCGATACCGTTGGTCTGGGTCCGGCCGATGACCCAGACGTGCGGGGTCGGGGCGGCGATGACGGGCAGGCCTGCCGGCAGGTCACCGGTGTAGCCGGGTCCGACGACTACCCAGTCGCCCGCCGCGGTGCCGGTGGTGCGTTTACCCGGATTGGCGAAGACATCGGTCCACATGTCGACACACGGCAGCATGTAGTACCGATCGTCGGTATCGGCCGCGGTCAACCGGACCGGCCCTGCGGTGAGATCGAGCCAGGCACTGCTGTAGAGCGTGTCGAAGTTCGGCCGCACCACGGCACGGAAATCAGCGGTCGGGAACTCCCGCAAATGCGAAAACCGGTTCGGCGGCCCAGCTCCCGGCCTGCTACCCGCGGGTGAGTTGACTGCCTGCAGACGGGTGACATCCATCATCACCAACGGATAGAAGTAGATGAAGGCCTCGCGACTGAGCGTGCGCAGGTCATCCGACAGAGTGCCCACAAGCAACCTCTTCCGCTCTTAGCCCTGTCTGCTCAAGGCTGGTTGCGGAAGAGGTTACCTGTGGAACTTCGTGCTCAGCCGGTTACGACTCCAGTGCCCGTTCTGCGACCGGCAGACCGGCGTGATGCGCACTGTGGCAAGCCTTCGGCGGTGTCGGCGGGATATCGAGTGCGGGGTTTCCGTCGAAGAAACCAATCGGCTTCAGATGGAATCCCGCGTATGCGCACGGCATCACCGGCCAGTCCTCCGGCCGGACGATGTGGTGGGCACCCAGGGTGTACCAGAGGACCACATCGGTGTCCTCCAGCGGAGCGTCATCGGCGATGAACTCCGGCAGGCCCTGCGCATCCGCCGACTGGGCCATGTAATCACCCGCGGCATACATCTCACTCTTGTCGAACTTCGTCACCCACAGGTTGTGCTGGACGAACTGGGCCCGGTCATAGATGTAGGAGCCTTCCTGCACCATCACCGGCACGATCTCCCGCGGCACCAGCTTGTAGGCCACCGGGCTGCCGAGTTCGTTCACCTTGGACGGGTTGGTCACCTTCCAGTACCGGCCGGTGTTCCAGTCCCAGTCCCTGGCACCCTCGGCCTCAGATGCGACCAGCGTGTCCCTGGTGATCCAGGCGTTGCGATGAGGATTGAGTTCCGGATCGGGTTCCGGAATCGAATCCACCTCGTACACACTGTTTTTCGCGCCATCGACGCTCATGTCCAGGCGGAAGTTGAAGAAGTGCTGGTGATTGGGACCATAGATTCCCGGCGCCACCAGCTTGCCCCAGCGGGGCAGCTCCCCTTCTTCGATCGCACCCGTGGTGAGCACGCCGGAGAGCTTGACCTCCACCTCGATCGAGGCATCGTTGTAGAAGTACCAGAAGAAGCCGTACTCGTAGTTGCCGACGGTGCAGATCATCGAGACGACCAGCCGCCGCGAGCGCCGGACCTCGACTTCACCGGTACGGAAATCGGTGTGCTTCCAGGAGATCCCGTAATCCTCCTCGTGCATACAGATCGCGTTCGGGATGGTCACCGCATTGCCGCTGGAATCGTTGACCGTGCCATCGAAGTAGAAGATCTCGCCGAGACAGTCACAACCCAGGGTCAGCGGGTTGGCCGAGAAGCCCATCCCCACTTCACCCATGTCGAAGACGTTCTTGTTCCAGTGCGTCGGTGAGGTGTCACCGTAGGGCACCACCATTTCCGACAGCGATCCCCGGTACAGGATGGGCCGGGTCTCACCGCGGTCGGTGTAGGTCACCTCGTGGATGGTGACGCCCTCGCGCGGGTTGAAGCCGATCCGCAGAGACCATTTCTGCCATTGCACATTCCAGCCGTCGACGCTGAAGCTCGGCCCGTCGGGCTGAGTGATCTCGATCGGCTTGACACCATCACGGAACTCGGTGAACGCCGGCCGATTGTCCTCATCGAACATGAACTTCGGGTCGTAGTTGCCTGCCTTGGGCGGTATCGGCACCACGCCGAAATCCTCGATATCGATGATCTCCATCGCGTCAAGGTTGAACGTGACGATCAGGCCCTCGACCGGCCGGGCGTACCCGTGCTCGGACGGTGCCGCCCGCATGAACGTCAGCGGACGACACAGCCATGGTGAATCGTCGTGGTGGTCTTGCGCACCGTAGTAACCGGCCGGCCACGGGTCGATCATCGCCAGGTCGAAGTCGGTGACACCGCGTTTGCGCATCGCCTCCTGCCACCTGGGGTCGTTCCGGACGATCTCCTCGACTCCGGTCATGTGCTCGACCAGATACGACGGGAACCGCCCGGGGATCGGCTTCCAGGAGTCGACGACGCCGGCCGGGATGTCAACGATGGCCTCGTAGATCATCTTGGCCGCGCCGTCGTAGCAGGTGGCGAACGCCCGACGCGGGACATCCACCCCTACGAACGACAACTCCGGGGTTTTTTCCGGTTCCGCCAACTGAATCATCACGAATTTCAGTGTCGGAGTGCCATATTCGGACTCGGTGACAATCCGCGCCGCCGCTTCGATCTCGGCTCCGGAGAGCGGATCGAGCGGATATCCCACACCGTCACCGGTGGTGGATGTCCGTTCAAGCGTGCTGTCCATGGTCATGGAAACTAAACCTCTTCGCTCTTCTTAGTGAGATCGAGCACGGCCAGGTGGGCCAGTGCGTCTTCGCTGCTTGTCTTGTGCGCGGCACGCCGTCCGAAGACGTACACGATGACGCCGAGGGCAATCATGCCCAGCGAGATACCGCCGGTCCACTTCATCCACTCACTGTCTGGCACATCGGCAATCCAGGATTTGGCGAAGGAGTAGTAAACGCCGCCGATGGTGCCGATCGTTCCGACGATCACGGTGATCCAGACCCCGACACTGCCGCCGGGAATACGCCAGAACTGCTCGTTGGCATAGCGATCGGCGTACTTCTTGCGGGCGATGATGACCGGGAACAGGAAGAACACACCCGAGACCAGCCAGACGGTGGACAGGCCACCCTGGATGAAGATGGTGACGTTGGCCATGCTGCTCTGCGAGTACAACCCCACCAGGATCAGCGAGGAGAGCACACCCTGAATCAACACCGCGGTCACCGGGTTACGGGTACGCGGGTTGAGGTGGGTGAAGATTCGCGGCAGGTGCCGCTCCAGACCGGAAACGAAGATCAGCCGTGAGTACGCGATCTGGTAGGCGACCAGGGCGACGAAGATGATCCCGGCCAACACCACGGCCGCGACTTCCATCACACCCTTGGGGGCGGCAACGCCGAGCATGCCGATGACACCGGTGACCGGGTCGATCTGGTCACTGGGCAACGCGAACATCGTGCCCACCGTGGTCATCAGGTAGATGACCACCAGAGCCACCGAGCCCCAGATGACCATCTTCGGCCCTGACTTGCGCACCGAAAGGAACTCTGCGCCCATGTTGTAGGGGGTCTCCACACCGAGCAGATACAGCAGCACAGTGCCGTACAGGAAGCCCGCTCCGGCGAAGTCAGGCACCATCACGTCGTGCATCGAGAACGGGGTCGCCGAACCGTTCCTGATCGCGTAGACGACGCCCGAGACGAAGATGACCGCGGTCAGAACGCCGTAGATGATAAATACCGTGTTCATCACGCGCTGGTTGGCAGCAAGTTTCGCCAACGCCAAACCGATGACAGCCCAGAGGATCACGAGCTGCAGGATGATGCTGACGGTCAGACCGAGCTCTGCATGGAAGGCCAGCAGCAAGAACTGGACCACCACCGCGGGCGATGAAGCGGCGTTGAGGATCACCGGGATCCACGACAGATAGCCACCGATGAAGCCCCAGGTCTCACCCATGGTGCGGGTCGCCCAGATGTACACGCCGCCTTGACCTGGCCACAGATTGCCAAGTTCGGCGACGGCCATACCGGCCGGCACGAGGAAGGTGAGGATACCGAGGATCCACATCGGGATGGCGGTCCAGCCACCCGTTGCGATCACCGACGAGCCGGTGATCCAACAGATGATGAACACGTAAGTGGCCACCAGCCCGAAGGTGGTCATGACCTTGGGCAGGATTTGTTCAGGGACAAGCTCAGTTGTTAGAAGCTTGTCGCGATGAGCCGAGGCCGAAGCCTCGAGATCTTGGGTCATACGTTGTTACTCCCAATCCCGATAAGGCAGGTGAATCCCGTTGGATCAGTTAGATTTCCGGCTTGATCAATTGATGATCTGTCCATCTTTCATCCGGACAACACGGCTCGCTTCGTCGGCCACCGTGGGATCATGGGTGCTGGCGACCACTGTGACGCCGAGCGTCGTACCCAGGTCGCGCAACATTCGGACCACCGTTTCCCCAGTCCGGTGATCGAGATTGGCTGTCGGCTCGTCGGCGAGGACGAGCGTCGGATTGCTGATCAGCGAGCGCGCGATCGCCGTGCGCTGCTGCTCGCCGCCCGACATCTTGGTCGGCTGGTGATCCACTCGGTGGCTGAGCCCGACGAGGTCGAGGAGTTCCAACGCGCGCTTCCGCAGGGATTTCCGGTCGTAGGGTTCGAACATCAGTGGTAATTCGACGTTTTCGACCGCAGACAGGAACGGGATCAGGTTGTAGCTCTGGAAGATGAAGCCGACCGTCTCATGCCGCAGGGCCGCGAACTGGCTCTCGGTCAGCTTGCCGGTGTCGCGACCGGCGACGATGATCGAACCCTTCGTGGGCCGGTCGAGGCCGCCGATCATGTTGAGCAGAGTCGACTTACCGCTACCGCTGGGGCCCATCAGGCAGACGAACTCCCCGGGCAGCACCGTCAAATCCACCGAGATGAGGGCCTTGACCACTTCATCGCCGAGTTTGTGTAGCTTCCAGACGTCACTGATCTCGATGACGGGCGTCTTCGACAGTTCCAACGGTGCTGCCGCAGCCGGGGCTACTGACGTGGTCTCCGTGGTGTCGTTTATCGCGGTCATGTGTTTCTAGCCTCCGCTGGATAGGGATCGGATGGGTGGACGCGACGCCGCGTTCCAGGTGGGCACGATGCTGGTGGCGACCGCGGCAACGACGCTGACGCCGATCGCGATGACGGAACCGAATGCCAGGCCGCCATACGATACCCCGGTCGGCGCGAATCCTGCTGCGCCTAAAGCCATTCCGCTGATAACTGCCAACACCGCACCCGCCACCGCGCCGAGGACTGCGGCGACGACGGGTTCTACGAGCAGGGCGGTGACCACCGGTTTGCGGGGCACGCCGTTGGCGCCGAGCACACCGAGCTCACGCGTTCGGTGGGCAACGGTCCGCGTGGTTGCGACCGCGACCTCGACGACACCGACCAGCAGTACGGTCACCGAGATGAGAATCACCGCGCGGTTGATCTCCTCGGCGTGACCAAGTGTGGCCGATTGCGCCTGGATACCCGCGGACATCCCGAAGACGAGAACGACCAGGAAGGCACCGGTCGCCGTGGTCACGATGGGCAGGATCATCTCCTTGATCCGCCTGCGCGCAGACATATAGCCATAGGACAGTCCGTAACGGATCATCAGCGGTCTCCCAGCAGATCTACGGGGCGCTGCTGCAGCAGCCGGTGAACAGGAACCAGGGCACCGACAATGGCCATCGCCGGCACGAAAGCCAGGACCATGCCGCAGGCCTGCAACCAGGCCGTCGGCGTCGCAATACCCGGAATCACCAGGGCCACAGCGATTCCCGCGCCCAGCACGCCGATCACATACGCGGCAATGAACACGATGAACGATTCGACGAGGAAGAAGTACAGGACTTCGTCGGCGAGCCCGATGCTCGACATGATGCCGAACTCCCGTTTCCGTTCCTGCACCGCGGCCAGGAACGATGACACCGCGATGATGAACCCGAGTACGAGGCCGATCGTCGAGATCAACCCGAGCGTCGAACTGGTCACCTTGCCGGAGAACAGCGCCGAGAACTTCTGGTCGAAGGTCAACGGCCCTGAGCCGCCAACGGTGTCGTAGATCAGTCCCGGCCCATCGGCCGCCGGTAGAACCGAGGGATCCGCCGTCGACGGCAGGCCGACGGCCGTACCGAAGACCGAGGCGATATCGCGGCGCTTCTCCTCACCGGCAGGCGCATAGATGGTCCACCACCCCTTGTCGCCGACCACCGACTGCGCCAGCGCAGAGGACACGGTGGCGGACTGCCCGCTGCCATCGACAGCGACGGTCACCCGCTGTCCGCCGATCGTGATGGCGTCACCGGCGTTGACATTGAGTCGCTGCGCCAGACCGGATCCGAGAACCACTTGGCCCGAGGCTATTTCGTCATTTCCTCGCAACGACACCGCGTTGCCGTTGACCTGGGTCACCCCGGAGACCGTGCGAACACCGCGCCAGCCGTCGGGAATCGTGATGTCAGGTGCAGCGCCGTCGGCGATAAGCGCTTGGGAACCCTGGTCGAAGTGCACGCCGGCAGCCGGGACCGCCCACAGCTGTGCCTCACCCAGTACGTCGGTCACCGAATCGGCCCCGGTGATAGCGAAACTCGCCGAGATGGTGCGGACCACGGTGACACAGGCCAGGGCCAACGCGATGCCGAGGACGGACAGCACGAATCGTTCAGGGCGCCGCCGGATATTGGCGAATGCGAACCGCACCAGACACATGAAGGTGTTCCCGGTACTGAGTTCGATCGCCGACGGCCGCGGTGATGTCGCTGTAGTCGCTGAGGTCTCCATATCAAGAGCGATGTTCGGATCGAGTTGTTTCGCCGGTTAGAGCCTGCAATGTCCGTCACGTTAACTCGGACCCGTTGCGGTTACGTCGGTGTATCGCGGACACAACGGATTTCGTCGTCGGATCAGCCCTGGTCGACCCACGTCAGCAGCGGTGACAGGGGTCCAGCTTTCGCTTCGACATCGGGTTTGAGCAGCGTGTCCTCCTTTGGCATTGCGATGGCGAACTTATTTCCTGTCGATAGATAGGCTGCGGATTCCGTGCACAACCGTCAAAAAACGGGATTCCGCGCCGCCGGTGCTGGACCGCCGATGGTGGCCGCAGCCGCTGTGATGCCCGATACCTGCGCGGATGCCGGATAGGTAGCCCACTATTTCCGTGCGCGTCGATTTAGCATCCCCGGGGGCTGCACCGACTCCGTTCGGTGCGGTCCGGATCCGACGAAGGGGTGCAGGACCGACCGTGAATACCGCCGACAATTGTTCCGATAACGCGGGGGCCGCGCCGTGGCGACGTCCGCTGACGCCGTATCAGCGTGACCTGTGGATGGTTACCGAGCTCTTCCCCGGTGTGACGTGTTACGTATCGGGTCTGCAGGCCCACCTCGTCGGCGATATCGATATCGAGACCCTCACGCAGTGCTACGAGCGTGCCTGGCAAAGCCATGACGCGATGCGCGTGTGCTTCGGCGTCGATGACGGGGTGCCGTATCAAGAGTGGGCGCAGCACATGCCACCGATCGATCATCGCGACCTGTCAGCGCAGCCGGATCCGGGCGCCGCGGCACAGGCCGTCATCCGTGCCGAGATGGGCACCCCCATCGACCTTCGCCAGGGCGAGGTCCCGCTGCAGCTGATCCTGCTGCGCGAAAGCCCACAGGCGTATTCGGTGCTGCTGCGTTCCCATCACGTCGCGACCGACGCGACCGGGTTGTTCACCCTCGCCGCCTATGTCCTTGCCGACTACAGCACCGTCATGGCCACCGGCGCACCGGCGGCACTGCCCCCGTCGTCCTTCCGCGATGCGGTCGACAGTGCTCATGCCTACCGCCAATCCGCGCAGTGGCGCGATGACAGGGACTTTCTGGTGGACCAGGCCCGCGACGCCGTGCCCGCGCTGTTCGACCGGCCGGGGATGGCGCTGGCACCCGTACAGCGCTACGTCTGTGAACTGCCGCGGGAGTTCGCCAACCGGGTGCGTGCCCTCGGCCTGCCCTTCTTCCCGTACTTCTGCAGCATCGTCGGCACCTACCTCAGCGGTGTCCTGCGCAGCGACGATGTCACGGTCGGCATTCCCCTGAACAACCGCAACACTCCCGCGGAGTTGGGCACTGTCGGCGGGCATTTCGCGAACACCCTGCCCTTGCGGATCGACCTGCGCTCGCAGTCTCCCCTGGCGGACCTGGTCGCCGATGTGCAGAAGCGCGTGCAGAACACCAAGTCCCGGCAGCGATTCGCCCTCGGTGATCTGATGGGCGAGCTGCGGCGCGACGGCCGCAACCCGGGGCCGCTCTTCGATGTCACCGTCAACTACCTCCGGTTGCCCCAGGCCGGCGGGCTCTCCGACATCGTGGAAAGCGTCGAAGGGCTGCCGCAGGGCTCTGATGTCCTGACGCTCGCGGTACACATCCACGAGCTCGACACCGACGGCCCGATGGAGTTGATCTTCGACTACGCCACCGATGTCTTCGACGCCGACTATCCGATCGAATCGGTTGAGCGTCATCTGAAGTCACTGTTGTATGCCGGCCTCGACGCGCTCGACGCCGACCCCCGAACGCTGTCCATGCTGTCAGCGCAGGAGCACGCCACGCTGACCGACCGCGAGCGCAGCACCGAGACGCGCTATGACACCACCGCCACCGTGATCGATCGGATCATGACGCAGGCTGCCGCGACACCGGACGCGATCGCCGTGGGCGGAACCGAGGACGGGGCGAGCCTGACCTACGCCGAACTGTCCGCGCGGGCCACCGAACTCGCCGCCACACTGCGCGATCACGGCGTAGCCACCGGTGACCGCGTCGCAGTGATCCTCGACCGCGGGCCTGATGTGGTGGTCGCCGTGCTCGCGGCGCTGCATGCCGGCGCCGCCTATGTCCCCATCGACCCGCGACATCCTGCCGAGCGGATGGGCTACGTGCTGCACGACAGCGGCGCCACGGTCGTGCTCACCGACCGTGCCGACGTACGCGCCCCGGCCGGTATCCCCGTGGTCTCCCCCGGCACTGCTGCGAGCAGCGCCCCGCGGTCCTGGCCCTTGCCGACCGGGCGCGACCTTGCCTACGTCATCTACACCTCCGGTTCCACCGGAGCGCCCAAAGGGGTCTGCGTCGAGCATCATTCGGTGCTCAATCGGTTGGACTGGATGCAGCGGCGCTACCCGATCGGCCCAGGGGACGTCATCCTGCAGAAGACGTCGATCTCTTTCGACGTGTCGGTATGGGAACTGTTCTGGTGGGCGATGCAGGGTGCCTCGGCCGCGATGTTGGCTCCTGGTGCCGAGAAAGATCCACGGGAGATCCTGCGCGCCGTCGCCGCCGCGGGAGTCACCGTCATGCATTTTGTGCCGTCGATGCTGACCCCGTTCCTCGATCTGCTGGAGAGCTCGCCGGATGCTGTCCGACAGGTGCGGACCCTGCGACTCGTCTTCTGCAGCGGTGAGGCCCTCCGCCCCAGTCAGGTGCAGCGCTGGAACCGGGTGTTCTTCGGTTCAGACGTAGCCGGCCCCCAACTGGTGAATCTCTACGGGCCCACAGAGGCGACCGTCGACGTCTCGTGGTTCGACTGCCCGACTGACCCGCAGTCGCCACCGCAGCGCATCCCGATCGGGCGCCCGATCGACAACACCCGGCTCTATGTGCTCGGATCGGCGGCGCAACCACAACCCGTCGGCGTCGGCGGTGAGCTGTGCATCGCCGGAGCCGGACTGGCCCGCGGTTACCTGAACCGGCCCGACCTGGACACCAAGCACTTCGTCCCTGACCCGTTCCATCCGGGTGAGCGGATGTACCGGACCGGCGACCTGGCCCGGCGTCTGGCCGACGGTCAGCTCGAGTACTTGGGCCGGATCGACCGCCAGGTCAAGATCCGGGGTAACCGCGTCGAACCGGGTGAAATCGAAGATGCCATCGCCGGAGTTCCCGGCGTTGCCGACGCGATGGTGATGGCCGATGAAACACCAGGGCGGGGCACGTACCTGGTGGCGTTCTATGTGGTTTCAAAAGATGTGGGGTCGAAAGACGTGCACCCGAACGTCCTTCGGGCCCGGTTGGCCGAGCGACTGCCGGATTTCATGATTCCAGCACAGTTCTGGCCGGTGACGTCGATTCCCCTGACCTCCAGTGGCAAGGCTGACCGTTCGGCGTTGATGGCACTGCGGCAGGCGGCGCCCGAGACCACTCAGACCGCAGCACGCACCGACGTGGAGGCAGCGCTGGCCGCAGTATGGCGGGAAGTCCTCGACGTCGGGTCGGTGTCGATGCACGACAACTTCTTCGACCTCGGCGGTGACTCGATTCTGACGTTGCGTGTCCGGGCGCTGGCCGAGGAGCGCGGACTGCTGTTGGACACCCGCGATATCTCGCTCTATCCCACAGTGGCCGAACTCGCCGCACACACCACGATGGGCTCGGACCCCGCACCACCGGTCGAACCGTTCGAACTCGTCACCGGTATCGACCGGGCCAGATTGACGCAGATGGCCGACGCCTATCCGCTGACCCGGCTGCAACTGGGCATGCTCTTTCACGGCAACGAACACACGGATTCGACGGCGTATCACGATGTGTTCCGCTACAGCCTGCGGATGCCGTGGCATGAGGGGCATTGGCGCACCGCGCTGGCGTCGCTGATCGCCCGCCACCCGGCATTGCGGACATCGTTTCACCTGACCGGTTTCACCGAGCCGCTGCAGGTGGTACATCGCCAGATCGAGGCACCCATATCAGTAGTCGATCTGCGTCGCACCGACCACGCGGATGCGGAAGCGACTGTGCGCGGCCATGTTCAGCGTTGGACGCGGTATCGTTACCGACTGACGCAGCCGGGACTGCACCATTTTGGTGTCTTCCTCTTTCCGGACCACGTCGATGTGGTGTTCGCCTTCCACCACGCGATTCTGGACGGCTGGAGCGTCTCGGCCATTCTCGCCGAACTGCTGCAGGATTATCGGCACCTGGCGGGGGCAGCCGTGGATGCGGTGGCACCGACAGCCCTGCCGTCCTTCGCCGAATACGTTCGTGCCGAGCACGTTTCCCTCAGTACACCGACCGATCGCGCCTACTGGACCGGACTCCTCGACGGCGCCGCGGCGATCCGCATCCCGGGGTGGCGGCACTGCGTTGAGCGCTCAGATCCTCCGCCGAACACGCGCCTGCGATGCAGTGTGACGATGCCGGAACAACTCGGCGCCGACACCACGCGGATCGCCGCCGCCGAGCATGTTCCCGTCAAATCCGTCTACCTGGCGGCGCACCTGTTGACCCTGGGCTTGTCCACCGGACAGTCCGATGTCACCTCCGGTGTCATCGTGCACGGCAGGCCGCAACGGGCCCATGCCGAGCGCACCGCGGGCCTTTTCCTCAACACCGTCCCGGTCCGGGTGGATACCGCGGAGCTGACGTGGCGTTCGGTGGTGCACGCCGCGTTCGGACAGGAACGGGCCGGTGCAGCGCACGCCCACTACCCGGTCGCCGATATCCAGTGCGATAGCGATCTGGCCCTCGATGTGGCATTCAACTACGTCAACTTCCAGCAGGCGAGCACACTGGTGCAGGCTCTGGGAATCGACCTGCTCGATGTCGAGATCAATGAAGAAACCAATTTCGCTTTGCTGGTGACTATTTCGCGCGATCCGCGCAACGGCGCCGTGCACCTGCGACTCGACGGTGATCCGGCGATCTATACCGACGATCAACTCCGCCACATCGCAGGCACCTACCTACGGGTGCTGGAGCTCCTCTGCTCCGATCCCGACGGGGCGGTCGATTTCAGTGTGCTCACGCCACCGTTGGTCGCAGCGGATGCGACGGACGCTGTCGGCGTCGTTGCATTGTTCCTCGATCAGGTCCGTCGCAACGCAGAATCGGTCGCCCTCGAATTCGGCACGCGCACGGTGACTTACCGTCAACTGGAGGAAATGTCCGCCAGTATCGCCGCTGGCCTGCTCGAACGCGGTGTGCACCCGGGCGACCGGGTGGCGCTGGAAGCCGATCGCGGCCCGGAACTGATCGCCGCTGTGCTCGGCATCGCCCGCTGCGGTGCGGCATGTGTGCCGATCGATCCCACCTACCCGGCCGCCCGCCGCGCGGCCATGCACGCCAACGCCGCAGCGGCCGTGGCGATCAGCGATGACACGCTGCCGGAGTTGCTCGCTACACCGCCCCGGGTGGCTCTGCCCGTCGTGACGCAGGAGCATCCGGCCTATGTGTTGTTCACCTCCGGTTCCACGGGGCAACCCAAGGCGGTGGTGATGCGCCACCGCGCATTGGCCAACCTGATCGGCTGGCAGTTGGCCACGCCCAGCGGATGGTGCTCCGAGGCCGGTCGGGCGCCGTCGACGCTGCAGTTCGCCCCGCTGGCCTTCGACGTCTCATTCCAGGAGATCTACTCGACCTTGTGCGGTGGCGGCCGACTGGTACTGGTGTCCGAGCCGGATCGCCGTGACCTGCCGACACTGTTGCGCATCCTCGATGACACCCGGACCGAGCGAGTGTTCCTGCCGTACGTGGCGCTGGAACCGCTGGCCGAACTGGCGGTGGCCCGTGGGGTCGCCCCCGCCGGGTTACGGATCATCGTTTCCTCTGGTGAGCAGTTACGGGTCACCGACAAGATCCGCGGCCTCTGCTCTGACATCGACGGGGTCATCCTCGAAAACCAATACGGCCCCACCGAAACCCATGTGGTCACCCATTTCTCGATGTCCGGTGATCCGGCTCGGTTCCCGGCACTGCCGCCGGTGGGGGTACCGATCGACAACGTCACCGTCGTCGTCTTGGACGCGCACGGACGTCGCCTCCCCGAAGGCGCCCCTGGCGAGGTCTGGGTGGCGGGGGCCGCGCTGGCCGACGGTTATTCCGGCGAGGATGCCATGACCGCCGAGGTATTCCGCCACGTCCCAGGCCTCGGAAACGAACTCTATTACCGCACACGCGATTTCGGTCGCCTCCTACCTGACGGTGCTCTGGTCATCGATGGCCGCAGCGGGACCCAGGTCAAGGTGCGGGGCCATCGTGTCGAACCGATGGAGGTCGAGGTCGCGCTGAACCGCGTGGCGGCACCATACGACGCCGTCACCGAGGTTGCGGTCATCGCCAGGACAGGTAGCGACACCTCCAGTGCGGCAACTCAGCTGGTGGCGTACCTGGTGGGTACCGCCGACGATACGGTCGCCGTCCAGCTTGACACCGCGATGCGTGAAACGCTGCCCGACTACCTGGTGCCTGCCCGATTCGAGTGGATCGATGCACTACCGCGGACCTCCAGCGGTAAGCGCGCCGACGGAATGCTCGCCAGTTTGGCGCTCCCCATCCGCGACGTCACATATCTGGCACCGCGCGATGGGCACGAAGAAGTGATTGCCGCACTGATGTCCGACGCACTCGGGGTGGCCCGGGTTGGTGTGCTCGACGAATTCTATGCACTCGGCGGCACCTCACTGTCCGCGGTTCGTCTGATCGTCGGGATCGAGCAGCGGTACGGAATCACCGTTCCGATATCGGCTTTCAGCGCCAACCCGACGGTGGCCGACCTCGCTTCGCGGGTGCGTCACCGTACCGGCGCGGCCTTCGACCCGTTGGTCGCACTGACACCGAGCGGCGCCACACCGGCCCTGTTTCTGGTCCACCCGATCGGCGGCAACGTGCTGTGTTACGCCGCGCTGGCCAGGGCGCTGCCTGCCGGCCAGCCGCTGTATGCGCTTGCGGCCGCGGGTGTCGAAGCCGGCACCACTGCAACTGATTCCCTGCCGCAGATGGCCCGGGACTACGTCGAGGCCATCCGGCGCGTCCAACCCGATGGCCCCTACCATCTCGGCGGCTGGTCACTTGGCGGACTCGTCGCGTTCGAGATGGCCCGTCAGCTCACCGAGAGCGGCGCCGAGGTCGGGTCGCTGACCTTGCTCGACACCATGACGGTGCGCGCCGGCGCCCGCGCCGAACTTCCACCGACCCAGCTGCACTCGTACTTCCTCTGGGAGTTGTTGTACGGCATGCTCGGCGCCGACACCCCGGTCGACCCGGTGCCTGCCGATATCGGTGACGACGACGCCGCTCTCGACTACATCCTGGCCACGGCCGTCGAGCACGGGGTGCTCCCCCGCACCGGGTCGCGGGAACTCGTCCGACGGTTACTGGAGGTGTTCCGGACGTCGTGGCGGGCCGCCGCGCTCTACCAACCCCAACGATGCGATCTCGACGTCACGCTACTGAAGGCCATCGATCCGCTGCCAGAAGTGCTGCGCTCCGCCCACGATATCGTCGGATCCGATTACGGCGGACCCACCAACGGGTGGGGCGCGTTGGTCGGCGGCCGGCTCGACGTGATCGACGTTCCCGGCGACCACCTGACGATGATGTCCCACCCACATGTCGAGGCTCTGGTTCCCCACCTCGTCAATAACTGTGCGCGCCAACGCGTCAATCTGTAGGAGACTCATGAGCGACCGATCTACCCGCTCAGCGATCGTCGTCGGCGCAGGTATCGGCGGCCTGACCGCCGCGACCGCGCTGCGGCGGGCCGGGTTCGACGTGACCCTGTGCGAGAAGGCCCCGCAGCACCGGGCAGCAGGTTTCGGGTTGGCCGTGCAGAGCAATGCGATGAATGCCCTGCGAACACTGGACCTCGGGCTCGACGAGGCCCTGTTGCGGGCCGGCGGTCGCGTCACCACGTTCAGTTTCCGGACCGCAGATGGTTCCGAGCTGCGTCGCATCGATGTCACCCCCATCGACGATATGTTGGGTGCCCCGTCGGTGGTGCTGGCCCGCAAGGATATCCACGAGATTCTGCTGGAGTCGGCCGGTCCGGATCTGCGGGTCGAGACCGGTGCCGAGGCAGTAGGATTCGCCCAGACGGCCGACGACGTCACCCTGGAACTGGCCGATGGTCGCCGCCTGCAGGCCGATGTGCTGATCGGCGCAGACGGCATCAACTCGGTGATCCGCGCGCAACTGCACGGTGCCGCCGATCCGCGTCCCGGCGGCTTCGTCTGTTGGCTGGCGTTGGCACCGTTCTGGCCACCGAACCTCACTGAAGGCGAATCGGTGCACTTCTGGGGCCGGGGTCTGCGTTTTGGCCTGCATGACTGCGGGCAGGGCACCATCTACTGGTGGGCCGCTCAGTCGTGTGACGCCGAACTGGCGGCACATTGGCCGTACGGCAAAGATGATCTGTTGCTGCGATTTTCGGGCTGGAGCCCTGATATTACTGAGATCATCTCCGCGACAGAGGAAGCGGCCATCATCGCGGTGCCCGCACTGGACCGACCGGCGTTGACCACGTGGGGTGACGGCCGGGTGACGCTGCTCGGTGACGCCGCGCATCCCATGCTGCCGAGTCTTGGCCAGGGGGCGAACTCCGCGATCGAAGATGCCGTGGTGCTGGCCCATACGTTGAGCGGGCACAGTGACCTGACGGCCGGCTTACGCGCCTACGAGCAGCAGCGCCTCCCCCGCACCACCGAATTGGTCGACGGCTCATGGTCACTGGGGAGGATCGAGCAGGGCACCAGCCGCACGGTCGCGGCCACCCGCGCCCGGTTGGTCCGTCATGCCCCGAACCGGACGGTGATGAACTTCATCTCCAAACCGATGACCTGGCCCGGTTTCAGTGATGTGGGCGGTGCACTGCCCCGCCGGTTGTCACCGCTAGAAAGCTGGCACTGGGCTGCCGACCGGGTGTCGCCGCTGCACGTATGTGCGCGAATCCGCCTCGTCGGTCCGATCACGGCCGACGGTATGCTCACAGCGCTGGCCACCCTGGCACGTCGACATCCCCTGCTGCGAGCCGGAATTCGGCGCGAGGGGGCGGGTTACCAGTTCGTCCCCGGCGCAGGCCGGCCCATCGATCTTCGGGTGGCCGAGCAAGGCAGCTGGCGCGATGAGATCGACCGGGAACTGGCTGAACCTTTCGACGCTGACGGCCCGTTGCTGCGAGCCACCCTGATCACGGTGGGCGCGGGTGCGCACGATCTGATCCTGACATCGACATACGCGATCGCCGACGGCATCACCATGGTCGAGCTGTGCCGACAGCTGCTGACGTTGGCCACCGATGACAGAGCGCCCGGCTGGGCCACGGAAATCCCGGCCCCGCCCGCACCGGAAGACCTGATGCCCCGGAGTTTTCGCGGTCTTCGCGGAAAGGCGCGGGCCCTGGGTCGCCTCGTTGCGGATGCTGCCGACGAGCGCGGCGGCGCCCCGCTGCGACGCTTGGCCGCCCAGACGGCCGTACCGCCGGGTGAGCGGCGTACCCGTCTCGCGCACCATACGATCGTGGGCCCCGCGGTGAGCGAGCTGCTGGCACAGTGCCGGACGCGCGGTATCCGGCCCGAGTCGGCCGTCGCTACCGCGTTGGCCTGCGCTGCGGCCATCGACACCGATTGCGGCCGAGCCCGATTCGCGGTCAGTGTGTCGGTACCGTTCCGCACTCACCTGGCGCAAGCACCCGCCGCCGACGCGACCGGCAGCTACCAGGCCATGGTGGCGATCCCGGTGGCGTGCGAACCGAGTCTGTCGCTGTGGGCGGCTGCCACGGCATTCGACCGCCGGCTCAGCCGCGGTATCGAGCGGCGGCATCATCTGGCCAACCTGGGCATGCTCGGGGTGATGGCTGCGGCCACCCGGCCGTTCACCGACCAGGTGGTGACGATGTTCGACGACCGCGGCCCGGGCAATCTGTGTGTGAGCCTGGTCGACGCCAGCGATTTCCCGACCTCGTTCGGTGCGGTGAGCGCCTCCGGTGTCCAGGTGATCTCCGGGATGTCCATCAGCGGTTACGTCATGCTGTACTGCACCGTCGGTCGCGACGAACTGTCGCTGAATCTGGGCTACGTCGACGGCATCATCTCACCGACCCGGGCGGAGACGCTGATCGAGAACACCGTCGAGGCGCTGTCAGCTGCCCTGAATCTTCCGGAACGGTTGCGCCGCTTCGAGTTCGAAGGCCAGCTCTAACAGCCGGGCATCGTGGCCCAACGCCGAGCCGAACATCATGCCGACGGGCAGCCCCGTCGCGGACTGCGCCAGCGGCAACGAGATCGCCGGCTCCCCCGTGACGTTCTGCAGCGGCGTGAAGGCGACCCAGTCGATCAGCCGGTCCATGATCTGGTCGTAGGGCGCCGTCGGGTCCAGGTGACCGATCGGGTGCACCCCGTCGGCCAGCGTGGGCATCAGCACCACATCGTGGGTGCGGTAGATCCGGGACGTGACCCTGCGCAGCGTGGCCAACCGCGCGATGGCCAGCGGCACCCGGTGCAGGTTGCGGCTGGCGTGCTTCTCCAGCCCGAGCGTCAGATTGTCCAGCCGGTCGCGATCAAAGGACGGTCCGAATGCCTTGCGGCCCATGCGGACCTGCGCGAATGCCAGAAAAGCCCAGTACAGCACGAAGTCGCCGACGAAATACCCAGGGATGGGCGGTTTTTCGAGATGCTCGACGTGGTGCCCTAGTGACTCCAGCAGGGCCGCGGTCTGCAGCGTCAGCTCTTTCATCTCCGGGCTGCAGTCACGCAAAACCGACCGGGTCAACACCGCGATGCGCAGCCGTTGCCCGCCCTCGCCGGTGATATCACCCAGTGCGGGCAGCCCGGGGTTGCGCCAGGTTTTCTCGACTTCACGGTAGAGCGCCGCGGTATCGCGGACCGACCGGGTGAGCACGCCGTTGGCCACGATCCGGACCGGCATCTGCCGGTGATCAGCGTCCAGCGGGATCCTGCCGCGCGACGGTTTGAGCCCGACCAGTCCATTACAGGACGCGGGGATTCGGATGGAGCCACCGCCGTCGTTGCCGTGGGCGATGGGCACCACGCCCGCCGCGACGAACGCTCCCGCCCCCGAGGATGACGCGCCTGCGGTGTATTCGGTGTTCCACGGGTTGCGCACGGGACCCAGCCGCGGATGTTCTGCGGACGCGCTGAAACCGAACTCAGACATCTGCGTCCGGCCCAGTGGTATCAACCCGGTGGCGAGATACGCCTTGGCAAAATCGCCGTCGGCGGTTTCGGCCCGCGGCGCCCAGGCGTCAGTGCCCAGCATCGACGGCGCACCCGCCACCGACACGTTGTCTTTGAAGAAGCTCGGCACCCCGTCGAAGAAACCGCCGTAGGGCGTCGGAGCCGCGGCCCGGGACCGCGCAGCATCGAACCCCTCGTAGGCCAGCCCGTTGAGTTCGGGGTTGACCTTCTCGGTGCGGGCGATGGCGGCCTCGACAGCCTCTACGCGGGAGATCTCCCCCGCCCGCAGCGCGTCGGCGACACCGACTGCGTCGAGGTCACCAAGGGCGTCATCGTGGAACGAGGAGATGCGGGCGGAAGTTTGGGGCACACCTGAACAATAAAGAGACCCCACGCCACCGGGATCACCGGTAGTGGCGCGGGGCCTCGTGTGAGCGGTTGGTGCGCCGCTCAGGTCTTTATGCCTAGGCCTGATCTAACAGGCCTAGCTTCTCTCCCCGGGCTCGTTCCTCGCCCGAGTCGGAACTAGGCCTGGCCGACCTCGAACCGGACGAACCGCGTGACGGTCACCCCGGCCTCGTCGAGCAGTGCCTTGACGGTCTTCTTGTTATCGGACACCGACGGCTGATCCAGCAGCACGACGTCCTTGTAGAAACCGGTGACGCGGCCTTCGACGATCTTCGACAGCGCGGCTTCGGGCTTACCCTCGGCCTTGGCTGTCTCTTCGGCGATATGGCGCTCGTTGGCGACGACGTCTGCGGGGACATCGTCGCGGGTCAGGTACTTGGCCTTGAGCGCGGCAATCTGCAGAGCCACGGCGTGCGCCGCATCTTTGTCGGTGCCGGTGTACTCGACCAGAACACCCACGGCGGGCGGCAGGTCAGCCGACCGCTTGTGCAGGTAGGTCTCGACGGTGCCGTCGAAGTAGGCGGCGCGACGCAGCTCTAGCTTCTCGCCGAGCTTCGCCGACTGCTCGGCGATGGCCTGCTCGACCGTGGTGTCCCCAACTTTGGCCGCTTTGAGAGCGTCGACGTCGGTCGCCTTGGCGGCGACAGCGGCGGCGACGACCTCGTCGGCCAGCTTCTGGAATTCGGCGTTCTTCGCGACGAAGTCCGTCTCGCTGTTGAGCTCGATCAGGGCGCCGTCCTTGGCGGCAACCAGGCCCTCGGCGGTGGCACGCTCAGCGCGCTTGCCGACGTCCTTGGCACCCTTGATCCGCAGTTCCTCGACGGCCTTGTCGAAATCGCCGTCTGCCTCGGCCAGCGCGTTCTTGCATGCGAGCATGCCAGCGCCGGTCAGCTCCCGAAGTCGTTTGACGTCGGCAGCGGTGTAGTTAGCCATGTGAACCTTCCAGGAAAAAAGACTTAAGAAGCGTCGGTGGACGTTTCAGCAGCGGCAGCAACCGGTGCGGCGGTGGCCGTCGCGGACGCGAGCAGCTCCTGCTCCCACTCGGCCAGCGGCTCGTTGGCCTCGGCCTTGCCGTCGGCACTTCCGCCGCCCGAGCGGGCCTTGAGACCTTCGGCGACGGCCGAGGCGATCACCTTGGTCAGCAGCGCTGCCGACCGGATGGCGTCGTCGTTACCCGGGATCGGGTAGTTGACGACGTCGGGGTCGCAGTTGGTGTCGAGGATCGCGATCACCGGGATGTTCAGCTTGATGGCCTCGCTGACCGCGAGGTGCTCCTTGTTGGTGTCGACAACCCAGATCGCCGACGGCACCTTGGCCATATCGCGGATACCACCGAGGCTGCGCTCGAGCTTGTTCTTCTCACGGGTCAGCATCAAGATTTCCTTCTTGGTGCGACCCTCGAAGCCACCGGTCTGCTCCATGCTTTCCAGTTCCTTCATCCGCTGAAGGCGCTTGTGCACGGTTTGGAAGTTGGTGAGCATGCCGCCGAGCCAGCGCTGGTTCACGTACGGCATGCCGACGCGGGTTGCTTCCTCAGCGATGGACTCCTGCGCCTGCTTCTTGGTGCCGACGAACATCACGCTGCCACCGTGGGCGACGGTCTCTTTGACGAACTCGTAGGCCGAGTCGATGTAGGTCAGTGTCTGCTGCAGGTCGATGATGTAGATGCCGTTGCGGTCGGTGAAGATGAACCGCTTCATCTTGGGGTTCCAGCGACGGGTCTGATGCCCGAAGTGGGTGCCGCTGTCCAGCAGCTGCTTCATTGTTACGACAGCCATGTTGGCTTTGTCCTCTATTTGTCGGTTGTTGTCCGGCGTCGGGTGATGCCGAACCCTGGCGTCTGCTGCGATACCGGACCCGGCCTCTGATCGAGGTTCGGGACCACCCGGCAAGCGGATGCGGCCCTAAAAGAACGGGGCTGCGATGCAGGCGCGCGAAGTCAACCCGTTTGCACGAGTTGCGGAGATGAGTTTACACCCCGGAAACGGGTGCTTTGTCCACACAGCCGCGCCCATCCACAATCCCGTCCACCGAGGCTGGCGAGATCATGTCAATTGGGCTGAGCTGCGTAGATGCGGTTTCTCCCGACTCTAGTGGCGGCCGGTGTGTTGATGGCCGCGGCACTTGCTCCCCAGGCGCGGGCCGACTCGGTGCGGCTGCAATGGCCGCTGCGTCCCCGACCCGCCGTGGTGGGTGCCTACAACCCGCCGGCACCGGACTGGAATCGCGGTCACCGCGGAGTGGATCTGGCCGGTTCGGTTGGTCAGCCGGTGTACGCGGCGGGCCCAGCGAGGGTGATCTTCGCCGGCGTCCTGGCCGGACGACCGGTGGTGTCGCTGGCGCATCCCGGCGGGTTGCACACCAGCTACGAGCCGGTGGTGGCGGCGGTCCGGGCGGGTCAGGCAGTGGCTGCGGGCAGCGCGATCGGCACCCTGGCCGCCGGTCATCGAGGCTGCGCGTCGGCGTGTCTGCACTGGGGTGCGATGTGGGGCCCGGCGGCGCGCGCCGACTACGTCAATCCGCTGCTGCTGCTGGAATCGACGCCGATCCGGCTCAAACCGCTGCACCCCTGATGTCAGGCGCGGGGATGGGCCTGGTCGTGCACGGCACGTAACCGGGCGACCGTGACATGGGTGTAGAGCTGCGTGGTCGCCAGCGAGGAATGCCCGAGCAGTTCTTGGACGATCCGCAGATCCGCCCCGCCTTCCAGGAGGTGGGTGGCCGCGCTGTGCCGTAACCCGTGCGGACCCATATCGGGTGCCCCGGGAACGGCCGACACCGTCTGATGCACCACGGTGCGGGCCTGCCGCGCGTCCAGGCGTCCACCGCGGGCGCCCAGCAGCAGCGCCGGCCCCGACGTCGCGGTCGCCAGCGCCGGCCGTCCGTCGGCGAGCCACCGTGCCACGGCGTCCCCGGCCGGTTCACCGAACGGCGCGCTTCGCTGCTTATTGCCCTTGCCGAGCACCCGCAGCACCCGGCGGCCGGTATCGACGTCGTCGATATCGAGTCCGCAGAGCTCGCTGACCCTGATACCGGTGGCATACAGCAGCTCGACGATCAGCCGGTCCCGCAGCGCCAGCGGATCACCTTCCTGCGCACCAGAACTGGCGGCATCCATGGCGGCGAGCGCCTGATCCTGGCGCAGCACGGCCGGGAGTGTCCGGCGCGCTTTCGGGACCTGGAGTCGGATGGCGGGGTCGAGGCTGAGCAGCCCTCGCCTGGTCGCCCATGCGGTGAAGGTTTTCACCGCCGAGGTGCGGCGGGCCAGGGTGGTCCGGGCGGCGCCGGCGCCCGCCTGGGCGGCCAGCCAGGACCGCAACAGGGGTAGTGATAACGCCGACAGGTCGGCACCGGGGACGCGCTGCTCGACGAAGTCGCTCAGCGACCGGAGATCGCCGAGATAGGCCCGCTGGGTGTGCGCAGAGCGGCCACGTTCGAGCTCGAGGAACGCAGCGAACTCGTCGAGAACGTGCGGTAGGGACGGTGCCACGTCCCCACCGTCGCAGACCAGGCCGCCGGATCCGGTCAGGTGGTCCGCGTGTCTACGAACCCGCTTCGGCCTCGGCCAGTTCGCGTTTCCACTGCCGGAATGTCTCCTCGGTACGGCCCCGCCGCCAGTACCCGGAGATCGACGCCCATTTCGCGTCGACGCCGCGTTCCTTGCGGATATAGGGCCGCAGGTTGTGCATGACGGCCTGCGCTTCGCCGTGGATGAAGACCTGGACCTGTCCGGGCAGCCAATTGGCTTCCTTGACCGCAGCGATCAGCGGGGCGAAATCACCCGCCTGATCCTCGGCCACCAGATCGGCGCGGCCACCGCGGTACACCCACACCACGTCCACGCCGTCGGGTGCACTGATGTCGATCTCGTCGTCGGGTCCGGCGACTTCGATGAAGACCTTGCCGATCGCATTGGCGGGCAACGCTTCCACTGCCGCGCTGATCGCGGGGATCCCGGCCTCATCACCGGCCAGCAGATGCCAGTCGGCGGCGGGATCGGGTGCATAGGCGCCGCTGGGGCCCATCAGGTAGGCCGGATCACCCGGCCGCACTGCCGCTGCCCACGGACCCGCGACACCGTGTTCGCCGTGGACGACGAAATCGATGCTGATCTCTCGCGCGTCGGGATCGGCACTGCGGACGGTGTAGGTGCGTACCACGGGCTGGTGTGTGCTTTCGAGGCCGGCGAAGCTATCCAGCGTCAGCGGGCGCGGTAGCGCGGCCACGTCCACCCCGTGCGGAACGATCGCGATCTTCACGTACGAGTCGGTGAACTCACTCGGCGTAAACGTGTCGAAGCCTGTGCCACCGAGCACCACCCGGACCATATGCGGTGCGATCTGCTCGGTACGTACAACTTCAAAAGTGTGGATCGGTCTGCCTGCCATTGTCCCGACTATACGAGCCGAAACACCCGGGGCGGGCCCTACGTGACCCGCCTGACGATCCCCCAGCAACCGTCCTCGCGGCGCACCAGTCCCCCGATCTCCAACATCGCCAGCGGCGCGAGCACCCGTTCCGGCGCCAGACCTGAAGCGACGGCAATCTCGTCGGCGGTGCGCACCCCGCGTCCGGGCAGCGCCTCGTAAACCTGGATCTCGGCATCGCTGAGACCGTCCAGCGGTGTCACCGGATGGACCGGCTCGTCGGCCAGCTCACCGCAGCGGCCCACGATCTCCACCACCTCGTCGGCACGGGTGACCAATGTTGCTCCCTTTCGAAGCAATTCGTGTGACCCTGCCGACGCCGCGGAGGTGACCGGTCCGGGGACCGCACAGACGACACGGCCCAACATCTCCGCCCACGACGCGGTGTTCGCCGCGCCGCTGCGCAATCCGGCCTCGACCACCACGGTCGCCCCCGAGAACGCGGCCACGAGGCGGTTGCGGGTCAGAAAGCGGTAGCGCGCGGGCCGGACCCCTGGCGGATACTCGGTGACCAACAAGCCGGTGGTGGCGATGCGGTGTAGCAGCGCCGAATGGCCACTGGGATAAGGGATATCGATCCCACCGGCCAGCACTGCCACCGTGACCCCGTCACCGGCCAGAGTGGCGCGGTGCGCGACACCGTCGATTCCATAGGCACCACCGGAGACCACCGCCACATCACGTTCGACCAGACCAGCCGCCAGATCGGCAGCGACATGTTCCCCGTAGGCCGTGCAGGCGCGGGTACCGACGACGGCCGCCGCTCGCATCGTGATGTCGTCGAGGCGGGCGGGGCCGCGTGCCCATAAGACCAACGGCGGGCGGGCCTCGGGCTTCTTCTTCAGGTTGTCCGGGCTGACGGTGCTGAAACCTACGAACGCCAGGTAGGGCCACTCGTCGTCATCGGGGGTGATCAACCGCCCTCCCCTGCTGTGTAGCAGTTCCAAATCTTGGGCTGAGGTGTCGATTGCCCGCCGCGCCTCGGCGGCCGCCACGTCGCCGTCTTTGACTCTGGCCGCAGCCTCGACTGGGCCGTGCTCAGCCACCAGCGCGGCCAGCTCTGCACAGACCGGCTCGGCGACCCGCGACAGATACGCCCAGGCCAGCAGCTCCTCATCGGCCTCGGCGCTCACGGTCGCGACCCCGGCTGCCGGAAGCCCAACGCGGTGCTGACATCATCGACGTTGGGCGAATTGCGGCCTGCCAGATCGGATAACGACCACGCCACCCGCAGCGAGCGATCCACGCCGCGGATGCTGAGCACACCCCGATCCAATGCCGTGCGCAGCGGAGCCATGGCTTCGCGGCTGAGCCGAAACGCTCGGCGCAGCACCGGCCCTGGTACCTCGGCATTGGTCCGCACCCCGACCGCTGACCAGCGCTCCACTGCCGCCTCCCGTGCCACCGCCACCCGCGCCCGCACCACTGACGTCGCCTCGGCCGTCTCCTCGGTGAACGCTCCCGCCCGCACCGAGTGCATGTCGACTCGCAGATCGACCCGATCCATCAGCGGCCCGGACAGCTTCCCGAGATAGCGGCGCTTGACCGGGGCCGCGCAGATGCAGTCGCGAGGATCCGGCGGAGCGCACGGACACGGGTTGGCCGCCATCACCAACTGGAACCGTGCCGGATACCGGGCTACCCCGTCGCGCCGCGCGAGCCGAATTTCGCCGTCTTCCAACGGTGTTCGTAGCGCCTCCAGGGCGCTGACCCCGATCTCGGCGCATTCGTCGAGGAACAGCACACCGCGGTGGGCCCGGCTGACCGCGCCGGGGCGGGCCATCCCGGTGCCGCCGCCGACCAATGCGGCCACACTCGATGTGTGGTGCGGTGCCACAAACGGCGGACGGGTGATCAGCGGCGTGGCATCAGAGACCATGCCCGCCACCGAGTGAATCGCTGTGACCTCCAGTGCTTCACTTTCCGACAGCGGCGGCAACAGACCGGGAAGGCGTTGCGCGAGCATTGTTTTCCCGATGCCGGGCGGTCCGGTGAACATCAGATGATGCGCCCCGGCGGCGGCAACCTCCACGGCGAACCGGGCCGTGGATTGACCGACCACATCCGCCAGGTCGGCATCGGTCTCCTCAGTAGGGGCATCGGGGGTGGTGCGATGCGCAAGATCGCCTTTGCCTTCGAGCCACGCATGCAGACGCTGCAAGGTCGGGGCGCCGAGCACTTCGATCCCGTCGACCAGACTGGCCTCGTTGAGATTGTCGACCGGCACCACCACCGTCGGCCACCCGTCCCGGCGGGCGGCCAACACCGCAGGCAACACCCCCCGCACTGGGCGCACCCGACCGTCGAGGGCCAATTCGCCCAGCAGCACAGCCTTTTCCAGCCGTTCCCACGGCTTCTTGCGACTGGCCGACAAGACCGCGGCCGCCAGCGCCAGATCGTAGACACTGCCCACCTTGGGCAACGTTGCCGGAGACAGCGCGAGCGTCAGCCGCGACATCGGCCACTGATGCCCACTGTTGGTGATCGCCGAACGGACCCGGTCACGCGATTCCTGCAACGCGGCATCGGCCAGCCCGACCAGATGCACCCCGGGCAGACCCGAGGTGATATCAGCCTCGATCTCCACCGCCTCCCCCTGCAGACCGCGCACTGCCACCGAATACGCCCGCCCCAGCGCCATCAGCCGACACCTTGGACATGGGTGAGTTCCGGTGTCCGGCAACGCCCGATGCGAACGCCGATCACGTCGAGGCGGATATTGCTCCAGCGAGTGTCCTGACCAGCCAGCCACAGCGACGTCAGCCTGCGCAACCGACGCACCTTCTGCGGCGGCACCGCATACGCCAGCCCGCCGAACCCGTCGCCGGTCCGGGTCTTCACCTCGACGAACACTGCCGTGCGCGAGGCGCTGTCGGCGGCGATCACATCCAGTTCGCCGTAGCGGCAACGCCAGTTGCGATCCAGGATCACCAAGCCGAGCCCCAGGAGATGATCAACGGCCAGCTGCTCCCCGAGCGCCCCCAACTCGGCCCGGCTCAAGACCCGTTCAGATGTCATGGCGCCAGCATGGATTCGACGTGGGACACCGCACGGACACCCGTCGCGCCGAAACGCCGGAAACCGGCTAGTTATCCCCAGTCAGGCATTCATCAACAACCCACCGCTACGCGGGCGACCGCACTGCCGCCGCCACCGCCTCCGGTGCCTCAGACTGCGGAAAATGACCAACCCCAGAAAGCTCAGTCACCACCGCGCGCGGCAGGCGGGCGGTCGCCTTTTCCAGCACATGCCGGCCCGACACCGGGTCGTCGAGCCCCCACACCAGCTGCACCGGCCCGGCCCAGTTGAACAGAGCGGCCTCCCAGCGGACGTGGTGGACGTCGCGTTCGGCGTTGTACTTGATCAGCAGATGTGCCAGCCGGTGCCCGTTGGCCCGGGCGATACCCAGCCACAGGTTGTCGAATTCGACATCGGAAAGCGGTTGTCCGCGAACCGAATCGAGCCCCGATCGCAGTCGCCCCGCGGTGATTCGGCCGGCGATCAGTGCCCCGACGACCGGCAACGCCAGCAGCTTCTGCAGCCGAGTGGGCCGGTAGGCGTCGTAGACGATGCCGGAGTTCAAGACGATGAGGCGCTCGATGGTGAAGGCCGCGAAGCCAACCGCGGCCCGGTCAAGCAGTTCCTGCCCGACGATTCCGCCATAGTCATGGATTACCAGGCATAGCGAATTCAGCCCGAGGTGCGTCGCCAGATCCTCGATCACATCGGCGGACTCGGCCACCGAGTACTCATACGGGTTGGGCTTGGCCGAGGCGCCGTACCCGAGGAAGTCGAGGGTGATCACCTCGTGGTCGCGCGCCAGATCCTGCGCCACCTCGGCGTAGTCGTAGGACCAGGTCGGGAATCCGTGCAGCAGAAGCACTGTGGGACCGTGCCCGGTCCGGCGATACGCGATGCGATGTCCGCGGCGGGAGATCAGCGTTTCGCATTGGTCGATCCACTGCTGCGCCGTCACGCTCATAGCCTTGTCACCTTTTCGATGCAATGTCGTTTTCAGATACAGTTGTGCATCACAATGCACTTGTGTCAGGGTGGTGTCAACACGACGAAAGGCCAAGGAGACGCCGGTGCCTCGCCTCACTCGCGCGCAGCAGCGAGAGCTCACCCGTGCCCGCCTCGTGGAGGCCGCAGGCCGAGTGTTTTGCCGCATGGGCTTCGAAGCCGCACCTATCGATGTCATCTCCGAGGAAGCCGGGTTTTCCCGCGGTGCCTTCTATTCCAACTTCGAGTCCAAAGACGAGCTGTTCCTCGAACTCATCGGTCATCACCTCGAGGCGGAGATCGATACGCTGAGCCGCGCCCTCGATCGCATCACGTCGGCAGACGAGCTGGCCCCGGCCATCGAGCGTCGCTACCGGGTACTCGGACAAGACGACAGCTGGTGCCTGTTGACCACCGAGTTCCAGCTTTACAGCATGCGCGGTGGAACCAAGGCCGCCGAGTTCGACCGAATCTACGAGGCCTACCGCCACCGGCTCGGCGAGCTGATCGCTACCCACTTCGACCGGTTGGGCATCGAATCCAGCCTCACCCCATACGAATTCGGCGTCGCCCAGATCGCACTATCCCACGGTTTGGCGCTACAGCGCGCCGCCAACAGAACCCTGAAAGACACCTTGCCGGCGCGCGCGCTGGCCACCTTCGTCCGCGGGGCCATCACGGCGACGGGATCGCCGTAACCGTCACGGTCTCCGGCGAACTGGATTTCATCTCATCCAGCTTGTCCGCCTCCGCACTGGTCAACAACGCGGCGACGATGGTGGTTGCCGCGCCCAGCACCACGAAGATCGTGTACGAGTACGGCATCAACTTCCGGACCGCAGCGACCACAGAACTCACGGCTTCTGGCTTCTTGTCGATCACATCGGTGTCGATCAGATGCGCATTCACCCGCGGCTGCGGCTCCCCGTCGGTGATCGCGCTGACGATGAACGTCTTGCCTTTGGGCAGCAAGCTGGGCCGCACGTCGATACTGGTGGCGCGGTAGGTCTCGGAGATGTCCAACCCATCGGAACGCAGCAGGGCGATCATCGGAACATCGAAAGCGATGGTGACCGGCTTACCCTGGTCGAAATCGGCCGACGTGATGTCCGTGGGCCCAACGCATTCCATCATCACTGTGATCAGGTGGGGGTCTTCGACCACCTGGTCGGCGTAGCGCAGGCTCACTGCGCTGCCCGCCTTGGTGTTGCGTTCGACGATCATCGGCTGGCTTTTGACGCTCACCACCAGATGATTGCGCCGCCGACCGCCCTGCTTGGCGTAGAACACGCCCGCCAGCAAGCCGACCGCGGTCAGGACGAGACCAGCGATGGCGATGATGAGCAGTCCCACGAATCCCCCAGCCCGGTGTCGGCGGCTGTCTCAGTTCGAGGTCGGTTCGCCGATCTTGACCAGCATCTTGCCGATGTTCGCCCCGGTAAACAATCCGTTGAGCGCGTCGACGCATGAATCGATGCCCTCCCAGATGGTTTCGCGGTGCACCAGCAGTCCTTCGGACTCCCACTTACCCAGTGCGGCGAAGGCCTCTTCGAACCGGCCCCAGTCGTTGAGGGCGTTGAAGCCCTGCATTGTTGCGGTCTTGGCCAGAATGTTGACGTAGTTGGCCGGACCGGGATGTTCACCGGTGAGGTAACTGGAGATCACGCCACACAGCACGACGCGGGCGTTATGCGCCAACCGACCAAGCACGGCATCGAGGATCGGGCCGCCGACATTGTCGAAGTAGACATCGACACCCTGCGGACAGTGCTGTTTGAGCGCCGCTGCGATGTTGCCTTCGCGATAGTCGATGCACGCGTCGAATCCGAAGTCCTCGACCACCGCTCGGCATTTTTTCGCTCCACCTGCGATCCCGACCACGCGCGAACCGGCGATCTTGGCGATCTGCCCGGCCACTGACCCGGTGGCGCCCGCGGCCGCCGAGACCACGACCGTCTGGCCCGGCTGTGGCCTGCCGACGTCGTTCATCCCGAAATACGCCGTCGCACCCGTGGGGCCGTACACCGACATGATCGCGGGCTGGTCGATATGTTCGAAACCGGTGACCGGCGTGCAGAAGATGTCGTCACGGACGATCGAATACTCCTGGAAGCCGGTCAATGTGGTGACCACGTCGCCGACCGCATACGCGTCGCAGCGCGATGCCACCACCTCACCGATGCCGGCGGCCCGGATGACCTCACCCAACTGCACCGGCGGCAGATAACCCGGCTGGTCGTCGAGCCAGGTGCGCGCGGCGGCGTCGATCCCGACATAAGTGGTGCGGACCAACGCCTCACCATCGGCGGGCTCCGGTGCGGGCGAGCTGACAAGCTCGGTGTCGCCTGCCGCTACCATCCCGGTCGGGCGGCGACGCAACAGAATTTGACGATTGTCTAGTGCGGTCACGGTGGGAGAAATTACCTGACGCACTGGCCTTTTCGTGCCACTATTCGGGCAGTCGCAGCTCGGGCTTCTCGACCTCTTCGATATTGACGTCCTTGAACGTGATCACCCTGACCTGTTTGACGAAGCGGGCGGGGCGGTACATGTCCCACACCCAGGCATCAGCGAGGCGAAGCTCGAAGTACACCTCGCCGTCGGCGTTGCGCGGGATCAGCTCGACGCTGTTGGCCAGATAGAACCGACGCTCGGTCTCGACCACGTAGCTGAACTGCCCGACGATGTCCTTGTATTCGCGGTACAGCGAGAGCTCCATCTCGGTTTCATACTTCTCGAGATCTTCAGCGCTCATCTGCCCGGCAGTCCTTCTGTTGGTTCGTGTGCATCTTTCCCTACCCGTGTTCGCTGCGCTGCTCCGGGACGCACTCTTGGGCGTCGGTGTCGCGCACGTGCGCGACAATCCTGCTGCCGTCCGGTGTCGCCACCCGGCGGACGTTGATGAACGAATACCGGTGTTGGCTGCACGGTCCACGCTCGGCCAGGGCGGCGCTGTGCGCCGCTGTGCTGTAGCCCTTGTGATCGGCAAACCCGTAGCCAGGGTGTTCGTCGGCCATCTTGACCATCAGCCGGTCGCGGCTGACCTTGGCGAGCACACTGGCGGCTGCGATACACGCCGCAGCGGCATCACCGCCGATCACCGGCAGCGATGGAATCGCCAACCCCGGCACCCGGAATCCATCGCTCAGTACATAGCCAGGCCGCATCGGCAGGCCGGCGACCGCGCGCCGCATCCCCTCGATATTGGCCACATGCACCCCGCGGCGGTCCACTTCGGTCGACGATATGAACACCACGTGATAGGCCAACGCATACCGCCGGATCAGGGGGAACAGGCGCTCGCGCTCTTTTTCGGTCAGCTTTTTGGAATCATCGAGCCGCGCCAGACTGGTCAGCCGATTCGGACCGAGCACACATGCGGCCACCACCAGCGGACCCGCACACGCACCCCTGCCGACCTCATCAACCCCGGCAACCGGCCCAAGTCCACTGCGGTACAGCGCGGACTCCAACGTTCGAAGACCGGCGGACTTGCGGATCACTGTGCGCGGTGGCCAGGTGGCGGGCACCTAACCGCCTTGCTGAGGATTCACCGAACTCACACCGCCCCATCGTGACGGGGGCCACGCAATGAACCTCGCCTTACCGATGACGTTGTCGACCGGCACAGTTCCGGCCATCGGATCGCCAGTGCACTGAATACCCTTCTCGCTGTCAGCGGGGGTGCTGGTGCAGTGGAAGCGCGAATCGGCGGAATGGGTGCGGTTATCGCCCATCACCCACAGCCGGTCCTTGGGCACTGTGACAGGCCCGAATTCGAAACCGAGGCACGGATAGACGGCCGGGTCGGCCATCATCGTGTTCGGGTCGAGGTAGGGCTCGTTCAGCGGTTTGTCATCGACCGTCAGCCCGGTGTCGGCACGGCACTGGATGGTCTGGCCACCGACTGCGATCACCCGCTTGACGAGGTCATTCTCGTCGGGCGGCACGAAGCCGACAACGGACAGCGCATTCTGCACGGCCCGGATAGCCGGGTTATCGGAGCGGATCGACTTGTAACTGGCGTTCCAGTTCGGCGGACCCTTGAAGACGATGACGTCCCCCGGCTCCGGTGAGCTGAACAGGTACGTCATCTTGTCCACGATGATGCGGTCGCCGACACACCCGGTGCAGCCGTGCAGGGTGGGCTCCATCGATTCCGACGGAATCAGGTAGGGCCGGGCGATAAACGTCAACATCACGTAATAGAGCACCAACGCGATGGCGACGAGGATCGCGCCCTCACGCAATGCGGAACGCTTCTTCTTACCGCCGGACTCGTCAGAGTCCGTGGTGTCGGCGTCCGAATCCACTTCAGTCAGCGCACTATCCGACGACGGCTCAGAATCGGCCGAGTCCGTGGTGTTTGTCACGGGGTGAGCGTAGCCAGCAGTACCGGCGTCAGCGCTTTTCCTTGATCTTGGCCTTCTTGCCCCGCAGCTCGCGCAGGTAGTACAGCTTGGCCCGACGGACGTCACCGCGGGTGACGACCTCGATGTGATCGATATTGGGCGAATGCACCGGGAAGGTGCGCTCGACGCCGACGCCGTAGCTTTCCTTGCGGACCGTGAAGGTCTCGCGGATTCCGCCGCCCTGGCGACGCAGCACGACACCCTTGAAGACCTGGATACGCTCTTTGGCGCCCTCGATGACCTTCACGTGCACATTCACGGTGTCACCGGCACCGAAGGCCGGGATATCGTCGCGCAGCGACGCTTGGTCAATGAAGTCCAGCGTGTTCATCGGTGACTCTTCCTTGCGGTCGCGGCTCCGTGCAGCGCCAGTCACTCGGATGAGCGAGGCGGATGCCGAAGCCGATGGATCGTGCTTCTTGCTTCTTGCTACTTACGTCGATGTATTCCACAGCAGGCGGCACAACCGGCCCCGCGCGGACAACTGTTCAATTGTGCCAGACGCCGAGCATGCAGCGAAATCGCGCCTTACGCTCGGTTCTTCGCGGTGTTCGTCGCGGTGTTCTTCGCGGTTCAGGACAACCCCACTGGGTACACGGCCGCAGCAGCAAGCGGTTAGGCTCACCAGACTGGTTTCTGGCAGGGCGGCCGATCCAGATTGCCTGATAATTCTGCGTCCAAGGAGACCACATGCGCTGGCGGTCGTCGTACCTGGCGAAGGCTACGGTGACGATCACCTGTGCTGGGCTCCTCGCCAGTGCGGCAGGTTGTGAAGCCCGCGTCTACGGCGCGCCCGGCCAGTCGGACCCGCCCAAATTGACCCTGGTAGCGCCCAAAGCGCCCGCCGATGCCACCCCACCTGCGGCTCCCCCGAATCAGGCGGCGACCGCGTTCGACGGTCTGGCTCTGCGCGCGACGCAGGCGACCGCGCAGGCCGCCGACTCCGGCGCGGACATCACCGTCGCAGTGCTCGACCGCGACACCGGTCAGCTGGTCACCAACGGGCGCGGCGGCACGGTTGCCATCGCTTCGGTGGTCAAGCTTTTCATCGCCGACGATCTGCTGATGCAGGTGTCCAAGGGCCAGGCGCAACTCACCCCGGCTGATCAGCAGCTGTTCGACCGAATGCTGCGATCCTCTGATGACAGTGCCGCTGAGACGTTCTGGAATCGCAGTGGCGGCAGCGCGATCATCACTCGGGTGGTGAACCGCTACGGGCTGGGTTCGACGAGCGCGCCGGGTAACGGGCGGTGGTTCAACACGACCAGCACCGCGGTGGATTTGGTGCATTACTACGACATGCTGCTCAGCGGCGCCGGCGGGCTTCCGCCCGAGCGGGCCAACACCATCCTCAACGATCTGGCCCAGTCGACACCGACAGCACCCGACGGGATGGTGCCGGGCGGCGTTTATCCCCAACGTTTCGGCATCCCCGAGGGACTCCCTGGCGAGCCGGTGGCCGTCAAACAGGGATGGATGTGTTGCGTCGGCTCCGACTGGATGCACTTGTCGACCGGTGTGATCGGCTCGGATCGCCGCTACGTGATGGCGATCAGTTCCATGCAGCCCGCCAGCGCTGACGAGGCCCGCGCGACCATCACCGCGGCCGTCAAGACGATGTTCCCGACCGGGCGAATTTAGTCGCCGCGCTGATCGATGAGGTCGGGTCGGCGCTCACGGGTGCGCTGCAGACTCTGTTCACGGCGCCACGCTGCCTGGCGGGCATGGTTACCCGAGAGCAGAACGTCAGGCACATCGAGTTCGCGCCAGCTCGGCGGCCTGGTGTAACTGGGCCCCTCGAGCAGTCCCCCGACCTGTTCGGAGTGCGAATCATTCTGGTGCGACGCAGGATTGCCCAGGACGTCGGGTAGCAGGCGCACCACGGCTTCGATCATCACCAACGCTGCGGACTCACCACCGGGCAGCACGTAGTCCCCGATGGAGACCTCTTCGACGCGCATGCGTCTGGCCGCGTCATCGACCACCCGCTGGTCGATGCCCTCATAGCGGCCGCAGGCGAACACCAGATGCGATTCGGCGCTCCAGCGCTGCGCCGTCGCCTGGGTGAACAACCGTCCTGCCGGCGTCGGCACCACGAGAAGTGTTTGCTCCGAACAGAGTTCGTCGAGAGCGTCACCCCATACCGGGGCCCTCATCACCATGCCTGGGCCGCCCCCATAGGGCGAGTCGTCGACCGAGCGGTGAACGTCATGGGTCCAGCTGCGCAGATCGTGCACGCCCAACTCGACGATCCCGGATTCAATCGCCTTGCCCGGCAACGACTGCCGCAGCGGTGCCAGGTAGTCGGGGAAGATGGTAACGACGTCAATACGCATGGTGGTCAATACGCATAGTGCGCATCCCTCAATCCAGGTCCGCCAAGTTCAGCAGACCATCCGGCGGGTCGATCTCGATGAGGTCGTCATCCAGCGATACCGATGTGACGATGGCGCTGACGAACGGGACCAACACCTCGGGCCCCTCGCCGTCGACGGGCCGGACCGCGAGGAGTTCGCCGGCACTGGTGTGCAGCACCTCGCGCACCCTACCGACGTCCAGGCCGGTCACCGTGCGCACCCGCAATCCCTCGAGCTGATGATCGTAGAACTCATCAGGTTCGTCGATGGGTGGAAGATCCGCGCTGTCGACCAGAAACAGGCTGCCCCGCAACGCATCTGCGGCGTCGCGACCACCGACACCCTGCAGGCGAACCAGTAGCCGACCACCGTGCTCACGCACCGACTCGATGACATAGGTGCGCTCTGTTTTATCGCGCGCCCGGGTGCGCAGTTGCGCACCCGCGACGAAACGTCGATCCGGATCGTCGGTGCGCACGTCGACGGCGATTTCGCCGCCGACGCCATGGGCCTTGGCGACCCGCCCAACCACCAGCTCCATGACAGAGCTACTGGTCGGTGTCCACCACGTCGACGCGGATGCCGCGGCCACCGATACCGGCCACCAGCGTTCGCAACGCGGTTGCGGTACGTCCGCCGCGCCCGATGACCTTGCCCAGGTCCTCGGGATGGACATGCACCTCGACGGTGCGGCCGCGCCTCGACGTCACCATGTCGACGCGGACGTCGTCAGGATTGTCGACGATGCCGCGAACCAGGTGCTCGACGGCGTCGACCACGACAGTGCTCATTCGGTGGGCTCGGCGGCGGGCTCAGCGGCCGCCTCGGTCTCGGTGACTGCCTCTGTCTCAGAAGCCGTTTCGGTCGCCTCGGCCTTTTTGGCGGGCGCCTTCTTCTTCTTGGCGGTGGTGGCCTCGCCGGTCGGCGCGCCATCGGCAGCAGCCAGAGCGGCATTGAAGAGGTCCAGCTTGGACGGCTTGGGCTCGGCGACGCGCAGCGTGCCCTCGGCACCCGGCAGGCCCTTGAACTTCTGCCAGTCACCGGTGATCTTCAGCAGCGCCAGAACCGGATCGGTCGGCTGCGCACCGACGCTCAGCCAGTACTGCGCGCGCTCGGAGTCGATCTGGATGACGCTGGGGTCTTCCTTCGGGTGGTACCGGCCGATGACCTCGATGGCACGGCCATCGCGGCGGTTGCGCGCGTCGGCGACGGCGATGCGGTACTGGGGATTGCGGATCTTGCCGAAGCGGGCGAGCTTGATCTTGACAGCCATGTGACGCGTTTTCTCCTGTAGTTGCCACGCGTGCAATTCAAGCGACGCGGGCGGGCTGCCCGGTCCGGTTTTGCCTTGCGTGTGTGACCGCAGCGCAAGCATCCCGTTTTCCGAGATGGGTCACGCGGCAGACAGCCGCTCATTGTGCCAGAGGCGCAGGCCGAACCCCAAAACGCGACGGATCAGATGATCTTGTCGAACGTCTTGGTCTCGACCCGACGGGTCAGACGCCAACCGTCTGGGGTGCGGATGAACTCGTCGTCGTACCAAAGCCCGCAGAACATGATCTGCGGGCTGGACCCGTCCTTTCCAGAGTCGAGCACCATCGGGTTGAAGCAGATGACCCGCGAGGTGGCGGTGTCTCCGTCGAATTTGATCGACAGGTTGCCCAGCATGTGGGAGTAGGCCGGGAAGTTCGGCAACACCTCCGCCAACCAGGCCTTGACCTCGGGGAATTTACCGTCGATACCGCCCATCGCGCGGTAGTCGATATAGGCGTCCGGGGTGAAAACGGCGTCCAGATCATCGAAACGACGCTGATCGATCGCTGTCGAGTAGTCGACCAACAGCTGCTGGATCTCCAGCCGGTCCGAGATGTCCTGCAGGCTCAACATGAATTGATTCAACACTGTGCTCCAGACCACAGACATTCGGGTCCAGGGAGCACCCATCCCAGGCCCGCGAGCAACTAAGGTCACCCTAAGTCCAGTGAGTGGAGGAAGCGTGTCTGACCAGTCGAACCTGTCGTTGATCGTCGGCTACGCCAGCGATATGGGCACCGCGGAGTACATCGCGTTCCAGCTGGTGGAAGCGCTCAAGGCGGTCGGGATCGACGCGACCGAGGTTGAACTCAACGACGTCGAACTCGCCGACCTACAGACCGCCACTCATCTCGTCGTGGTGGCCTCGACCTTCGGCGACGGCGAGATGCCCGATAACGGCGCCTTGTTCTGGGAAATGCTCAACGGCACCACGGCCGAGGAACTACCGCAGCTCGCGTACTCGGTGCTGGCCCTCGGGGACAGCAGCTACGAGATGTTCTGCAACGCCGGGGTGATGGTCGACGACCGCCTGGCCGAGCTAGGTGCGACCCGGCTGACCGGCAGGGTGGAGCTCGACTGCTATCGGGAAGGCGACGCAAGCGTCTGGATGGCCGATGTGGTCAAGCAATTGGAGGCCGCCCGCGGCAGCGCACCGATGGTCGCTGGAGTGGCCGCGCCGGAGCCTGCCTCGATTCCAAAAACGCGCCAGCACTCGATCTGGGATACCGCCAACCCCTTCGCCGCTCGGTTGGTGGCGAACCGGCGGCTCACGGCAGCGGAATCGGATAAGGATGTCCGGCACGTCGAAATCGACCTCGGCGACTCCGGGATTACCTACCAGGCCGGGGACTCGATCGCCGTCCATCCGGTCAACGACCCCGAACTCGTCGAGGCGATCCTCGCTCAATTAGGCGTCGGGCCGGACCATATGGTTGCCGACCACGAAGAGACGCTCGGCGAGCTGTTGACCGAACACCTGGAGATCCGGACGCCGCCGCGGGCGCTGCACGCCATCGTCGCGGCCCGCTCCGATGCACAGGTTCCTGACTTTCCTGGTTCCTACGATGTGCTCGATCTCCTCGAGCTGGCCGACCTCAGCGTCGAAGAAGTGTTGGATACGTTGCGCCCCTTGCAGTTTCGCGACTATTCGATTGCGTCGAGCCCGCTGGAGCATCCGAATCATGTGCACCTGACGGTGGCGACGGTGCAGTACACCGCCGGTGATCGCCGTCGCGGCGGCGTCGCATCGACATTCCTGGCCGAGCGCGCCGAGACGGTGTTGGTCCATCCTCGTCCGAACCACGCGTTCCGACTGCCCGCATCCGAGGTGCCGATCATCATGGTCGGCCCCGGCACCGGGATCGCACCGTTTCGTGGGTTTCTGCGGGAACGCCGGGCCAGCGGGGCGGCGGGCAAGTCGTGGCTGTTCTTCGGCGATCGCCGGCGGGCCACCGATTTCCTCTACGGCGACGAACTGCAGGGTCATCTGGCATCAGGTGTGCTGACCCGGCTGGATCTGGCGTTCTCCCGCGACCAAGAAGACAAAGATTATGTCCAGCACCACATGCTGGCCAACGCAGCGGAACTGTTTGCGTGGCTCGCCGACGGTGCCTACTTCTACGTCTGCGGCGATGCCGAGTACATGGCCAAGGATGTCGATCGCGCGCTGCACGAGGTGATCGCGACCGCGGGTGCAATGAGCGAGGCCGCCGCGCATATCTACGTCAACGAGCTGATCAGAGCGCATCGGTACGTCCGAGACGTGTACTGAGTCTGCAGGCGCCACCCTGGTGGGCTCGCTCCCAGCCCGGCCCTCCCTCCCCGGGCTCGTTCCTCACCCGCCTCGTCGACCGGGCTCACCTCTCCAGCCCGGCCCTCCCTCCCCGGGCTCGTTCCTCACCCGCCTCGTCGACCGGGCTCACCTCTCCAGCCCGGCCCTCCCTCCCCGGGCTCGTTCCTCACCCGCCTCGTCGACCGGGCTCACCTCTCCAGCCCGGCCCTCCCTCCCCGGGCTCGTTCCTCACCCGCCTCGTCGACCGGGCTCACCTCTCCAGCCCGGCCCTCCCTCCCCGGGCTCGTTCCTCACCCGCCTCGTCGACCGGGCTCACCTCTCCAGCCCGGCCCTCCCTCCCCGGGCTCGTTCCTCACCCGCCTCGTCGACCGGGCTAGTCTCAAGACCCATGCACAGACTTTTCGGCTGCCTGTCATTGGTCCTCGCACTGATTCTCGCGGTGATCGCGATCCCGACGGCCGCGTCCGCTGACAGCGGGGACGCCACCGTGGTCCAGCCGATCGGAGCTGTGCCGACCCCGGACGGCCCGGCGCCAAACTGGATCGTCGCCGATATGGACACCGGAGAGATCCTGGCCGCGCAGAACGCCGATGTGCGGACCCCACCGGCCAGCACCATCAAGGTGCTGCTGGCACTGGTGGTCCTCGACGAGGTTCCGCTGGACGCGACGGTGGTGGCCGATGACGGTGCCGACTCCCACGTCGAATGTAATTGTGTCGGAATCGAAGCCGGTCGCACCTACACCGCCCGCCAACTGCTCGACGGGTTACTTCTGGTCTCCGGGAACGACGCCGCCAACACGCTGGCGCATCTGCTGGGCGGTACCGACACCGCGGTGGCGAAGATGAACGCCAAGGCAGCGGCCATCGGCGCGGTCGACACCCACGCGGGTAGTCCGTCAGGGCTCAACGGCCCGGGGATCGACGGCTACACCACGCCCAGGGACCTCGCGATCATCTTCCGCGCCGCGATGGGCAATCCGGTGTTCGCCCAGATCACCGCCCAGCCCGCCGCAATGTTCCCGAGCAAGACCGGCGATAGGCCCATCGTGAACCAGGACGAACTACTGATGCGCTATCCCGGCGCCACCGGCGGCAAGACGGGTTTCACCGATCCGGCCCGTAAGACGTTCGTCGGTGCCGCGCAGCGCGACGGCCGGCATCTGGTGTTCGCAATGATGTACGGCTTGATCAAAGAAGGCGGCCCGACGTACTGGGATCAGGCTGCTGGACTGCTGAATTGGGGTTTCGCCCAGGGCCCGCAGGCTGGTCTCGGCACGCTGTAGGAGAGTGCAGCGACGGGCGCCGCCTGCGTCGTCCGCCGGCGGCGCAGAAGAACTCAGTCCCTGGAGCGGATTGTCGAGTCGTCAGGCTCCCCGACTATTGAAAGCAGCTAACCGCACTGCGCGCCGCCCCGGTTCGGTCATCTAACGTCCGATCAGGGCAAGAATGACAGCAGGACTGACGCCAAACACTGGTTAACACAACCAGTTGCGGTCGCAATTGTGTCGCGGGTCGTTATGGCATTTCTGGTCATGCACGGTCATCGAACCGGGGGCGTGGCTGCCTGTAGACGACCCGCACCGCTGAGATCCCGGCAGCCGACGCACAGCCACGCGGCGGTCGCCGCCGCGGCCACCACCAGCACCGCAGAAGTCAGCAGCGCCGGACGAAAGTCATGGTGCACAAGGGGCGTCACTACCAACGGACCGACGATCTGGCCGACCGAATAGCCGGCGGTCAGTACCGCGACGGCGCCGGGGAAGGCCAGCTGCCGGCCAGCCGCCAACGCGATGGTGCTCACCCCGATGAACGTGCCGCCGAATGACACTGCGCCGATCAGCGCTGGTGCCGCGCCGCCGATGAGCGCGGGCAGGGCAATCCCCCCGGCTTGCACGAGCAGCGCCACCAGCAGCAGCGCCGGGGCTGACCACCGTGCGCCTGCCATTGCCCAGACCGCCGCGGAAGGTACGGCGGCGAGGCCGACCAGCATCCAGGCTGCGTTGCCGAGCCCGCCCGGTGACCTCTGTCCGATGGCTGCGACCAGGAATGTGCCCGCGATGATGTATCCTACTCCCTCGAGGGAGTAGCAGGCCAGCAGGACCAGGAACCAACGCCGTGGACCCGGAGGTTTGGCGGTCGTTGCCCCGATGGGCGGTCCATCGGCACCGCGCATCCGCCAGGCAATCGCCCCGACGGCGGCGGCGAGCGCTGCCGACGCCCACCAGGCGGTTCGCCATCCAGTAGTCGGCAGGACCAGCACCAGCACGCCCGACAGAGCGATACCGACGCCTACGCCGCCGAATCCCCAACCCGGCAGCTGCGCCGAACGGCCCCGGGCGTGGTCCAGCATCCACTCGACCGCAATCACGAACAGCACGGCGCTTGCGAATCCGGCAACCGTGCGGATCACCAACCAGACCACCACGTCATGCGTCGTCGGCATTAGCGCCAGACTGACGACGACGGCGACGAGCGCCACCCGCCACATGGCGGTCGTCTGGATCAGCCTGGGCACCGCCACACCTGCGAGGGCTCCAACGAGGTACCCGACGTAGTTGGCGGTGGCTAGAGCACCCGCGGCCGACGGACTTAGCCCCGCCTGGGACGTCATCAGCGGCAGAATCGGCGTGTAGACGAACCGGCCGATGCCCATGGCGGCGGCCAAAGCCGCAGCGCCACGGGCGATGTGGACGTGTGAATGATTCCAGACCATCGTCTCATCGTGGATGACGCGTAGCGGCGCGGCCACGACACGTTTGCTCCCAGCTATAAGGCGTTGACTCTCAGCAGGGTTGGACTGCTACGCAGTACGGGTCCGTCGATGGTGTCCGTCACACGTTCCACAATGACCTCGGTCGGCTTCGTCGACATGCAGACGCACGTACTGGTAGACCGGCTAGAAGTGCATACATGGCCGCGGCCCTGCTTCGGGGAACAGCGTGCATGCCGCGACAAGTGCGCGTCTACATCCGCATCGCGGGAGACGTTGTCGCTGAGTAGGCAAGGCGCGTAGTCGAGGTGTACATCCCGCCATCTGAGTCCTGTTCCAGACAACCCGTTTGGTCTCTCAGGCGGCCGATCGCCAGCCCCGGCAGTGCACCCGCCCGGCACCCGGCTGTCTCCGCATATTCCTCTAGAGCACCAGCTCGGCGAATGCCCGCACCGGGAACGTCCCGAAGCCCTCGATCGCCGGCGGGGCCGCGGTGAACCGGGCGCCGTGGGCGGGCAACGCTCCCAGGTTCGTCAGATGTTCGACGACGTGCACGCCGGCACCGAGCAGCAGGGTGTGGGCTGGGCGCTCACCACCGGCTTCGGTGTCATCGATATTGACCGAGTCGATCCCGACGAGCACCGCACCGGCATCGATGAGGTACTGCGTCCCTTCCGCAGTAAGAAACGGTGCACCCGACCCGTAGGCCTCGGTGCCGAAGTGCTGATCCCACCCGGTGTGCAGCAGGACCGCGGCACCGCGCACGTCACGATCGGCCAGCGTCTCGGCCCGGATACCGCGCCGGTCGGCGTCCCACGCATCCGCCAGGTGGAACACCTCGGTGCGCAAGCCGACCAGCGTCGAGAGGTCGAGCCCGGCGAGGTCGGGTCCCTCGGCGTAGCGGTGGAACGGTGAATCGAGATAAGTGCCGGTGTTACCGATCATGGTGATGATGTCCATCGCGAATTCGGTTCCAGGAGCGTACTTTTCGCGGGAATCGACCCGGGTCAGGTGCGGGGTGATGGCGGGTGCAGGCAGTCCGGGATAAGTGATCAGACCGGCGCGGATCGGATGGCTGAGGTCGACGATCCGCCCGGTGGCGCCCGAGGGCGCTACCGGCACACCACGGCTGCCCCGGTGTTGTTCGGCCACGATGCGCAGCCCCCGCAGCTCCACGGTGTCCACCAGGGCCAGCCCGAGATGTTCGATAAGGAGCCGTCCTACCACCGCCTCATCGACCTGCGCCGACGGCAGGTCGAGCCGGAAGTCGGTGCCGATCAGGTCTCCGCCGTTGGCGAAGCGGATCTCGAAATCGAAGTGGGCGCGGTGATCTGACATGACGCAGAGGCTACTTCGAGCAAGCAGTTCGTGACAAAATTCTGTCGGACCTCTCTGCTTTGATGGTGCTATGTCCTTAACCGCAACATCTTTGGTGTCTGAGCTCAGTCCCAAGGAGCGCCTTGCGGTGTTGTTCGAACAGTTGGCGGAGCTGACCGGGCAACGCAACGCGATCGACGGCCGCATCGTGGACATCGTCGCAGAGATCGACCACGACGACCTGGCCGGCATGACTGGCGCGCGTTCCATCCCCGCCCTCATCGCCTGGAAGACCGGCACCTCACCACGCAACGCCGAAACCATCGCCACCATCGCGCACCGGCTCACCGAATTTCCCCAATGCGCAGACGGCCTACGAGCGGGCCGGTACTCACTGGATCAAGTCGGCGTCATCGCCGAACAGGCCTCCGCCGGATCCGACGAGCACTACGCCCAACTCGCCGCCAGCGCCACCGTCAACCAGTTGCGAACTGCGGTCAAGCTCGAACCGAAACCCGAACCCGAACCCGAACCGCCGTCGTCGTCGGTCACCAAAACCGTCGACCGACACGACTACACCACCTGGCGGATCCGGCTCTCGAAACTGGAGGCAGCGAAGTTCGATGCCGCCTTGGCCTCACATCAAGACGCCGTGGTCGCCGACTGGAAACACGACCACGACAACAGCACAGCAGAGCAGGCACCGCCGTTCCCGAACGCCGTCGACGGGTTCATCCACCTAGTCGATGCGGGCTGGGACGCCGAGGCGACCCGACGGCCACAGGGCCAACGCACAACCGTCGTGGTTCACCTCGACCTCGATCGGCGTGTCGCCGGCCTGCATCTGGGCCCGCTACTCACCGACGACGAACGCCAATACCTGACCTGCGATGCCACCTGCGAAGCCTGGTTCGAACGCCGCGGACGTCTCATCGGCGCCGGACGGTCCACCCGCACCGTCAACCGCCGACTGCGCCGCGCACTCGAACACCGCGACCACTGCTGCGTGGTGCCCGGCTGCGGGGCCACCCGCGGTTTGCACGCCCACCACATCCGGCACTGGGAAAACGGCGGCCCCACCGACCTGGGCAATCTGGTGCTGGTCTGCCCCTTCCACCACCGGATGCATCACCGCGGAGACATCACCATCACCGGCCCCGCCCACCGCCTACTGGTCACCGACAACGAAGGCGAACCCCTCACCCCAGGATCCCTGGCCCACCCACCGACCACACCCCCACCACAAGTCCCACCCTATTCCGGGCCGACCGGCGAACGCGCCCAATGGTGGTGGTACACCCCCTTTCAACCACAACCACCCCCGACCAGCAACTAACGCCGCTGCGCGGAGCACAGCACCTCACCGTTGAATACGTTCCGCGCCAACGGGCAAACGGGTTAGAACACCCGGCCGCGCAGGATCACCAGATCGGGTGCGCCGAGTACGTGTTGGCCGTGCCGCGGGTCGTCGGCGAAGCACAACAGATCCGCGGGCGCGCCATGCTCCAAACCGGGCCGCCTCAACCAACTGCGGGCCGACCACGACGCCGCACCCAGCGCCTCGGTCGGGTCCATCCCGATGCCCTTGAGTGCCTCGACCTCGTCGGCGATGCGGCCGTGGGCGATCATCCCGCCGGCATCGGTACCGGCATAGATCGGCACCCCGGCCTCCCGCGCCGCACCCACCCGCGCACGGCACGACCCGTAGAGATCCCGCATGTGCTTGGCGTACGTCGGGTACTTGGCTGCCGCGTCGGCGATTCCGGGAAAATTCTCGATGTTGATCAGGGTGGGCACCAGTGCGGTGCCGTTGGCGAGCATCAGGTCGATGACGTCCTCGGTGATGCCGGTGCCGTGTTCGATGCAGTCGATCCCGGCGTTGATCAGGCCCGGCAGCGCGTCCTCGCCGAAAACATGCGCGGTGACGCGGGCACCGTTGGCGTGAGCAGCTGCAATCGCAGCGGTCAGTACGTCATCGGACCACAACGGGGCCAGATCGCCGACGCCACGGTCGATCCAGTCCCCCACCAGCTTCACCCAGCCGTCGCCGCGTCGGGCCTGTTCGGCGATGAACTCGGGCAGCTGTGCTTCGTCGTCGACGTCGATCGGCACATTCGGCAGATAGCGCTTGGGTCGGGCCAGATGGCGGCCGGCGCGGATGATGCGGGGCAGGTCGTCGCGCTCGTCGAAGCTGCGGGTGTCCACCGGCGAGCCCGCGTCACGCAGCAGCAATGCGCCTGCGCCGCGCTCGGTTTCGGCCTGGGTGACCGCCTCGTCGAGCGGCACCGCCCCACCGGGGCCGAGGCCGACATGGCAGTGCGCGTCGACCAGCCCGGGCACGATCCAGCCGCCGTCCCAGATGGTGTCAGCGTCAGCGACCGGCTCAGAACTCAATACACCGGCGCCTTCATTCCCGACCACCCACCACTGCGCGGGTTCGCCGTCAGGCAGGCCACGGCCGCGCACATGAAGGCGCACCGGGCGACCTACTTCTGGCCCGGGAACTTCAACTTGGAAAGATCGAAATTGGCCAGACCGGGCGGTAATTCGTCGAGACCGGGCGGCATCTGGGACAAATCGGGAAAGCCGCCGGGAGCGCCCGCACCCAGTAACGGATTGCGTGCCTTCGGCGGCGTCGGGCCGCGGCTGTTGCCCTTCTTGCCCTTCTTACCCTTGGCGTTCTTGCGCTGATTGGCCTTGCGGTTGGCACCTGGCATACCGAATTTGCCTGCCATCGAGGCCATCATCTTGCGAGCCTCGAAGAAGCGATCCACGAGCGAGTTAACTTCAGACACCGACACCCCGGATCCATTCGCGATGCGCAGGCGACGCGACGCGTTGATGATCTTCGGGTCGGCCCGCTCGGCGGGGGTCATACCGCGGATGATCGCCTGCAACCGGTCAAGCTGGCTGTCGTCGACCGCGGCCAGTGCGTCCTTCATCTGGCCAGCGCCGGGCAGCATGCCGAGCAGGTTGCCGATCGGGCCCATCTTGCGGATGGCCAGCATCTGTTCGAGGAAGTCTTCCAGCGTGAGCTCGCCGGAACCGATCTTGGCGGCGGCCTCCTCGGCCTTCTGCGCGTCGAAGACCTGTTCGGCCTGCTCGATGAGCGACAGGACGTCGCCCATGCCGAGGATGCGGCCCGCCATCCGGTCGGGGTGGAAGACGTCGAAGTCCTCCAGTTTTTCACCGGTGGAGGCGAACAGAATGGGTACGCCGGTCACTTCGCGGACCGACAGCGCCGCGCCGCCGCGGGCGTCACCGTCCAGCTTGGTCAGGACCACGCCGGTGAACCCGACACCCTCGCGGAACGCTTCGGCGGTGGCGACGGCGTCCTGCCCGATCATCGCGTCCAGGACGAAAAGGACCTCGTCGGGGTCGACGGCGTCGCGGATACCCGCGGCCTGGCGCATCAGTTCCTCGTCGATACCGAGGCGGCCCGCGGTGTCGACGATGACAACGTCGAAGTGTTTGGCCTTGGCCTCGGCGATACCCGCCGCCGCGACGGCGACCGGATCACCGGGGGGCGCGTCGTGGGAACCTTCCGCGGTTCCGGGATGCGGGGCGAACACGGCGACACCCGCACGCTCACCGACGATCTTCAGCTGGCTGACCGCACCGGGGCGCTGCAGGTCGCAGGCCACCAGGATCGGGGTGTTCCCTTGTCCGCGAAGCCATTTCGCGAGTTTGCCGGCCAGAGTGGTCTTACCGGCACCTTGCAGGCCGGCGAGCATGATCACCGTGGGCGGCGTCTTGGCGAAGGCCAGGGTTCTGGTCTGACCGCCGAGGATGCCGACGAGCTCCTCGTTGACGATCTTGACGACCTGCTGAGCGGGGTTGAGCGCACCGGAGACCTCGGCACCCTTGGCCCGCTCCTTGATCCTGGTGACGAAGGCCCGCACGACGGGCAACGACACGTCCGCCTCGAGGAGCGCCAGTCTGATCTCGCGGGCAGTGGCGTCGATATCGGCGTCAGTCAGCCGGCCCTTACCACGCAGGCCAGTCAGCGCACCGGTCAACCGGTCGGACAGGGATTCAAACACCTGGCAAGCCTATCTGCCCGGCCCGCCGCACTCACTACCCGCAGATGCTCGACACCCGAATCCGGTGTAACCGGAGTTGTCGTGATACCCCAGGTGCTGGTCAGGGCCGTGGGCCAACACCGTCGAAAGCCGCTGAGCGGGCCGCAACGAGACAGGCCGCCCGGTGTGCGGCCCCGACGCTCGTCAGCAGTGGCAGTTCGGTTCGGCACGAGGGCTCTGCCACCGGGCACCGCGCGGCGAAGGCACACCCTGGTGGTGGGTGCACAGCATCGGGAAGCTCGCCTGGAACCACCTCGGGGCGGGTTCGCACTGCGGGATCCGGCGACGGCATCGCCGACAGCAGCGCACGGCTGTACGGGTGAGCCGGGGTACGCAGGACCTGCGCGACGGGTCCCTCCTCGACGATCCGTCCGAGGTACATCACCGCAAGCCGGTCCGCCAGCACCGCGGCGCTGGCAAGGTCGTGGGTGATCAGCAGGACCGCCAAGCCGTCGCGGCGCAGGTCGTCGATGAGTGTGAGCACACTGGCACGCACCGAGACGTCGAGCATGGAGACCGGCTCGTCGGCCACCAGCAGGCGGGGCGTCAGTGCTACGGCGGCGGCGATGGCCACCCGCTGACGCTGCCCGCCGGACAGCTGGTGCGGGAAGCGGTCGAGCACCCACTCCGCGGGTGAGAGCCCCACCCGTTCCAGCGCGCGGCGCACGGTGTCGTTACGTTCGCCGCGCGGTACCTGGTGAATGCGCAGCCCCTCCTCGACGATCGCGCGCACGGTCATTCGCGGATCGAGCGAGTCGTAGGGATCCTGATGGACCAGCTGGATCGCCCTGCGATAGGGCTGCAGCGCCCTACCGCGCAGCCCGGCCAAGTCGACACCATCGAAAAAGACATGTCCGCCGGTGGCCCGCTGCAGCCCGGTGATGGCGCGCGCGACACTGCTTTTCCCGCAACCGGATTCGCCCACCAATGCCACGATCTCGCCCGCACCCAGCCGCAGCGACACCTGCTCGACGGCATGCACCACGGACCGCGTCCGGCCGAAGAGCCCGGCCGGGCCGACAGGGTAGCGCACGGTGAGGTCGGACAACTCCAGCAGCGGCGCGCCCATCACGGCACCCTGGTCGGCGCAGGCAGGTGACACGCGACGAGGCTGTCACCGTCGAACCTGTTGGGCGGCTCACTGATTCGGCAGATCTCCGTCACCGACGGGCAACGCGGCGCGAACGCACATCCAGTGACAGGGGCGTCGAGTCTCGGCGGTTCGCCGGGGATGGAGCGCACTGCGGCGTCTGCCATCGGGTTGGGGATGGCGGCCAGCAGCGCGGTCGTATATGGGTGTTCGGGAGCAGTGAGCAGCCGAGCCACCGGGGCCGCCTCGACGACGAGCCCGGCGTACATCACCGCCACCTGCTCGGCCACCTGCGCGACGGCAGGCAGGTCATGGCTGATGAACACCAAGGCCACGCCGAGATCATCGGTGACGTGTCGCAGCAGCTCGAGGATTTCAGCCGCCACGATGACATCCAGTGCGGTGGTCGGCTCGTCGGCCAACAGCACCTTAGGCCCGCACGCCAGCGCCATGGCCAGCGCAGCACGCTGGCGCATCCCGCCAGAGAACTCGTGCGGGTAGCGCGCCGCCCGCTGCGCCGGGATGCCAACGAGTTCAAGCAATTCCGCGACACGCCTGTCAGCCTGTCTGCGGGATGCGCCGCGGTGCAGCCGGATCGGCTCGGCGATCTGATCAGCCACGGTGCGCACCGGGTTGAAAGCGTTCATCGCCCCCTGGAACACCATCGCGATATCGCACCAGCGGTACGGACGCATACCGGAGTCGCCCCCTGCCAGGATGTCGACGCCGTCGAGCAACACCTGTCCGCAGACCTCGGCGTTGGGCGGCAGCAAACCCATCATCGCCAGCACCGCGGTGGACTTGCCGCATCCCGATTCGCCGACGATCCCGAGGCGGCTGCGCGCCTCGAGGGTGAAAGACACGCCGCGGACCGCACAGACCCGCGACTTACCCAAGTCGAAGTCGACATGTAGGTCCCGCACCTGCAGCAGCGGCGTCATGCGCGCCCCGACTCTGCGTAGTGCGGCCGCACCCGAAACCGCCGGACGGCCAGATGACCGACCCGCAGCCGGGGGTTGAGCGAATCCTCCATCCCCTGACCGGCAATGGTGGCGGCCAGCACCACCAGCGTCACCGCCAGACCGGGTGGCAGCACCACCCACCACGCATCTGCGACCACCGCACCCTGATCGAGTGCGTCCTGGATCATCCGGCCCCACGACACCACCGACGGGTCCCCGAGCCCGAGGAAGCTGATGTAGGTCTCGGCGAAGATCGCATTGGCCACCATCAGCACGGTGTTGGCGACCAGCAGGGGTGTCACATGCGGTACCACGTGGCGAGCCAGCACCGACAACGGCGAGGCGCCCATCGCTTCCACCCGCCGCACAAAGGTGCGTTGCCGCACCGACATCACCTGCGCCCGAATAAGTCGTGCGGTCGAGGCCCAGTAGACCAGCCCGATGACGATCACGATGTTGCCCAAGCTCTGGCCGAACACCGCGGCGGCGACGATCATCAGCGGAATGTCGGGGATGACCAGGAAGTAGTCGGTGATCCGCATCAGGACACCATCGGTTCGCCCGCCGAAATACCCTGCGACAACCCCGATCACACCGCCGATCAGCATGCCGACCAGCGCAGCGACCGAACCCACCAGCAGCGACGTCTGGGCGCCGTGCACGAGCCGGCTGAGTACGTCGAAACCACCGCCGTCCAGCCCGAGTGGATGACCTGCGGTGGGGGCGGCAAACCCGTTGGAGAATTGAGTGTTGATGCCGGCCGGGGAGATCACCGAGGCCAACAGCGCAACCGCGGCGAAGACCGCCAGCGCGCACAACCCCACCGCCGTCTGGCGGTTGCCACTGACGAGCCGGCGCAGGGCACCCGGCGCCCGTGCGGCGCCGCTGACCCGCTCAGCCGAGCGCGACGCGACCATGGGAGATCCTCGGATCGATGCGGACATAGATGAGATCGGCCACCAAGTTCGCCATGATCACCGCGACAGTCAGCAGCAGAAAGATACCCTGTAGCACTGGGTAGTCACGCTTATCGATCGCATCGACGACAGCGAATCCGATTCCGGGGTAACTGAATACGTCCTCCACCACAATCGCGCCCGCGACGATCGAACCAGCCGACAGCGCCACGATGGTGACCAGCGGCAGCATCGCATTGCCCAAGGCGTGGCGACGGACGATTGTCGCGTCCCGCAGCCCCTTGGCCCGTGCGGTGAGGATGTAATCCTCACCGAGGGTGTCGAGCATCGCCGACCGAGTGACGATGGCGTACTGCCCGTAGGAGCCGATGCCGAGGGTCAGCGCCGGCAGGATCAGATGCTCGGTGCGGTCCGCCAGTAGATCCCACGTCGACGGTTCCCCCAGGACGCCGAGAGTGGCGCTCTGGATACCTACCGCCGGAAGGCCAACGGCCGCAGCGAGATAGAACACCACGAGGAGACCGATCCACTGTGTCGGCATCGCGTAGCAGGCCAGGCTGGTCCACTGCGAGGCGGAATCGAGCACCGTCCCGCGCCGCCACGCCGATACCACCCCACTGGCGACACCGAGCACCAACGCGATGATGGTGCCCGCGACAAGCATCGGCAGCGTGTTGAGCAGCGGGCCGACGACGGCCTCCCACACCGGTTTTCCGCTGGCCGTGCTGATGCCCAGGTCGCCGCGCGCCAACTGGCCCAGATAGCGCAGGTACTGCGCGGGCAGCGGGGCGTCGAGTCCGTAACGCTCCAGCAGCGCCTGCCGCAGCTGTGGGGTACAGCTGCGGCAGCGCAAAGCCGACACCGCGTTGCCCGGCATCACCCGAAAAAGAAAGAAGTTGATCGTCGCGGCGACAACTGCGGTGACCAGTGCGAACCAGATCCTGCTCAGCGCAGGCATCAAGCGCGCCTCGGACTCGTGTAGTAGGCCTTCCCCAGTGTGAACAACGTCGGCTCGAAGCCGGTCCAGCCTGTCGAGCTTGCGGTGACCAGATTGGTCTCTACCACCTGGATATAGGGCCGCGCCCTGGCGATCTCGGCCTCGGCCTGCCAGACGAGGTCACGGCGCGCGGCGGGATCTACAGTGGTGCGCTGACTTTCGTAGAGCGCATCGTATGCGGGGTCGCTCCATCCGGTGTCACTGTTGTTGTCGAGCTCACTGGTGGTGACCACGCCCAGGTTGAAGTCCGGGTCGATATAGGGGTGCCAGTACCAGGTGAACATGTCGGCGTCTTCGTACTTGCCGTCCGGCGCGGTGATCAACGCGTACGCCTGAGTGCCGTCACCACCCGCCTGCTCCGTCAGCTGCACGCCTGCCTTCTCGAACGCGCTCTGCAACAGGGTGAACTGCAGGTGGCCGTCGTAGTCGGTGTCATTGGGCACGATCACCGTGTAGCGCATGGGATGTGCGGGCTGGGCATGCTCACCGCTGGTGGCGGGCACCACCCGCACACCGTCGGGTCCCCGCCGATAGCCCAGCGAGTCGAGGATCTGATTGGTCTTGTCGACATCGTTGGGTAGCGGCTGCACCTGCGGGTTGACCCAGTCACCCGACCAACCCGACAGGATGTTCGCCCATGGCTTGGCCTCACCGCCGAACACTGTCTGGGCAATCTGCTCACGGGGCAGGGCGTACTCGAACGCCTCGCGCAGTCGCGGATCGAGCAGTTCGCGGTTCTGCTTCTTGGCGTCGCTGGAGTTGAACCCGAAGTTGGTCACCTCGTTACCGGGCTGGCTATCGAGGCGGATTCCCGGCGTCGATCGCAACTCGGCGGCGTCTTTGAACGGGATCGCGTCGACGAAGCCAAGCCGATCCGCCTTGAGGTCGGCGATCATCGCGGTGGGGTTGGTGTAGTAGGTCAGTGCGACGGCCGACGCGTGCGGTTTGGGTCCGTAGAAGTTCGGGTTGGGCGTGAAAACCGTGGTGCCCTTTTCCTCGTACTTGCTGACGGTGAATGGCCCACCGGCCACCACCGGCAGCTGCTGTTCTGGCTTGAACTCGGTCAGACCGGAACCGTCCGCGGCGGTCGCGTGCGGCGCCCAGACATGTTTGGGCAGGATGTACATCTGCTCCAGGTTGGCCATCGCCGGACCCATCGGCTGCTCGTAATGGATCACCAGCGTGTGCGGATCTGGAGCCTCGGCCGAGGAAACCCCGGCGAGCACCTTGGCCATCGAGGCGGTGGCACCGTCGGCGTACTTGCGGATGGTGTCGATGGTCCATACCGCGTCGTCGGCGGTCAGGTCCTGGCCGTCGGACCACTTGCCGTCGTGGAGCTTAAAGGTGATGGTGCGACCGTCGGGTGTTTCGGTCCATTCCTGAGCCCAGTCGCCCTCCAGCTTCAGACCTGGGCCATATTGCACCAGCTGTGGGTAAAGCATCGAATACGCTGTGCTGTCTTGTGTTTCGATGCCGACAAACGGGTTGAGCGATTCGATGTAGTAGGTGGTGCCGATGGTGAGTACGTTGTCCGTGTCGGTGCTGGCACTCTTCGAGCACCCTGCGGCCAGCAACGCCGTCACCGCGACTATCGCCGTCGTTCGTCGTCTCATGACGTTCATGCGTGCGTTCACAGGACGTTCGTCCATGCCTGGTGACCAGCAGCGTCAACCACCCGCACCCGCGCGTAATCCACCCCATGTGGGTCGATGTCGACGCGTGCGTGGGTGATAAGACCGGTGCTGTCTGTGTCGAGGATCCGCCCGCAGCGGCGTCCGGCTCTTCCGGCGGTCACGCTGGCCCCATTCTCTCGGTTGGTCGTTACATGGATGGAACGCACTGGCGAGCAGCGGACCTCGATACCGTTGTCATCGGTACGCACGTCGTAGATAAGTGGTCCGGTCGAGCCGTAGGCGTGGCCGGCCCGCAGTGCCTCGACGACGGCGGCGGAGCTCCGTTCGGCCACCTTCACCCAGGTCCAGGCCAGCCCGATATCGAAGAGCGGCATATGCGAGTCGTCAGTGGCGATCGCGTGCAGCCGCAGGCCGCGCTGCAATGCCTCGTCCCACAGCAGCGACGAGTCACCACGACCGCCCTCATATTCGCCGCTACCGTTATAGATCTCGATACCGGCCAGGTGCGGAGCATCGAAGGCAGACGAACCCGCGCCGGTCCAGTACGGGTGAGCGAGATAGGCGACCCCGCCCTGCTCATGCGCCCAGGCCGCGCCGGCTTCCACCGAGGCAAACGTGCGCTGTTCCCAGTGCTCTTCGGTGTTGACCAGCCAATTGCGCCGGTCCCCACCCGGATCCGCTGGGATGTCCTGGATTCCGTAGACGAGCAGGTCGACGGTCCAACCCACCGGTCCAAGATCTGCGGTCAGCTCGGCCCCGGGAACCATCAAGATTTCCGGGACATCGTCGACCGTGGCCAGCCGCCAGTGGTCGGTGAGCGCCAGCACGTCGAAGCCGGCCGTCGCATAGTGGCGGGCGACCGCACTGGGCGGCAGGTCACCGTCGCTGACGGTGGAATGTGTGTGCAGTGCGCAGCGCAGCCATTCTCCGGCACGCTCAAACACACTGGGTTCTGTGAGCATTGAGATCCACTTCTCGTCGTTCGCGCCCTCGGTCAGCCGGAGGTTACACGCGGATCGACTGAACGTTCAATCGATCGACGGAAGCTGCGAAATGCGTACCCGATCAACATATTAACGCCGGTCCACGGCAGGCTCCCGGTACTGAAAGACGGTTCCCGGCGTTACCGATCCAGCCGGGATACCGTCTTCGCCACGGTGCGCACCGCGCCGAACTAAGTTCATAATGCCAAGGGCAACAACATGATTCGAATCCGCCCCGGGTAATGTCACCGGACGACCGAGGACTGGTCGCCACTTTGCTGTCACGAACCGGTTCATAGTGCTCGCCGGCACCACCAGATGGCCGTGGGATGAACCGTGCGAATCCAGACATCGAACGATCGAATGTCGTTACCTTGTCGGGCATCTGACGTTCATCAAGATGAACCTGTGGTGAACTTGTGCGCCGCTACGTGCTTGGCTGCCGGGCCCGCATCGTCACGTGCCTAGCTGGCTTCCTCAACGGGCTTCACCGGTGTCGGCGCCGGCAACACCGCGTAAAGCTCACGCTCAAGGCTCTCGCGCACCGCGGCGTACTCGGGCGCGGTGGCGTGAGAGACACCGGTAGTGAGTGCGGGTACGACGATGCAGAACGCGTCGACGACCGACGAGCCGAGCGTGGTGACCTTCGCCCAGGCGATATCCACCCCGGCGCGCTCGAAGACACCGGTCAACACGGCCAGCAGCCCGGTGCGGTCGGCCGCCCTGACCTGTACCACCAGCTGGCCGGGACCCGCACCGTCATGCCAGAGGATGCGTGGCGGTGCCGCGGGGTTCACCGGGACCGCGGCCCGTACCTCACCGGCCCGAGTACCCGACTGGGCGGTATCGCGATCACGGCGCTCCAATGAGGCGAAGACGTCGAGTTCGCCCTGCAGCGCCAGGATGAACTGCTGGCGTAGTAGCTCAGCGGCGGGCGGCGAGCCGAAATGCGGCGATACCGCAAAGGTGTTGATCGCCGAACCTTCGTGACTGTTCACCGACGCCGAATGCACGCGCAGCGAGTTCAGGGCCAGGACCCCGGCCGCTTTCGACAACAGCCCGCGGCGATCCGGCGCAATCATCGTGACGTTGAAGGTGTGCGCACTCTCGCCTGGTTTCATCTCCACGTGGACGCCGCCGGCTTCGGCGGCCAGGGCCAGATAGTGCGGGTCGACGGGGTCGGCGTGCGGCAGCTCTTCACCGGCCATCATCACTCGGCAGCGCCGGACCAGATCACCGATCAGCGACGCCTTCCAGTCCCCCCACACCCCGGGACCGGTCGCCAGCGAATCGGCCTCAGCCAGTGCATGCAGAAGTTCGAGCAGCACCGGGTCACCGCCGAGCGCGTTGACCACGCCGGCGATGGTGTCGGGATCCTGTAGATCCTTTCGGGTCGCGGTATCCGGTAGCAGCAGGTGATAGCGCACCATCGCCGACAGGGTCTCGACATCGGAGGGCCACATCCCCAGGCGGGTGCCGATCTGGGTGGCCAGCTCTGCACCGATCACGCTGTGATCGCCGCCGCGACCCTTGCCGATATCGTGCACCAGCGCACCGAGCACCAACAGATCCGGTCTCGACACCCTGGTGGTGAAAGCACTTGCCCGCGAGACTGTTTCAACCAAATGCCGATCCACGGTCCAGATGTGCACGACATCGCGGGGCGGCAGATCGCGCACCGCGCCCCACTCGGGGAACAGCCGGCCCCACAGACCTGTGCGGTCCAGGGCCTCCACCGTCGCCACCGTGGTGGGCCCGGCGGCCAGCATGACCAGCAGATCCTTGAGCGCCTGGCGGGGCCAGGGGGTGCGGAGCTCGGGAGCCGAATCGGCCAACCGGCTCAGGGTGGACGACGACATCGGCAGCCCGGTGCTCGCCGAGGCGGCCGCCACCCGCAGGATCAGCCCCGGATCACGTTCGGGTCTGGCGTCGCGGGCCAGGATGACCTCGCCGTTGAACTCGATGACTCCTTCGTCCAGCGGACGCCGCACTGGGCGGCGCAGCGCGGCGAAACCGCGGCGCGGCAACGCATTTCCGGCGGTGCGCAAACCAGCGTCCACGTAGTAACTGATCGTGCGGGCCGCGTCAGAGAGCATCCGGGCCAGGTCGAACCGGTCACCGATACGCAAAGCCGCGCCGATCTCGTCGGCGCTCTGGGCAAGGAGTTGATCACGGCCGCGGCCCGATACCCGATGCAGTTCGGTGCGTACGTTCAGCAGCGCCAGGTGGGCACCGCCGAGTGAACCGGTGGGCGATACCAGCGATTGGCTCGGGTACACATCGGCCAGCTGCGCGATTGCCAGTGCGTTGAGCAGCTGGACATCCCGCAGTCCCCCGCGGCCGCATTTCAGATCAGGTTCGGCCCGGTGGGCGATCTGACCGCTGCGCTGCCAACGGGATTGGGTGTGCTCGACGAGTTCCTCGAAACGCGAGGCAATTCCGGTACGCCACTGCCTGCGCGCACCAGCGATCAGCAGGTTCGACAGGTCGGAGTCCCCGGCGATATGTCTGGCTTCGAGCATCGCCAGCCCCGCGGAGGTGTCCTCCGCGGCCACCGTCAACGCCTCTGGGACCGTACGGACGCTGTGATCCAGCCGAATATTGGCGTCCCACAACGGATACCACAACTGTTCGGCAACCTGGCTGACAATCTCGGCGGGCATGTTGTCGTGCAACAACATCAGGTCGAGGTCCGAATACGGCACCAGCTCGCCACGCCCGAGCCCGCCGGTGGCGACGATCGCGAACCCGCTGGTCGCGGTGATACCGATTTCGGTGGCCTTGGTGGTGAGCCAGAATTCATGCAGATCGAGCAGCGCATCCCGCAGCGCGACCGAATCCAGTTGGTTCTTACCGCCTACGAGTAACTGCTTGACCGCAGCCTTGAGATCATTGGCCGGCTTTGACGAGCCCGCCGCCGGGCCCTCCCATGAGGAGGGGCCGGCGGCGGGATCTGGTGTCTTCTTCATGTCAATCCTCCCGGGCTCTTCACCGAATAACGCTCAACTCGGTGCGCTGCCCGAACGAGGATGTTCAGAAGTCGTTGTGTCTCAAAGCGCGTCGGAGCCACGCTCACCGGTGCGGACCCGGACCACGGTTTCCACCGGGCTGACCCACACCTTGCCGTCACCGATCTTGCCGGTGCGGGCAGCTTGAACGATGACATCCACCACTTTGTCGACGGCGGAATCATCTACGACCACCTCCACGCGCACCTTGGGCACGAAGTCGACCGAATACTCGGCGCCGCGGTACACCTCGGTGTGGCCCTTCTGGCGTCCGTAGCCCTGAACCTCGCTGACGGTCATGCCAAGGATACCCGTCTGCTCCAGGCCGGTCTTGACGTCTTCAAGCGTGAACGGCTTGACGATCGCTGTGATCAGCTTCATATTTTCTTATCCCTCCAAGCCTGGGTGATGACTACCGAGAACCGAGGTGCTGCCGACAGTGGTGAAGTCGTAGGCGGTTTCAGCGTGTTCAGCCTCGTCGATACCGTTGACCTCTTCTTCTTCATCAAGACGCAGACCAATGGTGAATTTCACGATCAAGGCCAAGATAGCCGTGCCGATGGCCGAATAGAGCAGAACAGCGCCCGCGCCGACGGCCTGTCGCCACAATTGATCGAAACCGCCGCCGTAGAACAGACCGGTCACACCGGCACCTGCCTCCGGTGCAGCCACCAGGCCGACCAGCAACGTGCCTGCGATACCACCGACGAGGTGGACGCCGACGACGTCGAGTGAATCGTCGAAGCCCAGCTTGAACTTCAGGCCCACCGCAAGTGCGCACAGCACGCCTGCGACGAGACCGATCACCAGTGCGCCAACAACATTCACCGATGAGCAGGACGGGGTGATCGCGACCAGGCCGGCCACGATGCCCGATGCCGCACCAAGGGAGGTGGCGTGTCCATCGCGGATCTTCTCCGTGAGCAACCAGGCCAACATCGCGGCCGCGGTGGCGACGGTGGTGGTCACGAAGGTCGCACCGGCCAGTCCGCCGGAACCGACAGCCGAACCGGCGTTGAACCCGTACCAGCCGAACCACAGCAGACCGGCGCCGAGCATCACGAACGTCAGGTTGTGCGGCCGCATCGGCGTGCCGGGCCAACCCCTGCGCTTACCGAGGATGATCGCCAGCACCAGACCTGCGGTACCGGCGTTGATATGGACCGCGGTACCACCGGCGAAGTCGACCGCTTTGAGTTGGTTGGCGATCCAGCCACCCTTCTCGGCGGTGAAGCCGTCGAACGCGAACACCCAGTGCGCCACCGGGAAGTAGACGAACGTCGCCCACAGGCCGGAGAACAGCAGCCAGCCGCCGAATTTCAGTCGGTCAGCAACCGCACCGGAGATCAGGGCGACGGTGATGATCGCGAACATCAGCTGGAACGCCACGAAAACCGTCTGCGGAATGGTGCCCGCGAGCGGAATGTCAACCGCTGCCGAGGCATCGATGCCGGCGGTGGGGTCAGCGGCAATTGCCGCAGCCGCGTTACCGCCGATGAGACCCTTGAGGCCCCAGTACTGCGTCGGGTTGCCGAACAGGTTGTACATGTCCTGTCCGAAGGCCAACGAGTAGCCGTAAAGCACCCATAGGACGGTGACGACGCCCATCGAGCTGATGCTCATCATGATCATGTTGAGCACGCCCTTGGCGCGCACCATACCGCCGTAGAAGAACGCCAGTCCCGGCGTCATCAGTAGGACTAGCGCAGCGCTAGCCAACATCCATGCGGTGTCACCGGTATCCGGTTGACCCAGTAACGGGAATCCGTCCACTCGCGATTTCCTCCTTTGCCCATGCCACGGCTAGGCACCGTTGACCTAGGCCAGAAGAATGCTGAGTCGTTGTTTCATCGAGGAACCTGTGAGGTTTCGCCCGTGTGAACGGGTGGGCGACCTTAGTTTCGCGGAGGTTACATGTCGCGTTTTTGACGACTCTGTGAATTGGCTGGGCGAAATTTAACTGTCCGCGACGCGAGTTACCCCGACTGCGCCCTAGCCCAAAAGTGCGTCATCCGAGAAGTGCATCGACGAAGGCCGCCGGTTCGAACGGCGCCAGATCATCGGGGCCTTCACCAAGACCGACCAGCTTCACCGGCACTCCCAGCTCCTGCTGGACGCGGAAGACGATCCCGCCCTTGGCGGTGCCGTCGAGCTTGGTCAGCACCAGCCCGGTGATCTCGACGACTTCAGCGAAGACCCGCGCCTGCGCCAGACCGTTCTGCCCGATCGTCGCGTCCAGCACCAGCAGCACCTCGTCGACGGCCGCGCGGCGGGTGACCACCCGTTTGATTTTGCCGAGCTCATCCATCAAACCGGTTTTGGTGTGTAGCCGGCCTGCGGTGTCGATGACCACCACGTCGGCTCCGGCGGCGATCCCGCTGTCGACGGCATCAAACGCGACCGACGCCGGATCGGCACCCTCGGCACCCCTGATCACCTCGGCACCGACCCGCGATCCCCACGCCTGCAGCTGGTCGGCGGCGGCCGCCCGGAACGTATCGGCGGCACCGAGCACCACGCGGCGACCGTCGGCGACCAGCACCCTGGCCAGCTTGCCGACGGTGGTGGTCTTGCCGGTGCCGTTGACCCCGACCACCAGGAGCACTGACGGTTTGTCATCGTGCGGCAGCGCTTTGATCGAACGGTCCAGATCAGGTTGCAGTTCGGCGATCAGCGCGGCCCGCAGCACCGCGCGGGCATCAGCGGCGGTACGCGCCCCGCTGACCGCCAGCTTGCTGCGCAGCTGAGCCATCACCGAGGCGGTCACCACGGGACCGAGGTCGGCGATCAGAAGGGTGTCCTCGACCTCCTCCCAGGACTCCTCATCCAGATCGCCCGTGCCGAGCAGGCCCAGCACGCTGCGGCCGAGGGCGTTCTGCGATTTCGCCAACCGGCCCCGCAACCGGTCGATGCGGCCTTCGGTGGGGGCGATGGTGTCGAGCTGTACTGGCGGATGTGCCGCTGCCTCCGGTGTATCAGGAGCAGACGGCGCAGGCGGTTCGGTGGTGTCCGGCTCGGGAAGCTGCACGTCGGCGATCGACCGCTTCGGCGCATCTCGCGGGATGGTGGCGTCGTCACCGACCGTAGGTAGCCCGCTGGTGTCCAAACGTTCCGGCGGTGCGACAGGCGGCGCAGGTGGTTGTTTCGGTGGCGCTTCCGTCGGCGCTGACGCACTGAACGTGATACCCGATGAGGCCGTATATCCACCGGATCGGTCCACCGGTGTGGCACTGTCGGGTGCGGATGTGATGCTGATTTGCCGCCGTCGGTAGCGCACCAGCCCCACCACCACAGCGATGAGGACGAGAACGGCGATGACTGCGATTGCTACCCATAGGCCTTGTGACACCAGGCCATCCTGTCAAAGTGGGTAAGCCGTGACGATGCAGCCCAACGAGCAGCCCGAGTTCACTGCGCTCGGGAGCACTGTCCGCAAGCTGCGTCACATCGACGCGTGCCTGACCGAGGCCGTCCAGTACACCGACGTCACCACGGGTTTTGAACGCTATCGGCTGCGTTACAACGCGCTGACCCAGACCAACCTGGCCACGGTGGATCTGAGCACAGAATTCCTCGGCGCCACCTTGGCAGCGCCGATCCTCGTCGGCGCGATGACCGGCGGGGCCGAACTCTCCGGGCGGATCAATCACAATCTGGCCGCCGCCGCCCAGCAGCTCGGAATCGCGATGATGCTGGGTTCTCAGCGGATCATGATTGATGACGAAGCGGCCACCGCCAGCTTCGAGGTGCGCGATATCGCACCGGATATCTTGTTGATCGGCAATATCGGTCTCGCTCAGCTGTCCCAGTCGATTGCGCCGTATCTGGCCAAGGCGCTGGGCCGGGTCGGCGCGGATGCCGTCGCCGTCCACACCAATCCGTTGCAGGAAGCCATGCAGGCCGATGGCGATACCGACTTTTCCGGCTCGCTACCAAGACTGCGGGAGTTCGCCGAAACCTTCGACTACCCGGTCCTGGTGAAGGAGGTCGGCCACGGTATCGGCGCCGTTGCCGCAGCGCAGTTGCGGGACTGCCGGATCGCGGCGATCGACGTGGCGGGCGCGGGCGGCACCTCATGGGCCAGGGTCGAGCAAATGGTCCGCTACGGCGAGGTCCGCTATCCCGCCCTGGCCGAATGGGGTGTGCCGACCGCGCAGGCGCTGATCGAATGCAGGGCCACCCTGCCCGCGATGCCACTGATTGCCTCCGGCGGAATCCGGACCGGGATGGATGCCGCCAAAGCGCTCGCACTGGGCGCCGACGCCGTGTCGATCTCCCGTCCACTGCTGCCGGCAGCGATCCAGTCCGTGGCCGCAGTGACCGACTGGCTGGGTCGCTTCATCGAAGAGCTGACGATCTGCCTGCACGGTTGCGGCGCAGTCGATCTGGCCGCGCTGCGGCGGACGGGCCTGGATCCGGTCTAAGCAGGTGTGCCGGACAGGATTTCCTGCCCGCGCAGACGCTGCGATATCACCGCGGTGATGCCGTCGCCCTGCATGGTGACGCCGTAGAGCGCATCGGCGATTTCCATCGTCGGCTTCTGGTGGGTGATCACGATCAGCTGAGACTTCTCCCGCAGCTTCTCAAACAGTCCGATCAGCCTGCGCAGGTTGACATCGTCGAGCGCCGCCTCGACCTCGTCCATCACATAGAACGGCGACGGCCGGGCCCGGAAGATCGCGACCAGCATCGCAACAGCGGTCAACGATTTCTCGCCGCCCGACAGCAACGACAGCCGCTTGATCTTCTTCCCCGGCGGCCGCGCCTCGACCTCCACACCGGTGGTCAGCATGTCCGACGGGTCGGTGAGCACCAGCCTGCCCTCGCCACCGGGGAAAAGCGACGAAAACACCTCGCGGAACTCACGTTCGACGTCCACGTAGGCCTCGGCGAACACCTGCAGGATGCGGGCATCCACATCCTCGACGACGTCGAGGAGGTCTTTTCTGGCGGCTTTGACGTCCTCGAGTTGGGTGGACAGGAAGGTGTATCGCTCCTCAAGGGCGGCGAACTCCTCCAACGCCAGCGGATTCACCCGGCCCAGCTCGCTCAGTTCACGCTCGGCGCGTTTGGCCCGCCGTTCCTGGGTGGCCCGATCAAACAGCATCGGCGCGGGGGCCGTCACCTGTTCCCCGCGTTCACGGGCTTGCTCGTACTCCGACATTTCCAATTCGGTTGGCGGCAGCGCGATCTGGGGCCCATACTCGGCAACAAGATCCGCCGCGGCCATGCCGAACTGATCCAGCACCGCCTGTTCGAGCTGCTCGATTCGCATGGCCGCCTGCGCCTTGGCGACCTCATCGCGATGCAGCGAATCCGTCAGGGTGGCTATCCGATTCTTCAGCGAGTCGACTTCCTGGCGCGCTGCGGTCATCGCGACGGCGCGGTGCTGACGTTCAGCGGTCAGCTGGTCGCGGGTGTGCGAGGCCACCGCGACCACGCCCGCGAGACGCCCGGCGACATCGCGGCCGGAGGCGGCGACGACCGCGGCAACGGCGGCGGCATGCTCGCGCGCAGCACGTGCCCGCTGTGCCCGCACGCGTGCCTCCCGCTCGGCAGCGGCTGCCCGACGCAGTGAATCAGCGCGCCCACGAACGGCATTGGCACGTTCTTCGGATGTGCGCACCGATAGCCGGGCCTCGAACTCTCCTGAGCGGGCGGCTTCGGCGGCGGCGATCATCAGTTCGCGGTCGACGGGCTCATCCTCGGACTCGGTGAGGTTTTCCTCGGCGTTGCGCAACCGGGTTTCCAGCTCGCCGAGTTCGGCCACGGTCTGCGCGCGGCTGGTCTCCAGCTCGTCGCGTTGGGCGAGTTGCCTTCGGTAGTCGTCCTCCGCGGCACGCGCCTCCTGGCCCAGCCGGCCGAGGTGTTCGTATATTTGAGACAGGGCGGCGTCGGATTCGTTGAGGGCGGCGAGCGCCTGTTCGGCGACGTCCTGGCGCGCCGCCTGTTCGGCCACCGCACCCGAGAGCGCGGCGGTCAGCTCACTGGCCTGCGTTTCAGCGGCAGCCAGCTCACTTCGAGCCTTGTCGATCTCCGAGGTGATCTCCAGCGTGCTGGGTTTACGGTCCGATCCCCCGCTGACCCAGCCCGCTCCGACCAGATCCCCATCGAGGGTGACGGCCCGCAGCTTCGGTTGGGCAGCAACGAGATCCAGTGCAGAGCCCAGGTCGCCGACCACCGCGACACCGGCCAGCATGGCCGACATCGCACCGGTCAGCCGTGCGGGCACATCCACCAGATCGAGCGCCCACCTGGCACCCTCGGGCAGTTGGCCACCGACACGGTCGTGCACCTCCGGCCAGTCCCCCAGCACGATCGCGGCGCGCCCACCGTCGGCATCCTTGAGCGCAGCCACAGCGGAGCGGGCCGCACCGAAACTGTCGGCGGCCACCGCGTCAGCGGCGGCGCCCAGCACCGCGGCCAGCGCTGCCTCGTAGCCGGAATGCACCTTGACAAGTTTTGCTACTGTGCCGAAAAGTCCTGAATCACTGCGGTTTTGGGTCAACCACGCCGCACCGTCCTTGCGGTCGAGCCCCACGGCAAGTGCGTCGATGCGCGCCAATAGAGAGGCGACCCGGCGTTCCGCATTGCGCTCGGCAGCTTGCAACTCGGCCAATCGCTCGTCGGCCAGACGTAGAGCAGCCACCGAGCGGTCATGCTGTTCGTCGAGGCCGACCTCGCTCTGGTCGAGTGCACTGACCCGGCTCTGCACCGTTTCGAATTCGGCCTGGGCAAGCTGGGCGCGGTTCGCGGCCTCTTCGATACTCTCCGTCAGGCGGGCGACCCGCTCGTCGGTCGATTCGACCCTGGCCCGCATTGTCTCCACCTGGCCGGTCAGGCGCGCCAGCCCCTCCCGACGGTCGGCCTCGGCGCGCACCGCGACCACGTGGGCGCGTTCCGCCTCCGCCGAAATCCGTTCGGCCTCAACCAGTTCAGCGCGGGCGGCCTCCTGACGCAGGCGGGCCTCTTCGAGCTCGAACAGCAGTTCGGATTCGAGTGCCGCCACTTCGTCGGCCTCGGCTTCGAGCGCGTCGGGATCGGCCCCGCCGGTCGACAGGGGCTCGGCCTCCAACAACTGAGTGCGCTCGGTGGCGATCCGTACCGTCGCGCTGACCCGTTCGGCGAGCGCTGAGAGGCGGAACCACATCTGCTGGGCCCGCTCGGCGCGATCGGACAGCGTGGCCACGGCCGTCTCGTGGGCGGTCAGCTCGTCGGTGGCCCCGGCCAACCGCGCCACCGCATCGTCATGGTCCTTACGCAGCGCAGCTTCCGTGCCGCCGACCCCGTCCAACTCGGCCTGCCGTTTGACCAGATCATCGGCAGCCAGGCGCAGCTTCGCATCGCGCAGATCCGCTTGGATGGTCTGTGCGCGGCGGGCCATCTCGGCTTGGCGGCCCAACGGTTTGAGCTGACGGCGCAGCTCGGTGGTCAGGTCGGTCAGCCGGGCCAGGTTGGCGGCCATGGACTCGAGCTTGCGGACCGCTTTTTCCTTGCGCTTGCGGTGCTTGAGCACGCCCGCGGCCTCTTCGATGAAGGCGCGGCGGTCTTCGGGGCGGGACTCCAGGATCTGCGACAGCCGGCCCTGACCGACGATGACGTGCATCTCCCGCCCGATACCGGAGTCGCTCAGGAGCTCTTGGACGTCCATCAGGCGGCAGCTGTTGCCGTTGATCTCGTATTCGCCTGCACCGTCGCGGAACATCCGCCTGGTGATCGACACCTCGGAGTATTCGATGGGCAGGGCGTTATCGGAATTGTCGATGGTGACGGTGACCTCGGCACGACCGAGTGGGGCACGCGTCGAGGTGCCGGCGAAAATAACGTCTTCCATCTTGCCGCCGCGCAGCGCTTTGGCACCCTGCTCGCCCATCACCCAGGTCAGGGCGTCAACGACATTGGATTTACCCGATCCGTTGGGTCCGACGACGCAGGTGATCCCCGGCTCGAAACGCAGAGTCGTCGGAGCTGCGAAGGACTTGAAGCCCTTCAGCGTCAGACTCTTGAGGTGCATGGCGTGCCAGCGTACCGGCGGTGCCGCACAGGTTCTCGCAACCTCGTGGGGTTAGCGCTCGTGAAATCCGGTGGACGGCTCGACGTTCTCCGACCAATCGGCCACGACCGCGTCGACTCGGCCCGGCGCGGCACCAGATCGCAACAGTTCCAGCAACGCCTCGCCGGCCGGTCGCGGACCCTGCGCGACGACCAACACCCGCCCGTCGTCCTGATTCTTGGCGTATCCGGTCAGCCCCAGCTCCAGCGCCCGCGACCTGGTCCACCAGCGAAAACCCACCCCTTGCACGTGTCCGTGCACCCAGGCGGTCAACCGCACCTGTGGCCCCTGCGGATCAATCGGGTCGGTCATTAACGCTTATCGGCAATCGTAAAGGTGACCTCGTTGCCGGTCTTGAGCGTTCGCCCCACCGTGCACACCTGGTCGATGGCGCGGTTGACCACGATGCGCAGCCGCTCCGCTTCCGCTTCGGACAGGCCAGACAGGTCGACCTGCAGCGTCTCCTCAAGATGTGGGTAGCGCTCCTGCTCGCGGTCGGCCGGGCCGGATACGGTCACGGTGGCCTGGTAGTCATCGCCGAGCCGACGGGCCAGCGGTTGGTCGCTGCTCATCCCGCTACATGCGGCCAGCGCGATCTTCATCAGCTCGCCGGGAGTGAAGACGCCCTCGACGGTCTCGGATCCGATGAGCACCTCCGCGCCGCGCGAGCTATGCCCGGTGTAACGCCGGGTGCCGGTGCGGTCAACCCACAGTTCTGTCATGGTGCTATTCAACCGCGCGGGGGCGGCTGGCATTTCGGACAGTAGGTCGAGGAGCGGTTCATGAACTTCTCGCGCCGCATCACCGCGCCACAACGGCCGCATGGTTCGCCCTCGCGGCCATAGGCGTCCAGCGAGCGGTCGAAGTACCCGGACTGGCCGTTGACATTGACATAGAGCGAGTCGAAGGACGTGCCGCCCTGGCTCAGCGCCTCACGCATCACCTCGGCGGCCTTGTCCAGCACCAGCGCCAGCTTGGCCCGCGACAGTCCTGACGCCAGCCGCGCCCCGTTGATCTTGGCCCGCCACAACGCCTCGTCGGCGTAGATATTGCCGATACCCGAGACGACGGTCTGGTCGAGTAGTTGGCGCTTGATCTCGGAATGCTTGCGCCGCAACACATTAACGACAGCATCACGATCGAAACGCGGATCCAGCGGATCGCGGGCAACATGCGCCACGGGTACGGGCACGTCGCTGCCGTCAACGGTGACCATATCGGCGAGCATCCAACCACCGAAGGTCCGTTGGTCGACGAAACTCAGCGCGGTGCCATCGTCGAGCAGCGCGGCGATCCGCACGTGGTCGTCGCGCGGGACCGGGCCGAGGAGCATCTGCCCGCTCATCCCGAGATGTACCACCAACGCTTCCTCGGCTGTACCGGAGCCATGGTCGAGCAGGAGCCAGAGGTACTTGCCGCGGCGGTCGGTGCCGACGATCGTCGCGTCCAGCAGGCGAGCCGTCAGGTCGGCGGGTCCGGCGTCATGGCGGCGGACGGCCCGCAGGTGGTGCACCCGCACGGCGGTGATGGTCCGGCCGGCCACATGCTCCTGCAGGCCGCGCCGCACCACCTCGACTTCTGGTAGTTCAGGCACGGATCACGACGGATCGAGTGCTTTCCACGCCATCGCCGCGGCCTTTTGTTCGGCCTCTTTCTTCGACCTGCCGATACCCGTGCCGTAGTCGATATCGGCCACGATCACGGTTGCGGTGAACTGCTTATCGTGATCGGGCCCGGTGGCGGTGACGAGGTACGAGGGCGCGCCGAGACCAAGCGAGGCGCACAGCTCTTGGAGGCTGGTCTTCCAATCCACCCCGGGCCCCAACGTCGGCGCGGTATCCATCAAGGGTCCGAAGAGCCGCAAGATCATCTCCCGCGCGGTATCCATCCCGAAATGCAGATACACCGCGCCGATCAGCGATTCCATGCCGTCGGCCAGGATGCTCGATTTGTCCGCCCCGCCGGTGTTGACCTCACCACGGCCCAGTAGCAGATAGGAACCGAGGCCGTCGTCGGTCAGGTCGCGCGCGACATCGGCCAACGCCAGCGTGTTGACCACGCTGGCCCGCAGTTTGGCGAGGTCACCTTCGGCGCGATCGGTGTGGCGATGGAACAGCTCGTCGGTGACGGTCAACCCGAGCACGGCATCGCCGAGGAATTCCAGCCGCTCGTTGGTCGGCAGCCCGCCGTGCTCATAGGCGTAACTGCGATGTGTCAGGGCCAGCGTGAGCAGGTCTTCGGGAAGGTCCACACCGAGCGCATCGAGCAGCGGTTGGCGTGGCGAGGTCACTGGGTGTCCCGCGGCTCGTCGGAGACGGGTTCGTCAGGAGCGGGCTCTCCAGAAGCGAAAGTCGCCAGCTTCGCCCAGCGCGGATCGATCAGGTCGTGGTGGTGATCGGGTTCGGCGGTGGCCAATGCCACGCCACATTCCGGGCACAGCCCCGGGCAGTCCTCGGTGCATGACGGGGCCAGCGGCAACTCGAGGCCGACCGCGTCGACGATGACCTGTTCGAGGTCGATGTAGTCATCGACGATCCGCCCGACCTCGTCCTCTTCGGTGGTGGATTCGGTGACGGTGTCGGGATAGGCGAACAGCTCAGTCAGGTCAATCTGCACATCACCGGTGACCGGCGAGAGGCAACGGGCACACTGTCCGGCCGTCGGCGCGAACACCGTGCCCGTCACCAGGACACCCTCCGACACGGACTGAAAGCTCAGATCCAAATCCATCGGAGCGCCCTTGTCGATCGCGATCAGATCGAGCCCGATCCGCGAAGGGCTTGCAACGGTTTCCTGCAGGGTGATCATCGACCCTGGGCGGCGGCCCAATCGCGAGATATCGATGCGCAATGACGACGGGGGAAGCCGACGCCCTGCCACCGTAGTGGGCCTGGCCATAGCGGGGATTGTACGGCGCGGGCCACCAGGGCCCGCGCCGGTGCCAGCGCCCAGCTGAAGACTCAGCGCTGGGCGTAGTCGTGCGTGCCGGCGGCCGTGCGCAACTGATGGCGGCCGCGACCGACCGACCGCAGTGTTCCGTTGAGGTAATCCTCGAATTCGGCCAGTTTGCTGTCGACGTAGATATCGCATTCGCCGCGCAGTCGGTCGGCCTCGGCGTGAGCCGTATCGATGAGTCGGCTCGACTCAGAGTGCGCGGACTGCACCACCTCGGTTTGCGAGACCAGGCGCTGCTGTTCTTTGATGCCCTCCTGGACCGCTTTCTCATAGGACAGGTTGCCGCTCTCGACCAACCGGTCCGCCTCAGCCTTGGCCCGGCCGACGCTGGTCTCGTAATCCCGTTTGGCTGTCACTGCCAGTCGGTTTGCTTCCTCACGGGCCTCGCCGACCATCCGCTCGCAATGCTGACGCGCCTCGGCGACCATGCGGTCCGCCTGCGCTTTGGCATCAGCAAGCAACCGATCCGCCTCTGCCCGGGAATGCCCCAGTGTCGATTCGGCTTCTGCGGTCGCCGAGGACACCATGCCGTCGGCATGCTGTTTGGCATCGCGCAGCAGTGTGTCGCGCGCGTCGAGCACATCCTGGGCGTCGTCGAGTTCGCCAGGAATGGCGTCCTTGATGTCGTCGATGAGTTCGAGGACGTCGCCGCGTGGCACCACGCACCCCGCCGTCATCGGCACACCGCGGGCTTCTTCGACGATGGCACCCAATTCATCGAGCGCTTCAAATACTCGGTACACGGTGCAAACCTCCAGGTCTCATCCAAGCAAAGCGTTGTGACTAGTGTGCCTGGTGTTACCCCTGTGACTGTGCTACGCCGACCGGTGTGTCGCTACTTCCTCCCGGTCGGCGCCGCACGCGCCAGCACACCTCTCCCCGATTATCGCGCCGTCAGGCGAATACCAGCGGCAGTTCCGGCAGCACGAAGGTCGAGGCCGGAAATGGCACCTCGGGCACAACGGCGGAGATAGTCCGATCAGCTGGATTCGCGCAGCTTGATCGCCAGGCGGTCGTTCACCGTGGGCGGCAGCAACTCGGAGACGTCACCGCCGAATCGGGCCACCTCCTTGGCCAGTGAGGACGAGACGAAGGAATACCTCGGGGCGGTGGGCACGAAGAAGGTGTCGACATCGGCGATGTGCTTGTTCATCTGCGCCATCTGCAGTTCGTACTCGAAGTCGGTGCCGGTACGAAGTCCCTTGACCATGGCCTTGAGCCCCTGGGCTTTGACGAAATCGACGACCAGCCCGCTGCTGGCCTCTGCCCGCAGATTAGGTAGGTGCGAGGTGCATTCAGCGATCATCTCGAGGCGCTCCTCGAGGCTGAACATGCTGTTCTTGCTGGGGTTGACCAGTACGGCCACCACCACCTCGTCGAACTGGGCTGCGGCCCGCTCGAACACGTCGAGATGGCCCAGCGTCACTGGGTCGAAGGATCCTGGGCACACCGCGCCGCTCATGGTCGAAGACGCTAGCAGGGGCGCCTCTGCCGGCAACCAGTCCCGCGCTCAGGCCGTGTATTCGGCCATCTCCAGCCTGGTGTCGCCGTATCGACGTTCGCGCCACGGCGTCCAGCCTGGGGGCCAGGTCAGTGTCGGGCCTGAGGTGGGCCGCTCGATCACCACCACCGTTCCCGTTGCGGCCCAACCGTTATCGGTCAGCGAAGCCAGCACCGCCTGCACTTCGGCTACCGAAACCTCGTAGGGCGGATCTGCCAGCACCAGGTCGACAGGCGCCGCGGCACCTGTCCCGAGCGCCGCGCTGACGGTCGACCGACGCACCGTCGCACCCGCCAACCCGAGGGTGGTGATGTTCTTGGCGATGACGGCGGCCGCCCGCTGACCCGATTCCACGAACAGCGCGCTCGACGCGCCCCGCGACAAGGCCTCCAGCCCGAGCGCCCCCGAACCCGCGTACAGGTCCAGCACCGACAGGCCGGCGAAATCCACCCTGGCCGCCAGGACGTTGAAGAGCGACTCGCGAACCCGGTCGGTGGTCGGCCTGGTCCCCCGCGGCGGGACCTCGAGGCGTCTACCGCCAGCGCTGCCGCCGACGATGCGGGTCAGCTGAGGCGCCTAACTGTCTCGCCCCTCGACGACCACCAGCAAGTCACCGCCCTCGACCTGCACGGTGTCCGATACCGCGACCCTGGCGATCGTGCCTGCCTTGGGTGCGGTGATAGCGGCTTCCATCTTCATCGCCTCGATGGTCGCGATGGTCTGGCCGGCGTCGACCTTGTCCCCGGTCGCGACGTTGACGGAGACGACCCCGGCGAACGGCGCCGCGACATGATCGGGGTTGGCACGGTCGGCCTTCTCCGCGCTCGGTACGTCCGCGGCGATACTGCGGTCACGGACCAGCACCGGCCGCAGCTGACCGTTGAGAATGCACATCACGGTGCGCATCCCGCGGTCGTCGGCTTCGGAAATGGCCTCGAGGCCGATCAGCAACTCGACGCCCTTTTCCAGGGTGACCCGGTGTTCATCGCCGTGGCGCAGTCCGTAGAAGAACTGGTTCGCACTGAGCCGGGAAGTATCGCCGAACTCATCGAAGTGCGCGTCGTACTCCTTGGTCGGACCGGGGAACAGCAACCGGTTCAACGCGGCTTGGCGCTCCGGTCCCGACGACGCCAGCACCGCTTCATCATCTGCCGAGAGCTCCTGTTCCGGCTTTGCGCTGCCTCGGCCTTCTAAAGCCTTGGTGCGCAACGGTTCCGGCCAGCCGCCGGCTGGATCGCCAAGTTCACCCCGGAAGAACCCGATCACCGAATCCGGGATGTCGTACCGCGCCGGGTCGGTGGCGAACTCCTCCGCTGAGACCCCCGCACCCAGGAGCGCCAGCGCCAGATCTCCGACCACCTTGGACGACGGGGTCACCTTGACCAGTCGACCCAGGAGCCGATCCGCGGCGGCATAGTTGGCTTCGATCTCCTCGAACCGGTCACCGAACCCGAGCGCGATCGCCTGCTGGCGCAGGTTCGACAACTGACCACCCGGGATCTCATGGGTGTACACCCGCCCCGTCGGGGAAGGCGGACCGGATGCCGCAACATCGAAGGGCGCGTACACCTTTCGCAGCGCCTCCCAGTACGGCTCCAGATCGCATACTGCCGACAGGGATAGACCGGTATCGAACTCGGTGTGGGCGGTCGCCGCCACGATCGAGGACAGTGCGGGTTGGCTGGTGGTGCCTGCCAGGGGCGCGGCCGCCCCGTCGACCGCATCGGCGCCCGCCTGCCACGCCGCCAGATAGCTCGCGAGCTGACCACCGGGGGTGTCGTGGGTGTGCACGTGCACCGGCAGATCGAAACGGGACTTCAGTGCACTGACCAGGGTGGCCGCTGCCGGCGCCCGCAACAATCCGGCCATGTCTTTGATCGCCAGGACATGCGCACCGGCGTCGACGATCTGCTCGGCCAGTGTGAGGTAATAGTCCAGCGTGTAGAGGTTCTCGCCCGGATTCGACAGATCCCCGGTGTAGGACATCGCGACTTCGGCAACCGCGGTGCCCGTGTTGCGGACGGCTTCGATCGCCGGCCGCATCGAATCCACATTGTTCAGCGCGTCGAAGATCCGGAAGATATCGATCCCGGTAGCCGTCGCCTCTTCGACGAACGCCGTCGTCACCGTCTCCGGGTACGGCGTGTAACCGACGGTGTTGCGGCCCCGCAGCAGCATCTGCAGGCAGATATTCGGCAGCGCTTCGCGCAGCGACGCCAACCGGTACCAGGGGTCTTCCTTCAAAAAGCGAAGCGCCACATCGTAAGTGGCACCACCCCAGCACTCCACCGACAGCAGCTGCGGTGTCAACCGGGCAATGTAGGGCGCCACCTCCAGCAGGCCGGTGGACCGGACCCGGGTGGCCAACAGCGACTGATGTGCATCGCGGAACGTCGTATCGGTCACCCCGACCGCCTTCGAGTCGCGCAGCCAGCGCGCGAACCCTTCGGGCCCCAACTCGGTGAGCCGTTGTTTGGATCCGGCAGGCGCGGGCGTCGATAAATCCAACTCGGGCAGCTTGTCTCGCGGATACACCGCCGAGGGCCGCGGGCCGTGGGGCTGGTTGACCGTCACATCCGCGAGGTAGTTCAGGATCTTCGTGCCCCGATCGGCGCTGCTACGCGCCGTCAACAGCTGGGGGCGCTCATCGATGAACGATGTGGTGACCCGGCCCGCGACGAAATCGGGGTCATCGAGCACGGCGGCCAGGAAGGGGATATTCGTCGACACACCGCGGATCCGGAACTCGGCGATCGCCCGTCGGGCACGCCGCACCGCGGTCGGGAAATCCCGGCCCCGGCACGTCAGCTTCACCAGCATCGAATCGAAATGCGCGCTGACCTCTGCACCGAGGTTGGTGCCACCGTCCAGGCGGATCCCGGCGCCACCGGGCGACCGGTACGCCGTGATCCGGCCGGTATCAGGCCGGAACCCGTTCGCCGGGTCCTCGGTGGTGATCCGGCACTGCAGGGCCGCGCCGTGCGGGACGATCGCTTCCTGACTCAGACCGAGATCGGCCAACGATTCTCCGGAGGCGATGCGCAGCTGAGATGACACCAGGTCGACGTCGGTGATCTCCTCGGTGACGGTGTGCTCCACCTGAATCCGTGGATTCATCTCGATGAAGACGTGTTGCCCCCGCTCATCGAGCAGGAACTCCACTGTGCCGGCCGCCGTGTAGCCGATCTCGCGTGCGAAGGCCACCGCGTCCGCGCAGATCTGGTCCCGCAGTGCGGGATCCAGATTCGGCGCCGGCGCCAGTTCGATCACCTTCTGGTGGCGGCGCTGCACGCTGCAGTCGCGCTCGAACAGATGGATCACGTTGCCGTGGCTATCGGCGAGGATCTGCACCTCGATATGGCGCGGGTTGATCACGGCCTGCTCAAGGAACACCGTCGGGTCGCCAAACGCCGACTCGGCCTCGCGGCTGGCGGCCTCGATCGCCTCCGGCAGCGATGCGGCATCGGTGACCCGGCGCATCCCGCGCCCGCCGCCGCCGGCCACTGCCTTGACGAACAACGGGAACGTCATCCCGCGCGCAGCGTCGACCAGCTCGTCGACCGACGACGACGGCGCCGAGGACGCCAGTACCGGCAGCCCAGCCGCCCGCGCCGCCGCGATGGCCCGCGATTTGTTGCCCGTGAGCTCGAGGACATGTGCCGATGGGCCGACGAACGTGATTCCGGCCGCGTCACAGGCCGCGGCCAACTCAGGGTTCTCCGAAAGGAAGCCGTAACCCGGATAGATCGCGTCGGCCCCGCAAGCCAGCGCGGTCGCCACGATCTCGTCTACCGAGAGATACGCCCGCACCGGATGACCCGGCTCACCGATCTGATAGGACTCATCAGCTTTGAGGCGGTGCACGGAATTTCGGTCCTCATACGGATACACCGCGACCGTTCCGACACCCAGCTCATAGGCGGCACGAAACGCCCGAATCGCGATCTCTCCCCGGTTCGCGACTAAAACTTTGGAGACCTGTGAACTCATCTAGATCAGGGTGGACCAGTAGTTCCAGAAGCGCATGAGGATCAACAGAATGACCCCGGTGAACCACAGCGCGACGATCGACCAGCGCCACTGATACAACGCGCGCAGCACCGCGTTTCCGGCGAGCGGGCGAAGCGCGACCGAGGCCGCCACGACGAATAGCGGGATGGTGACCGCCCACACCACCATGCAATACGGGCACAACGCACCGATGCGGTAGAGGCTCTGGAAGATCAACCAATGCACGAACGCGACACCGAGCGCGCTGCCCACCGCTAATCCTGCCCAATACCATTGCGGCAGCCGCACTTTGGCGACGGTCAGGACACCGGTGGTGACCACGACGGCGAATGCCGCGATGCCGATCAACGGGTTCGGGAAACCGAACGCCGATGCCTGCGGAGTGATCATCACCGACCCGCAGGACAGCACCGGGTTGATGCTGCAGGACGGCACATATGCCGGGTTGATCAGAATCTCGATCTTTTCGATCGTCAGGGTGGCCGCCGCAGCCAGCCCGACGATGCCGGCGATCAACACCCATAACGCGCTGAGTCGACCGACTACGACACCGACAGCGCCGCCTCGGGCGTCACCCTCGTGCGGTTGTGAGGGCTCCAGATCCGCAGGCGATGCGACGGTCACGACGCCGGGGGTGCCGCAGGTGCCGGGGCCGGGGTCACTACCGCCGGTGCGAGACCGGGAACCTCACCGACGATCTCCTTGACCTTGGCCACGAGCTCGTCGGGGGTCTGGACGCTGATCTCTTCGCCGTTGAGTCGGATGGTCGGCGTCGCGGTGATCTTTGCCGCGGCTGCCAGGCCACCGACCATGTCGGTGTACTTGCCACCGTTGATGCAGTCGGTGACCTTGTCCGTCGGGATGCCGGCCAGGCGGGCTGTCGAGATCAGGCCCGCGTTATCCGGTGCGGGTGCACCTTCTGGCGGCTGCTGCGCGAAGAGCGCGGCGTGGAAGCGGCTGAAGCTCTCCTTGGTCGGGCTGGTGTCGGCATCGGCGACGCAGTAGGCGGCGTTGGCGGCCCGCGTCGAATAGTTCTGGTTCGCCGCCGAGTCCAGGATGGCGACCATGTAGTAATCGGTGGCCACGGCGCCGGTGGTGACCAGCTGCGTGATCGTCGGGCCGAAGGCCTTCTCGAAATCACGGCAGTGCGGGCACTGGAAGTCCTCGTAGAGCGACAGCACAGCCTTGGGCTCGGAGCTGCCATCCTTGGTGATCACGTTGCCCGTGGCCACCCGAACTGCCTGCATATCGCCGGAGTGCTTCTTGTCGCTGCCCATCACGATGTAGAGGACCAGCGCCACCGCGAAGATGACGACGGCAGCGGTCAGGCCGATCTGAATCGCGAGGTTGCGCTTGCGCTCGCCCGCCTTCAGGTCATATTTGGCGGGGCGTTTCGGTTTGGTGGCCACAGTGTTGGTAATCCTCGATGCTCGCCGGGCGCGCTGTGTCAGCCGCTACTAGTTGAAGAAGTTGGTCACAGAAGTTCTTCGGAGAAGTTCTTCTGAGGAGCTTTCAGCGTACCGGCGGAGCCGCGCGGATCCCGCAGGCTGGGTTCAACTGCCGCCAAGATGGGCCTTTAGTCCCACGATGACGTCGGCAATGGCGCGGCGGCAACCGCCGCCGAGACCGCCCAGATTGATGAACGCATGGATCATCGACCCCTGCTGGCGCAGCTCGACCGGAACGCCCGCCGCGGCGAGTGCGGCGGCGTAGTGGTTGCCCTCGTCGCGCAACGGATCGAATCCGGCGGTGACCACCAGCGCAGGCGCCAGACCCGTCAGGTCGCAGGCCAGCGGGGAAATCAGCGGATCGGTGAGCTCAAGGCCTGATCCGTCGAGGTACTGGTGCTGGAAAAAGTCCATATCGCTGCGCGTGAGCAGGAAGTCTGACCCGAACAGCGTGCGCGAGCGGGTCTGCGCGGTGAAGTCGATGACCGGGTAGTTCAGCAGCTGCAGGCATGGCTGTGGACCGCCGGCGTCGCGGGCCAGTCGGGAGACGACGGCGGCGAGCATGCCGCCTGCGCTGTCACCGCCGACCGCGACCCGCGCCGGGTCAGCCCCCAGGTCCGCGGCGTGTTCGACGGCCCAGCTGAACGCGGCATATGCGTCGTGCACGGCGGCCGGGGCCTTGTGCTCGGGGGCCAGCCGGTAGTCGACGGACAGAACGTGCACACCGGCACCGGTACAGACCTGCCTGCAGTACGCGTCGAAGCTGTCGAGGTCACCGAAGACGAAGCCACCGCCGTGGAAGTAGACCAGCAGCGCAGCGGTGCCCGGTGTATTCGGCCCGTAGTGGCGCGCGCCGATGGCTCCTGCGGGCCCGGGGATCGACAGTTCTTTCACCGCAACCGACGGCGACGCGCCCCCGAGCGCCAGGCATGACTCCCGGGTCATCGCCCGCGTCTTGGCGACATCGTCGTCGACCACCAGGCCGGTCAGCCCGATGGCGCGCTCACCGGCCAGGAAGAACTGCAAGGTGGGATCGAGGGTGTTGCCGTCGACGACCACCGCGCGGCGACCGGCGTAGAGCCTGTTGATCGCTGGCGTCAGCGTCGGCGCAACCTTCGGCGTCAGTCGGGTCGCCAGCCGCACGACAGGCGCGGGCGGTCTGCGCCGCCGAGCCGGGCCGGCAGGCTCGCCTGGCACACTTCGGGGCATGTCCGATTCCGATCTCACGTCAGTCACATTGAACGACGGTAATTCGATTCCTACGGTTGGCTTCGGAGTTTTCCAGATCCCGCCCGATCAGACCGAGGCGGCGGTGCGCACCGCACTGGATGCGGGTTACCGGCATATCGATACTGCTGCGGCGTATCGCAACGAACGCGAGACCGGCCGCGCCGTCCTCGACTCCGGACTGCCCCGTGAGGACATCTTCGTGGTGACGAAGCTGTGGAACTCCGAACAGGGTTACGACGCCACGATGGTTGCCTTCGACGCGAGCATGAAGCGACTCGGCCTTGAGTACCTCGACCTCTACCTGATCCACTGGCCGTGCCCCGAGTTGAACACCTACGTCGATACGTTCAAGGCGTTCGCCTCGCTGCACGACCAAGGCCGCATCCGGTCGATCGGGGTCAGTAATTTCGCCCCCGAGCATCTCAACGTCCTCATCGACGCCACCGGCATCGTGCCCGCCGTCAACCAGGTCGAGCTCCACCCGACACTGGCGCAGTCCGAGCTCCGCCAGACCCACGCGCAGCTGGGGATCGCCACCGAAGCATGGAGTCCGCTGGGCCAGGGCGCGCCGCTGTCCGACCCGACGATCATCGCGATCGCTGAACAACTCGGCAGGACGCCTGCGCAAGTCCTGATTAGGTGGCATATCCAACTCGGTAATATCGTGATCCCGAAGTCGGTGACCCCTGACCGTATTGTGAGTAACTTCGACGTGTTCAGCTTCGCACTCAGTGAGCGCGATATGGCGTCGATAGCGACGCTCGACAACGGGACGCGGCTAGGGCCCGATCCACGAACTTTCAATTTCACAGGTAGGTGAGATGACGTCGACAGGCCAGTCGGGTGCGACTGTTCCGGCCATCGGGCTCAACGACGACAAGACGATGCCGGTTCTCGGCCTCGGCGTCGGTGAACTTTCAGACGCCGAATGCGAGCACGCGGTATCGACCGCCCTGGAGATCGGCTACCGCCTGATCGACACGGCCACTGCGTACGGCAACGAAGCCGCGGTGGGCAGGGCGATCGCGGCCTCGGGGATACCTCGCGCCGAGCTGTTCGTGACCACCAAACTTGCCACCGCCAACCATGGTTTGAAACAAGCGCGGGATGCGATCGAGGCCAGCCTGGAGAGCCTCGGCTTGGATTATCTCGACCTCTACCTGATCCACTGGCCGGCTCCCGCCAAAGGGTTGTACATCGACAGCTTCGGCGGGATGATGCGGGCTCGCGAAGACGGCTTGGCCCGCTCGATCGGTGTCTGTAACTTCACGCCCGAACTGCTCACGAACCTGATCGAGCTGACGTATTCGTTGCCGGCGGTCAACCAGATCGAGCTGCACCCACTGCTGAACCAGGCCGAGCTGCGCGCGTTCAACGCCGAGCAGAACGTCGTCACCGAGGCCTACAGCCCACTGGGTGTGGGAGCGCTGCTGAATAACGCAACGGTGCAGTCCATCTCGTCCTCATACGACAAGTCCCCGGCACAGGTGCTGATCCGCTGGAGCCTGCAACTGGGCAATGTGGTGATCCCACGGTCGTCGTCGGCGGAGCGGATCGCGGAGAATTTCGATGTCTTCGATTTCGAGCTGAGCACCGGTGACATGGATGCCCTCAACGCGCTCGACGACGGGACGCGGTTCCGGGAAGATCCCGAGACCTTCACCGGTTAGAAGTCGGCGTCGACGCCGATGACCGCGAGCAGGTTGCGCACTTTGACGTCGAGATCGCGGCCGACTTTGACGATCTCCGGGTGGTCGAGGCTGGCGAAGACCGCGCTCGGTTGATCCAGAGAGAAGACCGCACGATCAGCATCGTCGCTGTAGACGAGGATTCGCAGTGGTGCATAGAGCAGCGCCGCCGGGTGGTGCCGGAACATAGTTTCGGCGATGACGTGATTGCCCAGTAGGTATTCCACCGCCTTGGTGTGATGGCCGGCGACGGTCATCAACGGTGTGGCATCGATCGTCGCGTAGATCATCAGGTCGTTCGGTGCGTAGGCGGCCACTGCGGCCGTGACCTCTTCCCACGATCCGCCGCGGGCGACGATGGCATCCATCCCCTCACGATCAAACGGGGGTGCCGCTTCTTCGAACGCCTTCAGGAAGGTGTCGAATGGCTGATCGGTATGGATATCGAGGCGCGTCACATCGTGAGGCGCGCGGGACACCTTGGCAGTCATCAGGTTCTACTCCTCAGCGGCTAGACGGCTAAACGGCGCGGGGATTTTCCAGGACGAGGGCGACACCTTGGCCTGATCCGATACAGACTCCGATGACGCCGTAGCGGGCGTTGCGTTCGCGCAATTCGGTGGCGAGCGTCAGCACGTAGCGAGTTCCGGTCGCACCGAAGGGGTGGCCGATGGCGACCGCTCCCCCGTTGGGGGTCAGCTTCTCGTCGGGAATGACGAATCCGCCCAGCTGATGTGGGAGCTCACGCAGTACGCCGAGCGCCTGCGCACTGAATGCTTCGTGCACTTCCCAGACATCGATCTGCTCGGGCGTCAGGCCTGCGCGTGTGATCGCGAGCGGAATCGCCCAGGCCGGAGCCAGCCCCATCACCAGCGGGTCGATCCCGTACACCGCGGAGGAGACGACCCTGGCCAGCGGTTCGACGCCAAGTTCTGCGGCCTTTTCCCCCGAGGCGATGACGATCGCGCTGGCGCCGTCGGTCAACGGTGTCGAATTGGCGGCAGTCATCTGGGTGGTGCCGGGCTGAGGTGGCAGCTTGGCCAGCGATTCGGCGGTGGTGTCATCGCGGATGAACTCGTCATGCTCGAAGATCCGCTCGGGGTTCTTTCTGGTCGCCGCGATGGTGACGGGCATGATCTCTTTGGCGAACCGACCGGAGTCGCGCGCAGCTTTTGCGTGTTGCTGGGAGCGCAGCGCGAATGCGTCGATTTCCTCCCGGGACAGGCCATAGCGATCGGCGACATTCTGCGCCGTCTCGATCATCGCGATATAGGCATTGCGGGCCAGCAGCACCGGATTCGGTGGGCCACCCGCGCCCGCCCACATGGTGTCGAGCATGAAGACGGGTCCGCGCGGGCTGAAGGCAGCGTCACCCTTCATCAGCGCCCAACCGGATCGGGACATCGATTCGACGCCGCAGGCGATCCCGACGCCGAGGTCGCCTGCCTTGATCGCGTGGCTGATGTTGACCGTCGCACTCAGCGACGATCCGCAGAATCGGTTGATCGTTGCGCCGGCGACGCTATCGGGGAAACCGGCCGCCAGTGCTGCCCACCGACCGATATCCCCCAGCCCTTCGTGGGCGGGGTTCACGCAGCCGGCGACGATATCCTCGACCTCGCCCAGGGGTACCCCGACGCGTTCGCAGGCCCCCTTCATGGTCATGCCCAGCAGGTCGTCGGTGCGGATGTGCGACAGCGTGCCGCCGTAGCGGGCGAACGGTGTCCGCACGCCGCCGAGAACATATGCGTCAGTCATTTCCGCCACCCAGGACTCGTTTCCGGCGAAGCATTCCAAAACCCACAGTACAGATTCTGTCTGCGCATCAGCTGGCAGTTGGCGGCCTCAACAGGTCGGCCGCCTCGGCCTGGAAAGCGTGCTGTGCCCAGCCCATAGGCGTGGCATCGAACCGGGTATCGGTGATCGTCGGGTCCGCACCGAGGGTGAGCAGCTGGTGGATCAGCTCGAGGTCTCCGGCCCAGGCGGCGTGGTGCAGTGGGGTGGCACCCTGCCCGTCCCGGCAGTTGGGATCATCGGGCAGGGACGTGACGACGAGTTCGGCTCCGCTGACATCGATTCCGTGTCGGGCGAGCAGATCGAGCCGAGCGGCGAACCCGTGTTGGGCCGCCCAATCCACCTGCCGTTGCCACATCTGCGAGCGCGTCTCCATCGCCTCGCCCAACAACAGTTCCCACGGACTCGGTCCGGCATCGGCCAGGCCGTGCGCGAACAGCAGTTCCAGATGCGAATCGCTCGCCAGGAACATCCGGTTGTAAAGCGTTTGTTGGTCGACCGGATGCGCGCCACGTTTCAACAGCAGCGTCGCCAACGCTGGGGCGAAAGGGTGCCGGGGCTGCCGGCGCGCCCCCTGCTCCCCCTCGCCGAAGACCCCGGTGAGCGCGGTGAACGGGGTCGACATTCCGCACCACAGGTAGCCGGAGTTGGGGTCGGCGCCTGCGTCGAGAAGCAGCGTCGCCGCGCTCAGCACGTCGTCCTGATTGCGCTCAAGTGGGGCACGCGAGTAACACAGGTACATCATCGGAACCCAACCGAACGGACCACCTTTGGTCTTCGCCAGCTCGGGGCGGGCGCCGAGGTGCCGGGCCAGCGCTACCGGATCGGTGGCACTGGCGGCGGCCCAGACGTGCCGATCGGGTATCCCAGGATCGGCGCGCAGCAGATCGGCCGCCGCTTGCCACCGCGGCGGGGCGTCAGTGTCGTTGTAGCGCAACGACGCCCACGCACAGAACCGGTCGGCTGGGCCGAGCGCGCCTTCGTCGAGGCGGCCGGGGTCCACGCTGAGTTCGGCGGCGGTCTTCAGATAGTGCACGAGAGCGGGCCAGCCAGTGAAGCCGTAGCTGCGGGCCACCGCTCGTTGTGCGTCATGGAGGGCGAAGTTCGGATCAGTGGCGACGGTTGCCCGCTGGAGTGTGCGTGCGTCGGCGCGCAGTCGCTCCAGCGAGGGGTTATTGGGCAGGGAACTGGCCATAACGGCCTCCTCTCGTAAGCCCGCGTCCGCGAAGTCGGGCCGAGAAGAGGTCGGCGGCGATCAGATTCACCAGCAGGGAGGCTGCGCCTCTTCGAGCGGACGTCGGGCGGTCCTGCGCGCCCGGTGCCCACGTTACCTACTGGGCGGGAGTTTGAACATGGTCGGCAGATGTAAGGGTCCGCGGATCGCCGGGGTATCCCGCCACACCGGTGCCCCACAGCGTTGCGGCTGCCTGGCCAGGACGTGCCGGAGCGCGATGCCGATCTCCAGGCGGGCCAACGCGGCGCCGAGGCAGTAGTGCGGACCGTAGCCGAACGCCAACGGTGCCGGCCCGGTGCGATCGGGCCGCAGTTCGTCGGGCCGGTCGAAGACGGCGGGATCGCGATTGGCCGCCGCGATCACCACCAGCACCGGTTCACCCGCACCGATGCTGACACCGTCGATGACGTGATCGCGCGTGGCCGTTCGTCCGACAGCCTGTACGGGACCGTCAACCCGAAGCAGTTCGGTGATCAGCTGTTCGTCGACATCGTCGGCCGCCCCCGTTGCCGGCAGCCGAATCATGGCTGATCCCAACAGGTTTGCAGTGGTCTCGTGGCCCGCGACCGCGATCAGCACCGCCGTGGTGACGACATCTTCGAGTTCCAGGTTGGCGTCGGCGGCGATGAAGCTCAGCAGATCGTCACCCGGATATCGGCGGCGGTCAGCAGCCAATGGCAGCAGATCGGTCAGCAGCGCCGCCAACGCGGCGGTACCGCCCTCGACGGCGGCCGGGTCGGCGATATCGCTGAGCATCCTGGCGATCGCCGGGGATTCCTCCCTCAGCAGTCTGGCGGAATCGGGGTCGAGGTTCAGCCATGCCGACGCGACGGCAATGGGCAGCGGCAGGGCGATCTCGGCCATAAAGTCGAATTCGATGCCGACAGGGATTGGGTCGATCGTCTGGGTGGCGATCGACTCGATCCCCGCTTCGAGTCCGGCCACGAAAGAGCGGGTGAAGACATCGCTCACCGCCCCGCGGAGCCGTTGGTGGTTGACGCCGTCGGCCGTCAACATGCTGTGCTGGAACAAGTCTGGGGCCATGGCAAGGTTAGCCGGCGGAACACTGGTCCAGCCCTCCCCCGCCAACACCGACTTCGCGATGTCGTACCCGAGGACCAGCCACGCTCCGGCAGCCTCGTCCCAGACAAGATTGCCGTTGCGGCGGTGGCGTTCGTAGTAGGGGTAGGGATCGGCGGCATCCCACGGCAGCCTCGGCGCGGCGGTCTCACGGATGGTCATGGTGATCCAGTGCTCCTGGCAGGCCACGCTCGCGGACCCAGGCGTGATGCAATTTGCCGAGTTCGGTAGTCGGTTCGGCGACGCCGTCCATATCGTCGAGGATCGCCCGTACCGGCACCGTCGCTCGCAGTCCGGCCGCAACGTTGGCGAAAGCCAGCATGATGCGGGAGGTGAACACGTGCTCGGCGGGGACGGTCACCTTGGCGACCGGATGTTCCGAGTCGCGAACGTCGAAGAATCCACGGACGATGCGCGCTGCCGCCTCGGGTGTGAATGTCACCGGCTGCGGCATCGTGCTGTCGGTGGCCATCTCCGAAACCCATTGCTGAAGCTCGGCTTCGGAGATGGAAGACTTGGCGGCGAGGAAACCCATCTGAGCCAGCAGGTCGCGGTAGTCATCTGTGCGGCCCTCCATTGCCGCGCGCAGAAACGCCACCCACAGCCATCGCTGCCTCTCGCTCATTACAGTGACGCACCCGAAGTCCAGGAAACCAACGGTGCCGTCGGGATTGAAGCGGTAATTTCCCGGATGTGGGTCTGCGTATGACAGATTGGCATGCCGGTAGTTGCCGTTCATGAACCGCGACAGCACTTCAGCCCAGGTGTCTTTCAGGCCCTGATCGGCGTGTTGGGCTGCGGCCCAGTCCAACCCGTCGAGATAGGTCATCGTGATCAGTTGATCACCGGATGCTTCGTCAACCACCTCCGGGACACGGATGAAGGGATGATCGCGGTATAGCTCGCTGAATGTGGTGATCATCGCGGCTTCGTGGCGGTAATCGACCTCTTCACTGATTCGGGCCTCCGCTTCGCGCGCAAGGGCCTGCACATCGACGGCCATTCCCGATGCCGCAATCACGAACTTCAGGAAAGTGGCGACCAGTTCGCCATTGGCCAGGTCATCGCGGATGGCCTCGGCGACACCGGGGTACTGAATTTTGACCACGACCTGGCGGCCATCGTGCAGGACGGCGCGGTGCACCTGCCCAACCGATGCCGCCGCCATCGGTTGCTCGTTGATCTCAGCGAATTGTGCAACGCCCGAGCCTAATTCCCTGTCCAGTATCTCGCGGACCAGCGCGGGGTGCATGGGTGGGGCGTCGGCCTGTAACCGGGCCAAGGCCCTTTGGTAGGGCTCGAAGCCGCCGGTGCCGAGTGCGCTCGCATCGACCATCGACAGGATCTGCCCGACCTTCATCATGACGCCCTTGGAGTGGCCGAGCAGTTCGGTGTACCGCTCCGCGGTGCGTTCGTGAAAACGCTCCACCGCACCCTCGTCGCCGCTCTTCTCGCGCAACCCGGCGACGAGGCGACCGCCCGCCGCGCGGGCAGTGAAACCCGCCAGTGGCATGGTCCGGCGGATCCGCCCGTGCGGAACGGGATCACTGGTCGCCATGGTGATCCAATGCTCCTGGCAGACCGCGTTCGCGGACCCAGGCGTGATGCAATTTGCCGAGTTCCGTGATGGGTTCGGCAACGCCGTTCATATCGTTCATGATCGCCCGGGCGGGCAAGGTCGCCTGCAGGCCTGCCGCCACGTGAAAGATGGCCAGCTGAACTCGCGAACCGAACGCGTGCTCCTTGGGCACAGACATGCGGGCCAGTAGATGATCGGCGTCTCGGATATCGAGGAGTCCGCTGACGGTGCGCGCAACGGTGTCATAGGTATAGGTCACCGGTTGGGGTGTCGTGATCAGCTCATGAGTCATCGGCGCTAGCCAGTCATACAACTCGTCGGCGGTGATATCGGAGTCCTTGGTGAGAAAGCCCAACTGCACCATGTGCTCGCGCAGATCGTCCTTCCTCTCGTCCATCACGGCCCGGCTCATCGCCACAAACTGCCAACGCATCAGTTCGGGAATTGTTGTGACGCAGCCGAAGTCGAGAAATCCGACACTCCCGTCGGGATTAAAGCGGTAGTTACCCGGATGCGGGTCGGCGTGCAGCAGGTTTGCATGCCGCTGGTTGCCGTTACTGAACCGCATGATGGCCTCGGCCCAGGTGTTCTTCAGGTCCTGCTCGGCCAGTTGCGCGTCGGTCCAAGCCAACCCGTCGAGATAGGTCATCGTCAAGACGCGGTCGGTGGAGACCTCCGGGATCACCTCCGGAATCCGGATGAACGGGTGGCCCCGATACAGCTCGCCGAAGGCAGTGATGTTGGCCGCCTCGAGCCGGTAGTCGAGCTCTTCGGAGATCCTCTCCGTCCACTCCCGCGCCGTGCCCCGGACGTCGACTGTCATACCGGACGCCGCCATTACGAAACGCAGGAACGTCGCCGCCAATTCGGTATTGGCCATATCGTCGCGGATCGCCTCGGCCACCCCGGGGTATTGAATCTTGACGACCACCTCGCGTCCGTCGCGCAGCACCGCGCGATGCACCTGCCCGATCGACGCCGCGGCCATCGCTTCCTCATTGAAATCCGCGAAGTGGTCCCTAGCGGAACCGAGTTCGGCCTCCAACACCGCGCGGGCCAGCGTCGGACTCATGGGCGGAATGTCAGCCTGCAGCCGGCTCATCGCCTTCTGATAGGGCCAGAATCCCCCGTTGCCCATAGCTCGGGTGTCGGCCATCGACAGGGCCTGACCCAGCTTCATCAGGAACCCGCGGGAATGACCCAGCAGCTCCGCATACCGCTCGGCGGTGCGTTCGTGAAAACGCTCCACCGCGCCGTCGTCGCCGACTTTCTCCCGCAGCCCCGCGACCACACGACCGCCCGCCGCTCTGGCAGTGAAACCCGCCAGTGGCATGGTCCGGCGGATCCGCCCTCGTGGGACCTGCCGAGAAGTCGAGTCATCATGGTGCGGCATAGCGTTCCTCCCACCCCTGAACCCGAACGTAGTAAAGTGATCGCTTGTTCAAGGTAAGTGATCACTTGGGAGAGGTCAATGGCAACACCGACACCAACACGGGAACGCCTGGTGACAGAGGCGATGCGGTTGTTCAGCGCCAAAGGCTTTGAGGCCACCAGCGTTTCCCAGATCGAATCTGCGGCGGGACTGGCAGCCGGATCAGGCGCGCTGTATCACCACTTCAAATCCAAGGAAGCACTGCTCAACGCCGGCATCGACCGCCAGCTGGACCGACGTAGCGCCATGCGGGATATCCGCGCCATGTTCGCCGGCCTGGGTGACCTGCGGGCCGAACTGACCCTCTTGGGCCGCTACCTGCTCAACGTCGTCGACGAGGAAATCGAGTTGTTGCAGATCGCCGCCCGCACGCCGACCGGGCGGTCTACGCGACTTGACACCGCCTACGCGGCTTTTATCGATGGCCTCAACGCCGAGTTAGCCGACTGGATGGCCGCCTGGGCCCCGACGATGGGCCAACAGCAGCGCACTGCGTTGGCCGCGCTGGGCGTCAACGGGATCCTCGGGATGCGCTTTGCCACAACGCTTTTCCACCAGACTGAGGCAATCGTGCCCGACGATCAGTATCTTGCCGAATGGACGGGCCTGCTCGCTACCCGCTTCGAGGCGGTCACCTGACCGCGCTTGATCGTCAGCCGATCCGGCCAAGGCAATACGAGATCACAGCCCACCGGTAATTCGGCCCAACGTGTCAAGACCTCGGTGAGCCGTTGGTTGATCGCTGCACGCAAGATCGGCGGCACCACGCCGGCATCCACATCGGAGCGAATCGACCCATCGCGAGCCAGCCCGGCCAACTGTTCCGACCGGCCGACGTCTGCCCGGCCCGCACCGCTCAATCGGCGTGAGCGCCGCGCCCGTTCGGCGTTACCGCGTTTACCGACCGATGCCCGGAAGAACCCACCGACCTCACCACCCGCCGCGCACTGCCCGAAAATCCCCAGCACCAGCTCCGCTTGTTCCTCGACGATAAAGTGGACGAGATCGTGTGGCACGCAAGCATCGCCGGGCGCCACCCGCACCGCGACATCGCCGCCAACATCGCGCCTGCCGCTACGGATCAACCCGATTCCGTATTGCCGTTCGTTGAGCCGCCTGAATACAACGTCCATCTCCACTATGCCAACACACCAGACGATCATGAGACAACTGAATTTCGGCTAGCGTTCCGTCAATGGGCATGTGCGTCTTGATCACCGGCATGTCGGGAGTGGGCAAGTCGTCGCTGCTGCAAGAGCTCGCCGCCCGCGGACACCACACTGTCGATACCGATTACGGCGACTACCACCACAGCGTCGACGGCGAGAGTTTATGGCGGGAAGATCGCATCGACGCACTGCTGTCGGAGCACCGCGACGGTCTGCTGTTTCTCGCTGGTACCACCCGCAACCAGACGGTGTTCTATCCGAGGTTCGCGCATATCGTGCTGCTCAGCGCTCCCGCCGAGGTACTTATCCAACGGTTGACGTCGCGTAGCAACAATCCTTACGGCCAAAGCCCGACCGAACGTGCCGACACGCTTGGATATCTGGAGACGGTCGAACCGCTCCTGAGGTCAGCGGCCACTGTGGAAGTGGTCACGACGGTGCCAGTGACACAGGTGGCCGATGCCGTTCTTGCACATGTGGTGGCTCGGCGGTAACTCGCCCTCCTTGCGCCTTTTCGTCGGTCTCGGTGAATCGTCAAAACCCATGCGCCACATGCGTTTCAGGTGAGCCAGTTTTGTCGGTGGGGGTTTGTAGGGTTTGGGTATGAGTTCGGCGTTGGTTTCCGATCGCGATACCGTCCTTGCGGCGTTGTCGGGGTTGGAAGCCGCAGTCGACGCCATGGCCGGGGTGTCCTTTGACGGGCTGACCAACCCCGAAGTGGTCAACGTCCTAGCCCGGCTGGAAACCCTGACCCGGCGCCAACCGGTGATTGAGCATCGGTTGTTGGGCAAGCTGGTGCGCGAGGGATCCGCGAAAGAGTTGGGGGCGAAGAGCTTCGCTGATGTGTTGACCACCGCCCTGCGGATCGGAGGCAAGGACGCCAAACGGCGCCTGACCGACGCCCAAGAGCTCGGCGAGCGCACATCGTTGACCGGTGAACCCCTGCCACCGGTGATGCCGCACGTCGCGGCCGGGCAGGCCGCCGGTGTCATCGGTGCCGAACACATCACGATCATTCGGGGCTTCTTCACCCACCTGCCGGTCTGGGTGGACCTACCGACCCGCGAGAAAGCCGAAGCCGAGCTGGCCGGGGTGGCCGCCGAGTTCGGGCCCGAGCAGCTCCGATCGGCAGCAGCGCTGATCGCGGCGTTAGTCAACCCCGACGGGGACTTCTCCGATGCCGATCGGGCCCACAAACGCGGCATCACGATCGGCCGGCAAGGCCCCGACGGCATGAGTTCGATTAGCGGGCAACTCACCCCCGAAGCCCGGGCCACCCTGGAAGCAATATTCACTAAATGGGCTGCTCCCGGGATGTGCAACCCTGAGGATGACAAGCCGTGCACCAAAGGCACCCCGAGTGAAGCCCATATCAAAGGTGATCACCGGACCCCGGCGCAACGCCACCACGACGCGACCGTCGCCATCGGCCGCTCCCTGCTGACCTCGGGAAAGCTCGGCCGCCACCACGGCTTACCCGTCACAATCATCGTGTCCACCACCCTGGCGGAGTTGGAAGCCAAAACCGGGGTGGCCCGCACCGCCGGCGGCTCACTGCTGACGATGTCTGATGTGATCCGGATGGCCAGCCACGCCCACCACTACCTGGTCATCTTCGACCACAATGGCCGGACCCTGCACTTAGGCCGCTCGAAACGGATCGCCTCAGCTGATCAACGCATCGTGCTGCACGCCCGGGACCGCGGCTGCACCTTCCCGGGTTGTGATGTGCCCGGCTATCTCACCGAAGCTCATCACGCCGAATGTGACTGGGCCGACGGTGGACTCACCGATGTCGATGACCTCGCCGCGGCCTGCGGATCGCATAACAAATTCGTCAGACCCGGTGGGTGGCGCACCCGCAAACGCCGCGACGGCCGCACCGAGTGGATACCCCCACCACACCTCGACACCGGCCAAGGCCGCGTCAACCTCAACCACCACCCCGAAGAACTCCTCCACCCACCCCAGGATCAGGGCGACAAGCCGGAATAACTTTGACCGGCAAGGTGATTAGCTCGACGGCGAATCATCCTCGGACATATCCGAACGCCGGTGTCGCCGTGATTGCCAGAAAGCGATCACCGCACCAAGCAGCAGTCCCACGCCGCCCGCGGTGATGATGGATGTCTTCGTATCTGATCCGAGTGGCCCTTCTTCGGTGGGCGGTGCAGCAGAGGTCGCTTCGGATGTCGTCGGGGACGCAGCAGTGGTCGATGGCGGTGATGTCTGAACGGCATTCGGCGCTGAGGCGATGGTGAACGTGAACGATCCGGACACCGGGTGACCGTCTGCGGACACCACGCGATAGGCCACGGTGTAGTCAGCACCGGCGGGAGCGTCGGGTTGCATCGCCACCCGCACCTGAAAACCCGCAACCTGCGCGGCCTCGGTGACCCAATTGCGCCCGTCGCTGCCATTGATCACCACGGTCGCAAAGGCAGGGTTGATGTCTTCGCTGAACGACAAGGTGACGGTGGCCGGCACCGTTGTTACGGTCGCGCCTTCGGCAGGATCAGAGCTCACCAGCGCGGTGTGCGCCGCGGCGTTCCCGACGCCCACCAGCCAGCACCCGACCGCAAGTAGAGCCATCACAACGATCCGTGTAATCGCGCGCACTGTTCCTCGTCTCGCTGTGTCGAAACATTTTCCGACCACCACGCTACGGCTGAGCAAGCAGGATGCGGCTGAGTTGGGTCGTTGTGGTAACGCCGTCGTCATAACCGCCCTCGTCACCAAGCGCATTCATCATCGCCAAGGTGTACCTCTGCTGCGGTCCAGCGAAGCCGACCGAGTTCACCACCCATCCCCCTTCTTCCTGCGACCACCCGTTCTTGTTGCCTGGCGCCATCGCGTTGCCCGCACCCCAGACACCCCACTGCTGTTGGCCGTCGACACGTTGCATCTCTGCCATCACTGCGGTTGCATCGGCCGCGGGCAGGCCGGTGAGGACATAATTCATCAGCCCGTCCAAGTCATCCGCGGTGGCTTTCTGAAAGCCCCAGTAGGGATACACGTCGCCGAACCCTTTTTGGGGCTGAATATTTGGCATTCCGTAACGCGGAAAGTTCGCGTTGAACCTGCCGTCAGGGCCGCCGAACCGTGACCACAGACTGTCTGCTGCGGCGTTGTCAGAATTTCTTAGCATCGCAACCATCAAGCGTCGATCGGCATCATTCAGCCGGAGCGACCCCGCCCGCTCGCGGGTGAGCAGGTCGGCGACCATCGCAAGTTTGATCGTCGATGCGGTCCACATGAGAACACCGGCATGGACATTGCGGTACTTCGCACCAGTAGCGCGGTCGCGCAGGACAAACCCAACGGTGCCGGGCCGCGTCGCAACGTACTGTTCGGCCTCAGCGATGCGCTCACGCAGATCACATGCAACGTCGGAGGGCGCGCACGCCGCAGTAGCAACAGGTCGCACTGCACTGCCCGCGTACATGACCGATACGGCCATGAACACAGCCAGTACTCGCACAAGCGATCGCCTCACCGCAGCGCGTTCTCGATTGCGCCCTGGAGGTCGTCAAAGCTACGGAGCTCGACCTGTTCACCGTTGACAAAGAACGTCGGGGTGCCTCGAACACCGAGGGCCCTACCGTCGTTGAGGTCGAGCTGGATGCGCTGCAGGGTTGCCGGGTCGTTGTAGGCCTTGTCGAAAGCCGGCATATCCAAACCTAATTCGTCCGCAAAACCCCGAAACACATCATCGGCGGGGGCGCTCTTCTCTCCCCATTCTGACTGAGTCTCATACATTCTGTGATACATCGCTTCGAGTTTCCCTTGTCCTGCGGCGGCTTCCACAGCGCGCGCGGCGCGCTCACCATTGACGTGACCCGACAGCGGGAAGTAGCGCAGAACGAATTCCACGCGGTCGCCGTAGTCAGCGCGCAACTGCTCGACCACCGGGTAGGCGGCCCGGCATGCCTCACACTCGAAGTCCAGGAATTCCACAAAGGTGACCGCGGCAGCAGGGGCGTCGTTCAGCCGGTGGCTGCTGTCACGGACCACCTGCGCCGGACCGGCCTCTGCCACCGGCTCGGCGCTGGGGGTGTCGGTATCCCCACGACTGACGAGAACAACGACCGCTACCGCCACCACGACGACGATCGCAGCCGCAGTCAGGAGAGCCCGGCCGATACGCGTTCGCAGCAAAAGTTCTCCCGTGGTCGCATCAACTGCGCTGGACCTGCATCTACGTAGTAACTACGTAGGATGTTACTGCAAAAGACATTCGGCGATGGGCGGAAGAACACTGATGAGGCGGGCCTACTCCACACCGACCAGGCGGCGACGCGGCTTATGGTGGTCGGCGGCGATGCTGACCATCGTCGCGATGGCCCTTGGGGTGAATGCATGCGCAGGGTCAGCGCCGATGCCGCCACAAGCGCAGTCGGTCATCGACAAGGGGACGCCGTACGGGGATCTGCTGGTGCCGACCTTGCGCAGCACGGTCACCGATGGCGCCGTCGGGGTCCCCGTTGAATCACCGGTCACCGTCAGCGCAGGCACGGGAGTGCTGGGCGCGGTGCAACTGGTCAACAGCCAGGGTCGTGCGGTCCGCGGGGAGCTGAGTGCCGACGGCATCACCTGGCGCTCGGCAGAGCCCCTCGGCTACAACAAGCGCTACACCCTGAGCGCCGAGGCCTTGGGTTTGGCCGGCGTGACCCGCAGCAGTGCCACCTTCGAGACGCATTCGCCAGAGAACCTCACGATGCCGTACGTCTTTCCCAACGACGGTGAGGTCGTGGGGGTCGGACAGCCGATCGCCATCCGGTTCGACGAGAACATCCCCGACCGATTGGCAGCGCAGCAGGCCATAACGGTCAAGACCACTCCCCCCGTCGCGGGTGCGTTCTACTGGCTCAGTAATCGCGAAGTCCGTTGGCGTCCAGCGCAATACTGGAAGCCAGGCACTTCGGTCGAGGTTCAGGTCAAGGCCTACGGCGTGAATCTCGGTGGGGGGTTATTCGGCCAGGACGACGTGACCAGTCGCTTTACGATCGGCGATGAGGTCATCGCGACCGCAGATGACGCCACCAAGACGATGACGGTTCGCGTCAATGGTGAGGTGGTGAAATCGATGCCGATCTCCATGGGTAAGAACAAGACTCCCACCGACAACGGCACCTATGTCATCGGTGACCGGTACTCGTTTCTCGTAATGGACTCGTCGACCTACGGCGTGCCGGTGAACTCGCCCGACGGGTACCGAACCGAGGTCAACTGGGCCACTCAAATGTCCTACAGCGGAATCTATGTCCACTCGGCGCCGTGGTCCGTCGGCAGCCAGGGCCGCTCGAACGTCAGCCACGGCTGCCTCAACGTCAATCCAGAGAACGCCCGCTGGTTCTTCGACACCACGAAGCGGGGCGACATCGTCGAGGTCATCAATACCGTGGGCCCCACCCTGTCCGGCACCGACGGGCTCGGCGACTGGAACATCCCCTGGTCGCAGTGGAGTGCGGGCAACGCGACGGTGCAACGTCAGTGATGGCAGATCATGTTGACGACGACGGGGGCGGTGACGGTCAGTGCGATGGTCGCTGACATCAGCAACTGATGGCGCCACCGTGTCCAGCGGAGGCCAGGCTCGAGAAGCCGGTTGGCACGGACGAACACCGCGGTGGCGGCGACCGCCAACCCCGCCACACCGCGCGGCGCCGGACCGGCCAGCATCATCATCCCTTCGATGAGGGGTCTGCTGCCGTAACGCCGGGCGGCCGCGTCATCGGCACACATCTCCAACAATTCCCCGACCGCCACCGCACCGCGGGTGAACAGTGTCAGACGCGGAAGACTTTCCGCGAGAGCGCGCAACACCATCAAGACGTAATGGTGGCGCCCCGAGATATGGGCGTCTTCATGCGCCAGTACAGCGGCCAGTTGCGAATCGTCGAGCCTGTCCACTGCCGCTGTCGTGACGACGATGGCGTTCGGCCGACCCACCACGCAATACGCCGCCGGTTGCTCGGCCGGCACCACGAACACATCGGGCCGATCGGTGGGCGCCCCCGTGATCCTGGCGGCATGCGCGTGCTCGCGACAGGTCGTCGCCGACGCGAGAACCGAGCGGCCCACCTTGACGGTCACCACCGTCGAGATCACCAGCCCGATGCCAATGACGACCGCCACACTCGACCGTGCCGGCGTCACCGCCCGCTCACCGACCCCGAGAAGTTCAAGGCACAGCACCAACGCCGGGGAATCGGGTAGCCCCCGAAGGCTCGCCACCACGATCAGCGTGATCGCCACCGCCCACGCAAGCACCACGCCGACGACGGCCGTCACCCACGCAGCGACCCCCAGACGCGGGCTCACACCACGCTGGGTCAACCGCGTGAGCACAGGCGGGAACAGCCAGCTCAGCATCGCCCCGTAGATCAGGAGGTAGACAGCAGTGGTCATCGATGCCGCTTCGGGTTTCCGGACTGACGCAACGCCGCTTTGAGCTGGGTCGATTCCTCGGCGCTCATCTGCTCGACGAACAACGCGAGCACAGCCTCTCGGTCGCCGCCTGCACTGAAGGCCGCACGCATGAGGTTGGCTGACCGCTCTTCCCTGGTCATGGTGGGCCAGTACCGATAGGCCTTGCCTTCGCGTTCCCTTCGCACCCAGCCCTTGCGGTACAAGTGATCCATCGTGGAAAGCACGGTTGTGTAGGCGATCTGACGTTCGTCGGCCAGTTCCTCGAAGACTTGGCGAACAGTCACGCCGTCGTCGCGGTCCCAGACATGTTCCATGACGACGGCTTCGAGGTTGCCGAGCCCTCGCTGCTGCACTGTCGTCTCCCGCCCGTCTCACGTCGCGATGCGAGTGTCACCCACAATCTACTTGCTCACCCGGTCGGTACGAGGCTGTCGCATGGCGTGCTGGCACCCCCCGCGCAAAGTGCCCACGAGTTGAGGACCAATGACTCCTGATTCGACCCATTCGACCGCGTTAACATCAGCACCATGGGTCCGCGGCAAGGACCAGCGACGATTGGTCGCCCAGTGGCACACTCCGGACGAGGCGGTGACCGCGTGACCCGACGAGGGCGACGCCACAGGTCGGTCAACAGAGGAAGCGCGTGATCGACTGGGCAGTCGCGATAGTCGGGTCGCTGCTGGTGACAGTGGTGGTGCGCGACGTGTTTCACACGCTGTTTCATCCCGTCGGGCACGGCAGTATCGCGCCGCACGTGATGCAGTTCGTCTGGTGGCTGTTGCGGGTGTTCCATCCCGATCGCCGGATCGCTTCGCTGACAGGCCCTTTGGGTATCGCACTCGTCGTGTTGACCTGGGGTCTGCTGGCCGTCATTGGCTGGGCGATGCTGTACTTCGCACTGATGCCAGAGGGTTTCGCCTACAGCTCAGAACTGAATCCCGCTGAACGTAACACGGTGTTCGACTCGCTGTATGTCTCGCTCGTGACCATTGGCACGCTCGGATTCGGCGACATCGTGCCAACCTCGCCATGGCTTCGCCTCATCGTCCCACTTGAGGCCTTGTTCGGCTTCATGCTTCTCACTGCGGCAGTGTCCTGGGTTCTACAGATCTACCCTGCCCTGCATCGCAGACGTGTACTGGCCTTGCAGCTCTCAACTCTGCGCCAGGCGCGTCACGCGAACCCCGACCTTGGCATAGACAGTGTTCCCACAAACGTTCTCACCGGAATTGCCGCGGCCCTGGTCGAAGCCCGTAACGACTTCACCCAATACGGTGCGACGTACTACTTCCGCGACCTCGAAACAGATGCTTCGTTGGCATTCTGGCTGAAATACGCCACCCAGCTCGCCGATGAGGCCAGTGCCAGCACACACGCGCAGATGCGGCTCGTGGGCGCGCTCATCTGCGGCGCCGTGGACAGCCTCGCCGGGCTGCTCGACGAAGAGTTCCTCCGACTAGGTGGAGGCACCGCGGCCGTCATCAAGGCCTACGCCGCTGACCACCGGCATTCTCCCTGAGCAAGTTCAGTCACAGCCGTCTTGGGTCATCCGGTCGGACATGTCGCGGCAGACTGTTGCAGTACGGGCACCGACGGTGCATCCACCGGTAACCCGTAACCCCGCAGCACCGCGGAAAACTGGACCGAATACTGGCACCAGAAGGCGTGATTCGGCGGCATCCAGACCGCGGGCTCACCATCGCTCTTGTCCTGATTGGCCTGCCCTGCAACGGCAATCAGATTGGCCGGATCGTTGGCGAACCGCAGCCGCATCTCGTCGGTCCAGTCGCGAGCACCCAGATCCCAGGCCAGCGCCAGCGGCACGATGTGATCGATCTGCACTGAAGCACCGATCTGATTGCCGCGGACAAACGCGACGGTGGCATTGGTGTACGGGTCATGCAAAGTGCCGCTGGCTACCGCATCCGGGCAACGTTTGATCGCCACGAACACTTTGTCGACCAGGTCGCGGTTGAGGATGTCGTTGCGGGTATCGCAACCGTTGTGGCCGCCCGGCGCATCGTTATCGTCGTCCCAGGCGTCGCCGAACGCGTCGCGGCGATAGTCGTAGCTGCGAATCCTGGCCGGTATCACCGTAATCCCGCTGAGTACATCGACACCAGGTGCGACCGTGGGTGCATCGGCCTGCGCGATGTACCAGTCCGCCCGCTCCCCGGCCGCGTCCACCACCTGGTAGGCGACGATCACAGACAGCACCGCGGCGAGCGCCAGCCACATCAACGTGGAGCGCTTCACGACTTGTCCAAGTACTCGATCTCCTCGGTATCGGTGAAGTGGCTGGCCAGCAGCGCCAGACCACGATCAGCCGGGTCGCGCTGGTAGCTCTCTTCACAGAATTCCCGCGCGTCTTCGATGATCTCGCGATGCTCATTCAGCGATAACAGCTTCAGGGTAATCGCGCGCCCGGACTGCTTACGGCCCAGCACATCTCCTTCGCTGCGCTCCAGGAGATCGAGATCGGCGAGTTCGAATCCGTCGAGCGTCGAGGCCACCGCTCGCAGCCGCGTGCCCGCCTTGGAGCCTTCAGGGAGATCGGTTACCAGCAGGCAGAGGCTGGGGTGACTGCCACGGCCGATACGTCCGCGCAGTTGGTGCAGCTGGCTGATCCCGAACCAGTCGGCGTCGATGACCACCATCACCGTGGCGTTGGGTACGTCGACACCGACCTCGATGACGGTGGTGCACACCAGGACATCGATCTCTCCGGCCCGGAACCCGGCCATCACCGCGTCCTTCTCGTCCGCGCTCAGCCGCCCGTGCATCAGTCCAACCCGCACGCTCGCCAGCGGGCCGGCCTGCAGTTTCGCATACAGATCGACCACCGCCGTCGCCGAACGCGGTGGCGAACCGTCGGGATTGTTGCGGTTGACTGCCGGCTTATCGGTGTCGTCGATCCGCGGCGCAACCACATAGGCCTGACGACCGGCTCTGACCTCTTCTACGATGCGCGCCCAGGCGCGGTCCAGCCACGACGGCTGCTGTTTGGCGAAGATGACGTTGGTCGCGATCGGCTGCCGCCCGCGGGGCAGCTCGCGCAATGTCGACGTCTCCAGATCGCCGTACACAGTGAGCGCCACCGTACGCGGAATCGGCGTCGCCGTCATCACCAGCAGATGTGGGGTGATACCTCCGGTAGCTTTGGCGCGCAACCGGTCTCGCTGTTCGACACCGAATCTGTGTTGCTCGTCGACCACCACCATGCCGAGCTGATGAAATTCGACAGCGTCCTGCAACAGCGCGTGGGTACCGATCACGATGCCGGCCTCGCCCGAGGCAATCTCCGCGCGCACATCCCGTTTCTGCGCCGCCGACATCGAACCCGTCAGCAGCGCAATACGTGTCGCAACATCGGGGCCGCCGAGTTCACCGGCCATCGCCAGCGGGCCGAGCACATCGCGCATCGACCTGGCGTGCTGATCGGCGAGCACTTCGGTGGGAGCGAGCAACGCGCACTGATAGCCCTCATCGACCATCTGCAGCATCGCCACCAACGAGACGATGGTCTTGCCTGACCCCACCTCACCTTGGAGCATGCGGTTCATCGGGCGTGTCGATCCCAGCTCGTCGGTGATCACCGACAACACCTCACGTTGACCGGTAGTCAGCTCAAACGGTAACTGCCGCAACAGTGCTGCACTGAGTCCGTCGTCGCGGCGCGGCGCCGGTGGGCCCGTCTCCGAGAACTCACCGTAGCGGCGGGTGACCAGCTCCCACTGCAGCCCGACCGCCTCGTCGAACCGCAACCGGTCCAGGGCCACATCGCGTTCCTCAGGGCTCTCGGACAGATGCACGGCGCGCAGCGCCCAGTCCTCGGCAACCAGATTGCGTTCGCGCAGAGCGTCTTCGGGCACCGGGTCCGGCACGGGATCGAGTACCGCCAGGACCTGCCGGATGCAGGCGTAGATATCCCAGCTCTGCAGTTTCGCACTGGCCGAGTAGATCGGGATGAAATCACGTTCGAACACCGACATGTCCAGCTCGCCCTCGACAGAGGTGTCGACCATTGCCTTGAGCGACTTGCTACCGCGGACACCTGAATCCCCCAGGATCAGGAACCCCGGATGTGTCAGCTGCATCGTGCCTTTGAAGAAACCGACCTCACCGGACAGCATCACCCGGGTGCCCTCGACAAGGGTGCGCTTGATGAATTTGGCGTTGAAGAACGTCGCGGTCACCTTGGGCCGCCGGTCACCCAGCGTGATCACGAGGTATTCACGTTTGCGGTCGCCCTTGACGTACCGCAGGTCCGCATCGGTGATGGTATCGACGAAGGTGATGTGCTCACCTTCCTCCGGCGGCTCGTCACCTTCACCGAAAACCGAAGCGCCCTTGCTGTATTTGCGGGGATAGTGCCGCAGCAGGTCGTCAACGGTGCGAATACCGAACACCTCGTCGAGTTGTTTGGCCGCCTTCTTGCCGACGATGAAATCGAGCCGGTCCGATAATTCCGCCACGTCACTCCACCCCGATGATCAAGGCATCACCGCGATGACGCGTCGTGTAGCTGACGAGTTCCGTGCCGAGGTGATGTCTTCGCACATGCTCGCCAAGCATCGTGGCGACATGTTCACCCTCCTCATCCCCCAGCTCCTCACCAACGAGCACGGTGACCAGTTCGCCACCGACGCCGAGCATCAGGTCGATCAGCCCGCGCCCGGCGGCCGTCACATCGTGGCGCACGACCAGTACTTCGTCCCCGGCGATACCGAGGCCGTCACCACGCCGGCAGGGACCCACCCAGGTCAAGGCGTCCTCGGTCGCCAGCCGTACCGAGCCGTAGCGGGTGGCCCCGGCCGCCGCCGCCATTGTGTAGCCGTCATCGACGGCGAGGCGGTCAGCTTCATGCACGGCCAGCGCGGCCAGACCTTGGACCATCGACCCGGTGGGCAGCGGGACCACGTCGATACCCCAACCGATCGCCGTAGTACACCCGGCGACCAGCTCCTCGGCCGCCACATATCCGTTGGGCAGCACCATGACCTGCGCGGCACCGGTGTCGACCAAGGCGCGCACCAGCTGCTGCGCACTGATGGCGACATCCTGATCGGTATCGGGCCGCAGCACCGCGGCACCTTCCCCCGCGAACAGGGCCTCCGCCCCGTCACCGTCAACCACCGCCAAAACGGCCCGCTCCCTGATCCAGCTTCCCGGTGCCACCCCCGCCGCACCGGCGTTGAGGGCGGAGATCTGGATGCGGCTCAAGGTGCCGAACCTCAGACCCGCTTCCACCGCCGCACCCGCGTCATCGGTATGGACGTGCACCGAGTGGCCGCCCTCCAAGGCATAGCCAGCGGCCGCTGCGATCGCGACGGAGTCCCCCAGCTCGTCGAGCCGGTCACGCAGGGCGTCGACACGATCAGCGCCACAGCCGGCCAGCAGATACATCACCTCGAATTGCAGAGGGGGGCGACCATCAGCGGGGCCCTCAACCGGTGGCATCGCGCGCGGCTCGTACACCGGGCGCACCGGGGCGTCCCCGGAGATGGTGGAACGCAGTGCATCCAGCAGGACAACCAGTCCCCGACCGCCCGCGTCCACCACGCCGGCGTCGGCGAGGACCGCGAGTTGTTCAGGTGTGCGGTCCAGCGCGACGACCGCCGCATCGGCAGCAGTGGCGACAGCGGTGGCCAGACTGGCACCGTCCGCGGCGCGGTCCTCGGCTGCGGCTGCGGCCGCCTGCAGCACCGAGACGATGGTGCCCGGCACGGCGTCGCCGCCCATCGACGACACCACCAGCCCGACCGCGTGCCGCAGGGCGGCGCCGAACGTCGTGGCGTCGATATCGCCGATATCGCCTTGGGAATCCGACACGACCGACGCGGTGACATCGGCGATACCGCGCAGGATCTGCGACAGGATCACACCGGAATTTCCCCTGGCACCGTGGAGCGAACCCTGCGAGAGTGCGGTGGCAACGGCCACGACGTCGGCCGAGCCCGATGCCGACGACAGCGCCGAATCGGCTTCGGCCAGGGCGGAGCGCATGGTGAACAGCATGTTGGTGCCGGTATCGGCATCCGCAACCGGAAACACGTTGAGGCGATTGATCTCGTCGGTACAGGCAATGAGATCGCCAACCGCGGTATGCGCCCAGTCCCGCAAGGCGGCCCCGTCGAGCCGACGATCCGACATCCCTGACCCCTTCTGTGTGCGGGCGTCAGCCTAGTCAGTACGGCTGACAGGCATACTCAGACATCGGGCCTGTGCACACCATTTTGGCGATCTCCGGTGTGGCCGGTATCCTGGTCAGGTTGTCGGGTCACCCGTATCCGGTTGTTGGCCCTTCAGTATTGACGCAAAGCTTTTTTACGATGAGGAGTGGTGACACATGGCTGCCGTATGCGATATCTGCGGAAAAGGCCCCGGTTTCGGGAAGTCTGTCTCGCATTCCCACCGTCGGACCAGCCGTCGCTGGGATCCGAACATCCAGGTTGTGCACGCAGTGAGCCGTCCCGGCGGTAACAAGAAGCGCGTCAACGCCTGCACCTCCTGCATCAAGGCCGGTAAGGTACTTCGCGGCTAGTCGCGTTCGGCCGCCTACCCGGTGGCCGGTGCGACTTCTGAATACGGAAAAACCCGCCCCGCAGACGCGGGGCGAGTCTCCGTTTGTGTCTGTTTACTACGCGTCGATGGTCCTCGATTCGATCGATGTGGCTTCGTTCGATTGATTGTCGGCGGCACGCACCACGTCGATGCGTCGCGGTTTGGCGGCCTCGGCAACCGGTATTGTCACGGTGAGCACGCCGTTCTCGTAGGTTGCCGAGATCCGGCTCGCATCGATTCCGTCACCGAGAGACAACTGGCGACGATAGGTGCCGAAGAATCGCTCGCTGGTCAACCACTGCACGGAGTCCTCGCTGCGGGCAGATCGGTGCGCAGTCAACGTCAATGTCCCGTTGTCGGTGGTGACGTCGATCGAGCCGGGGTCCACGCCAGGCAGATCCGCCGTCAAGACGTAGTGGTCGGCGATTTTGCAGAGGTCCATCGGCATGAACCGAGGACTGCGATGTGATCCCGTCTGGCTGGCCAGCAAGCCACGGGTCAGAGTGTCGATATCACTGAACGGATCAAAACGAAGCACAGCAACTCACCTCCATTTGTCGCTCTGGGCCCGCCACCCTGGCGGGCGACCAATCACTGTGCACCGCCGAATTTAGCACTCTCGACCGGAGAGTGCCAGACTAAATTTCGGGCTTTTTTACGACAATCGCCAGTCGATCGGATCGGCTCCGCGCGCCGCCAGCAACTCGTTGGCCCGGCTGAACGGTCTCGATCCGAAGAACCCCCGCGACGCCGATAGCGGTGAGGGATGGGCTGATTCGATGGCCGCACAGTCGGCGCCCAACATCGGTTTGAGGGTGGACGCGTCGCGTCCCCACAGAATCGCCACCAGTGGCTGGTCCCTGGCAACCAGCGCGCGGATGGCACATTCGGTGACCGCTTCCCAGCCCTTGCCCCGATGCGACGCCGGAGTGCCCGGGGCCACCGTGAGCACCCTGTTGAGCAGCATCACCCCCTGCTGCGACCACGGCGACAGATCGCCGTTGGACGGCTTGGGGAGGCCCAGATCACTCATGTACTCCTTGTAGATGTTCTCCAGGCTGCGCGGCAGCGGTCGGACGTCAGGAGCCACCGAAAAGCTCAGCCCCACAGCATGTCCCGGTGTTGGGTAGGGATCCTGGCCGACGATCAGCACCCGGACCGCATCGAACGGAAAACTGAAGGCGCGCAGCACATTAGCCCCGGCCGGCAGATATCCGCGGCCTTGCGCGATCTCGCCTCGCAGGAATTCGCCCATCTGGGCGATAGTGGCCTCGACCGGTGCCAGGGCCTGCGCCCAGCCGTCGTCGATGAGTTCTTTCAAGGGGCGCGCGCTCACGGCCACCAACCTAACGTGCCCGATTCAGTCGAAGGATTCCCAACCCGCCGACCCGGTCCAGGGTTGTCCGTCAACCAGCACCTGAGCGGGACCGTCGAGCACCCGTCCGATCACCCGCCAACCCGGCGGGGGCGGACCGGCAAAACAAGCCACCAACGCGTGATCTTCACCACCTCCGAGCACCCACTCCCATGGGTCAACCCCGAGCGCGGCGCCGGCATCGACCAGCGCAGCATGGTCCGCGATCAGGCCATCGGTAGACAGATCGATGGCGACACCGGACGCAACGGCAAGGTGGCCGAGGTCGGCGATGAGCCCGTCGGAGACATCGGTCATGGCGGTCGCGCCGGCCTCGGCGGCGACTCGCCCCTGGCCGTAGGGCGGTTCGGGCACGAGATGTCGACGCCGCAGCTCGTCGAATCCGCCGATAGTGTTGCGCCACAAGCTGTATCCGGCACCCGATCGACCCAGTTGACCCGCTACCGCCACCACCGACCCGGCGCGTGCCCCACCGCGGGACACCGGTTGGCGACCTGCCAACTCCCCCAACACCGTTACCGACACCACCCACTGCGGGCTGCTGACCAGATCGCCACCGACGATGCTTGCGCCGGTCTTGGCGGCCTCTTCCCACATCCCGGCAGATAGCTCATCGGCATATCTGGCCGGTGTGTCAGGTGGCGCACCGAAACCGATCACATAGGCACTCGGGCGACCACCCATCGCTTCGATATCGGCGGCGTTCTGCGCAATAGCCTTGCGGCCGATGTCATGCGGAGTCGACCAGTCGAGCCGGAAATGCCTGCCTTCGACCAACATGTCAGTCGATACCGCCACCCGGCCATCAGGTATCGAGAGCACTGCCGCGTCATCGCCGGGGCCCACCACGACGGTCTCGGGCTGTCGTCTATCGGCCACCAGACGATCGATGACGGTGAACTCACCCAGCTCGCGCATCGTCGGTTCGTCGCCCATGTCACTCTCTTGTGTGCGGTCGGCCGCCTGCCCTGAACACCGGCACGACCTGCGGTACGTTTGGTCCCTGTCGACGCAGCCAGCGGCAGGACACGCCAGTCTATGTGGGGCATCAAAATCGGGGCAGGAGTACACGGGGTGGTCGAGGCCTTCATGCTGATCCAGACAGAGGTGGGCCGCGCGGAGGTCGTCGCCAAGCAGGTGGCCGCCCTACCCGGCGTGCTGACCTCGGAATATGTCACCGGGCCTTATGACGTCGTAGTCCGTGTCGGCGCCGAGAACGACGCGACCCTCCAGACCGATATCGTCTCCAGTGTGCAAGCCGTCGAAGGCATCACCCGTACCCTGACCTGCCCGATCGCGGGCCCCGAAACCGCTTGAATCCGGACACTTCGCCACCGGGCACGGAGCCACCGGAAACGGACCGCGATGGGCCGCCGCGGGCGATCCTGATCGCTGCCCTGGTGGTCGCGGTCGCTGCGATCGGGGTGATCCTGGCGATCGCCTCCACGCGCAAACCCGCCGATACCCCTGTCGCCATTTCGTCCGTGCCCGCGCCGCAGGCCGGGGATCCCGGTTGCCAGGCCCTGCTGCGCGCGGTGCCAGACCAACTCGGCGACTTCCGGCGGGCGCAGGCCGCCGAACCCGCACCAGAAGGCACCGCCTCGTGGCGGACCGCGCCGGGCACCGACCCGGTCATCCTGCGGTGCGGCCTGGACCGGCCAATCGATTTCGTGGTGGGCACACCGATTCAACAGGTCGACGACGTGCAGTGGTTCCGGGTCAGTGATCCGGCCACGGGTCTGATCACCTGGTTCGCCGTCGATCGTGGGCTGTACGTGGCGCTGACTCTGCCCCAGGATTCAGGACCGACGCCGATTCAGGATATTTCCGGGGTGATCTCCGACACGCTGCCAGCCCGCCCGCTCGACCCGGGGCCAGCCCAATAGTCAGCGGCCTCAGCGCAGCCCGGTGCCCCGCGCCACGGCCGTATCAACCATCGCCGCGAGCAGCGTCGGATAGTCCACCCCACTGGCGGCCCACATCCGCGGATACATCGAGATGGTGGTGAACCCGGGCATCGTATTGATCTCGTTGATCACCGGGCCGGCGTCAGTCAGGAAGAAATCGACCCGGGCCAGGCCCTGGCCGTCGATGGCATGAAACGCCCGGATCGCCAGCTGCCGGATCTCGTCGGCCACCTGATCATCGATCTTGGCCGGCACATCGAGTTCGGCGGCGTCCTCGAGATACTTGGTGGCGAAATCGTAGAAGCCGTCCTCACGCCCACGGACACCGGCGACGCGGATCTCACCGACGGTGCTGGCCTCGACCGCCCCGTCAGGCAACTCCAGCACGCCGCACTCCAACTCCCGGCCGGGAATGGCGGCTTCGACGATGACCTTGGGGTCGTGTTTGCGCGCATTGGCGATCGCCGCGGGCAGCTGCGCCCATTCGGTCACCCGGCTGACACCGATCGACGATCCACCGCGCGCGGGCTTGACGAACACCGGCAGCCCGAGACGCTGTTGCTCCTCCAGTTCGAGCGTCGCCCGCCCTGATCGCAACACGATCTGGTCGCCGATCGGAAGACCTTCGGCGGCCAACAGCTTTTTGGTGAATTCCTTGTCCATCCCGGCCGCACTGGCCAGCACGCCGGCCCCGACATACGGCACCCCGGCCAGTTCCAGCAGACCCTGAATGGTGCCGTCTTCGCCGTAGGGACCATGCAGAACGGGGAACACCACGTCGACCGACGCCAAAATCTCGCCGGCACCGCGTCCCAGCGATAACAACTGCCCTCGCCTGCGCGGATCGGCGGTCAACGCCAACGCCGTGCCCGAGGTCCCGGTGACTTTGGGCAGCTGCCCGTCGGCGATGGCCAGGCTGGCCGGCGTGGCATCGCTGAGCAGCCACGATCCGTCAGGGGTGATACCGACCGGGACGACTTCAAAACGCTGCGGGTCGAGATTGCGCAGGATGCTGCCCGCGGACACACAGGAAATAGCGTGCTCGCTGCTGCGCCCACCGAAGACGACGGCGACACGGATACGGGGGTTCGACCGAGCAGTCACAACCTAGAGAGGCTACCGGCCCGCGATGTCATGCACGATTTCCCGTATCCAGAGCCTGCCCGATATCGGCCAGCAGATCGTCGGTGTCCTCGATGCCAAGAGAGATCCGGGTGAACCCGGGACTGACCGGATCGCCCCAGCGCGCCCGGCGGTCCACCGAGGTGTGAATACCGCCAAAACTGGTCGACGCGACCAGCAGATCGCTGTTCTCGACCAGGGCGTAGACCGCGGCGGCGTCGGCAAGTTCGAAAGACACCAGCCCACCGAAGCGGCGCATCTGGGCGCACGCCACCTCGTGCGCCGGATCGCCCGCCAGGCCCGGATAGCGAACGGACTGCACCGCGGGATGGCTGCGCAACATGGTGGCGAGCGCCTGCGCGTTGTGGCACTGCCGGTCGATGCGCAGACCTGCACTACCCAGGCTGCGCAGCAGCAGCCACGCCTCGAAAGCGCCCAGGATCGGCCCGGTGAGCAGTCGTTCGCGGGCGATGGCGGCCATCAGCTCCGGCCTGCTGCCCGCGACATAACCGGCCAGCAGATCGCTGTGGCCGGACAGTGCCTTGGTGGCGCTGGCCACCACAAGATCAGCGCCAAGCGATAACGGCTGCAGGCCCAACGGAGTGGCAGTGGTGTTATCGACGAGCAGTCGAGCGTCGCGGGCGCGGCACACGGCCGCCAGCGCATGCAGGTCGACGACGTCCAAGGTGGGATTGACCGGGGTTTCCGCAATCACCACATCGGCATCGTGAGCGGCATCGACCATCTCTGAGCTCATCGCTTCGCGGACGGTAACACCAAGCGGGACAAGGTATTCCGATGCGTACCGACGCACCTGGTAGTAACCGTCGGCCGGCACCACCAGTACCGAACCCGGAGTTACCAGGACCCGCAGCGCGGCGGTGATGGCAGCCATCCCCGATCCGAAAACCAATGCCGCCGAGGCTCCTTCGAGCTGGGCCAGGGCGGCCTCGACCTGTCGCCAGGTCGGATTGGAGGCGCGACCATAGAAATCCTGATCGTCGGACTCCTCGGCAGAAAGGTGAAAAGTGGAGGCGGGCACGGGCATCGGACTCACCGGCTGCCCCGCTATGGCAGCGGAGCTGACTGCTTTGACGCTGCGGGTCGAATCTCCGTAGGTGGCTGCGCTCATGATTTCATCACTCCGGTTTTGTGCTGCGGCCGAGCAGGAGCGCGACCGCCTCGACGACGGACATCCCCCGGTGACAGACACCGTGCACGGCCTCGGTCAGCGGCATCTCCACGTCATAGCTCGATGCGAGCGCCAGCACCGACTCGCACGAGGTGACGCCCTCGGCGACATGGCCGCCTGCTGCGCGCTGCGCGGCATCGAGCGACTCCCCCTTGCCGAGGCGCTCCCCGAAGGCGCGGTTGCGGGACTGCGGTGAACTGCAGGTGGCCACCAGGTCACCGACCCCGGCCAGCCCGGCCAGCGTCGCACCCTTGGCGCCGAGGGCGATGCCCAGCCGCATGATCTCGGCCAGTCCGCGGGTGATGATGGCTGCTGCGGTGTTCTCCCCCAGTCCGACACCAGCCGCCATGCCACACGCCAAGGCGATGACGTTCTTGCACGCCCCGCCGACCTCGGTCCCGATCACATCGGCATTGGTATAGGGCCGGAAGTAGCGGGTGTTCAACGATCGCTGCAGGGTGACCGCCCGCCCGGAGTCGGTGCAGGCGATGACGGTGGCCGCGGGTTGCCCCTGGGCGATCTCACTGGCCAGGTTGGGGCCCGACAGCACCGCGACCTGACTGGGATCGGCGCCGGTGACCTGGGTGATGACCTGACTCATCCGCATCAGCGTGCCCAATTCGATACCTTTGGCCAGGCTGACCAGCGTGGCGCCGGGCACGATCAGCGGCGCCCAGTGCTCGAGGTTGCCGCGCAGCTTCTGCGAGGGAACGGCCAGCAGCACCGTCGTCACCCCGTCGAGCGCCTCGGCAGCATCGGTGGTGGCTGCAATCGCCGGTGACAACGCGACATCGGGGAGATAGCCCTGATTGCGGTGGGTGCTGTTCACCTCGTCGGCGACGTCCGCGCGCCTGGCCCAGAGCCTGACGTCGTTACCTGCATCAGCGAGCACCTTGGCCAGGGCGGTGCCCCAGGCACCCGCCCCCATCACCGCCGCGGTGCCTACCGTGCTGGCCATCGCCGGAGTTCCTCGTCGTGTTGTAGGGATCGGGTGTTGTAGGTATCGATTGTCGTCGGGTATCGAAGTAACGGAATAGTGCCACCGCATCGGGTGCTTCCACCCTAGTGCGTGACAATCGCAGAGAGCTGCGCTGGCAGGATGGCCCCATGAGCGGCATGTACGGGGGCGGTCCCTTGAACAGCGACAGCCGCCCCGTCAGTGACGTTGCGCTGGTCATCGCCGTCAAGCGACTGGCCGCGGCGAAGACTCGATTAGCTCCGGTGTTCTCGGCGCAGACCCGAGAACAGGTGGTGCTGGCGATGCTGGTCGACACCATCACCGCCGCGTCGAAGGTATCGGCTGTGCGGTCGATCACCGTCGTCACCCCCGATGAGGACGCCGCGGCGGCCGCGATCGAGCTCGGCGCCCAGGTGCTGGCAGACCCGACCCCCGAGGGCCACGGCAATCCGCTGAACAACGCGATCGGAGCCGCCGAGGCTGCGCTGCGGCCCGGAGTCGCGAATATCGTTGTTCTGCAAGGGGATCTGCCTGCGCTGCAGACACAGGAACTCGCCGAGGCGATCACTGCCGCCAGGAGCTATGCGCGCAGTTTCGTCTCCGATCGCCACGGCACCGGCACCTCGGCCCTGTTCGGCTTCGGCGCGCCTCTCGATCCCCTGTTCGGTGCGAATTCAGCTGCGCGACATACCCAATCGGGAGCAATCGAGCTCACCGGAGCCTGGCCGGGCCTACGCTGCGATATCGACACCCCCGATGACCTTCTTCTCGCCCGGCACCTGGGTGTCGGGTCGGCAACCCGGCGTGCGACCGATCACGCAACCGATCGACGCTAGCGACTGCTTGTGCGATGAGGGATGATCGCAGCTGTGACCGAAACCGATACGACCGAGACCGAAGCAGCTTCCGGCGAGGACGGTTGGCAAACCGGTGACACGCCGGATGCGCCACCTGCGGCGACCAGCCCGGCAGAACTCGACGCGTTGCCCGAGGACCGGTACCTCAACCGCGAGCTGAGCTGGCTCGACTTCAACGCACGCGTGCTGGCACTGGCGGCGGACACCTCACTGCCCTTGCTGGAACGCGCCAAGTTCCTCGCGATCTTCTCGTCGAATCTCGACGAGTTCTACATGGTGCGAGTGGCTGGTCTGAAACGTCGCGACGAGATGGGCCTCTCGGTCCGCAGTGCCGACGGCCTTTCCCCACGCGAACAGTTGCGCCGGATCGGTGAGCGCACCCAGCAGATCGCCAACAGGCACGCCCAGGTCTTCCTCGATTCGGTCCGCCCTGCGCTCGCCGACGAGGGCATCCTGGTGGTTAACTGGGCCGATCTGAACGACGGTGAGCGCGGCCGGTTGTCGACGTACTTCCACGAACAGGTCTTCCCCGTGCTGACCCCGTTGGCCGTCGACCCCGCGCATCCGTTCCCGTTCGTCAGTGGACTGAGCCTGAACCTGGCCATCACGGTCCGGGTACCCGAGGACGGCACACAACATTTCGCCCGTATCAAGGTGCCCGATAACGTCGATCGGTTCGTCCAGCTCGACGGGCGCCCCGAGGGTGAGGCCGGCAGCGCGACAGGGGGACACAACGCCGTCCGGTTCCTGCCGATGGAGGAACTGATCGCGGCATTCCTGTCGGTGTTGTTCCCGGGTCTGGAAATCGTCGAGCACCACGCCTTCCGGATCACCCGCAACGCCGATTTCGACGTGGAAGAAGACCGCGACGAGGATCTGCTGAAGGCGCTGGAACGGGAATTGGCCCGCCGGCGGTTCGGCTCGCCGGTACGTCTTGAGGTCGCCGACGATATGACCGAGAACATGCTCGAGCTGTTGCTGCGGGAGCTCGACGTCAATCCCGGTGATGTGATCGAGGTTCCGGGGCTACTCGACCTGTCATCGCTGTGGCAGATCTACGGCGTCGACCGGCCCAAGCTCAAGGACCCTGTCTTCGTACCCCTGACGCCGCCGGCATTCGGTGAGCGCGAGACGCCCAAGAGCATTTTTTCGACGCTCCGTGACGGTGACGTGCTGGTGCATCATCCCTACGACTCGTTCTCGACCACGGTGCAGCGGTTCATCGAACAGGCCGCGGCCGACCCGAATGTGCTGGCAATCAAGCAGACCCTGTATCGCACCTCGGGCGACTCCCCCATCGTCAATGCGCTCATCGACGCCGCCGAGGCCGGTAAGCAGGTCGTTGCACTGGTCGAGATCAAGGCACGATTCGACGAACAGGCCAACATCAAATGGGCCAGAGCACTCGAACAGGCCGGCGTACACGTCGTCTACGGCCTGATCGGACTCAAGACGCACTGCAAGACCTGTCTGGTGGTGCGGCGTGAGGGTTCGACGATCCGGCGCTACTGCCATATCGGCACGGGCAACTACAACCCGAAGACCGCCCGGTTGTACGAGGACGTCGGCTTGTTGACCGCCGCCCCCGATATCGGCGCAGACCTGACCGATCTGTTCAACTCGCTGACCGGTTACTCGCGCAAGGTGACCTACCGAAACCTGCTGGTCGCCCCGCATAGTGTCCGTAAGGGCATCATCGAGCGGATCGAACGAGAGGTGGCCGCAGGGCAGGACGGCGCCGATGCGCGGATCCGGTTGAAAGCCAACGCACTCGTTGACGAACAGGTCATCGACGCGCTCTACCGAGCGTCTCAGGCCGGGGTCAAGGTCGAGGTGGTGGTGCGGGGTATCTGCGCGCTGCGCCCAGGCGCCGAGGGCTTCTCCGAGAACATCACCGTGCGCTCAATTCTCGGCCGCTTCCTCGAGCACTCGCGAATTATTCACTTCCGCGCCATCGATGAGTTCTGGATAGGCAGTGCCGACATGATGCATCGTAATCTGGATCGGCGAGTCGAGGTGATGGCTCAAGTCAAGGATCCAAGACTGACCGCTGCGTTGGACGAGAACTTCGAGTCGACGATGGATCCGACCACCCGCTGCTGGGAGTTGGGACCCGACGGCCATTGGACCGCCTCTCCGCAGGAGGGTCAGACAGTGCGCGATCATCAGGTATTCCTGATGAAGAAGCATCGGAATCACTGACCTGGGCTGCCGTTTCGATTGTCCGGCCACCTCTGCCGCGCACAGGCGTGTCGGAAGCCGAACCGAATAGACCTGCAGGAGTGAAGGTGCCAGAACTAAACAAACCGGTGCTCGCGGCCGGAGCGGTGTTATGGCGACCCGGCGCAACCGGCCCGGAGGTAGCCGTCATCCACCGCCCGCGCTACGACGACTGGTCACTGCCCAAGGGCAAGGTCGATCCAGGTGAAACCGAACCGGTGACCGCGGTGCGCGAAATCCAGGAGGAGACCGGTTTTTCGTCGGTGCTCGGCCGACGACTGATGTCGGTCAGCTACCCGATCGAAGGGGGCAAGAAGAAAGTCTGGTACTGGTCCGCCCGCGCGGACAGTTCGACGACGTCTTTCGACGCCGAATTCACCCCCAATGACGAGGTGGACAAACTGGTCTGGTTACCCGTCTCCGAGGCCATCACCCAGGTCGGTTATCCGGCCGACCGGAAGGTGTTGCGCCGGTTCACCAAACAACCGGCGGATACCCAGACCGTGTTGATCGTGCGGCACGGGACGGCCGGCCGGAAGAGCCGCTACAAGGGTGACGACCGCAAGCGACCACTCGATAAACACGGCAGGGCGCAGGCGGAATCACTGGTCGGGCTGCTACTTGCCTTCGGCGCGACCGACTTACACGCCGCCGATCGGACGCGGTGTCACCAGACGATCGAGCCGTTGGCCGAAGAGCTGGGGGTCACCATCCGCGACGAACCGCTGCTGACCGAAGAGGTGTACGCCAAAGACCACAAGCGCACCCGTCAACGTGTGCTGGAGATCGCGGCCAAATCAGGCACCAGGGTCATCTGCACGCAGGGCAAGGTCATCCCCGACCTCATCGCGTGGTGGTGTGAGCGCGATGGCGTGCGACCCGACAAGTCGCGTAATCGCAAAGGCAGCGTGTGGGTAATGTCACTGTCGGGACGGCGACTGATCGCCGCCGACCACGTCAGTAGCCCGCTCGCCAGCGAGCTGTAACTTTCAGACCGACACACAAATACGCCGCGGGACCTAGTGTCTCGCGGCGTATTCGTGGTCAGTGCTACTGATCTGTACTACTTACGGCCCTTCTTGGCCGGCGCCTTCTTGGCCGGAGCCTTGACGGCAGCCTTCTTCACCGGAGCCTTGGTGGCCGGAGCCTTCTTGGCAACGGGCGCCTTCTTGGCGACGGGTGCCTTCTTGGCCGGAGCCTTGACGGCAGCCTTCTTGACCGGAGCCTTGACGGCGGCCTTCTTGACCGGAGCCTTGGTGGCCGGAGCCTTCTTGGCAACGGGCGCCTTCTTGGCAACCGGAGCCTTCTTGGCAACCGGAGCCTTCTTCGCGACCGGAGCCTTCTTCGCGACCGGAGCCTTCTTCACCGGAGCAGCCTTGACCGCTGCCTTCTTGGCGGGCGCCTTCTTGGCGACCGTCTTCTTGGCGGCAGCCTTCTTGGCCGGACCCGCAACCACACCGCGCTTGACGGCCGGGCCGTCAGCCGGAAGGCGCTGCGAGCCAGCCACAACCGCCTTGAATTGCGCACCCGGGCGGAACGCAGGCACGGAAGTCGGCTTTACCTTGACGGTTTCGCCGGTCCGCGGATTGCGCGCGACACGAGCAGCACGCTTGCGCTGCTCGAAAACACCGAAACCGGTGATGGTGACGCTGTCGCCCTTATGGACTGCACGCACGATGGTGTCGACAACGTTCTCGACGGCAGCGGTAGCCTGCCGACGATCCGAGCCCAACTTCTCCGTGAGTACGTCGATGAGCTCTGCTTTGTTCATGCAAAACCTCCGAAGCCAGTGGTCCTACTTGGACCGACTAGAGGACACGGTAAACCCTATTACCGCTGATTTCCAAGAGCCACGCGCAATTTCAGGCATAGCTGTTGAGCTTTTCAGCAATCTGGTTGCCGCCCTTGGGCGGTCGGGACGGGCCCTGAGAACGCCTTGAGGGACCGCTAATTGGGGACTTTGCGACCCGTCAGAGAGCCGGAAGAGTGTGTGGCTTCCAGGTCGGCCTGGCCGCCTCGTACGCCTGGATCGAATCGAGTTTCCGCAGCGTAAGGCCTATATCGTCTAGTCCCTCGAGCAGTCGCCATGCGGTGTAGTCGTCAATCGTGAACGGCACCACCACTGTTCCCGCGGTGATATTCCGATCTTGAAGGTTCACAGTGATTTCCAAGCCCGGACTCTGCTCGATCAACTTCCAAAGAAGTTCCACATCATCTTGGGCCACCTCGGCGGCCAACAGGCCGGCCTTTCCGGCATTGCCGCGGAAAATATCTGCGAACCGAGACGAGATAACTACCCGAAAGCCGTAGTCCATGAGCGCCCAGACGGCGTGTTCGCGCGAGCTGCCGGTCCCGAAATCGGGGCCGGCGACCAATACCGAACCCTTATCGAACGGACTCAGATTCAGAATAAAGCTCGGATCATTGCGCCAAGCGGCGAACAGTCCGTCCTCGAAACCCGTTCGGGTGACCCGCTTCAGGTAGACCGCAGGAATGATCTGGTCGGTATCGACATTGGTCCGTCGCAGCGGAACGCCGATACCGGTGTGGGTGTGAAAAGCCTTCATTATTTGGTCCTTCCTGCCGAGCTCAAGTCGGCCGGGGATGACAGGGTTCCGCGAATAGCGGTGGCCGCGGCCACCTCGGGTGACACCAGATGGGTGCGCCCGCCCTTGCCTTGGCGGCCCTCGAAATTCCGATTCGACGTCGACGCGCACCGCTCACCCGGAGCGAGCTGGTCGGGATTCATGCCCAGGCACATCGAGCAGCCGGCCTGTCGCCACTCGGCCCCCGCGGCGGTGAAGATCTCACTGAGCCCCTCAGATTCGGCCTGGGCCTTGACCCGCATCGACCCCGGAACGATGAGCATCCGGAGGCCCTGGGCCACCGTCCGCCCGCGCAGCACCTCCGCTACCGCCCGCAGATCCTCGATCCGGCCATTGGTACAGGAACCGACGAAGACGGTGTCCACGGCAATATCACGCATCGCCTGCCCTGGCGATAAGTCCATGTAGGTCAACGCCTTCTCCGCTGACTCCCGGTCACCGTCGTTGGTCATCAGCGCCGGGTCGGGCACGGCCGCCGACAGCGGGACGCCCTGCCCCGGGTTGGTACCCCAGGTCACGAACGGGCTCAAGGTGGCGGCGTCGATGTAGACCTCGGTGTCGAATTCGGCGCCGTCGTCGGTACGCAGCTGATCCCACGCCGCGACCGCGTCATCCCAGTCAGCACCCGTCGGCGCGTGTGGGCGGCCTTTGAGGTAGGCGTAGGTGGTCTCGTCGGGCGCCACCAGACCTGCCCTGGCACCGGCTTCGATGCTCATGTTGCACACCGTCATCCGGCCCTCCATCGAGAGCGCCTCGATGGCACTGCCCCGATATTCGAGGACATGACCCTGCCCACCGCCGGTGCCGATCTTGGCGATCACCGCCAAGATGATGTCCTTGGCGGAGACTCCGGGCGGCAGTTGGCCGTCGACATTGATCGCCATCGTCTTGAACGGCCGCAGCGGCAGGGTCTGGGTGGCAAGCACGTGTTCGACCTCTGAGGTGCCGATTCCCATTGCCAACGAGCCGAATGCGCCGTGAGTCGAAGTGTGGCTGTCACCGCACACCACCGTCATACCTGGCTGGGTCAGGCCGAGCTGCGGCCCGATGATGTGCACGATGCCCTGCTCGGCATCACCCATCGGATGCAACCGGATGCCGAATTCTTCGCAGTTGCGGCGCAAGGTCTCGACCTGGGTGCGCGACACGGGATCAGCGATCGGCTTGTCGATGTCGACCGTCGGCACATTGTGGTCCTCGGTCGCGATCGTCAGATCCGGCCGGTGCACAGGCCGTCCGGCGAGCCGGAGACCGTCGAACGCCTGCGGGCTGGTGACCTCGTGGACGAGGTGAAGGTCGATATAGATCAGGTCGGGTTCGCCTTCTGTCGAGGCGACGACGTGGTCCGCCCAAACCTTTTCGGCCATGGTCCGTGGCTTGGGATTTTCCGGCGTCCGGTTTTCAGCAGTCATTGTTGGCCATCACTTCTCGATTCGAGTTGTTCTCGATTTCCCGAAGGGCTCGCTGAGTCGTCGGGGCTGGCGATCTCAGCATTCGGGAAGCTAGTATCTCTCTGTGAGACAGGATAGCGGTATCGGCGTCCTCGACAAAGCGGTGTCCGTATTGCATGTGATCGCCGAGTCTCCCTGCGGGCTGGCCGAACTGTGTCAGCGCACCGGACTGCCCAGGGCCACCGCGCACCGACTTGCCGCGGGTCTGGAAGTCCATCGACTGCTGGCCCGCGATACCGAGGGCCGTTGGCGGCTGGGGCCTGCGATCAGCGAGCTGGCGGGTCAGGTGAACGATCCGCTGATCGCCGCCGGTGCGGCAGTGCTGCCGAGATTGCGTGAGATCACCGGCGAGAGCGTTCAGATCTATCGCCGCGAGGGCACGTCGCGCATCTGCATCGCCGCCCTTGAACCCCCTGCGGGACTTCGCGATACCGTCCTGGTCGGTGCCAGGCTGCCGATGACGGCCGGCTCGGGCGCCAAAGTTCTGCTGGCTTACAGCGACCATGCCACCCAGCAGGCGGTCCTACCGACTGCCACCTTCACCGACCGGGCGCTGGTCGAAGTGCGCAGGCGGGGCTGGGCGCAGAGCGCGGCCGAACGCGAACCCGGCGTGGCGAGCGTGTCCGCTCCCGTCCGCGATGCCAAAGGCGTAGTGATCGCCGCAGTATCGGTATCTGGGCCCATCGACCGGATGGGCCGTCGCCCGGGCGCCCGCTGGGCGGCCGATCTGCTGGCCGCGTCGGACGCGCTGACGAAGCGGTTGTGAGCGACGACGATGCGGCGAGGAACGAGCCGGGGAGGAGTCCGCGACAAAGGCGCGGTTGTGAGCGACGACGATGCGGCGAGGAACGAGCCGGGGAGGAGTCCGCGACAAAGGCGCGGTTGTGAGCGACGACGATGCGGCGAGGAACGAGCCGGGGAGGAGTCCGCGACAAAGGCGATTGAGTGGTTTGCGACACTTCCCCGATGGGAACCAACCAGCGCTCGAACATCGTCATGTCATCGGATGAGATCACCGATTTCGTCACCCGTAGCCGCACGGGCACCCTCGCGACCATCGGCACGACGGGCCAACCCCACCTGGTCGCCATGTGGTACGGCGTGCTGGACGGTGAAATCTGGCTGGAGACGAAAGCGAAATCACAGAAGGCCGTCAACCTGTTCCGCGATCCGCGTTTTACGTTCCTGATCGAGGACGGTGACACCTATGACACGTTGCGTGGGGTCTCGTTCGAAGGCACGGCTGAGATCGTCGACGATCCCGACACGATCTTCCGCGTCGGCGTGAGCGTGTGGGAGCGCTACACCGGGCCGTACACCGAGGAGATGAAGCCGGGTGTCGACATGATGATGAACAAGCGGGTCGCAGTGCGACTGGGAAGCACGCGCACGCGGTCATGGGATCACCGCAAGCTCGGGATGCCGTCAATCCCGTTGGGCGGAAGCACAGCCTCTAAGAGCTAGAGGTGTTGCGAGAAATTTAGATTGGTAGCCCCGATGGGATTCGAACCCACGCTACCGCCGTGAGAGGGCGGCGTCCTAGGCCGCTAGACGACGGGGCCAGAACCAATCTGTCCGGCTCCCCCAAAAACAACTGGGCGAACCGGGTTGTCAGCATAGCTCAGGCCAAAGTGGCGACCTAATCGCTTTGCCAAGCTGGGGTACCAGGACTCGAACCTAGAATGAGGGAATCAGAATCCCTAGTGTTGCCAATTACACCATACCCCAATACGGCCTATATCGGCTGGTCAGAGCCATATTCCGCCGATAACGAGCGGAAGCGTGACATCCGGGCCAGCTGATTACGGCCGACGAGCAGACTACCAAAGATTTCAGGCGTCTTTAACCGCGGCCGCGTCCCGCAGCCGAGCGAGGCTGCGATCGCGCCCCAGGAGCTGCAGCGACTCGAACAGCGGTGGGCTGACCGATGACCCGGTGGCAGCCACCCTGATCGGGCCGAACGCCTTGCGGGGTTTGATCTCGAGCTCCTCGATCAGCGCCGTCTTCAACGCGGCCTCGATCTTCTCCGTCGTCCACTCCGGTAGCGCGTCCAACGCTGCGATCGCCGCGGCCAGTACCGGGGCGGAATCCGGTCCCAGCTCCTTGGCGGCAGCCTTGGGATCCAGCGTGTACTCGGCGTCATTGAGGAAGCTCAGCAGCCCCCAGGCGTCACTGAGCACGACGATGCGGGTCTGCACCAGATCGGCGGCCTCCGCGAATTGTGCGTCGTCGAGACCGGTGTCGTGACCGTGCGTGGCGAAGTAGTCGCCCAACCGGCCCGCGAAATCATCAGGTGCCAACAACCGGAGGTGTTCAGCGTTGATGGCGTCGGCTTTTTTCTGGTCAAAGCGGGCGGGGTTGGAGTTCACGTTGGCCACGTCGAACGCGGCCACCATCTCGTCGAGGCTGAACACGTCGTGATCGTCGGCGATCCCCCAGCCCAGGAGCGCCAAGTAGTTGAGCAGCCCCTCGGGGATGAAGCCGCGGTCCCGGTGCAGGAAGAGGTTCGACTGCGGATCACGTTTCGACAGCTTCTTGTTGCCGTCGCCGAGAACGCTTGGCAGATGGGCGAATTGAGGAACCGCATCGGCAACACCGATGCGGATCAACGCCTGGTAGAGGGCCAGCTGCCGAGGCGTTGACGGCAAGATGTCCTCACCGCGCAGCACATGGGTGATCTTCATCAGCGCGTCATCGACGGGGTTGACCAACGTGTAGAGCGGATCGCCGCTGCCACGGGTGATCGCGAAATCGGGCACCGTGCCCGCCGCGAACGTCGTCGGACCACGCACCAGGTCGTTCCACGTCAGGTCCTCGTCGGGCATCCGCAGCCGAAGCACCGGTTTGCGACCGTCGGCTTCAAACTGCGCCTTCTGCTCGGCAGTCAGGTGCCGGTCGTAATTGTCGTAGCCCAGCTTGGGATTTCGGCCCGCCGCCACGTGGCGCGCTTCGACCTCTTCTGCGGTGGAATAGGCCTCGTAGACCTCTCCGGCCGCCAGTAGACGGGCGACGACATCGCGATAGATCTCACCGCGCTGCGACTGCCGGTAGGGCGCATGCGGGCCACCGATGTCGGGGCCTTCATCCCAATCGAGGCCAAGCCAACGCAATGCGTCGAGGATCGCGGCGTAACTCTCGGCACTATCGCGCGCGGCGTCGGTGTCTTCGATCCGGAAGACGAAGGTGCCGCCGGTGTGCCGGGCGTAGGCCCAGTTGAACAACGCGGTGCGAACCAATCCGACATGAGGAGTACCCGTCGGCGAAGGACAGAACCTGACCCGTACCGGTCCAGAAGCTGGGGTTGTCATCACTTTCCTTTTCGCACAACAGGATTGGTCAAAGTGCCGATCCCCTCGACGGTGATGCTGACGGTGTCGCCATGCTCGACCGGCCCGACCCCTTCCGGCGTCCCGGTCAGGATGAGGTCACCAGGGAGCAGCGTCATCACCGCCGACACCCACTCGATGATCGCGCCGATATCGTGGATCATCAACGACGTCCGGCTGTGTTGGCGCAGCTCGGCTACCCCATCGTGCACGACCTCGGTGCGCAGATCCAGATCGGAGGGATCGAGGTCGGTGACGATCCACGGGCCGACCGGGCAGAACGTGTCATGGCCTTTGGCCCGCATCCACTGGCCGTCTTTTTTCTGCTGATCACGTGCCGAGACATCATTGGCGATCGTGTAGCCCAGGATGTTCTCGTACGCCTTCGCAGCGGGAACGTCCTTACATGGCCTGCCGATCACGACGGCCAGCTCACCCTCGTGATGCACGGGAAACGCGTCGGCGGGCAGTTGGATCGGCACATTGGGCCCGATGATCGCGGTATTGGGTTTGAGGAAGATGACCGGATCCTCTGGTGCGACCCCGCCCATCTCCAGGGCGTGGGCGGCGTAGTTCTTGCCCATGCAGATCACCTTGCTGGCCAGTATCGGCGCCAGCAGTCGGACGTCGGCCAGCGGCCACGCCCGCCCGGTGAATGTCGGCGTACCGAACGGATGTTCGGCGATCTCACGGGCTGACTCCTGACCGGAATCTCCCTCGATGCTCACAAAGGCGACCCCATCGGGGCTGGCGACTCGTCCCAAACGCATTCGTCCAGCCTAGTGAGGGCCACTGGCCGACTTCGGTAGGGCCGGGTAAGGAACGTCATCTCTCACCATATGAGATCGATAATCACATAGTGGGACAGTCATGCGAGCATGGACGCCATGGCCGACTCCTCCATCAACCAGATCGGCACCTTCCGGCGATGGTCGATGCTGTTCATCGCGCTGACGGCCACGTTGTTCGCGAACGTGTTCATCAACGGTGTGGCCTTCCTCATCCCGGCCCTGCATACCGAACGTGGACTTGATCTCGCGCAGGCCGGACTGGTGTCGGCGATGCCCAGCTTCGGCATGGTCGTCACCCTCATCGGGTGGGGTTACGCGGTGGACCGGTTCGGCGAGCGGATCGTGCTGAGCATCGGTTCGGCGTTGACCGCGGCCGCCGCCTTCGCCGCGGCATCGGTGCACTCCCTTCTTGCCGTGGGGGCGCTGCTGTTCATCGGCGGGATGGCTGCGGCCAGTAGTAATTCCGCCAGCGGCCGGCTGGTCGTCGGATGGTTCCCGCCACAGCAGCGTGGCCTGGTGATGGGCATCCGGCAGACCGCGACGCCGTTGGGAGTCGGCCTGGGCGCTTTGGTCATTCCGCAGTTGGCTCAAGCGCACGGGGTGGCGGGCGCATTACTGTTCCCCGCCGTGCTGTGTGCGCTGGCCGCGCTCTTCAGCGCCGCCGGTGTCAAGAATCCACCACGACCTCCGCGCGCGGAAGCACCGGCTGAGCACCTGGCCAACCCGTACCGGAACTCGTCTGTGCTGTGGCGCATCCACGCCGTGTCCGTGCTGCTCGTCGCGCCGCAGATTCTGGTGTGGACGTTCACCCTGGTGTGGCTGATGACCGACCGCGGCTGGTCGGCGGCCTCAGCTGGTGCCTTGGTGACCTTCGCCCAGATCCTTGGCGCCGCAGGTCGAATCGCAGCCGGCCGCTGGTCAGATATGACCGGGTCACGGCTGAAGCCGATCCGCACCATCGCGATCGGCGCCGCGATCGCCATGGGCCTGCTGGCACTGACCGATCAGCTGCACTCACCGCTGAGCGTTGCGGTGATGGTCGTCGCATCGGTGATCACGGTGTCCGACAACGGTTTGGCTTTCACCGCGATCGCCGAGATCGCCGGACCCTTCTGGAGCGGGCGCGCCCTGGGCACTCAGAACACATCCCAGCTGCTCACCGGGGGGATCGTGCCTCCGGTGTTCGGTGGGCTGATCGCCATCGCCGGCTTCCCATTGGCGTTCGCGGTGTGTGCGGTGTTCCCGCTGATAGCGCTGCCGCTGGTGCCGGTGGACGCCGACCCGATGCGCGCTGCGCGAACCTCATGAACCCGAACTGAGCACCCGGTGTTGGCGCGCATCGCTGCGGTTGTCCAAGGCCAGGCTGGCGTGGGCGAAGGCAGCGTAAAGCAAGCGGGACTTGCGATCTGACCGCACGATCGCAAAGTCGTGGAAGGTGGTCACCGTCGACGTCCAGCGCAACTTGGCGATATCGGGGCCCGTCGACAGATTGAATGAGCGGCGACCACGGCCGATGGCCTCGGACAAAGCCTGGAAAATCAGCATTGTATTGAGACTGAGTTCCCAGAAGTCCGGGTTGAGGCCGGTGACGGACAGATAGTCGGTGCCCGCGTCGGATAGCACCAGAAGCGCGGCCACGGGCTCACCGAAGTGCTCGGCGAGATGGACTCGGGCCAACCCATCTCGCGCAAGGGCGCTGGCGGCGCGCACCAGAAAGTCACCTTCGAGCTCGCTGCTGAATTTGTCGGAGTGTTCGACCTTTCCTCCCATTCGGGCCCGCATCCGGTGCAGCTCGATGAGCCTTCGAACACTTGTCGCGACGTCGTCAACCTCAGAGGCACAACGAAATGTCATACCGCCGTGCTTCGCCGACCGATTCTTACTCCGCCGCACCGACTCTCGAACGTTGCGTTTCAGTCCGCTCCTGAGGCTGTCCACGTCAGAAGGCAGATCGCTGATGATCACGCACGGCCTGGTGTTGCGTTGTTTGATCATTCCGTTGGCCGGGTCATCGAGCCACTGCGGCAGCAGCCATCCCTGGTCGGGCCCCAGCGAGAGCTGCGCCCAGCTCCATCCCTGCAGGCTCTCGAGGTGATAGACGAGCGCACGGAGCACCTCACTGGTCCGGTCCGGCAGTGCCAGCACTTGAACGACCTCGGTCAGCTCTTCGCGCCCACCAGTGCCCAGCGGCCGGATGCATCGGGCGCGTACCCCGGCAAAGGAGTGACGGCCCCGATACATCGGGGCGAATCCGATCAGGGCCCCGCCAAGGTCCGAGTCGCGGACAGCCACGCACTCCAGGTCGCCATCCGGGACAAAGTACTCGGCCCAGACCTGCGCCCAGCCCGGGTGCTCAAACGGTGTGCCCGCGTGGGACTTCGAGTGCAGCTCGGCCCACTCATCTCGGAGCTCTCCCAATCCCGCGGCATCACGGATGGCAGTCGTCTCGATCACGGACGTTCCTTCTCCCATCGCGGCAGGATTAACAGCGCCGCCGCCAGAAAACACAGTGCACCGATGAAGGTGCCCAGATTCGCCATCTTCGCGTCCTCGGTGATGCCGGTCTTACTGACAAAAGCCGCCACCGCGGAAACGCCGAAGGCGATACAACCGATCAGGTTGATCCACTCTGCCTGCCAGTCACGGGATTTCAGCGCCAGTGTGCCGATCGCCGCCGAGACCGCGAGGACACCGAGTAGCCCGCTCACCAGGAAGGCGATCGAACCGGTGGCATCCGGCGCCCAGACGAGGCGCCGCTCCGCCCTGATTGCATGCGCCCACACCGCCGAACCCGTGCTGATGTTGAACAGCAGCGTTCCGACGAATTGTGCTGCCGCCGAATACCAGTTGGCGTCGCGGTGCTGACCGGACAACTTCAGCTGCATCCACGCGGCGCTGGTGAAGAACCAGGACCCGATGAAACACAACACATTCGCGACCCCGGCATTGGTGAGCGCCGGAAAACCCGGGATCGTCGCGAGCGCGAAGAACGACGAGCCGATCGCGAACAGCCAGCATTGCCGGGTCAGCGTCGCGGCCAAAATGGGCCGCCCGTTTATAGCTTTTCCAGGATCCGGTCGCCAACGGCCGTCGTCGACAGCTGCTCGTCGCCGACTGTGGCCAGATGCTCCTCGACCGCCTTGTCGACCCGGGCAGCGGCATCGGTCTCACCGACGTGGGCCAACAACAGCGCTACGGACATGACGGCGGCTGTCGGGTCGGCGATGCCCTGCCCCGCGATATCGGGTGCACTGCCGTGCACCGGCTCGAACATCGACGGGTTGGTGCGGGTGGCATCGATATTGCCGCTGGCGGCCAGCCCGATCCCGCCGGCGACTGCCGCGGCAAGATCGGTGATGATATCGCCGAAGAGGTTGTCGGTGACGATGACATCGAAGCGGCCCGGATCGGTGACCAGGTGGATCGTCGCCGCGTCGATGTGCTGGTAGGCCACCTCGATGTCGGGGAACTCCGCGCCCACCTCGGCCACGATGCGCGACCACAGGTTGCCGGCGAAGCTCAGCACGTTGGTCTTGTGCACCAGGGTCAGATGCTTGCGCCGGGTGGCGGCCTTGGCGAACGCGTACCGCACCACCCGCTCGACGCCGAAAGCGGTGTTCAGGCTGACCTCGGTGGCCACCTCGTGCGGGGTGCCGACGCGGATCACGCCGCCGGTGCCGGTGTAGGGGCCCTCGGTACCTTCCCGGACCACCACGAAATCGATCGCGGGATTGCCGGCCAACGGACTCTGCACACCCGGATAGAGCTTCGACGGCCGCAGGTTCACGTGGTGATCCAACGCAAACCTCAGCGTCAGCAGCAGGCCACGTTCGAGCACGCCGCTGGGCACCGACGGATCACCGATGGCGCCGAGCAGGATCGCGTCATAACCCTTGAGTTCGTCGACCATCCCATCCGGCAGGGTCTCCCCCGTCGCGTGATAGCGCCGCGCACCGAGGTCGTATTCGGTCGTCTCGACACCGGGTAGCACGGCGTCGAGCACCCGCAGGCCCTGTGTGACGACCTCGGGGCCGATCCCGTCGCCTGCGATGACTGCGAGTTTCACGACAGATCCACCATTTCCATCGTCACGGCCTCGACCGCGGTGGCCAGGCTGCCCAGCACGTCGGCAGGTACCTCGCGATCCACTCGCAGCATCACGGTGGCACCTTCACCGCTGGCGTCCTGGCTCATCTGGGCGGCGAAGATATCGATACCCGCCCCGCCGAGCAGAGTGCCGATCTTGCCCAGCGCACCGGGCTGATCGGCGTAGTTGATGATCAGGTTGTAGCCCTCGGCGCGCAGATCGAAGTTGCGGCCGTTGATCTGGACGATCTTCTGCACCTGCTGGGGGCCCGACAGCGTGCCCGCCACATTCGTCGACGATCCGTCGGTGTAGACCGCGCGGACGTCGACGACGCTGCGGTGGTTGGGGCTCTCGGTGGCCGTGGTGATCTCGGCGTTGACGCCGCGTTCTGCAGCCAGCGCGGGTGCGTTGACGAAGGTCACCTGATCTTCGATGACCGCAGAGAACAACCCGCGTAGCGCCGACAGTTTGAGTACTTCGACAGATTCCGCTGCCAGTTCACCGCGTACCTGCACCGTCAGCGAGACCGGCAGTTCGGTTTTCAGAGCTCCGATGAGGACGCCGACCTTGCGCACGATTTCCAGCCACGGCGCGACCTCTTCCCCGACGCTCCCGCCGCCGACGTTGACCGCATCCGGTACGAATTCACCGGCCAGGGCCAGCTTTACGCTGGCGGCGACGTCGGTGCCCGCCCGGTCTTGCGCTTCGGCGGTCGAGGCACCGAGGTGCGGGGTGACGATGACCTGCGGGAGTTCGAACAGCGGGCTGTCGGTGCACGGCTCGGTGCTGAACACGTCGAGACCGGCTCCGCGGACGTGCCCGCTGGTGATCGCATCGGCCAGGGCCTGCTCGTCGATCAGGCCACCCCTGGCAGCGTTGACGATGATCACACCGGGCTTGGTCTTGGCCAGCGCCTCTTTGCCGATCAGGCCGGCGGTCTCGGGCGTCTTGGGCAGATGCACCGAGATGAAATCGGCCCGGCCCAGCAGATCGTCCAGGGACAGCAGTTCGATGCCGAGCTGAGCAGCCCTGGCGGCGGAGACGTAGGGGTCATAGGCCACGACGTGGGTGCCGAAGGCGGCCAGCCGGGCCGCGACCAGTTGACCGATGCGGCCCAGGCCGACCACGCCGACCGTCTTGCCGTAGATCTCGGTGCCGGAGAACGACGACCGCTTCCACTTGTGCTCACGAAGTGAGGCGTCGGCGGGGGCGATCTGGCGGGCGGCGGCCAGCATCAGGGCCAGGGCGTGCTCGGCGGCGCTGTGAATATTCGACGTCGGGGCGTTGACCACCAGCACGCCACGGGCGGTGGCGGCGTCGACGTCGACGTTGTCCAGGCCCACCCCGGCGCGGGCGACGATCTTCAGTTTCGTGCCCGCAGCCAGCACTTCAGCGTCGACGGTGGTGGCCGAACGCACCAGCAGGGCGTCGGCGTCGGGTACTGCGGCGAGCAGTTTTTCCCGGTCTGGGCCGTCGACCCAGCGCACCTCCACCTGGTCGCCAAGGGCGGCGACGGTCGATTCGGCGAGTTTGTCGGCGATCAAAACAACGGGCAGGCTCACGCGGACAGCGTAATGGGCTTCAATCGACACATGGACGTCACCATCGTTGGAAGTGGTCCCAACGGTCTGAGCGCTGCTGTCATCTGTGCCAGAGCCGGGCTATCAGTACGGGTCATCGAGGCCCAGCCGACTCCCGGTGGTGGTGCCCGCACCATGGCCGACCCCGAGTTCCCCGGCGTGCTCCACGACATCTGCTCAGCGGTGCACCCCCTGGGGATGGCGTCGCCGTTCTTCGCCGAATTCGATCTCGCGGCGCGCGGGGTCGATCTCGTGGTGCCGCAGGTGTCCTACGCCAACCCGTTGGCGGGCCGGTCCGCGGCGGTGGCGTATCACTCGCTGCAGCGGACCTGCGACGAACTCGACCACGGTGCGTCGTGGCGCGGGCTCTTCGGTCCACTGACCGAACACGTCGACGGCGTACTCGGGTTCTTCCTCGGCGATAAGCGGTCGTTGCCACCGGATCTGCTGACCACGGTGCGGACCGGTCTGCGGGTACTGGCGATGGGTAGTCCGGCCTGGGGTCTGCTTCGCGGTGATGACGCCCAGGCTCTCTTCACCGGGGTTGGGACACATGCCATCTCGACCATGCCGTCACCGGTGAACAGCGGGGCCGGTCTGATGCTCGGCACCGTCGCGCATACCGCCGGATGGCCGGTGCCCGTCGGCGGAACCCAGGTGATCTCCGACGCGCTGATCGCCGACCTGTTGGCGCACGGCGGCGAGCTGGTGCTCGGTGAACCCGTGACTGCGCCGCCGGCCGGGGTGGTCATCTACGACACCGCACCGACCGCACTGTTGGATATCTACGGCGACGCAGTACCAGAGCGATACGCAAAAGCGTTGCGCCGCTACCGATTCGGACAGGGCGTCAGCAAGGTCGACTTCGTCCTGTCCGGCGATATCCCGTGGCGCGACGAGCGCGTCGGGCAGGCTCCGACCATCCACATGGGCGGAACCCGAGCGCAGATGGCCCTGGCGGAGCGGGAGATTGCGGCCGGCCGTCATGCCGAATGGCCGATGACGCTCGCGTCGCTGCCCCACCTGTCCGACCCGTCGCGGATCGACAATCAGGGCCGTCGCCCGCTGTGGACCTATGCGCATGTCCCGTCGGGGTCGACCGCCGATATCAGCGAGACGGTGATCGGCCTGTTCGAACGCGAGGCACCCGGATTCCGTGACCTAATTCTCGCCACACGGTGCGTCCCGGCAGCCCAGATGTCAGACCACAACGCCAATTACGTCGGCGGGGACATCATTGTCGGCGGCGCCACGTTGTTCGCCGCGATGGTGGGCCCGACGCTTCGGCTCGATCCGTGGACCACACCCATCCCGAAGGCGTACCTCTGCTCCTCGGCGACGCCGCCAGGCACGGGCGTACACGGGATGGCGGGCTACTACGCGGCACGCACGATGCTGCGTCGGGAATTCGGCGTCAAACAGCTGCCCGCACTGGCCCCTTAGACAGCGATTCGGGCGCGCAAACCCGCGTTTGCGCGCCCGAATCGGCTGCTAGGCAGTCTCGGTGATCGGCCGGTCGACCCAGCTCATCAGGTCGCGCAGCTTCTTACCGGTGACCTCGATGGGGTGCTCGGCGTTCTCCTTGCGCAGCTTCTCCAGGCGCTTGTTGCCACCCTCGACGTTGGCGACGAGCTCCTTGACGAACGTGCCGTCCTGGATGTCCTTGAGGATGGCGCGCATCCGGTCCTTGGTGTCGGCGTCGATGACACGCGGGCCGGACAGGTAGCCGCCGAACTCCGCGGTGTCAGACACCGAGTAGTTCATCCGGGCGATGCCACCCTCGTACATCAGGTCGACGATGAGCTTGAGCTCGTGCAGCACCTCGAAGTAGGCCATCTCGGGGGCGTAGCCCGCCTCGACCATGATCTCGAAGCCGGCCTTGACCAATTCCTCTGTGCCACCACACAACACAGCCTGCTCACCGAACAGGTCGGTCTCGGTCTCTTCCTTGAAGTCGGTCTTGATGACGCCAGCGCGGGCGCCGCCGATGGCCGCGGCGTAGGACAGCGCGAGCGCCTGTCCCTCACCCTTGGGGTCCTGGTCGACGGCGATCAGGCACGGCACACCCTTGCCATCGACGAACTGTCGGCGCACCAGGTGGCCGGGGCCCTTGGGCGCGACCATGGCGACGGTGATGTTGGCCGGCGGCTCAATCAGCTTGAAGTGGATGTTCAGGCCGTGGCCGAAGAACAGTGCGTTGCCCTCTTCGAGGTTCGGTTCGATATCGTTTTTGAAGATCTCAGCCTGCGCGGTATCGGGCGCCAGCAGCATGATCACGTCGGCCCACTTGGCGACCTCGGCGGGGGTGTCCACCTCGAGGCCCTGCTCGGTGACCTTCTCGCGGGACTTGGAGCCCTCTTTGAGGCCCACCTTCACCTCGACGCCGGAGTCGCGCAGGCTCAGCGAGTGCGCGTGCCCCTGGCTGCCGTAGCCGATGACGGCGACCTTGCGCCCCTGAATGATCGACAGGTCCGCGTCGTCGTCGTAGAACATCTCAACTGCCACTTGAATTTTCCTTTTCTCTGGTTGATCTCAAAGTTGGGTGATTTCTCAAAGTGCGGGTTATTTGCCGGTGCCAATACCGCGCGGCCCGCGGGCCAGTGTCACCATGCCGGACTGTGCGATCTCCCGGATACCGTAGGGCTCCAAGAGGTTCAACAGCGCCGTCAGCTTGCCGGGGGTGCCGGTGGCTTCCACCACCAACGACTCCGCCGACACGTCAACGACTTTGGCGCGGAACAGGTTCACGGTCTCGATGATCTGACCGCGCGTCGTCGCATCGGCGCGCACCTTGATCAGAGCGAGTTCACGCGAGACCGAGTTGTCCTCGTCCTGCTCCACGATTTTGATCACGTTGATCAGCTTGTTGAGCTGCTTGGTGACCTGCTCCAGCGGGAAGTCCTCGACCGAGACGACGATTGTCATCCGCGACAAGTTCTTCTGCTCGGTGGCACCAACGGCCAGCGACTGGATGTTGAAGCCGCGCCGGGAGAACAGCGAGGCCACACGCGCCAGCACGCCGGGTTTGTCCTCGACGAGGACCGACAGGGTATGCGTCTGAATGCCCATCACGCATGCCCCTCGTTGCCCTGGTCGTCGAACAGCGGCCGAATTCCCCTGGCGGCCTCGATCTCGGAGTTGCTTGTGCCCGCAGCGACCATCGGCCACACCTGGGCGTCGGCACCGACGATGAAGTCGATCACCACCGGACGGTCGTTGATCGCCCGCGCCTGGTTGATCACGTCTTCGACGTCTTCGGCACGCTCACAACGCAATCCGACACAGCCGAGCGCCTCGGCAAGTTTGACGAAATCCGGGATGCGATGGCTGTGGGTGGATAGTCCGGTCTGGCTGTAGCGGCCCTCGTAGAACAGGGTCTGCCACTGCCGGACCATACCGAGATTGCCGTTGTTGATCAGCGCAACCTTGATGGGCGCGCCCTCGACGGCACAGGTGGCCAACTCCTGGTTGGTCATCTGGAAGCAGCCGTCACCGTCGATGGCCCACACCTCGGCCTCGGGCCTGGCGAACTTGGCGCCCATGGCCGCAGGAATGGCATAGCCCATGGTGCCGAGGCCGCCGGAGTTCAGCCACGTGCGCGGGTTTTCGTATTTGATGAACTGCGCGGCCCACATCTGGTGCTGCCCAACGCCCGCCACGTACACCGCCTCGGGACCGGCGATGCGTCCCAGGGTTTCGATGACGTATTCCGGGGACAGGCTGCCGTCGCTTTGGGGCCCGTAGCTCAACGGGTAGGTCGAGCGCACGGTGGACAGGTATTCCCACCAGCTGTCCATGTTGATCGCCCCGATGGTGCCGTCGTGGCGCAGCGCCTCGATCAGATCGGTGATGACCGCCTTGACGTCGCCGACGATCGGCACATCGGCGTGCCGGTTCTTACCGATCTCGGCGGGGTCGATATCGGCGTGGATCACCTTGGCCTCGGGGGCGAAGGAGTCCAGCTTTCCGGTCACCCGGTCATCGAAACGGGTGCCCAGTGCGATCAGCAGATCAGACTTCTGCAGCGCACCCACCGCGGCCACCGTGCCGTGCATCCCTGGCATGCCCAGGTTCTGCGGGTGACTGTCCGGGAACGCACCGCGCGCCATCAGCGTCGTCACCACCGGGATACCGGTCAGCTCGGCGAGATCGAGCAGTTGATCGGTTGCCTCACCGCGAATGACACCGCCGCCGACATAGAGCACCGGCTTACTGGCCGCGGCGATCAGCTTGGCGGCCTCACGGACCTGCCTGCTGTGCGGTTTGGTGTTGGGCTTGTATCCGGGCAGATCCAGCTTCGGCGGCCAGCTGAAGGTGCACTGCCCCTGCAGGACGTCCTTGGGGATGTCCACCAGCACTGCGCCCGGCCGTCCGCTGGCGGCGATGTGGAACGCCTCGGCCATCACCTGAGGGATCTCGTCGCCGCTGCGAACCAGGAAGTTGTGCTTGGTGATCGGCATCGTGATGCCTGAGATATCGGCTTCCTGGAAGGCGTCGGTGCCGATCAGTGCGCGCCCGACCTGGCCGGTGATCGCCACCACAGGGATGGAATCCATCTGGGCGTCGGCCAGCGGAGTGACCAGGTTGGTGGCGCCGGGACCGGAGGTGGCCATCATGACGCCGACCTTTCCGGTGGCGTGGGCGTATCCGCTGGCGGCGTGGCCCGCACCTTGCTCATGGCGGACCAGCACGTGCCGCAGCTTCACCGAATCGAAAAGCGGGTCATAGACCGGCAACACGGCCCCACCGGGGATCCCGAAGATCACCTCGACGTCGAGCTCCTCTAATGACCGAATTACCGACTGGGCGCCCGTAACCTGATGCGGTGCAACTCTTTTCGCTGCATTACCGGTTGACTTCGGGGCGGGCCGCCCATCGGGGACGGGGGTGCCGTTCCCTGGAGCCGGCGACTGGGCCGGTTCCGGCGGTCGCGTGGTAGGTGCGCTCACGGTGTCCTCTTCATGTCGTGGTCACTCTTCGGTCTTGAATTTCTTCTAGCGGGCAAGAAAAAACCCCCGTCAGCAGGGCTGCTGGCCGAGGGTTGCGCGTTGGTGTTGGTAGGGGTTAGCCCGACGCGGGCTAGACGGCACCAACGCGCCGACAAATTACTACGAGCGTCGAGCTGCTCCAACGGGCTTGCATAACGTTCGACGGTAGCCGCCGCACTGGTCAAAGGTCAAATTGCTGGCAGGGGATGGAATGATGGCCGGTGTGCCCCGCCCTTCCGTCGATCCCGTCGTCATCAACATTTCGCCGATGGCCCTGTTCGCGGTCGGATTCGTGACACTAGGACTGCTGATACCGGTGCTGACTTGGCCGTGGACGACGCCCCTGCTGATCATTCCGATCGTGCTCGCCGCGATGATCGTCCGGCTACGTACCGTGGCAGACCGCGACGCCGTCACCGTCAGGAACCTTCTCGGCAGCAGGACGGTCGGTTGGGACGAGATCGACGGACTCACTTTCGTCAAATCCAAATGGGCCCGGGCCCGCCTCAAGGACGGCAGCGAGCTGCGCTTGCCCGCGGTGACGTTCGCGACGCTTCCGCTGCTCACCGAAATCAGTGCCGGCCGGGTACCGAATCCCTATGCGTAGGAATTACTGAGCCCGGGCGGCCCCTATGCGAGCGGATTCACGCCGTTCAGCAGCACCCACACCGCGATGCCGCCGCCGACGCCCACCAGCAGCGCGACGAACGAACCGATGAAAGGCCTTCGCGCCCAGCCACGCCCAGCGTCGAATCCCCATCGACCGGGACCGCACAGGATGATCGCCGCGGCCACGACAATCAGCGTGATTTCGTACTCATGGCCCTCGGGCAGGAAGAAGGAGAACCGGGCGGGGTTCTCCTGGGTGACGATCCCGGCCAGCAGCGCGTTGACCAGATACGCCAGCGCGGCCGCTGCGGCCAGCGGGGTGAACAACCCGAGCACCAGCAGGACACCCGCGGCGATCTCGGTGCCCGCGGCGGCATAGACCAGCAGATTGGCGTGCTGGAAACCCAGCACCTCGAGTGAGTCACGGAAGCTACCGAGCCCCTGACCGCCCCACCAACCGAAGATCTTCTGCAGGCCGTGCGCAATCAGAATCGCGCCGAAGCCTGCCCGCAGCAGGAAAAGCCCGAGGTCCTGGGTGCCGCGGCGGCCGGCATTGCGAACCCGGTCGTAATCCTCGGCCTCGATCTCGGTGGGCCCGATCATCGGTCGCATGGCCTGCGGCTGCACATAGGGCAGCGGCTCAGGATCGTGCAACAACGCGTAGGGGTTGCTCGGCGACGCAGTGGCGGCGCCGTAGCCTGTGCCATAGTTCGTGATCGTGGTGGTCTCGAAGTCGCCGCCGTAGGTCTCCGACGGCATATCGTCTTCAGGGTCGACCAGGCTTGCCGAGGACGGCCGGGAGCCGCCGGCTCCAGACGACGCATCGCCTGGACGCTGCCAGAGTGGGTCATTCGAAGGACTCGTCACGAAAGTCAGGGTAAGTGCAAGTTCTCCCGAATCGGGGATTTGAGCGGCGCTTTTGCCTGCAAATTTGGCCAAATTCAGCGATCGTGACCCACCCGTGATCTGCCTGGCGACCTCATCGCCGGCTCCGGCGGCCGACGGTCCGTGGCGAGCACTCCCGCGGGATCCGTAACCTGGTGGGCATGTTGACGCGCTGGCCTGTCCAGGGTGTGCGGGCCGCACTGTGTGTGGGACTCGTTATCGCCCTGCCTCTTGCGGGTTGTGCGCGCTTTGATGACGCCCAATCGCAACCCTTCACCACCGAGCCCGAGCGCTCAGGGCCGCCGCCTTCGACGCCACCGCCACCGCCACCGCTGCCGGCCAAACCGTTTCCGAAAGAATGCCCGGCCCCCGGCGTCATGCAGGGCTGCCTAGACAGCACCAGCGGCCTGATCATGGGCGATGACAGCAAGACCGCTCTGGTCGCCGAGCGCACTACCGGTGCGGTCAAGGAGATCTCGGTCAGCGCCGAGCCGAAGGTGAAGACGGTCATCCCGGTCGACGGCTCGGGCGACGGCGGCTTGTTGGACATCAAGCTCTCGCCCACCTACCCGCAAGACCGACTGATGTACGCCTACATCAGCACCCCCACCGACAACCGGGTCATCCGGATCGCCGACGACGACATTCCCAAAGACATCCTCACCGGCATCCCCAAGGGTGCGACCGGCAACACGGGGTCATTGATCTTCACCAGTCCCACCACGCTGGTGGTGCAGACCGGCGATGCCGGCAATCCGGCGCTGGCCGCCGACCCCGGTTCGCTCGCGGGCAAGATCCTGCGCATCGAACAACCGACCACCGTCGGCCAGGCCCCGACGACCACGGCGCTGTCAGGGATGGGCAGCGCGGGCGGTATGTGCGTCGACCCGTCGGACAAGTCCCTCTACATCACCGACCGCACGCCGACCGCGGATCGCTTGCAGCGCATTTCACCTGACTCGAAAACCTCGACGGTGTGGACGTGGCCCGATAAGCCTGGTGTGGCAGGATGCGCGGCGCTGGATGGCACCGTGCTGGTCAACTTGGTCAATACCAAACAGACCGTGGCCGTGCGGCTTGCGCCTGCGACCGGTGCTGTCACCGGTGACCCCGAAGTTCTGCGTCAGGACGTGCATGGCCACGCGTGGGCATTGCAGCTCTCCCCCGACGGAAACGTCTGGGGCGCAACGGTGAACAAGACTGCCGGCGACGCCGAAAAACTCGACGACGTGGTCTTCCCGCTGTTCCCGCAGGGTGGCGGCTTCCCCCGTAGTAACGCCGACAACACCTGACGTCACCGAAACGGCTCTGCGGGGCAACGGTTCGATAACTCTCGTAATTGTCACTTGAGCAACATCGGTAACACGATACGTTTCACTACGCCATCAAGATCAGTGAAACGGGGGCGTAGTGCCGAGGTCGGTAAAGCGGCGTGCGCTGGTGACCATAGCGACCATGTCACTGCTCTGGTCTGCAGTCCTCTTCAGTCCGGCGGCCACTGCCGATCCAGAGATCAGCCCGGGGGTGCCGTGCGGAGACATCATCGAGCAGCTTGCGGCGTCACCCGAGGCCATACCGGAGGCGCTGCAGACTGCCGCCTCGGCCCTGGCTGCTCTGCCTGATTCCGCTGCACTGATCCCGGCAGCCACCGAAGCCGCTGCGCCACTGACCGAAAGCGCCGCCGTGGTCGCCGACGCTGCGACTGGACTGCCGCCGGTACCGGTGGTTCCTGCCGCCCTGCCTGCGGTCGCCCTGCCACCTGTTCCGGTGGTGGCTGCACCTCCAGCCGAGGCAGTCCCCTTCGCTGCACCGGTGGAGGCGGCTCCGGTCACCGAACTCGCGGCGACGGTGCCCCCACCGCCGGTTGAAGCGCTGCCCCCCGTCGAAGCTGCACCACCACCGCCACCGGCGGCGGTTGAGGCAGCACCGGTCGCCGAGGCTGCCCCACCCGTGCCGGTCGAGGCCGCACCTGTCGAGCAGGCCGCCGCTGTGGTCGCACCGCCGGTGCCCGCTGTCGTCCCGCCGGTTCCTGTTGGACTACCACCGGTTCCGGTCCCCGTGGTTGCCGGTCCAGTGGTCCCGGCCGCGCCGGTCGTCTCGATACCCGAGTCCATTGCCATGCCGCCGATCGCCAGCATTCCTGGCGCGTCGGAAATACCGGGTGTGCCGGTGCTACCGACCACCCTGTCGATGCCGCACGATTTGGTATGCGAGGGCACCGGTTGGTAGATCAGCTACAGGCGGCGAGCACCAATTCGCGGACCCTGGCCGCATCGGCCTGACCCTTCGTCGCCTTCATCACGGCGCCGACGATCGCACCGGCCGCAGCCACCTTGCCGCCCCTGATCTTCTCCGCCACATCAGGATTGGCGGCCAACGCCTCATCGACCGCGGCTTGGATCAGCGAGTCGTCCCGCACGACGGCCAGCCCGCGAGCGGTCATCACCTGCTCGGGTTCGCCCTCACCTGCCAGCACTCCCTCGATGACCTGACGGCCCAGCTTGTTCGACAACTTGCCCTCGTCGACCAGCACAATGACGGCGGCGACCTGTGCTGGGGTGATGGCTAGTTCGTCCAGTGCGACGCCGGCCTCGTTGGCCTTTTGCACCAGGAAGTTTCCCCACAACGCCCGAGCGGCCTCGACAGAAGCACCCTGTGCGACGGTGGCCGCCACCAGATCCAGTGCGCCGTTGTTGACCAGATCACGGAAAATCTCGTCGGACAGGCCCCAGTCCTGCTGAATTCTGTTGCGCACCAACCACGGAAGCTCCGGAATGGTCAGCCGCAGCTTCTCGACCAGCTCCCGGCTGGGGGCAACCGGCTCAAGGTCGGGCTCTGGGAAATAGCGGTAATCCGCCGCGGTTTCCTTGGCCCGACCGCCGCTGGTGTACCCGGCCTCGTTGAAATGCCGGGTCTCCTGGGTGATGCTGCCACCGGCTTCGAGGATCGCGGCCTGGCGGCGCATCTCATAGGTGACCGCCACCTCGACACTGCGCAACGAGTTGACGTTCTTCGTCTCGGTGCGGGTACCGAGTTCGCTGACACCCTTGAGTTTCAAGGAGACGTTCGAATCGCAGCGCATCGAGCCCTGGTCCATCCGCACGTCGGAAACATCCAACGAGCGCAACAGATCCCGCAACGCCGTGACGTAGGCCCTGGCGATCTCCGGCGCCCGCTCCCCGGCTCCCTCGATGGTCCTGGTGACGATCTCGATCAGAGGCACACCTGCGCGGTTGTAGTCCAGCAGCGATTCGGTGGCACCTTCGATGCGGCCGGTCTCTCCGCCGACGTGCAGCGACTTGCCGGTGTCCTCTTCCATGTGAGCGCGCTCGATCTCCACCCGCCACGTGGTGCCATCGTCGAGCGGCACGTCGAGGTACCCGTTGATCGCGATCGGCTCGTCGTACTGAGAGATCTGGTAGTTCTTCGGCATATCGGGATAGAAGTAGTTCTTGCGGGCGAATCGGCACCACGGCACGATCTCGCAGTTCAGTGCCAACCCGATCCGGATCGCCGATTCGACGGCCTTCTCATTGAGCGTGGGCAACGCGCCGGGCAAGGCCAGGCACACCGGGCAGACCTGGGTGTTGGGTTCGGCGCCGAACTCGGTGCTGCAGGGGCAGAACATCTTGGTGGCCGTCGACAGTTCGACGTGCACCTCAAGGCCGAGGACAGGGTCGTAACGAGCGATGACCTCGTCATAGTCGAGCAGTTCGGCCTCACCGGAACGAGTACTTGCAGCGGTCATCCCCCGATTTTAGTGTGGCCACCTTTTACCTAGTCGAATGGCGGTTGTTCCGGTCCGGCCGCCGTGCTCAGATGACACCGTGAAGAAGCTCATCAATGATCCCGCCGATGTCGTCAAAGACGCGCTTGCAGGAATCGAGGCGGCGCACAGCGACCGCCTACGGGTCGATCACGAGAACCGGGTCATCTACCGCAAGGACGCACCGGTGCGCGGCAAGGTGGGCCTGGTTTCGGGCGGCGGATCGGGCCACGAACCGCTGCACGGTGGTTTCGTCGGGGTCGGCATGCTCGACGCCGCTTGTGCCGGTGAGGTTTTCACCTCGCCCGTGCCGGATCAGATGATGGCGGCCACCGCTGCGGTCGACGGCGGGGCCGGTGTCCTGCACATCGTGAAGAACTACACCGGCGACGTGATGAATTTCGAGATGGCCGCCGAACTGGCCGCCGCCGACAGCGGAACCGAGGTCGTGGCCGTCATTACCGACGATGACGTCGCAGTCCAGGACAGCACCTGGACCGCCGGACGGCGCGGCGTCGGCGTGACGGTACTGCTGGAGAAAATCGTGGGTGCCGCGGCAGAGGAAGGCCGCCCGCTGGCCGAGGTTGCCGATCTGGCCCGCAAGGTCAACGGCCAGGGCCGCAGCATGGGACTTGCGCTGACGTCCTGCACGGTTCCGGCCGCGGGCAGACCGACCTTCGAGCTCGGCGACGACGAATTCGAACTCGGTGTCGGCATCCACGGCGAGCCCGGACGTCAGCGACTCCCCCTGGCTCCCGCCAGGGAACTCGCGGCGATGCTCGTCGACCCCATCATCGGTGATCTGCCCTACGCCAAGGGTGATTCGGTGCTGGCCTTCGTCAACGGCATGGGCGGCACCCCGCTCCTCGAGCTGTATGTGATGTACAACGAGGTCGCAGCGCTGCTCGGTAAGGCGGGTATCACCGTCGCTCGCTGCCTGGTCGGCAACTACATCACGTCCCTGGAGATGGCGGGGTGCTCGGTGACCCTGCTCAAGGTCGACGACGAACTGGTCCGGCTCTGGGATGCGCCCGTGAACACCCCTGGCCTGCGGTGGGGCGTCTGAGGTGGTGACGGTCGAGAACCTCAGTGCCTGGTTGCGGACCTACGCCGACTCAATCCACGACAACGCGGCCCTGCTGACCGAACTCGACTCGGCCATCGGGGACGCCGATCACGGCTCCAATATGGATCGCGGCATGACCGCGGTGGTCGCGGCGCTCGACGCGAACTCGTTCGACACCGCCGACGCCCTGTGCAAAAAGGTCGGCATGACGCTGGTCAGCACGGTCGGCGGCGCAAGCGGGCCGTTGTACGGCACCTTCTTTCTGCGCCTGGGCGCGGCCCTTGCAGGCGTCGACCCCATCGACGCGCCCGCATTCGGGGCGGCGTTGCGCGCCGGCGTCGAGGGTGTCTTGGCCCGCGGTAAGGCAGAACGCGATGACAAGACGATGTACGACGCACTGGCCCCCGCCCTGGACACCTACGACGCCGCCAGCGGTGAGGGTTTGGGCGCCGCGCTGACGGCGGCTGCCGCGGCTGCCGCGGCTGGCCGGGACCACGTCACGCCGTTGGTGGCGCGCAAGGGCCGCGCCAGTTATCTCGGCGAGCGCAGTGCCAACCATCAGGACCCAGGAGCCACCAGCGCCACCCTGCTCCTTGACGCTGCGGCGGCCACCCTCTCGTGATTGGGATCGTCGTCGTCTCGCACAGCCGAGCGCTGGCCGACGCCGCCGTCGGGCTGGCCTCGGAGATGGTTCAAGGCACCGGCCCGACGGTCACCATCGCCGCCGGGCTGGATGCCCAGACCTTTGGCACCGACGCCACCGCGGTCGCCGCGGCCATCGAAGCTGCCGACAGCGAAGACGGTGTGCTGGTTCTGATGGACCTCGGCAGCGCGGTGATGTCGGCCGAACTCGCACTCGAGCTGGTGGATCCCGATATCGCGGATCGCGTCATGCTGTGCTCGGCGCCGCTGGTCGAGGGTCTGGTGGCGGCCGTCGTCACCGCCGGTACGGGGGCCACCATTGAGGCGGTCACCGCCGAAGCGCTACGCGGGCTGGCCGCCAAACAGGAACACCTGCAGGATGTTTCACCGCCGGCCCTGGTATCGGTGAGCACCCCCGGGGCGCTGTCGGACGAGATCTCCGATGAGGTCCACGTCGTCAACGAACACGGTATTCACGCGCGGCCGGGGGCCAGGCTGGTCGATATGGTCAGCAAGTTCGATGCTCTGGTGGAGATCGAAAATCTCAGCCGCGGGATGGGTCCCGTCATCGCCGACAGCATGATCATGCTGGCCACCCTCGACACCCACCCTGGTGATCGCTTGAAGGTGAGCGCCAGCGGTCCCGCCGCGGCCGAAGCGTTGCGGGCGGTGGTGGCGTTCATCGCCGCCGGTCTCGGCGACTGAGACGCTCGCTGCCACGTCATACAGTGACGGAGTCCACGACAATCCGATTGCGGCCCTGTCGTTTGGCCTGATACAGACAGGCGTCGGCTGCGGAAACAACATCATGCAGCCGATGCTGGTCCATCGCTGTCAACACACCGACGCTGACGGTGACGATCGGGGCTATCGGCGACGCGGCATGCGGGATCGCAAGACTGGCGACACCTTCGCAGACACTGGCGGCTATGGCGGCCGCGCCCGTGCGGTCTGTCGCCGGCAGCAGACAGGCAAATTCTTCACCGCCATAGCGCGCTGCCAGACCGTGTGTCGCTTCCACCACGGACGCCAACAGGCTGCCGATGCGCCGAAGGCATTCGTCGCCGACCGTGTGCCCGTAAAAGTCGTTGAACGCTTTGAAGAAATCCACGTCCAACATCAGAAGCGACAACGGCTCACCTGATTCGCTGTGACAGGTGATCTCCTCACTGAGAACGTCGTCGAAGTGCCGCCGGTTCGCGACACCGGTCAGTGAGTCGGTGATGCTGATTTGGGTGATTTTCTCGTTCAGTGCAAGCAGTTCTGATTGAAACCGAATCCTCTCGGAAATATCGCGCACGATGGAGCAATTGAATTTGGCACCACCGTATTCCACCAAATTCGTCGTCACCTCGATCGGTACCTCGATTCCCGCCTTTGTCAGATTGGTCGTCTGAATAGTGAACGACTGCCTGTCGACCACTTCCTGCCAGTGTTCCCTCCAGCGAGCTTCGTCGAAGTTCGGATCAACGTCACACACCCTTAGGTGCGACAGTTCATCGGCCGAGTACCCGAGCAGCGTGGTCGCCGCGTCGTTGACGAACACATACCTTCCGTCCTCGTCGAGCCAGATGATCATGTCCGTCACTTTTTCGATGGTGGCCTGGGTCAACGCCACACGACGTTGATGTTCTTTCGCGACGTCGGCGTTCTCGAGAGAAACAACGAACGATGGGGTGATGTCGTCGTCACAGCGGACGGTGAAACGCACCAATGGAGCTGATTGACCCACCACACCGCCGCGCACTTCGAATACCGCGGAATAGGAGAATTCCCCTCCGGCGATGAACGCACGGATCGGCGCCACGGCCTCAGCACTCAGGTGATGTTCCAGCCGGTCACCGACAACGTCGCCGGCAATCGCACCCGATTCCGCCCACCACGCGACATCTGCTGCCACGATCAGGCCTTGCGCGTCGACAACCAAGCTACCCAGCGAGAAATCGCGCATGCCAAACTATGGCATTACTAGCCGAAGAAGGCCGCCGCGTCGTCATATCGGCTCTGCGGCACCAACTTCAGCTGTTTGACTGCATCGACCAACGGCACCCGGCCGATGTCCTGGCCGCGCAGCGAGACCATCATCCCGTATTCGCCCGCATGCGCGGCGTCGGCCGCGTTCACCCCGAAGCGGGTGGCCAGCACCCGGTCATACGGGGTGGGAGTGCCGCCGCGCTGGACGTGCCCGAGCACCGTGGTGCGCACTTCCTTTTTCATCCGCTTCTCGATCTCGATGGCCAGCTGCGCCGCCACCCCGGTGAAGCGCTGATGGCCGAACTCGTCAATACCGCCGTCGCGCAACTGCATTGAGCCCGCCGCAGGCTTCGCGCCTTCGGCGACCACGCAGATGAAATGCGAGTCACCGCGTTGGAAGCGTGCCTTGACCAACCGGCAGACCTCTTCGACGTCGAAGGGCTGCTCGGGGATCAGCGTCATATGCGCACCCGAGGCCATCCCTGCGCTCAGCGCGATCCAGCCGGCGTGGCGGCCCATCACCTCGACCAGCATCACCCGCTGATGCGATTCGGCCGTGCTGTGCAAACGGTCGATCGCCTCGGTCGCGACGGTGAGCGCGGTATCGAATCCGAAGGTGACATCGGTGCAGTCGATATCGTTGTCGATCGTCTTGGGCACCCCGACAACGGGCACATCTTCCTCGGACAACCAGTGCGCGGCCGTCAGCGTGCCTTCGCCGCCGATCGGTATCAGTACGTCGATGCCGTTGTCTTCGAGCGTCTGCTTGATCTGGTCGAGCCCGGCCCGCAGTTTGTCCGGGTTGACCCGCGCGGTGCCCAGCATGGTGCCGCCCTTGGCGAGCAGCCGGTCATTGCGGTCATCGTTCTTGAGCTGCACCCGCCGGTCTTCGAGCAGACCCCGCCAGCCGTCGAGGAAACCGACCACCGATGAGCCGTACCGCGCGTCACAGGTACGCACCACCGCCCGGATGACCGCATTCAGGCCTGGACAGTCACCGCCACCGGTGAGAACTCCGATCCGCATGGGACCTATCTTCCCCTGTCAGCGCGCCGTCGGCAGCGCACTCGGAAGTGTCCCCCGGGCGGCCTCGTAAGCGGCGCCGACGCGGTACAGCCGATCATCGGCCAGCGCGGGAGCCATGATCTGGAGGCCAACCGGCAGATTGTCATCAGGAGACAACCCGGACGGGACGGACATCCCGCAGTGTCCGGCCAGGTTCAGCGGGAGTGTGCACAGGTCGAACAGATACATCGCCAGCGGATCGTCGACCTTCTCGCCCAAGCGGAAGGCCGTGGTCGGAGTGGCCGGTGAGACCAGCACGTCGACGGACTTGTAGGCCTCGTCGAGATCGCGGCCGATCAGCGTGCGGACCTTCTGCGCCTGGTTGTAGTAGGCGTCGTAGTACCCGGCCGACAATGCGTAGGTGCCGATCATGATGCGACGTTTGACCTCGGGACCGAACCCGGCAGCGCGGGTCAACGCCATCACCTGTTCGGCGCTGTGGGTGCCGTCATCGCCGACCCGCAGGCCGTAACGCATCGCATCGAAACGGGCCAGGTTGCTGGATACCTCGGACGGCAGGATCAGGTAGTAGGCGGCCATCGAGTAGTCGAAATGCGGGCAGTCGACCTCGCTGACCTCGGCGCCGAGTGCACGCAGTTGCTCGACGGCGGCGTTGAACGATTCCAGTACGCCTGGCTGATATCCGTCGCCACTGTGCAGTTGCTTGACCACCCCGACCCGCAGACCCTTCAGATCCCCGGCCGCACCGGCGCGCGCCGCGGCGACCACATCGGGTACCGGCGCATCGACCGACGTCGAATCCCGCGGATCATGGCCCGCGATCACCTGATGCAGCAGTGCGGTGTCGAGAACGGTTCGCGCGCACGGTCCGCCCTGATCGAGTGACGACGCGCAGGCCACCAGCCCGAACCGGGACACGGTGCCGTAGGTCGGTTTGACGCCGACGGTTGCGGTCAGTGCCGCGGGCTGGCGGATCGAACCGCCGGTATCGGAGCCGATCGCCAGCGGCGCCTGGAACGCCGCCAACGCTGCGGCGCTGCCGCCGCCGGAGCCACCCGGCACGCGGTCGGTGTCCCACGGGTTGCGGGTGGGGCCGAACGCCGAATTCTCGGTCGAGCTGCCCATCGCGAACTCGTCCATATTGGTCTTGCCCAGAATCGGGATACCTGCGGCCCGCAATTTCACCGTGACCGTCGCGTCGTACGGCGACGTCCACCCTTCGAGGATCTTCGAGCCGCACGTGGTGGGCATATCCGTCGTGGTGAACACGTCCTTGAGCGCCAGCGGCACCCCGGCCAGCGCCGACGGCAGCGCATCGCCGGCGGCCACCATGGCATCGACCTTGGCGGCGGCGTCCAGGGCCTGCTCGGCACCGACGTGCAAAAAGGCGTGGTACTCGCCGTCGGTGGCGTCGATCTGGTCCAGGTGTGCCTGGGTCACCTCGGTCGACGACACCTCTTTGGTGGCGATCTTGGCGGCCAGCTCGGCCGCGGACAGCCGGACTAGATCACTCACTGGCTTTCTCCCAGGATCTGCGGCACGGCGAAGCGGCCATCGACGGCGCGGGGCGCCTCGGCGAGCGCCTCTTCCTGGCTCAAGCAGGTCACGACGACGTCAGGCCGGGTCACGTTGACCTCGGACAGCGGGTTACCGGTCGGGGCGACACCGGCGACGTCGACGGCCTGGACCTGGCTGACGTACTGCAGGATCGCGTCGAGCTGGCCGGAGAAGCTATCCAGCTCGTCATCGGTCAGCGCCAGTCGGGCCAGTCGGGCCAGATGGGCCACATCGTCTCGGGAGATCTGCGACACGAGCGCCAACTCTAGTCACGAGAGCCGAGGCCGATTAGCCCGGAGTGCTCTGGGCCTGGTGCTGTGCAACAGTGTGCGCGTGCCTTCGTATCTGCTGCGGGTCCAGCTGGACGACCGACCAGGCAGCCTCGGGTCTCTCGCCGTGGCGCTCGGGTCGGTGGGCGCCGACATCCTTTCTCTGGACGTGGTCGAGCGCGTCGCGGGCTACGCCATCGATGATCTGGTGGTCGATCTGCCGCACGGTTCCATGCCCGACATGCTGATCACCGCGGCCGAAGCCTTGACCGGGGTGCGGGTGGACAGCATTCGGCCGCATACCGGGTTGTTGGAGGCCCACCGCGAGCTGGAGCTCATCGATCACATCGCCGCGGCCGATACCAGGCTCGCCAAATTGCAGGTCCTCGCCGACGAGGCGCCACGGGTGCTGCGCGTCGGCTGGTGCACCGTGGTGAACTTGGCGGACACCAGGTTGGAACGCATCGTCGGCAGTCGGGGGGCGCCGGAGACTCAGCCCGACGCGGCGCCCTGGCTGCCGCTAGAACACGCCGCCGCACTCGACGCGACCGCCGAGTGGCTGCCGGAATTGTGGCGCGATATGGACACCACGCTGGCGGCCGCGCCGCTGGGCGATCCGCTGACCGCCGTCATGCTCGGCCGACCGGGCGGACCGGATTTCCGGCCGTCGGAGGTGGCCCGGCTGGGTTACTTAGCCGGCATCCTCGCCACCATCCTGCGCTGAGCGCGCCAAAACGACGCCCACCAGCAGGGTTGCCTGCTATGACTAGCCATGAGTTCGGCACTGGCCGGTAGGCGTATCGCGCGGTTACTTCTTGCCGCTGCCATAGTTGGGGGCTGCGCACCGACAGGCACCGCGCCAACACCAGCGGCGCCTCAGTTGACACGTTGGGTGCCGTGCCAGGACAACACGGCTTTCGAATGCGCGACGATCATCGTCCCCTCGGACTACACGCGAGCCGACGGTCACAGTTTCTCGATTGCGGTGACCCGACTGCCGTCGACCGCGGCTCACCCGCGACTGTTGGTGACCAACCCCGGCGGACCGGGCATCAGCGGGGTGGCCGACCTTCACTCCAGTTTGGAGTACTTCCGAGCGTTGACCGATATCTACACCGTGGTGTCATTCGACCCACGGGGTGTGACAGGCTCCGAGCCTGCCATCACGTGTCTTGACGAGCGCCAACGGCGGGCGATCTTCGATCAACCCAGTGTTCCGAGCACTGAGACGCAAACCGCGCAGGCGCGCCTGCTGGCAATGGGCATCGGGCAGTCATGCCAGCAGCAATACGGTCAGGCACTCGCCCACGTCGGCACTGACAACGTCGTCCGGGATATGGATGCGATCCGGGCCAGCATGGGATTCGAGACGTTGAATTACCTCGGCTTCTCCTACGGCACCTTCGTCGGCTCGACCTACCTCAGAACCTTCCCCGACCGAACGGATCGGATGGCATTGGATTCGGTGATGGATCCGGCGGTGGACTACCAGCAGATCAGACATGGCCAGGCAGTAGGCATGCAGAACAGCGTCACCGCATTCGTCGACAACTGCCTCGCCGCGTCGGACTGTCCGCTCAGCGGTCCGAAAGATGTTGCACTGCAAAGGATTTACGAGATCGTAGACACGCTGGACGGAGCGCCGTACGTGGCTGCGGATGGTCGGCGGCTCTCCGGTGCCCGCATGCTGGCCCTCATCGAATCGTCGATGTACTTTCCTGAGTCCGGCTGGCCGAACCTGCGGCGCATCCTGCGGCACGCCGTCGACGGCGACCTCGCGGCGGTCACCGACTCCGCCTACTCCCCTGATCTGATGGTCAACCCCGCAGACTCCGAGTACCTGGCGGTTGTGTGCACGGATTTCCAGACCGAGCGTGACCCCATGGCACCGGCCCGCCTGGCCCCGGGGTGGGCCGCCGAGAGTCCACTCAGTGGCGCCAACCGCGCGTGGTCACTGCAACCGTGTGAGACCTGGCCAGCCCCGCCGAATCGGCAACCGGCGCCAGTGAGCGCCAGCGGCGCAGGCAACGTACTGCTCCTCAACACCACCGACGATCCCGCGACGCCACTGGCCTGGGCGCAGGCCCTGCATTCTCAGTTGGTCGGTTCATCCCTGGTGATCGCGCCCGCTCAGGGCCATATCGCGATGTCCCAGAACGCATGTGCCGATCGATGGCTGACCAGATTCCTGCGCACCGGCCAGACTCCGCAGGAGCCCACCTACACCTGCGTACCCAACGGTTGAGGCCCGTCGGCCAGCAACGCCCGGAAACCGTCTTCGTCGAGAATCGGGACGCCGAGTTCGACCGCCTTGTCGTATTTCGAACCCGGTGCATCACCGGCCACCACGTAGGCCGTCTTCTTCGACACCGAACCGGCGGCCTTGCCCCCACGGACCAAAATGGCCTCCTTGGCCTCATCCCTGGAGAACCCTGGCAGTGACCCCGTCACCACGATCGACAACCCTTCCAGGGTCCGAGGAATGCTGGCGTCACGCTCATCGGCCATCCGCACCCCGGCGGCCTGCCACTTGGCGACGATCGCCCGGTGCCAGTCGACGGTGAACCAGTCGACCACTGCCGCAGCGATTGTCGGCCCGACCCCTTCGACGGCAGCGAGTTCCTCCTCAGATGCCGCGGTGATGGCCTCCAGGCTGCCGAACTCCCCCGCCAACGCCCTGGCCGCGGTCGGACCGACGTGGCGGATCGACAGCGCCACCAACACCCGCCACAGTGCCTGCGCCTTGGCCTTGCCCAGGTTGGCCAGCAGCCGTTTACCGTTCGCGGACAGACTGCCGGCCTTGGTGGTGAACAGGTCCGTGCGCAGCAGGTCGTCCTCGGTCAAGCCGAACAGGTCCCCCTCATCGGTGATGACACCGGCCTGCAGCAGTGCGATCCCGGCCTCGTAGCCGAGGCCCTCGATATCGAAGGCCCCGCGCCCTGCCACGTGGAAGACTCGCTCGCGCAGTTGCGCCGGACAGGTTTGCGAGTTGGGGCAGCGGATATCGGCGTCCCCCTCCTTGGCCGGTGCCAGCGTGGTTCCGCATTCGGGACACGTTGTGGGCATGACGAATTCGCGTTCTGAGCCGTCGCGCAGCTCGACCACCGGACCGAGTACCTCGGGGATGACGTCACCGGCTTTGCGGATGACGACGGTGTCGCCGATCCGGACGTCTTTGCGTTTGACCTCCGAGGCGTTGTGCAACGTGGCCAGCCCGACCGTCGACCCGGCGATCTTGCTGGGCTCCATATAGGCGAACGGCGTCACCCGCCCGGTACGGCCGACGTTGACCCGGATATCGAGGAGTTTGGTGGTGGCTTCCTCGGGCGGATATTTGTACGCGATGGCCCAGCGCGGTGCCCGCGACGTGGCGCCGAGCCTGCGCTGCAGCGACACCTCGTCGACCTTGACCACCACGCCGTCGATATCGTGCTCGACGTCATGGCGGTGTTCGCCCCAGTAGACGACCCGCTCCTGGACCGCCGCGATGCCCTGCACACGGGTGGTGTGGTCAGAAACCGGCAACCCCCACGCTTTGAGCGCCAGGTAGGCGTCATGCAGGGTGGGCGGGGTGAAACCCTCGGCGTAACCGAGGCCATGGCAGATCATCCGCAGCTTGCGTCGCGAGGTGACGGCCGGATTCTTCTGCCGCAGCGAGCCTGCGGCACTGTTGCGCGGGTTGGCGAACGGGGGTTTCCCCTCCTCGACGAGGCTGGCATTGAGGGCCTCGAAATCGACGAGCCGGAAGAACACCTCGCCACGCACCTCAAGGACAGCGGGTATCGGATACTCGTCGCTGGGCGTAAGACGTTCGGGGACATCGTCAATGGTGCGGGCGTTGAGGGTGACGTCCTCGCCGGTGCGGCCGTCACCGCGGGTGGCGCCCCGCTCCAGGCGTCCGTTGCGGTAGACCAACGCCAATGCGACCCCGTCGATCTTGAGTTCGCACAGGTAATGGACGTCTGCGGATTTTTCGGCACCGAGGTCGCGCTGCACCCGGGCCGCCCAGGCATCCAGCTCGTCGGCGTTGAAGACGTTGTCCAGCGACAGCATCCGCTCGAGGTGATCGGCAGAGGTGAAATCGGTGGCGAAACCGGCGCCGCCGACCAGCTGCGTCGGCGAATCCGGGGTGCGCAACTCGGGGTGCTCGTCCTCCAGGGCGGTCAGCTTGCCCAACAAGGCGTCGAACTCGCCGTCGGAAACCACCGGCGCATCGCGGACGTAGTAGCGGAACTGATGCCCCCGCACCTCGTCGGCCAGTTCCTGCCATTGCCGGCGCACGTCCGGATCGAGCGGATCTACTTCGACTGGGCTCACTGCGCAAGGTTATCGAAGGGCTCCGACAGTGCAGCAGCCATCGTTAGGGTGGTCTTGTGCCCCACCCGATCATGTTCGACGATGACGACTTCGGGCTGGCGGAGCTGCGTGGGATCGCGCTGGGCTTCCCGGGCGCCTTCGAGAAAATCTCCCACGGCAGGCCCACGTTCTGCGTGCCCAAGATGTTCGCGATGTACGGCGGCAGCTCCAAAATGTCGGTACCCGGTGAGATGACCCGGTTTTCGCACGCGCTGCTGGTCAAGGTGGACGAAGCCGACCGCGCCGCGCTGGCACAGGATGTGCGGTTCTTCTTCCCTGCCTACCTGGGGCCCTCGGGCTGGCTGGGGCTGGATTTCACCGCGGCGAAGGTGGACTGGGCCGAGGTAGCTGAGCTCGTCGACGCCTCCTACCGCCTCGTGGCACCGAAGAAACTTCTGAAGCAATTGGATGACCCGACCCAGGGAGAGATATGAGTTTCGCCAGTCCGTTCCCCGACGTCGTCGTGCCCGACGGGATGGTCCACGAATACCTGTTCGGCGAGTTGACCGAGGCCGACGGCGATCTCGTCGCCCTGATCGACGCCCCGACCGGCGCCGAAACCACCTATCGCGATCTGGCGATCCGGGTGGATGCCTTCGCCGGAGCGTTGGCCGATCGGGGTATCGGCGTCGGTGACGTGGTGGCGCTGCTGGCTCCGAACAGCTCGATATTCGCGGTCGCGTTCCACGGCATCCTGCGGGCCGGCGCCACCGCCACCACCGTCAACGCGCTGTTCACCGCCAAGGACATCGCCAAACAGCTGACGGACTCGCACGCCAAGATGCTGATCACCGTCAGTCCGTTGCGCGCCCAGGCCACCGAAGGTGCCGCCCATGCCGGGCTGTCCCCGGCGGAGGTCGTCATCCTCGACGGTGCAGGCGAGGCCGTCGACGGACATCCCAACGCCGATGACCTGCTGGCATCCGGAGCCGACGCCCCAACCGTCACCGTCGATCCCGTCACGCACCTGGCTGCGCTGCCCTACAGCTCGGGCACCACCGGTAACCCCAAAGGTGTGATGCTCACCCACCGCAACCTGGCGGCCAATATCGCCCAGATCAGGCCGATCCAAGGCATCACCTCGACTGACGCGATCGTCGCGGTGCTGCCGTTCTTCCATATCTACGGGATGACGGTATTGCTCAACGCCGCACTGCACGCGCGGGCCCGGTTGGTGATCATGCCGTCGTTCGACCTCACCAAGTTTCTGCAGACCATCCAAAATCAGCGCTGCACAGTCGGTTACATCGCGCCGCCGGTCGCGGTTGCGCTGGCCAAACACCCCGTTATCGACGATTACGACCTGTCATCGCTGCGCATCGTCATGTCCGGTGCGGCACCACTGGACGAAGAACTCGGTCACGCTGTGGCCAAGCGGCTCGGCTGCCGCGTCGTGCAGGGGTACGGAATGAGTGAGCTCAGCCCGGTCAGCCACTGCATGCCCTTCGACGGCGGAGGCCAGTCGCTGGGTGTCAACGCACCGCTGAACTCGTGCGGCTGGACCGTTCCCAACGCCGTCAGCAAGATCGTCGACCCCGAGACCGGTGCTGAGATCGGCATCCCCGAATCAGGTCGCAGTGCCACCGGCGAGCTGTGGTTCTCCGGGCCCAACGTGATGGCCGGGTATCTCGGCAACGATGAGGCGACCGCGGAAACCATTGATGCCGAAGGCTTTCTGCACACCGGCGATCTGGCCTGCGTGGACTCCGATGGCTGTGTCTACATCGTGGACCGCCTCAAGGAGCTGATCAAGTACAAGGGATATCAGGTGCCGCCCGCGGAGCTCGAGGCGCTACTGCTGACCCACCCCGGCGTTGCCGACGTGGCGGTGATCGGCGTAATCGATACCGAATCCGGCGAGGAGATCCCAAAAGCTTTCGTGGTCAAGCAATCCGGCGAGGAGCTCAGCGCCGACGACGTGATGGCCTTCGTCGCCGAGAACGTCGCCCCGTATAAGAAGGTGCGCCAGGTCGAGTTCATCGACGCCATACCCAAATCGGCGTCCGGCAAAATTCTGCGCAAGGATCTGCGGACGGTATAGCGTTGCGGAACTAGACCGCTTCGGGATCCTCGGCGAATGCATCGGCGACCTTGTGCACCAGGCCCAGCGCGGTGCGCGCCCAGTCCGCGGTGGCACCGGCCAGTCCGCAGGCCGGCGTGACGCCGATCCGCTCGGCCAACACCGAGCGGGGAAAGCCAAGCCGATCGGTGACCTGGGCGGCGGCCTTCGCCACCTGCTCCACATCGGGCCGGATCGCCGGAGCCGTCGTCGGCACCACGCCGAGCAGCACGACGCGGCCCGCCTCGACGAACTCGCCGATCCCGTCCAGGTCAGCCGGTTTGAGCGTCGCGACGTCCACCGACACCGCACTGATCGTGCTGCGCTGCAATATCTTCCACGGCAGTTCCGGGGCGCAGCTATGCAGCACCACCTCGGTGCCCACCGCGGCGACACAGATATCGAACAGTTCGGTGGCCACCGACTCGTCGACGGGGTGCACGGGCGAGAAGCTGGTGACCCCGGTCAGTCTGCCTGCCAGCGCTACCTGCAGCAGCGGCTCATCGAACTGCACGACGACGGTGGTGGACAGCCGTCGCGCCAGCTCGGCGCGATGCCGGGCCACCCCTTCGGCCAGTGAGGCTGTCAGATCGCGTACCGCTCCGGGGTCGGTGATGGCCCGGTGTCCGTTGGGCAGCTCAAGCTCGGCCGCGAGCGTGATCGGTCCTGGCGCTTGCACTTTGATCGGTCGTTGACTGCCACCCAGGCCCGCGATCTCCCAGGCTTCTTCGAGCGCGTCGATATCCTCGTCGAGCAGGCTGGCGGCCCGGCGCATCACATTTCCCGGTCGCGCGACGATGCGGTATCCGCGCGGGACGGTGTCGATGGAAATGTCGACCAGCAGGGCGCCGGCCCGACCGATGATGTCCGCGCCCACTCCCCTGGCGGGCAACTCGACCAGGTGCGCCAGCGTTCCACCGAGTTCGCCGACGACGATCTCCGCCGCCTGGCGCGGCGAGGTTCCCGGCCAGGAACCGATACCGGTGGCCGTATGGAAGGCACTCACAAGTCACCGCTCATCGCGCAACCGTACTGTGAACCATGGCCGCAATGCTTTTGCGGGTGCTGACCTGCTCGGCGACCCTGGTGCTGCTCACCGGCTGTACCCGTGTGGTCGCAGGTTCCGCTGCGCTGCCATACACCGAGACACCGGGGCCGCAAGTGATTCTGGCGGCGGACGCCGATGCCCTGATGCTCGATCTTGCGGGCATGCGTGCGGTCACCGGGGCCGGTGACGCCCTGACCGCCATCCCGTCGATGGACGGCAAATACCCGGTCGATATCGACGTGCTCGCCAACGGCGTTTCGCCACCATGCCAGTTCATCTTCGCCGAGACGCAGACCTTCAGCAGCGATGTCGCCGACTTCCACAAGACGACCTATCAGCGACCCCCCGGGGCCGGCCTCATCTCGCAGGCCGCCGCCGTCTACCGCGACCCGCAGACCGCCAGGGCGGCGTTCGACAGCCTGACCGAACGAGCCAACGCGTGCGCGAAGAGTTCGGCGGGCCCGATATTCGTCGGCTACGTCGCGTCCGGAGAAGACTCGCTGCAGATGCGACCCGCCCGCACCTGCGGCAGGGATTACCAGCTGAAATCGGCGGTGATGGTCGAGGTGACATTCTGCGAGTTCCCGGAATCTGTCCCGGGGATCGTGATGACCAACATCCTCAGTCGGGTGCCGGGTTAGCATTTCCCACTGTGGTCAACCTTCATATCGAGCGGGTGATCGCCGCGTCACCGCAGCGGGTCTTCGAGTGGCTTGCCGGGCCCGCCAGCCTGACCTCGGCCCCGCTGGTCCTCAAGGCAGATTGGGCGAAGGGCTCGCCCGCACCCGGTGTCGGTGCCGTGCGGGAAGTGGTGGGCACCGGCATGTGGTTCCGCGAAGAGATCACCGCCTACGACCCGCCGAAAAGCTACTCATATCTCATTATTCGCTCGTTCCCGGCCTTCGACCACGACGGCGGCACTCTGACGTTCACCCCGCACGGGGCGGGTACGCACGTCGACTGGGTGAGCAGCTACACCCACCCGGCCCGGGCAGGCGGCAAAGCGATGGAGGCGATCAGCTCACGTCTGCTGCTGTGGAACTTCGGCGCGATCCTCGCGAGCTGCGCCAACGACCTCGAAAGCTAGCGTGCGATCGTCGCGCTGGCGAGCACTTCATCGCCGTCGGCGCCGTCGGGTCGGTACAGCACCATCGTCTGCCCACCGGCAACACCGCGCAGGGCGGTCCGCAGCTGGACCCGCAGTTGTCCGTCGACGAATTCGGCTAGCGCCGGAGCGATTCCACCGTGGGCGCGGACCTGCACCTCACAGTCGAGAGGTCCCGACAGCGGGTTACCCGAAGTGAACACCGGCCGCTCGCCGGTCAGGGACCACACTTCCAGATCGACCGCCGAACCAACGCGGACCGTGCCGGTCTCGGCGTCGATTCCGGTGACGTAGCGGGGCTGCCCGTCCGGGCCCGGACCGGCGATACCGAGGCCCTTGCGCTGGCCGATTGTGAAGCCGTGCACGCCGTCGTGTTCAGCCAGGACGGCACCGCCTGCGTCGACGACCGAACCGCGCCGCACGCCGATCCGGGCCCCGAGGAAGGCCCGGGTATCACCGGAAGGAATGAAGCAGATGTCATGGCTGTCCGGCTTTTCGGCCACCGCGAGGCCCCGCCGGGCGGCTTCTTCGCGAATGAGTCCCTTGGGGGTGTCCCCGATCGGGAACGCCGAATGCCGAAGCTGCTCAGCAGTCAGCACTGCAAGTACATAGGACTGGTCTTTATCGCCGTCCACCGCGCGACGCAGTCGCCCATCGCTCAACCTGGCGTAGTGCCCGGTGGCGACGGCATCAAAGCCCAGTGCCAGTGCCCGCGCCGACAGCGCGGAGAACTTGATCCGCTCGTTGCACCGCACACAGGGATTCGGTGTCTCACCGCGCGCATAGGACTCGACAAAATCGTCGATCACATCTTCTTTGAACCGATCAGCGAAATCCCAGACATAGAACGGGATTCCGAGTACATCGGCGACGCGGCGCGCATCGCCGGCGTCTTCTTTCGAGCAGCAACCCCGCGATCCGGTCCGCAGTGTGCCCGGTGCCGACGACAACGCGAGATGCACTCCGACGACGTCGTGTCCGGCGTCGACCATCCTGGCGGCGGCCACCGACGAATCGACGCCACCACTCATCGCGGCCAAAACCCGCATCAGCGCACCTGCCCAGCACTGGCCAACGCCGCAGCCCTGGCCCGGTGTACCGCAGCGGGCAGCACCCGTAGTGCGGCGTCGACATCGGCGTCGACACTGGTATGCCCCAGGGACAGTCGGATCGATCCGCGGGCGGTCGCGGGGTCGGCGCCCATCGCTACCAGCACATGGGACGTCTGCGCGACACCGGCCGTGCAGGCCGATCCGGTGGAGCATTCAATTCCGTTGGCGTCCAACAGCATCAGCAGCGAGTCGCCCTCGCAACCGCGGAAGGTGAAATGCGCATTTCCGGGTAGCCGCGCTTCCCGAGACCCGTTGACGATGACATCGTCGATCTCGGCCAGGACGGAATCGATCAGCCGGTCGCGCAAGCCGCGTAGCCGCGTCGAGTTCGCCTCAAGGGACTCGACGGCGATCTGCGCGGCAGCTGCCATTGCGACAGCGCCCGCGACATTCGCTGTGCCGGAACGAACATCGCGCTCCTGGCCACCACCGTGGGTCAACGGCACGCATGCGGCGTTGCGGCGCAACAGCAATGCGCCCACCCCGGTCGGGCCGCCAAATTTATGGGCTGCGACGCTCAACGCCGACAGCTCGCTGGCCCCGAACACCAGGGGCACCTGACCGACGGCTTGTATCGCGTCGCTGTGCATCGGCACGCCGAACTCGGCGGCAACCGCCGCCAGCTCGTTGATCGGCATCACAGTGCCGACCTCGTTGTTGGCCCACATCACCGAGACCAGCGCGACGTCGTCGCCGTCTTCCTCCAACGCCTGCCGCAACGCCGCGGGAGTAACCGAGCCATCAGCCTCGGTGGGCAGCCAGGTGATCGCGGCACCCTCGTGCTCGGCCAACCAGGCCACCGAGTCGAGCACCGCGTGGTGTTCGACCGCGGTGGTGATGATCCGACGACGACGTGGCTCGGCATCGCTGCGTGCCCAGTAGATGCCCTTGAGTGCGAGGTTGTCACTCTCGGTGCCACCGGAGGTGAAGATGACCTCAGACGGCCGCGCGCCCAGCTGGGCCGCGATGGTCTCCCTGGCCTCTTCCATCCGGCGACGCGCCAGCCGCCCCGCGGTGTGCAGCGAGGAGGCATTGCCGACCGTGCCGAGCACGGCGGTCATCGCCTCGATGGCGGCAGCATGCATCGGAGTGGTGGCGGCGTGGTCGAGGTACACCGGACTGGTCTGGCTCATGACCTGTCCAGAATAGCCGCAGCGCGGCCATCCCCCGTATTTGCCGACCAGCGTCGTCGCCGACCAGCGGGTGCTCAGGCCGCCAATACGTGCCCGTGGACAGCCGCAGGCGCCTGTGTCGTCCCAGCCGATGACCCACGCACCGCGGTCTCGCAGCGGGCGGCCAGTGCGCGGCGGTCATCACCGGGGAGCTCGAGGGATTCGACGTGCACGTGAACGATCGTGCGGCGCGCCACGATGAGCCGCCGGATCGATTCGAACAGCGTGTCGTCACCGATGTAGGCCGGCACCGTCGAGGTGCTGCCGTCGCGGTGGTGATAGTTCAGTCGCAGCGGCTGCACCGGCCGGCCCGCATCGATGGCCGCCTGGAACATGGCCGGCCGAAACGGTCCGTGCCCGAGCCCGCACCAGGTGGTGCCCTCGGGGAAGGCGACCACGGTGTGGCCGGCGCGCAGCCGTGCGGCGACGGCCTCCACCACTGCAGGCAGCCTGCGCAGGCTTTCCCGCTCGATCGGGATCACCTTCATCAGCCGCGCCAGCACGCCGAGCGCGGGCCAACTGATCATTTCGGCTTTGGCCACGAACGAACCGGGCATCACCGCGCCGATGGTGAAGATATCCACCCACGACACGTGGCGGCTGACCACCAGCACACCGGGCAGGTTGCGGATCGGGCCGCCCGACACCGTGATTCGCACCCCCAGGCAACGCAGCACCAACCGGCAGTAGCCGCGTTGCAGATGCGAGCGCCCCGGTAGCGGAACGGCCAGCAGCGGCAGCGCCGGGATCAAGATCAGCGCCAGAATGGTCCGCAGTGTGGTGCGCAGTGCCACCGCCGCGGGTGCGCCTGCCTGTCCGGAACCGGCGCGGATGCAGTCGGCATCACATGACGCGCGCGGCAGCCATGGGTTCGAAACGATCATGGTGCGGTCCTCTCCTGTTGACCGGCAATGGCCGTTCCGTCACCGATCTGACTGGCCGCCGATACCGAGCGCAGGCGCGTCAGGTACCGGGTATCTGCCTTGCGTTTGTCCAGCAGGGCGGGAAAGTCGCCGACGCCGAACTCCGGGTCGTGGGCGGGTTCACCGCATACCTGCGCCCCAAGGCGCAGATAGCCGCGCATCAGCGGCGGCACCGTCGACCGCGCGGGTGGGGTGATCTCGTCGAGCGTCTTCCCGCCGAGCACCACCGGGCGGTACGGGTGCACGGTGAACTCCGCGGGGGCGGCATGGCGTTGGGCGACGAAATCGCGTACTCCGCGGATCTGGCGGCCCGGCTCGGCGTCCGGATCCGCCGGATCGTGGGTGGGTACCGACACGCAACCGGTCACATATTCGTAATCGCAGCGGTCGAGGTAGGCCAAGATGCCTGCCCACATCAACAACACCACCGCCCCGTTACGGTGATCATCTCGCACCACCGCACGACCCATCTCGACCAGCGAGGGCCGCAGCGAGTCCAGCGCTCGGACATCGAACTCGGTTGCGGTATAAAGGCTTCCGGCGGCAATGGCGCCCGGAGGCGGGAGCATCCGGTAGCAACCGACCAGATCGCCGGAGCGATCTTCGCGGACCAGCAGGTGATCGCAGTACTCGTCGAACCTGTCGGCATCTCTACCGTCGGTGGCGGGCAGCGTGAATCCGGGCTCGGAGGTGAACACGTCGTAACGCAGTCGTTGCGCGGCGTCGATGAGCTCGGGATCGGTGGAAAGCAGCAGGGTGTACTGCGGAACGTCGGCAGCTTCGGTCGGATGATCAGCGGCGATGAGTACAGACGCGGTGCTCATAACCAGCACGGTCGCGCAGCCATCGGGCTTGTCGGCAATCGCCGCGTGTCGTGTTCGTGAGCGTCAGGTGACGAGTTGAAGCCCGCTTACCCCGCGAGCAGACGTAAACAACCCCCATTTCACCGGGAAATGGGGGTTGTTTGCGTCTGCTCGCGCAGAAAAAGCTAGCCCTTGCGGGCTTTGACCGCCTCGGTCAGCTGCGGGGTGACGTTAAACAGGTCGCCCACGATGCCGTAGTCGGCGATCTCGAAGATCGGCGCTTCTTCGTCCTTGTTGACGGCGATGATCGTCTTCGACGTCTGCATACCGGCCCGGTGCTGGATGGCTCCGGAGATGCCCAGGGCGATGTAGAGCTGCGGCGAGACGGTCTTACCGGTCTGGCCCACCTGGAACTGGCCCGGGTAGTAGCCGGAGTCCACCGCGGCACGCGAAGCACCGACAGCGGCATTGAGCGAATCGGCCAGCTCCTCGACGACGGAGAACTTGTCCGCGCTGCCGACACCGCGGCCACCGGAGACAACCACAGAGGCCTCCGTCAGCTCGGGCCGGTCACCGGCGACGGCCGGTTCGCGGGACGTGATCTTCGTCGCATTTTCCGCTGCGGCAGGCACCTCGACGGTGATCTGCTCGCCGGCACCCGCAACGGGCTCGGCCTCGACCGAGCCGGGCCGCAAGGTGATGATCGGGGTGTCGCCGGTGGCCTGGGCGTCAACGGTGTAGGCGCCACCGAAGATGCTGTGCACGCCGATAGCACCGTCTTTGACCTCGACGACGTCGGTGAGCAGCCCGGAGCCCAGCCGCGCAGCAAGCCGGCCTGCGACCTCTTTACCGTCGGCGTTGGCGGCGATCAGGACACCGGCCGGGGCGACCTGCTCGACCAGAGCGGCCAGCGTGTCCAGGGTGGGGGTGACGAGGAACTTCTCGACGTCTTCAGATTCGGCAACGTAGATCTTCGCGGCGCCCGCCGCTTTCAGATCGTCGATCAGCGGAGCCGCGCTACCGGGAGGGCCCACCACGACGGCAGACGGCTCACCCAGTGCACGGGCAGCGGTGATCAGTTCGGCGCTGACCTTTTTCAGCGCGCCTTCGGAGTGCTCAGCGAGCACAAGTACTTCAGCCATGCGTTCTCTTCGCCTTCGTGTGTAGGTCTTAGATCAATTTTTGGGCAACGAGGTACTGGGCGATCTTCGTGCCGCCCTCGCCTTCGTCAGCGATCTTCTCGCCCGCGGTCTTGGGCGGCTTCGGGGTCGAGGACAGCACCTTCGAGCCCGCGTTCGCAACGCCGACCTCATCGGCTTCGACACCGATCTCGGCAAGCGTGAGAGTGGTCACTTCTTTCTTCTTCGCGGCCATGATGCCCTTGAAGGACGGGAAGCGCGGTTCGTTGATCTTCTCGTTCACGCTGACGATCGCGGGCAGGCTGGCCTCGAGGGTGAAGACACCCTCGTCGGTCTCGCGCTCACCGGTGATCTTGCCGTCGGCGACTGCCAGTTTGCGCAGGTGAGTGAGCTGCGGCAGGCCGAGGTACTCGGCGATGACAGCCGGGACTGCGCCACCGACACCGTCGGTGGCCTCGTTACCGGCGATGACCAATTCGACGCCTTCGACGGTGCCCAGCGCGCGGGCCAGGGCCCAGCCGGTCTGGATCATGTCGGAGCCGTGCAGGCCGTCGTCCTTGAGGTGGACGGCCTTATCGGCGCCCATGGACAGGGCCTTGCGGATCGCCTCGGTGGCACGCTCGGGGCCGGCGGTCAGCACGGTGACCGAGCCCTCGATGCCGTTGGCGGCTTCCTTTTCCTTGATCAGGAGCGCTTCCTCGACGGCGCGCTCGTTGATCTCGTCCAATACGGCGTCTGCCGCTTCCCTGTCCAGCGTGTAATCACCGTCGGACAGCTTGCGCTCCGACCACGTGTCAGGAACCTGTTTGATCAGGACCACGATGTTCGTCATGACTCTGGTTCGTCCTCCTTGAGGGGTCCTGGCAGCCGGGATAGCGCCGCAAAAAACCCTGTTTCTTTTGACCACGGTTCGTCCCACCCGCAATGTTACTAGCCGGTAACTTATGGTGGTCCGTTCGTCCACCATAGCGGGTCGTCCAGCGGGTTCTGACCCCCCTCACCCCGGCGAAGGGTCGGATGCGCTTCTCGGTAGGTCAGCTTCGGGTTAGCCTGCCTTCCAATGAGCGCTTCAACCTCCGATACCTCCGGACCTTCTGCACCCTCTGCACCTTCTGGTCCGTCGTTGCCACTGACGGGCGAGCGCACCATCCCGGGCCTTGACATCGAGAACTACTGGTTCCGCCGCCACGAGGTGGTCTATCAACGGCTGGCCCAGCGGTGCGCCGACCGCGACGTCCTGGAGGCGGGTTTTGGCGAGGGTTACGGCGCCGACCTGCTGGCCGACGTCGCTCGCAGCGTGGTCGGGGTCGATTACGACGAATCGGCCGTGGCCCACGTGCGCACCCGCTACCCGCGGGTCGAGGTCGTGCAGGGAAATCTTGCGCAGTTGCCGCTACCCGACGCCTCGGTCGACGTGGTGGTGAACTTCCAGGTCATCGAACATCTCTGGGACCAGCCGCAGTTCGTCGCCGAATGCGCCCGGGTGCTCCGCCCCGCTGGACTGCTGCTGATGTCCACGCCGAACCGGATCACCTTCACCCCCGGCAGCGATACGCCGATCAACCCGTTCCACACCCGCGAGCTCAACGCCGCCGAGTTGACCGAGCTGCTGGTCGAGGGTGGTTTCACCGTCGAATCGATGAGCGGGGTCTTTCACGGCCAACGGCTAAGGACGCTCGATGCGAAGTACGGCGGCTCGATCATCGAGGCGCAGATCGCACGGGCGCTCGCCGACGCGCCATGGCCGCCCGACCTCCTGGCCGATATCGCCGCCATCACCACCGACGATTTCGACCTGATCGGCGCCGGGGAACAAGCGATCGACGACAGCCTGGACCTGGTGGCGATCGCGGTACGACGGTGAGCGTCGACAACAAGAGCGATCCCGTTCCCGGCATGTTCAGCCTGGTGCTGCATACACACCTGCCCTGGCTGGCTCATCACGGCCGCTGGCCGGTGGGCGAGGAATGGCTCTACCAGTCGTGGTCGGCGGCGTACCTGCCGCTGATGCGGGTATTGCGCACGCTGGCCGCCGAGGGCAGGCAGAACCTGGTCACGTTGGGGATGACGCCGGTGGTGACGGCTCAGCTCGATGATCCGTACAGCCTCGACGGGATGGCGCACTGGCTGGCGAACTGGCAGCTGCGGGCGGTCGAGGCTCGCACCCAGGTGGCCGGTCCGGCCCGCAGGGGCACCGCGGCTCCCGATACCGCGTGTACTCCAGAAGCTTTGCGCGCCTTCGGTATTCATGAATACGCCGAGGCCGAGCGGGCACAGGACGATTTTTCCACCCTGTGGCGCCACGGCGGCAGTCCGCTGCTGCGCGAGCTGATCGACGCGGGCACGGTCGAGCTGCTCGGCGGGCCGTTGGCACATCCGTTCCAGCCGTTGTTGGCGCCGCGGTTGCGGGAATTCGCCCTGCGCGAGGGCCTGGCGGACGCACAGCACCGTTTCGGGCGCGCACCTGCCGGGATCTGGGCCCCCGAATGTGCTTATGCCCCAGGCATGGAACGCGACTACGCCGCTGCCGGAGTCGGCCATTTCATGGTCGACGGACCGTCCCTACACGGCGACACCGCGCTCGGCCGTCCAGTCAGCGGCAGTGACGTCATAGCCTTCGGTCGCGACTTGGCGGTCAGTTACCGGGTGTGGTCGCCGAAATCCGGTTATCCCGGGCACGCCGCCTACCGCGATTTCCACACCTACGATCACGTCACCGGCCTCAAACCGGCCCGGGTGACCGGACGTAACGTTGCCTCGGAGGCCAAAGCGCCCTACGAGCCGGACCGCGCCGAGCACGCGGTCGACGGCCACGTCGCCGACTTCGTCGATATCGTCCGGCGGCGCCTCATCTCCGAAAGTGAGCGCATCGGCCGACCGGCGCATGTGGTGGCCGCGTTCGACACCGAATTGTTCGGGCACTGGTGGCACGAGGGCCCGATGTGGCTGGAGCGGGTCCTGCGGGCGTTACCCGAGGCCGGGGTCCGGATCGGCACCCTCGCCGATGCCGTTACTGATGGCTACGTCGGCAACAGCGTCGAATTGCCGCCCAGCTCTTGGGGTTCCGGCAAGGACTGGCAGGTCTGGGCGGGTGATCAGGTTGCCGACCTGGTGGCGCTCAACAACGAGGTCGTCGATACCGCTCTGGCGACGGTCGACAAGGCACTGGAACAGAACAGCACCCCCGGCGCCCCGGTGGCCCGCGATTTTGTCGCCGACCAGATCCTGCGTGAGACGTTGCTCACCGTGTCCTCGGACTGGCCGTTCATGGTCAGCAAGGACTCCGCCGCCGACTACGCACGCTATCGCGCACACCTGCATGCGCACGCCGCCAGGGAGATCGCCGCGGCACTGGCGTCGGGCCGGCGCGAGTCCGCCGAGCGGCTCGCCGCCGGGTGGAACCGCGCCGACGGACTGTTCGGGGCGCTCGACGCGCGGCGGTTACCCAGACCGTGAAAATCCTGATGGTGTCGTGGGAGTACCCGCCGGTGGTGATCGGCGGCCTTGGCCGGCATGTCTATCAACTCGCCACCGCGCTGGCAGCAGACGGCCACGAGGTCGTCGTGCTGAGCAGGCAGCCGACGAACACCGACCCCAGATCGCATCCGTCGACCGATGACGTCAGCGAAGGGGTCAGGGTGGTTGCGGCCGCCCAGGATCCACACGAGTTCACCTTCGGCACCGACATGATGGCCTGGACGTTGGCGATGGGTCATTCGATGGTGCGGGCGGGGTTGACGTTGCGTGATCGTGGCGGCCGGGCCCGAACCTGGCGCCCCGATATCGTGCACGCCCACGACTGGCTGGTGGCGCATCCCGCCATCGCGTTGGCCGAATTCTATGACGTGCCATTGGTTTCCACGATCCATGCCACCGAGGCCGGCCGGCATTCCGGCTGGGTGGCCGGTTCTATCAGCCGCCAGGTGCACGCGGTGGAATCCTGGCTGGTGCGCGACTCCGATGCCCTGATCACCTGCTCGGCGTCGATGAGCGAAGAGATCACCGAACTGTTCGGCCCCGGCTTGAGCGACTCCACAGTGATTCCCAACGGTATCGACACCGAGGGCTGGCCATTTGCGCGCAGACGGCCCCGCACCGGTCCCCCGGAACTGCTGTTCGTGGGTCGGCTCGAATACGAGAAGGGCGTGCACGACGCCATCGCCGCGCTGCCCCGTATCCGCCGCACGCACCCCGGCACCACGCTGACGATCGCCGGCGACGGCACCCAACGTGCCTGGCTGATCGAGGAGGCCCGCCGGCACAAAGTTCTCAAGGCCACCAACTTTGTTGGGCTCGTTGATCATTCGGAGCTCCTGGCGCTGCTGCACCGAGCGGACGCCGCCGTGCTGCCCAGCCATTACGAGCCGTTCGGAATCGTCGCACTCGAAGCCGCGGCGGCAGGGGCACCGTTGGTCACCTCCAACGTCGGCGGGCTGGGCGAAGCGGTGATTGACGGCGTGACGGGCACGTCCTATCCCCCACGGGACCTCGCCGCGCTGGCCGCCTGCATGCGCACAGTGCTCGACAACCCCGCGGCCGCACAGCGCCTGGCAGTTGCTGCCAGGGAAAGGTTGACCGCCGACTTCTCCTGGCCGACGGTGGCTGCCCACACCGCCCAGGTGTATCTGGCCGCCAAGCGCCGCGAACGCGAGCCGCAGGCCCGCCGGCCGATCGTCGAGCAGGCCCTGCCCGGACGCAGTTAGACGACCAGCGACAGCACCGATACCGCGATCAGGCCGAGCACCAGGACGGTCAGCAGGTAGACCTCCCGGCGCGGGTTGATCGATTGTGGCAGTGGATGTCTGGCGAGGGTGCGCTGCCGTCGCAGTCCGATCACGTAGGTGATCCCGGCCAGGGCGGCCGCGGCGACGGCAGCCGCAAGGCCGAGTCCCGCGCTGTGATCCTTGATATCGCGCACCATCAGGATTGCGCCGTTACCCAGGAGCGCGAACGAGGTGCGCGTCCAGGCCAGCGACGTCCGCTCCGCCTGCAGGCCAGGATCGGTCAACCGGTAACCGCTCTGAAAATCGCGAACGCGGCTACCAGCAGGCCGATCACGGTCAGGCCCACCGCGAGGTAGGCCGGGGTCGGATGGCGCGGCAGCTCAACGCCGCTGCGCATGGCCCGGTCGACCTGCACCCAGCGGATCAGGCCGATCAAGGCGGTTGCGGTGGCCAACACGGCCAGCAGAACCCCGAGCACATGCCGTGCGCCCGGCACGCCCAGCTCGGGAACGAACTGGATCACCGCGACCGAGGCGGCCAACAGCCCCAGCGCGGTGCGCTGCCAGGCCAGGAACGTCCGCTCGTTGGCCAGCGTGAACCGGTAGTCGATCTCGGGGCCGTCGGATTCGCTCACGGTGTCAGCGGTTCGCTTTTTTTCGCTCGATATCGGCCAGCGCCGCCGCAAGCTGGGCGCGCTGCGCCGCCGAGGTCTCCCAGGCCAGCTGACGGTTCTTGACCACCTTGGCCGGCGCACCGACGGCGATCGAAAAGTCCGGGATGACGCCCTTGACCACCGCGTGCGCGCCGAGCACACAACCGCGGCCGACGGTCGTCCCGCGCAGCACTGTGACCTTGGCCGCGATCCAGGTGTCCGGGCCGATCCGGACCGGGCTCTTGGCGATCCCCTGGTCCTTGATCGGCATCTCGATGTTGTCCATCTTGTGGTCGAAATCGCAGATGTAGCACCAATCGGCCATCAACACCGACTCCCCGAACTCGATGTCGATATAGGTGTTGACGACGTTGTCCTTGCCGAAGACCACCTTGTCGCCGAGCCGTAGCGACCCTTCGTGAGCGCGCAGGGTGTTTCCGTCGCCGATATGCACCCAGCGGCCGATCTCCATCTGCGCCAGCTCGGGTGTGGCGTGAATCTCGACGCGCTTGCCGAGGAACACCATGCCCCGGGTGATGATGTGCGGATTGGTCAGCTTGAACTTCAGCAGCCGCCAGTACCGAACCAGATACCACGGTGTGTAGGCGCGGTTGGACAGCACCCACTTCAGCGAAGCAAGTGTCAGAAACTGGGCCTGACGTGGGTCGCGCAGCCGCGAACCCCGCCAACGTTTGTGGATCGGCGCGCCCCACATGCTCGTCATGGCCGGAAAGCCTACGCGAGCCCGCCTCGGCTACGGGTTACCCTCGGTGGACTTCTCGGCGGTAGGCGATCAGAGGACAGAAAGGAGCGTCACTGGTGCTTCGGCCACTTCGGCGAATTTCAGCACCGGTGTCAGCGGCCCTGATCGCACTGGGTGCGGTCGGCTGCGGCTCGACCGACTCGTGGGTCGATTCCGCACCCTCGCTGGGCTGGCCGGCCCAGTACGGTGACGCGGCCAACAGCAGCTACACCTCTTCCGCCGGCGCGGACGCACTCACCCTCGCGTGGACCCGGTCGGTCAAGGGTGAGCTGGGGGCATCGGTCGCCATCGGCTCCGGTGGTTATCTGGTGGCCAACGGCCAGACCTCGTCCGGTTGCTCGCTGATGGTCTGGGAGAACACCAACGACGGCCGTCAGCGGTGGTGCACCCGCATGGTGCAGGGCGGTGGCTTCGCCGGTCCGATGATCGACGGCTTCGACAACGTCTACGTCGGTCAGCCGGGCGCCATCGTCAGCTACCCCAGCACCCAGTGGGTCCGCTGGCGTCAGCAGGTGATCGGAATGCCCCTCACCCCAAGAATTCTGGGAGGTGGCCAACTGCTGGTGGTGACCCACCTGGGGCAGGTGCTGATCTTCGATGCGCACCGCGGAACCGTCGTCGGCACCGCCATCGATCTGGTCTCCGATCTCGACCCCACCGACTCACAGCGCGGACTCGCCGACTGCGGGCCTGCCCGCCGCGGTTGCCCGGTCGCGGCCGCACCGGCCTACTCGGCGGCATCGCAGCTGATCGTCATCCCGGTCTGGCAACCGGGCGCGCCGGCCGCCACCTTGGTCGGCCTGCGCTACCACCCCGGGCAAAATCCCTTGATGACACGGGAGTGGACGAGCGACGCCGTCACCGACGGCGTGCTGGCCAGCCCGACGCTGTCCTCAGACGGCAACACCGTCTACGTCAATGGCCGCGATAAGACGCTGTGGGCACTCAACGCCGCCGACGGCACGATGAAATGGTCTGTCCCACTGGGGTTTCAGCCGCAGACGCCCCCGACGGTGGCCCCGGACGGACTGATCCAGACCGGTGGTGGCCCTGATACCGCGTTGGCCGCGGTGAAAGACAACGGCGATGGCGGTGAGTTGGTTTGGCGCCGAGGCGATGTCGAACCGCTGACCACCGCAAGCCAGGCCGGCCCCGGGGTCGCTTACACCGTTGTCCGCGACGGCGCACCCGGCGCCGAGGGGATGGCGCTGCTGGCGTTCGATCCGGCCGACGGGCACACCCTCAACAGCTATCCGCTACCGCAGGCCTCGGGATTCCCGGTCGGTGTCTCGATCGGCCGGGACCGCAGGGTCGTCGCCTCGACCAGCGACGGTCAGGTGTACAGCTTCGCGCCGGCCTAGTCAGGCGGCGAGTACCGAAACCAGCGCCGTGCGAGGAATGGTCACCTTGGTGGCACCCGCGGCCTCGGCCATCAACCCGCCCTGGCTGAAGAAGAACGTGACGGAGTCGTTGGTGAGCGCGAAGTTCTGGTAGTTCTCCGGGTTCATCCCGTCGCCGACAAGCACAGGGTCGCTGATCCCGGACTGCTTCTCCAGATCCTGCTGGACGAGCGGGAAGATGACATTCAGCGGCTGGGAGTCGGGGCGGAACAAGGTGTCGAACGTGATGGGGGCCTTCTTGGCCAGGTCGTAGTTGAAGGCCTGATACCAGGTGGATGGGTGTGCCCCTCCGACGTTCTGATACACCTCAAGGACAACCGAACTGGTACCGGTGGGCGGGGTACCGGCGCTGTAGCGGGTGGAGGTGACGTCCAGCGCATAGGGCAGGCCGGTCGATCCCGGCATCTCGGCGACGTTGACGAATCCGTCCCGGGTCTGGGTCAGGTAACTGTCCAGCGGGCCCTGGTCGGGGTAGTCCACCGGGAATTTCATGTCCAGCATGTAGGTGTCATTCGAGACGTGCACATCGCACATCTGATCCGGCCCTTGAGTGCCCCCGAAATCGACACAGGGCGACTGGGCGGCTGCCACCACCGGAGGCGAGCCGAGGAGAACCGCACCGGCCAGCGTCACGGCCGCAATCACAATGCGCATATGTGTTGTCCTTGCTGGCCTTTGAGACGGCACCGGCGCCGTCGTTGCCAGCCTACCTGGGTCAGCGTGACGCGCGACATACGAATGCGATTGCCCGCGCAGCCGAACCCGCACCGATCCTGGTGATCACCACTGAACGCGCTTGACTGCCGGTCAGCCGCAACCGTCGGCGTAGCGCGTCGGGGTCGACATCGACACCGCGCACCAGGATTTCCACCGCGCCGACGTCGAAGCCCAAAAGTGCCTGGCGCAACCGCTTTTCATTGAAGGCCAGCTGGTCGAGAACTTCGAAGCCACGCACTCCCGGCGGCAACTGCTCCCCCGTCAGGTAGGCGATCTCGGGGTCGAGCTGCCACAGCCCGTATCGGTTCCCGTAGTGCCGGACCAGACCGGCCCGCACCACGGCACCGTCGGGGTCGACGATCCAGCGACCGACCGGGCCGACGCCGCAGTCGTCGGGTTCGGCATCGGTGAGCACCTCGGCGCGGTCCAACAGACTCGCCCGCCGACGGACGCCGGGTTCGGCGAGTCCGGCCGACCACAAGCACGCCTCCCGCACCGAACCCCCCAGCGAGGTCAATTCGATCTCCCCGTCGAAACCCAGTGCGACCAGCGCACCGAAGTCGATTCCCGGCGCGCATTTCACCACCAGATCGCGGGCGCGGTAGACGTCGAAGACGGCGTCGAGCGCGGGGGTGTAATCGCGCGGGTCGAAGCGCCGCCGCCCGCCGCTGCGCCGCGCAGGGTCGGCGACGACGACCGCGTCGCGCGTGATCGGGCATAACGCATCGGCCCTGACGAGAGCCGCCGCCCCACCGAGGTTGTGTCGAGCCATCGCCAGCCGGACCGGATCGAGGTCGCTACCCACCACGGTCTGCGTGACCGGATGCAGCGCGGCAAGTTCGGTGCCGATCGAACAGGTCACGTCGTGCACGACCCGGTCCCTGAGCCGGCGCGCGCGATGCCCGGCCACCGCGGATGCAGTGGCCTGCTGGAGCGCCTCATCGGTGAACAGCCAGCCGTCGGCGTCGGCGAGTTTGGCCGCCGCCTTTCGGCGCAGCAGCGTGGTTTCGACCAGCGCAGGCGCGCGACCGCCATAGCGGGCGCGTGCCGCGCTGATATCTGCCACCCGGTCGGTCAGCGGCAGCGCCGCGATATCGGCCAGAGCGGCGCTGCCCTGCTCCGAGGTCAGATAGTCAACATCGTCGAGGGTGAAGCTTAAGACGGCTTGACCCCGGTGATCATCACGTTGTAGAACCAGCCCTTGGGTACCACCCGCCGCCAGATATTGGCATCGACCCAGCTCAGCGTGGTCCAGCCGCCGAAAGCGAATTTCGCCCAGCCCCAGCCGAGCTTGCCCGGCGGCACCGTCGACTCGAAGGTGCGTACCGGCCAGCCCAGCATGGCGGCGGTGAACTCTTCGCTGGCGGTCTGTACCTGCACCGCGCCCGCATTGGTGGCCATCGTCTCCAGGTCAGCGGGGTCGAAGGTGTGCAGGTCGACAATCCACTCCAGGGCAGCAGCGCGCGAGTTCTCGTCGAGCTCCTCCTGAGACCGGCGCCAGCTGGCCAGACCGGGCAGCTTCATCGCCGCGACAGTGGTTTTCCAGGTCAGATCCGCCAACCTGCGGGCGTACGCATTACCGACGGTGGTCGGCTCACCGGCGAAGACGAACCGCCCGCCCGGCTTGAGCACCCGGACCACCTCGCGCAATGACAGCTCGACATCGGGGATGTGATGAAGGACGGCATGCCCGACCACCAGGTCGAAGGTGTTGTCCTCGTACGGGATGCCCTCGGCGTCGGCGACTCTGCCGTCGATGTCCAGGCCGAGTGACATTCCGTTGCGGGTGGCGACCTTGACCATGCCGGGGGACAAATCGGTGACCGATCCGCGCCGGGCCACTCCGGCCTGAATCAGGTTGAGCAGGAAGAACCCGGTGCCGCAGCCCAGTTCGAGAGCTCGGTCGTACGGCAGTTCGCGCTGCACCTCATCAGGCACGATGGCATCGAAGCGGCCGCGCGCGTAGTCGATACAACGCTGGTCATAGGAGATCGACCATTTGTCGTCGTAGGACTCGGCTTCCCAGTCGTGATACAGCACCTGCGCAAGTTTGGTGTCGTGGCGGGCAGCCTCGACCTGTTCGGCCGTCGCGTGTGGATTGGGGGCCGGCATATCTCCCGCATGCGTGCTCGTCATGGAGGGCAGCCTAACTGGTTTCCAACTGTGCCTGGCTGGCGGCGAACACCTCGACGTAGCGACGCCGCTCGTCGGCGATGCTCTTGGCACTGGCACCCTTGCCCTTGGCGAATGTGCCGTCGATGACGGCCTTCGCGGCAGCGAGCGCCTCGAGCGGGGCCCCGACAAAACGTTCCGCCCAGGTCACCGCGGAGTCGTAGACATGATCGGGGGCCACCAGTTCGTCGAGCAGGCCGAGGTCGTGTGCCTCCCTGGCGTCGACGAACCGTCCACTGAACACGAGGTCCTTGGCCCGGCTGACGCCGACGGTGCGGGCCAGCCGCGCCATCCCGCCGCCGCCAGGGATCAGTCCGGCCAGGATCTCGGTCGCACCGACCTTGACGTTATCGCCGCCGATCCGCCAGTCCGCGGCCAACGCAAGCGTCAGCCCAGAGCCCAGTGCGTAGCCGGTCACCGCGGCCACCGTCGGTTTGGGGATCGCGGCCACTGCCTCGATGGCGCCGTGGCGGACGTCGGCCCCGCGTTCGGCTTCCCGATCGTTGAGCGTGCGCAGTTCCGGCACGTCATCGCCGGCCGAGAAGATCTCGTGGCCGCCGAACAGGATCACCGCCGCGATATCGTCCCGGTCGGCGATCTCAGCAGCGGCGTCGGCGAGTTCTCGGTACGCCTGCCGGGTCAGCGCGTTGGTCGGCGGACGAGAAAGCAGCACAGTCCCAACACCGGGATGATCGGCGCTGGTGTGCAGGCTGACGAATTCCCTGCCTGTCATGGCGCGCGGCCGGCGCGAGCAGCGTTGTAGCGGCCGCTGTCGAAGAACTCGATCTCCCAATTACCGTCGGCCACCACAAGATGTGGTTGGACCGCGGCGATATTCCGATCCACTGCCAACACCTCGGCGACGGTCCGGCCGGCCAGGGAGTCAAGTTGCGTCCAGGTGGGCGGTAGCAGGAAGGTGCGCTTGGCCTCGAAATCGGCCAGTGCTTCCTGCGGGGTGGCCCAGCCGGCCTTATCCGATTCGGTGTTGTCGCCGTCGGCGCGTTGCCCCTCGGGCAGGGCCCCGACGAAGAAGTAGGTGTCATAGCGGCGGGTGCGCTCTTCCTCTGGGGTGACCCAATTCGCCCACGGCCGCAACAGATCTGCGCGCAGCACCAGCTTCGCCTGTCGCAGGAAGTCGCCGAACGACAGGGTGTTGGCAGCCAGCGCGAGGCGCGCTTCCCGGTAGACGCTGGCATCGCCGACTACGGAGTTTTCGCCGTCCGACGATCCCGACGGCCCTGCGAAGAGCACCCCCGATTCCTCGAAAGTCTCACGGGCAGCGGCACATACCAGTGCCAGCGCCAGGTCTTCGTCGACCCCGAGGCGCTGTGCCCACCACGACGGCGGCGGTCCGTACCAGTCGATATCGGCGTTGCGGTCGCGGTCGTCGACACCGCCGCCGGGGAAGACGATTACCCCACCGACGAATTCCATCGCACGGTGGCGCCGCATCAGAAAGACCTCGATATCCCGGGTGATACCTGCCGCGGTGTCGCGGATCAGCATCACCGTCGCCGCAGGCCTGGGAGGCAGTGGTACCTGCTTGTCGGTGGGAGTTTCGGTCACGCTCGCCTCCTGTGGGCTGCGCGGCTGCGGACCCGCCGCGCAAAATAGCGGCCGTCGAGCACATCGAGCGTGATCGACTGACCGAAAGCCTTGGACAGATTCTCTGAGGTCAACACATCGGTCAGCAGACCGGCCGCCACGACCTTGCCTTCCGAGAGCATCAGGCAGTGACTGAAGCCGGGCGGGATCTCCTCGACGTGGTGGGTGACCAGCACCGTCGCGGGCGCATCGGGATCTGCGGCCAGATCCGCCAGGCGCGAGACGAGCTCTTCGCGTCCGCCGAGGTCGAGTCCGGCGGCGGGTTCGTCGAGCAGCAGCAGTTCCGGGTCGGTCATCAGCGACCGGGCGATCAGTACCCGCTTGCGCTCACCTTCGGACAACGTGCCGTAGCTCCGCTCGGCGAGGTGTTCGGCGCCGAGGCTTTCCAGCATGTCTACGGCTTGGGCATAGTCGATGTCCTCGTACTGCTCGCGCCACCGGCCCAGCACCGCGTAACCCGCGGAGACCACCAGATCGCGGACCACTTCGTCGTCAGGAATCCGTTGCGACAGTGCCGAGCTGCTCAGACCGACGCGCGAGCGAAGTTCGGACATATCGACGCGGCCCAGCCGCTCGCCGAGAACGTAGGCCCGACCCGACGACGGGTACTCCATCGCCGCGGCGATCCGCAGCAGTGAGGTTTTGCCTGCCCCGTTGGGTCCGATGACCACCCATCGTTCGTCGAGTTCGACCTGCCAGGTGATGGGCCCGACCAGCACCTGACCGCCGCGGCGCAGCGAGACCTTCCTGAAATCGATCAGCAGGTCTGGGTCGCTTGGCGCGTCTGTGGGGTCGGGTCCGGATTCGGGCACTCGCTCATGTTAGTCAGGGTGTTCTCCGCAAACGCCCAGCCGCTACGGGCGAGTACGGGTTCAGGCGTGAGACGCAGCATCAACTGCACCAGCGGGCCGATACCCAGGGCGTAGATCACGGTGCCGACCCCGACGGTGCCGCCCAGGAGCCAGCCCGTCACCAGCACGGTGGCCTCGATGGACGTCCGGACCAACCGCACCGACAGCCCGGTCCGCGCCACCAGCCCGGTCATCAGGCCGTCGCGTGGTCCTGGCCCGAGACCCGCACCGATGTAGAGCACGGTGCTGATCGCATTGAGCAGGACCGCCCCGAGCATCAGCGCCACCCGCAGCGGAAGTGCGGTCGGTGTCGGCAGCACCGCCAGGCTGGCATCGACGGTGACCGCGATGACGATGACGTTGGCGATCGTCCCGATGCCGGGCCGGTTGCGCAACGGAATCCAGGCCAGCAGCACCGCGACGCCGACCACTGCCGAGGCCACCCCGATCGTCATCCCGGTATGCCGCGCCAGGCCCTGGTGGAAAACGTCCCACGGGTCAAGGCCGAGGCCCGCGCGGACCATCAGCGCCATCGAGAAGCCGTAGCCCATCAGGCCGATCAACAGTGCGGAGCCACGACCCACCGCGTTGGTGACGGCAGCGCGCCTCGTCACGAGTGGTCCTGATACCGCGACCGGATGGCGTTGAGTTCACTGCGCAACCGGCGGCCGTCGAGATCGGAGTCGACGTAGAAATCGTTGGACCGCAGGGCGGCCAACGATGAGCGCATGCTCCGGGTGGCGCGCAGTGAATATCCGGCAAGTCGAGATATCCAGTTTCTGTTCATACGTCGATAATCTGATCAACTGGCTTGCCCTTCAATAGCCAGTTCGTGAATACTGGCTCCAATGGTGGCTCCCACACGTCCCCGCAGGCTCGATCCCGACCGGCTGGCCCGCGAATTGGGCAACTGGCGGACAGCCAGTGGGTCAGGCCCGGTCTATCGCGGCCTGGCCGACGGAATCCGACTGCTGATCATCGACGGGCGGTTGCCAATCGGGGCGCAGCTGCCCAGCGAGCGCGTCCTGTCCGACGCCCTGCGGGTGTCGAGGACCACGGTGACGTCGGCATACACACAACTCGGCGAGGACGGTTATCTGCTCTCCCGCCCCGGCGCACGCAGCGTTACAGCGCTGCCCACCATCCCGACACCGGCCGCCCCGACCACAGATATGGCGGCCCAGGGAATCACCGTCAACCTCGCCGCCGCTGCGATGTCCGCGCCGGTCTCCGCTGTCGTCGCCGCGGTCGCCGCTGCCGCCGAAGAGGTGATGCCCTATCTGCACACACCGGGTCTCGAACTGGCCGGGGTGGCGCCACTGCGTGCCGCCATCGCCGATCGGTACACCGCCCGCGGCCTGCCGACCTCACCTGAGGAAATCATGGTCACCAGCGGCGCTCTGCAGGCCATTGGGCTGATCCTGGCCACCTTCATCCAGCCCGGCGACCGGGTGCTGGTCGAGCAACCGACCTTCCACGGTGCGCTGGCCGCGATCGCCGCCGCCGGTGCGCGGCCGGTTCCGGTCGCACTCAATCCCGAAGCCACCGACGACGTGTGGGACCTCGACGCGCTGCAGTTCGCCGTCCGCCAACTGGCCCCCAACCTGGCCTACCTGATGCCCGACAACCACAATCCGGTCGGTCTGACGATGCCGGCGCCGTCCCGAAACCGGTTGGCGCACATCATCGCCGAGACCCGCACTCGCACCATCATCGACGAAACGATGGTCGATATGTGGCTCGACGAGCCGGTACCACCACCGATGGCCGCGGCGATGACCAGCCGCCATGACCTGGTGCTCACCGTCGGATCGATGTCCAAATCGTTCTGGGGTGGGTTGCGCGTCGGCTGGATTCGCGCCGAGCGCTCGACGCTGGCAACCGTGGCCGCGGTCCGGCCCTCGATCGATCTGGGCACCCCGATCCTCGAACAGCTCACTGCGGCAAAGCTTCTCGCGGTCGAAGATACCGTGCTACCAGCACGCAGGGAGCTGGTCAAAAACGGCAGAACCTTGATGACAGCACTATTGGCGCAACATCTGCCCGACTGGCGGCCGGTCAGCAGCGGGCAGTGGCCCGCCGGTGGACTGGCGCTGTGGGTGCGACTACCCGCTCCGATGAGTTCGGCGTTATCGGCCGCCGCGTCGCGCCTCGGTGTCGACCTGCCACCGGGGCCGCGGTTCGGCGTTGACGGCACGCTGGAACGCTATATCCGGGTGCCCTACACGCTGCCGGCGGATGAGCTGCGCGGTGCGGTCGAATTGCTTGCGCGCGCTTGGCATTCGGTCACTGGTGGCGTCACGGCGCAACCACGCAACGTGGTCATCTAGTCCGGCGGGATATCCACCCGACGCACCAGACCGTCGACGGCGTCGGCGGCTTCGATCTCGCCACGGGTGACGCCGAGGATGAACAACACGGTATCGAGATACGGGTGGCTCAGCGAAGCGTCGGCAACCTCACGCAGCGCGGGCTTGGCATTGAAGGCCACACCCAGGCCCGCCGCAGCCAACATGTCGATATCGTTGGCGCCGTCGCCGACGGCCACGGTCTGTGCCATCGGCACACCCACCTGATTGGCGAAGTCCCTCAGCGCCTTGGCTTTTCCCGGCCGGTCGATGATCTCCCCGATGACCCGGCCGGTCAGCTTGCCGTCCACGATCTCCAGCTCGTTGGCCGCCACGAAGTCCAGCTTCAGCTCGTGCGCCAGCGGGTCGATCACCTGACGGAATCCGCCGGAGACCACGCCGCAGTAGAAACCCAAACGCCGCAACGTCCGTAACGTGGTGCGGGCACCCGCGGTCAGTTCGATCTGATCGGCGACATCATCGAGCACTTCGGCGGGCAGCCCGGCCAGCGTCGCAACCCGTTCCCGTAGCGAGTCGGCGAAATCGAGTTCACCGTTCATCGCCGCCTCGGTGATCTGGGCGACCTTGGCCTCGGCGCCTGCCCTGGCGGCCAGCATCTCGATGACTTCACCCTGGATCAGCGTGGAGTCCACGTCGAACACGATGAGCCGCTTGGCGCGCCGGGACAGGCTGTAATCCTCCAGCGCCAGATCCACGCCCTCGTCCGCGGCGACCTTGGCCAGCGCGGCTTGCAACTGCCCGCCGACGCCGGGCGGTACCGAAACCCGCAGCTCCAAACCGGTGACGGGATAGTCGGAGACTCCGCGGATGGTGTCGAAGTTGACGCCGAGGGCGGCCGCCTCCTTCGCCAGTACGCCGAAGGTCTGCGCGGTGATCGGGCGACCGAGCACCACGATGGTGTGTGTCGAGGGCTCGGTCAGGATCGCCGAGTCGTAGCTTCGTTCGATGGCGACGTCCAGGCCGACCCTGGCGATGGCGGCCCGGACCTGCTCGTGGAAGTCCAGGCTGTCGCCCACTTCCCTGGCGCACGAGACCAGTACGCCGAGCGTCAGCCGGCCACGGATGACCACCTGTTCAACATTGAGCAGCTCTACTTTGTGCTGCGAAAGCACCTCGAAGAGCGCCGACGTGACACCTGGCTGATCGACACCGGTGACAGTGATCAGCACCGACACCTTCGAACTATTCACTCCGAAATCGACCGCCCGTGGCCCTTACGACCGTCAGGTGCGGACGTTTGCATCGTCAAGCGCGGTGACGTCACCGTGCGGCGGGTGCTTACCGCCACCGATGTGCGCCTCGGCGCGCATCCGCTCGACCATGTGCGGGTAGTGCAGCTCGAACGCCGGCCGCTCGGACCGGATCCGGGGCAGCTCGGTGAAGTTGTGCCGCGGCGGCGGGCAACTGGTCGCCCACTCCAGGGAGTTGCCGTAACCCCAGGGATCGTCGACCGTGACGACCTCGCCGTAGCGCCAGCTCTTGAACACGTTCCAGACAAAGGGCACGGTCGAGATTCCGAGGATGAACGCGCCGACGGTCGAGACGATGTTCAGCGTGGTGAACCCGTCGGTGGGCAGGTAATCCGCGTAGCGCCGCGGCATGCCCTCATTGCCGAGCCAGTGCTGCACCAGGAACGTGACGTGGAAACCGATGAACGTCAACCAGAAATGCAGCTTGCCCAGGCGTTCGTCGAGCAGGCGGCCGGTCATCTTCGGGAACCAGAAGTAGATGCCGGCGTACGTGGCGAACACGATGGTGCCGAACAGCACGTAATGGAAGTGCGCGATGACGAAATAGGAGTCGGTGACATGGAAGTCGATCGGCGGGCTGGCCAGCAGCACACCGGACAGACCACCGAGCAGGAAGGTCACCAGGAAGCCGACCGAGAACAGCATCGGCGTCTCGAACGTGAGCTGTCCCTTCCACATCGTGCCGATCCAGTTGAAGAACTTGATCCCGGTGGGCACGGCGATCAGGAATGTCATGAACGAGAAGAACGGCAGCAGCACCGCACCCGTGGCGTACATGTGGTGGGCCCACACCGCGACCGACAGCGCGGCGATCGACAGCGTCGCGTAGATCAGCGTGGTGTACCCGAAGATCGGCTTGCGGCTGAACACCGGGAATATCTCACTGACGATGCCGAAGAACGGCAGCGCGATGATGTACACCTCGGGGTGGCCGAAGAACCAGAACAGGTGCTGCCACAACAGGACACCACCGTTGGCGGGGTCATAGACGTGCGCACCGAGGTGGCGGTCAGCGGCCAGGCCGAACAGCGCGGCGGTCAGCAGCGGGAAGGCCAGCAGCACCAGGATCGAGGTCACCAGGATGTTCCAGGTGAAGATCGGCATCCGGAACATCGTCATACCGGGCGCGCGCATGCAGACCACGGTGGTGATCATGTTGACCCCACCGAGGATGGTGCCAAGACCACCGACGGCCAGGCCCATGATCCACAGGTCGGCGCCGGCTCCCGGGGAGTGGATGGCGTCGGTCAGCGGCGTATAGGCGGTCCAGCCGAAGTCGGCGGCACCACCGGGGGTGATGAAACCGGCGATCGCGATCAGCGCACCGAACAGGAACAGCCAGAACGAGAACGCATTCAGCCGCGGGAAGGCAACGTCAGGAGCGCCGATCTGCAGCGGCAGCACCAGGTTCGCGAACCCGAAGACGATGGGCGTCGCATAGAACAGCAGCATCACCGTGCCATGCATGGTGAACAGCTGGTTGTACTGCTCGTTGGACAGGAACTGCAGACCCGGCACCGCAAGCTCGGTGCGCATCAGCAGGGCCATCAGGCCGCCGATGAAGAAGAAGATGAAGCAGGCGACGCAGTACATGATGCCGATCAACTTGTGATCGGTCGTCGTGATCAGCTTGTAGATCAGGTTGCCCTTGGGGCCCATGCGTTCCTTGTAGGGACGCGTGGCCTCGAGTTCTCCAAGCGGGGGGGCTTCGGCGGTCAAGAGCTTCTCCAAACATCTAAATCCGGAACGAGGCAGCGGGGCCCGGCCGAGAGAGTCCGGTAACTACTCCCCGAATCCTATCCCCCGCGTGGCCCCGTGTCGGCCCGGGTCCGACAATCTGTCGTAGATGTCGGCGGACCGGTATCGCCGGGGCTGGATGTTACCGTCGGGCCGTGCTGTTGAGTCGGATTCGACCAGGCGTTCTCGCCGCCACGACCGCCGCTCTGGTTGCCATCGTCGCCACGGTCTGCACCAGTTGCTCGACGCCCGCAGGCGAGGTTCCGGTCGCCTCCGAGTCCAGTGTGATCACCAGCACGACGAAGGTCGCCGGGGCGGGCGTTCTGGGCAATGACCGCAGGCCCGACGAATCCTGTGCCGCTGATGCTGCGGCGCTCGATCCCGGCGGACCGACCCGACCGGTCAGCAGCGGGACCTCCCGCGGCGATATCGACGTCCCGGCCGATCCGCAGCGCATCGTGGTCCTGGCCGGCGATCAGCTCGACGCTCTGTGCGCGCTCGGTCTGCAGTCGCGGATTGTCGCGGCCGCGCTGCCCGACGGCTCCGAATCGCAGCCGTCCTATCTGGGCACCGTCATCCACAACGTGCCTCCCGCCGGAAGCCGCAGCGCACCGGATATGGCTGCGATCGCAGCGGCCAAACCGGAGCTGATTCTCGGTTCCGCGGCGCTGACGCCCGACGATTACGGACAGTTCCTGGCGATCGCGCCGACGGTGTTCACCGCTGCGCCCGGCGCCGGCTGGCAGGACACCCTGCGTGCAGTCGGGGCCGCGACAGGTCGGGCCGGCGCCGCTGATGAATTGATCGCCGATTTCACCTCTTCTGCCAAACAGTCCGGTGTCGCCGCTGACGCAGAGCACTACCAGGCGTCGGTGGTGCAGCTCACCGAAGACACCGTGCGGGTCTACGGGACCGATAACTTCCCGGGCAGCGTGCTGACCGCCGTCGGAGCCGATCGTCCTGCATCCCAACGGTTTACCGACAAACCGTTCGTCGAACTGTCCGACTCGGCGACGGATCTGTCAGCCGCCGACGGCGACATCATCTACGTATCGTTCGACTCCCCCGCCGCCAAAGGGCGCGCCGCCACCGTGATGGACAGCGACGCCTGGCGGGCGCTGTCCGCGGTCCGGGACAACCGGGTGTTCGTCGTCAACAACGAGATATGGCAGCGTGGGCAAGGACTGGTGGCCGCGCGCGCTGTCGTTGCCGACCTGCGCTGGCTGAACGCGCCGATCAACTAAGTCCGGTAAACACGCCCTGGCGTAATTCGCCGGTCACAGGACTGCGGAAAAATCGCACCGCATGACCACCACCGTTTCCGCCTACGCCGCCACGTCGGCCACTGCGCCGTTGACCAAGACCACCATCGAGCGCCGCGACGTCGGCCCGCACGATGTGGCCTTCGACATCAAGTTCGCCGGCATCTGCCACTCCGATATCCACACCGTGAAGGGTGAATGGGGCCCGGCCAACTACCCCGTCGTCGCAGGCCACGAACTGGCCGGTGTGGTCACCGAGGTCGGCTCCGCGGTCACCAAGTTCACGGTCGGCGACCATGTCGGCGTCGGCTGCTTCGTCGACTCCTGCCGCGAATGCGCTCAGTGCACGGCCGGCCTGCAGCAGTACTGCACCGGCGAGGGCGGCATGGTCGACACCTATAACGCCATCGGCAAGGACGGCACCCCGACCTACGGCGGCTACAGCGCCGCGACCGTGGTGGACGAGAACTACGTGCTGAACATCCCCGACAGCATTCCGCTGGACAAGGCCGCTCCCCTGCTCTGCGCCGGCATCACGCTCTATTCGCCCCTGCGCCACTGGGGTGCAGGCCCGGGAAAGAAAGTAGCCGTCGTCGGCCTGGGCGGACTCGGCCACATGGGCGTGAAGATCGCACACGCGATGGGCGCCGAGGTGACCGTGCTCAGCCAGTCGCTGAAGAAGATGGAAGACGGTCTACGCCTGGGCGCCGACGAGTACTACGCCACCAGCGACCCGGACACCTTCACCACGCTGGCCGGGACGTTCGACTTGATCATCAACACGGTGTCGGCCAACCTCGATATGGGCCCCTACCTCAGTCTGCTCACCGTTGACGGAACCCTGGTCCAGGTCGGAGCGCCCGAACATCCGATGGCGGTGCCGTTCTTCCCGCTCGGCGGCGGCCGTCGCAGCTTGGCCGGGTCGAGCATCGGGGGTATTCCGGAGACTCAGGAGATGTTGGACTTCTGCGCCGAACATGACGTCACACCCGAGATCGAGGTCATCGAGGCCTCCTACGTCAACGAGGCCTACGAACGCGTGCTGGCCAGCGACGTGCGGTACCGGTTTGTCATCGACAATTCGACTCTCTGACGCCACGTGGATCACTGCTAATCTCACGCCGTGTTCCACGTTTTGACTCTGACCTATACCCAGCCCGCCGACGCCGTCGCCGAGGTGAGACCCGCTCACCTGGTCTGGTTGCAGGCTGAGATCGAGGCCGGGCGGCTGATTCTGACGGGCCGCCTCGAGTCGGGGCAGGGTGGGATTCTCGTCACGGGCGATATCAGTACTGAGGCCGCGGAGGAACTGATGGCCGCCGACCCATATACGCAGGCAGGGCTGGTGCGCTACGACCGGGTCAGCTTCACCGGCGGGGGCCGCGCTCCCGGTTTGTAACAAACACTTCATCCACGTCCGGAACTAAACCGGTGATGATGTCGGTTGGGATAGCTCGGGGCGCACCGTCGCGCCGTACACAGTTAACGTCGCTAGGATTTTTAGCGGACGAATCGCTTACATCGAATCAAAGAGGGCACGCAACCACATGACCACCACCGTTTCCGCGTACGCCGCCACGTCGGCCACCGAACCGTTGACCAAGACCACCATCGAGCGCCGCGACGTCGGCCCGCACGATGTCGCCTTCGACATCAAGTTCGCCGGCATCTGCCACTCCGATATCCACACTGTGAAGGGCGAATGGGGCCCGGCGAATTACCCCGTGGTTGCCGGTCACGAACTGGCCGGCGTGGTCACCGAGGTCGGCTCCGAGGTCACCAAGTTCAAGGTCGGCGACCATGTCGGCGTCGGCTGCTTCGTCGACTCCTGCCGCGAATGCGATAACTGCAAGGCCGGTCTGCAGCAGTACTGCACCGGCGAGGGCGGCATGGTCGGCACCTACAACGCCATCGGCAAGGACGGCACCCCGACCTACGGCGGTTACAGCCAGGCGACCGTTGTCGACGAGAACTACGTCCTCAACATCCCCGACAGCATTCCGCTGGACAAGGCGGCTCCCCTGCTGTGCGCAGGCGTAACCCTGTTCTCCCCGCTCAAGCACTGGAATGCCGGTCCCGGCAAGAAGGTCGCCATCATCGGCCTGGGCGGCCTCGGTCACATGGGCGTCAAACTCGCGCACGCAATGGGCGCCGAGGTCACCGTGCTCAGCCAGTCGCTGAAGAAGATGGAAGACGGTCTGCGCCTGGGCGCCGACGAGTACTACGCCACCAGTGACCCGGACACGTTCACCACGCTGGCCGGAAAGTTCGACCTCATCCTCAACACCGTGTCGGCCAATCTCGAGATGGGTGCCTACCTGGGCCTGCTGGCCACCGACGGCACCCTTGTCGAGCTGGGCGCGCCGGAGAAGCCGCTGGTCGTCCCGTTCTTCCCGCTGGGTGCGTACCGCCGGAACCTGTCCGGTTCGATGATCGGCGGCATCCCGGAAACCCAGGAGATGCTCGACTTCTGCGCCGAGCACGACGTCACCCCCGAGATCGAGGTCATCGAGGCGTCGTATGTCAACGAGGCCTACGAGCGCGTGCTCGCCAGCGACGTGCGCTACCGCTTCGTCATCGATACCGCCACCATCTGAGTCCCTAGACACACAATCGGCGGCCGTCCCCACCGGGGGCGGCCGCCGATTGTCTTGGGAGGTTCAGGCAGAAGAATCGCCGACGCCGGCCAGCGGCCAACCAGCTGCAGCGAGTTTGGCTGCGACACGGTGGACGTTCTCGGGTCCGGCATCGTGATGGGTGACCTCGGCGATGAACGCCTCGATCTCGTCCTTGTCGATCTGACCATCAACCAGCGCTGGCGAATCAGCGGCGGTGAGGTGACGGACTACCTCTTTGATCTGCTCGTCAGTCAGCGGAGTCGCGCGTAGCAGTGCCAGCAACGGGACCCGGTCGTCGCCGGGAACCCCTTCGGGGTAGCCGGCCCGCAGCCAGTTGAGGACGCGGCCCAATAGTGAAGAAGTGGTAGTCACGGGCCAAGTCTGGCCACATCGCAGCACATGCGCCACTGTCGGGCTGGACAGTTCGCCCGTCATTCACCGGTCGTTCATCGCCGACGCAAGCCCGTCTCCACCGCGCCCAACCTGTCAGTTGCCAGGAAATATCGCTCCCCGAGTTGTCGAGTCGGCGCCGGGATGCGACGCTCACACCAGAACCGCAGCGTTGCGGCACTTTCAGCTGTCCGTTCCGACTGAGGAGGCCCGCGGTGTCGACTGAATCCGCAGCCACGACCGACACTCCTAATGGGCCGTCAGGCCTGAAAAAGGGGTCCATCGGAATCATCGCCGTCATTTTCATGGCCGTGGCCAATGCTGCACCGATCACCGCTATGACTGGCAATGTGCCGATCGCAGTTGGGTTCGGTAACGGCCTCGGCGCCCCCGCCGGCTTCCTGTTCGCGACGATCATCCTGACGTTGTTCGCGCTCGGCTATGTGGCCATGGCCAGGCATATCACCACCACCGGCGCCTTCTACGGCTTCATCTCGCACGGGCTGGGCCAAGTGTGGGGAATGGCCAGTGGTGTGCTGGCGACCTTCGCTTATGTGGTGTTCGAAGGCTCCCTGATCGGCGGCTGCGCGTACTTCGCCAACGACGCCATCAACACCATCTTCGGCGTGAACATCCCCTGGCTGGTGATCGCCATCGTCGCGATCGTCGCCATCGCATTGCTGTGCTACTTCGATATCAGCCTCACCGCAGCCATCCTCGGCGTCACCCTGACCGCGGAAGTGCTCATCCTGTTCGCGCTCGCCTTCTCGGTGATCTTCAAGGGCGGCGGACCCGACGGGTTCATGCTCAACCAGACCGTGCTGCTCAACAACGCGTTCGAGGGCCTGCCCGCCGGAGCCTTCGGCACCGCTGCCGCCGCCGGATCGATGGCCATCGGCCTGTTCTTCGCCTTCTGGTCGTGGGTCGGCTTCGAGACCACCGCGGTCTACGGCGAGGAGTCGCGCAATCCCAAGAAGATCATCCCAAGGGCGACCATTATCGCGGTGGTGGGCCTCGGCCTGTTCTACACGTTCATCTCGGCGATGGTCATCGCAGGCAACGGCGCCAAGACGTCCGTCGAGACGTCCATCAGCGCGTCGCCGCTCGACCTGTTCTTCGGCCTGGTCAGCGGCAACCTCGGCGGCATCGTGCTGGACATCTACAAGGCCTTGCTGGTGATCGGCTCCTTCGCCTGCGCACTGGCGTTCCACAACGCGGCCTCGCGCTACTTGTTCGCCCTGGCGCGGGAGATTCCGTCGGAGAAGGTCAAGCGGACCATCGGCAACACCCATCCCCAGCATGGCTCGCCGTGGATCGCCTCCACGATCCAGAGCGTGATCACGCTGGTGATCGTGCTGGCGTTCGCGTTCTTCACCGCGGTGCAGGTGCCCGACGCCGACGGTGTTCCCGTCGATACCCCGGCGCTGGTGCCCTACGTCAACATCTACGGCCTGCTGGCCCTGATCGGTACCGCCGCCATCCTGCTGGTGCAGGCCATCTGCTCGGCGGCGGTGATCTGGTACTTCTGGGTGAAGAAGACCCATAAGGGCAACATCATCACCACCCTGATCTGCCCGTTGATCGGTGGCCTGGCGATGCTGTACGTGGTCTGGCTGCTCTGGGACAACCGCGAGTTCGCGGCCGGTCTGGCTGCGAAGTCCGACGTGTTCAAGGTGGCCCCGTACATGATCCTCGGGGCGTTCCTGATCGGGCTCGTCTACGCCCTGTGGCTGCGCTCGGCCAAGCCGGCGATCTACGCCGAAATCGGTCGCACCGTCATGGAAGACACCCACGAACGGACCTGATCTGTCCGCAGCAACGACCGAACGGGCGCGAAACCTCTTGGTATTCGCGCCCGTTCGTTCGTTCCGGCGTACGGTCGTGGAGTGTCAGGCCACCCGATGCTGATCGATGCGTTGCGGCGGAGCATCCCCGCCGAGCGACTCCTGCTCGACCGCGACATCATGGCCGCCTACGAGCACGACGAGGCCGAGTGGGCACCGCACTCATCGCCGCTGGCCGTCGTGCGGGCCACCTGCGTCGAGGAGGTGGCCGCAGTCGTGCTGGCGTGCATCGACCAGCGGACCGCCGTGGTGACCCGTGGCGCGGGCACCGGATTGTCGGGGGGCGCCAACGCCACCGCTGGCAGCGTCGTGGTCACGCTCGAGGCGATGACCGCGATCAAGGACATCGACGTTCTCGAACGGTATGCGGTCGTCGAAGCCGGCGTGGTGAACGACGATCTCCGCGCCGCGTGTGCCGAACATGGCCTGTGGTACCCACCGGATCCGGCGAGTTCACCCTGGTCCACCATCGGCGGCAACGTGGCCACCAATGCCGGCGGGCTGTGTTGCGTCAAGTACGGAGTGACCCGCGATTACGTCATGGGCATGCAGGTCGTGACCGGCACAGGTGACATCGTGCGACTGGGCCGCACCACCGCAAAAGGCGTTGCCGGTTACGATCTCGCGGGTCTGATGGTCGGTTCTGAGGGAACCCTCGGGATCATCACCGAGATCGTGGTCAAGCTTCGCCCGCTGCAGGAACCACAGCGGACCATCGCGGGTTACTTCGACTCCGTTGTCGATGCAGGTCGGGCCGTCGCGGCTGTCGCCGCAGCGGGGCTGACGCCATCGGCACTAGAACTGGTTGACCGGCAGTGCCTTGTCGCAGTGGATGCCTGGAAGAACATGGGGTTGTCCGTCGACGCCAACGTCGTGCTGCTGGGGCGTGTGGACACGCCGGACCCGACGGGGCTGCAGGAAGCGCAGAAAATGCTCGCGTGCTTCGACGAAGCGGGGGCGTCCTGGTCGGCGCTGTCGACCGATCAGCAGGAGGCCGACGCATTGTTTGCCGCCCGACGTCTGGCTTACCCCGCGATGGAGCGGCTCGGCCCAGTGCTCACCGAAGATGTCTGCGTCCCCAAACGCCATGTCGCCGAGATGCTCTCGCGAATCGAGCGCATCGGTGAACGATCTGGCGTCACGATCGCCAATATCGCTCACGCCGGTGATGGAAACCTGCATCCCCTGCTGATCACGCCACACGATGACGACGACGCCCGCGTGCGCGCGCAAGCAGCGTTCGCCGAGATCATCGACGCCGCACTGGAACTCGGCGGGACTGTCACCGGCGAGCACGGCGTGGGTCTGCTCAAGATGGCAGGTCTGGCCAAAGAGCTCGATCCTGTCGTCATCGCCATGCACCGTTCGGTCAAGAACGCTCTCGACCCGCATGGGATTCTCAATCCCGGCAAGATCTTCGAGTAACCGCGAAGGCAGCGTGTTCTAGAAGTTCCAGTCCTCGTCTTCGGTGTTGATGGCTTTGCCGATCACATAGCTCGACCCCGAGCCGGAGAAGAAGTCGTGATTCTCGTCGGCGTTGGGTGACAGCGCTGACAGGATTGCCGGGTTGACGTCGGTCTCGTCCTTGGGGAACAACGCTTCGTAGCCGAGGTTCATCAGGGCCTTGTTGGCGTTGTAGCGCAGGAACTTCTTGACGTCCTCGGTCAGGCCGACCTCGTCGTAGAGGTCCTGGGTGTACTCGACCTCGTTGTCGTAGAGCTCGAACAGCAGCTCATAGGTGTAGTCCTTCAGCTCGGCCTTGCGCGCTTCATCGGCCAGCGCCAACCCCTTCTGGAACTTGTAGCCGATGTAATAGCCGTGCACGGCCTCGTCGCGGATGATCAGCCGGATCATATCGGCGGTGTTGGTCAGCTTGGCCCGGCTGCTCCAGTACATCGGCAGGTAGAAGCCCGAGTAGAACAGGAAGCTCTCCAGCAGCGTGGAGGCCACCTTGCGCTTCAGCGGATCGTCGCCCTTGTAGAAGTTCATCACGATCTCGGCCTTGCGCTGCAGGTTGGGGTTTTCCTCCGACCAGCGGAACGCCTCGTCGATCTCGACCGTCGAGCACAGCGTGGAGAAGATATTGCTGTAGCTCTTGGCGTGCACCGACTCCATGAACGCGATGTTGGTGTAGACGGCTTCCTCATGCTGAGTCAGCGCATCGGGGATCAGGCTGACCGCGCCCACTGTGCCCTGAATGGTGTCCAGCAGGGTCAGACCGGTGAACACCCGCATGGTGAGCTGCTTTTCGTGAGCGGTGAGCGTGCCCCATGAGGGGATGTCGTTGGACACCGGGACCTTCTCGGGCAACCAGAAATTACCAGTCAGCCGGTCCCACACCTCGGCGTCCTTATCGTCCTGAACGCGGTTCCAGTTGATGGCCGATACGCGGTCGATCAGCTTCATTCCATCGGACACCGGGGACCCCTTTAGGCAGTGATGATTGTGTATGTCGGGCTAGTGACCGCAACACTACAACTGGGGTCCGACGACACGCCGCAACACAACACGTTGTGTCGGACGAGTTTTTCAGCGCGTGCCCAGAAGCTGGTATTCGGTGACGTCGAGTGACCTGGTGGCCAGCCAGTACTGCCACGTCATACCGCTCCACAAGGTGCGGTTGACGCCATGGGAATCGAGGTACCAGCTCTGACATCCCCCGGTGCTCCAGACCGTACCGGCGAGTTGTTCCTGCAGCTCGGCGTTGTAGCGGTCCTGTGCGGCCCGCGTCGGCGTCAGTGCAGTCGCCCCGGCCCGGTCCACCGCGGCGATCGCCTGGGCCACGTAGCGGATCTGCGATTCGATCATGAACACCACCGAGTTGTGCCCAAGGGCGGTGTTGGGTCCGAGCAGGAAGAACAGGTTCGGCATCCCCGCGACGGCGATACCGCGCAGGGCCGCGATCCCCTCGCGGTTCCAGCGGTCGACCAGGTCCTCACCGTCCGGGCCCTTGATATCGACGTATGTGTAGGAGTCGGTGACGTGGAATCCGGTGGCGAACACCACCACGTCGACGGCGCGCTCCGTACCGTCTGAGGTGACCATCCCCGTTGGCGTGAACCGTTCGATCCGGTCGGTGATCACCTCGGTCTTCGGGTTGGCGATACCGCGGTAGTACTTGTCGGAGTTCAGGATTCGCTTACAACCGGCCCGATAATCGGGGGTGAGCTTGCGGCGCAGTTCCGGGTCTTTGATGCTGCGCCGGATATTCCACTTACCCAGCCACTCGCCGATGGTCAGCAGCCGGGGCTGGCGCGTCATCGCGAAACCGACGGCCTCATGCACCCAGTAGATACCTGCGCGCATCAACGCGCGGGTGCCCGGAACGCGGGTGAAGATCTGCCGCAGCCGCTCGGGGATGGGATTGTTCGGCCGCGGCATCACCCAGGCCGGGGTGCGCTGGTAGAGCTGTAACTGTGCGACGTCGGCGACGATCTCGGGCACGATCTGAATCGCACTGGCACCGGTTCCGATCACCGCGACGCGCTTACCCATGATGTCGACCGACGCGTCCCACTGCGCGGAATGGAATGCGGCGCCGCCAAATTCGTCCAGGCCTGGGATGTCCGGGATCAGCGGGATGTGCAGTCCCCCGGCGCCGGAGACCAGGAACTGCGCCACGAATTCGCTTCCATCCTTGGTGAAGACGTGCCAGCGCATCTCGCCCTCATCCCAGTGGGCGCGATCGACGTGCATGCCGAACCGGATGGACGGCCGCAGCCGATATTTCTCGGTGACGCCTTTGAGGTAGTCGAAAATCTCCGGCTGGAACGACCACATGTGCCGCCAGTCCGGCTTGGGCTCAAAGGAGAACGAGTACATGTGCGATGGGATGTCGCAGGCGCAGCCCGGATAGGTGTTGTCCCGCCAGGTGCCGCCGATCTCGTCTGCCTTCTCCAGGATGACGAAGTCCACCCCCTGCTTCTGCAGCGCGATCGCCATCCCCAGACCCGAGAATCCCGTGCCGATGATCAGCGCGCGGGTGTGCACCGGCTGCGTATCCGTCATGACGTCAACGGTACCTGGGAACGCGGGTACTGGATACTTTTCGCTGGTCAGGTCGACAGATTGGCGATCGATCGACGCAATTGCTGCTCCGTCCGGGCCAGACCGAAAGCTAGGCGCGCCTAGCTGACCGCCTGCTCGCGCGGCACCGCCTTGTGAATCGGGAGATCGGGATCGATTTTGATCCCGAGCAAGGCGGTGGTTCCGTTGATCACGCCGAGCATGATCGTGGACAGATGCGCAATGAAATCTTCGCGAGGCATGCGGCGGGGGGTGTCCGGTTTGGATCCCAGCCACCAGTCGGTCGCCGACGCCGCCGTCCCGAAGGTGGCGAAGGCCGCCAGTTCGATTGCGGCGCGGTCTAATTCCATCTCCCGCAGTTCGTTGTTGAACATCTCGGCCATCGCCAAGGTGATCTCACGGCCCTCGTTGACAGCACGCATCGTTGACTCGGACTGCTCGGGAAACCTGCCCTGGATGACGAACCGCAGCACATTTGGATGTTCATCGACGAGATAGACGTACTGCTCGACACTTCGCTGAATTACGACACTGGCCGGGTCGGTGGCCAGGTTGATCACCGGGAAGATGGCCGCCCACAGCATGTCGCGCAGCCGTTCGCCGATAGCGCCGAACAAATCGGATTTATCGGTGAAGTGCCGGTAGATCTTCGGCTTGGCGGTGCCGGCCTCCTCGGCGATTTCACGCAGGCTCAGCTCGGGGCCAAGGCGGTCGATGGCACGGAATGAGGCATCGACGATCTCGCCGCGGACCTTTTTCCGATGTTCGCGCCAGCGTTCACTACGCGCGTCGACTTTGACGCCAGCTTCTCCGCTGGGTCCCGTCACCCGTGGCCCTCTCCGCACGGTCAGCACTGTACCCGCCCAGGCACCCCTGACCTGCGAAGACCGCGTTTACCCAGAAAGGTCGACGGAGTGTCGCACTGGTCACATTTCTGTCACTTCGTACCAATACCGTTGACCAGTAAGTCAATTGGCGAATTCATTAGAACTATTGACATCTGCGTAACAAGACTCGCGGCGGCCCGATCGGTACCATAAACAGTTGTGACTCAGCGATTCGACCTCGCCATTGTGGGCGGAGGGCCGGCCGGCTCAGCGGCAGCGTGGCAAGCGGCCCAGACGGGTGCACGAGTAGTCCTGCTCGACAAAGCCGAGTTCCCGCGAGACAAACCGTGCGGTGACGGCCTGACGGCCCGAGCAGTTAGCTATCTGCAGAAGATGGGTCTGGGCGAAGAGCTCCACAAATTCCACCGCGTCGACGGCGTCAAGGTGTTCAGCCCCAGCGAGTGGGACCTCAGCTTCCCCAACCGCCCCGGTATGCCCAACCACGGCTATGTCGCGAGGCGTCCAGAACTCGACACCATCCTGCTTCGCCACGCCGGCTCGACGGGTGCGGAGATCCGCGAAGGCGCCGAAGTCATCGGCCCCGTGCAGGACGCCAGCGGTCGAGTCACCGGCGTCACCCTCAAAGGGGGCGAGACAGTGTTCGCCGACGCGGTGATCGCCGCCGATGGCGCCTACTCGCCGATCAAGCGGGCGATGAAGTTGGACTCTGAATACAACGGCTACTCGGCGATCGCGATCCGTGCGGAGATGCCGGCCAACCGACCCGACTCCAACATGCTCGAGATCTACCTCAAACTCGCCTTCGAAGGCGATCAGCTGCCGGGCTACGGCTGGGTCTTCCCGTTCGGCGGCGGACAGATCAATATCGGCCTTGGCTACGTGAACAGCTACAAAAAGTGGCAGCAGATCAACGCCACCCAGTTCATGGGCCAGTTCATGGAGACGCTGCCGCGCGAGTGGGAGTTGCCCTCGATCGACGAGCTGAAAAAGTCCAAGGGTGTGCGGGCGTGGCGGTTGCCGATGGGCTTTACCGCCTGGCCGCCGTGGCGTCCCGGCGTGTTGTTCACCGGCGACTCCCTGGGCGCGGGCAAACCGGCCAGCGGCGCGGGTATCTCGAAGGCCTTGGAGTCCGGTCTCGCGGCAGGCGAATGCGCCATGGCCGCACTGCAGAACGGCGGACCCGACGATTTCTCGAACTACGGCCAGCGGATGGAAGCGGCCTGGGGCCAGGAGTACAAACGCGGCCGCTACTTCCATAAGCTGCTGGGTCAGCCGAAGCTCGCCAACGCAGGCATCAAGCTCATCGACAACGCCCGTTTCCGCGACGTGATACTCAAGTCGATGTACAAAAAGGCCCAGGGCCCGCTGCACAACTTCTGAGCCTGACGCGATACGCGCCGTCGCGATGGCGAGTGTGAAGCTGACGACGTCTGATTCGAAGTTGGCGTCGCTAGTTTCACGCTCGGGGGCGATTCACACACCGTCAGCGTCGGCCGCGCTCTGGCCGACCCGGCTTGCTGGCAGCCTTGCCCGCAGCGACGCGGGCAGCTTGCTTGGCGAGGGTCTTTTCCCGTGCGGTGCGTTTCGGTACCGCCTGGCCCTGTCCCCGCGACGAACCGGGTGTGCGGCCGCGCACAATGCCGATGAATTCCTCGACCAGTACCGGCTGCGGCCCAACCGCGAAGGCCAGCGCCACGGGGCAGGTCGGCGCGTCCGTGATCACCCGGTACATGAGGTCCTTGCGGTGATACAGCCGGGCCAGCGACAGCGGAACGATGAGCGCGCCGAGCCCCGCGGCGACGAGTTCTATTGCATCCGATGTGGTTTCGGGTCGGTGCTCGACCGGTGTGCCTGGCGCGTCCACCCATCCGACGACGTCGTCGAGTGGTAGCAGAATCGGCTCGCCGTTGAGGTCCGCGGCGGTGATCTCGTCGGCTGCACTGAAGATGTGGTCGGTTGGCACCACCGCCACCGTGGTCTCCTCGTAGAGGGGAATGAGGGCCAGCCCCGACGTGTCGGCCGGCGGTCGGAGCACTGCCACGTCAACGGTGCCGGCCCGCACTTCGGCGGCCGCATCTGCCGCCGCGACTGCGTACAACCGCAATGGAACCTCGGGGTGACGCTCCGCCCAGTTCCGGACCCACTTCGCGGGCGTCCCGCCGGGGACGTAACCGAGGGTGAGCTCAGACGACGGGGATGAAGCCACCGCATCAGGCTACCGATGGGCCCACCGATAGGCTCTGGTTCATGAGCAGGCCGAATGCACAGTCCATGAAACCCGCAACGGCGGCGAAGAAGCTGGACGTGTATCTGCCCGCGACGCCTGCGGAGTTCCAGGAGAACCCGATCACCCGCACCGAGCTCACGACCCTGCAGGCCGACCCGCCGGAGTGGCTCAAAGAGCTTCGCAAAAACGGGCCGCACCCGAAGAACCTCGTGGCAGCCAAGCTGGGCATCTCGATCGCCGGCCTCGCCCGCGGCGGCGTCAGCGATGCGCTCACCACCGAGCAGATCGAGCAGCTACTCGAGGAGAAACCGGAGTGGCTGGTTGCCGAACGCGAGAACTACGAGGCGGTGCTCAGCGAGCAGCGACGAGTGAAGGCGCAGCGCGCTGAACGGGGTCAGCGGCGCTGATCTCCTGATCGCCGAGTGGGCTCCTACGTCATAACATGCAGCTGACGCAATTTTCCACCTCAGTGCCTTGAAGCGCCATCTGCCGCAACCGGATGTAGTACAGCGTCTTGATGCCCTTACGCCAGGCGTAGATCTGCGCCTTGTTCACCTCACGGGTGTTGGCGGTGTCCTTGAAGAACAGCGTCAGGCTCAGGCCCTGATCGACGTGCTGGGTCGCGGCGGCATAGGTGTCGATGATCTTCTCGTAGCCGATCTCGTACGCATCCTGGTAGTACTCCAGGTTGTCGTTCGTCAGATACGGCGCCGGGTAGTAGACCCGCCCGATCTTGCCCTCTTTACGGATTTCGATCTTCGCGGCCACCGGGTGGATCGAACTGGTCGAGTGATTGATGTAGGAGATCGAGCCCGTCGGCGGCACGGCCTGCAGGTTCTGGTTGTAGATACCGTGGAGCTGCACCGACTCCTTGAGCCGCGACCAGTCATCCTGATTCGGAATGCGAATACCCGCATTGGAGAACAGCTCACGCACGCGCTCGGTCGCCGGCTCCCACACCTGATCGGTGTATTTGTCGAAGAACTCCCCCGACTTGTACTTGGACTGCTCGAAGCCGCCGAAGGCGGTACCACGTTCTATCGCAATGCGATTGGACGCCCGCAGCGCGTGATACAGCACCGTGTAGAAGTAGATGTTGGTGAAGTCGACGCCCTCTTCGGAACCGTAGAGGATGCGCTCGCGGGCCAGATACCCGTGCAGGTTCATCTGCCCGAGTCCGATGGCGTGAGAGTCGTTGTTGCCCTGCTCAATCGAGGGCACCGACCAAATATGGGTCTGGTCAGATACCGCCGTCAGCGCGCGAATGGAGACTTCGATGGTCTGCGCGAAATCGGGCGAATCCATGGCCTTGGCGATGTTGAGCGAGCCGAGGTTGCACGAAATGTCTTTGCCGACTTTGGCATACGACAGATCCTCGTTGAACAGCGAGGGCGTCGACACCTGCAGGATCTCCGAGCACAGGTTGCTGTGGGTGATCTTGCCAGCGATCGGGTTCGACCGGTTCACCGTGTCCTCGTACATGATGTACGGGTAGCCGGACTCGAACTGCAACTCTGCCAGCGTCTGGAAGAACTCGCGCGCCTTGATCTTGGTCTTGCGGATCCGGGCGTCGTCGACCATCTCGTAGTACTTCTCGGTCACCGAGATATCGGCGAACGCCTTGCCGTAGACCTTCTCGACGTCATACGGCGAGAACAGGTACATGTCCTCGTTGTTCTTGGCGAGCTCGAAGGTGATGTCCGGGATCACCACACCCAGCGAGAGCGTCTTGATCCGGATCTTCTCATCGGCGTTCTCGCGCTTGGTGTCGAGGAAGCGGTAGATATCAGGGTGATGGGCGTGCAGGTAGACCGCACCGGCACCCTGACGCGCACCGAGCTGGTTGGCGTAGGAGAACGAATCCTCCAGCAGCTTCATGATCGGAATGACACCGGAGGACTGGTTCTCGATGTTCTTGATCGGCGCGCCGTGCTCACGAATGTTGGTCAGCAGCAAGGCAACTCCGCCACCGCGCTTGGACAGCTGCAGTGCCGAGTTGATGGAGCGCCCGATGGACTCCATATTGTCCTCGATACGCAGCAGGAAGCAGCTGACCGGCTCGCCACGCTGCTTCTTACCCGAGTTGAGGAACGTCGGGGTGGCCGGCTGGAACCGGCCGTCGATGATTTCGTCGAGCACCTTCTCCGCCAGCGCGGTGTCACCGGCGGCCAAGGTGAGCGCCACCATGGTGACCCGGTCTTCGAACCGCTCCAGGTAACGCTTCCCGTCGAACGTCTTGAGCGTGTACGAGGTGTAGTACTTGAATGCCCCGAGAAATGTCGGGAACCGGAATTTCTTGGCGTACGCCCGGTCGAGCAGAGACTTCACGAAGTTACGTGAATACTGGTCGAGGACCTCACGCTCGTAGTAGTCCTCCTTGACCAGGTAGTCGAGTTTCTCGTCCTGATTGTGGAAGAACACCGTGTTCTGGTTGACGTGCTGCAGGAAGTACTGGTTAGCGGCTTCCCGGTCCTTATCGAACTGGATCTTGCCGTCCGCGTCATACAGATTGAGCATCGCGTTGAGGGCGTGGTAATCCGTTTCCCCTGGCAACGCGTGGACTCCGGTGGTTACAGGCTCTGCAGTGACGGTTGGGGACACGTCTGGTCCTTCCAGAAGTCGGTGAGGCCCGTACGGACGGCGATGACGTCGTCCGTGGTGCCCATCAATTCGAATCGATAAAGGTAGGGAACGCCGCACTTACGGGAGACGACGTCACCCGCATAGCCGAATTCGGCGCCGAAATTGCTGTTGCCCGCGGCGATGACGCCGCGCAGCAGCGAGCGGTTGTGTTCATTGTTGAGAAAGGCGATCACCTGTTTGGGGACGTATCCCCCAGCATCAAGATCGGGTCCGTTCGCGTGCCCCCCGCCGTAGGTGGGCAACACCAGGACGTAGGGCGCATCTACCTCGATGCGCTCGCGCAGCGGAATGCGGATAGCGGGGATCTCCAACTTTGCGACGAAGCGGTGGGTGTTCTCCGAAACGCTGGAGAAGTAGACGAGATTGCTCATCGTGATCTACCCGAAGCCTTCCGCCCCGCCCGGCGCTGTGGTGACTAGGCGGTCAGCGCGGCGCCGGCAAGGCTCTTGATGCGGTCCGGCCGGAAGCCCGACCAGTGGTCATTACCCGCCACCACGACGGGCGCCTGCAGATAACCGAGAGCCATCACGTAATCGCGGGCCTCAGGATCCATGGTGATATCGACGATGTCGTACTCGATGCCCTGCTTGTCCAACGCCTTGTACGTGGCGTTGCACTGGACACATGCGGGCTTGGTGTAGACGGTGATGCTCATTCGGTACTGTTCCCCTCAACAATGTTCAGCAACTGACACGGACGCGAAAAACGGCTTGCACTCACTGCTATTCAGCAGACCGCGGCCCCCCGAAATTCCTGCGTCCGGAGCCTCGTCGACCGACCTGACTTCGAGATATCGGGTCGGATTTCGCGGTCCGGCTGACCTGTGAAGCTTGGGGTCTGTCGGTGCACCAGACACTACACCTAGTGGCCGACAATCAGAAGACATACAACATGTTCTGAACGACATTGATGGAATTCCCAGGTCGTAAGCCCTGGGACGGGCGTTTCGCGCGGCGTGTCGCATCTCACAACGCGCCGATCAGGATGCTCACGAGCTCAAGTCTGCCCCCAGGCACCGACAACACAGCGGACCCGCTCGCAGTACCCCCTCGACAGCAAAGCCGCCGACAGGTCCGGTCGGACCCATCGGCGGCCAGCTAAGACAGTGCAGGCTCAGGCCACCGGCTCGGCCACTGCGTTGTCGACGACGGCCGCCAGTTCAGCGACCACCTCACGCAGGCTGGCGACCACCTCGGCGTTCTCCCGGGGGTGCTTACCGTCCAGCGCCTGACCCGGAAGGGACAGTTTGATCGACTCCACCACCTGCGATCCCGCCACACCGAAGGATTTGCGCGTCTCGTCGTGGGCCCACACCCCGCCGTACTGACCGACCGAGGACCCGACGACCGCCAGCGGCTTCCCGATGAGTGCGCCAGCGCCGTACGGGCGGGACAACCAATCGATGGCATTTTTCAGCACGCCAGGGATGCTCGCGTTGTATTCGGGCGTGAACACCAGGAGCGCGTCAGCACCGGCGGCTGCGTCCCGCACCGCCACAACCGCGGCCGGTGCGTCGGCGGTGTCCAGATCTTCGTTATAGAAGGGCAGATCGCCCAACCCGTCATACACGGTCACCGTCACCCCGTCGGGCGCGTTATCGGCCGCGAGCTCGGCCAGCTGGCGATTCACTGAACCTGCCCGCAGGCTTCCTACTAGCGCCAACACTTTGATCTCTGACATCGGGACCCTTCCTCCCATTACGTGTGCACGTGCACTTCACTCTATCTAACCGGACTGTAGTCCGATTAATTCCGGCTGCGTTAAAGTGCACAGATGAGCGTCGTCGGCCAGCCCGGGCAACTCCCGGTGTTTCCTGCGGTTCCGCAGGAGCGCGGTGACGCCGCCCGCAACCGCGTGCTGCTGCTGGACGCCGCCCGTCGCCTCATCGCCGAACGCGGCGCCGAAGCGGTGACGATGGACGAGATCGCCAGTGCCGCCGGAGTCGGCAAGGGCACGGTCTTCCGCCGCTTCGGAAATCGGGCCGGGCTGATGCTGGTCCTGCTCGACGAGGACGAACGAGCCAATCAGCAGGCGTTCCTGTTCGGGCCACCGCCGCTGGGCCCGGCCGCGGAGCCCCTGGAACGGCTCATTGCGTTCGGCCGCCAGCGCCAGTGCTTCTCGCATACGCACCGCGAACTGCTCTCCGAAGCCAATCGCGATCCACAGAGCCGCTACGGCGCACCCGCGATGGTGCTGCGCCGCCACGTCTATGTGCTCTTGGAAGACGCGGGCACCACCGGCAACCTCGATGCGCAGACCGACGCCCTGCTGGCTCTGCTCGACCCCGACTACATCGAACATCAGCTCACCGACCGTGGCATGACCCTCGACCAACTCGGAGAAGCATGGGAGAGCCTCGCGCGCAAACTGTGCGGCCGGTAGACCATGACGGCGCCGCGGACTGGATTCTGCATATCGATCTGGACCAGTTCTTGGCATCGGTCGAATTACGTCGTCGCCCCGAGCTGGTCGGGCTGCCGGTCATCGTCGGCGGGAACGGGGACCCACACGAACCGCGCAAGGTGGTGACCTGCGCGTCCTACGAGGCCCGCGCGGTGGGTGTGCACGCAGGCATGCCGTTGCGTGCCGCGGCCCGGCGCTGCCCCGAGGCGACCTTCCTGCCCTCAGACTCCGACGCCTACGACGCCGCCTCGGCAGAGGTGATGGGGTTACTGCGCGATCTCGGCTACCCGCTGGAGGTATGGGGCTGGGACGAGGCCTATCTCGGCGTTCGCACCGAGGATCCGGTCGCGGTGGCCGAACGGATCCGGACCGTGATCTCAGCGGAGACGGGGCTGTCCTGTTCGGTCGGCATCAGCGATAACAAACAACGCGCCAAGGTCGCGACCGGCTTCGCCAAACCGGCAGGCATCTTCAGGCTCACCGATGCCAACTGGATGGACACCATGGGTGCGCGCAGCGTCGATGCGCTCTGGGGAATTGGCCCCAAGACCATGAAAAAGCTTGCCACGATGGACATCACGACGGTACGCGAACTCGCCTTCACCGATGCCGAGACGCTCACCGCCGCCTTCGGCCCGCGTACCGGACTGTGGCTCCTACTGCTCGCCAAGGGTGGCGGCGAATCCTCCGTCAGCGCCGAGCCGTGGGTGCCGCGGTCCCGCAGCCACGTGATCACCTTCCCGACCGACCTCATGGATCGTTCCGAAATGGATACCGCGGTAAGCGAATTGGCGATCCAGGCACTGCGCGACGTGGTCGAGCAGGACCGCATCGTCACCCGCGTCGCGGTCACGGTGCGGACCAGCACCTTCTACACCAGGACCAAGATTCGCAAACTCGCGCAACCCGGCACCGACCCCGAGGTGATCACCGCTGCGGCCCTGGCCGTGCTCGATCTGTTCGACCTGGACCGCCCCGTGCGCCTTCTGGGCGTGCGGCTGGAACTGGCCATGCCCCAGTAGCCGAAGCGTCAACCTCTGTTCACCGTGATCACGTTCAATCGCCCAGGCGATACACAGCGAAAGAGGAGCTCAGGTGGCAGTCAGCAGATACGTCAAGGCGGCAGCACTCATCGGGGCGGTCGCAGTCCTGCCGCTCGCGGCCTGCGGAAGCGATGAGAAGAAGAGTTCTATCGGCGATACCGTAACCCGCGCGGCCACCGGGGATATCGCGGCCAACGGCGGCGCCAGGCGACTCACCGGCGACCAGTCAGAGGCGTTGCGCACCAACATCTCCGACGGCAAGGCGCGCAATATCATTCTGCTGATCGGTGACGGGATGGGCGATTCGGAGATCACCATCGCACGCAACTACGAAAAAGGTGCCGGCGGCTTCTTTGACGGCCTGGACGCGCTCCCCCTCACCGGGCAGTACACCACCTACGCGCTGAAAAAAGACGGTAAGCCCAACTACGTCACCGACTCCGCCGCCAGCGCCACCGGTTGGACCACCGGCACCAAGACCTACAACGGCGCACTCGGTATCGATATCACCAACGCCAAGCACGCGACCATCCTTGAACTCGCCAAGGCGCAGGGCTTCGCCACCGGCGATGTCACCACCGCCGACATCCAGGACGCCACCCCGGCAGCGCTCTATGCGCATATCACCGAGCGGGACTGCTACGGCCCCGAGGAGATGGCCAAGGACTGCCAGGACGAGACGCTCGAAAAGGGCGGCCCGGGATCGGTCACCGAGCAGCTGCTCGCCGCCCGACCGGATATCACCCTGGGCGGCGGATTTGAGACCTTCAACCAGACCGCGACCGGCGGTGACTACAAGGGTAAGACCCTTGAGGTGCAAGCCAAGGAACGCGGCTTCCAGATCGTCCGCACCGCAAGCGAATTGGCGAATGTCTCCAAGGCCGATAAGGATGCCCCGGTGCTCGGGCTGTTCGCCGACGGCAACATGCCGGTGAGCCGGACGGGCGAAGCGGCCGTGCGGCAGGGCTACCTGCAGCCGGCGGCCAAGTGCAATGCCAATCCCAAGCACACCGCCGATGTGCCCCTGCTGGCCGATATGACGCAGAAGGCCATCGACGTGTTGTCCACCAACCCAGCCGGTAAGGACAAGGGCTTCTTCCTGCAGGTCGAGGGAGCATCGATCGATAAGCGGGACCACGCGGCGGATCCCTGCGGTCAGATCGGCGAGACCGTCGACCTCGACGGCGCCGTCCAAAAAGCACTGGACTTCGCCCGCAAAGACGGCAACACGCTGGTCATCGTGACCGCTGACCACGGCCACACCAGCCAGATCGTCGAGGAGTACTCCGAAGAGGATCTGGCCGGCCTCGCCGAGGATTCCAAGCAACCCATCGACAAGGTCCGCGACATCATGTACCCCGGCCTGACTCGGGTGCTGACCACGGCCGATGACGCCCCGATGGTGGTCAGCTACGGCACCTCAGCCGATGTCGGCGTCGAGGACGAGACCCATACCGGAACCCAGGTGCGCCTCGCCGCCTACGGTCCACGGGCGGGTAATGTCGCCGGGCTGACCGACCAGACCGACCTGTTCTTCACCATGACGGATGCGCTCGGGATCGACCGCAACGCCAAGTAGTTCGACGAAAAGTTGTCACAGCGAGCCGCTACCGTCGGGGCATGCTCTCGACGGTAGCGGTGCACGGGTACCGATCTCTGCGCGATATCGTGCTTCCGCTGCGTCAACTCACGGTGATCACCGGCGCCAACGGCACCGGTAAGTCGTCGTTGTATCGGGCGCTGCGCCTCCTCGCCGACTGCGGTCGCGGCGAGGCCATCGGTTCTCTGGCCCGTGAGGGTGGCTTGCAGTCAGCACTATGGGCCGGCCCGGAAAGCCTCAAAGGTGCCCGCCGCACCGGCAAGACCGAAGGCACCACCCGTCGCGGCCCGGTGTCACTTCAAATGGGTTACGCCGCTGATGATTTCGGCTACCTGGTAGATCTCGGCCTGCCTCAGATGGCCGGTATCCGCTCGGAGTTCGCCCGTGACCCTGAGATCAAACGGGAGGCGGTCTTCGCAGGCCCGCTGCTGCGCCCGAGTTCGACGCTGGTGCAGCGGGCAGGTCCTCATGCCCAGACTCGCGCCGAATCGGGGCACGGTTTCGTCGAACTGACCAGGGGGTTGCCGACCTACCGCAGCGTGCTCGTTGAATTTTCCCACCCCGGCGAGCTGCCCGAGCTGGCCGCGGTCCGAGACCGGTTGCGCGAGTGGCGTTTCTACGATGGCTTCCGGGTCGACGCGGCCGCCGCATCCCGGCGCCCGCAGGTGGGTACCCGCACCGCGGTGCTCGCCGACGACGGTAGTGATCTGGCGGCCGCGATCCAGACGATCATCGAGGCCGGTTTTGACGATCTGCACCGCGCTGTCGCCGATGCCTTCGACGGGGCGCAGGTTTCGGTGGCGATCAACGACGGGCTATTCGATGTCCAACTGCAGCAGGCCGGTATGTTGCGGCCGCTGCGCGCAGCCGAATTATCCGACGGCACACTGCGTTTCCTGTTGTGGGCGGCGGCGTTGCTGAGCCCCCGGCCGCCTTCCCTGATGGTGCTCAACGAGCCGGAGACATCACTGCACCCCGACCTCGTCGGCCCGTTGGCCCGGCTGATCCAGGCCACCGCAGGCGTGACGCAACTGGTCGTGGTCACCCATTCCCGGGTGCTGCTGGACGCGTTGGACCTCACCGACGAAGACGAAACCGGGCGCCTGGAGATCTACAAGGACTGTGGTGAGACCAAGATCGTCGGGCAGGGTCTGCTCACGACTCCGGCGTGGGACTGGGGTGCGCGCTGACAGGGCCGGTCGCCGGTCGCATCACCCGGGCGAACAACACGTTCACCCGGCGCATCGCCACGCTGTACGGCCACCAGGCGGCGCGTTTGAACAGGTACAGCGCGCGGATATCCGGCGACGTGTAGATCAGGTAGCGGTTCTTCTGCACCCCCACCAGCATCCTGTTCGCCACGTGTTCGGCCGACACGGCGTGCCCGCTGAACCGGTCGATCCACGGCGCAACCTTCGGGTGATCGCGATCCACTCCGGCGATCTCGACCGTCTTCACCAAGGGGGTTTGCACCGCGCCGGGCACCACCACCGATACCCCGATCCGGTGTTTGGCCAGATCGAAGCGCAGCACCTCGGATAACCCTCGCAGGCCGTATTTGCTTGCGCTGTAGGCGGCGTGCCAGGGCAGGGCCACCAGTCCGGCCGCCGAGGACACATTCACCAGGTGTCCACCGCGCCGGGCGGCAATCATCGGGGGCAGGAACGTCTCGATGACGTGGATCGGGCCCATCAAGTTGATGTCGATCATCGATCGCCAGTGCCCGTGGGTGAGCCGGTCCACGGTCCCCCACGCCGAGACACCAGCAATATTCATCACCACATCCATCGCCGGATGTTCGGCATGGACATCGGTGGCGAACGCCAGGACGGCGTCGTAATCGGAGATATCGAGCGCCCGGTACGCGGGCACCTGGGCCCCTAATGCCCTGACGTCGGCGACGGTCGCTTCAAGCCCGGCGGCGTCGCGGTCGGTCAAATAAAGCTCGGCGCCCTCCTGGGCCAGCCGCAGGGCCGTCGCGCGACCGATACCGCTGGCCGCGCCGGTCAGGAAACACCGTTTGCCCGCGAAGGTCTCCGCCATGGCGTTGACGATACCGGCGGTACCGGCGTAACCGGTCAGCTGCTCGGTCCGCCCCACAACCCGTTGAGCCACAGCGCCTCCAGCACGCGCACCGCACGGCCGATATCGCCATCGGGACCCAGGAAGGTGGAGTCACCGGAGAGCACCAGCGCCGTCGTCACAACCAGGGTGCGGACCAGCGCGGGGATGTCATCACTGATCGGGAGCGCGGTGCCTGCGGCCCGCTCGGCTTCGACAATGGTGATGATCTGATCGATGACCATCGTCATCTGATGATCGAGCAGCGCGCGAATCTCGACATCGGTATTGCGGGCGTCGTTGCACGCCGACATCACCGGGTCGTTGTGGGCATAGACCAGCGCTGCGCTGCCGACCATCCGCTTGGCGAATTCCGGCGGCGACTCGCCGTCGCCCCGTGGCGCGAAGTAGTGCGTCAGCTCTTCGAGTTCCTGGTGCACCTCGCCGAGGATGTGGGCCAGCACGGAATATTTCGAGTCGAAGTAAAAATAGAAGCCCGAGCGTGCGACACCGGCGCGATCACTGATGGTGCTGACGGAAAGCTCGGCGAACGGCGTCTCCTGGAGCAACTCGCGAACCGCAGTCAGAATGGCGTGCCGCTGCTTGTCGCCACGGCGCCGGGGCGCCGGTTCGGCATCATCGGACTGCGCATTAACGCTCACCTGACCACTTTGCACCACGCCGACACAGGAACGAAACTTGACAGGCGTCAACTTTGGACGTGAGGATATTGCTCAGTGGCGTACGCCACAGCCCACCATGTGTTCAGTCCGCTAGGAGCGTCGATGGCCACCATCAGCACCCCCGACTACCTCCTCGACCAAGCCAAACGGCGGTTGACCCCGTCGATCAACAATTTTCCCGGCTTGGCTGCCCTGGAAAAGAAGCTGCTGGTAACCGACTTCCCACAGACGGCGTTGGCGCAGCCCCCGGCAGGAAGCGACCTGAAACCCGTGCTGGGCGATGCAGGGCTGCCGATCATCGGCCACATGATCGAGTTCTTCCGCGGCGGGCCCGACTACCTGCTGCACCTCTACAACAAGAACGGCCCGGTGTCGTTTGCGGATTCGCCTGCCCTGCCTGCAGTGACCGCGCTCGGCCCTGACGCCATCCAGGCCATCTACAGCAACCGCAACAAGGACTACTCGCAGCAAGGCTGGGTGCCCGCCATCGGGCCATTCTTCACCCGTGGCCTGATGCTGCTCGACTTCGAAGAGCACATGTTCCACCGCCGGATCATGCAGGAGGCATTCGTGCGCACCCGTCTGGTCGGCTACGCCCAGACGGTCGACGATGTCGTGTCGAAGGTCATCGCATCGGACTGGGTCACCAACGACGCGCGCTTCCTGCTGTATCCGGCGATGAAGGAACTGACTCTCGATATCGCCTCGGTGGTGTTCATGGGTCACGAGCCGGGCACCGACCACGAGCTGGTGACCAAGGTGAACAAGGCGTTCACCACGACCACCCGCGCGGGAAACGCCGTCATCCGCACCGGCATTCCGCCGTTCACCTGGTGGCGCGGGCTCAAGGCCCGCACGCTGCTGGAGAACTATTTCCAGGCCCGCGTTGCCGAGCAACGACGCAAGCCCGGTGGCTCCGATCTGTTGTCGGTGCTGTGCGAAACCGAGGACGACGACGGCAACAAATTCACCGACACCGACATCGTCAACCACATGATCTTCCTGATGATGGCCGCACATGACACCTCGACCTCCACTGCGACGACGATGATCTATCACCTCGCAGCGAATCCGGAGTGGCAGGACCGCTGCCGCGACGAGTCCGACCGACTCGGTGACGGCCCGTTGAGCATCGAAGCGCTGGAGAAGCTGGAATCGCTGGATCTGGTGATGAACGAGTCGATCCGGATGACTACGCCCGTCCAGTGGGCGATGCGGCGGGCGGTGCGCGATACCGATCTGCTGGGTTTCTATATCCCCAAGGGCACCAATGTGATTGCCTACCCGGGACTCAACCATCGGCTCCCGGAGATCTGGACCGACCCGGAGAAGTTCGACCCGGACCGATTCGCCGAGCCGCGCAATGAGCACAAGAGGCACCGGTATGCGTTCACCCCGTTCGGCGGTGGTGCGCACAAGTGCATCGGCATGGTCTTCGGCCAGTTGGAAGTCAAGACGATCCTGCACCGACTACTCCGCCGTTACCGGCTCGAGTTACCCAGCCCCGGATACAAGGCAACCTGGGACTACGGCGGTATGCCGGTTCCGATGGACGGTATGCCAATCGTCCTGCGGCCCCTTTACTGACCAAATCGCTGTGACGTGCCCGTCTGATCGGCCCGAATAAACCCCATTCTCTTAGAGGAGTAGTTGATGGCGACTATCAGCACACCGCGGTATCTGCTCGACCAAGCCAGGCGCCGGCTCACCCCCACCCCGGTCACCATCCCGGGAATGGGCGCGATCGAGCAGCGGCTGCTGCGCAAAGAGTGGGATCAGTTCCCTTTGGAAGCGGCCCCCGCGGGCAGCGATCTCAAGACCATCACCGGCGATGCCGGCTTGCCCGTGCTCGGCCACATGATCGAAATGTTCCGGGGCGGGCCAGATTTCATCCTGCACACCTACCGCAAATACGGACCGCTGCATTACGTGCACTCCCCCGTCCTGCCCGCGGTGCTCGCGTTGGGCCCCGACGCCACGCAGGCGGTCTTCTCCAACCGCAACAAGGACTTCTCGCAGCGCGCCTGGGATCCGGTGATCGGACCGTTCTTCGAGGGCGGCCTGATGCTTCGGGATTTCGAGGACCACATGTTCCATCGCCGGATCATGCAGGAGGCCTTCACCCGCACCCGGTTGTCCGGCTACGTCGCTCATATCGACGCTGTCGCCAGCAAGGTCCTGGCCAATGACTGGGTGGCCAACGACAAGCGCTTCCTGTTCTATCCCGCGGTCAAGGAGCTGACCCTCGATATCGCCTCGGTGGTGTTCATGGGCCATGAGGCCGGCACCGACCGCGAGCTCGTCACCACCGTCAACCGCGCCTTCACCACCACCACCAGGGCCGGCAATGCCATTGTGCGCAAACCCGTTCCGCCGTTGAGCTGGTGGCGCGGGATCAAAGCCCGCGAGACGCTGGAGAATTACTTCAACTCGCGAATCGCTGAAAAACGCGCGTCACATGACACCGATATGTTCAGCGTGCTGTGTCACGCCCAGGATGAGGATGGCCAGCGGTTCACCGATGAGGACATCGTGAGCCACATGATCTTCCTGATGATGGCGGCACACGACACCTCGACGTCGACGCTGACCACAATGGCCTATCACCTGGCGGCCAACCCGGAATGGCAGGACCGCTGCCGCGACGAATCAGCCCGGATCGGTGACGGCCCACTGGATATCGAGGCGCTCGACAAGCTCGAAACCTACGATCTGGTGATCAACGAGTCGCTGCGAATGGTGACACCGTTGCCGTTCAATTTCCGACAGGCCATCCGCGACACCGAACTGTTGGGCTACCACATTCCGGCCGGCACGAACGTGCTGACCTGGCCGTCGATCAATCACCGCCTCTCGGAGCTGTGGACCGACCCGGACAAGTTCGACCCATCCCGCTTCGCCGAACCCCGCAGCGAGCACAAGCAGCATCGCTACGCCTTCGCTCCGTTCGGCGGCGGCGCACACAAGTGCATCGGCATGGTGTTCGGCCAGCTGGAAATCAAGACCGTCATGCACCGGTTGCTGCGTAAGTACCGCCTCGAGCTGACCCATCCGGGCTATCAGCCGCATTACGACTACGGCGGGATGCCGGTGCCGGTCGACGGGATGCCGATCGTGTTGCGCCCGCTGTACTGAACGGTCCCCTGCTGACCAGTCTGCGCCGTTGATCGATCGTCGCGCCGTAGCGCCCTTCGCCTCGGGCCAGAGTCGCACGCGGTTCGCCGTGCCCAGGTAGGCTAAGCGGACGAATCATTCCGGTCAGAGGAGAGTCGCTCGTGAGCATGGCCTACCTGGCACAACCCGATCAGCAGCAGAAGCTTGAATGGCTCGACGGTGGCACCCTGGCGATGCTGCTCGACGGGGCGGCCACCGACGGTCAGTTGATGGTCGGTCGCTTCGATGTCAGCAGGGGTGAGGCGCCGCCGTATCACATGCACACGCGTGAAGACGAGGTCTTCATGTTGATCAAGGGCACGGCCCTGGTGTGGTACGGCGATCAGGAAATGGAACTGGCCGAAGGCGGAATTGTCTTTCTGCCCAAGAACATTCCGCATGCCTATCGCATCACCTCGGCCACCGCCGATCTGCTGATGATCAATACACCAGCCGGGATCGAAGGCATGTTCCGCTACTCCGGCCGCGACCGCGCCACCCCTCGGCCCGATGGCTTCGAGATTTCGCCGCAGCGGATGGCCGAGGGCGCCGAGAAATACGGTCAGGTCATCGTCGGCCCGCCGCGGTGATCAGGCGGCAGAGCTGGGTGCGGTCAGGCGGTTCGCGCAGGCGATGACCGCGCGTAGGGCGGACTGCGTGGAATCCCGCGACCACCCCATCGCCCATTCGGCGTGCACTCCGTCGCTGCCGCAGATGAACGTCGCGGTGTGCTCACCAGAACGCAATTGGTGGAACCGCAGCATTTCGACGGCGATACCGCGGTCATAGAGCATTTCCGTCAGCGCGGCGACGGGGCCGGCAGCCGCCGCGGTCGACGTGGTGATCCTCTCGCCGATGGCGATGGTGGCTTGATAATGACGCGCCTGCAGACCCAGTCTGCTGGCCGAGCGCTCGGGATCGGTGCACTCCCAGCGGCCAAGGCGCAGTGGCCCGGCGGTGTGTGCGTACGTGGTGATGACAGATTCCCAGCTCATCTGGCTCGCCTCCTCTCGGATGCCCCGCGGCAGCGGGCCATCGAAACGGTCGCAGAAAGACGACTCGGAGATTGCAGGGGCGGTGTCGAGGTGAAGTGTCATGTGCCGGTCTTCTCAGATCTTTAGAGGAAGTGACCGACAGGTAATAGCGTCCGACCCACAACGGGGGGTCGGTCTGGATCAGACCCCGTTGTGGGTGCTGGCTACTACGAGTTCATGAAGCACGTCGGCGACTGTAGTCCTCAACACGCGATGGAGGCAACTACCTTCTGGCGCCCGCTAGAATGGATTGAGGTTTTATTCAATCCATAATCCGTAAAGGTGATCCGCGTGCCGCACGGCGTTCCCAACGAGGCTGATCAACCGCTCTACGAAATCAAGGCGAACCTGTTCAAGGCGCTGGCGCATCCAGCGCGGATCAGGACCCTGGAGATCCTGTCGGCCAGTGGAAAACCCACCCCGGTCAGTGACATCCTGGCCGGCACCGATATCGAGCCAACGTTGCTGTCCCAGCACCTTGCAGTCCTCAAACGGCATCGGGTGGTCAGCAGTCGCCGGGTGGGTAACGCCGTGTATTACGCGCTGGCCCATCCAAAGATCTCGGAGCTCCTGCTGATAGCTCGCACGTTCCTCGCCGACACCTTGACCGCCAGCCGGGATCAACTCGAGGCGTTGGATTCTCTACCGCCGCTGGGCATCTCGAAATGATCAAGGACGCAGGCCGCCGACTCCACGGGCTGTGGCCACGCCGGGCCGACTACGCCGAACTCCCGCGGTCGTGGCGTCGCGACATTCTGGCCGGAATCACCGTTGGTGTGGTCGCTCTCCCGCTGGCCCTGGCATTCGGCATCAGCTCCGGAGTCGGTGCGGCTGCCGGCCTGATCACCGCCGTGGTCGCGGGTCTGGTAGCGGCGGTATTCGGCGGATCGAACGTTCAGGTGTCTGGGCCGACAGGGGCGATGGCAGTGGTTCTCGCGCCGATCGTCATGCAGTACGGGCTCGGGAGCATCGCCATGGTGACCCTGCTCGCTGGTCTCATCGTGCTGGCAGCAGGTGTTACCGGCCTGGGTCGCGCGGTGACGTTCATCCCATGGCCGGTGATCGAGGGCTTCACGCTGGGCATCGCCACCATCATTTTTCTCCAGCAGGTGCCCTCCGCCCTGGGCAGTAGCTCACCCGCCGGGGAACGCCCATTGGTGGCCGCCTGGGACGTCATCCGGCACGCCAACCTGACGAATGCGCGCGACGCCGTGGCTGTGGTCGCGTTCGCGACGGCCCTGATGATCGGCCTCCCCCGCCTGCACCGCGCGATCCCGGCGTCCTTGACCGCCGTGCTCGCCGCGACGGTCCTGGTGGCCGCGGTCGGACTACCCGTCGCGCGGATCGGTGTGCTTCCTTCACACCTTCCGATGCCCGTGCTACCGCACGCCGATCTTTCAGCCCTGCAGGCGTTGCTGGGTGCCGCACTCGCGATTGCCGCCCTCGCTGCGATCGAGTCGTTGCTATCGGCACGCGTGGCCGCGACCATGTCACCGACCGGACCCTACGATCCCGATCGCGAGTTGGTCGGCCAAGGACTGGCCTCGGTGGCATCCGGGCTCTTCGGCGGGATGCCTGCGACGGGCGCCATCGCGCGCACCGCAGTCAATGTCCGATCCGGAGCGCGCACGCGGGTGTCGGCGATCGTCCATTCGGTACTGCTTCTGCTGGTGGTGTACTTCGCGACCGGCCCAGTGTCGGCGATCCCACTGGCCGCCCTGGCTGCCGTCCTGATGGTGACATCACTACGAATGATCTCGGTCAGAACCGTGGTCAGACTCCTGCGCTCCACCCGCTCAGACGCATTGATTTTCGTCGTCACCGCCTTCGTCACCGTGTGTTTCGACCTGATCGAGGCCGTCGAGATCGGGATCGTCGTTGCGGCATTCTTCGCATTGCGCACAGTCGCGCGCCGCAGCAGCGTCACTCGTGAGGAATTGCCCGGGCCCAGGCAGCCCGGGGACGAACGGATTGCCCTCCTGCGACTGGACGGCGCGATGTTCTTCGGGGCGGCAGAACGGATATCAAGCGCCATCACCGATCCCGACCATCCCCACGTATCGGTGGTCATCATCCGGATGTCTTCGCTGGGCATGCTCGACGCCACCGGTGCGCACACGCTGGGTACGATCGCCGAAGAACTTGAGGCGCGGGGCATCACGGTGATCATCAAAGGTGTTCAGCCGCAACATCTCACGTTGCTGACCAACGTCGGCGCCATCGAGTCGCTACGGCACGAGAATCACCTGATCGACTCCATCGATGATGCGATCGCACACGCCCGCAGCCACGTGCGCAACGTCGCGGCCTAACCAATCGCGCGGATCAGCAGCGGCAGGAACGGTCGGTGGTTGGCCTGTCCGTCGCGGCGAAACGGTGTGCTGTCTCGTGATGCCGCATACCAGTCGTGGCGGCTGAAACCCGACAGGTCGAGTCGGTGGCCACATAACACCGCCACCGTGTGCAGCAGTAGCGTCCCGGTGCGGCCGTTGCCCTCGCGGAACGGGTGGATCTGGTTGTAGTCGGCATACAGCCGCGACAGTTCGTAGGCCAGGCCAGCCTCGTCGAACTGGGTGCCGGCCAGCTCGCGGGCCGTCTCCTCAACGCGCTGGGCCGCCTCGGTAACCCCGGACTGTGAGGCGAAAACCGAGTCCCCGCGCCGCAATTCGGTCACTCGGTACTGCCCGGCCCACGAGTAGACATCGGCGAACACGTGCTGGTGAATCCGGCGCAGATCCAGCGCCTCGACCCCGATGGTCCCCTCGGCCAGGAGTCGGTGCCAGGCCAGTATCCGCCCCGCGGTGGCGACAAACTCCAGATCGGCCAGCATCTCCGGGCTCGCCGCACCGAAGTTGTTGCGCAGCAGAGTCGTTCCAGGGATCAGGTAGGGCTTCGCGCGCCGGAAGATGCGGCCGAAATCAACCGGCGGCTGCACCGCCGGTGGGTGTCTGGCGCGGTAGGAGGCCAGGTAATCGGCAAACGAGCGCTCTCCCGCCGCCAGGCGCGCCAGATCCGCGATGTGCTCCTCGGTGGGCCGCCACCCTTCGAGCCGCTCGGCGGCGATGGTCTGATCGATCGCGTGGCGCTGACCTGACGGCAGGCCGTCGCGGGGATCGGGGGTCATCGCAGGGCTCAGCGGAAGCTCGAGGTGGAGGCCAGGTACGTCAGCTTGCGGCTGATGCCTGCGACTTCACGCGCGACGCTGCGCAGGACCGCTCGCTCCTGCGGCGCCGTCTGGGCCAGTGACACCACATCGCTGACCCGCTCACCGCGCAGCCACGCCCCGGCCCTGCTCCGCCACCGGAACCGGATCAGCCAACCGAAACAGTCCCGCAGACTTGACACGTCATCCAGGTCGAGGATTTTCGCGCTCGCCGCGGCGTCAAGACGGTCCAACGTAGGCAGCGCGGTGGAGCCCGCCGACAGTGCCGCCCACCGGGCGATCTTCACCACCGGATCGATGGCCGCGAGTTTGAGATCCACGCTGTCGGTATGGCCGGCGAACATCCGCAGCCGCGACGGAATGTTGGCGCGCACCGCAGTGGCATCCTGCAGCATGGCCTGGCGGGCGGGATAACTGGCGCGGGCGGCGGAAACCGCCTGTGCCCGAAGCACATCTGCGTCAGGCCGGACGAACAGGCCGGTGGAATCGGTCAGCAGACCGGTCATCACCACACCGCGGTCGTTGCGCGGGTCGGCCGACCAGCGCTCGATACCGTCGGACCAGCTGGCCTGCCGCCGGCAAAACCTGGGCCGACTGGCCAGCACACCATTGGCGTCGCCGCGAATACCACACCGCTCCAGCAGCGCGTGCACCTCGGCGGCGCGGGCCATCAACTCCGCCTTCTCCCTCTCATCGACGCTGTCGTCGAGGGCGATCAGCGTTTCCACATCGGAGCCGGGCGCGGCTTCACCGCGAGCGACACTGCCCGAGACGAACCAGGTCCAGCGGGTCGAGTCCACTCCGGCCAGTCGGACCCCCGCCCCGACGCCGCGCAATAGCACCTCCGACCAGGCGGCGGCCAGAGCCAGGGCCGGTGTGTGCGCCGCCAACTCCGACCTGATGGCGTCGCGGGCCCGGTCAACACCGTCCCGCAGCTGTGCTTCATCGCCGGCGGCATCAATATCGGTGATGGTCGCGGCGATCGACATGCCGATGATTGTCACCCATCGACGGTCCTGCCTGGTCCGGTCACACAGTTGTGATCTTGCGGAAACCTCCGCAACAAAAACCCTCTCTAATTTCTATCAAGTGATAGTTATTCATTACCCTGACCTCGGGAGCACCCCATGAGCAGCTTCGATCCGACGATCTCATCAGTAGAAGACGCGTCCACCCTGTCCGAACTCGGCTACACCCAGGAGTTGCACCGCGGTATCGGTGGCTACGCCGCCTTTGCGTCCGGGTTTTCCTTCGTCTCGATCCTGACCACGGTTTTCGCGTTCTTCCCACTCGGCTTCTCCCTGGGTGGCCCGGCCTTCTTCTGGACATGGCCGATCGTTTTCGTCTGCCAGTTCTGCGTCTGCCTGGTGTTCGCCGAGCTCTCGGGCAAGTTTCCCGTCGCCGGCGCCATCTACCAGTGGTCGCGGCGCCTCGCAGGTGACGCCGTCGGCTGGTTCGCCGGTTGGTTCATGCTGATCGGCTACATCGTGTCGATCGCCGCGCTGGCCATCGCGATGCAGACCGTGTTACCCCCGATCTGGAGCGGTTTCCAGCTCGTCGGTGACGATATGGATCCGCTGTCGATCAGCGGCGCAGAAAACGGCATCATCCTCGGCTCCGTCACCATCGTGCTGTGCACCATCATCAGCGCGGCAGGTGTGAAGTTCATGGGCCGGATCACCGTCACCGGAGTGACCATCGAGATCATCGGCGTATTCCTGATCATCGGTGCGATGTTCGTCAACGCGCAGCGCAATCCGGTAGCGGCGGTGGCCAATTCCGGTGAACACGGCGCCGGTATCGGATATCTGCCCGCCTTCCTGGCGTCGATGTTGATGGCCGCCTATGTGATGTACGGCTTCGACAGTGCCGCAGAACTTTCCGAGGAGACCCGCGATCCGCGGAGAACCGCCCCCAAGGCGATCGTCAACGCTCTGCTGGTGTCGTTCGTCGGCGGCGGGCTGATGATCCTCGCAGCGTTGATGTCGGCTCCGACCCTGGGCGATGAGCTCTCGACCGGCGGGATGGCCTGGATCATCGAAAGTCAGCTCGACACCTGGCTCGGCAAGACACTGCTGGCGCTGGTGGCCGTCGCGATGTTCTCGGCGACACTGGCCATTCAGGCCTCGGCATCGCGGGTGATGTTCTCGATGGCCCGCGATAACCGGTTGCCGTTCGGCAAATTGCTGTCCACAGTGAACAAACGCACCGGCACTCCGGTGATCACCGGTATCGCGGTGAGCACCCTGGCAATCCTGGTGCTACTGGTCAATATCGGCCAGTCCAGTGTGTTCCTGGCGATCGCCAGCGTCTCGGTGGTGATCGTGTACATCGCCTACCTGATGGTTACCGTCCCCGCCTTGATCCATCGGCTACGCGGAACCAGCCTGTCCTACGGCCCGCCCGTGATGGATCTCGGCAAATGGGGCATCCCGGTCAACCTGATCGCCGTCGTCATGGGCACTTTGCTGGTGATCAACATCGGTTGGCCGCGCGCCGAGGTGTACGACCCGGCAGGCGGCTCGTGGTTCCTGCAGTACTTCGCGCTGATCTTCGTGGCAGGCACACTGATCGTCGGCTACCTCGCCTACCGGGTAGTGCGGGATCGCGATGGTGCACCCCATCCCGCCGACGCCCTGGCCGGCAGAAAGAAATAACCACCGCACCGCTAACGGATCCGCGGAAGTTGTTCGCCGAGTTCGCGTTCGACGACACAGGTGGTATCGAAAGGGGGCTGTCGACGCGAACCGGTGACTGCAGGCCAGCCCCAAACTATGGCGGGTTTGCCACGTTTGGGCGCACCATGAGGCGGTGCACGAACTATCACTCTGCGAGGCGATCGCCGGTGTGGTGCGCCCGCATGCCGAAGGAAGGCACGTCGATATCGTGCGGGTGCGGATCGGCGCCCTGCGCCAGGTGGTCCCCGAATCGCTGGAATTTTGCTGGTCACTGATCCGGGAACACGAATCGCTCCCCGGCGCCAACCTCGAGCTGGAACTCGTCTCCGCAGAGGTGATGTGCCGGTCGTGTGGGCAGCGAGGAGAGATCGCGTCGCGCTGGTCGCTGCTGTGCCCGACGTGCGAAAGCGCAGACGTCGAGGTCACCCGTGGCAACGAGTTCTTGGTGACATCCCTGGAGGTCTCCGACGGATAGGGGCCACCGCCGTCACGATGACACCGCACCCGATCCCAGCCGGCAAGTGTGCGTGACGGACGGTTGCCCGGGTGCTGAACCTGATGAGGTCACCTGTTTCGAGTGCTGAAAGTGCTTGCGCGCCAGACATTCCCGCAGTGTGAGAGTTTTCGTATCCGTAAATTACAGAGGCTCATCGGCGCTCACTCCTGTGAGGACCATGAGACCTTCTGACATCTCACCCAGAAGCCATTGACAAGCAAGTGTGACCTGGACCACTCTAGGTCTTAGCGACGCGCAAGTGGGCCGAAGGGCGACTCCTGCGCCGTAGGGACCCCAGCCCGGTCCCGGAAGGCTTCAGCATGCTCACCGAAGCAGCAGTAAAAGCGGAACAAACATTGATTCACGTGCTCTGGATCAATGCGGGGCTCAGCTGTGATGGCGATTCGGTCTCACTGACCGCCGCCACCCAGCCCAGTATCGAGGAGATCGCGCTCGGCGCACTCCCCGGCCTCCCGCAGATCGCCGTGCACTGGCCCCTGATCGATTTCGAATGCGGACCCACCGGCGGCGCCGATGACTTCCTCGAATGGTTCTTCAAGGCCGACCGCGGCGAACTAGAGCCCTTCGTCCTGGTCGTCGAAGGATCGATACCCAACGAACAACTGCACGACGAAGGGTATTGGTGCGGGTTCGGCAATGACCCCGCGACGGGACAGCCGATGACCACCAGCGAGTGGCTGGATCGGTTGGCGCCCAAGGCCACCGCGATCGTCGCGGTCGGCACCTGCGCCACCTACGGCGGCATCCACGCCATGGCAGGCAATCCGACCGGCGCGATGGGTGTGCCGGACTATCTCGGCTGGGATTGGAAAAGCAAGGCGGGCATACCCATCGTGTGTGTGCCGGGCTGCCCGGCCCATCCGGACAATATGGCAGAGACGCTGACATATCTGCTCTACATGGCGACCGGTCAGGCGCCGATGATCCCGCTGGACGAGGCTCTGCGCCCGACCTGGCTGTTCGGGAACACGGTTCACGAGGGGTGTGACCGGGCCGGCTACTACGAGCAGGGCGATTTCGCCACCGAGTACGGCTCGCCGAAGTGCATCGTCAAGCTCGGTTGTTGGGGCCCCGTCGTCAAATGCAATGTGCCCAAACGGGGTTGGATCAACGGTATCGGCGGCTGTCCCAATGTCGGCGGCATCTGCATCGGCTGCACGATGCCCGGATTCCCAGATAAGTTCATGCCCTTCATGGATGAGCCGCCCGGCGGCAAGATCTCCACGACGGCATCTGGACTGTACGGGTCGGTGATCCGCAATCTGCGGCACGTGACCGGGCGGACCGTGGACAAAGAACCCAAATGGCGACACAAAGGCCGGGAACTCACCACCGGTGCCCGCCGAACTTGGTAAGTGGCTTGGGCAGAACGTATTTCAGTAGTCCATTAGAGAGCGAAATCTGATGACAACGATCATTCCCGAACCGTCCCTGGTGAAGAAAGACCCAGGATCCCTGGTCGAAATGGCGTGGGATCCGATCACCCGGATTGTCGGCAGCCTCGGCATCTACACCAAAATCGACTTCGAGAACCGCGAGGTCGTCGAATGCCACAGCACCTCATCGATATTCCGCGGCTATTCGATCTTCATGAAGGGCAAGGACCCGCGCGACGCCCACTTCATCACCAGCCGCATCTGCGGGATCTGCGGCGACAACCACGCCACCTGCTCGTGTTACGCACAGAACATGGCCTATGGCGTCAAACCGCCGAACCTGGGCGAGTGGATCGTCAACCTCGGCGAGGCAGCCGAGTACATGTTCGACCACAACATCTTTCAGGAGAACTTGGTCGGAGTCGACTACTGCGAAAAGATGGTGGCCGAGACCAATCCCGGTGTGCTGGCCAAAGCCGAGAACACGCTCGCGCCGAATTCCGAGGCCCATGGCTATCGGACGATCGCCGACATCATGCGCTCGCTCAACCCATTCACCGGCGAGTTCTATCGCGAAGCCCTGCAGGTGAGCCGCTGGACACGAGAGATGTTCTGTCTCATGGAAGGTCGGCACGTCCACCCGTCGACGCTCTACCCCGGGGGCGTCGGCACCGTCGCCACCATCCAGCTGATGACCGACTACATGACCCGGCTGATGCGCTATGTCGAGTTCATGAAGAAGGTCGTACCGATGCACGACGACCTCTTCGACTTCTTCTACGAAGCGCTCCCCGGGTACGAGAAGGTGGGCTTGCGTAGGACCCTGCTCGGGTGCTGGGGCTCCTTCCAAGATCCCGACGTCTGCAACTTCGCCTACAAGGATATGGAGCGCTGGGGTAACGCCATGTTCGTCACCCCTGGGGTGGTGGTCGACGGCAAACTGGTCACGCATTCCCTGGTCGATATCAACTTGGGCATCCGGATCCTGCTCGGCAGTTCCTATTACGACGACTGGACCGATCAGGAAATGTTCGTCAAGACCGATCCGCTGGGTAATCCCGTCGACCGCAGGCATCCCTGGAACCAACACACCAACCCCAGGCCGCAGAAGCGCGATATGGACGATAAGTACAGCTGGGTGATGTCACCGCGCTGGTTCGACGGTAAAGACCATCTGGCACTTGATACCGGCGGTGGCCCGCTGGCCCGGCTCTGGTCGACCGCGCTGGCTGGCCTGGTCGATATCGGCTACGTGCAGGCCACCGGCCACAGCGTAAAGATCAACCTGCCCAAGACCATCCTGAAGGGACCGGCCGAATTGGAGTGGAAGATCCCCGAACACGGCAGCAACACCATCGAACGCAACCGCGCCCGCACCTACTTCCAGGCCTACGCCGCCGCAGCAGCCCTGCACTTCGCCGAGAAGGCACTGGTCGAAATACGGGCCGGCCGCACCAAGACGTGGGAGAAATTCGATGTACCCGACGAGGCCATCGGCTGCGGATTTACCGAGGCGGTCCGCGGCGTCCTGAGCCACCACATGGTGATCAGGGACGGCAAGATCGCGAACTACCACCCCTATCCGCCGACTCCGTGGAATGCCAACCCGCGCGACACCTACGGCACGCCAGGACCGTACGAGGATGCGGTGCAGGGCCAACCAATCTTCGAGGAAAACGATCGCGAGAACTTCAAGGGCATCGACATCATGCGCACCGTGCGCAGTTTTGATCCCTGCCTGCCCTGTGGTGTGCACATGTATCTCGGGGACGGGAAGTCGATCGACAAGCTGCACTCACCGACGCAGTCCGTGACCGGGGAGTGATGGATGGCAGCACCCGGATCGGACCACTGGCGCACCGCAGGCGATCGGATCCAGATGCTGCTGGATGCCAGCTCGACGGGCGGTGCGATAGCGCGTGAGCGCGCCGAACAGTTGGTCCGTGAGGTCGTCGACCTCTACGGTGCCGGACTCGAACGCGCCATACAGATCGCGGCCGAGCGCGATCCGGTTCTCGTAGAACAGTTCAGCACCGACGATCTCGTTGCCAGCCTGATGCTGGTGCACGGCCTGCACCCACATGACGTGCACCGGCGGGTGTCCGATGCGCTCGACAGTGTCCGGCCCTACCTGGGCTCCCACGGCGGTGATGTCGAGCTGCTCGAGGTCATCGGTGACACCGTTCGGCTGAAGTTCGCAGGCAGCTGTAAGAGTTGCCCGTCGTCGGCGGTGACGCTCGAGCTGACGGTCGAAGATGCTGTCCGCACCGCCGCACCCGAAATCACGTCGATCGAAGTCCTTGCGGCCGAGGCAAGCCCAGTGTCCACGCTCATTCCGGCCGAGGCGCTGCTAAGTCGCGTCCACGCGGACAACCACGCCGGCGTGCAGTGGCACTCGGTACCTGATCTCGCCGATTTGGAAAATGGCGAGGTCGGCGGGTTCATGGTGGCCGGCACGACGGTGTTGGCGTGCCGCATCGGTGATGAGCTGTTCGCCTATCAGGACCGGTGCGGTAGCTGCGACGCCTCGTTGGCCGGCGCAGCGCTGCACCGGCCAATGGGCGCGGGTCATCTGTCCCCCACAGCTGGGCCGGTACTTCGGTGTCCTCGCTGCCACGCTCATTTCGACGTCAAGCACGCAGGCGCGGGTATCGACGATGATGCCGGTCCCGACCTGCATCTGGAGCCGATCCCCCTGCTGGTTCGCGACGGCGTGCTGTCGATGGCGGTGCTGTCGACGGCGACGGCGGTGCTCTGATGGAGAGCGCCTACGACGTGTTGGCTCGCATTCGGGCCAGTAAGGCGCCTCAGCCGGTAGGCGAACGTTGCGAGATGTGCTCAGAAGATATCGCCGACGAACACCAACATGTCGTGAATATCGAAGGCAGAGCCCTGATGTGCGTCTGTCGCGGCTGCTACCTGCTCTTCACCGATACCAATGCCCACCTGCGATACCGGTCGGTGCCGGCCCGATACCTGTCCTTCCCCGATCTTGCCCTCGGTCGCCTGGAGTGGGAAACCCTGCAGATTCCTGTCGGGTTGGCCTTTTTCTTCCGGAATTCGGCCCTGGATAAAACCGTCGGGTTCTATCCCGGTCCCGCGGGAGCCACCGAGTCCGAACTCGATCTCCAGGCCTGGACCCGGGTCACCGAGGCCGATCAGCGGATATCGATGATCACCGATGATGTCGAAGCGCTACTGGTGCGAGTGCCTGACGACGCCGACGACACTGTTGCCCCCGAGTGCTATCTGGTGCCAATCGATGCCTGCTACGAGTTCGTCGGGCGACTGCGGATGCTCTGGCACGGGTTCGACGGTGGTCAGCAGGTGCGCGCCTATCTCGATGACTTCTTCGACCAGATTGCCGCGCGCGCAACGGAGGTCAGCAGGGAATGGGCGTCATGACCGACGTGAGGTTCGCTGTCATGGACATCACGCCGGAGCCGTATTCCGTGAGCCCGGTGCTGACCGCCCGGGTGGCGGTGGTGGCCGGCGGGACTGCACCCGTGCATGCGATTGCCTTGCGCTGTCAAATCCGGATCGAACCACTACGGCGACCCTATAGCGATGACGAGGCAGCCGGCCTGGCCGATATGTTCGGTCCGCGTTCTCGGTGGGCCACCACCCAGCGCACGTTCCTGTGGCAGCACACTGCGGCCATGGTCCAGGGCTTCACCGGCGCGACCGAAGTAGCCCTACCGCTGGAATGCACCTATGACTTCGAGGTCACCGGGTCGAAGTATCTCCACGCACTGCGGGACGGCACCATTCCCCTGCAATTCCTGTTCAGTGGAACCATTTTCGGCCCGCCCCTGACCGGCGGTGACCGCGGCTTCGCCGTGGCGCAGGTGCCATGGGACCAAGAAGCTCAGTTCGACATGCCGGTGAGCGTCTGGCACGACCTGGTCGAGCAGCACTACCCCAACAGCGGCTGGGTGCGCCTCGGCCACGAAACCGTGACGGCGTTGGCGCAGTACAAATCTGAACGAGGCCTGCTCGATATCGACGAGGCGGTCACGTCGTTGCTGACGGACGTCTCGGCAGGTGAACTCCGATGATCGCCGGTTGGGACCGCGCCCGCTTGATCGCCGACGCCGTGCTCTATGAGGGTTATCTCCTCTACCCCTATCGGGCGTCCTCGGCTAAGAACCAGTCCCGCTGGCAGTTCGGGGTGCTGGGCCCGCCGGGTGCTGCCGAGACCGCCTTCGGTGAGGACGACTCGCTGTCTGCGCAATTCGTGGTCGACGGGGACCACCGCGGGCCGGCCTCGATCACGCTGGTGGTCCGGTTCCTGCACCTGCAGCACCGCGGCGTCGAAAAACGCACCGCCGAAGGGTCTTTCGTCCCCGTTGAGCAATTGACCTGCGGCGGACAATCCTGGTTGACCTGGGACGAGGCGGTGGAAACGGAGTTGACCTTCGACCCCGTCGACCTCGGCCCGCTCGACATCAGCGGCATCAGCGAGGGCGAGCAGTCGTATACCTTCCGGGTCGCGGCACCCGCGGCCACCACGGTCGAAGAGGTCGATGGCGGCCGGCTGATCCGCACCCGCCGCGATGTGCATGGTCGACTCACGGTCACCATCGCACGCGATACCGGCCTGTGGCGGATCACCACGGTGATGCGCAATACCACCCCGGTTCCGCACGAGCTCGCCGGAGACAAAGAGGCGGTCATCGCCGCGTCGATGATCGGCACCCACCTCATCGTCAGCGCCGCCAACTGCGAACTGGTGTCACTGCTCGACCCACCCGATTCGGCCGCCGCCGCGGTGGCCCGGTGTCGCCAGCACCGCTGTTTCCCGGTATTGGCGGGACCGCCGGGTGACCATGCGCTGCTGTTGGTCTCGCCGATCATCCTCTATGACCATCCCGAGATCGCCGAGCAGAGCGAGGGTGCGCTCTATGACTCGACCGAGATCGACGAGATCCTCACCCTGCGGGTGATGACGATGACCGAGGAGGAGAAGGCGCAGGCCCGTGCCACCGATCCGTTGGCCGCCCAGCTCATCGATCGCTGTGATGCGATGACACCGGAGGCGATGCAGCGGCTGCACGGGGTCCTCCGCGATCCCCACGCCGGTTTGATCCCCGACATTCCAGAAGGAGTCGACTGGTGGGATCCGCTGGCCGATAACGCCGTCGCGCCCGATATCGACGGCGTCCTGGTCCGCGGCGTACGGGTGGCGCGTGGCAGCAAGGTTCGACTGCGCCCGTCCCGGCGGGCTGATGCCCAAGACATCTTTTTCGCGGACAAGATCGCAACCGTCACATCGGTGCATGAGACCGTCGACGGCGAAAAGCAGGTCGGCGTCACCGTCGATGACGATCCGGCGGCTGATTTGCACGATTGGTATGGCCGGTACCTGTACTTCGCGCCAGACGAGCTCGAGCCCCTGGACGTGAGCCTGGAGAAATCAAGCAGTGAAGGGAAGTCAAGATGGCAACAATAGGTTGGATGGCCACGGTTGCGGTCGGCGTCATCATTATCGGCGGCGCGGTGGTGGCGGTGAGCTCGGTCCCGGATATCCGCCGCTATCTCAAGATGCGGAGTATGTAGCTGTCCCGCATTCTCGTCGCCGGTATCGGCAACATTTTCCTCGGAGATGACGGTTTTGGTCCCGAGGTATTAAGGCATGTGCCGTGCCGCCCCGACGACGCAGGCGTTCGTATCACCGACTACGGCATCCGCGGGATGCACCTGGCCTATGACCTGCTTGACGGCTGGGACGCGCTGATACTGGTCGACGCCATCCCCAACCGCGGCACTCCCGGCACGGTGCGAGTGTTCGAGCCCGACCATGAAACACCGCCAGCCACAGCCGGTTTCGATGCACACAGCATGGATCCCGGTGCGGTATTCGCCAGCCTGAGGGCCCTCGGCGGCGTCGCACCGCGCACTGTGGTGATCGGTTGTGAAGTCGAAACCGTCGAGGACGGGATGGGTTTGAGCGACGCGGTGAGCGCCGCCGTCCCAGAAGCCGTCGCCGCAGTTGGATCCGTGGTGTCGATGCTGCAGGAGAGCTGACCGATGTGTCTGGGAATCCCTGGTCAGGTGATCGGCATGCTGGCGGGCTACGGCGATCAGCTCGCCCTCGTCGATGTGGCCGGCGAGAACCGCAAGGTCAATATCGGCATGTTGCCCGAGGAGACGTTCTCCCCCGGCGACTGGGTGATCATCCATATGGGGTTTGTCGTGGAGAAAACCGATCAGGCCGGTGCCGCTGAGGCGATGGCCGGGCTGCAACTGATGGGTTCCGGATTTGACGAGACCACCGGGCCGGAGCAGCCGTGAGCTCTGCTACCGAAAAGCCACCTCCCGGACGGGAGGTGTTCGCCAGGTATGCATTTCCGCCCAACGAGCTCGGCTACTGCGGACCGCCCGACTCCTCGGTGCTGCTCAACGGCGCCGGCCCGGCAGCGATCGATCGGCACGCCAAGGGTTTTGACGGTGCTTGGCCCTACCTGGAGGAGATCGCCACGGCGACCAGCCGCGACGATCCACTCGATCCTGACGTGGTTCGCTCCTACTGGGTGGGCGGGGAGATGCTGGGACAGGTGGACGGTCACCGCCTGGTGGATCGGTTACGCACCGCACTGCCCGGCCAGCCCACCGGACTGCTTGACGCTGTCGACGACCCTGCGGATGTGTTGGCCCACCACAGCTTCCACGTGTTCGTGGTGTACCCGTGGGTGCGCTTCCTCGACACCGACGCTGGTCACCCCTTGCGGATCCTGCAGTCCTGCCGGATCCGATGGGGTGTGGTCGATTCCGTCGGTGACGAGCGCGTCGTTATGTCCTCGCAGCCATTGTGCTTCGACGGTGGTGTGCTCGGCCTGAGTGAACCGACACAGGAAAGCGTCCGTTGGTGCCGCGACGGGATATCCCTGGCGCCGCGCCCGTACCCCGGTCAGACCGTGGCCGCGCACTGGGACTGGGTCTGCGGCCCGCTGGACGAGCCGGGGTACGACGGGTTGGCCGCCGCCACAGAATCGACGCTGAACCTGGTCAACCGGCTGCGCCGCTAACGACGGCGCGCGGTGACCAGCAGGTACTCCCACCCCATCACCGTGGTGCCCGCCAGATACCGGTCACCGAGGTCGGCCAATGCCGTATCGAGGGCGCTCACCCGCGCGGGTTCGGCGGCGATCCCGCGGTAGGCCGCGATCGTCGGCCCGTAATTGGCCTTGAAGTAGTCGCGGAACGCTGCGCCGTCGCCGAACGTGTCGACGGGCAATGTGCGGCGCTCGGTGCGCAGTTCAGTGACCCGATCGCCCAGCAGGGCGGTGATATGATCGGCGCTGCCCCACAGCGGTGGCGGCGACACCCCCGGTGGCGGTGCCGGCAGATACGGCTTCATGGTCGCGAACATCTGACCGACGAAACCCTCTGGCGTCCAACTGATCACACCGATCATGCCGCCGGGTCGGCAGACCCGGACCAGCTCATCGGCCGCTTGCTGATGATGTGGTGCGAACATCACCCCGATACAGGACAGCACCACGTCGAACTCGGCGTCGGTGAACGGGAGCGCTTCGGCATTCGCTTCCCGCCAGGCCAAGTCGATCCCGCGCGCGGTGGCCAGGGCTCTGCCCTGTTCCAGTAGTCCCGGCACCAGATCGCTGGCGATGACGTCAGCCCCGATAGCCGCGGCGGGGATGGCCGCGTTGCCCGTCCCGGCGGCCACGTCAAGCACTTTGGCACCTGGCCCAATCCCGATCGCTGAGACCAGTTCCGGCCCCAGCGGGGCCACCACGTTGCTGGCGATGGCGCCGTAATCGCCAAGGCCCCAAACCGATGTGGTCATATCAGTTGTAGTCATGTGACGATCGTCGCGCCGTGACTGAACCATTTCCAGTGTCGGATCTGAAGCGGTCCCGGTACAGAATCTGTACTAGTCAACACGCCGTCGACGGCGTCTACTGGATGCATGTCGACATACGGCCAGTTCTGCCCGTTGGCCAAAGCCATGGAAGTACTCGACGAGCGGTGGACGCTGCTGATCGTGCGCGAATTGCTGTTGGGTAGTTGTCGTTTCAATGATTTGCGCCGCGGGGTGCCGAAGATGTCACCGGCGCTGCTGTCCAAGCGGTTGAAATCGTTGGGCCGCGCGGGTGTCGTGACCCGCACTGAGATCGATGGCCGCACAACGTATTCGCTGACCGAGTGCGGTCAGGAACTCGCAGGTGTGGTGCAGGCGCTCAATACCTGGGGCGTGCGCTGGATCGGCGAACTCGGTGACGACGACCTCGATCCGCACCTGCTGATGTGGGATATGCGACGCACCGTGCCCATCGGCGAGTGGCCGCGTGTGCGAACCGTCGTCGAGTTCCGCCTTTCCGGTGTGGCAGCGAAAGCGTCACGTTGGTGGATGGTGGTCGCCGAAGGCGAGGCCGACGTGTGCGATTTCGACCCCGGCTTCGAGGTCACCGCCACCGTCGACACCACCCTGCGCGCCCTGACCGAAGTGTGGCGCGGGGACACCTCGTGGTCCAGAGCCCTGTTGGAGGGCCAGATGTCCCTGTCCGGACCGACCGACGTGCGTCGGCTCATCCCGGCCTGGTTCGGTCAGGGCAAGACCGCCGGTATCGCCCGGCCGGCCTGACGCAACCAGCTCAGGCCTGGAAGCTCAGGCAGGGTTCGGCACCGTTGATGACACCCTCGCGGAAGGCGCGCACCCGGTTGTAGCCCGCACCCTGTCGCTCCACATCTCCGTCACCGCGGAAGATCAGCAACGCCGTAATGCCTTCATCGAGATCTCCAGGAGAGATGTGAAAGGTGCTGGTGGCTTCCCGGTTGTAGAGGATGACGCTCGCGGTGTATGCGCCGGCCAGGCAGTCGCCGCGCAGCGTGGACGTCTTCTCGTCCGACTGGTCGTCGAGCCGGGTCAATGCGGCCAGGCCGTACTGGGTTGCCAGCAGTGTGGCCACGGCGTAATCGCCGCCCTGGGCGTAGACCTCTGGCATCTCATTGACGTTGTCCCAGGCGATGTAATCCTCGGGAACGCAATAGAACAGCGAATAGCCCTCGGTCGGCGTGCCACCACAGCTCGGCGGGCTACTCGGGTCGAACGGCTCGAGGCCCTTCAACGGCGGCCAGGCCGCACCCTTGGCGATTTCCGGGTAGACCTGCGTCCAGTAGTCCTCGAGGTCATAGGGCACACCGTTGACGATGGAATCATATGGTGCGTCACCACCGCTGGCCTCGTCCTCGTTGTCGTTGAAGGGCAGCTCGAGCACCATGGGTTCGCCGTCTTTGTAGCCCTTGCACTTTTCGGCGCCGCCGTCGAAACCGTCCTGGAACGCGCTGACCCGGTCGAACCCGCTGCCGTGGGCATTCGGGTCCTCCACACTGGTGCCCGGGGTATCGCGCAGATCGAGGATGCCGGCGAGCGCGGTGTCAAGCTCGGCGGCATTGACCTTGAAGGCGCCGGATTCCTTGGCGTGCGCCGACCAGGCACCTGCGAAGCAGTCTGCCTGCAGCTCACCGGACACCGTCAGCTTGTTCTCGTCGAAGAAACCCGACCGGTGCTGCACGGCATGGCCCCACTCATGGGCCAGCACCACCGGTACAACGAAGTCGCCGAACTTCTTCTGCAGCCCGGGAAGCAGGTCGGCGGCATCCCAGGCCACCGAATCGTCGCCGAAGCAGTAGAAGGCGTTGCCCTCGACATCGGAATAGGCCGCGCCGCATTGCGAGGCGCCTTCGACGTCGGGGGTCATCCCGTAGAACCCGCCGGCGACGGGCTTCCAGTCCTGCCCGTAGAGCTTGGGGAACTCGTCGGTCCAATATTGCTGCAGATCGGCGATCGCCTCCATGGCCAGCTTGTTTGCCGACAGGTCCGCATCACCGGTGATCTTGATATTGCTGGTGTCGGGCGCCTTGTCGCTCACCGCGCCACTCGTCGGGGTCGGAATCACCGGTTTGGGGCCACCACAGGCCGATACCGCCAATATGACAGCAACCGCCATCGCCCCCACTTTGATAAGCATGGGCAAACATTAACGCCGCGGATTGGAATTGGATTGGAAACCGCACTCGGTTCTGGGCCTATCGGCCCGCTACAGCCACCAGGATGAGCCCGCTACAGCCACCAGGATGAGAGCGCCTCGAGGTGACGCCGCGAGCGGTGGGCAGCCATGCTCTCATCCCCGTCGATGATGGCGGCGACGATCCGGGTATGCGCGCGGTGCACCTCCCCGACGTCGTGTGGTTGCGGCATCGGTTGCATCGTCGAGGTCCAGTGCCTGCGGAACAGTTCGACCAGAATCCGCAGAAACAGGTTCAGCACCCTGTTACCTGCGAGTGCGGCGAGGTCGGTGTGGAAGTAGAACTCCGCGAGCCCGGCCACTGTGGGATCGCCCCCATCGGCCCCCTCGGCGATGCGCCCCTGCGCCCGAAGGAACTCCACCACGTCGGCGTCGTCGCGGCGGTGCACCACCTTGGCAACGTTGTCGACCTCGATGGCGTCACGGACCAGACGCAGATCCTCCCGGCTGGGTCTGCGGTACTCCAGGTACAGGGCGATGGTGTCGATACTGGCCTGCGGCTGCGGTTCGGTGACGATCAGCCCGCCGCCAGGGCCACGGCGCATCCGGGCCACCGTATGGTGTTCGAGCAGCCGAACCGCCTCGCGCAGAACAGGTCTGCTCACGTCATAGCGGTCGAGTAACTCTGATTCGGTACCGAATACCGAGCCTGTTTTCCACCCACCGGCCACGATGTCCTGGTAGACGATGGCGGCCAACACTTCGCCCCGCTTGCCGTCGGGCCCACCCTCCGGCGGCGGCCTCCTGCGGGCCCGGCCGTCTGCAAGCGGTCGGTAATGCCGGTCCAGCATCGCCGTCACGGTCCGGACATGCTGTGCGGTAAGGGTTTTAGCGAGCGCTGAGTCGCCTGCGGTGACCGCCTCGACGATCGCGGTGTGATCGACGATCAACCGTTCGATCGCCTGGTCGACCTCGCGCTGCGGCGGCGTCTGCGCGTCGGCGGCGTACCTGGCGGTCAGCCGGGCCAGAACGTCAATGAATAACGCCAGCACCGGGTTTGCGGTCAACTCGCCCAGTGCGACGTGAAAGTCATCCGCTCCCGGTTGCGGTCGCTGGGTGCTCAGCAGGTCCCGCAGGCGGTCGATCCCCGGTTCGTCGATACGGTCGGCGGCCAGTCCCGACGCCAACGGCTCAAGCAGTAGCCGGGCCGCCAGCAGCTCTTCGATCGTGGTGCCCAGATACTCCAGATAGATGACGACCGCCCTGGTGGCGGGCGCGGCATCGGGAACCGTGACGATCAGCCCGCCGCCAGGCCCCCTGCGCATCCGCGCCACCTGATGGTGCTCGACGAGTCGGATCGCTTCCCGTAGCACCGACCGACTGACGTCGTACTGCTGCTGCAGCGCCTGTTCGGAACCGAGCGATTCACCGATCGGCCAGTCCCGGCGGATGATCTCCGCCTCGATCTGACGGGCGATTTGCGCGGCCCGCTTCTCGGCGCCCGACGGGTGGACCTCGTCGCGAATTGCCAACGGAGTCCGGCTATTTGATCAGCGGATCGCGCGGCATGCCGAGAATGCGTTCCGCGATCTGGTTTCTGGTCACCTCGGAGGTGCCACCGGCGATCGCCATCCCCCTGGCCCCCAACGTCATCAGCACGGCCGTCGCCGCGGACCCGTCGAGCAATGCGGCGTCCTGGCCGAGTAGCGCTGTCGAGATCGCGGCGTGCTCGCCCATGTGCTCGGCGAGTTTGAGCTTGGTGATGTTGCCTTCCGGGCCGGGGCCGGCGCCCTCGATGCTGCGGACCGCTCGACGCAGGTTGAGCAGCCGCAGCGCGTGCTCGTCGGCCAGGAAGTTGCCGACCCGAATTCGCGCACCAGCCAACCGATCTCCGTGTTGTTCGACCAGCGGTAGCAGTCCGGCGGCGGGCACGCCACCGGCTCCGGAGCCGCCACCGATGCTCACCCGCTCATTGCCGAGGGTGGCGCGGGCGACGGTCCAACCGGTGTTGGGTTCACCGACGACGTCCTCGTCCGGGATGAATACGTCATTGAAGAACACCTCGTTGAATTCCGAGCCGCCGGTGATCATCCGCAACGGCCGCACTTCGACACCGGGTGCCTTCATATCGACGATCACAGTGGTGATCCCGGCATGTTTGGGCACGTCGAAGTCGGTGCGGACGGTGGCCAAGCCGCGCCGACAGTAGTGCGCCCCGCTGGTCCAGACCTTCTGGCCGGTGATCTTCCAGCCGCCATCGACCTTGACCGCTCTGGTCTTGATGCTCGCCGCGTCGGAGCCGGCTTCAGGCTCGGAGAACAGCTGGCACCAGACCTCTTCCCTGCGCAACGCCTTGTCGACGAATCGTTCGATCTGCGAGGGTGTTCCGTGCTGGACGAGGGTGAGGATCACCCAACCGGTGATCGAGTAATCAGGGCGCTTGATACCCGCGGCGGTGAATTCTTCGTCGATCACCAGCTGTTCGACGGCGTCCGCGGCACGTCCCCATGGCTTGGGCCAGTGCGGCATGACGTAGCCGGTACTGATCAGGGTATCGAGCTGCGCCTGCCCCTCGGTCGCGGCGATCTCCGCGATATCGGCCCTGACCTGGACGCGCAGTGTCTCGGCCTCGGCGGGCAGGTCGAGACTGTTGGCCCGGGTAACCCCTGCCGCCGTCGCGGTGAACACGTCCGCGGCGGGTCCGTCACCGCCGAGCAGCGCCCGCAACGTCAACGCCCGCCGCAGATGCAGGTGGGCGTCATGCTCCCAGGTGAACCCGATCCCGCCGTGCACCTGGATGTTGAGTTCCGCGTTGCGCACGTAGGCGGGGAACGCCTGCGCGGCGGCGGCCGCCGCGATCAACCGGAACTGGTACTCGTCTTCGGCGTCGGCGCGGGCGGCATCCCAGACCAGCGCGATCGCCGACTCGGCCGCCACCACCATGTTGGCGCAGTGATGCTTGATGGCCTGAAAGGTCGCGATGGTGCGGCCGAACTGTTGTCGCACCTTCGCGTATTCGACGGCCGATTCCACGCAATCAGCGGCTCCGCCGACCGCCTCGGCCGCCAACAGAGTGCGCGCAAGGGCCAGCGCCGCCGCCGCCGCGCCCGCGATCACGTCTGCGTCGGTGATCGCCACGCCGTCGAGCACCACGCGCCCGGAACGGCGGGTGGGGTCGACGTTGTCGGGCACCTCAACCGACACCCCGGCGCGCGTCCGCTCGATCAGCAGCACATCGTCACCAGCGGTGATGACCAGCAGATCCGCCAGCGCCGCGCCCAGCACTACACCAGCCTGACCAGCGACGATACCGTCGCGCACGGTCACGTCGCTGTCCCCTTCGGAAGCGAATCCAACTCCGGCGGTGACCGAGCCGTCGACCAGCCCCGGCAGCAGTCGGGCCTTCTGCTGCGCACTGCCGAACTTGCCGATCACCGCCGACGCAACCACTGTCGGTACGAACGGACCGGGTGCCACCGAGCGGCCCAGCTCCTCGACAACGACGACAAGTTCGGGAAGCCCGTACCCGGAACCGCCGAACTCCTCGTCGATATGCAGACCCAGCCAGCCGAGATCGGCCAGCCCGGCCCAGAACACCGGGCGCGCCTCATCGGGTGAATCCAGCAGTTCCCTGGCCGCCGCCCGCACCTTCTGTGCGGTGAGGAACCCTCGCGCGACCTCACTGAGCTCGCGGTGATCGTCGGTCAGTGCAATGCCCATGAGATCAAGCTCCTACTTCGGCGGCAACGCCAAAGAGTGTACTGATTGTCTACTTAGGCGCGAAGCGCTGACCGGCGTCCAACCGCAGGCACTGTCCGTTGAGCATGGGGTTGTCCACGATCGCGGCGACCAACTTCGCGTACTCCTCGGGCCGGCCCAGCCGCTTGGGGAAGGCGGCATCCTTGGTCAGCGCGTTGGCGAACTCGTCGGGAATGCCCTTGGTCAGCCCGGTCGCAAAGAGGCTCGGTGCGATCGCCAACGCCCGGATGCCCAGCGAGCCGAGATCGCGGGCCATGGTCAGGCACATGCCGGCGATACCGGCCTTGGCGGCGGTGTAGGCGACTTGTCCGATCTGGCCCTCGAACGCCGCGATCGAGGCCGTGTTGATGATGACGCCGCGCTCTTCGTCTTCGGGCTCGTTCTTGGCCATATGCGATGCAGCCAGACGGCTAATGTTAAACGACGCAATGAGATTCAGGTCGATCGTCTTGCGGAACGAGTCCAGATCGTGCGGGCCCTTCTTGCCGAGGGTGCGCTCCCCGATACCGCCGCCTGCGGTGGTGACCACCACGTGCAGACCGCCCAGTGCTTCCACCGCGTTCGCCAGCACTGTTTCGGTGCCTTCGAAGTCGGTGACGTCGACGGTGTAGAAGCTCCCGCCGATACCGTCGGCGACCTCTTGTCCATCGGATCCCTCGCGATCCAGGATCGCGACGCTGGCGCCCTTGGCTGCCAGTAGCTCCGCCGATGCCCGGCCCATCCCCGACGCACCGCCGATGACGACGACCTTCTTACCGTTGATCTCCACGCAAACCTCCTCGATCGGCTCTGTGCGAGCCTGCCCGTTCAGGAGAATAACTGGCCGCTGGAATTGAGTGAACCCTATCCCCCTCAACGGTGCTCAGTGACAGATCGTCACCGGTCTGTAAGGCCTTGTCGGCAGGTCCAGCCCAGGCTGTGCAGGTACGTTGGCTGCATGGCTCGATCCGCAAGAGACATGCGGATGCTGAGTGGCATCGCAGCAGCGGCTGTCGCACTGGGCGTCACCCAGTTGGCAGCCGTTCCGTTCGGACCGGCCGCCGACTCACGAACATCTGTCGGCTCAGCGGTCATCGACCTGACTCCCGGTCCGGTCAAGGAACTGGCGATCCAGCTCTTCAGCACCGCGGACAAGCTCTTCCTGGCAGTGGCGGTGCTGGTGGTCATCGCCACCATCGCCGCGCTCACCGCGACCTACGAAACGCGACGACGGCCGATTGGCAGTATCGCCATCGCCCTGGCCGGTGTCGCGGGCGCCGCCGCGGTGCTGAGCCGAGCGGAAGCCTCGCCCATCGATGTGATCCCTACGGTGATCGGGACGATCTGTGGGATCGCTGTGCTGCGGCTGCTCACCTCGGGCCGGATCTCCGACCCCAGCCCCACCGACAGCGCGGAGGCCGAGAGTACCGACGCCGACCCCGGCCGGCGGCTATCGCTGGCCGTGCTTGGCCTGCTCGGCCTCGGGGTGTTCTCCGGCGTCGGCGGCGCATTGTGGAGCCGGCGCCTGCACTCCGTGGCCGATGACCGGCAGACGTTCGTCCTGCCCCGGCCCAATACCCCTGCCCCGCCGATAAATCCGGCAGTGCAGCCCGCCGGTCTTTCGACGCCCACGTTCATCACCAGCAACTCAGACTTCTACCGCATCGACACCGCGCTGAGTGTCCCCCAGCTCAGCCAGCAGGAGTGGCGGCTGAAGATTCACGGCATGGTGGACCACGAAATCACCTACAGCTTCGACGATCTCCGCGATATGGAGGTGATCGAGAAGGTCGCCACGCTCACCTGCGTCTCCAATCCGGTTGGCGGGGACTTGATCTCGAACGCCACCTGGACCGGCTACCGGGTCCGCGATCTGCTGGCCAAGGCTGGGATCCAGGCGCAGGCGGATATGGTCCTGTCGACCTCGATCGACGGCTTCACCGCGGGCACGCCAGTGGAAGCGCTGACCGATCAACGCGACGCACTTCTGGCGATCAGCATGAACGGCCAGCCGTTGCCGATCGAACACGGCTATCCAGCGAGGCTGGTGGTACCGGGCCTGTACGGCTACGTATCGGCCACCAAGTGGGTGGTCGATCTCGAACTGACCCGGTTCGACAAGGCCGAGGCGTACTGGACGAAACTCGGCTGGTCCGAACGCGGCCCGGTGAAAACCGAATCACGGATCGATGTTCCGCGCAGCGGTCAGGATGTCGCGGTCGGGCCGGTCACCTTCGGCGGGGTGGCGTGGGCACAGATCCGTGGCATCAGAGCCGTGGAGGTGCGCATCGACACCCCAGCGGGACAGGGCATCTGGCAGCCGGCTGCGCTTGGCGCGAGTTACTCCAACGACACCTGGCGGTTGTGGAGCTTTCCGTGGGAGGCGACCACCCCCGGCACACACTCGATCACGGTCAGGGCCACCGATAACACCGGCGCCGTGCAGACCGCGGATATCGCCGACCCGGTCCCCGACGGCGCAACCGGATGGCACCAGGTCGACTTCGCGGTGAAGTAGTGCTGGTCGTCGAAATCGCGACGGCGTCCGCCGATGTGGGAGCCTCGTCCTCGCGGCTGGCCAAGGTGTCCCGGATCGCGGGCCTGCTTCACCGTGCCGACCTGGACACCGCCCAGGTCGCCATCGTGGTGTCCTGGCTCTCCGGTGAACTGCCCCAACGCCAGATCGGTGTCGGCTGGGCCGCCCTGCGTTCCCTGCCCCCGGCTGCGACGGAGCCGACGCTGACGGTATCGGCCGTCGACGCTGCGTTCACTGAAATTGGCGGGGTGGCCGGTAAGGGGTCGCACGCTCGGCGCGCACAGTTGCTCGCCGATGTTTTCGCCGCCGCCACCGGTATCGAGCAGACCTTCCTGCGGCGCCTGCTCGGTGGCGAACTGCGCCAGGGCGCGTTGGTGGGGCTGATGTCCGATGCCGTCGCCAAGGCGGCGGGTATCCCCGCCGCGACGGTCCGGCGAGCGGCGATGCTCGGCGGCGATCTGCCCGCAGTGGCCGCCGCGGGTCTGCGCGGGGGCGTGGCGGCACTGGACGAATTCACCTTGCTCGTCGGGCGCCCCGTCGGCCCGATGCTCGCCCAGACCGCGACCGGTGTGGTCCAAGCACTCGAAAAGCTCTCCGGCACCGCCATTTTCGAGGCCAAGCTGGATGGCGCGCGGGTGCAGATCCACCGCTGTGGCGACCAGGTCACCATCTACACCCGCAGCCTCGACGATGTCACCGCCCGCCTGCCCGAGGTGGTGGCCGCCACGTTGGCCCTGCCGGTGCGGGAGCTGATCGCCGACGGCGAGGCCATCGCGTTACGCGAGGACGGTAGACCGCACCGATTCCAGGTGACCGCGTCGCGCTTCGGGTCTCGCGCGCGCAGTGAGCAACCGCTGTCGGTGTTCTTCTTCGATCTGCTGCACCTCGACGGCACCGATCTGCTGGACGCGCCGACCGCCGACCGGTTGGCGGCCCTGGACTCGATCGTGCCCGCCGAGCTCCGAGTAGACCGCATCCAGACCTCCGATACCGCTGTGGCACAACAGTTCCTGGATGACACGCTGGCGGCCGGACACGAGGGGGTGATGGCAAAATCACCGACATCACCCTATGAGGCAGGCCGCCGCGGTGCGGGCTGGTTGAAGGTCAAACCCGTACACACCCTGGACCTGGTGGTGCTGGCCGTGGAGTGGGGTTCGGGCCGGCGCACCGGGAAGTTGTCGAATATCCATCTCGGTGCGCGCGACCCGGCCAGCGGCGGTTACGTCATGCTCGGCAAGACTTTCAAGGGCATGACCGACGCGATGCTCGACTGGCAGACAACGCGATTCACCGCACTGGCCACCGCAGGAACCGATAATTATGTCGTGCACGTCCGGCCCGAGCAGGTCGTCGAAATCGCCTTCGACGGCGTCCAGGGCTCGACACGGTACCCGGGCGGGGTGGCGTTACGTTTCGCCCGGGTACTGCGCTATCGCGACGACAAGGGGCCGGCCGAGGCCGACACTATTGATACGGTGCGTGCGTTGTACGACGCCGTTTGACCGCAGCCACCACAGCGTCGTTCACCAGGAACGCGACCAGGCTGATCCCGAACAGCGGCAGGAACCAACCGAGCACCAGGGCCGAAACTCCCAAATCGTGGGCAGCGGCGTGAAAAGATCGGAATCGGCATAACCCTGCCGGCATCAACGAGGAGGCATTGTGGCTTCACCGACCGCCGAGTCAGTCGATCGCGATGGCGATATCACTTTCGTGCGCACCGACGAAGACCTGCCGCCCGTCGCGGTGATCGACCGTTCCCCGATCTCGGTGAAGCACAAGGTCATTTTCGCGGTGATCGCCGTTCTCGGTGCGGTCGCCTGGGCGATCATCGCGTTCTTCCGCGGTGAGACGGTCAACGCGGTGTGGTTCGTCATCGCCGCGGTCTGCACCTATGTCATCGGATATCGCTTCTATGCGCGGCTGATCGAGATGAAGATCGTCAGGCCGCGTGACGATCAGGCCACCCCGGCCGAAATATTCGAGAACGGCACCGACTATCTACCGACCGATCGGCGCGTGCTGTTCGGGCATCATTTCGCCGCGATCGCCGGCGCCGGGCCTCTGGTGGGACCCGTATTGGCCACGCAGATGGGATATCTGCCCGGAACGATCTGGATCATCATCGGCGCACTGGTCGCCGGCTGCGTCCAGGACTATCTGGTGCTGTCGATTTCGGTGCGCCGCCGCGGCCGGTCGCTGGGCCAGATGGCGCGTGACGAATTGGGCGTCCTTGGCGGGGTGGCCGCCATCGTCGGCGTGCTCGTCATCATGACGATCCTGCTGGCGGTGCTGGCATTGGTCATCGTCAACGCCCTGGCCGAAAGCCCGTGGGGCGTGTTCTCCATCGCGATGACCATCCCCATCGCCATCTTCATGGGTCTCTACCTGCGCTTCCTGCGCCCCGGACGGATCTCCGAGGTATCGCTGATCGGCGTCGTCCTGCTGCTGCTCGCCGTGGTCAGCGGCGGCTGGGTGGCCCAAACATCTTGGGGCGCAGACTGGTTCACCTTGTCCAAGGTGGCGCTGTCGTGGTGCATCATCGGTTACGGGCTGGCCGCGTCGGTGCTGCCGGTCTGGCTGCTGCTCGCACCGCGTGACTATCTGTCGACGTTCATGAAGGTCGGCACCATCGTGCTGCTGGCGATCGGCATCATGGTCGCGCGGCCGGTGATGGAGGCACCTGCTGTCTCACAGTTCGCCACCAGCGGCACCGGCCCGGTCTTCGCCGGCTCGCTGTTTCCGTTCCTGTTCATCACCATTGCCTGCGGAGCGCTGTCCGGTTTCCACGCCCTCATCTCGTCTGGCACCACACCCAAGCTGCTGGAGAAGGAAAGCCAGATGCGGCTGATCGGCTACGGCGGCATGCTGACCGAGTCGTTCGTGGCCATCATGGCGCTGATCACCGCATCCATCCTGAATCAGCACCTGTACTTCGCCATCAACGCACCCACGGCCCAGACCGGCACCACCGCGGCGACCGCAGCCGATTACGTCAACAAACTCGGCCTGTCCGGCACCCCGATCAGCGCCGCTGAGATCACCGCCGCCGCCGAAGGCGTCGGCGAGAAATCCATCGTGTCGCGCACCGGCGGCGCCCCTACTCTGGCGTTCGGGATGTCCGAAGTGCTGCACCGGGTGTTCGGCGGCGCAAGCCTCAAAGCGTTCTGGTACCACTTCGCGATCATGTTCGAGGCGCTGTTCATCCTGACCACCGTCGACGCGGGCACCAGGGTCGCGCGGTTCATGCTCTCCGACGGACTGGCCAACCTCGGTGGCCCGTTCCGCCGGCTGCGGAACCCGAGCTGGCGCATCGGAGCCTGGGCATGCAGCATCATCGTCGTCGCCGGCTGGGGCAGCATCCTGCTGATGGGTGTCACCGATCCCCTCGGCGGGATCAACACGCTGTTCCCCCTGTTCGGTATCGCCAACCAGTTGCTCGCCGCCATCGCGTTGACATTGGTGACGGTCGTGGTGATCAAGAAGGGCCTGCTGAAATGGGCCTGGATCCCCGGTGTCCCGCTGATGTGGGATCTGGTGGTCACGCTGACCGCCTCGTGGCAGAAGATCTTCTCCGGTGACCCGAAACTCGGCTACTGGACCCAGCACTTCCAGTACGTCGCAGCCAAAGAGGCCGGTAAGACCACATTCGGCTCGGCAAAGAATGCCGACCAGATCAATGCTGTGATTCGCAACACGTTCATTCAGGGCAGCTTGTCGATCATCTTCGCCGTGCTGGTTCTGATCGTCTTCGCGGCCGGAGTCATCGTGGCACTCAACGCTATTCGCGGCAACGGTCGGCCACTATCCGAAGACGAACCGGTACCGTCACAGCTATTCGCACCGTCGGGGATGATTCCGACCGCAGCGGAACGAGAGGTGCAGAAGCAATGGGACGCATTACCGAAATCGCACGCCAAATCAGTTGGTACTGGGGCACATTGATGGGTGACAACCACTACGCCCGCTATGTCGAGCACCGTAGGCGTAGCCATCCCGACGAGCCGGTGTGCACCGAGCGGGAGTACTGGCGGATGCGGCACGCGGCCACTGAGACGAGCCCGAACGCGCGCTGCTGTTAGAAGTCTCGATGCCGGTGCGGTATCGTGGTGTCAACGCTTGCGTCTGGATAACGGATACAGGCACGTCGTGGAACGCTTCTTCCTCCCTCTGGGGTCATCCCATACAGGGCACAGGCTCTTCTCGCGGCGATCGATATTGCCCACCGGCAATCTCGCCACTTTGTGCCTGTCTCGACGGTTACGTCGCTGCCATGGCGCACCCGATGCCTGAAAGGCACCGAACTCGTGACCACCGAAACAAAATCCTTTGCCGAACTCGGCGTGCTTGAGCCGCTCGTCAAGGCCCTCGCCGACCGCGGTATCACCGCACCCTTCCCCATCCAGATCGAAACCCTGCCCGACACCTTGGCCGGCCGTGACGTCCTCGGCCGCGGTAAGACCGGCAGCGGTAAGACGCTGGCCTTCTCCCTTCCGCTGGTGAGCCGGCTGGCCGGTACCCGCCGTCAGGCGAACAAGCCAGCCGGACTGGTGCTGGCTCCCACACGTGAGCTCGCCACCCAGATCACCGCAGCACTGGAACCGCTTGCGGCCGCCTACAACCTGAAGATCACCACGATCTTCGGTGGCGTTTCGCAGTCCCGTCAGGTCTCCGCGCTGCGGGCCGGTGTCGATATCGTGGTGGCCTGCCCCGGTCGCCTCGAGGACCTCATGCGCCAGCGGGTAGTTTCCCTGGACGCAGTGGAGATCACCGTCATCGACGAGGCCGACCACATGGCCGACCTGGGCTTCCTGCCCGGTGTCACCCGCATCCTGGCGGCCACTCCCGCAGGCGGACAGCGGATGTTGTTCTCCGCCACGCTGGACAACGGCGTCGACAAACTGGTCAATCGCTTTCTGCAGAACCCGATTTCGCATTCCGTCGATGAGGCGAACTCACCGGTCGCCGCGATGACACACCATGTCTTCCACGTCTCCGGCGTCGAAGCCAAACGTAAGTTGGTGCAGCACCTCGCTTCCGGAACCGGCCGCCGAATCCTGTTCATGCGCACCAAGCATCAGGCCCGCAAGCTCGCCAAGCAGCTCACCGATTCCGGTGTGCCGTCGGTCGATCTGCACGGCAACCTGTCTCAGCCCGCACGCGACCGCAACCTGGCCGCGTTCACCAGCGGTGAGGCCCGCGTCCTGGTGGCCACCGATATCGCCGCACGCGGTGTGCACGTCGACGATGTCGAACTGGTCGTCCACGTGGACCCGCCGATGGAGCACAAGGCGTACCTGCACCGGTCCGGTCGGACCGCCCGCGCTGGCAGTGCCGGCGATGTGGTGACCGTGGTACTTCCCGAGCAGCGCAGGGATACCAATGCCCTCCTGCGTCGCGCCGGAATCAACGTCACGCCACAAGAAGTCGGCGCCGACTCACCGCATGTGCACGCTCTGGTCGGCGAGATTGCGGCCTACCAGGCGCCGGTCATCAAGGCCGCACCGCCGCAGCAGCCGCAGCACAACCGTCGCCCGGCACCGGCCGGGGGCCGCGGACGCAGTGGCGCGGCGCGTACCGGGACCGGCGCTGCACGCGGCGGTACCCCCGCGCGTGGTAGCGGCGCTTCGGCGCGCACTGGCACCACCTACGGCGCCGCCGCGACGCATACCCCGCGTCCGGCCCGTCGGCGCGCGGACCGTCCGCAGCAGAACTCCCGCTAACGCTTCCACCTCAACGCCGAATCCGCGCCCAGTATCGAACTGGGCGCGGATTTGTGGTTGCGGGACGTGCTTGCCGGCTAGGACGCCAGCGACAGCACCTCGGCGTCCACCCGTACGGCGTGTTGATTACTGACGGCACCGAAGCGGTGCGCCAACTCGGCGATCGACATCTCCCTGAGTTGTAGATCGCTGGGGGCTCGCGGAATATCCTGTCGGCCTTCGGCTTCGGGGCCGTAGATGACGGTCCAGCCCACCGTTGTCTCCGGATCGGAAAAGGCGACGACGACGGTATCGCGTGGGGTCATCTGATCCAGGACAGTCCCGACGGCATCTGATGACTCGACGATCACCACCACCGGAGCCAATCCGCGGCCCGCGGCCAGCTCCAGCTGGGCCCGCAGATCGTCCTGGGCGCGACCGGGAGCCAACAGCGCCTGCAGGAACATCCGGTCACCGGTGTGGTCGCGATGGACCGCGCCCACCCTGCTGCGCACCCAGATGCCGTCGACGACGGCCTCCAAATGCTCGGTGAGAGGTGGTAATTCGTATCGATCGCGATGGAGCATTTCCGTCAGCGCGCGACGATAGGCCGCCCGCACCTCGCCGAGATCGGCGCCGCTGCCAACGCAACCGCTGGGTATGCCGTGATAGTAGATGGCGGGATCGGACTGGGGTTGATAGCGATAGACGACGTTTTCGTTGGTGATCATGAGGATGGACTCCTTCTGAACTTCTGCGAGATGTCAGCGCCGATTGTTCAGGCGGGTGACTTCCTTTGTCAGGCCGAGCCACGTGCCACGCCTGATCAGCGTGAAGTGTCGGCCGCCGGGCAGATAGAACTCCAATCGTGTTGTTTCTCTTGGTGGATCAGCGTTGATCATGCGGGGGTTTCGGCCGATCGTGCGGAAAAGCGCTCCAGCAGCACCGAAATGGTCAAGACGATGAGCCCGACACCGGCCAGCACGGCGCCTGCCGCGGCGGGCGCGGTGTAGCCGAATCCGGCGGCAATCACCAGACCTCCCACCCAGGCGCCCGATGCATTGGCGATATTGAGTGCGGAATGGTTCAGTGCGGCAGCCAGGGTCTGGGCGTCGGCCGCGACGTCCATCAGTCGGGTCTGTAGCGCGGGGGCGATCGCGGCGCCGGCGGCACCGATACCGAACAACAGCACCAGGGCGCTCACCGGATGGTGCGACGCCACCACGAACACGGCCAGCATCACGCCGAGGGCGGCGATCGTGGCGTACAGGCTACGGATCACCGAACGGTCGGCCATCCGGCCGCCGACGATGTTGCCGACCACCATGCCGGCGCCGAACATCATCAGCGCCAGCGGCACCAGCGCCCGGGATAGTCCGGAGACATCGGTCAATGTGGTGGCGATGTAGGTATAGACGGCGAACATGCCGCCGAAGCCCACCATGCCGACCGCCAGCGCCAGCCACACCTGTGGGCGCTTGAGCGCACCCAGTTCGGTCAGCGGGCTGCTGGAGTGGGTGGCACCGATATTGGGCAGCCACAACGCGATAGCGGTCAACGTGAGGAGTCCGATGACCACGACGAGGCCGAAACCGCTGCGCCAGCCGAGCGCTTGGCCCAGCCACGACGCGATCGGGACGCCAATCACGGTGGCCACGGTCAAACCGGTCATCACCTGCGCGACGGCCTTGGCCCGGTTACCCGGCCCCATCATCCGAGCGGCGACCAGGGCGGCGATTCCGAAGAACGCGCCGTGCGGCAGGCCGGCGACGAAGCGGGCCACGATCAGCGACTCATAGCTGGGTGCCACGATGGTGGCCACATTGCCCAGGGTGAACACGGCGATGAGGCTGACCAGCAGCGCCTTACGCGCAACGCGGGCCGTGAGTGCGGCAATCAGGGGTGCCCCGATTACGACACCGAGGGCGTACGCCGAGATGACGTGACCAGCGGCCGGCTCGGAGATGTTGTAGGTGGTTGCGATCTCGGGCAGCAGGCCCATCGCGACGAACTCGTTGGTCCCGATCCCGAATCCGCCCAGGGCGAGCGCGAGAATCGCGAGCTTCAGCACGGCTGGCTGCGGGGCCACGAGGGCCGTCGGCCCAGATGGACGTGCAGCGGTGATGGTCACAGGAAGTCAACTTTCCGTCTGCGGAATGTGGGACGGTGACCGGTCAGTTTCCTCGTTGAGGTGGCTCCTGATCGGCACCTGCCGCATTGCAGAGCGCCCGTCCCCTACGAGAGTACGGAGACTTCTAGCGCAATTCCAACCGACTTAAGTCTTTTTATGGACAAAGTGATAAGGCTTACAGACCTTGCTGTTCATACGAAAGGATTGTTTCAATGGAAAGATGCCGGTCATCAGGGGGTCTGCCACCAGTAAGGCGCCTGCGACGGCTGGTGAAGTCTTCACGCTGATCCGCGACGGCGTCGCGACGACACGTTCCGAGCTGCGGCGCATCACCGGGCTGTCACGTACGGCGGTCGGGGCGCGGGTATCGGCGCTCGCCGACCGCGGTCTCGTCGTCGAACGCGAGGAAGGCCTGTCCACCGGCGGCCGTCCCCCAGCGCTGCTGACGTTCAACGCCGACGCCGGTGTGGTGCTCTCCGCCGCGATCGGCCGCAGCCGGACCCGCCTTGGTGTCTGCAATCTGGCCGGGGATATTGCGGCCATCAGCGATCTCGACCAGGAAATCGGCATCGGCCCCGGCGACCTGATGCCCGATGTGGTCAAACGCCTCGAGGCGCTGCTCGACCAGGTGGGTATCGATTCGGACAAGGTGCACGGCGTTGGCCTGAGCCTGCCGGGCACCGTCGACCAGGCGCGCGGTTGCAGCCTCGACTCTCCCGTGATGAGCGGCTGGGACGGTGTCGCACTCGACACCTACTTCCGCGACCTGACCACCGCCCCGATCCTGGTCGATAACGACGCGAACGCCATTGCCTTGGCCGAGCGCCACGGCGAACGACGCGGTGTCGACGATCTGCTGCTGCTGAAACTCTCGACCGGCCTTGGCGCAGGCATCATCTCGGGCGGTGTCCTGCAGCGCGGCGCCGTTGGCGCGGCAGGCGAATTCGGGCATAACAAGACACCGGCGGCAGCCGGGGTGCCCTGCCGGTGTGGCGACACCGGGTGCCTGGAGGCCATCGCAGGCGGTTGGGCGTTGGTGAGGGCACTGCAGCAACAGGGACACGCCGTCGGCCATGTCCGTGATGTCGTCGAACTGGCCAATCACGGTGAACCAGAGGCGCGCCGGCTCATCCGCGAGAGCGGACGCCATGTCGGCGAGGTCATCTCCGCGGCAGTCAACCTGCTCAATCCGGCCGCCGTGGTCATCGACGGTGACATGGCCGGCGCTTATGACATTCTGGTCGCCGGACTGCGGGAGACCCTGTACGGCAACGCAACTGCCCTGGCGACCCGAGTGCTGCAGGTGGTGCCGACCACCTATGGTGATCGCTCCGGTGTGATCGGCGGCGCCACCATGATCCTCAACCAGATTCTCAGCGCCGACGCCATCGACGCGTCCCTGTTGATCAAGCGCTGAGTTGCGCTGCCGCGACAGCTATTCCGGCCAGCCCGAGTTCACCACGTTCTGCTCACCACGTTCTTTAACGGCTCGCCACGATCCAGCCTACCGATATTGGCGGCGATATCATCGACACGGCCCCGAAAGGTGTCGCCGGTGACTCCGGAGGAATGCGGGGTGATGAGCACATTGGACAGCTCGGAAAACGGAAACTCGCTGGGTCCACCCCGCCCGTCAGGACCCGGGTAGCGATACCAGACATCAAGGGCCGCAGCGTGAATCTCGTCACCGAGCAAGGCATCGTAGAGTGCCCGCTCGGCCACCAGCGGGCCGCGACCGACGTTGATCAACACCCCGGTCGGACCCAGTGCGCGTAGCTGGTCGGCGCCGATCATGCCCTCGGTCGCCTCGGTGAGCGGCGCTGACACCACGACGATGTCGGATTCGCGCAATAACCGCTCCAACCGCGAACTCTCCCCCGCCCAGACGAGATCATGCGCTGCGGTGTCGACCCGGCCCGAACCGGTGACCGCACATCCTCGTGATCCATAGGCCCGGAACAGTTCCCAGGCGCACTGGCCGATATGGCCGAACCCGACGAAACCCACGGTCGCGCCCTGCAGCGAACTGGCCTGCGGGATGCCGGCGTCGTAAACCGATGAGGCCCAGATATCGCGGCGCAGGGCCCGGTCTTGCGCGAGAAAATTGCGCCGCAACATCACCGCGGCGGAGACCACGTATTCGGCGATCGAGCGCTCATGGTGAAACGTGTTCGCCACCAAAGTTTCCGGTCTGAGCGCGGCGAAATCCACCCGGTCCGTTCCAGCACCGGCGACGTGGATCAGCCGCAGTTTCTCGGCGACGCGGGCCAACTCCGCCGAGAACCGTCCTCCGACGTACACGTCCGCATCGCGCAGGTCCGCGCTCAGCGCGTCGATACCGTCACCGATGCGCCAGCAGATATCCGCGTCAGGGGGCAGTGCGGCGTGTAGCCGATCGCGATGCGGGACCAGGTTCGCGTCGGTGACCAGGATTTTCACAATCAGTCCCGCTGCAGCGCGGGCCGCTTGCTATCGAAGGACCAGCCAGGGATGAGGTACTGCATGGCGATCGCGTCGTCGCGGGCGCCGAGACCTTCGCGCAGATAGAGCTCATGGGCGGCGGCGATCGCGTCATGATCCAGGTCAACACCCAGGCCCGGTTTTTCCGGGACGGTCAGGTAGCCGTCGACAATGGTGTACGGGTCCTTGGTGATGCGCTGGCCGTCCTGCCAGATCCAGTGCGTGTCGATGGCGGTGATCTGGCCGGGCGCGGCGGCGGCGACATGGGTGAACATCGCGAGCGAAACGTCAAAGTGGTTGTTGGAGTGCGATCCCCAGGTCAACCCCCACGCGTCACAGAGCTGCGCGACGCGCACCGAACCGTTCATCGTCCAGAAGTGCGGATCGGCCAGCGGGATGTCCACTGCGCCGGAGCGGATCGCGTGCCCCATCTCGCGCCAATCGGTGGCGATCATGTTGGTCGCCGTGGGCAGGCCAGTGGCGCGCTTGAACTCGGCCATCACCTCGCGGCCGGAGAAGCCGCCTTCCGGGCCGACCGGGTCCTCGGCGTAGGCCAGCACTCCGGAGAGCTCCCGGCACGTGGTGATGGCATCTTGCAGTAGCCAGCCCCCGTTGGGATCCAACGTGATGCGGGCATCCGGGAAACGATCGGCAAGTGCAATGACAGCCTTGGCCTCATCCGGCGCGGGCAGCACCCCACCCTTGAGTTTGAAATCGCGAAATCCATATCGTTCCCGCGCGGCCTCGGCGAGCCTGACGATGGCATCGGGCGTCAGCGCCGGCTCATGACGGACGCGCAGCCACTCGTCGGCCGCATCGGTGGAGGCGGACTCATCGGCCGCCGACCGGTAGGCCAGGTCTGTCCTGGTGCGGTCGCCGACGAAGAACAGATAGCCCAGCGCCTGGACCCGGTCACGTTGCTGGCCGTCCCCGAGCAACGCGGCGACGCTGACGTCGAGGTGCTGCCCCAGTAGGTCCAGCAACGCCGACTCCACCGCCGTCACCGCATGCACCGCGACCCTGAGATCGAATGTCTGGGCGCCGCGACCGCCGGTATCGCGATCGGCGAAGGTGCGGCGCATCTCGGCCAGTACAGCGTTGAACGCGCCGATTCCCGCACCCACCACGATCGGCCGGGCATCCTCAAGCGTGCGCCGGATCGCCTCCCCGCCGGGCACCTCGCCAACACCGGTGTTGCCATCGGAATCGTTGAGCACGACGAGGTTTCGGGTGAAGAAGGGGCCATGCGCACCGCTGAGGTTGAGCAGCATGCTGTCATGACCCGCGATCGGAATGACGGTCATGGCGGTGACGACTGGGGTGCGCTGCCGGGTGTTCATCGGCTCTAAGATTACGAGCCGTTCTCATGCACGTCCAACACTTTCCTGGCATTGATTGATGCGGCTCCTGAATGAATCCAGGTTTCGGCCGTGAATACGATGATTGCTCGAATCTTTCGCTTAGCCTTGGCACCCATGGCAAAGGGACCGTTCCGCACGGTGGCCGCGATCGGCCTGGTGTTTGCATTCATTGCCGCATGTAGCAGCGCGACACCGAAGAACGACGGGCCGATCAGTGTCGCGCTGATCATCAAAACGGATACGAACCCGTTCTTTGTCACGATTCAAAAGGGTGCCGAAAAAGAGGCTGCCGCACGGGGAGTTTCGCTGACGTCCAGTGCCGGAAAAGAGGACGGTGACGTCGACAGCCAGGTGACGGCCATCGACGCGGCCATCGCCAGGGGCGATAAGGGCATCCTGATCACCCCGAATGGCCCCGGGGTCAACGATGCCATCAGACGCGCGCGCGCTGCCGGCATCTTCGTCGTCGCGCTCGACACCACACCCGACCCCGGTGACGTCGTCGATATCACATTCGCGACCGACAACTTCGAGGCAGGCCGGTTGATCGGCCAATGGTCGGCGAAGAAGCTGAACGGCCAACCCGCGGTGATCGCGCTGCTCAACTTATTCGAAAATCGGAACGTATCTTCGGATTTGGGCCGCAATCAGGGTTTCCTCACCGGGATGGGTATCCCCGTCTCCGACCCGATGAGGATGGGTGACGAAGCCAGGACCGGCAATTACAGTGCCGGCCCGTACACCATCGCGTGCAGCGGCCAAACGCTCGGCGCCGTCGACGGGGGCCGCGCCGTCATGGCGGACTGCCTGCAGCGCAACCCGGAGATCAACCTCGTCTACACGATCAACGAGCCGGCGGCCAGCGGGGCGGCCGAGGTACTCGCGGCGGCGAATAACAAGGCGGTGATGGTATCCGTCGACGGCGGCTGCGACCCGGGCATGAGGTTGGTGCAGGCCGGGGTCATTGGGGCGACAGCCCAGCAGTACCCATCCGCGATGGCCGCCCAGGGCATCGATGCCATCGTCGACTATGTCAAGAACGGCACCATGCCGATCCCCAACTACGGTATCGACCTCGTCACCACCGGTGTCGCCCTGGTGACCAACGATCCGCAGCCCGATGTGCCGAGCATCGACGTCGCCGAAGGCATGACCAAGTGCTGGGGCAACCCCGCCTGATCGTCAGGAGGCGAACCACTTGTCGCCATTGGCCAGCGGGCGGACCACCCTGGACACCTTGTCGCACACCGTGCGTAGCGCCTCGACGATCTCATGCTCACGCTGCGGGGTCAGTCGAGCGATCGGTACCGACGCGCTGATCGCATCCTGCGCGGGCCTGGTGTAGCGCAACGACACCGCGAAACACCGTAGTCCCGTGCTGTTTTCCTGATCATCGCGGGCGTAGCCGCGGACGCGGGCCTCTTCGAGGGCCTCCTCCAGTGCGCCTCGGTCGGTAATCGTGTAGGCGGTCAGCGGTTCCAGCAGTTGGGGAATGTGGTCATCTCGGTCTGGCCCGAAACGCTCAGCCAGCAGTGCCTTGCCCAGTGCGGTGGTATAGGCGGGCAACCGTCGGCCCACCCGATTCGAGGTCCGCAGATACTGTTTGGACTCCCGGGTGGCCAGGTAGACGATATCGGTACCGTCGAGTCGACCCAGATGAAAGGTCTCGTCGAGTTCGGAGCGCAGATCGTCCAGGAACGGGGTGATCAACGGCAGGTAGGGATCGCTGTCGAGATAACTCGTGCCGACCAGCAGCGCCCGAATGCCGATGCCGTACAGCGTGCCCGCGGCGTCGGAACGTACCCAGCCCGCGGCGACCAACGTGCGCAACAACGCGTGGGCGCTGCTTCGCGGCATGTCCAGTGCAGCGCAGATCTCCCGGAGCCGCGCGGGCTGATCCAGGCGTGCGGCCAGGTACTCGAGAAGTTCCACGGTCCGCACCGCCGACTTCACCTTGCGCACTGCCACATCCGGCGGGTCATTCGATTCTTCTTCCGCGCCAGGTGGCATAGCCGCTCCAATCTGACTCATATGAGTTCCCGGACGATCAATACCGTTGCGCCGATGACGGAAACCCCGATCGCCAGCCAACGCAGGCGGGCCGGATCAAGAACGCGGTTGACGTATCGGGACAGTACATAACCGCCGACCGATGCCGGGAGCAGCAACGCGAACGTGGTCATGGTGTGCCTGTCCACCGCGCCGGTGATGGCCAACGCAATCAACGACATCAGGGAGCCGATCAGGAAAAACCCCGCCATCGTCCCGCGCAGGCGGGCACCGCTGTTGCGCTGCCAGATCAACGCCATCGGCGGCCCGCCGATCGAGGTGGCGGTGCCGAGCAGACCCGATGTGGCGCCGGCGATTACCACGTTGCGTCGGCGCGCAACCGGCGCCCAACCCACGCTGGTCAACACGACACCGAACAGCACGACGCCGGCCAGGAGGATGGACAGCGCCCGTTCGGGCAGGGCCGCGAGAAGTAGTGCCCCGGCGATGGTTCCGGGTACCCGCCCGACCAGCGCCCAGCCCGTGCCGGTGACGTCGATGTCCCCACGTTCACGCACGGAGACCATCAGAGTCACCAGTGTCGCGAGCATGATCAGCGTCCCCGGAATCAGCCCGGGGTCGACGATGGCAACTATGGGGGCAGCCAGCATTCCGATACCGAATCCGATGGACGCCTGCAGACATGAAGCCAGCAGAATCGCACTCGCTACCACCGCATAGCCTGCGAGAGTCACGCCGACATCTTTTAAGCCGACACAGAGAGCAACGTGTTCGTGTCATGTGGCAACGGGTGGTGGCACTCGGCGGTGTGACCGGCCACCTGCGGATCGTGCGCCGCCGGTGGCGCCGTCGTCGCGCAGATATCGGTTGCGTGGGCGCATCGGGTCCTAAACCGGCACCCCGACGGCGGATTGAGGGGCGACGGCACCTCACCTTTGAGCAGGATCTTTTCTTTGCGCAGGCCGGGGTCCAGGGTCGGCGCGGCAGACATCAGCGCGGCGGTGTACGGATGGGTCGGCCGGTCGAAAACTGCTTCGGTGGAGCCGGATTCGATGATCCGGCCCAGGTACATCACCGAGACCCGGTCGGCGACGTGCCGGACCACCGATAGGTCGTGGGAGATGAAGATATAGGAGATCTGCAACTGCTGCTGCAGGTCATTGAGCAGGTTGAGCACCTGGGCCTGCACCGAGAGGTCAAGTGCCGACACCGGTTCGTCACAGATGATGACATCGGGATTCAGTGCCAACGCGCGGGCGATGCCGATCCGTTGCCGTTGACCGCCGGAGAACTCCTGTGGATAGCGGTCGGCGTCGGCGGCCCGTAGCCCGACCAGGTCCAGCAGGCCACGCACCCGCATATCGCGGTCCGCTCGACTCTTGTACAACGTTTTGTGGGTACGCCACGGCTCGGCGATGATGTCAGCCGCGCTCATCCGCGAGTTCAAGGACGCGTACGGGTCCTGGAATACCATCTGCACGCGCCTGCGAAAGTTGAGTAGTTCCTTGCCGCGCAGGCTGAATGGGTCGATGCCATCAAAGTGGACAGAACCGGACTCTGGCCGTTCCAGCATCAGCAATGTCCTTGCCAGCGTGGACTTCCCGCAGCCTGACTCACCGACCAGGCCAAGGGTCTCGCCGCGGGCCAGCTCCAGGTTGATCCCGTCGAGCGCGCACAGCTTGGCTGCTTTGGATCCCCGACCCGGCCCCGCCCCCGGCACCCGGAACGATTTGGTGAGATCCCGGACTTCGAGCAGTTGATCATCCGCCGCTTTTTTCTCATCCGCCGCTTTTTTCTCAGACATGAAGTACCTCCTCGGGAAAGTGGCATGCAGCTTGGCGTCCTGGTGTGAGCACCTCGAGGGTGGGTCGGGTGGTGCTGCAGATCTCCTGCGCCAGCGGGCAGCGCGCCTGGTAGGAGCAACCGCTGGGAATCGAATGCAGATCTGGTGGGGCGCCGCCGATGGACTTGAGCTCCTCACCGCGGGCGACCTGTTTCGGCACCGAGTCCAACAGGCCCCTGGTGTACGGGTGCCGCGGATCGGCGAAAACCTCTGCGACCGGCCCGGTCTCGACGATACTGCCGGCATACATCACTGCCACGCGGTCGGCTTCCTCGGCGACCAGCGCCAGGTCATGGGTGATCAGGACGACGGCCATGTGGAACTCGGCGCGCAGATCCCGCAGGAGCGCCATGATTTGAGCCTGCACCGTGACGTCGAGCGCCGTGGTGGGCTCGTCGGCGATCAGCACACTCGGATTCAGGGCGACGGCCATCGCGATCAACAGCCGCTGGCGCATACCGCCGGAGAACTGGTGGGGGTAGGAATCCACCCTGGTTTCGGGCTGCGGGATACCGACCCTGGTCATCAGGTCGATGGCCTTGCCCCTGGCCTCTTTTGCTTTCATCCCCTGATGGATCCGGAACGGCTCGGCCAGCTGGGTGCCAACGGTGTAGAGCGGATTGAGCGCCGTCAGCGCGTCCTGGAAGACGATCGCCAATTCGGTACCGGCCAGCTTGCGCCGCACATTGCCCGAGGCCGACAACAGGTCGACGCATCCGTCGCCGCTGATCAGTCGCGCGGTGCCGCCGGCGATATCGGCCACCGGCTCCAGCAGACCGACCAGTGCGGTGGCGGTCATCGACTTGCCGCAGCCGGATTCACCGAGCAGGGCCAGGGTTTCACCGCGGTGCGCATCGAAGGAGACACCGTTGACGGCCCGGACCGTGCCCCTGATGGTGCGGATGTCCACGGTCAGGCCGTCGACCTCCAGGGCCGGCTGGGCGTCCACCTCGTGGGCAGCGGGCGGGTGATCGGCAAGCGCGGTCATTTAAGGGCCTTTCCGGTCTTGGTGAAGCGGGACAACCGCTTCTGAGGAACGGTGAGCCGCCAGCGCTGTCCGGGATCGGTCGCGATCCTGGCCCAGGCGGCGAGGATGGTGGCCGATACCGTGGTGATGACGATCGCCAGGCCGGGGAAGAATGACAGCCACCATGCGCTGTGCAGGTAGGTGCGGCCCTGCGACACCATCAGGCCCCAGCTGACGTCCGGCGGTTGAATACCGATACCGAGAAAGCTCAGGGAGCTCTCTGCCAGCATCACATAGCAGAAGTCGAGCGTCGCGACGGTCAGTAGCGTGGGTAAGACGATCGGCAGGACATGGCGGCCGATGATCGACGTCGGACTCGCGCCGAAGGTGCGCGCCGCGTCGACAAATAGCCGGCTCTGCAGCTCCGATGACTCCGCCCTTGCCGTCCGAAGGTAGACCGGGATGCGCGTGATCGCCAGCACCAGAACGATATTGGCTGCACTCGGGGAGAACACATACAGCACGACCACGGCCAGCAGCAATGACGGGAAGCTCATGATGACGTCAGCCACCCGCATCGCGATGGTTTCGCGCCAACCCCGGTAGAAGCCGGCCCACATTCCGATGAGCGAACCGACCACCGCGCTGATCACCACCGCAGGCACGGCCACCGAGAGCGTGGTCCGGCTGGCGATGATCAGCCGGGCCAGCATGCTGCGGCCAAGGGGGTCGGTACCGAGCACGTTGGCCCACCCGTGGGCCAAGGTGAACGGTGCCTGATTCGAGTTGTCCAGGTCGATATGCGTGGCGAGGTTGCCGACCAGCATCGGTCCGAAGACGGCGATCAGGATGACAGCGGCCAGGACCACTGCCGCCGCGGCGGCGACCCGGTCGTTGATCAGCAGGCGGAACCAGACCGAGCTGCCTTTTCGCCGCGCGGTGGCGGTATCGGCTTCTCCGACGATTGCCGTGGTGGGTTTGGCTGGTACCAAATCGATGTGCGTCATGGCGGTGTTCCCCTCAGACCCTGGCCGGTTCGCGGACCCGAGCGTCCAGCAGTGCGTAGCCGGCGTCGATGACGATATTGAGAATGAAGATGCTGACCGCGGTCAGGAGCACCGCAGCCTGCAGCACCGCGAAATCGCGTTGCAGAATCGCGTCGATCATCAGCTTGCCGATGCCGGGCCAGCCGAAGATGGCTTCCACCACCACTGCCCCGTTGATCAGGCCGACCGCCAGGTCGCCGGCCACCGTCAAAGCGGGTGCGGCGGCATTGCGCAGCGCGTGATGGGTTACCACCCGCAGATCGCTGGCGCCCTTGCTGCGGGCCAGCCGGACATAGGGCGCTGACAGTGCAGAGACCATCGCGCCACGGACCACCTGCGTCAGCACGCCCAGTGGCCGGATCAGCAGGGTGGCGATGGGCAGGATCCACGACAGTGGGCTGTCAACACCGGAGGTCGGGAGAACCCCGAGCAGGACCGCGAACAGCCAGACACCGGTGATGGCGAACCAGAAGTCCGGGATGCTGGCTGCGGTCATCGATAGCAGGCTGGAGAAGCGGTCGGCCAGCGAGTTGGGCCGGTAGGCCGCCCAGCAGCCGATGACGACGGCACCGACGATCGCGAGAAGCATTGTGGTGAAAGCCAATTGGAGCGTAGCAGGAAAGGCTCGCAGCGCCATCGTCGAAGCCGGCTCGCCGGTACGCAGCGAGGTACCGAAGTCCAGGTGGATGACACCCTTGAAGTAGTCGATCAGCTGGGTGATCAGCGGTTGGTTGAAGCCATTCTTGGCGGCGAAGGCTTCCCGCTGGGCAGCGGTGGCCGATTCCGGCAGGTAGAGGCTGGTGGGGTCACCGGTGAGGCGGGCGAGCAGGAACACGCCGAGCAGCACGATGAGCAACGGCAGTGCGCTGGTGTACATCCGACGCCGAAGGAAAGCGAACATGGGCTAGCTCCTTCCGGTTCGGCGGTGCGGGGGGATTCTCATCGGGTTCCTCCGGGTACGGGTGGGCTGGGCTAGGTCTGGTTGGTGCGGTCGGCGGCCGGCGTCATCTCGGCAAGGCGCATCTCGTCCCCGGTCGCGGAGTTCGGCGTGTAGTCGACGCGCGCCGATTTGCCGAGGATGCCCTTCATGTGGGCGATATAGGCCATCTGCATGATCTCCTTGGGCTCCTCGGCGAACAGTTTCGCGAAGGCATCCTGTCGGGCATCGCCGGTGAGCGCTTCGGCGGCGCGGATCTTGGTGTCGAATTCCGTTGTGCCGTAGGCAGCTTGGGGACCATCGCTGAGCATGTACTGGTCCATCGTGAACGCGGCGTCGCCGGCCTGGTTGCCGTGCTGGATCATCAACAGGTACGGCCCGGCGTTCTCCGGGAACGGGCGCAACTGGTAGAGCAGCTGGTTGGCCGTGTCCATCATCTCGATCTTGACGTTCAGGCCGATATCGGCGAACTCGCTCTGCAGAACTTCGATGGTTTCGGCGATATTGGGGAATTGGGCGGTGCGGCCGATCAACCGGATCTGGGTGTCGACGGGGACGCCGTCGGCCTTGGCTTCGGCGATCAGTTGTTTGGCCTTGTCGGGGTCGTGCGGCCAGATCTGCAGCTGCTCGTTGTACCCGACGACGCCAGAGGGGATCAGCTGCGAGGCGGGGTCACCCAGGCCGCGGAACAGGGCCTTGACGATGCCGGTGCGGTTGACCGCGTAATTGATCGCCTGGCGGACCCGCATGTCGTTGAGTGGGGCCTGGGTGGCCTGCATCCGCAGCGCGGTCGTCTCGTTGTTCTGGAAAGGCACACCGAGATCGCCTGCACCGTCCTCGGGTCCGAGTGAGGTGGCGATATCGGTCTCGTCGTTGGTGAGCATCGCGGCGCGGACGCTGCCTTCACTGCGCCACTGATACTCGGCACGGGCGAACGCCGGCTTCTTGCCCCAGTAGGTGTCGTTGCGCTTGAGCAGGAGCTTCTGGCCGTACTCCCAGTCCTCGATGGCGTAGGGGCCGGTACCGATGGGTTCGCGCACCTTCTCGGTGATACTGGTGGAGGTGGGCACGATCTCCACGAACGAAATCCGCAGCGGCAGAATCGGATCCGGCTTCGCGGTCTCGACGGTCAGGGTGGCGGCATCGGGGGTCTCAAGTTTGAGCTTCTCGTCGCCGAAGACATAGCCGTCGACATTGCACTGCAGATCGGAGTTGACCGCCCGATCGATGGAGAATGCCGCGTCCTTCGCGGTGAACGGCGCCCCGTTGGAGAACGTCACCCCGTCGCGAACCTTGAATGTCCATTGGGTGGGCGAGGTTTGGCGCCATTCGGTCGCCAGCAACGGCTGGAGATCGCCGGAATTCGGGTCCCGCTCGATCAGCGGCTCGGTGATGTTGGAGCGAACGACGATGCCGGTGGACGTCAGCGAGCTCTCGCACGGCTCCAGAGTGGGCGGCTCCTGTGACAGCGCGATGCGCAAGGTGTTCGCGTCATAACCGCCGTGCCCGGAGTTGGCGACAGTGCAGCCGCTGGCCGCGACGCACACGCCGGTCAGGGCGACAGCGAGCGCCCGGGCCGGGCGGCGCCCGGGTTGGGCTGCGTCGAAGTGGCTCATGAAATCCTCCGAGGGGCTGGGAGTTGGACAGACAAGGCGCTGTGATGTCCACGTATGTAGATGAATTCTGTGACCGCAGACACACGGTAAGAGCGGCCGGAACGGGCCGTCAACCCCGCCAAATTGGGCAAAAAGTGCGAAAAACCCGCACGCTCGGGCTCAACCCCAGGGTGAAAAAGCTGCCAAAAAGCAGGGTTGAACTGGGACGTTGTCCTCCGCTGCCGATTTCCGATACCCGTCAGGCGGCCAAATTCCGGCAATTATCCAGCTTCGGCATAAACCGATGCTAATTCCGTGTTGGACAGGTATTCCCAGGCCCGCCTACGGTTTCTCTATAACGTCGAAGGAGAACCGTGAGCAGCTCTAATAACACCGCCACCCATCAGGTCCTGCAGGTCGGGCCGTTGAAGCCCTCGCTGGCCGCGACGTTGGAGACCACGTACGACGCCGTGGCGCTGCCTGAATCCGATCGCGACGTATTCCTGACCGAGCACGGCACGGACGTCACCGTCGTCGTGACGTCAGGTCGGACCGGCGTCGATGCCACGCTGATGTCGGCGCTGCCGAACCTGGGCGCCGTGGTCAACTTCGGCGTCGGCTACGACACCACCGATATCGACGCCGCCGCCGCGCGCGGTATCGCGGTGAGCAATACCCCAGATGTCCTGACCGACTGCGTGGCCGATACCGCCGTGGGCTTGATGATCGATACGTTGCGACAGTTCTCTGCAGCCGATCGATATGTGCGCGAGGGTAATTGGCCATCGCAAGGGAATTACCCGTTGACTCGGCAGGTGAGTAATAGCAAGGTCGGCATCATCGGACTCGGCCGGATCGGCGGCGCCATCGCCTCGCGGCTCACCGCTTTCGGCTGCACCATCTCCTATCACAACCGCCGCCCCGTAACTGACTCGTCGTACACCTACGTCGATTCCCCCGTCGCGTTGGCGCGCGACGTCGATGTGCTGATCATCGCCGCGGCCGGCGGGCGCGGTACCCGCAGCCTGGTCGACGCCGCTGTGCTCGAAGCACTCGGACCTGACGGGTATCTGATCAATATCGCCCGCGGCAGTGTGGTGGACGAGCAAGCCCTTGTCGATGCCCTCGTTACGGGCCGCTTGGCGGGTGCGGGCCTCGATGTCTTTGCAGCCGAACCCCAAGTGCCGCAGGCATTGTTGTCCCTGCCCAATGTGGTGCTGCTCCCCCACGTCGGCAGCGGTACCGTGCAGACCAGGGCCGCCATGGAGGCGCTGACGCTGCGCAATCTGGACAGCTTCCTGGCCACCGGCACACTTCTCACCCCGGTGCCGATGCCGACGAGCGTCTAACCCCCGTACTCCCTGCCCCCGCGAGCGAGCGTGTTTGTACGCGACACGCCGCCGAAAACTGGACAAACACGCGCGCTCGCGGCTGGTTGTGCCGACCTACCCGGCGAATTCCTCCACCAGGTCGTCGGTGGTCCACTCCCGCGGCGGCAGGACGTCGCGCAGGACCCGCAGCAGCGCGGGGTTGGTGCTGTCGCCTCGCCAGGCCGCGTCCAATTCGACGGGCCGTTCCCGGAAAGCGCCGATGGACCGGAACACCACCGCCTCGGGATGGAGCGTGGCCGCCGATGCGGGCACCAATGCGATTCCGATCCCCGAGCGGACCAGGACCAGCATGGTGTGCACCTGGGTGACGTATTGGACGTACCTCGGCGTGGCCCCGGCGATGGTAAAGGTGCTGATCAGCAGCTCGTGGAAGTACCGCGCCTGCACCGGCGAGTACATGATCATGTCCTGGCCGTCGAGATCGTTGAGCGTCAACTGACGGGGCAGATCGGCAAGAGGGTGACCGGCAGGCAGGGCGGCGACGAGTTGTTCGTGCAGCAGCGGACGGGACACGATGCCGGGCCGTTTCAGCGGGGGCCGCGCCATCCCCAGGTCGACCTCACCGGTCATCAGGCCCTCGATCTGCACAGCGCTGACCATCTCCCGCAGTTCGAGCTTCACATCGGGCAGGACCTGGCGGGCCTTGTCCAGCAGTCTCGGCAGGATGGCATGCGCGGATGCCGCGGTGAACCCGATCACCACTGTCCCCAAATCGCCTGCGGGAATACGCTTTACCGTTTGCGCCGCACCCTCGGCCAACTGCAGGATCCGCCGGGCGTCGGGCAGGAATGCAGCGCCTGCGGGGGTCAGGGTGACCGAGCGGGTGGTGCGGTCGATGAGCTGAACACCGAGTTCGGTTTCGAGCTGCTGAATCTGGCGGCTCAGCGGCGGCTGAGTCATATGCAGTCGCTCGGCAGCCCGGCCGAAGTGGAGTTCCTCGGCGACGGCAATGAAACAGGACAGACGAGCCAGCGAGAACACTCATTCACTCCTTGCATCACTAACCGCGATCGATGCGACGATCGCGCATTAGTTTAGCGGGAGTTACCAGCGCGCCCCGGCCGATTCGAAGCTCGGGTCGATGCTTTTCATGTATCCGGTGTCATCGCGCTCGCGGATCCCGCACCGCAGGTACTGCTCGTGCAGTGCGGCCAATGCATCGTCATCGATCTCAATGCCAAGGCCGGGACCGGTGGGGACGGCGACGGATCCACCGGAGATGGCCAGCACGCCGGGCTTTACGACATCCTCGGTTTTCCACGGCCAGTGCGTATCGCAGGCGTAGGTCAGATTCGGAGTGGCGCCGGCCAGGTGCACCATCGCGGCCAGGCTGATCCCGAGATGGGAGTTGGAATGCATGGACAGGCCGAGCCCGAAGGTGTCGCAGATTCCCGCCAGCAGCCGGGAGCGTTGTAGGCCACCCCAGTAGTGATGATCCGAAAGCACCACTGCTACCGACTTTTTCGCAACGGCCGGAGCCAGTTGATCAAAAGCCACGACGCACATATTGGTGGCCAATGGCATCGGGGACTGCGCGGCCACCTCGGCCATTCCGTCCAGGTCCGGGGTCGGGTCCTCCAGGTATTCCAGGATGCCCGCCAGACCGGAGGCCACCTTGCCCGATGTCTGGGGGGTCCAGGCGGCGTTCGGGTCGAGCCGCAACGGATGTTCGGGGAACGCGGCGCGCAGCGCCTCGATGGCCGCCATCTCCTCCTCGGGAGGAAAGACCCCGCCCTTGAGTTTGATTGCGGTGAAACCGTATTCGTCGATCATGCGTTTCGCCTGCGCGACGATGCCCTCGGGGTCGAGGGCGGCACCCCACGAGTCGCCCTGGCCGCCCGGGTGCGCTGCCCACTTGTAGAACAGGTACGCGGAGAAGGGCACGGTCGGGCGGACGAGGCCACCGAGGAGATCAGAGACCGGCCGGCCCGTTGCCTGCCCCTGGATGTCGAGGCATGCCACCTCGAAGGGCGAAAAGACCCGGTCGACGACGCTGGCCGAGGTGATCATCCCGGCCAGACCCGACCCGTCGCCGGTACTGTCACCGCCGAGCCGGTCGAAAACAGCGGCGCGAATGCGGTTGAGCGCAAACACATCCAGCCCGGTGATGGCCTGCGCAGCAGCGCGCAGCCGCTCCAGGTGCACATCGTCGGCATAGGTCTCCCCCAGTCCGACCAGACCGGCGTCGGTGTCGAGCTGGATGATGGCGCGCAGCGCATACGGCTGGTGGACCCCGACGGTGTTCAGTAGCGGTGGATCCACGAACGCGACCGGCGTGATCCTGGCACCGGTGATGCGGATCAGGCCGGACATCAGCGCGCGACTGCCAACTCGTTGGCCAGCACCGCACGACCGGCTTTGACCATCTGGGTCAGTTCGGCAAGGGCTTCTGGTGACGGCATGATCAGCGGTGGGCGAACCCCGCCGGCCTCGATGCCCTCCATCGTCACACCCGCCTTGATCAGCGAGACCGCATAGCCCGGCACGGTATCGCGCAGTCGCACCAGCGGGTGGAAGAACTCCCGCAGCAGCGCTGCGACAAGCGCCTCATCGTCGCGCTCCAACGCCTCGTAGAACGCCAGCGCCAATTCTGAAGCGAAGGCGAACGTGGCCGACGAGTACAGCGTCACTCCGATAGCACGGTAGGCCTGCTGGGAAACTTCCGCGGTGGGCAGGCCGTTGAAGAACTGAAATGGCTTGCCCGACGGTGCAAGTGCATCGGTGACCGCACGCACGATCCGGGCCACCTGGTCCACATCGCCGGTGCCGTCCTTGAAGCCGACGACGGTCGGCAGCTGGGCAACCGCGATGGCGGACGCCTCGGTATAGCGGGCGTTATTGCGGTTGTAGACGATCAGGGGCAGCTCTGTCGCCTCCGCGACCGCGCGGGTGTAGGCGATCAGACCTTCCTGCGGCATCTCGACGAGATACGGGGGTAGCAGCAGTATCCCGTCGGCGCCGGCTTCTGCGGCCACCGTCGCGAAGATCTTGGCCTGGGCCACCGATCCGCCCGCACCGGCATATACCGGTACCCGGCCTGCGACCACCTCGACGGCGGTGCGCACGATTGCGCCGAACTCGGTCGCTTCCAGGGCATGGAATTCGCCTGTACCGCAGGCAATGAAGACGCCGCCAGGGCCGGCATCGACGCCCTTACCGACATGTTCGGCCAGTCTGAGCAGGTCGACCTCGCCGGATTCGGTGAAGGGGGTGACAGGGAAGAAGAGAACGCCGTTCAGCATGCGGTGACTCCTGGCTGGGTCGGTGGGCGGGTAAGCGGTGGGGATTGGATCGGATCAGTCACGGGTGAGTTGGCCGTCGACGCGGCGCCACAGCCCATCGGGGTTCCCATCGGCAATTGCGCTGGGGAGCAAGCCTTTCGGGACCGACTGGTAGGCAACGGGGCGCAGGAACCGCTCGATCGCCCGGCCACCGACGGAGGTGGTACGCGAATCGGAGGTCGCGGGGAACGGCCCGCCGTGCACCATCGCATGACCGACCTCGACACCGGTGGGCCAGCCGTCGAACAGGATCCGACCCGCTTTGAGTTCCAGGATGGGCAGCAACGCCCGAGCCTGCTCGTAGTCGGCTTCGTCGACGTGCAGGGTCGCCGTCAGCTGACCTTCGAGATTGCTTGCCACCGTGGCTACTTCGGCGGCGTCAGCGCATCGGATGATCAGACTGGACGCACCGAACACCTCGGCTTGGAGCACGTCGGAACCCAGGAAGCTCGTCGCGTCCGTCCCGAACAGGGCGGCCTGGCAGGTGGTGGGGTTATCGCTGCCGGTTCCGCGCACCAGCAGCTCCGCAACGCCATCGAGTGCCTCGACACCCCTGGCGTAGCTGTCGGCGATGTTCGGGGTCAGCATCGGGGTGGGCGCGGCTTGGGCCAACGCATCTTTCGCGGCGCCGACGAAGGCGTCCAGGCCCGGCCCGTCGACGGCGATGACCAGACCGGGATTGGTGCAGAACTGTCCCGACCCCATTGTCAGTGAACCGACGAAGGCGCGGCCGAGTTCGGCTCCACGCGTGCTCAACGCGCCGTCGAACAAGAAGACCGGGTTGATCGAACTCATCTCCGCATACACCGGAATCGGCTCCGGGCGGGCGGCCGCGGCGGCAACCAGCGCGGTGCCGCCGGAGCGGGAACCGGTAAAGCCCACGGCCTTGATCCTGGGGTCGGTGACCAACGCGGTGCCTAGACCACGGCCCGAGCCGTACAGGACCGAGAAGGTGCCCGCGGGTAGGCCGGCGCCGGCCACCGCATCGCTGACGGCACGCGCGACGAGTTCGGTCGTGCCGGGGTGGGCGTCGTGCGCCTTCACCACAACCGGGCAACCGGCGGCCAGCGCCGATGCAGTATCGCCGCCCGCCACCGAGAAGGCCAGCGGGAAGTTACTGGCGCCGAACACCGCGACCGGTCCCAGCGGAACGGCGCGTTGACGGATATCGGGGCGCGGCGCCGGGGCGCGGTCCGGCTGGGCCGGGTCGATGCAGGCGCCGTTCCAGCTGCCTTCGCGCAGAACGGCGGCGAACAGCCGCAGCTGGCCGGTGGTCCGGCCCACCTCACCGGTGAGACGCCCTGCGGGTAAACCAGATTCGGCTGTAGCGCGGGCCACCAGTGCGTCGGTGATGGATTCGATATTGGCGGCGATGGCCTCGAGAAACAGGGCGCGTTGTTCTGATGTCGTCGCCCGGTAGTCGCCGAACGCCGCGGCCGCGGCGGCGCAGGCGGCGTCGACATGCGAGTGGTCGCCGTAGGCGTACGCCGGTTCCAGCACGGCCTGCTCGACGGGGTCGAACGCCCGGATCTCGGTACCGTTTCCTGGCACGAATTCGCCAGCGATCAGCATGTGCCCGGTCAGAGCGTATTCGGTCGCATCGGGGAGCAAGACTGTCATGCAGCCCACGTTAGGGTCCCCATCGATTCATGTCCAAGACCGATTTTGGCTACAGAAATTCAATAGTTGGATCAATAGAGCATTTGATCAAATGTTGATGCAGCCCACCAACCAGTTGTACGGTCAGCACCATGGATTTGGACTGGTCACCGCAGGACCTCGCTTTCCGTGACGAGGTGCGGCAGTTCCTCGACGAGCGGCTGACCCCGGAATTGCGGCAAGCGGGACAGCTGATGACCAGCGTGTACGCCGACCACGAAGCCAGCATGGCGTGGCAGGCGATCCTGCACGAGCGGGGGTGGGCGGCCCCGGCCTGGCCGGTCGAGCACGGCGGCTGCGACTGGAGTCTCAACCAGCACTACATCTTCAGCCGGGAGTCCACACTGGCCGGCGCGCCCGCGCTCTCGCCGATGGGGATCAAGATGGTGGCCCACGCGATCATCCGGTTCGGCACCGACGAGCAGAAAGCGTTCTTCCTGCCGCGCATCCTCACCGGTGAGGTGTTCTTCTGCCAGGGTTACTCCGAGCCGGAATCCGGCTCCGATCTGGCGTCATTGCAGATGGCCGCCACCGACGATGGCGATAGCCTGGTCTGCACCGGCAGCAAGATCTGGACCACCCACGCGACCGAGGCCAATTGGATATTCGCGCTGGTGCGTACCTCGCGACTGGAGCGCAAACAGCAGGGCATCACCTTCATCCTGATCGACATGGAGACCCCGGGTATCGAGGTCCATCCACTGGTGATGACCTCCGGTGAAGAGGTGCAGAACCAGGTCTTCTTCGATGCCGTGCGGGTGCCGAAAACCAATGTGCTCGGCCAGATCGACGACGGCTGGACCGTGGCGAAATATCTGCTGGAGTTCGAACGCGGCGGCGGTGCCACCGCACCGTTCCTGCAGGTGATGGCCGACGAGATCGCGACCGCGGCCAGCGCGCAGCCCGGTCCGGGCGGGGGCCGGTTGATCGACGATCCCGCGTTCGCACACAAGCTGGCCGACGCGCGGATCCGTACCGAGGTGCTGGAGATCCTGGAGTTTCGCACTCTGGCCACTTTGGCAGGTGGGAAGAATCCGGGGCCGGCGTCGTCGATGCTGAAGGTGCTGTCCACCGAGCTGAGCCAGCGACTGACCGAGCTTGCGATGGAAGCGGCGGGCCCTCGTGGTCGGGTCTACCAGCCGCATGCCACCCGCCCCGGCGGTCCGGTGACCGAATACGACCCACCCCCGGACGGATATGTCAGCGGCGAGCCGTGGCAGGCGGTGGCCCCATTGAAATACTTCAACGACAGGGCCGGCTCGATCTACGCCGGTAGCAACGAGATTCAGCGCAACATACTCGCCAAAGCCGCATTGGGGCTCTAAATGGACTTCACACTGAGCAAGGAACAACAACTGCTGCGCGACGGTCTCGCGAAGTTCACGGCCACCCGCTATGAACTGGAGAAAAGCCGCACCGCCGCCAAGACCGGCGCGGGTTGGCAGCCCGATATCTGGCGGGCGTTCGCCGATGAGCTGGGCATCCTGGGCGCCACCTTGCCCGAGGAGACCGGCGGCCTTGGCGGTGGACCGGTCGAGGTGATGGTGATCGCCGAAGCACTCGGCTATGCGCTGGTCGTCGAGCCCTATGTCGATACCGTCGTCGTCGCAGGCGGCCTCTTGCAGCGAGCCGGGGCAGCCGCAGTGCTGGAGAAGATCGTCGAGGGTCAGGCCGTGATCGCCCTTGCCGCCACCGAGCCCACCTCGGGGGATCATCTGGTCGATGTATCCACCACCGCGACCCGTGACGGTGACAGCTGGGTGCTGCGCGGTACCAAGATCCTGGCCATCTCCGCACCGTTCGCGACACATCTGCTGATCACCGCGAGAACCTCTGGCGCTCAAGATGATAGCGATGGAATTTCGCTGTTCCTCACCGAATTCGATGCGTCATCACCGCCGGCCGGCGTCGAGGTACACGGCTACCGGACCGTCGACGACCGCCGCGCGGCAGACCTGGTGTTCTCTGATCTACGCCTGCCTGCCACTGCGCTGCTCGGCGAGGAGGGCACGGCCTGGCCCTCGCTGGCACAGGCACGCGACGAAGGTGCAGCCGCAGTGGCCGCCGAAGCTGTCGGCTGCATGCGAAAGGTGTTGTCCGACACCGTCGAATACAGTAAGCAGCGCCACCAGTTCGGGCAACCGATCGGGAGCTTCCAGGCGTTGCAACACCGGATGGTCGATATGTACATGGAGGTCGAGCAGGCGGTCGCCGCCACCTACCTCGCGGTGCTGAACCTCGACAGTGAGCCCGCGGTGCGAGCCAGGGCCGTCTCCGCGGCCAAGGCCACCGTCGGGCGGGCGGCACGCTTCGTCGGCCAAAACGCGGTGCAGTTACACGGTGGAATGGGCATGACCGAGGAGCTCGCGATCGGGCACTACTTCAAACGCCTGACCGCAGTGCAATACGAGTTCGGTGGGACCGATTACCACGTCCGCCGCTATGCGGAGTTGACCCAGCGCTAGCAGTGTCCAGCTCGCAGTGTCTTTGTGGCGCTATGGCCGAGTTCACCACCACAGTCGTTGATGGTCGTGCAATCTCGCCAAAACGCAGCCATGTGCAACCCAGGTGATGAACTCGGCCATAGCGTCGGAAACAGCCACCGCAGCCCCAGGCGCCTAGAGCTCGAACTCCCGGTCACACCGATCCCGAGTGGCGGCAATGAGCTGCGCATTGGGTTCGTCGACGGTATCCGCCCAGGCCGCCGCATCCCGCTTGCTGCGCCCACCGGCCATGTGCCGCTGGATAAGTCGCTCACGCCGCACATCCGCGGGGCAGTCGATGTAATAGAGCCGAGCCAGCGTGGCACGCACCGGCGCCCAGCCGTCGACGTCGAACCCGAGGTAGTTACCTTCGGTGACCACGACCCGCGCCCCGGCGACGACGACGCCGCCCGCGGCGACCGGATCATCAAGGCGCCGATCGAAATCCGGGACGTAGACATCCGTCACGTCGTACGCCCGCGCCACCCGAGCCAACGTCGCCACGTAGCCATCGACATCGAAGGTGTCGACGGCGCCCTTACGGTCTCGGCGCCCCAACCGGCGCAGTTGGGCATTGGACAGGTGAAAGCCGTCCATCGGCACGTAGGCAGCGAACCCATCACCCATGGCGGCCAGCAACTCGGCCGCAAAATACGATTTGCCTGCCCCCGGTGCACCGGTCACGCCGATGAGCACCCTCGCCGTCCCTGCGTCGAGCACGGTGCGGATATCGGCGGTGACGGTATCGAGCGCTGTTGCGAGGTTCACTCGGGGGCGGCGTTCCATTCGTAGGACAGGAACTTGCCGTCCAGGGTGATGACGACGCGGTCACCACCTGGATGCGGCTTCTTTTCGATATCGACGCTGAAATTGATGGCGCTCATGATGCCATCGCCGAACTGCTCGTGTATCACTTCCTTGATCGCGGGGCCGTACACCTGCACGGCCTCATAGAGCCGATAGATCGTCGGGTCGGTGGGCACCGCGATCACCTGGCCGCGCATCGGCACCGCCGCCAGCACCGGCACCGCCGCCGCATCAAGACCCAGCAGGTCGGTGAGCACCGCACCCGCCTCGGGCGGGATGGGATGCTGGCCAAGCAGTGCCGCGGTGGTCCACACGACGGGCCGCCCGATCGCGTCGGCCAGCTGCTGCCAGGTCAGCCCATTGGCGAGCCGGGCGGCAATGATGTCTTGCGTGATCTCGTCTCTGGTCATGACGACCAGCATGCATCGCACGCATTTCGGCGATGTGACCCCGAGTCACCACGTCGCCAGGTAAGACACATGCCATGAATACCTCTGACGCCCCACTGTCCGGCAAGGTCGCCTATGTCACCGGCGCCGCGCGTGGGCAGGGCCGGTCGCACTGTGTCCGACTGGCGCGGGCCGGCGCCGATATCGTCGCGATCGACGCGTGCGGTCCCGTCGCAACCCACAACGGTTATCCGTCGTCCACACCGGAAGATCTCGCCGAAACAGTGCGCCTCGTCGAAGGCGAGGGCCGCAAAATCCTGGCCAAGGAGATCGACGTCCGGGATTTGGAAGGCCAGCAGCGCCTCGTTGCCGACGCCATCGAGCAATTCGGCAGGCTCGATATCACCGTCGCCAACGCCGGCGTGCTGAACTGGGGCCGGCTGTGGGAGATCTCCGCCGAGCAGTGGCAACAGATCATGGACGTCAACCTGACCGGGGTGTGGAACACCATGAAAGCCGTTGTCCCGGCGATGATCGAGGCCGGTAACGGCGGTTCGATCATCAATATCAGCTCCGCAGCGGGGATCAAGGCCGTACCCGGTTGCGGCCATTACTGTGCGAGCAAATTCGGCGTGGTGGGCCTGACCAATTCGTTGGCAATTGAGCTCGGCGAGTACGGGATTCGGGTCAACTCGGTGCATCCGTACGGCACCGACACCCCGATGGGCAATGACCTGTCGATGTATTCGGTCTTCCAGGACCATCCGACCTATGTCTACAGCTTCTCCCCCGGCGCGCTACCCACGGACTCCCTGGCCGACCCCGGTTTGATCAGCGATATCGTCCTGTGGCTGGCCGGTGACGGATCGTCGTTGGTGACCGCGGCGCAGATCCCGGCCGATAAGGGTTATCTGAAAATCTGACGAGCGCTGGTCAACGAATAGCAATACAAACTAACTACCGGTTACCCTGGTGCCCATGGGCTTGAAAATGGCCGCCCGCAAAGCAACTGTTGTGGGCGCAACACTGCTGGTGGTGGGCTGGACCGCTACCTCGGGCGTGGCCGGTGCCGACCCGACACCCTCCACGCCGACTCCGGCGCCCACCGGGCCTGCACCTGGGCCTGCTGACTCTGCCACCGCAGCGCCGGCGGCCGCCGCCGGACCGCAGACGTCGATCACCACCGACGGCACGTTCGTCGTCGGGACCGATATCGCGCCGGGCACCTATGCGTCAGCGGGTCCGGTCGGTGAAGGCACCTGTTACTGGAAGCGGATGAGCAGTGCCGACACCAACAACATCATCGATAACGCGCTGACCAAGAAACCGCAGGTCGTGCAGATCGAGGCGACCGACGCCAAGTTCAAGACCAACGGCTGCCAGCCCTGGACGCTGACCGACCAGGCACCCCCGGCCAGCGGTCCGATCGGCTTGCTGGGTCAGTTGCAATTGGGCGGGATGATGGCCGACCTCAACAACAGGGCCGCGCAAGCGCCCCCGGCTCCCTAGCCGTAGAGCCGAGCGATGTCCGGGCTGTCCAGCCACCCCGAGTAGGTGGGCCGCGACGGCCAACCGTCCGGCGAATCGAGCCACTCCTCCTGGCGACCCCAGGGCAGCACATCGATCAGGGCGAAGCTGTGGCTGAGTTGTTCGGTGCCGCGGCCGTTGGTGTGCCAGGTCCGATACACCGTGTCACCGTCACGCAGAAAGACGTTGACCGCGAAGCCCTGACCGGGTGCGGCGTCCACATCGGCGGCGAACGCACTCTCCGATGACGAGTACCAGTCCATTGTGTTGCCGACCTTGTCGCGGTAGGCCAACGCCTGCTCGATCGGCCCTGAGGTCACGATGACGAAGCGGGCGTCATAGCTGGCCAGGAAGTCCAGCCGGGTGAACTGAGAGGTGAAACCGGTACACCCGCCGCACTGCCATTCGGCGTCGGGCGCCCACATGTGGTTGTAGACGATGAGTTGCGACCGGCCGCCGAATACCTCAGCCAACCGGACCGGGCCGTCCGCACCGATCAGGGTGTACTCGGGCATTTCCACCATGGGCAGGCGGCGACGCTGTGCGGCGATCGCATCCAGTTCCTTGGTGGCGGCTTTCTCCCGGCGTCGCAGGTCGGCCAGTTCGGCTTGCCAGGTCTGGCCGTCAACCACCGGCGGCAGTGCGTTGTTCATCAGAAAGGTCCTCCCAGCTGGCCGTGATTCCTGCAATGTTGACCCGGCCCGTGAGCGAAAGTCATCGCGGATGCGCGGCAATCCAGCGTTGACCTGCTTTGGCCGTGCGCACCAGGGCCCCGAACTCCCCGACGTAATCGACGACGGCACCCACGGCAGGCAGCATGCCCAGATACCGGAAGATGCCACGGGGCTGCGGGCGCCTGGCCAGTTCGTCGCTGACCGCACGTAACAGGCCGATCAGGCGCAGCAGCGCGTGCGGTAGGTCCTTTGGCGGCTGTTCTCCGTCCTGGTCACCGTCTTGATCGCCGTCGAGATCCCGTCGGCACAGCACCGCCGCGAGCAGGCGGACCTTCCTATTTCGGTCGGTGATGCCGTACTCACGGGCGACCGCACACAACACGATCGCCTGGCTGGTGAACCCGAACAGATCCTGGATCGGTAACCGGTCCCCCACGACGCCCAGTGCGCCGGGGAATGCGACCGCGATGGTGTCGACCGCGCCGACGCGCCACACCCACCAGTTGACGCGGGCACCCAGATCCATCGCCTCCCAGGCGGCGGTACCGGGTACATCCCCGACGTTGAGCGCCCATGCCACCGCATCGATCGCCTTGTCGACGGCCCCGTCGGCAGCACCGAGGCGGTGGGTGCGTTCCTTCAAGCCCAACGGGTCGGTATCCCACAGCACATCCAGCACGGGGTCGATGATCTGCACGACGCGTCCCAGCGCGGTCGCGATATCGGCGTCGGTGAGCACCGAGGTGGGCAGCGGAATGAGATTCACCCCCAAATGATGACCGCTGGGCTCAGTTGCCAAACACGAGGTGCCGTCCCCGCGGCGGCATCAGAAGTATCCGTTGGCGGGTGGGTAGACCCCGTTGACGGCGTAATTCCCTGCGGCATAGGCCTTGTAGTCCAGCGGACTGTGGCCGGCGATGGTACGGATATTGCGCCAGTGCCGATCTAGGTTGAGGCTGCGGGCCGTCGCCGAGGCTCCGCCGGTGTCGAATAGCCGCTCCGCGGAGGCCAACGTCAGGCGTTCGGCAACCAGCTGTGCCTTGGCCACCTCGATGGCGGCCTCGGCCACCGCGTCCGGGTCGTCGTGCCTACCGGTGTCCACCACCGAATCCAGCGCGTCGGCGGCGGTGAGCACCAGCGCCTCCGCGGCCGATGCGGTGGCCGCGATGTCGCCCACCGCCCGAAGCACGAAGGGATCCTCTGCGGCGCTCTGCGTCAGCGAATGCGCCGCGGGCCGGGCCCGACGCTGGACGAATTCCACCGCGTCATCGAGGACAGCCTTGGCGATACCGGCGGCGACGGCCGCCAGATAGAGCTGCATGAACGTTGTCGAGTGCCCGATGTGCGCGCCATCGGAGACCGTCGTGACCTCGACCGGGGCCACCTCGACATCGGTGAAACGCGTTCCCCCACTTGCGGTCATCCGCTGCCCGAAGCCATCCCAGTCGTCATAGAGTTCGACGCCAGACCGGTCGACGGGGATGATCGCCTGCAGGTCTCGCCCCTCGGCATCGACGGCCGAGACCGCGATCAGATCGGCGTACAGGGTGCCGGTCGAGTAAAACTTGTACCCGTTCAGCCGCAACACACCTTGATCCTCGATCACGGTGGTATCGGAGCTGCCGGGTGCCTTGCCGCGCGCATCGGTGATGGCATTGCCCACCAGTACGCCGGTGTTGATCTTCGGGAACCACTCACGCCGCTCGGCCTCAGACGCCCGGTTGCTCAGCAGCCGCTCGGCGAATCCAAAATGCGCCCGAAGTGCCTGCGCCACATTGGAACTGCCGCGCGCGATCTGGATGACGGCAAAGAGCACCTGGCGCGTGCTGCCGCCGGGGCCACCGTAACGCGTGGGCACGCGCAGACTCAGCACCCCGGTCCGTCGCAGATCGTGCACCGCGTCGTATTGCAACACCCGGTCCCGCTCGGCCGCTGCATCGTCTCGACGCAATCGCTCGACGATGTCAGGCAACCGCTGCAGTCGATCCTCGACACTGCCGCCCTGCGGTTCGGCGCGTACCGCGGTCATGAGCTGGCCAGGTAGCGCTGGCGTTCCCAGTCGCTGACATGACCTTGGTACTGCACCCATTCGCTACGGGCGATCGACGCGAAGTCGAGAACGGAATCCACGCCGAGGATCTCCAAGATGGTGTCGTCCTGCGTGGCCAGCGCCAGTGCGGTGCCCAGCGATTCCGGTAGCGGAGACCCCTTGCCGTACAGGTTGCCGGTAGCGGGCGCGTCCGGGAGCCGACCGGCCTCCAACCCGGCGATGACCGCGGCCAGCGCCGAGGCCACCAACCAGTACGGGTTCGAATCCGATGCACCGGTGCGCAATTCGATGCGAGTGGCATCCGGTGACGCCTCGACCAGCGACCGGACCGCCGCGCTGCGGTTATCGCGGCTCCAGTTGACGGTGTCGGGGGCAAAGGAGTCAGGGACGAAGCGCCGGTAGGCATTCACCGAGTGAGCACCGAACAGGGTGATCGACGGCAGGTGATCGAGCAGACCGGCGATCGCATGCAGCGCAACGGGGCTCTCCGCGCCACCTACCGGCGCAAAAGCGGCCACGTCGTCCTGCCACAACGAAATATGCAGGTGCGCCGAACTTCCCGACTGATCAGAGAACGGTTTGGGCATGAAGCTGGCGATCTTGCCGTGCTGGCGAGCCACCTCCTTCGTGGCGTATTTCAGCCGGGCGCTGTCATCGGCGGCGTCCAGAGCGTCGTCGTAGATGAGGTTCGCCTCGACCTGGCCGGGTCCGTATTCGGTTTGGATCCCTTCCAATCTGACGAAGGCACCGAGGGTTTCGTACAGATCACCGATCAGCGGATCCAGCGCATTGGCGTTCTCCAGTGAGTAGGCGTGGATATCGCTCTGAATCGGTGACCCGTCGCGCTCGAGCAGATAGAACTCGAATTCCACCCCGACTTTCGCGGTGTAGCCCAACCCGGCCAACCGGTCCAGGACGCGACGCAGTACCGCCCGCGGATCCAGCTGTGACGGGCTGCGGTCGTGGGTGACGATATCGGAGATGACATGTCCGACTCCGGATCGCCAGGGCAGCGGCCGGAAGGTCGAGAAGTCGGGCACCGCGTAGATATCGGGGTAGCCACCGTCCCAATTCGTCAGTCGCAGACCGTCGATCACCGTGGCATCGGCGTTCCAGCCGAGCGCCGCCTCGCAGAAGGCAAAGCCTGAGCCCTGTGCCCGATTCAAGAACTGTCCAGCCGGGATGCGCTTACCGGCGGCGTGGCCGAAGGGATCACTCCAGGCAACTTCGATCTCGGTCAACGAACCGTCGGCGATACGCGCGAGCAGCTCCTTGGCGGCGGCCGACGAGTGATCGTGCACCGCCGATGTGGTCTGAGTCATTGTGCGCTGACGGTGTTATCGGACACCCGGGTGCCGATGACCGCGCCCAGCGCAAACGCGCCGACCAACAGCCCGATGATCACCCAGGCCAGGATGCTCGACCCGCCCACCAGGTCCTTGAGGTTGATCAAAATCAGGACGAGCGACCCGACCAGGCCAATAAGGCCCAGCGCCGGCGCAATACGCACCCGCCACTGTGAGTAACCGCGTCGATCAGTACGGAAGTAGGCGAGCACCGCCACGCTGGTCGCGATCAACAGCACCACGATGCCGACGGTCGTCGCACCGGCGAACCAGGTGTAGAACTGCGCGGCCGGATCGAGTTTGAACACCACGGCCAGGATGACGCTGACGGCGACGACGCCGGAGATCCACAGCGACGCCAGATGGGGTGAACCGTGCTTATCGTGCGGGCGGCTCAGCGACGCAGGCAGCACATCGCGTTGCGACAGCGCAAACAGGTAGCGCGACACCACATTGTGGAACGACAGGATGCACGCGAAGAGGCTGGTGAAGTACAGCACCGTGATGATGTCTGCGCCGACTGTTCCGATATAGCGCTGCGCAGTGTCCCCAAGGAAGGTCGAACCGGAGTCGGTCGCCGCGGTGACCGCCTCTTCATCGCCCCAGCCTGAGATGAGCGCCCAACTGGTGACGGCGTAGAAGACGCCGATCAGGATCAGGGACACGTAGGTGGCCCGTGGAATCGTCGTCTCCGGGGTGCGGGCCTCGTCACGGAAGATCGCCGTCGCTTCGAACCCGACATAGCTGATGATCGCGAAAAGCAGTCCAATGCCGACTGATCCGGACAGAATGGCGTGCGGGTTGACAATGCCGGTGGACAATCCGTGGTCACCGCCGCGGACGACGATCACCAGATCGAGGACCGCCACGATGGCGATCTCGGCAGTCAGTAGCACCGCAAGTACCTTGCTGGAGAGATTGATATTGCGGTAGCCCAGGTAGGTCGTCACCGCGAACGCCACCAAGGCGAACAACCACCAGGGCAGGCTCGGGCCACCGAACAGCTCCACGATGCTGGCGCCGGCCGGACCCAGCAGCCCGTAGACGCCGGCTTCGATGGCCAGGTAGCTGACCACCGCGACGAAGGCGATACCGATACCGGTTGGAAAGCCAAGGGATTTGCGGACATAGGAGAAGAACGCGCCCGCTTCCTCCACATACGGTGTCATCGCCGTGAAGCCGACCGCGAACAGCAACAGCACCAGCGTGGCCACGATGAACGTGGCCGGGAATCCGACTCCGTTACCGCCGGCGATTCCCAGCGGGACAACGCCGCCGATGACGCCGAGCGGAGCGGCGGCCGCCACGACCATGAACACGATCGACGCGACACCGAGGTTGCCGCGCAGCTTGCGCTCGGCTCCTGCCGGTGGTTCGCCCAGATACTCTGTGGGCGTGGTTGTTTCGGACATCATTGACCGTCTTTCGTCGCTAGGAAGGCGATAGGTATGAGGCACCATAGAGGCACATACCATCCGCAGGCCACATCTGAAGTCACCGTGAGTGATAGGACGACACAATTGGACACATTCGGAACGCCTGCAGCCGTTGCGGTCCCACAGCGGGTCGGTAGTGTGGCCGGGATGGGATACCGGGAGCGAAGCCGTTGAGCAGCACGCTTCGCGCCGTTGGCGGTAAGGGCAAGGCGCCGCTGCGGGTGGGCGCCACTCCGGTGCCGCATGCCGAAATCCTCGACCACGTCCGTCCGATGGTGTCGGCCAAGGGTTTCGATCTCCAGATGGAGATCTTCGAGGATTTCGACCAGCCCAACGAGCTGCTCGCCGCAGGCCGCCTGGATGCCAATTTCTTCCAGTACCTACCGTTTCTCGACGATTTCAACGAGCGCGCCCGGCAGAACCTGGTGCCGATCGTGCCCGTGCACATCGAACCATTCGGGTTGTACTCCAACAGGATCGGCGGCTTGGCGGGCATCCCGGACTACGCGGAAATTGCCCTGCCCGCGGATCCGGTCAACGTGGCCCGGTCCTTGACCATCCTCGAAGATCTCGGGCTCATCGAATGCCCGGTCGCCCACCACACGATCGCACGCATCGCCGATATCACGTCGAATCCGTACGGCCTGGTGCTCAAGGAGGTCAGCAGTGCCCGGCTGGCGCAGGTTCGCGACGATTTCGACATCGTGTTCCTGTTCGGCAATCAGGCGATGGGCCTCGGCGTCGACACCGGTACGGCACTGTACTGCGATCGCGGCAACCCCGCGTACGCCGAATATCTCGTCGCGCGCCCGGAATTCCGCGACACCCCCGCCATCAACGCGCTGGCGGCGGCGCTGCACTCGGAATCCACCCGCGAGTTCGTTGCTACGACCTACCGCGGACAATTGGTCACCGCGTTCTGATTGCACTCATCGCGAGGTAAAAGCTGTACCGAACGGCGATCGAGCCGGACAGTGATGGTCGTGTACCAAGCTGTGCCCACGCCAGCCGATCCGCCCAGCATCGGTATGCAGATCGTGCTCGTCATCGATGTGCCCCACGGCCTGGAAGCCTCCGCCGCCGAGGCACGTCGACTGGCTGACGAATTCGGCACGACGATCTCCCATTGGCTACCGGGGGTGCGCGCGAAGAAGGCGGTGACATCGGTACTCGCCAATGCGCATTCCAGCACCACCGAGCGGGCTCCCCAGACAGGACTGGTCATCGACCTGGCCGACCGCCAGGTGAGTATCGACGGGCAACCCTTGCGACTGGCCTACCGGGAATTCGCGCTGTTCGCCTACCTCGCGGGGTTACCGCACCGCACCATCTCCCGCGCCACGCTCCTGGACAACGTGTGGAGCGATCGGAACGCAGGCCACGAACCGATTTCCGACCGCACTGTCGATACCCATATCCGTCGACTGCGGGCCAAGCTTGGTGAACACGCACATGTGCTCACCACGGTCCGCGGCCTCGGCTACCGCTTTGATCCCGGCGCCGAGGTGCGATTCAGGGCGGGTGTCGTCAGGCCTCTTGCGAACTAGTCCCCCCAGGCACCAGGTAGTGTCCGCACGACAAAGGGTGACCTAATTACCCACGTGCGATCGAAAGCGGGTGTCCCATGAGCAGTGGCGGCGGCGATATCGCCGGTTTACGCCTCCTCGTCGTCGGTGCGTCATCGGGTATCGGCCATGCGGTCGCCGCGAGCGCCGCAGCGCGCGGTGCCAAAGTGGCCGTGGCCGCGCGGCGGATGGATCTGCTGACCGAGCTGGCGCAGGCGACCGGCGGCACCGCCTACGAACTCGACGTGCAGGACTCGGCGGCGATCAACAGGGTCGTGACCGCCGCGGCCGAGTCACTCGGCGGTATCGACGCCGTGGTGTTCACCAGCACCGTCATCCCGTTTGCCCATATCGAGGACACCGACGTGGCCACCTGGATACATGCGTTCAGCGTCAATGCGGTCGGTGCCAACAACGTGTTGCGGGCCGCACTACCGCACCTCTCCGATAACGGGGTCGTGCTGGTCGCATCGAGTTTCGATGTCGGCCGTCCGCGGGCGGGCGTGGCCGCCTACAGCGCCAGTAAGGCAGCGCTGGACGAGATCCTGCACGCCTGGCGCAGCGAGCATCCGCACCTGTCCATCATCCGGGTCGGCATGGGTCCGACCGAGGACACCGAGATTCTTCGCGGCGCCGATCGGGACTTACTCAAAGCGCTTCTGCAGTCGTGGAAACAACACGGACAGCTCCCCCTGCGGATGTCGGCGCTGCACGATGTTGCCGAGACGCTGGTATCGCTGGTGTCGATGGCACATGCGAATCCAAGCGTCGTCCCCGAGATCGTCCAGCTGGCCCCACGGATTGAGCGACCCAGTAACTGAGCGTCACCAGTTACTGGGTGAGTAGTCCTTCAGGAAGCAACCGTGGACGTCTTCGCCGGCCTCCCCGCGCACAATCGGGTCATAGACCCGGGCCGCGCCGTCGACCAAATCCAGCGGGGCGTGGAAACCCTCTTCGGCCAACCGCATCTTGGTGGGGTGCGGACGTTCATCGGTGATCCAGCCGGTATCCACCGCGGTCATCAAAATGGCGTCCTGCTCCAGCATTTCGCCCGCGCTGGTGCGGGTCAGCATGTTCAGCGCGGCCTTGGCCATATTGGTATGGGGGTGGCCGGGCCCCTTATAGCGACGGCTGAACTGGCCCTCCATCGCCGAAACGTTCACCACATACTTGCGGCGAGCCGATGATGCGGCCATCGCCGGCCGCAGCCGGCTCACCAAGATGAACGGCGCGGTCTGGTTGCACAGCTGCACCTCGAGCAGTTCCATCGCGTCGACCTCATGCACGCGTTGGGTCCAGCTGTTCACCGAAGCGGTATCTGGCAGCAGGCCACCGGCGTCGATCGCGATCCCGGCGGCGATGCGCTCGGGTGATGCGCTGCGGGCGGTCAGCGCCAGCTCGGTGACGGCATGCGGGGTCTGATGTTCGGCGAGGCTGCCCGCGAGCGCGGCCGGATGGGCGTCACTGACGTGGTCGAAGGTGATCACCTCTGTGACCCCCGAGACCAGTTCCGGCGGCGGTGTGCGCTCGGCCTCGACCAGGGCGCTGTATGACCCTGGCGGGCGCCGGACCGTCTGCGCCGCGTTGTTGATCAGGATGTCCAGTGGGCCCTGCGCGGCCACCGTATCGGCTAGCGCGACGACCTGTGCCGGGTCACGGAGGTCGATGCCCACCACGCGCAGCCGGTGCAGCCAGTCGGCGCTGTCGGGCATCGCCGCGAAGCGCCGGACGGCGTCGTTGGGGAACCGGGTGGTGATCGTGGTGTGCGCACCATCGCGCAGCAGCCGTAGCGCGATGTACATGCCGATCTTGGCGCGACCGCCGGTGAGCAGAGCAGTCCGGCCGGTCAGGTCGGTACGGGCATCGCGTTTGGCCCGGTTCAAGGCGGCGCAATCCGGGCAGAGCTGGTGGTAGAACGCGTCGACGACGGTGTAGTGGTTCTTGCAGACGTAGCAGGCCCGGGAGCGGATCAGGGTGCCTGCGGTGGCGCCGATGGCATTGGAGACCAGCGGCAGGCCCTGCGTCTCGTCATCGATACGGCCGGGTGCGCCAGTGGCAGTCGCCGCGACGACGGCCTGGTCGGCAGCGGATACCGCGTCCCGCTTGGCATGGCGGCGGGCACGTTTCACCGATTTGAAAATTCCCGCCGTGGCCAGCCGCACCGCCACCGCATCGGGGTGCTCCGGCGGCAACGAACCGACCTCGGCGAGCACCTGCAGACAGGTACTGAGCTTGTCCGGGTCGATAGCGTTCACGCAGGAAGAATACGGGTCAGAGGGCCCATCCTCCGATTCGTGCGGGTGCTCAGCAATGATGCGATGGTGACCGAACCACCGCTGACCGTCGTCGCCCTGCTCGAACGCCGGGTGCACGACCACGGCCAGAACGCCTACCTCGTCACCCCGACCGAGCGCCTCACCTATCTCGAAGCGGACCGGCGTTCGGCGCAGATCGCCCGCTTTCTCCTGCACGCCGGTGTCGGCAAGGGCGCCCGCGTCGGCTTGTTCTTCCCCAACGGAGTGGACTGGATCATCTGGTGGCTGGCGCTGTCGCGAATCGGCGCACTGGTCGTGCCGCTGAGCACGCTGTACACCCCGGCCGAGATCGCCAAGGTGGCGCGGTTGGCTGATATCGGACTGCTGGTCGCGCCGACCGAGGTGCTCGGCATCGACGTGGTCACGCGGTTCGAGGCCGCCTGGGCGGAGTTGGCCGAGCAGCGCGGTGAGCAGCTCGCGCTGCGCGCCGCACCGTATCTGCGCCGGATCCTGCTGACCGGGCCGACCGACCGGAGCTGGGCGAGCCACTGGGACGACGACGCCGCCGTACCGGCCGAAGTGCTGGCCGCGGCCCAGGATGAGGTGTTCCCCGCGGATCTGGCGATCATGGTGCACACCTCGGGATCCACCGCCGATCCCAAAGGCGTCGTGCACACCCACGGCACGCTGGTCCGGCAGACCTCGCAGTGGCCGGCCGCCATCGCGGCGGTCACCGGTTCGGACGACCCGCCCCGCATCCTGTGCGCGATGCCGTTCTTCTGGATCGGCGGCCTGCTCGCCGCGATGGGCGCGCTGCACGCGCCGATCACGCTGCTCGTCATGCCGAACCTCGATGCCGCGACCGCACTCGATCTGGTCGAGACCGAACGCGCGACCGGGATCGTGGGATGGCCCGCATTCACCCAACGCCTTCGCGAGCACCCAAGCTTCGCCGGGCGCGACCTGTCCAGTGCCCCGATGCTGCGCGACGGCCCGCTGGACATCGCGATGACGAATGTGCCAGACGGATTCCCCGTGCACCGCACCATGTCTGAAACCGCGGGCGGCTTCGCCTATACCGATCTGCGCATCGTCGACGACGATGGCAGGCCGGTCCCCGACGGAGCCATCGGCGAGCTCCTGATCCGCGGCATCGGCACAATGGCCGGTTACAACAAGCGCGAGCGCTGGGAAACGTTCGACGAAAACGGTTGGTACCACACGGCCGACCAGGTGTACCGCCGCGAGGATGACCCGCGACTGTTCTACGTCGGACGGACCAGTGAACTGATCAAGGCGGCCGGCGCCAACGTGTCACCGCTGGAAGTCGAGGCGGTCATCGAGCAGTTCCCCGACGTGGCGCAGTGCGTTGTGGTCGGTATCGACGATCCCCAGCGGGGCGAGGAGGTATGCGCGGTCCTTGTGCCTGCCGCCGGGGCGCTCGACCTGGACTCGATCGCCGCCCGCACACGCGAGCAACTGTCGACCTACAAGGTGCCCACCAGGTGGGCCATCGTGACCACCGACCACATTCCCACCCTGGCCAGCGGCAAACTGAACCGAAAAGGGCTGCGGGCGTCAGTGATCGACGGTGGGATCGAGGCACGCCGCCTCAGCTGATTGGCCCAGCTAGACGTAGTGAAAGTGGACCATGTTTATAGACCATGACGTGGGTAACGTCGCCTCGCCGCGCGAATGTAACCTCACGGCGACCAGACGGCCGAACTCTCGCCATCCCGTTACGCTCGCGATCGTGCCACACCCAGGCTGCGCGGACCCGAGCCACAGAAGATAATCGCGGCATGTTTGACGTCGACGCGATCCGCACCCATTTCCCCGCACTCAAAGACGGTGCCGCACATTTCGACGGCCCTGGCGGGTCCCAAACCCCCGACGCCGTCGCCGACGCCATCCGTCACGCGCTGCTGAGCCCACTGGCCAACCGCGGAGTCACCACGGCCGCCGAGCGCAACGCCGAAGACATTGTCCGCCAATGCCGTAACGCGCTGGGTGAGCTGCTCAATGCCGACCCCGGCGGGGTGATCTTCGGGCGGAGCATGACCGCGTTGACATTTGATCTGTCCCGAACGCTGGCCGCGGAATGGGGGCCCGGGGACGAGATCGTGCTGTCCCGACTCGACCATGACGCCAACGTCCGACCATGGGTGATCGCCGCGGAACGGGCTGGCGTCGTCGTCCGTTGGGCAGAGTTCGACGTCGCCACCGCGGAGCTGCCCGTCGCTGCGATCGAGGCACTGCTGTCGCCGCGCACACGCCTCGTCGCGGTGACAGCCGCATCCAACCTGATCGGCACGATGCCCGACGTGGCGGCCATCGCGGCGGTGACCCACGCCGCGGGGGCGCTGTTCTACGTCGACGGCGTGCACTACACGGCGCACCAATCGGTTGACGTCGACGCCCTCGGTGCCGATTTCTTCGCCTGTTCGCCCTACAAATTCCTCGGCCCGCATTGCGGTGTGGTCGCCGCACGGCCGGAGCTGCTGGCGCGGCTGCACCCGGACAAGCTGATGCCATCCACCGATCAGGTGCCCGAACGCTTCGAACTCGGCACGCTGCCTTATGAACTGATGGCTGGTACGACAGCAGCCATCGACTTCCTCGCCGACCTGTCCGGTGGCGGCGGTGATCGGCGTCAACGCTTGCTGACGAGCCTGGCCGCGGTAGGGCGCCACGAAGACGAACTCCGGGATGCGATCGAAGCAGGCCTACGCCAACTCCCAGGGGCGACCATCTACTCGCGCGCGCAGCAGCGGACCCCCACGTTGCTGGTGACGTTCGCCGAGCACAACCCGGCGCACATCAGCGCCTTTCTTGCCGAGCGCGGCGTCAACGCACCCGCCGGGTCGTTCTATGCCTACGAACCGGCGCGCCACCTTGGTCTCGGTGCCGCCGGCGGGGTCCGAATCGGCCTCGCGCCCTACAACAATGCCGATGACGTGCACCGACTCCTCGATGCACTGTCCGCGTATTTCAGCGGCTGACTACCGACTTCAGGGCAGGCAGGGATCCGAACCCGGGGTGTAATACGGCACCCCTTCGGCGGTGTAACACGGCGGCTGACCGGACGCGGCCTGTGCCGCCGCATCCTCAGGCGCCGCCATCGCCGCACCGGCCACTGCCGCCCCTGCAACCGCATCACCGGCGATATCGGTGCACCCTCCCACGTCGACGTGTCGACCGCCGACATCGCCGCAGACGTCGGCCTGAGCGACGGGCGCCAGCGCGACCGCAATCGGTGCTGCCGCCATCGCCATTGCGGTCATTACCGCAGCTGCCAGCTTCTTCATGGTCATAACTCCTGTTGCCAACCCCGGCCCAAATGGTCGGCTCACCGTATACACAACGTCGATCTCAAGGAGAGGTTTACCTAGTCCGATCTCGCTGATCGCGAATTGCTCCCGCAGATCCTGAACCGCGCAGTCGCTTCGGTGGCTGACTGAGACCGAATTGCCCAGCAGCGCAGCAGATCTGATTGCCGCGTAGTGCCCGGAACCGAGCGGGGTCAGTTGAGTGTGCCACCCCCACCCCCGTTCGTCGCCACCGGCTGGGACAGTGCGTTGCTATCCCCGAATCAGACGGTCAACAGATTTACTCAAGAACGAGCTCCTTGCGTTTCATCAGCTGATAGATTCACCGGCGGATAGTTTGCTGCATGGTTTCCGGGCGAGCTGAGCACCACGCCACAGGAGAAGCTATGGGTCGGTACACGGCGGATGCGGCAAGGTTCCACGGCCGCGCCGGCGCGTTGGCGTTGGCGATGGGAATTGGGGCGGCGGTGGCCGGCGGCGCAGGGCTCGCCCACGCGGACGGCAGCACCGACCCCGACGCCGGTGGTGCGCGCCACGCGCAGTCGGCGTCGCGTCCGGCGGCAGTCAACGTCGGACCACGCGCGTCATCGACCGCCAGGTCTTCTGGCCAACGGTCGAGGGGGCCCGCATCGGTCACTGCGCCGGCGCTGCTGGGCGACAGTCGCGGCGCGACGAACCGCCTGCAGGCGACCGCGCGGCCGGCCACCGCCGATCGCCTCACCCCGGTCCTCCGCCACACCTCGTCTTCGTCGTCCACCGCGACAGCGCCCACCCGAGACACGCAGTCCCCAGGGGCCGGTAATGCCGACTCTCCCGTTGCGCCGATGCCAATCATGGTCGCCGTCCTGCACATGATCGGTCGCGAGATTGAACGCATCTGCGGCAACCACGTGCCGTCGACAGAGTCGTTCACCACGGCAGAGGCGTACGCCAACGCCAACCCGGCCGGCACTGCAGAGCTGCCCGGCCGCGCCGACGAGGTTCATACCGCCTACGGCGACATCGGCAAGTGGATGTTGCGGGCCGATCAGCAGATCGCCAACTACGGCGGACAGCAGTACGGGGGTAGGAGTCTGCTGGAGCCGGTGAACGTCATCATCGTGGATTCGGGGGCCACCACCGCAACACAGGCCACGCGGAAACTCAACGCGGCGATGTTCTGGGCAGGATTCCCGGCTCAGCTGATACACAGCACCGGTTTTCAGAGCGAGATCGATGACGTCATGTACGGGCAACAACCGTCAGGGCCACTGGCCGGCTACTCCGACAACTTCTTTGTTCTGCCCAACAATCACGGCCGGATTTTCGGACCCGATCCGGTAGAAACCAGCTCAGGGTACGTCTGGAGTGGCGCGTTCAGCACCGAAACGTTTGGCCTGTACAACTTCCTGCCCGCGCACACCTACGTGTCGTCCGATATGGCCCGCACCGCATTGGCCATACGGCTCATTCGCAGCGGCCAAGCGACATTCGTCGGCATGGTCCCGTTGGACAACTCCTACAACACCGGGAGCACAACCACCGGCGACCATGACGGCTACGCCGTCGTTCTGCAGCTGAAGTAAGCGCTACGCACCGGCCTGATCTGGACCTGTTCGACCGGCCCAACGCCTCTTCGCAAGACTGGGCGAAGGCTACGGAATACCTGTGACAGTGCTGGACGGCCGGGCCGCGATGTCGCCGAATCTATTAACGTCTGCTCCTGTGCGGGGGATGTGGTGGAGAAAGCTCAAGCGACGTGTGTCCATCCGCGGGATCGTGATGGTCGTGGTGGCTGTGATTGTCGGTGGTGTCGTGATCGCGACGATGCGGTATCGGCCCGCCATTCCCACTGAGCCCCCGTTGATGTCGGCACCGTCGGCCACGAGTGCCGCACCGCCGCCACCTCCGTCACCCGCCCCTGCTCCCTTAGTGGCCACGCCCACCTCGAAGACGAAAGCCGCGGTGCCCGCCCCGACACCGAAGGTGAAGGCGTCGTAGCGCCGCTGAGGGAGCCACGAATCGTCGTCACATCGCGCGGCAGGTTAGCCCGCCCACACATCCTCGACGTAGCGGTCGGCCTCCACCAAGCCGATGAGCCAGTCGCGAGCCTGGCTCTCGTCGTCGCCGGTGCGCGCGCGGTAGATGTCGAGGAAGGCCGCTCGCACAGCCGGGGCCATCTTGGCGCCGTCCCCGCACACGTAGACATGGGTGTCTTTGGCGGGGTCCCCGAGTAGCTCCCAGACTTCGTCGGCGTCCGCAGCGATCCGGTCCTGGACATAGCGCACCCCGCCCTGCGGAGCACGGGAGAAGGCGGGGCGCATCCGGACGATCCCCTCCTCCTCGGCGGCCTCGAACTGCTCGCGAAAGATGTAGTCCACGTCGGGGTCTCGAACGCCGAAGAAACACAGCGCCGGCGAGTAGGGCTCCCCATCCCGTTTGGCCGCCAAGCGATCGCCGAGGAAACCGCGGAACGGGGCGACACCGGTACCTGCGCTGACCAGGATCACGTTCTTTGCTGGGTCGGCGCCCGCCCGGAAGGCCGCACGGGCCGCATCTACCCGCGCCCGGATTTGCGCGCCAGAGGCGATGGCCGCCAGATGGTTTGACGCCACACCCTGGAAAAGGCCTTGGGAAAGCGCTGAACCGGACCTGGCGGGCGCATCGAGCACGCTGACCACGAGTGCGGCCAGCCCCGGTGCCAGCCGGGAGGATGACGCGATGGAGTAGTGCCGCGGTGTCATGGGCTCGAGCAGCTCGAGCAGCTCCGCCCCCGTCAGCGCGCAGGCTTGGAACTCCATCAGACATTCGAGTGGACTGAGCGCACACGGATCCGGCGCCTCGGCGAGTTCGGCGAGGCGGTCACGTTCCGGCTGGCACGGATTGGATGCCGCGAGGCGGCGTAACTGGCTGCGCGTAGCCGGCTTTCGCAATTCGACGAAATGGGTGAGCAATTCACGCACGCTGACCTCGCGGTCGAGCGCGATCAGTCGCCGCGAGGTGCGCCGCGGATTGACGGACAGCCGCAGTTCGCCATCGATACCCAAAAGCCCGAGCACCGTCGTGACGAGATCTGGCGGGTTGTCGGCGAGCACAGTCAGGTGATCGCCGGTCTGGTACTCGACCCCTTCGGGAAGATTAACGCGGACAAAGCGTTTGGCCTGCCCGAGGGCGGTGTCGTCGCCCACCAGCGCGGTGTTGTCCAGCACGGTCATCGGTATTACGCCGAACCGGGCGTCGATCGCCGCAGTCACCGGACCCACGATGGGATGCAAATCGTAGAGGGGTTCATCGGTATCGGTTACCGGCGTTGCATCCGGATCACCGAAACGCTCGGAAAGCGCCGCCCATAGCGCCGTGGAGAACTCCTCGACCGTCCCGTTGAGGTCCCCGGAGGTGTCTGCCGACGCCCGCGGGGTCAACGGCCGGGCGCCGAGTTCGGTCAGTCGTTCGTCGATGCGTTTGGGCACCGCCTGGTAGGTGTCGGCCCAGTTACGGTCCCCGACACCAAGTACCGCGAAGTACGGGGCGCCTTCGAGTACGGCGTCCTCGCTGACTAACCAGGCGAAGAACCCGCGCGCATCGTCGGTGGGCTGCCCGTTGTAGGACGACGCGACAATGACGATCGCGTCGGCCTCCGAGAGCGTGCCGGCGAAGTCGTCGAGCGGCCCGACGGTAGCAGTGCAGCCGAGGTCGGTGGCCTCTTCGGCCAACTGCTTGGCCAGCGCGCGGCAGGTTCCGAGATTGGAACCGTGCAATACGGCCAGCGTGGCCCCGACCTTGAGACGGGTGATCGCGCGCGACGGGATCTGAACCGACGTCGCGGCGGCCTGGGGTGCGACGCCACGACGGTCCTCCGGGGTGCGCCTGAGTACGTCGAGGTGGAAGCCCACTGGACGGCGGCTCCGCTCGCTATCGAATTGCAGCACATAGTGATGCGAGTCGATCAGGCGATACCGGTGGACCAGCCGGGCGATCGCCATGGTGGCCTCGTGCAGAGCGAACTGACGCCCGATGCAGGACCGCGCCCCGGTACCGAACGGTTTGAACAACCCACCGGGCCTGGCGGCGGCACGGTCGGTGTCGAACCGGTCCGGATCGAAGAGTTCGACGTTGTCGCCCCATTCGGGTTGCCGATGAAGCGCGCCGGTCAGCACGGTGACGGCCTCACCCTGCTTGATCGGATACTCACCGCCGATGACGGTGTCCACTAATGCCATTCGGTCGAAGCCGAGCACCGGTGGACAGAGTCGCAGCGTTTCGTTGATCACTTGGCGCAGATACGCCAGCTTGCCGATGTCGTCGTAGGTCGGCAGGTAATCGTCGTCCACGCCGAAGACCGCGTCGACCTCGGCATGGACGCGCGACAGCACCGCCGGGTGATGCATCAGGTTGTACAGCGCATTGGGCATCAGTTCGGAGGTCGTGAGCTGGCCGGCGATCAGAAAGGTCATGATCTGGTTGCGGACGTTCTCCGGGCTCAGTATCGGTTCCCCGCCGGAGTCGCGCGCCAGCATGACGTAGAGCAGGTCGTCGAGCTCATGGGTGCCGCCCGTGCGGTGCTGCTCGACGAGCTCATCGAAGGCACCGTGCAGGTAGGCCAGCTCATGGTCGAATTCGGTTGTCGCCTGCCCTTTTCCGAGTTCACCGAAGGCCCTGGTGAAGCTGCTCGGGATAGGGGCGAGGCCGTCGTAGCTAAACGAGTCGAATCGCGCCCCGAAACCGGCGAGGGCGACGGTATCCATCGCGAGTTTCTGTAGATCGGTGGACGCATCCACCGACCGCTGTCCCACGCACGCATCCCACCGGTCGACCAGCTGGCAGCTGATGTCGAGCATGGCGCCGTGGTAGTTGCGCAGACCGGCATAGCTGAAACCGGGCATCAGGACGTCGTGGGCCTTCTGCCAATTCGGCTCGCCGTGATAGGCGGTGAACAGGCCGTCGCCGGCCAGCGGGCGGACTTGGGCCAGCGACTGCGTCAGGTTCTTGGCGAACCGGCTTTCGTCGCACAACTCCTCGACCAATTCCAGCGAGCACGCGTAGAGCTTGCGGAAGCCGCTGTAATCGGCATAGAACAGCGGCCCGTGCAGCTCGCCGAGGATGTCGACGGGTAGCGCATAGGGCCGACCGACAAGATTCGATAGCGGTGGCAACGGCCCCTCTGCGGAGGCAACATTGTCCAGGCTCGGGGCCAATGAGGGTACGAAATCGCCCATGCCCATCAAACTCACCCCTGCCCTAGGCGTGGCGAACGCCATCTCGTCATCAATCCCGCCCCACGTACTGGCTGGATCACCAAATCAGCGAAATTGTCGCACGCGTAGGCGCCCAGACCGACGAATACGAGGCGGTTGCCGTCAAAGTCGCCGCCGCCGGTGATCAACGCGCTGGGCGTTCAGTAGCTACCCGGCGACAGCCCGGTGTCGTCGGAGCCAGAGGGCGTAGGCCGCACCCACCGCAGCGGTCATCAGTCCATAGAGCGCGACCGCCGCATGCTCGTCGGTGTTGGGAAAGTTGGCCGATGCCAACGTCAAAGCTGTCGCCGGATGCCGGCAGCTGGCGGCGTAGGCCAGCACAGCCGCATCGCGGCGATCAGATCCCCCCAGGAGGTGGCCAATGGCGAAACTGCCCACCACGAAGATGCCGACGGCAGCCAACGTGTGATTGCCGATGAGCGAGAGCATTTGGGGCGCAGCTGAAATCAACAACGCAATCATGGCGATCGGTAGCAGCCACCGCTGCACCTTTTCGATGGGACCAGAAAGCCGCACGGCCGTCGACGGCGACACCCGGGCGACCGCCATCCCCGCCAGCAGAGGCATCAGAATCGACACGATCAGCAGCCGGCCGATCGCCCACGGGGTGACGACGTAGTCGCGTCCGAACAGCCCTTCCATGATCACGGCGGCGATCGCAATGACCGGTACAGCCAACACGGCCAAGATGAGCACCAGACTCAAACCGTATTCTGCTCGCCCTCCGGCCTTTTCACCCCGGCCGGGCAGCAACGGCGGCAGCGGTGAGATGGACAGCGCCGCAAGCGCAATTGCCACTTCGTGGTTCAGGTCAAATGCCCACACGAGGACGACAGCGAGCACCGGCACCAGCACCAGCACTGCAACCAGAGAGCGAACAAGTAACCCCGGCCGGCGCAGCAAGTCGGTGACCGCGGCGAACCGGGCGCCCAACCCGGAGCCGAACACCAACACCGCGAGGCTGACCCCGAAGGCGACTTTGGCGGCCGCGGCCCAGTTCACGAGACGTAGCCTAGCTTTACTGCGTTTTCAGAGCGCCCTGCAGTTGTCCCGCGGCGATGTCGGGAGCGTTGTCAGGGTGCTGGGGTTCGAGTTGGACGTCGATCCGGTGGATCTCACCGGTGAAGCGGAAGTGGTTGGGGTAGGCACCCACGGGCGATCCGGTGTCGACGCCCACGTCGAGGGTTTCACCGCTCATCGAGAACAGGAACGGAACGGTCTTCTCGATCCTGCCCGACGCGGCTTGTGTGCCGTTGACTGTCAGAGTGACAGATCCGCCCTTGCCGATCCCCCCGCCGTCGTAGGCGAACGACAGCAAAATCTCGCAATCACCTTCCGGCAGAGGGCTTTTTGAGGAGATGGTGGTGATGTCGTGGCCCAGGTAGTTGTAGACATAGCTCAACGCCCCGTTCTGGATGTACAGCGACCAGCCGGCCAGCGACCCGCCCTGGCAGATGATCACCCCTTCCGCGCCGCCAGTCGGGATGTTCACGTGCGCCCGCAGCTCGAAGGAGGTGTTCTTGACGTTGATCGTCGCCAGTTCCGGAATGCGAACGTTCTCGCGGTAGAACGTGGCTGATGTCTTGCCCTCGAGCAGGCTGGGGCGGTTCTGCGGAAGGGCCCGCCCCGTCGTTTCGTCGTTGAGCGGGTACACGTTGTACTTGTGCGCTTCGACGTCGAAGACGGCCTGCAGTTCGGCGAGCTTGTCGGGGTACTGGGCCGCCAGGTCGACGCCCTGACTGAAATCGTCACCGATCCGGTACAGCTCCCAGCGTTCGGTGTCGCCGAACTCGTGACTTTGGGTTCGGACCCAGGGCAGCCGCCCGTGGAAACACGAGGCAATCCAGCCGTCGTGATATACGGCACGGTTGCCAAGAATCTCGAAATACTGTGTGGTCCTGGTACTTTCCGCGGCGGCGTCGTGAAACGAGTACCGCATGCTGACGCCTTCGATGGGTTTCTGCTCGATCCCGTTGACCATCGCAGGTTCGGTGATGCCGACAGCGTCGAGAATCGTTGGGACCAGATCGATGACGTGGTGGAACTGGCTGCGCTGCTCACCGGCCGAATCGATACCCGCGGGCCAGGAGACGGCGAGGCCGTTGCGCGTCCCGCCGAAGTGGGAGGCGACTTGCTTCATCCACTGGAAGGGCGCGTCCAACGCCCACGCCCACCCGACGTTGTAATGGTTCTCGCAGCGCACCGTGCCGAAGTCATCCATGTGGGCCAGCAGCCATTCGGGGTCCTCGGGGAACCCGTTCTGGAACGACGGCGCACTCCAGCAGCCGTTGACGGTGCCCTCCGCCGAGGCGCCGTTGTCGCCGCACACGTAGATGAACAACGTGTTGTCCCACTGGCCCAGCTCGTCGATCGCGTCGATGAGCCGGCCGACTTGGGCGTCGACGTGAGCGAGGAAGCCTGCGTACACCTCCATCAGGCGCCGGGCGACCGGCTTGTATCGATCGTCGTAGTCATCCCAGCTGCCGATCGCCGCGGGCCTGGGCGTCAGCAGCGTTCCCGGCGGGATGATGCCCAGCTCGATCTGGCGGGCGTGGATACGCTCCCGAAGGGCATCCCACCCATCGTCGAACTGCCCCTGGAAACGATCGGACCATTCCGGCCACACATGGTGCGGACTGTGCGTCGCCCCGGGCGCGAAATACATGAAGAACGGCTTGTCCGGACCGGAGGTCTTCTGCAGCCGAATCCATTCGATCGCCCGGTCGGCCAGATCCTCGCTGAGGTGATAGTCCTCGCGGCCGGCGTACGGCTCGATGGGCGTGGTTTGGTCATACAGGGCCGGTTCGTACTGCGAGGTTTCCCCGCCAAGGAATCCGTAGAACCGATCGAAGCCCAGACCCGTGGGCCAGCGGTCGAACGGGCCCGCCGGACTGGTCTCCCACATCGGCGTGAGATGTGCCTTACCGAACATCCCCGTGCTGTAACCGTTCATCCGCAGTATCTGGGCAATCGTCGCGGTGCTTTGCGGAATGACGCCGTCGTACCCCGGGAAGCCGTAGGCGATTTCGGTGATCGCGCCCATGTGTGCGCTGTGGTGGTTTCTACCGGTCAGGAGCGCCGCGCGGGTCGGTGAACATAGCGCGGTGGTATGGAACTGGTTGTATCGCAGGCCACTGTTGGCAACCCGGTCGAGGGCCGGCGTCGGGATCGGTCCGCCGAATGTGGACGAGGCGCCGAAACCGACATCGTCGAGCAGGACCACCACCACGTTGGGTGCGCCGGGGGGTGGGTAGGCGATCAACGGTCGAGACGGCGTCGAGTCCGCGACCGATGCGGCCATCACCCCATCGAACGGCGGGTCGGGCGGGGGCAGCTTCACCATGATGTTGGCCTTTCGGTGAGTGTCTGTGCGTGCCAACAGCGCCACATTTCCCAGATCACACGATTGCTATCAACGACGAGCGGCGCGCATCCGAACAGTACGTCGAAGGTTGATGAAAAATCGCCGAAGGGAGCTTCTTGGGCCCCAGCAGAAACTCCCCCATCCCACAAAGTCCGCCCGCCGACGTCTTGAACACGGCGATGACGGGAGTGGCAGCTCTATTGGCTCGACAAAATCGCCGTCATCGATATGCCCAACGCATACACGCGGTAGCTCCAGCGACGATCCACCTATGACCCATAGCGGCGGAACGCGTTGGATGCGGTCTGATATCTGAGTATCTTTTTGCGCCAGCGTGTTTCGTTGCAGATCAGCCTCTCCTACGCCATTCGCGTGGCTTCGAGGTCAGGGGTGGAACCCAACGCCCGGGGATCTGAGCGGAGCCGCGGGCTCGGTCGGTTGGCCGCGCCGCGATCCCTGAGATTTACTTGTGGCCGGAGGCTGGCGCGCAGGGCGTTCCTGCGCCGAGGTGACCGGGCGAGCCAGAATTTGCGACGTAACAGTCCCTGAGATTGGAGGATCCTTGAGTACCAGCAATCCTGTCGTAGGGTCGGCGGCCGGAACGTTCCTCGGCCTGCAGGATGGTCCCATAGCAAAGTTCTTGGGCATCCCGTATGCAGAACCCCCAGTGGGTGAGCTGCGGTTCGCGTTGCCCAAGCCGGTAGCGCCGCTCGACGGGGAATTCGACGCGACGAAGTTCGGTCCAACACCGCCCGCGTCGATGGAGCTTCCGGCGCCCTTCACGTACCCGGTCATCGAGGGTGACTCTTGGTTGAGCCTCAATGTATGGGCGCCGGCGCCGATAGCAGAGGGCGCAAAGCTTCCGGTATACGTCTGGTTTTACGGCGGATCGTTTGCGATGGGCAGTACGGCGCAGGACATCTTCGATGGCTCGACGTTCGCGCGCGACGGCGTCGTGTATGTGTCCGTGAATTACCGGGTGGGCATCGAGGGTTTCACGCACTTTCCGGACGCGCCGGACAACCGCGGACTCCACGATCAAATCCTGGCGTTGCAATGGGTTCAGGACAATATTGCCCAGTTCGGCGGAGACCCCGATCGAGTGACGATCGGTGGTGAGTCGGCGGGTTCGATGAGTGTATCGACCTTGGCGACTACACGATTCGCCGGGACGTTGTTTCAGCAGGTGATCTGCGAATCGGGAATTGGCATCGCCTTCACGCGGGAAGAAGCTTCGGCGGCAACGGGTTTCGTCGCTACGGCCCTGCGCACGTTACCGACGGCGAAGTCAGTCAGTGCGGTTGAGGCACGAGCCGCAGGCAGAAAGGTCGCGGAGAAGCTCCGGAAGCTGAGTCCCCACAACATCTTGACGGTGTTCGCGCCGGTGATCGACGGGGATCTCCTGCAAGAAAGTCCGGTGAAGTCGCTGTCCCAGCGACCAGCACCCGTGAAGATGATCATCGGCCATAACAAGAATGAAGCCGACTTCTGGCGGGTGTTCGGAGAGTTTGCGCCGAGCGACGGAGCGCTGGACGCGCTCGTGCTGGCCCTGACGCCGTTTCGGGCCAAGCGAGAACTGATCCAAACCTATGTGGATGCGTACGGCGATACCTTGTCCAAGCAGGACATCTTCGTCGAATTCGTCTCCGACGCAGCGTTTTGCGCACCTAGCCTGGCAGCACAGCGCGGGCAGGGAACCAACTGCTATGCGTACCTGTTCACGTGGCCATCCAGTATCCACAGCAAGACCGCACTTCACACGCTCGATCTCGGGTTCGCCTTCGATAATGTCAACGCCCCGGGGTTCATCGCGTACGCGGGCCACGACGCGCCACAATCCCTCGCCGACGAGATCCACGGCTACTGGGTGCGGTTCATCACAACCGGTGTGCCAGAAGATGATTGGAAACCTTATTCCTCGGAGGCGGACATCCGGATTCTCGGGCCGGCAGGTCACCGCAATATCGACGTGTTGTCTGCCTGGACGTACTGAGAGACTCATTGCGCATACCAGCAGGAAATCGCGCACCTTCACGCCGCGCCGAACGTTTCGCGGACGTTCGCCAATTCGCCTACCCGTACGCGGGATAGCGGGTTTCCCAGATGGCGAGTTGCTCGACGCGATGGTCACGTGCGATTGCGGTCTCGCGGCCGAGCAGCATCGTGGCCCCGCCGACACCGTCGTAGCGTTCCCAGGGATCTTCCCCACGAACGAACGTCAGCCACAGCTCCTGAACTGCGCCGGACATCTGATGCGCCGCCTCATCGTCACCGGCCAGTGCAGGCGCGGCGTCCAAGGTGCCGAAGAGCAAAGGCAGGCACGAATCATGACATGCCCCCAGTCCTGCACGCGGCGATGGCCACTGCAGTTCGTAGCGAAACACCGGGTTGCCGCGCTCGGCGTGTGCCCGGACGAACTGCTCGGTCGGCGCAGTGAAGTGGTAGTCGGTGACCATCGCACTGGCGACATCGCGAAGCGTGCGATGGTCGGCGCGGTACGTCGCCATCACCGCGTCGGCGTCGTGAGCAGCCCCGGCAAGTGCCCGTGCCCTCTCCCGTACGTACTGCTCGGCGAAGACGCCGTCGTCCAGGGCCGCATCGAAGATCCGCCATTCGTCGCGAGTCGTCCCGGCGAGGATGGGGATCGCCGGCATGTCACGCGTTCGTGCGACCACCAAGGGATGCTCAACGATGACGTCGCCGTCGACGCAGGGATGGAACGGGCCCTGCGGCGGAACGTATCCGGGGTCGATGCCGCGCTGGGCGGTGAGGATGTCCTCGATACCCGGTTCCTCGGCGCGCCCGAAGGCACCGGTCGAGAGGACCCGTTCGGCCACGGCCGAGGCAGCGGCGGTCGAGCGGACACGCTCCAAGCCGCCGCTCTGCAGGATCGCGCGGTCGAAGAGGTCGCACCCTGCGGCGAGCAACGCCGATATCGCTATCGCACCGGAGGACTGCCCCGCCACCGTGATGGCGCCGGGGTCGCCGCCGAACGCGCCGATCTCCTGTCGCACCCACCGCAGTGCGTGCCTTTGGTCGCGCAGTGTCAGGTTGGTGGAGTCGGCCCCGTGCCAGTCGGGCGCGTAGAGCGCACCCAGCACACCAAGCCGGAAGTTCATCGTCACCACCACGATGTCGCCGTGCCGAGCGAGTCGCGCACCGTCGAGGAGCGGAGCGGAGCCGTGCCCCTGAGCCTGCCCGCCGCCGTGCAGGAAGACCAGTACGGGTCGGCGGTTGCCGTCGACGGCCGGCGTCCAGATGTTGAGCGTGAGACAGTCCTCGCTCATGGTGAGGCCGCGCTTGGCCAGCCGCGCCGGCGAGATGTCTTGCGGGGCGATCGGCCCGAACGCAATGGCCTCGCGCAGGCCTGCCCAGCTCGTCGCGGGTTCCGTTGGGCGCCAGCGACGCTCATCGGTCGGCGGGGCGGCGTACGGCACGCCGCGAAAGGCGACGACGTCGCCGGTGGCGTCACCGCGCAGTGCCCCGTACGACGTGCGTGCGACTGCGGTCACTGGTGCTCTGTCAGGGAGGTTTCGGTCAGAGGGTAAAGCTTCGCCATCTCTCCATCGAGCACCCGGGTCAGGAAGTCGCGCCCCTTGAAGCTCACCACCTCGACGCGAAGCCCACTGTGCGGGTCGCGCAGGAACGCGACGCCGGAACCCGTGCGCTCCAATTCCCAACCGTCGTCCTGTAATCGCGCGACGTCGTCACGCCAGCGCTGCGCGTAGTAGCCGACGTGGTGCATGCCGCCGAGCTTCGGCTCGGCGAAGATCGAGTCAGCGGCAGCGACCACCTCGATGAGCTCCAGATACGGCGGGCCGGACGTGGAGAACGCAATGCGTACGGTCTGGTCGTCAGCGGAGCCGTCCGGACGGACGAAGCCGCTACGCATCTCGAACGGTGGCGCCCAGGTGATCTGCATGGTGCCGGCCAGCGTCTGCATGGCCAGCGACAGATCGGGGACGAGGTGGCCCACGTGGTAGACGTTGTCGAAGGCGGACGCGGCGAGCGTCTCGAGTGTCGGGTCCATGTCAGATCCTGTACCTGTGGCGGATGGCGTCGAAGCGGGCGTGCAGTTGTGCGGCCCGCTCCTCGGGTGTGACGCGTCGGGTGTCGGCCGGCAGGGCGGTGTCCAACTCGGCCCGGGTAACGACCGTGGTGGAGACCTCAGGCAGCTGCCGGCTTCCGATGACGCGCATCGTGAGGTAGCCCTCTTTGAAACGTTGGGTGTCGATCCAGTTGTGCACGCCGGGGTCGTTGTGCGCCATCACCATTCGCACCCGGTCGTCGGAGTCGATCGCCGATCTGCTCGGCGTGTAGCTCACCGGCCGATACAGGTAATCCATGCTGTTCCAGAACGCGCCCATGTTGGTCAGCATCCAGAACTCTCCGGCGTCGGCGAAGTCGAAGATCAACGCTTCGTCCGGCCCAAGACGCCACGGCATGGTGACGATGAGCCGGCCGCGGCGCGCATCGCGCTGCTCCGCCGTGCCCTCGAAGCGGGCGTCGGGGAACACGTTGGGCTCGGGCTCGCCGAACAGTGAACCGATCTGCAGTTCGCGGTCCGGCCAGTCCGCCATTGCCCCGGTGAGGAAGTCGCCGGCCCACTGCATCGACGCGATGAGATCCTGCGGTGTCGGCACGGGGCGTGGCTCATCCATGTCGATGCGCTCGATGCTGAATTGTGCCGAGCGTTCCGCCCAGCTGTCGAAGCCTTGGCGCATGAAGAGCTTGCGTGAACCCGGTGTGGTCGGCAGCCAATTCTCTTCTCGCCGTGCACCACCGACGTAGAGGACGAAGCTGCCATCGGGCTCGGAAACCAGGTCGTCGCCGGTGATGTTCGCCTCGGGGGTGTCGCCGAAGGGCTCATGCAGGTTCGGGTGATCGGCGCCGTAGTAGACGTCCTTCTCGGGTCGCGGCCCTTGGACGGTGAAGTTGATGAAACGCGCCGTGCCTCGGTTGCCGGCGATCCGGTATGTCGACGCGCCGTCGATCCACGCCTGCAGATAGACGAAGTCGGCGTTGTCGCCGCCGAGCTTGCGGCTTGGCCCGCAGAACGGGTGGATCATCGGATAGCGGGTGTTTTTGGTCTCCAGCGCAAGGTCGTAGGCCTGCCCGAGGTTCTGCGTCAGGTAGCGGAAGGCGTCGGCGCGCTGAAGAGCATCCGCTGGCGAGGTGTCCTTGAACGCGAGATCTCCCGCCGCCTTGAGCCGGTCACAGAATTCGTGCCACCCCGCGTGCAGTGCCTCATCGTCCTCGGAGTCACCGTAGGCCATCAGTGCCTCGTCTCGATCTCGATGCCGAATCGCTCGCGATAGGGCGCGAATTCGTCGTGCAGCTGCCGGACGGGAACCGGCAGGACGTCGGTGGAGTAGGTGAACTTGCCGTACCGATCGCTGCGGTTGGTGACCAGGTAGTCGCGCATCGCTTTCTCGGCGTCGGCCGTCATGGGCAACCCGGCGAAGTCGTAGAAGCCGCCGATCGTGGCGACCGGGTCGGTGACGAAGTCGCGGTAGCGGACGTGGTGGATGCGCGGGTCGTCCACCAGCGGATCGGTCAGGTAGGCGTGGAAGTTGGCCCGGGAACCCTCGATCGTGTCTTCGGCGTACTGGGTCCAGTCCAACGTCCCGGCAAGGCTCTCGTTGATCTGCCCGAAGGCCACAATCTGTGAGGCCAGCACCTGCACCGGGTCGCGGTGTACCCAGACGATCCGGGCGTCGGGGTAGGTGTCGAAGAGCGCTCGCAGGCGTCGGCCGTGAAATCCCTTGAGCACCCAGCGCTTCGGCGGGCGGGTGTATTGAACGTGCTGCAGCATCATGCGGTGCAGGGCGTACTGCGCGTGATGGTCTTGCGGGAAGTTCTGGATCGTCAGCGGCACCCGCCACCACGCGCTCGGGTTCGTCGCGCGGAAGTCGAAGGCCCACGTGCGCTCACACTCGGGCAGCCCGGCACCGAGCAGATCGTTGTAGGGGTGACTGACAATCCACGGCGGGATGCGGTCGAGGATCTCCCGCCAGTCATCATCGGCCTGTGCCCGGCGCGGATCGTCGAGGACGGTCGGTCCGGGTGGCGGCGAGGGGTACATGACCTCCCAGAACCGCAGTGCGCGTGAATCCTCGTCCTCGGCGAGCAGGGCATGCAGCAACGTCGTGCCCGACCGCGGCTCGCCGGTGGCGAAGAGCGGGGCCATGATTCGTTCCGAGGAGAGCGGTAGGCGTGCATGATCGGCGACGAAGTGCAACCGGCTCGTCAACAGTCCGCCGATCGTGCGGGCCGCCGCCCGCAAACCCGCGGCGTCGAGTTCGGCGCTGTTGAGCCTGTCGACCACCAGCGCCACACGCGTCGGCAGGGTGTCATCACCGAAGTCGGTGAACCCAGTCGATTCCTGCGCGTCGGCAATGAGGATGTCCCCGTCAAGGATCGTCATGGCGTGCTTCCTGTGAGCTGCAACAGAACGTCCTCGACCTCGCGAACCTTTCGTGCCGACGCGGCGGCATAGGCCTGCCCGGCCATTCCGCTGTAGTCGAGCACCGACACGACCCGGGCACCCGCCTCGCCGAACTCGGCGATCTGCTCGGCGACCTGCTTCGGCGTGCCATGCGGAACGACAGACAGGATCGCGGCCGGGTCAACCTGTTCGAAGAGCTGGAGCAGTCGGCCGCGGGTCAGCACGCGTGGGTCGATGTCCTGGATGCCGCGCCAGGCCTTCCCCATTGGATGGCGGTGACCGGTGGCTGCCAGTGCGTCAGCCGTCAGTTGCAGCACCAGGGATTTGACCAGCGGACGTTGCACAATCTCGCGCAGTTCGTCGGGCTCGCCGATGAGGCAGACCACCATCTTCGCCGGCATGATCGACTCCGGATCGCGTCCGGCCTGTTCGGCCGCCTCCCGGATGCAGGCCAGCTGCGTGGCGTATGTCTCCGGCCGTGCGCTGCCCGTCGGCCACCAGCCGTCGCCGAGCTCGCCCACCAGTCGCAGCATGCGGGGGCCGTTGGCCCCGATCCAGATCGGTGGCGGGCCGGAGTGGTGAAGCTCGGCGTCCAGCCGGGCGTGCTCCATCGTGAAATACTCACCGGCAAAATCGATCGGTCCGTCGGTGCTCCAGAGCAGCCGGATCAGCCGGAGCGCCTCGGCGAACCGGCTCACCCTGCAACGGTCGTCGAAGCCGTACGGTGCCAAGTTTTCGCGCTCGCCGGCACCAAGTCCCAGGATGAATCGGCCGTTCGAGAGATGACTCAGGGTCACTGCCGACTGGGCCAGCATCACCGGGTGGCGGCGGACGGTGTCGAGAACGCTCGTGGCGAGCCGAGTGCGTGTCGTGCGAGCCGCGACGGCACCGGCGAGGGTGAGGGCGTCCAGGTAGCGGTGCGGCGACGGCGAGGTTTGCGCGAGGTCGGTGAACTCGGACGTCCAGATCGAGTCCGGCCAGAAGCTCACCAGGTGATCGGGCAGCCAAAGTGAGTGGTAGCGGCCATCATCGAGAGCGTCCAGCCCGCTGAGATCCAGCGGCAAAGTCGTCCGAAAGAACGAGGCCAGCTCCAAGGGCATGCAGCGGAAGCTACCGGAGGATGGCGGCTACGTCAGCAGAATGCTGTGCATCTGCTCAGCAATACCTGTTGCGCGCTATTTCATGTCGCGAAAATAAGGTTCAACCGTGCCGTTTGACTTGATGACCATCGGATTTCCGCGACGATCCTTCGCGGTGGGCACTTCGACACGCACCCAACCCTCGGCCACGTCATATTCGACAACGTTGTTCTTCTCGGCGCCATTGAAACGAATACCCACGCCCCGGATGAGCACCTCTTCGCTGTAAAAAGGGCTGCGTGGATCGATGGAGAGGTGATTTGGTGGAACGTCGGTGATCTGGTCCTCGGACATGATGACTTTCGTTAAATGCTGCGTCGGTCTTAGGTTGAATCCCTAAGAACCCATTTCGTGGTGGAGCTAAGGGGATTCGAACCCCTGACCCCCACACTGCCAGTGTGGTGCGCTACCAACTGCGCCATAGCCCCTTACATCGTGCCCGCCAAAGTTACACCACAGCGCTGGGCGCCCCAAAATCGCTGGTTATGGCAGCTCTCCTCCGAGCTCTGGACCCAACGCTCTGAGCGGTGTGTGCTCCTCGGCAGGACTGAGCCTGGTTTCGGGCGCAAACACCCAGCCGACCGCCGCCACCAGCAGGATCACCCCGCTGACGACGAACGCCGTCCCAAAACTGAAGTGCTGCGCGATCTCGCCCACCGCCAGCGAGCCAAGGATGATCCCGACGTCGGACATCATCTGGAACGTCGCGACCGCGGTACCGCCACGCGATTTGTTGCCGATGATGTCGGCGACAGCGGCTTGCTGCGGGGAGGTGTAGATGCCCGCAGCGGCACCTGCGATGTACGCACCCACCAGGAACACCGTCAACGAGTCAGAGAAGCCCACCGCGACGGTAGCGACGCCGGACACCGCCAGACCGCTGATGATCAGCACGCGTCTGCCGATCCGATCGGAGAGGTGTCCGCTGGGAATCACCGCCGAGACGTTGCCGACCGCGAAGACAGCCAGCGCCACTCCGGCCATGCCGGCCCCGCGGTGCAACACCTCGGTGACGAACAGCGGGACCAGGGCGACGCGCAACCCGTACACCGCCCAGCCCGTCGCGAAATTCGAGACCAGCGCCGATCGGTAGGCACGATTACTCAGCGCCATCCGCAATGTCACCGCGGGTTCGGTGTGCTCAGCCGGGGCGGCCAGAGACGAATGCCGCAGGCTGACAAACACCACCGCCGCCGCGATCAGCAACGCGACGCCGTAGATGACGAACGGCGCGGACAACCCCAGCCCAACCGTCACACTGCCCAGTACCGGCCCGCCGACCGAGCCGACCAGGAACGCCGAGGCGAACATGCCCGCGACCCGGCCGCGGGCATCCGGCGGCGAGATGCGGATCATCAGGCCCAGCGAGGCCACACTGAACATCGCCGACCCGAGCCCGCCGAGCGAGCGGAACAGCAGCAGCTGCCAGTAGGTCTGCGCAAAGGCGCACGCTCCGGTCGAGACGGCGACGATCAGCAGCCCGGCGAGATAGATCCGCCGCTCGCCCAACCGCTGGATCAACACCCCACTGGCCGGCGCCGCGCACAGCCGCATGATGGCGAACGCGGTGATGACGAAGGTGGCGGCGCTGATGCTGACGTTGAAGTTCCGCGCGTACTGCGGCAGCACTGGCGCCACCACGCCGTAACCGAGGGCGATGAACGCGTTGGCCGTGATCAGCACCCATATTTCGGATGGCAGCTTGGCCTTCGCGGTGGAGGTCGGACAGTCACCCTCCGTCACAGAACTCACCGGACGAACTCTAGCCGCGACTCACCTCAGCCGTGATATTGCCGCCAGTGTGACGGTGGCGACGGATTCCCCGCTTGAAGTGTCGCCACGTTCCCACTCGGCGGGCACCTGGCGGGTGCCAGCAGAGCCTCTATTGGATGACGGCATTCACCACAGCGCGCGCAGCCGCCTGTACCTCCGCCAGGTGATCAGGCCCCTTGAATGACTCGGCGTAGATCTTGTAGACATCCTCGGTTCCCGACGGGCGCGCGGCAAACCAGGCGTTCTCCGTCGTCACCTTGAGCCCGCCGAGCGGCGCACCATTACCGGGGGCGGTGGTCAGCTTGGCGGTGATCGGCTCCCCTGCCAACTCGGTGGCGCTGACCTGCTCGGGTGACAACTTGGCCAGGCGCGCCTTCTGTTCGCGATCGGCAGGCGCATCGACCCGGGCGTAGGTGGGGGCACCGTATTGCTCGGCCAGCTCGGCATATCGCTGCGACGGCGTCTTACCCGTGACCGCGAGGATCTCCGACGCCAGCAGCGCCATGATGATGCCGTCCTTGTCGGTGGTCCACACGCTGCCATCACGACGGAGGAACGACGCGCCCGCGGACTCTTCACCACCGAAGCCGATTGTGCCGCCGATCAATCCGTCGACAAACCATTTGAACCCGACGGGCACCTCGATGAGCTTTCGGCCGATCCCGGCCACCACCCGGTCGATGATCGAGCTGCTGACCGCGGTCTTCCCGACGGCGACATCACCTGGCCAGTCGGGCCGATGGGTGTAGAGGTAGTCGATGGCCACGGCCAGGTAATGGTTCGGGTTCATCAGGCCGCCGTCGGGGGTGACGATGCCGTGCCGATCGGAATCCGCGTCATTACCGGTGGCGATCTGGTAGTCGCCAATTTTGCCAATCAACGACGCCATCGCATTCGGTGAACTGCAGTCCATCCGGATTTTGCCGTCGGTGTCCAGTGTCATGAACCGCCACGTCGCGTCCACCAATGGGTTGACCACGGTCAGTTGGAGGTTGTGCGCCTCGGCGATCGCACCCCAGTAGTCCACGCTGGCACCGCCGAGCGGGTCGGCGCCGATCCGGATCCCTTCGGCGCGAATCGCGTGGATATCGACGACGTTCGGCAGGTCACTGACATAAGCGTCCATGTAGTCGTGGCGCTGCGCGGTGTTCAGTGCCCGGGCCAGCGGCACACGTTTCACCTCTTTGAGACCGTTACGCAGAATCTCGTTGGCCCGCTTGGCAATCGCGCCAGTGGCATCGGTATCGGCAGGTCCACCGTTGGGTGGGTTGTACTTGAAACCGCCGTCGCGGGGCGGATTGTGCGACGGGGTGACGACGATCCCGTCGGACAGATCGGCGTCGCGGCCCCGGTTGAACGTCAGGATGGCATGGCTGACGGCCGGTGTCGGCGTGTAGCGGTCGGCCGAATCGATCATCGCCACAACCTCATTGGCGGCCAACACCTCCAGGGCCGATACCCAGGCCGGTTCCGACAACCCGTGGGTATCCCGGCCGATGAACAGCGGACCGGTGGTCCCCTGCTCAGCGCGGTACTCAACGATCGCCTGCGTCGTCGCAAGAATATGCGCCTCGTTGAACGCCGCGTCCAGGCTGGACCCGCGGTGCCCCGAGGTCCCGAACGCCACCTGTTGGTTGATGTCGTCCGGATCGGGCTGCACGCTGTAGTACGCCGTGACGAGATGGGAAACGTCGATGAGGTCTTCTGGTTGCGCCGGCTGTCCGGCACGCGGATTGGCAGCCATGGGGTCAATACTGCCCGCCCCGGGCGGTTCATGTCTGGCTGTCGGGCGGCTTGTTCACATTCAGTGCAGAATCTCGACATCCCCACCGCGATCAGCACCCGGGCGCTAGGGGTCAGGATCTTGCGCCATACTTCTGCGTCAAGGAACAGCACCGCCTAGGAGGACAGCGCTTGTTCGGCCACGACAATCGGGAACTGGCCGCCGTTTTCGCCGGTGGAGCGATCGGTACCCTCGCCCGAGCCGGGCTGGGCACCTGGCTGGCACCCAACCCTGACCAGTGGCCGTGGCCGACGTTCATCGTCAACATCGTCGGCGCATTTCTACTCGGCTACTTCACCACCCGCCTGCTGGAACGGCTCCCGCTGTCCAGCTATCGACGGCCCCTGCTGGGTACCGGTGTGTGCGGTGGTCTGACGACTTTTTCGACCATGCAGGTCGAGACATTACGAATGCTCGAACACCACCACTACGGCCTGGCGATCAGCTACGTCCTGGTCAGCGTCGTGACGGGATACGGCGCCGTCTACATCGCCACCGCCCTGGTGCGACGGGCGCGGGTGCACCGGTGAGCGTCGTGGTCTGGGCCGGGGTGGCGGTCCTCGGCGGCTTGGGCGCGGTCTCGCGTTTCATGCTCGACCGCGCCGTCACCCGCCGGGCGGCACGCCGGTTTCCGGTGGGCACGCTGGCGGTCAACATCTCCGGGGCGGCGCTGTTGGGGTTCATCGGCGGGCTGACGCTCAGCCACCAGGCGGCGCTGCTGGCGGGTACCGCCTTCGTCGGCGCCTACACCACCTTCTCCACCTGGATGCTCGAGACGCACCGCCTCGCCGAGGAACGCCAAGTGAGATCCGCGGTCGCCAATATCGTCGTCAGCGTGGTACTCGGGGTGGCCGCCGCGCTGCTGGGTCAATGGATCGCGGGGCTCCTGTGAACGAAATCGTCAAACTCACAGCATATTTCGCCGAACGTGAGCGCACGGGCAGCCGATTCCTGGCCGACGGAATTCTCGACCTGTTCGGCAGCCGGGAGATCGCCACCAGTGTGATGAGCCGCGGGATCGCCAGTTTCGGACCACGCGGGGTGGTCCGCTCGGACGAAACACTCTCGATGTCAGAGGATCTGCCCGTCGCGATCACCGCGGTCGATCGGCCCGAGCACATTGATGCCGTGGTCGACGACGTCGTGGCGATGACCAGCCGCGGCCTGATCACCATGGAACGGGGCCACCTCGCGACCGGGCAGTTCGACGGCAACGCCGACGACGCGACGCAACTCACGCTGTTGCTGGGCCGTCAGCAGCGCATCGCGGGCTCCCCCGCGTATTTCACCGTCTGCGGGGTCCTCTACAAATATGGATTCGCCGGCGCCGCAGCATTTCTGGGGGTCGACGGCACGGTAGACGGGCAACGGCGTCGCGCGAAGTTCTTCAGCCGCAACGCGGGCGTGCCCCTCCTCGTGGTCGGCGTCGGCACCGCGCAGCAGGTGGCGGCGGCCAGCGCGGAGTTACGGACGCTGCTGCCGGACGCGCTGCTGATGGTCGAGCGCATTCAGGTGTGTAAGCGCAACGGTGAGTCGATACAGCCCCCGCACCGGTTCCCCGCCGAAGACGCCGACGGGCATCCGCTGTTCCAGAAGTTGTCGGTACACACCCCCGAGGACGCCCTGCACAAAGGTGTGCCGATTCACCGCGCCCTGCTACGCGGACTTCGGGAGTCCGACCAGTTCAGTGGCGCCACCGTGTTGCGGGCGCTATGGGGATTTCACGACGGTCGCGCACCCCATGGCGACCGGCTGCTGCAGCTGAGCCGACACGTGCCGGTCACCACGGTCATCGTCGACACCCCGGCGGCCATCGCCGCCGCCTTCGAGATCGTCGACGCGGTCACCGAGGAACGCGGACTGGTGACCAGCGAATTGGTCCCTGCGGCGGTGCTGATCGACCGCGGCCACCAGCGCGGCGGCATGCAGCTCGGGTGGCATCGGTACTGAGCTATCGGTCGGCGAGCACCGTCAGCAGGACTGCCGAATCCTCGATGGCAAGCAGTGCGTGCCGCAGTGGCGGAATGACCAGGTAATCACCGGTTGAGCCGTCATAGCTGTCCTCCCCTACGACCAGTCGAACCTGTCCGCGCAGCACTTGCAGCGTCGCCTCACCGGGACTGTCATGCTCACCAAGCTCGTGCCCGGCAGCCAGCGCGATGACGGTCTGGCGCAGAACGTGGTCGTGACCGCCGTGGATGGTGTGCGCTGCTCGTCCGCTGTGGGCGGCGCGCGCGGCGGCCAACTGCTCGTCGACGAGTCCGGTGAGCGATATCGACTCCATGAGTTTCTCCTCGCGATTCAGACGTTCAGTAACAGCATGCCCGTGACCAGCAGTGACATCGCCTTGATTACCTCAAATCCGATGTACACGTAATGCCCGCGTGATCGCGGCCCGTCCGCCCCGGCTAGTACCGCGTCCGATCTGCGGGTCAGCGCAGGACGGACCATCAGCACCTGGACGAACAGCGACCCGATCGCCACCGCCGCAGCGATCTCCACCCGCAGAGGTGGAGCGTCAAACGCAAAGGTCCCCACGATGAGACCCGCGAGGAGCACTTCGCAGAAGTTGAGCGCCCGAAAGACCAGCCGCCCGATCCCCAAGCCCACTTGGAGCGTGACTCCGGGTGCGCGGAACTTCAGCGGCGCCTCAAGGAACGAGATCGCCAGCACCATGCCGAGCCAGAGGAAAACCGCCGCGATCGCTGTCGAAGCTGCGCCGCTCACGTCGCCCGCAGCACTGACACCCATTGCTCGGCCAGATCCAGGACCCATGCCCGCGCAGCGTCAGGTTCTTCTGGCGGGCTGGCGACCAGCACCAGCTCGTCGATGCCGATATCGGCGAGTTTGGCGACGTCCCCGAGCTGCGGGTCGACCAACGCGACGGCAAGCCGCAGATCGCCGGGATCGCGTACCGCCTCCCTACACAGTCGCCGCACCGTCGACGCACACTGGGCGGCCTCCTCGACGTCAGCGAGGTTAAATCCGTACCAGCCGTCTCCCCAGGTGGCGACCCGGCGCAAGGCCGAATCGCTGTTTCCGCCGACGATCACCGGGATCTGCCGGTGGCGCAGCGGTTTCGGATTCACCCGGATGTTGTCGAAATCGACGAAGTCGCCGTGAAAGGACGCCACATCATCGCGCCACAGGGTGCGCATCGCTTCGACGTATTCGGCCGTGCGCGCACCTCGACGGGCGAACGGCACTCCGAGCGCCTCGAATTCCTCTCGGGACCAACCGATTCCGACACCAAGGGTCAACCTGCCACCGCTCAACTTGTCCAGCGACGCAGCCTGCTTGGCGATCAGCACCGGATTGTGTTCGGGCAGAAGAAGCACGCCGGTCGCCAAATCGATGCTGCTGGTCGCCGCCGCGGCGAAGCTCAGGGCAATCAACGGGTCAAGCCAGTCCGCGGTTGCCGGCACCGCGATGTTGCCGTCCTCGGAGTACGGGTAGGTGGATTCCGATTGGTCGACCATCACCACATGCTCGCCGACCCACAGGGTGGCGAACCCGGCATCTTCGGCGGCGAGCGCCACAGCATCGATCACTGCCCGCTCAGAACCCGTGCCGATGCCCAGCGCATGAAAACCGAGATCCACTCGCTGATCATGGCACGACGCACCCGTTGTACCGCCTCAGATGCGGCCCCTGCTGATTTTTTGCTAGTGTCTGTAGTTTGCTACTGGTTTGCATGGCAAACAAGTCGTAAGACCGGGTGGTTGTGCGCTGTTGCTTACTGGGTTCCGTCTCGTGCAACACCAATAGTAAGTCAGGGCGTCAATTTATGACCGGTTTGATCCGACGATGGTGGCGACAGCCAGATCATTTCTATTGGCTGGCAACATATTTAACCGGCAATGGGGCGTTGCCCGCCATCCGCACCGTCATGATCGCCACGGTTCTGGGCCTCGGCGCCATCCCCGTCGCGATGTTGTGGAGTCCGGCCGGTGCGTCAGGACCCGCGCAACGGGTGATCGCCGTCATAATCGCCGGCTGCTGCGTCGTGATGGCCACGCTGTGGATGGGGCGCGCCTGGCCGACCAAGACAAAGTCAGCGGTGTTCGTGGTGTCAGCGACCCTCTCGATCGCGATGTCTGTTCTGATTCTTTCTGCGCCGGTGCCCGCGCTGATGGCGTGCGTCGCCTTCGCGCCCATCGGCGGTTACATCGCCTTCTTCCACACGGCTCGCTTCACCGTATTCAACGTGACGGTGGCGTTGGCGGCGGCGGCCTTCGAAACGGTCCGGTCCGCGGCGCAGGACCCCGTGCTGGCGATCTGTCTCTTCATTCTCGTGCTCGTTGCCAACGTATCGGTGCAGTTCACCACACAAGCCTTGATCCAAGGCCTCGGCCTTGCGGTATTGAACTCCGATTCGGACCCCCTGACCGGGCTGCTCAACCGGCGCGCCTTCTACCGCCGTGCCACCGAACTGGTCGCGACCGGCTCGCGACGTACGGAGCTCCATCTCGCCATCGCGATGGTCGACCTCGACAAGTTCAAGCGGCTCAATGACACACAGGGACACGCTTCGGGTGATCGCGCGTTGCGGGCCATCGGGCGCGCGCTCCGAGACAACGTCCGCCGCTCCGCCGTGGTCGCGCGGATCGGTGGTGAGGAGTTCCTGATCGCAGACATCGTTGACGATGACGAAGTGGGTGTTCTGGCAGAACGGCTGCGGTACGCGATCGTCTCGACGCCGCCCAGATTGACGGCGAGCATCGGCGTGGTGACGATACCGATGCTGGCGCTGGTGACTGTGCCACCACAGGAACTGTTCGACGATCTGGTCGCCCACGCGGACGACGCGATGTACGAAGCCAAGCGCGCGGGTGGCAACCAGTTCCGGCACTGCGCCTGGGGGGCCGACACCAGGGCGACCGCCTAGATTGTCGATGTCGTCAAAAAGAACAGCTGACGTGGCTACGGTGACGAGATGGCCCCATTGTCGTGGTCTTCGAATTTCGGCGGACGCTACGTTGGGCGGGTCGGTGCGCTCGCCGTCGCGTTAGGGATCGGGTCGGCAATCGCCACCATCGGTGTGGGTGTCGCGATGGCCGATGATGCCCGATCGACCAGCTCGTCAGCCTCGTCCTCGCCAGCGTCGTCGGCACGGTCGGAGTCATCAGCCGGCCCCCGCAAGAAAGCGCCGAAACCGTTGGTCCGTACCACGGCGACAACTGCGTCTGCGACAACTATGTCGACGGCCGATATCGCGCAGCGACGGGTTTCGACGACCAGGCCGCATGCCAAGACAGTCGTGGCCGCAACGACCCAGACCACGACCACGACCACTAGCCCACTGGGAACCACCGAACAGCTCGCGGCCGAAAAACTGGCCACTGAAACGGTGAACACCCTGCCGGTGCAGATGATGAAGGTCATCCTGCAGCTGGCGTGGCTCGGCACCGCGCAGCGGGAGTTCGCCGAGGTGGGCGGGCCGGACCGGGAGAACATTGCGCAGTTGCAGGACGCCGTCGACGAATATGCCCTGGGTGCGGCGTTTCAACAGCAGATCCTCAACTCCAACGCACCCACGGTGGTGGCGCAGGTGATGGCACCGCACACCTGGTACGGCCAGGACGTCGGCGGTTCGCGGATCCTGTACGACAACCCGGACACCATCTACCGATTCATGGGTGTCAATGCCGCGTCGACGTATCTGATCACCGGTCACGTCGATATCCCTGACGGAACCCCAGCCGATACGAACTTCAGTGTGCTGACTGGTTTGTCGGGAATCACCGCATCGAATCTCAGTGGTCGAAAGCTCATCGTCGATGCCGAGGGCAACTTCACCATCACCGTCAGCAGCGCACCCGCAACCTCCGATGACACCAACCACTTGCAGCTGACCTCCGATTCCACGCTGATCGCCGTGCGGAACACGTTGTCCGACTGGAACTCCGAGCAACCCATGAGTCTGTCCATCGAGCGGATCAGCGGCCCACCGAACAGCCTGTTCAGCCAACTGGGCGGGTTCGCCATCCCCGGGATCGGACCGCTGGTGGTCAACAGCCCGCTGCTGACGTCGCTGGTGTCGTTGATCCCGCCGCTGGCCGATCCACCACCGTTGCTGCGCGGCATGTTGACGGCCGTCGTGATGCTCCTCGGGATCCCCCAGGAATCCAAGTACATCGCGGTGGCCACCACTGATCCCGCGACGGGGGAACGCACGCAACCGAATGTGCTGCGCAACCCCACGCGCAATGCCGAGTTCCTGGCGACCCAGCTGCAGAGCGCCGGCTACTTCCAGCTGACCGACCGCCAAGCCTTGGTGATCACGATAAACCCCGGTGATGCAGGGTACTTCGTCGTTCCGGTGACCAACGACTGGACGGTAAGCGATAACTACTGGGATCAGCAGACCAGCCTTAACAGTGCGCAAGCCACTGCCAACCCGGATGGGACGTACACCTTGGTCATCTCACCGACGGATCCCGGTGTGGCGAATTGGGTTTCGACAGGCGGACTGAACCAGGGCACCATCTCCATCCGCTTCCAGAACCTCGGCGGCGGAGGCGATCCCGCGACAGCGACACTGCCGACAGTGACCTCACAGGTCGTCTCGCTCGATGAGCTGGGGACCGTGTTGCCCGCGGACGCCTTCGACTTCACCTATCAGGATCGCGCACACCAGATCGCGCTGCGGCAAGCGGGTTTCAACAATCGGTTCGCGCCCTACCCTCAGGCTTGAGCCGTCCTGAACGGGCGAAGCGGTGCGGTGATGGGCAGATCGAGCGCGGTCAGGATGCCCGGCTGAGCCTGCACCACATACGGGATGGCGTTGATCACCCGCATCGCGGTGGCGATCATCCCGTCATCGCTGGGCGACTCACTATCGCCAATGGTCAGCTCGCAGGTCAAAGATGGTGTGCCTTCGATGATGACGCGGTAGGTCCCGTCCCGTGCGGCGACCGGCCACTGTGGTGCGATATCCGCCGCCATCCTGTTCACGTGCTCGATGACGATGGCAGGCTGCCCATCAACGACCCCGATGGTTTCCATCCGTATCGCGCCACAGGTGCCTGCCGCGATGGTGCCGGCCGCAACCTCCAACTGCCTTGGCGCCTCGACACGTTCGTAGGTTTCGACGATATCGTCGAGCTCGACTCCAAGTGCATGCGCGACGAACTGCACCGGCGGTCCCCACGCGAAGCGTTGCGAGCCACCCAGACTCATCAGCGGAGTGAAGTCCATCGGCCGGCCGAAGCCGAATACATCGAACATCATGAACGTGTTCGGGTAGTCGCTGTAGTCGAAGATTTCCTGGGTCCTGATCGAGGTGATGGTGCTCGACAGGGTGCTCAGGAGGACGGCGAGATGGTCGCCGGCGAAGCCCGGTTCCAGCCCGGAGGCATAGAGCGATGCGCCGCCCTCGATGGCTGCCGCTTGGACCTTGGCTGCGAAATCGGGGATCCAGGCCTGCGGGAAAACCAGGCCCGGGGAACTCGTGGTGACTACGTTGATCCCGGCGCACAGCAGTCGCACGTAATCGGGCACCGCGCCGGCATCAAGTTCGGGCCCGCTCGCCGCGTACACCACACAGTCCGGCGCGGCGTCGATGATGTCGCCGAGATCGCCCGTCGCCGTGACTCCGAGGGATTCAGAGCGGGCCAGCTCACCCGCGTCGACGCCGACCTTGTCCGGTGAATGGACCCAGACCCCTGTCAGGACCAGGTCGTCGCGCCTGGCGATCGCGCGAATAGCCTCGGTGCCAACCCCTCCCGTGGAGATCACCGCGATGCGCAGCGCAGCGCCGTCGGATCCCATGCGTGGTCCTTTCGTCGTGTCGACCCTTGCCACGGCAGAACGAAGAATTCGCCCACCGCTGGACAGGTGTCCAGTTATGCTAACCGGCGGCCACGAAAGGAACCCCATGATTGCTCTGGAGGACACCCGCTTTTCTCACCTGGTCATCGGCGTCACCGATATGGACCGCGCACTGTCGTTCTACCGGGATTTCCTGGGGATGGACGTGGTTTTCGACCAGGCGATGTCTGGTGAGCCCTTCGATGCAGCACTGGGCAGCACGACCAGCCAGGACGGTCGCGTCGTTGGCGGTTGCCTCGGCGGTGTGATGATCGAGCTGCTATCCCTCGGTTCCGCCGCACCCGTATCGGGCGGGAGGCGGCCGTTCCTGGGCAACCAGAACATCTCACTGTCGGTGCCGGATCTCGATACGACCTACCTTGCCGTCAAGGACGCGGGGTACCAACCAGAGCAGGAACCGTTCGCCATCGCCGGAGTGCGAATGTTCTTCGTCAAAGATCCCGATGGCATGCCGGTGGAGTTCATCGAATTCCCGGGCGCAGCAAGAACTTCCCTCGAACTACACCGCGGAGCGCAGCAATGACAACATCCAGTCAGGGCCAGTACTGGCACCCGAAATCCCTTGACGGTCACTCCGTCATAGTCACCGGTGCCGCCAAGGGCATCGGCCGCGGCGTCTCGGAGGCGCTGCTCGAACGTGGGGCGGCGGTCCTCCTCGTCGACCGCGAAGAATCGGTGGTCGATCTCGTCGCTGACTTCCGTGGGCGCGGCTTCAAAGCCGAGCACTGCGTGGCCGATCTGCGCGATACCGATATGGCCGACAACATTGTGGGCACGGCTACGGAAAAGCTCGGTGCGGTAACCGCTTTGGTGAACAACGCGATCGCCTGCAATGAGCCCAAGGCGTTCACCGATATCACCCAGGAAGACTTCAACCTGGTCTACGACGTCGGGCCTCGCGCGACGTTTTTCCTCATGCAGGCGGTGCATCCGATTCTGCAAGCCGCCGGTGGCGGATCGATCATCAATTTCGGTTCTGGCAGCGGCACCGTCGGCGAACCGATGTTCGGTGCGTATGCCGGCGCCAAGGAAGCGATCCGCGGGATGTCGTGGGTAGCGGCGCTGGAGTGGGGCCGCGACAACATCCGCATCAACGTTGTCTGCCCGTTCGCGAACTCCGACGGGGTCCAGTTCTGGGCTGAGCACTTCACCAAGGATTACGAGCGCGCCGTGCGCCACATCCCGTTGCGACGAGTCGGTGACACCCACGACGATATCGGCGCCGTCATCGCGTTCCTGCTCAGCCCGGACGCTTCGTACCTCACTGCCCAGACCCTGCACATCGACGGTGGTTCGGGGAGTTTCCGGTAACCCGCCCTAGTTCACATTGATGAACGGGCTGATCGCGTCGCGGGCGAACTGGACGACGTTGACGGTTGGGTCCCCATCCGGGTAGCTCACCGTCGCAAGGATATTGCCTCCGGCGTCGGCGAAATTCCCGTCCGCGCGGTCCTGATGCGTCGTCGATGTCACCAGGATGATGCCCGAGGTGCCCGCATCTTTGGCCAGCGGTACCGAGAACCGCGCGTTCTGGACGGTGCTGTTGGCCTTGTCCTCAACGATGATTCGGTTGGCCGGAAAACCGAGAAGCATCAACATGTTCCGCATCTGCCCGGCTTCGGTTCGACCGTTCTGCGGGTTCCCGCCGGTCACGATGATCGGCGACTGCGGAAAGAACTGTGCGACGGTCAGGCCAGTCAGGACACGTCGGCGCAGGATTGTCCGCATGGTGCCGTCGGAGTTGAGGCCGTACCCAAGGATGACGATCGCCGGCTTGGAGAAATCCTTCGTCGCGGCGGGCGGGTCAGCATGAGACACCGCCGGTGCGAATCCGCCGAGCCCGACGAAGGCGGCGAGAGCCATGGCACCTAAGGCGGCTTTCCAACGGCTTGGCATACGTCCTCCGCTACTCCCGTGACAGATGGGGTTCATGTTACTGCCGGTGTATCGGTGCCAGGTTCCCGTTCGTTTCAGCGGTGTCCCCGGCAACGGGCATCCGCCCGCCTCCGGGGCGTCATCAATTGATGACGCGCCAGGGAGTTAATGTGCTCGGACATTCGCCGCGGGAGCCGCCGCCTGAATCGCTGCTGAACAGCAAGAAGGGCACCCGCAATGCGGGTGCCCTTCTTACAAGAGCCGGGTTAGGGACTCTGGTGAACGCTGGTGTTGACCTGGGGTACAGACACGCTGCTCTGGTTCTGCTGGTTCGCCCAGACGTTATGACCCAAATCAGCTTGAGCAGGAGCAGCGAAACCTAAAACAGCTGCAACCAGCCCACCGCCGACGATCCCGGCCAATCCAAACTTCTTCATTGTGATGCCTTCGTTCTATTGCTATGTATCTCTGTGGGCCGGGCCTCGGTTCTTCGTTCCGACCTGATGAATGGAACAGGCCTCTAGCAGAGTTCATTCCATGGCGATGCCGGTGTGTCAGTTGTCACTTCGGGGCGATGACCCACGATCCCTGGCGAAGCACTCCTGCCACCACCAAGTCGCGGTTCAGCACCACCAGGTCGGCGGGGGCCCCTGGCGTCAGCCCCGCGGCGGGCAGGCCCAGCGCCCTGGCTGGATTCAGTGATGCCTGCCGCACCGCCAGCAGCAGGCTCTCGTCATAGGGCAGCCCGCTGTGCGCGACGGCGAACCTGAAAACCCGGTCCATGGTGGCGGTACTGCCGGCAATGGTGTCGGTCCCTGACACCCGCGCCACTCCCCCGACTACATCGACAGCCAGCGGTCCCAGGTGGTAGACGCCGTCGGACATTCCGGTCGCCGCCATCGCATCGGTCACCAACGACACCCGATCCGGCCCCGCACTGCGCGTCACATGCCGGTAAATCGCCGCATCGAGATGCACACCGTCGGCGATCACTTCAACGATCACCCGGTCATCGTCGAGCAGGGCGATGATCGGACCTGGCTCACGACGGTCGATCGGGCGCATCGCATTGAACAGGTGCGTCCCCACCGTCGCACCCGCGTCGATTGCCCGGCGCACCTGTTCGTACGTGGCTTCGGTGTGCCCGACGGCGGCAACGGCTCCCCCGTCGACGATCTGCCGAATCGCCGCCAGGGCACCGTCCCGCTCCGGCGCCAGGGTGACTATCCGAATGGTGCCACCACCCGCACGCAGAATGCGCTCGATCTCGGCGGGCTCCGGGTCGCGCATCAACGACGATTGATGCGCGCCGCACCGCAACGTGGAAAGCCATGGGCCTTCGAGATGGATCCCGTCGATCAAACCGGCGCGCGCATCATCAGCCAATTGCGTTACCTGGCGCAATAATTCGTCGGCACCCGCGGTAACCAGTGAGGCGACCAAGGTAGTGGTGCCGTGCGCGCGGTGCAGCGCAACGGCAGTCGAAGTCTCTTCGCGTACTGCAGCGGAGAAGTTCCCTCCCGCTCCGCCGTGTACGTGGGTGTCGACGAAGCCAGGCACCACCGTCACCGCGCCGAGCTCGAAATCTGCGGGGCGGGCCGGGGCACCGGCACCAACCGCGTGCACTGTCCGGCCGGACATCTCAATCCATCCGGGCCGCAACAGTTCTCGGCCGGTCAGCAGGGTGTCAGCGGCCAGCAGCACTCAGTAGCCCTGCCATCCCGGCTTGGACCGCTGCGTCTCGCGGTAATAGTCGACGAGCTGCAACCGCCGGGCCGCGGCGTCGTCGAGCAGCACCGTCACATGTGGGTGGTGCTGCAGAATGGTCGCCGGCCACAACGCGCTGACTCCGCCCTCCACCAGATGATGCACGGCCTCGGCCTTACTGCGGCCGGTCGCCACCAAAACCAGGTGCCGGGCCGCCATGATGGTCGCCAGTCCCTGAGTCAGGCAGTGCGTGGGCACCGATTCGAGATCACCGTCGAAGAAGCGCGCGTTGTCGAGGCGTGTCTGCTTGGTGAGCGTTTTGATCCGGGTGCGCGACGCCAGTGAACTCCCCGGCTCGTTGAACGCAATATGGCCGTCGGTGCCGATCCCGAGGATCTGCAGGTCGACGCCACCCGCGGCGCAGATCGCGTCCTCGTACGCCGCACACGCGGCCGGGATATCGACGGCAAGACCGTCCGGGCTCTGCACCGCACCGGGCCCGAAATCGACCCGCGACACGAACACCGAGTCGATGACGTTGCGGTACCGCTCTGGATGATCCGCAGGAAGTCCGACGTACTCGTCGAGGGTGAAGCCACGGACATTCGCGAACGAGATCAGGCCGGCATCACAGCGCGCGGCCAGTTCGTCGTAGATCGCCAGTGGCGACGATCCGGTGGCCAGGCCCAGGACCGCGTCGGGCTTGCGGAGCAGCAGGGCGGCGATCGCATCGGCGGCCACCCCGCCGATCTCACGGGCATCCTGGCAGATGACGACTTCCATTTACGTGGTGGCCGTGAAAAGGCCAGCGCCCGAGGCGATATCCGCACCGGTCTGCACCGCCACCGACGCAGCGATGTTTCCGGCTTCGCGTTCGTCCATCAGCACAACGGGGACAATGGGATTGAGCCCTTTGGCTTCGATCAGCGGAACGTCGTAGGTGATGATCAGCTGACCAGCGGACACGACGTCACCCTGGCTGACATGGGCCGTGAACCCTTCACCTTTGAGCGCGACGGTATCGAGGCCGAGATGCACCAGCACCCCGACGTTATCGGGGGTCAAGACGATGAAGGCATGCGGGAGCAGCTTCAACAGCGTTCCGCTGACCGGAGCGACCGCGTCGATCACCTCGCGCGGGGGGTCGATGGCGGCGCCGTAACCGACCATGCCTTGGGCGAACACCGGGTCGGGGACATCGGGTAGCGGAACCGCGCGCCCGGACACCGGGGCGAGAATCTGTGTCGTGCTCATCGGCCAACAATACGAGCGTGCCGCAACACGGTCTCGAGATCACCCGTTCTCATCTAAGCTTCCGCACAGCTTCGGGTCGGGCGATGCGCGCGGCATCCAGCGAATTCGAGAGGTCACCAGATATGAGCAATACCACCAAACCTGATGGTGCAGAAGGAAAATCGCGAGTTCGCATTCCGGGCTTCGCCCAACTCCAGCGGCTGGGCAAGAGCCTCATGCTGCCGATCGCGGTGCTGCCCGCGGCCGGCATCCTGCTTCGGCTGGGCCAGGACGACCTACTGGGCCGGATCAAGGCCCCCGTCATCGGGCCGTTCTTCCATGCGATGAGCGCGGCCGGCGATGCGCTGTTCACCAACCTGCCGCTGCTCTTCGCGGTGGGTGTGGCGATCGGATTCGCGAAGAAGGCCGACGGTTCGACCGCGTTGGCCGCCGTGGTGGGTTATCTGGTGGTCCAGGCGGTGTTCAAGACCATGTCGCCGATCGTTCTGGCCGGGGAAGTCGATAAGGCGGGCGACCAAGCACAGATCAACTACAGCGTCTTCGCGGGCATTGTGGTGGGTCTGCTCACCGCGTGGCTGTACGACCGCTACCACACCATCGAATTGCCTTCCTACCTCGGCTTCTTCGGCGGCAGGCGATTCGTGCCCATCGCCGTCTCCCTGGCATGCCTGTTCCTGGCATTCGCCATGAGCTATTTCTATCCGGTCTTCGACGCGGGATTGACCGGCCTCGGCAAGTTCATCGGCGGGTCCGGCGCCATCGGCGCTTTCGTCTACGGATTCGCCAACCGGATGCTGATTCCGCTGGGTCTCCACCACATCGTGAACTCCTATGTGTGGTTCATCTACGGCGATTACCAGGCACCCGACGGCCATGTCGCCACCGGTGAGCTCACCCGGTTCGCCGCCGGCGACCCCACCGCAGGCACCCTCACCTCAGGTTTCTACCCGATCCTGATGTTCGGGTTACCCGCCGCCGCGCTGGCCATGATCCACGTGGCGAACAAGAAGCAGAAAAAGGTCGCGGTCGGCATCCTGTCGGCGGCAGCGCTCACCGCGTTCCTGACCGGCGTCACCGAACCACTCGAATTCGCGTTCATGTTCGTGGCCTTCCCGCTGTACATCGTGCACGCACTGCTGACCGGGTTATCGCTGGCGGTCGCCTACCTGCTGGATATCCACCTCGGGTTTTCGTTCTCCGCCGGACTCATCGACCTACTGCTCTATGGCACTGCGCCGGCGGCAAAGAACATTCCGCTGCTGATCGGGATGGGCGTGGTGTTCTTCGCGATCTACTACTTCCTGTTCCGGTTCGCGATCACGAAATGGAATATGCGCACCCCGGGGCGTGAGCCTGACGCCGAGTTCGAGGCGCAGGAGCAGGCAAACCTCACCGACGCCACGGCCGACAGCTCCGCCGCCGCGACGGCCACAAGCACGACCACGACCACGACCACTGACAGCACCGCCGAGCAGCTGATCGCGGCGTTCGGCGGGCGGGCGAACCTGGTCAACGTCGACGCCTGCATCACCCGGCTACGCATGGAGGTCGCCGACATCTCGAAGGTGGATCAAGCCCGACTGAAAAGCCTTGGCGCCGCGGGGGTCATCGAGGTCGGCAACAATGTCCAAGCTGTCTTCGGCACCCAGGCGGAAGCCCTGAAGAACGATATCGTCGACATTCTCTAGGGAGCGAACGTCACCAGGTTCTGGTCGAGGATCAGCTGATCGGTATGTTCGGTCGGTCTGATACCGGGCCGGGTGACCAACGGGATCCCGGTGCCTTCTGACGCGTCGAAATCCGCGGTGCTGGCGACCTGACCGGTCACCGTGAAACGGTCATACAGGTAAGGCAAACCCTGGGCCGCCAACGGCGAGGGGCCATCCATGACATGCAGATGCAGATGCGGTGCAACGGAATTGCCGGTATTGCCGACCAACCCGATCACGTCACCACGGTGGACTTTGTCCCCAGGTTTGGGTCGCACGCTACCCGGTTGCATATGTGCGTAGTTGACGAAGAAACCGTTGCCGATATCGAGGACGACGAAGTTGCCATCGGCTTCGTCGATGGGGATATTCGACGGGTACACACCCGGAGTCTGCTCCCGCAGATCGTTACGGGTGCCGACGACCGTGCCATCCGCGACCGCCAGCACGTCATTGCCAAAGATGGTGTAGCTGTCGGGATTCCGTGGGTCGCCTGTGAATATCCTGTTCTGCGCGTCAGCCTGCTCGTAATCGATGGCATAGCGCTGCGCGAGAAACGGCTGGCCGTTAACCGGCAGCAGCGCCCGCGTATGGCGGACCGCGTCACAGCAGCCGTCGGCCGCGATATAGCGTTCGCCGCGCAGCGGTGCCGATAGCACCGGCAATGTCCGCTTATCGACCTCGGTGACGGCCAGCTGCTCGGTGACGGTGTTACTGCCCGGCGGCATCGCCGCACTGGTTACCGACACCTCGTGAAGCAAGGTCTGTGGAACCTTGCCGTTGTCGGTGATCAAGTGAATAAAGATCGTCCCGGCCTGGCCTGGCTCCAGATGATCAGAACCCTCGCGGCTACCAGCTGGCTGCAGGCGACCCTTGAGTGCTTGCGCATCGAGATTGCCGATGACACTGTCGGATTGGTCATCTTTGACCGTCACATCGTCGATCACCAGTTTGGCGTTGGTGAAGTTGGTGACGGCCAGCTCGTACACCAGGTGGGTCTTACCGTCGGAACCGGCGAACGGGACGGGAGCGAACGGCACCGACCCGATCAGCGGCGTCATCGCATCAGCCGGTGGGGCGACGGTCGGCGAACGGACCGGGCTCGATGACGCAGGTGTCGCGGTTTCACCTGTGCCACCACAACCCGCGCCGATCCCGACGGTGACGACCCCCAGGACGGCAAGCACCATCGCACGAATCGGTCGCCGCTGCCTCATGGCAAACCATCATCACACGCCAGCGCAACGCCGTCCGTGTTGACGGTGCCGCCGTTGCGGCGACCAGAACGCGCAGCACGCCGAAGCACTAGACATAATTGACAACCTGTCTACTCGGCCATACGGTCCTCAGATGGGCCAGGCCCGCGACTCGACCACCTCGAATATCCCGGGCGCCAACGGCTTAGGACTGCAACCAGCATGGGAGAAACGATGACAGCACGGTTGGCGGGCAAAGTCGCTCTGGTCAGCGGCGGCGCACGCGGGATGGGGGCTTCGCATGCGCGTGCGCTGGCCGCACAGGGTGCGCGGGTCGTGCTCGGCGACATCCTCGACACCGAGGGTGAGCTGGTGGCCAAGGGAATTGGGGATGCGGCCCGATACGTCCACCTTGATGTCACTGAATCAGACGACTGGGCGGCAGCGGTGGCCGTCGCCACCTCCGAATTCGGTGGCCTCGACATCCTGGTCAACAACGCCGGGATCATGAACTTTGGTCTTATCGAGGACTACGAGATCTCCGAGTGGCACAAAATTCTGGACATCAACCTGACCGGGGTGTTCCTCGGCATCCGCGCCGTCGTGGCACCCATGAAGGCTGCCGGCCGCGGTTCCATCATCAACATCTCGTCGATCGAGGGGATGGCGGGCACCATCGCCACCCATGGTTACACCGCCACCAAGTTCGCCGTCCGCGGCCTGACGAAATCGGTCGCTTTGGAGTTGGGCCCCAGCGGAATTCGGGTCAACTCGATCCATCCCGGCCTGATCAAGACACCGATGACCGACTGGGTTCCCGAAGACATCTTCCAGACCGCGCTGGGCCGGGCCGCCGAGCCGGAGGAAGTCTCGAATCTGGTGGTCTATCTGGCCAGCGACGAGTCGAGCTACTCGACCGGCTCGGAATTCGTGGTCGACGGCGGATGCACCGCAGGTCTGGGCCACAAGGATTTCTCGGGGATCGAGGCAGACTAGCGTGCCGGTGTCTGACCGGTTCTTCGTGAGTCAGTGTCGCGCGTTGCGGTCCGCGCTCACCTGATCCATCGCCTGATCCATGGAGTAGCCAAGGGCGGCGCGCGCCGTCCACTCCACCCTGGCCTGACATTCATCCAGGGACATACTTCGTGTCAGCAGTTCAGTGATGGCACTGGTCACGATCGCGTTGAGGACAAAGCTCAGGTTCGGGATGTCCTCGACCGGAAAGTCCTGCAGCAGGGATTCGAACATCTCGGTATTCGTCAGGTTCATCCGATGGATCGCGGCGCTGACATCAGGGTCGGTGGATGTCATCATCTGCAGCATCAACGCCGTCATCTCTGGATTGCGACTGAAGGCGCGCAACGCCCGCTGCAGGTATTCCAGGACCCCGGCCAACGGATCCGGCTGCGGCGACCTGGCCGCGGCCAGCGTGCGACGGGTCAGCCGTTGTTGCCAGTCCTCCAGTGCCGCGGCAAGCAAGTGCTCCTTGGACCGGAAATACCGGTACGCGGTCGCGAGCGCCACCCCGGAACGCTGGGCGACATCGCGCATTTGCACCGCCTCATGGCCGACGTCCCCGATGAGGTCGATAACCGACTCGACGAGGGTGGCACGTCGGATCAACTGGCTGCTGGTCATGTGTTCGATATCGACGGCACAACCTCCCCTTGGCTAGAACATGGTTCTTATCCGGTGCCGATCCTACAGCGTCAAAAGGTGACTATGTGACCCATCCGGCCAGGTGGAAACCCTGCCGCGTGTTGACATCGAGCAGAACAACGTTTCATTATTGGGCGTGCGCCAACGGGTGATCGACACCATGATCGGGTTCCCCAAGGAGGGCTTCGATCAGTACGACTTCATCCGTCGTCAAACCAAGGACCGCGAGTCGAAGGAAGATTTCGAATTCCCGGTCGAGTACATGTTCAAAGAGGTGCCCAAGAACCTGCCGTCGCCGAATGATCCGATCGCGTTGACCCTGCACGAGATGGATCGGTACGGGATCGAGAAGGGACTCGTCGGAGTTGGCGACTCGACGGCGCAGCTCGCGCTGAAGCGGCACCCGGACCGGTTCATCGGAGCAGGCACGGTCTCCGACCCGAATGACGTCGTCGGCTCGGTGCGCGCCATTCGCCGTGCGTACGAGGAGTACGGCATCAGGGCCGCCTCGGTCTTTCCCGCCGGCGCCTTCCCGCAGGTGCCCATCGACGACCCCAAGATGTACCCCGTCTACGCGACGTGCGTAGAGCTGGGGATTCCGATCTTCGTCTGCGCCGGCATCCCCGGCCCGCGAGTTCCGTTCGCCGCACAGGACGTCGCACGAATCGACATCGTCATGTTCGACTTTCCCGAACTCGTCTTCGTCACCCGCCACGGTTGTGAACCCTGGGTGGATCTGGCCGTGAAGCTGATGCTCAAATGGCCCAACCTGTATTACTCCACCTCAGCTTTCGCACCCAAGCACTATCCGAAGGCCATCATCGATTACGCCAACACCCGCGGCGCGGACAAGGTGCTCTACGCCGGCTACTTCCCGATGGGACTGTCATTGGAGCGCATCTTCGCAGATATGGCCGATGTCCCCCTCAAAGCCGAGGTGTGGCCAAAGTTCCTCTATCACAACGCAGCCCGAATACTGGATCTGGAGAACTGACGCGTCATGCCATTGGCAACCACTGAAGAACAGCAACATCTGGCCGACGCGGTAAGTCGATTCGCCGCCAGGTACGCCCCCATCGAGGCGACCCGTGCGCAGTTCGAGGCCATCGCGGCCGGCGAGCTGCCCTCCTGGTGGCCCGAATTCGTCGAGCACGGCTTTCATGCGGTGCATGTACCGGAAGACCTCGGCGGGCAGGGCGGCACCCTGATGGATATGGCCTGCGTTGTCGAAGCCGCGGCCACCGCATTGCTCCCGGGGCCATGGTTGGCCACCATGACCGCAAGTGCCATCGCGTTATCCGCCGACAGCGATGGGGAAGCCAAGGACACCTTCCTGAAAGACCTCACTGCCGGCGCGACCGCCGTCGTGGTGCTGCCCGAGCACACCGATATCAGCGCCACCGGTGACGACGACGGTTGGCGGCTCACCGGGTCGACAGGGCTGACCCTCGGGATCTGTTCTGCGCAAAGGGTTCTCCTGCCCGCGACGACCGGCGACGGTACGCAACTGTGGTTCCTGCTCGATACCGAGGCGATGGGCCTGAAAGCGGACCCGCACAACGGAACCGACCTCTGCACCGACATCGGGGTGCTGGAGCTGACCGATATCTCCCTGGCTCCGACCGCAGTGCTGTCCGGGATCGACACCGAACGTGCCCGCTGCCTGGTGGTGTCGCTGGCGGCCTGCGCGGCGGCAGGCACGGTGCGCTGGTGCCTGAGCGCCGCAACGGATTACCTCCGCACTCGCGAGCAGTTCGGCAAGCCGATCGGGACGTTCCAGGCATTACAGCACAAGGCGGCAACGCTTCTGGTCAACACCGAATTGGCCGAGGCCGCGGCGTGGGATGCGGTGCGGGCCGCGGACGAGTCCAACGATCAGCACCGGATCGCGGCCAGCGCCGCGGCCTTGGTGGCGGTGGCCCCCAGCCCCGACCTGGCACTGGACGCGCTGTTGATGTTCGGTGCCATCGGCTACACCTGGGAACACGACCTGCAGCTGTACTGGCGGCGGGCCACCAGCTTGGCGGCCGCGCTGGCTCCGGTGACGCGGTGGAGTCGTGAAGCCGGCGAATTCGCCCTGACCACACAGCGTTCACAGGTGCTGAATCTCGGTGATGTGGAATCGGATTTCCGGGCCGAGATTGTCCGCATTCTGGACCGTGCGCTGGCCCTCGAGAACGCCGGTCCGTCGCGCCAGGATCAGCGTGCTGATTTCGATATCGGACCGCGCCGCGATCTGCTGGCCGAAGCGGGTCTGGTTGCCCCCCAGTTGCCGCCGCCATGGGGCCTGGGCGCCAACGCATTACATCAGGTGATCATCGTCGAAGAATTCGAGAAACGGCCCGCGCTACTTCGGCCGAATCTCGGTATCGCGGAATGGATGGCGCCGACCATCATCGACGCCGGCACCGATGCGCAGCGCGACCAATTCGTCTGGCCCACCCTGCGGGGTGTGTTGCAGTGGTGCCAGCTCTACAGCGAACCGGGCGCAGGCTCCGATCTCGCGTCGTTGACCACCAGGGCCACCAAAGTCGATGGCGGCTGGGTGGTCAACGGCCGCAAGATCTGGACCTCGATGGCCGACGGTGCGCACTTCGGCGCCCTGTTGGCCCGCACCGACCCGGACGCCCCCAAACACCGGGGCCTGAGCTACTTCCTGGTCGATATGGAATCTGAGGGTGTCGACATCTCACCCATCAGGCAGGCCAACGGTGCCAGTAAATTCTGCGAGGTCGCCCTCACCGACGTGTTCGTCCCCGACACCATGTTGGTCGGCCAACCGGGCGACGGCTGGGGCCTGGCGGTGGGAGCGATGGCGGTCGAGCGCACTGCCATCGGCAATTACGTCTCGATCGACCGTACCGCGGCGTTGCGCCATGTCGCGGCGGACGACGGGCCGGATCGGGACGCGGTCATCCGCTCACTCGGCGAAATCCAGTCCTACACAAGCGCACTCAAGGCTTTGGTTACCCGCGAGACACTGCGACTGGTGGAGGGAGGGAAACCGGGAGCAGCCTCGAGTATCGCCAAGGTAGCCATGTCAATGCTGCTTCGTCGGGCCTCCACAGCGATGCTGGCCCATGCCGGGCGGTACGCACTGACCGAGGATTCCGACCCTGAGGTCCTCGTCCCGTACTTCCATCAGCCCTCGGAGCTGATCGGCGGCGGGACTGCCGAAATTCAACTCACCGTCATTGCCCAGATGATTCTGGGCCTGCCTCGAAAGTAGCGCTTAGACGCTCAGAAAGGACTGCTGTTCGCCTGCGCATCGGCCGATGCCGGACGTGGACCGTAATGCTCGATATAGGCCTGATGCAGCGCCGCATCCTTGTGACGCCTGATCACATCGACCAGGTTGGGGTCGAGATCGTGCTGCGCCAACCGGTGCCGACGCCAGACCTTGTTCAGCGCCAGCGTGATCAGCAGGGCCCAGATGTAGATCGGGGCTGTCATCTCCAGATGCACATAGAGCGAGGCCGGTAACAACCACAACGGCCCGAGCACCAGCAGCGGCGGAATCGCCATCCGGACCATCTGCCGGCGCACCGCACCTTCACCGGCCAGATCATGGGCAACCCAGTCACGCATCGAATCGGGCAGCCTGCGCCCGTACGAGTAGGCGACGTACTGCAACGGGGTGGGCTTTGAATGGGCCGGGCGGGAAGTGACCATGGTGGACTCCTAAACAGGGATGGTTCTAGGTATCGAGGGCGCCGGCGGCCAGTGCGGCCACGTTGATCCGGGTGAGCACGTGATGGAGTTGTTCGAGTTCGGCCATCTCCACGCCGAGACGCGCGACCACGGCCGGCGGGATCTCCAGAGCACGGGCCCGCAGAGCTACTCCGGCGGCAGTCAGCCCGACATCGGTGGCCCGCTCATCGACGGCGCTGCGGGTGCGGGTGATCAGCCCGAGTGCCTCAAGCCGTTTGAGCATGGGCGATAAGGTCGCCGAATCCAGTTGCAGCGCTGCGGCTATCTGCTTGACCGACAGGGCAGGGGCGCCCGGCTCCGACTTCTGGTGATCCCAGAGCGCCAACATCACCAGATACTGCGGATGAGTCAGCCCGAGCGGTTCCAGGAGCGGCCGATAGACCGCCAGAACTGCCCGGTTGGTGACGGCCAGCGCGAAACACACCTGCCGCTCCAAGGCGAGCGGGTCGATCTGCGTGGCCATCCGAGCGGCCGTAGTAGACATCTTTACATCGTACGCTAATAGTTAGGGCACTATCAATATCGTGGACAGTTCGACGAAAGTGTTCATCTGCTGGCCGTGCTGGGCCTAGCCTGACGTCTGTGACCGCGTCAGTTCAGCTGCCGTTTCGCCAGGATCATCCGCTGGCGCCCCCGCCGGAACTGTGCGCCCTGCAGTCACAAGGGGCGATCCACCGGATTCTGACCCAGGTCGGTGACGAAGCCTGGCTGGTCACCGGCTACCCCGAGGTGCGCCGGTTGATGGATGCCGAACTACTCGGCCGCTCGCACCGCGATCCAGCCAACGCGCCGCGCAGCAGGACGTCGGCACTGTTTGGCGGCCCGATCGGAGATTTCGAGACCGAGCAGGCCGACCACAGCCGGATGCGGAAGCTGCTTCAACCACACTTCTCCCCCAAACACATGCGCACCCTGCAACCCAAGGTCGAGCAGCAGTGCGCGGCGTTGCTCGACGATATGCAACAGTTGGGTCCGCCGGCCGATCTGCTCACTGCCTTGGCCCAACCCCTGCCGGTGCTGGTGATCTGCGATCTACTCGGGGTGCCCTACGCCGATCGGGACAATTTCCGGGCGTGGGTCGACGATGCCGCGTTCTCCCCCGACGACGCGGCCTCGGAGGCGGGCCTGGTCGCGTTGCTCGGATACGGGATGGAACTTGTTGCCCTGAAACGGAATCACCCCGACGACGACGTCATCTCCCGGCTGTGCGACGAACCCGACCTCGCCGACCTGGAGATCGCGACGCTGGCGATGCAGCTGCTGTTCGCCGGACACGAAACGACGATGATGCAGATCTGGATCGACTCCATCCTGCTCCTGACCAACACCGAACAGTGGGACCTGCTTCGCGACGATCCCGAGCTCATTCCCAAAGCGGTGGAGGAGTTGATCCGGACGGGGATGCCCGGCGGTATTGGTGTCCCGCGCTATGCACGCGAAGACATCGATGTTGACGGGATCACCATCCGCGCCGGCGATCTGGTCCTTCTTGACCCGGGATCGGCCAACCACGACCCTGCGGTGTTCCCCGACCCCTACCGCCTCGATATCAATCGCACCGGCGCCTCGCATATCGGGTTCGGTTACGGCCTGCACTACTGCGTCGGGGCTGCCTTGGCCCGGATGGAACTGAAGATTGTTTTCTCCCAGCTCATTCCGCGGTTTCCGACGATGCGGTTGGACGTCGACCCGTCGACCCTGACCGCCGGTTTTCATTCGCTGTCGCACGGATTGGTCGCGCTGCCGGTCTCCTGGTAGTCACATCTTCGTATATCGCGCCATCACGAAGCTATACAGACCGTAGGTGATGATGCCCGCCCCGGCGGCAACAAGAAGCGCGACACCGTAAGGCTGGGCGCCGAGGGCCTTGAGGGCGCCGTCCAACCCCGTGGCCTTGGCCGGCTCGGAACGACTGGCCGCGACAATGACCAGTAGCCCGGCCACCGCGATCGTCAGGCCTTTGGCGACGTAGCCAACCAGGCCCAGCCGGGTGGCGAGATCGCTGGACTTGCCTTTGAGATCATCGAGGAAGTTGCGACTGACGCCCTTGTAGACGTGGTAGCCACCCACCAAGACGATGACCACCCCGACGATGATGAGCACCGCGGTGCCTGCCGTGGATTGCATCAGCCGCGCGCTCATCGTGGAGTTCTGCCGCGCCGACGATTCCCCCGCCCCGCGGGCGAACCCGTAGGAGGAGTAGGCAAAGGCCACATAGACGACCGCGAGCGCGAAGGCTTTGAACCGATCCAACGTTTCCGCCAGTGCGCCTTGCTTCTTAGGGTCAGTCGAACGGCCAAGAGCGGCCTCGACCAGCCGCCACAGTGCCATCGCCAGGAATGCCGCGGCAGCAGCCCACAGGCCGATTCGTCCGCCCGGCTGGCCCGCGACTGCCGCCAATGCGCCCGACGGGTCGGCGTCGCCGCGACCGCTGCCGAACGCGATCCGAATGGCCAGGTAGCCGATGATCAGATGCAGGATGCCGCTCATCACGTAGCCGGCACGGGCGAATCGTTCGAAGATGCGGTTCTGTACCAGCTCAGTGACATCTGCAGAGTCGGCCATCCACGCCATCATAGAGAGTTGAGCGCAACAATTTTCTGGGCGGCAAAGACCAAGCGCCCATCGGTGAGAACGTCGATGGTGCGACGCACGGTCCGTCCGTCATTCCCACCGGCAACTAACGCTGAGAGGCTGGTTGCAACCAGACCGCAATGTTGCGGATGTAGTCCTTGAATGCCGCCAGGCGCGTCGGGTCGGCCTTGATCTGGGTCCCTGGCGCCTCGGTCACGAATGACGGTGCACCACAGTCGAGATCCCAGTTGTAGTCGGCAAAGTGATGGAAGGTCGATTCCGCCAGCACCCTGCCCATCACTGCGCCGTCCGCCGCGAGCTCGCCGTCCAACACCACGGCGAGATTGAACAGCCGTCCCGTTGTGGCGCTTTGCCCCCGGGCGAGGACTCTGGCGAACGGGGTCTCGGCCGACACCAGACCCTCATGGGGGTGGGCCGGGAACCATTCGATCCGACCGCTGCTGCTTCGCGTCGTGCGGAGCAACTCGTGGGCCGGCCCGTCGATCAGCACCCGCTGGTAGTCACCGTTGGCCCCGGAGTGGTAGTTGGGCCAGGAGATGCCCGGGGTGTCCTGGTCGTCGCGCATTGTGGCCGGATCGACGCTCACGTCGTGGAACTGGTTGATTGACCCCACCGACCCGAGCAGACACAGACACCGGCCGAGGTCTTGATGATCACGCGCGGTCAGCATCCCGCCACCGCTGGAGCGGAACCGCAGGATGGCATCCGCTTCGTCGTCGGTCAGGCCGTCGCCGACGTCGACCGCCATCAGCCACAGCTGGTCGTAGCCCAGGGTATCGAGATGGCTGAGGACCGGATCGTCAACGCCTCCGGACACGCGGTTGCGTGCGACCACCTCGTGGCCGGCTGCCCGCAGCTCTGCAGCCAGCAGCGAAAAGCGGCTGATATCCCAGTCATCCGGGCTCTCGGTGATCGTCGTCTGCAACAGGACCCGCGACATCAGATCTCACTGCCCCAGCACACGCAGGTGTGCGCGTGCGGTCAGCTCGTCGTCATCGACGAGGGTGAGCATCGGCTGCCCGGGAACACAGAGCATGGTGACGACGAACCTGCTGCGGATATCGGTGCGATTATTAGCGTCGGAATAGTGGATGACATCACCACCGGGCTCCCAGAAGGCTTCGCCGGCGCTGATGACCCGCGGCGGTTCACCTTCCAACTCGAACAGCATCTCGCCCTCAAGCATGAAGCCGAAGGCCGGTCCGCTCGGATGCCGGTGCGGTGGGGCGCCGGCACTTCCTGGCGGGTAGGTGATGGTGACCGTCATGGCGTGGGCATCAGCCGGGATGAACGGTGGCTGGACTTCCTGTACCACCGTCAGTGCGGCCTCCCACCCGGCATCATATGTCGTTTTCATGTTCGTTCCTTTCTGGACTGATGATCAGATTGCGGTTCCGCCGCCATCGGCGTGCAGGGTTGAACCGGTGATGAAGCTCGACCGTGGCGAGGCGAGAAAGAGCACCGCGTGGGCGATCTCCTCGGGAGCGGCGGTCCGGCCCAATGGCAGTGCGCGACCGAGCTCTTCGTTGGTCTGACCCCACTCCGCCTCGACGCCTTCGGTTTTGGTCGGTCCTGGTGCGACGCTGTTGACCCGAACCCCTCGTGGCCCGAACTCGGCGGCCCAGGTACGGGTCAGGGATTCCACGGCGGCCTTGGAGGCGCTGTAGGTCGACGCACCTGGGACGCCCTTGGACGCGACCATGCTGGTGATGTTGATAATGCTGCCGCTCCCCCGCGTCACCATCCCCGGCGCCAGGGCGGCGACCAGGAAGTAGGTGCCGCGGACGTTCGTGTCGAACGTCGTCTCGAACGATCCGATGTCCTGCTCGACGCTCAACGCACCGGGGAAAGAGGCGGCATTGTTCACCAGGATGTCGATGTCCCCCGCCTGCTGCACAAGGGATTTCACTGCCGCCAGGTCAGAGACATCGGCCGCGATGAAGCGGGCACCGACGCCGATCGCCGCAGCAGCCGCAGCTCCACGCTCGCTGTCTCTGCCGGTGATGATGACAGCCGCACCTTCGCCGGCCAGCAGACGGGCGCAAGCCAATCCGATACCCGCCGTTCCGCCGGTGATCAACGCTGTCCGGTTCGCCAATTCCATGACGTACTCCTTCACTCAGGCGGCGTGGTCGAGGTGCGTCAGGGCGATGCGCAACCGCTGCCGGCCACGCGACACCCGCGACATCACGGTGCCCAGCGGAACGCCCAACATGGCAGCGGTTTCCGCATAGGTGTAGCCCTGAACGTCGGCGAAAAACACTGCGGCCCGAAATCCGTCCGGCAGGGCGGCCAACGCGGCTTTGACATCGCTGTCCGGCAACGCATCCAGCACCTCGGCCTCGGCCGAGCGCATCCCCGCGGGCAACCGCGCTGCACTGTCCGCCAGGTCGCGCTCGGTGACGTTGTCGACCGAAACCTCAGCTGGCCGGCGCTGTTTGGTCCGGTGGGTGCTGACCCACCGGTTGTAGAGAATGCGGAAAAGCCAAGCCTTGAGATTGGTTCCGGCCTTGAAGGTGTGGAAGCCCGCGTACGCGTGTAGCAAGGTGTCCTGCATCAGGTCTTCTGCGTCGGCGTCATTGCGGGCCAGTCGGCGCGCACCCCTGGTGAGGACCTCGATAAGGGGTTCCACGTCGGCCGCGAATCGTGCGGCCTGGCCGGGGTCTACTTCGGCGGGTACCGACGTAATCGTCATGATGTTTCTCCAGTTGCTGGTTGCCTGCGTGCTGCAATCAGACTGGCGGCCCGGACGGTGAACTGGACCCTTGAGAACCCGTAGTCGGGCCCGTAGTTCAGGCCCGTAGTTCAGGCCCGTAGTAGTGGGCCTAGCTGGCCCATGAAATGGTCCTCAGCTGCCGACGCGAGGTGATATCGAGCTTGACGAAGACCTTGCGCAAGTGCCATTCGACGGTGTGCGAGCTGATGAACAGCTGCGCACCGATCTCCTGGTTCGTCAGACCCTCGGCGGCCAACCGGGCGATCTGTGCCTCCTGGGCGGTCAGTTCGTCACCGGAGCCGAGTTGCTGTTTGCGCACCTTTTCACCGGTCGCCACCAGCTCACGCCTGGCCCGCTCAGCGAAACCCTGCGCACCCATCGCGGTGAACTTCTCGTATGCGGCGGTGAGCTGCCGGCGCGCATCGGATCGGCGGTTGACCCGCCGCAGTCGCTCACCGTAGGACAAGCGCGCCCGCGCTCCGTGCAGCGTGGCGTTGGCTCGGTCGAGATGCTCGATGGCATCGTTGAACAAGCCATCGGCCAGGTCGTTGGCGGCGAGTAACGCCCGCGAGGTCGCCACCACACCTGCCCCCCAATCTGTCCCGCTGGTACCCGCCCGCTCCTCGAAAAGCGCTAGCGCCCAGCGGGCGGTGTCCTGGTCACCCAGATGTGCAGCCGCTTCGATCAGTTCGTAGAGGCACCAACTGAAAAAGCCCAGATCCTCGTATTCGCAACATTCCCGCGCAGCGGCCAGGGCGTCTTCGTAGCGACCGAGCCCGTTGAATAGAACCGCGGAGGTAAACCTGGTGACCCCGACCAGTCGTCCCTCGCCCCTGGCGATTCCCTCCGCTTGGGCGGCCGCGATCACTTCCACGGCGTCGGGGTCACCCCGCCAACTCGCAAGGTTCAAGGAGTGGTATTTCACCGGCGAGTAGCCCATGGACGCGGTAATCGCCTTGGCTTCTTCGATCAGCGTTGCCGCAGTGGCGAGTTCGCCGGTGTACACGTGAACTCCGGCCCGATAGACCAAGGCCGCGGGAAGCGCGGCGAGGGCACCGGTCTCCCGTGCCCGCCGGACCGTCTCGGTCGCGATGCGCTGCAGGATCGCATCATCCCAGAGTTCATGCGCGGCGGATTCCTGCGCTATCGGGAACGGCCAGTGCAGGGGCCGGCCGTCGCCGTTGAGCCGGTCGGGGTTCCACAGTTCGAGGGCAACCCGCAGATGCTCAGAGCCGGCCCCAGGACCGTCGATGAGCCGACTTGTCATGCCGCTCAACAGAAAATCGATGGGTCGCACCAATTCTGGAAGTCGCTGCACCGCCGCGCGACCCGCGACGGCCACCTCCTCCAACCGGCCTGGTGCGCCGAGCCGACCCGCGTACATGGCAGCGGTGAGCGCCTCGAAATACGTCTCGCGCGCCAGATCGTCGTCCAGGTTGTCGAGCTGGCGGGCGGCACCGAGCAGCTGCGCTGCAGCGTCGCCGGGCTGCGGCGCACCGGGCTCGCCTGCGCGGCTGCGGACAAACTCCATCTGGGCACGCATCCGCACGATCTGGCCGTGTTGCAGCGTCGAGAGCGGACCCAGTTCAGCGAGCGCAAGAAGTTCGTAGGCCGCAGCCGGTGCGGCCGCTTGGCGTTTGGCCTGGGCGGCGGCGATGGCCCGCGAGCCTCGTAGGGCCGGATCCGAGGTCAGCACCGTCGCGCGTTCCAGGAAGACCGCCGCGGCGGCCACTCCACCCCGGCTCTGTGCCCGCCCCGCCGAGGTTTCCAACTCGGCGGCAATGGCATCATCGGGGCCGGTCGCGGCGGTGGCGGCGTGCCACGCCCGCCGGTCGGGGGCCGACTCTGGGTCCGTGGCATCGGCGAGTGCCCGGTGTATGGCCCTGCGGTCGGTGAGATCGGCCGCGCGATACGCGGCAGAGCGCATCAAGGGGTGGTGAAAGCGCATCCGCGGACCGAACTCGATGACGCCGGCCGCCTCCGCAGGTGCCAACGCGTCCACCGGGATGCCCAATTGTGCTGCGGCACGCAGAAACAGCGCGGAATCACCGACCGGTTCGGCCGCCGCGACGAGCAACAACTGTTGTGTTGCTGCCGGCAGTGCCTGGATCCGCCGAACGAAGCCGTCCTCTAGGTGTTTCGTCGTCGAGCGTTCACCACTGTTCGGCAGCCCGTCGGCGAGTTCGACCGTCGAGGTGTTATGCGGAACCTCAAGCAGGGCAAGCGGAATACCTCGAGTCTCGGCGATGATGCGATCACGCACCCGCTCGTCGATGCGCCCTGGCACAACGGAATCGAGTAGTTCGCGGGCGGCGCCGTCGGTCAGGCCACCGATGGCCATCTCCGGCAGCCCGTTGAGCACCTCACCGTTACCGTCATCGCGCACCGCGAAGACCAAGGCGAGTGGTTCGGCCAAGAGTCGCCGTGCGACGAACCCCAGAGTCTGCAGCGACACCTGGTCGAGCCACTGGGCGTCGTCGATGACACACAGCAGCGGTTGCGTATCGGCGGCGGCGGACATCAAACTCAGTACCGCGAGCCCAACGAGAAAACGGTCGGGCGTGGCCCCAACTCCCAGTCCGAAAGCGACGTTCAGTGCCTGGCGCTGCGGTTCCGGCAGTTCCCCGACATGTTCCATCAACGGCGCACACAGCTGCTGCAGGCCGGCGAAGGCGAGCTCGGTGTCAGATTCCACACCGGCCACCGTTGTGCACCGGATACCGGTGGCGTGGGTGGTCAGGTAACCGAGCAATGCCGATTTACCCACCCCGGCCTCACCGCGAAGTACCAGAACCTGGCCGCCGCCGGCTTTCAGATGGGAAACGAGACCGCGAAGCGTCGCGCATTCGCCGTCACGCCCGCGCAGACGCCGCTCGCGGCCACCCTTAGACATCGCCTCACCATCTCAGTCCCAGGGCCGAGGTTAGCAGTCTGCCCGGGTATGAGATCCGGCGGCGACCGCCTGATCAGGTCACTCGACGAACGTCACCGTCTCGTCGAGCGGCGCACGGCCTGTCCTGGCGACATCGGCCGCCGCGTCCTCATATCCGATCGACATGCCGCAGAACAGCATCAGTTCGTCGGGCGGGGACACGACCTCGGCGACCGAGGTGTGAAACTTCGCCCACGCCATCTGCGGGCAGCTGTGCAGGCCCTCACCGCGCAGCAGCAACATCACCGTCTGCAGATACATGCCGACATCGGCCCACTGCGGCAGGCCCATGCCCCGGTCGACGTAGCAGAACAGGGCAACCGGCGCACCGAAACACTGCCAGTTCGCGACGGCGGCGCGTTGCCGCGCCTCCAGGTCTCCCCGCGCAATCCCGAGTGCGCCATATCGCTGCTCGGCGAACGCATGCCGCCGTTCACGGTAGGGGGACGTCAGCTCGGCCGGGTACATCTGGTACTCGCCGGGGTCGAATGGGTCCCCGGCCGCCAGCCGCTCGGCCACCATCTTCTTCAGCTGTGCCAGCGGTGCGCCGGTGACCACGTAGGTACGCCAGGGTTGGATATTGGATCCGGACGGGGCCCAGGCCGCTGCGGCCAACACGCGGCCCAACACGTCGTCCGGCACCGGCCGGTCGGTGAATCCGCGCACTGCGCGTCGGGTGGTGACTGCCTCGTAGACGTCCATTCCGATTACGCCTTGGCGGCCGTCTCGAGAATCCAGTCCGCGAACCGGATCTCGGACAGGTTGCCGCCGTCGCCGGGTACCAGGGTGTCCTCCTCGATATCGACGCCCCAGTAGCCGGCGGCCGGGTCGGCCACCACCGGTCGGGCATCACCACGCGCGATCAGGGCCGTGCGGATGAGGTCGGGCAGCCGGAACTTCTCCGGGCCACCGATCTCGATGATCCCGTTCACCGGTGCGCCCACCGCCACGCCCGCCACCGCACGCGCGACATCGGCAGTTGCCATCGGCTGGATGTACGCCGGTGTCAGCCGCACGGTGCCCTCGACGGTCGCCGTGTCGGCGATGGCCTTGAGGAACTCGAAGAACTGCGTCGCGTGCACGATGGAATATGGGACCGGACCTGCGCCGATGAGCTTCTCTTGCGCCAACTTCGCCCGGAAATATCCGCTCTGCCCCGCCATCTGCGCCGTACCCACCACCGATAGCGCAACGTGGTGTCCGACGCCCGCGCGCGCTTCGGCCGCGAGCAGGTTGCCGGTCGAAGTGGTGAAGAACTCCATGGCCGGGTCGTCATCAAAGGATGGCGAGTTCGACACGTCAACTACCACCGCGGCGCCGCGTAGCACCTCGGACAGGCCTGCGCCGGTGACTGCATTCACACCCGTCGAAGGGGCTGCGGCGACGGCGTCGTGACCCTGTTCGGTCAAGGCGTGCACCACTTTTGCCCCCACCAGACCCGTGCCTCCGATTACAACGATCTTCATGATTGGCCTTCCATCGTGACGTGACAACTTCTCGACCGCCAGAACGGATGGCCGATCGCAAATTCATCCCTGGCCGAAAAATCGGTGCACCCACACGTGGCACGATGCGACGGTGACCGAGCTTCCCGATGCGATCCGCGCGATGGTGCAACGCTGGGAGCTCCGCCAGGACGGGGCGGTGATCCGCGGGTCTGCGGCGGATGTCCTGCCTGTACGCACCGTCGATGGGGTGCTTGCGGTCCTCAAGCTCGGTGTGCCCCGCCCGGAGGGGGAACACGAGCACCTGGTGCTGCGCCAATGGGGTGGTGCGGGAGCGGTGCGGCTGTTACGTGCCGACCCGTACCGGCGCGCCCTACTTCTTGAGCGGGCGTATCCACAATCCCTCGGCAGCCGCTCTGATATTGATGCCTGCGAGGTGGTGGCGGGGTTATACCAGCGCCTGCACGTCCCCGCGATGCCTCAATTACCTTCGGTCACTGCACAACTGGTTGTATGGACGCAGGATTTCGAGGCCCTGTCGCGCAATGCGCCGATCCCACACCGGCTGGTGGAGCAGGCGATCACGCTCAGCCGCGACCTGATGACCGACGTAGCAGGCAGCGACGTCGTACTCCACGGCAACCTGCACTACGGCAATGTACTGGCCGCCGAGCGCGAGCCCTGGTTGGCCATTTCTCCCACGCCGCACAATGGTGATCCACACTACGAATTGGCTCCAATGCTCCTGCATCGCTGGGACGAACTCAGCAGCGGTATCCGCGACGGAGTCCGGGCCCGCTTCTACACACTGGTGGACGCCGCCGGACTTGACGAGGATCGAGCCCGTGCCTGGGCTGTGGTCCGGGTGGTGCACGAGGCCACCCGCGAGCTGACCCGAGGCCGGGACGCCGACACCGCCACACTCACTAAGTACGTGGCACTGGCCAAAGCCGTCCAGGACTGACGCACGAGGTTCTACGGTGAATGGATGACAGAGCACACACCGGCGGTCACCGTGTCGCATCCTCCCGCCGCGCTGTTGCGTACCGTCAACCCGGTCTTGCGTCTGCTGTTACGCACACCAGTGCTGGGTACCGGGCGAAAGACCATGATGGTGTTGAGTTTCGCGGGACGCAAAAGCGGTAAGCGATACTCAATTCCGGTGAGCGCACACCAGATTGACAACGATCTCTTTGCCATCGCCAGCGCAGCCTGGCGATTGAACTTCCGCAGCGGCGCGCCCGCCGAGGTCCTCCATGACGGTAAGACGACCCACATGCAGGGCGTGCTCATCGAAGATCCAGCCACGGTGGCCAACCTGTCCCGGCGGATAGCAGAGTCCTACGGGGTCAAGGGTGCCCAGCGCTTGATGGGGTTGAAGTTTCGTGATGACCGTGTACCGACCGCAGAAGAGTTCGCCGAGGCCGTCAGAACACATCACCTGGGCGCCATCAGGTTCCGCGCCGCTTAGGCGGCTGTCACACCCACGTACCGCCATCGACGCGCAGGATCGCGCCGGTGACGTATGACGCACGGTCGCTCAGTAACCACGCGGCGGCCTCGGCGATCTCCTCGGGCTCGGCCGCCCGCCCCAGCGGCGTCTGCGCGGTGATCCTGTCGATGACGCCAGGTGTGGCCGCTTCCCACTCGCGGATCATCTCTGTCAACGTGCTCCCCGGGGTGATCGCATTGACGCGAATCCCTTCCGGGCCATAGGTAACGGCCGCCGACTCGGTCAGGCTGTTGACCGCCCGCTTCATTGCGCCGTACGCCGGCAGTTCAGGGTTGCCCTTCAAACTGCCCACACTCGACGTGTTGACGATGGCACCCGTCTGCGCGGTGGCGCGGATGGCGGCGATCTCGGCGACCATCGCCAGGTATACCCCTTTGAGATTGACCTGGTAGACGGTGTCGAAATCCGCTTCGGAGACCTGGTCCAGTGGTCCTGGCGGCACAATCGTCGCCCCATTGTTGAACGCAATATCCAGCCGCCCCCAACGCTTTACGGCATGGTCGACGGCAGAGCGCACACTGTCCCCGTCGGCGAGGTCACAGATCGCATAGTCGGCGTCGCCACCGGCCGCTCTGATCTGTTCGGTGACCGCCGCGAGTTGCTGCTCGGTCCTGGCTGCGAGGAGCACGTGCGCCCCTTCCTTGGCGAACAGACGCGCGGCGGCGGCCCCGATCCCGCGACCCGCGCCGGAGACGAATGCGACTTTGTCGGCGAGGAGGCCGACGGTGCTGGTGGGTGTGGTGTCCATGACGTCAACCCTGCGTGCGAACCCCGACGCTATCCAGGTACCGGCGATACCTGGTTAACCAGGTGGCGGCGGGCACTATGGATGGATGGACAAGCGAGAACTCGGCGCTTTCCTACGCAGCCGGCGTGAGCGGATCTCCCCGGCGGACGTGGGATTGCCAGTGGGGATGCGCCGCCGCACACCGGGGCTGCGCCGGGACGAGGTGGCCCATTTGGCGTTCATCTCGACGGAGTACTACACGCGATTGGAGCAGGCCAGGGCCCCGCACCCGTCCCGGGAGGTGCTGGTCGGTCTGGTCCGCGCGCTGCGTCTCACCGATGCCGAGGGTGCCCATCTTCATCGCCTGGCCGGTGTCGAACCGTCGCGACCGCCAGGTCCACCCCGGCAGGTCCGTGCGAGCATCCTCGACCTGATCCGACGATTGCCGCAGGCCGCAGCGATCGTCGTCTCTGCCACCTACGAAGTGATCGCCTGGAACGATCTGGCCTGCGCGTTGATGGAGGATTTCAGCGCGCTGTCGCCACGGCACCGCAATCTGGCCCGACGCGCCTTCCTCGGCCCCCATCCCGTGGGCAGACGCCTTTACGGCGTCACCGACGTCGACGAGTTCGCCCGAACGTGTGCGTTGCATCTCCGCGCCGCTGCGGCCAAATACCCCCATGATCCCGACACCCGTGAGTTGGTCAACGAATTACGCTCAGGCAGTGCGGAATTCGCGGCGCTTTGGAACGGCCACGACGTGACCGCCCAGACCGTGTTGTGCAAGACCTTCCACCATCCGGCGGTCGGGCCGATATCGGTGAATTGTGACGTGCTGGACATCACCGACCGTGATCAGCGGGTAGTGATCTACACCGCTGAACCTGGGTCACCGTCGGAGAACGCGCTGCAATTGCTGTCGGTTGTCGGCACCCAACGCATGTTCGAAGCCGATGTCGATTCCCCGTAGCGGCCCGACATGAATTCGTCACTCAACCAACCGGCCATTTGCCCCATGTCAGCCCACGACGGGCAGTAGTTTCACCGATATTGGGTACTCGCGGTACCGGCCTTGCGCCGTACCGGATAACGGGAGGTTCGACAGTGAAGTTGGCGCTCAGCGACGCCGAAGCCGCGTTCCGCGATGACCTGCGGGAGTTCTTCACCACGCAGATTCCGGCGGATATCCGTGAGCGGGTCCGCCATGGTGAGGCCAGATTCCCCGAGGACGCGGTCATCGCCCAGCAGATCCTGAACAAGCGCGGGATCGCCGTGCCCAACTGGCCGGTGGAATGGGGCGGGCAGGACTGGACCCCACTTCAACGCCAGATCTGGGCTGATGAACTGCGGTTGGCGTGTGTACCCGAACCACTGGCGTTCAACGCCAGCATGGTCGGTCCGGTGATCGCCCGGTTCGGTTCTCAGGAACTCAAGGAGCGATTCCTGCCGCCGACAGCCAACCTCGATATCTGGTGGTGCCAAGGGTTCTCCGAGCCGGAAGCGGGTTCGGATCTGGCATCGCTGCGCACCACCGCGGTCCGCGACGGTGATTCGTACGTCATCAACGGCCAGAAAACGTGGACCACCCTCGGCCAGTACGCCGACTGGATCTTCGTCCTGGCCCGCACTGACCCGAACGCACCGAAGCGACAGGCCGGTATCTCGTTCCTACTCGCCGAGATGTCGACGCCGGGAATCACGTTGCGCCCCATCAAGTTGATCGACGGCAGCTACGAAGTCAACGAGGTCTTCTTCGAAGACGTCCGGGTCCCCGCCGATCAACTGGTCGGCGAGGAGAACAGCGGTTGGACCTACGCCAAGTTCCTATTGAGCAATGAGCGCACCGGCATCGCGAGGATCGGCACGACCAAAGTGTGGCTGGCACAGGTCAAGGAACATGCGGCAAATACGCCCACCGCAGGCGGAACTCTGTTGGAGGACCCGCTGTTCGCCGCCCGCGTCGCCGAGATCGAGAACGAGATCCTGGCTCTGGAGCTGACCCAGTTGAGGGTCAGCGGATCCGAGGCTGACGGCAAACCCAACCCGGCGTCGTCGATCCTCAAATTGAAAGGCAGCCAGCTGCAACAGGCTGTCACCGAACTACTTGTCGACGTCGCGGGCCCAGACGCGTTACCCACCGACGCCGGGGACGACATCGCATCCCCGGAGTGGGCGCAGCTCGCCGCCCCGCGTTACCTCAACTATCGCAAGACCTCGATCTACGGCGGCACAAACGAAGTGCAACGCACCATCATCGCCTCGACGATTCTCGGACTGTGAGGACACCATGGACTTCGATCTGACCGACGAGCAGGGCCTGTTGCGCGACGTCACCCGCGAGGCCCTGACCCGGACATACGACATCGAAACCCGCATCAAGGTCGCGGACACCGAACTCGGGTGGAGCAGGGAGGTCTGGTCACAGCTGGCAGACATCGGCATCCTCGGACTCGGCTTCGACCCGGATGAGGCCGGGCAGATCGAGCTGATGGTCGTGCTCACCGAGATCGGGCGTCGGCTGGCCCCCGAACCGGTGGTGGCGGCCGCGCTGATTCCCGGCGGTGTGATCGCCGAGCTCGGCGACGACAGCCAACGTGCGGTGCTCGACGAGGTCGCCGGGGGCAAAACGCTGCTGGCGCTGGCACATCAAGAGCCCGGTATGCGTGGCCTGACGCCGGACGTCACCACCCGCGCTGAGCGCCAAGGTGATTCGTGGGTGCTCTCCGGGCACAAGAACCCGGTGCTGGCCGGTGATTGCGCCGACGTATTCGTCGTCAGTGCCGCCCTGCCCGACGGCGGGGTCGGCTTGTTCGTGGTCACGGCCGAATCGGTGAGCCGCCGCTCCTACCGAACGTTCGACGGTCAGCGCGCCGCCCACCTGGATCTGAATTCAGTTGCGGGACAACCACTTGGCGCCGGTGGCGATGCGAGCGCCGCTTTGCAGAAGGCCCTGATCCGGCACCAGTCGGCGCTGTGCGCTGAGGCGGTCGGCGCGATGGAAGAGGCGTTGCGGCTCACCACGGACTACCTGACCAGCCGTAAGCAATTCGGCGTGCCGTTGAGCAACTTTCAGACGCTGACTCAGCGGGCCGCCGACATGTACGTCTCCCTGGAGCTGGCGCGCAGCATGAATTTCTACGCCGCCATGTCGGTGGCCGACGGAAACTTCGACCCCGTCATCGCCGCCCGCGCCAAGCTGCAGATCAGCCGGTCGGGGCGCCATATCGCGCAGGAAGCAATTCAGCTGCACGGCGGTATCGGCGTGACCGCCGAATACCCGGTGGGTCACTACGCTGCCCGGCTCACCGCCATCGGCCATACGTTGGGCTCGGCCGATGATCAACTGCACACGTTGATCCCGGGCCTCGGTTCTTACGGGACCGTCTCACTGTGAGCTCGCCGCTGTCCGCGCGTTGAGCTCGGCCAGGATTTCGGCGGTATGTTCGCCGAGCCCGGGCGCCGTCGACCTAGGGGCCCATGGGGTGCCGTGGAAGTCTGCAGGCGTGGCGATCATCGGGACAATCGAATCGCCTTCTGGCACATCGACGATGCCGCCGCCGGCATGAAACTGCTCGTCGGCGATGACGTCCTCGATCGAGTTGATCGGTGACCAGAAGAAATCCGGCTCGCCGGCGAATTTTTCGGCCCACTGCTCCAGTGACTTGCCGGCAAAGATGTCGTCAAGCTCGCCGATCAGCTCGGCAGCGTTGGTGAATCGAGCGCGCGGGGTGTCGAAGCGCGGGTCGGTCAGCCAGTCGGTTCGTCCGATGGCGGCGCACAGAGCAGGCCAGTGCCGCTCCCCCTGCAGACCGACGATCCAGAACGGTCGACCGTCACCGGCGGTGTAGTTGTTCATACACGGATTGCCCATCGTCTCCCGCTGCCCGATCGCGATGGGGTGGCCGGTGAGCAGGAAGGTGTTGAGATCGAAGCTGACGGTGTAGGCGCCCTGTCGGTAGAGCGAGGTCGTCACCAGTTGGCCCTTCCCGGTGCTGGCTCTGCACACCAGCGCCGCACACACCGCCGCGGCCAAGGTCATCCCTGCGGTGTGGTCCCCCATCCCGCCGCGCTGAAACGGTGGCGTCTCACCGGGCCGGGTGAGTAGGTGCGCCAGACCGGCGCGGGCCCAGAATGCGGCGACGTCATAGGCGGCCCGGTCGGCGTCGGGGCCTGATATGCCGTAACCAGTGATCAGCCCGTACACCAGCCGAGGGTTCCTGGCGGCCAGGGTCTCGAAGTCCAGCCCGATACGTTTCAGCGCGCCGGGGCGCAGATTGGTGACGAAAACATCGGCGTCGGCGAGTAATTCGCCTGCCGATGAGCGGTCATCCGCCGACGTGAGATCGAGAACAATGCTGCGCTTGGACCGGTTGTCCATTTCGAATGGCGGATTGGCCGATACCTCGCCGTCCTGCGGTAGACCCAACATCCGGCCGAACGTCCGGGCGGGGTCTCCCGTCGGCGGCTCGATTTTGATGACGTCGGCACCCCAGTCGGCGAGGATCCCGCCCGCTGCCGGTGCCGCCACCCACACGCCGAGTTCAACAATCTTGATACCTGCAAGCGGTCCGGCCACTGTGTCACTTCTTTCGGTCGCCACTCATTCCGGTCTACACGCGGGACGATAGCTTCATGCGTGCAGTCGTCTTCGAGCAGTTCGGTGGTTTAGTGGATGTCCGGTCGGTCCCCGACCCGGCACCGTCACCAGGTGGGGTGGTCGTCGAGGTGCACGCCACCGGATTGTGCCGCAGCGACTGGCATGCCTGGGCCGGTCATGACGACGACGTGGTGCTGCCCCACGTGCCGGGGCACGAGCTGGTGGGAGTGGTGGCCGCAGTCGGCGCCGATGTCCGGCGGTGGACGGTGGGTGACCGCGTCACCACACCGTTCATCTGCGGGTGCGGACACTGTCGGTGGTGTCGCAGCGGTCAGGCACAGGTATGCCCCGAGCAGACTCAGCCGGGCTTTACCCACTGGGGCTCTTTCGCCCAGTACGTCGCGCTACATTCTGCCGACACCAATCTGGTCGCTGTGCCTGAGGAGATCGGGGACGCCGCCGCGGCAGGACTGGGCTGCCGGTTCGCCACCGCCTACCGCGCGTTGCACGCCAGGGCCGCGGTCCAACCGGGCGAATGGGTAACGGTGGTCGGAGCTGGTGGGGTCGGACTGAGCGCCGTACAGATCGCCGTCGCCGCCGGGGCGAAAGTGATTGCGGTGGACCGAACCCCAGCAGCGTTGGCGTTGGCACGCAGTCTCGGCGCCGAGCACACCGTGCTCGCCGACGGCAGCGGAGACGTCACCGCCGTCGTGCACGACCTAACCCAGGGAGGCAGTCACGTCGCGGTCGATGCGGTCGGCTCCGCGGATACCTGCGCAAGCGCCATCCACAGCCTGCGACGTCGTGGCCGCCACGTTCAGGTGGGGCTGCTGCCTGCCGTTGACGGACATCCTGCGGTGCCCATGGATCGGGTGATCGCCTGGGAGCTGGACGTTCTCGGTAGTCACGGTATGGCCGCGGTGGACTACCCCGACATGTTGGGGCTGGTCGAAGCCGGCACCCTACGACCACAGGATCTGATCGAGCGCATTGTCGGACTGGCCGAGGGGGCACATCTGCTGCCGTCGCTCGACACTGCCTCCCCCGCTGGCGTCACCTTGATCGATCCGCGACTGATCTGACGGGATTGGGGCAGCCACTAGGGCAAAACGGTATGCATCAACATCACGTTGTAGGCCGACCACAGCGACAGGTTGTAGTACAGCTCTTTGCCTGTCGACCAGGGATGCAGGAACGGTGCGTAGATGCCACCAGGAATCTCCGCGGACGTCACGAGTAATTGTTCAGGTCCCCAGGGGCCTTGGGGCGCAGGCGATGTCCGCATCACGACGTCGTTGTTGCCGTTGCAGTAGAGCACCAGATACTGCTTGAGGTAGGTGTTGTACTGGACCGACATCTCGCCGACCGGGCCGGGAATCACCGTCGTCGCGGCTGCCGGATTGCCGGGGACCCACGATCCGTTGTCGGAGTTCCAGTATTCGTATTTCGTCAGATCAGGGATGACGTTCGGGGACACCCGCGCCACGTAGACCGAGCCGCTGCGTCCAGCCGGAGTCCCGAACGAGTACAGGTACGGATCGCCGGGGCCGGGCTTGAGGAACGCGCCCTGCTGGAAGTTCTCGTTCCCCGCGCCGGGAGTGCGGACGGTGCCCGGGTAGACACCCCAGGTTTCGCCGTTATCGGCCGAGACCGCGACAGCGGAGAAGTTCGTTGTCCACGCACCGTTACTGTCCCAGTTCTTGATGGACATGAAATTGAGGTACTGGTTCTTCCCCACGGCGACACCAGAGGTCGGAATGATGCCCTTCTCTGTCGGTGCCGAATTGATGCTGTTGACAATCTGTTTCGAGATTCCGGGTTGCCAGACGGGCGAACCGGAGTATTTGTTCGCCACCGCCCCGTTGGGCACGCTGACTGTGTTGGACAGCGCACCGTCCTGGCTGCGGAACAACGCGTTGTATCGCCACTGGCTGCCGGGAATGCCGCAGTAACCGTAGGTATCGCCGAATGCCATCAACACCTGATTGTTGGCGGGATCGCCGTTGTCCCACATGATGCCGAGGTCGGTTCCGGTGATGGCAAATCGTTGGATCGTCTCGTTGGGGCTGTCCGGCCCGGTCACCCAGCCGACGATGGATGTTCCTGGTGGGGCCGCAGGCGGGGCCGGTTGAGCTGCCACCGGTGCCGGTGCCGTTTCGGTCACTGTTGGTGTGGCCGGGGCGACCGCGGCTTGTTGTTGCACCTGCGCTTGCGAAGACTTCGGCACGAATGCTTTGAGGATCGCCAACGGTAACTGGCCCAACTTCGGTAGCGGCGCTTGCTCATTCGCGCCGGTGGGCTTGTGACCAAGGGGGCGGTCGAACGGTGCCAACGCCGACGGGCTCGGAATCCGGACGGCCTGACCGGCGACGGGCTGCGCTGAAGCGGCCGCGCCAGTGCAGGGCTCAGCGGCGGCCTGCGGCGCCAGGCCTATCCCGATGCCGATCGGCAGGCAAAGACCGATGATGGCCGCCTGCGAAACCGAACGAACACCGCGCCCAGCTACCGATATCGGAGCTATCCGGGGACTTCGAGGGCACGACGACACTGATGTGACGATAGTGATTGGTGTGACTGATGTGCTCTGCGAGTGACGAACAGATGCTCATCTGAGACCGTGTCGTGACCGTGATTGACCGCCGACGGCGTTCAACGGACTCACGACACCACCTAACGTTTGCAATGCGCTTCGGTCACGAACCCCGATCGACGGTGTTCTGGCCGCAGTGGCGGTGGTTGGATCGGGCGTTATGAGCGGGCTCGGCGTCACACCGGTGATCTGGCTGCTCATTGCTGTCTCCCTGACGGCATCGCTGTGTGGATACGCCGGCTCGGCAGTCGCTCGCCGGAAGCAGCGACCGCGTCGGCCGTTCATGCTGGGCTTCTTCTGCGGCACGGTCGCGGGCGCCTTCCTGCGCCGCAAGTACCGCCCGGCCGCCCGGACCCGGTTGCTTCGTGCGGCGGCAAAGGCGCTGTCACCTAACTGACCTGGCCTGTTCGCGGCCGGCCCTGGCGCAATACCGAATTTCGCACCCGGCCACAGTCCGGAAACCGTCCGACAGTGCACTGACGATTCATCGATTCGTCTACGTCTGGGAGTCGTCGTGTCCAAGAAGATGCACCTCGGTTGGTTCATGAACTACGCACCGCCGCAGTGGATGGACCCCTTCGATCGGGTCAACACGTCGTGGACCAACGCCGACTTCCACATCGAGATGGCCCTGATGCTCGAAGGTGCCGGTTTCGACTACCTGATGATCGAGGACACCCTGATGGTGTCGAACGCGTACGGGGGCTCCACCGAGGAGACGCTCAAACATGCGCTTCAGGTACCGAAATTGGACGCCACCGTGCTGGCCGGGGCGGTCCTCAAGGCGACCACCAAGCTCGGGGTGATCGCAACAGCGTCCATCCTGTCCTATCCCCCGTTCACGCTGGCCCGTCTGATCGCCAGCCTCGACCATCTATCCGACGGACGATTCGGGTGGAATATCGTCACCTCGGGTGAAGAGCAGGCCGCGCATAACGTCGGCCTCGACACCCTGCCGCCTCGGGCACAACGCTATGACATGGCCGACGAATACGTCGACGTGGTGACCCGCTTGCTGTCATCCTGGGACGACGATGCCGTCGTAATGGACCGCGAGACAGGAACATTCGTCGACCACACGAAGGTTCACGAGATCAATTACGTCGGCAAATTCTACAAATCCCGCGGCCCCCTCAACGTTCCACGCACGCCCCAGGGTCGACCGGTCTACCTGCAAGCGGGCGGTTCGCCGCGGGGGCGCCAGTTCGCCGCCGAGACCGCCGACTCGATCGTTGCCGTGGCTGAAGGTATCAACGGGATGATCGACTACCGCAACGATATTCGCGCGCGCGCCGAAGCTGCCGGCCGCAATCCCGATGACATCAAGGTCCTGTTCCTCCTGACCCCCGTGCTGGGTGACAGCCCCGACGATGCCGAGCAAAAGCGGCAGAAAATGGTCAACACCGACGCGTTCATCACCAGCCAACTCGGGATGATCTCAACCGTTACCGATATCGACTTCTCCAAGTTCCCGCTTGACGAGGTGCTGCCGCCCCTGACCACCAACGGTGAACAGGGGTCACTCAACAAGTTCGCCCAAGCGGGCAGTGGCAAGACTCTGCGCGAATTAGCCACTGCAGCAACGGGTTTTGCCAGCTGCCTGCCGCTGGTCGGCACTCCGGCCTATGTGGCCGCTCAGATGGCCGAGGCCATGGACGCCGTTGGCGGCGACGGGTTCCTGCTCACCACGCCGGTGCAGCATCTCAGTCGCAGATACGTCACCGATATCACCGAAGGACTCGTGCCCGCACTTCGCGATCTCGGGCGAGTGCGGGAATCCTATGAATACCCCACGCTGCGGGAAAACCTGCGCGCGTTCTGACTCTGGCTTGCTAGCATCACCGCTCAACTCAGCAAAGGGGTTTGCGGTGAAGGCACGCTGGATCGTGAGAGCGGCAACAGTGGTCGCGAGCGCAGTGGCCGCCGCAACGTTGACCGTCCCGGCACCTGCGTTCGCCGATGACGACGACCCGACGCCCACCCCCGGCATGGAGGTCGACGACGACAGCGGCCGGTGCACTGCAGGATTCCCCGCAGGCGACGGGCAGGGCAATTATTACCTGCTGACCAGCGGACATTGCGACGCTCATGACGGTTCGCTGTGGACCTATGGTGACGAGATTCCGTTGGGGTACATCACCGCAAGCGAGCGGGAGGGTGACGTCAAGGACGCCGCGATCATCAAGCTCAACCCCGAGGTGGGCGTGCCGGATGGTGATCCCAACGGCGTGTACCCGGTGCGCGACGTGCTGAGTTTGGAGCAACTCAAGGTCGGGATGCCGTTCTGCAAGGCCGGGGCGGTGACCGGTGAGACGTGCGGTGCGATCACGAGCATCGACGGCAACGTGGTCGAAGCCAGCGTGTACAGCCTCGAGGGCGATAGCGGCAGCCCCGGGTTTGTGAAGAACCCCGACGGCACGGTCAGCGCGGTCGGACTGTTGATGTCCTCTCCCGAAGGCGATGACAACACCAGCTACTTCGCCCTGGTGGCGCCGCTGTTGAACCAGTGGGGCCTGACGATCATTGAGTAGCGCCCGTAATCACCGTCGGGTCTCCCGGCGCACCGCACTCACCTACGCCCTATCCGCGCCGGTGGTGCTGAGCCTCACGGCCCCGTCGGCATCGGCTGCCGACAACGGCAAGATGATCGATTTTTCGGAACGCTTGGTACCGGCCGACCAGATCAAGTCGGGAGGGTATGCCGGAGCGCTGGTCTATGTCTCCGAGCTCCGACAGGGCGCCACCTTCGATTTCAAACCCGTCACCCGCGAGTTTGCAGATTCGCTGCGGGTGGCCGGCCTTCACGTGGTCAGCTGCTATCAGTACGGGAAACCCGGTTGGCCCGACCCGTCCGACTACACCCGCGGATATGACGGTGGCGTGGCAGACGCACAGACAGCGCTGCGGCTACACGGGGCTGCAGGCGGACCGGATTCGGCGCCGATCTTCTTCAGCGTGGACGAAGACATCGACCTCGACACCTGGAATAGCGTTGCTGCACAATGGTTTCAGGGCATCAACTCCATACTGGGCGCCAACCGCACCGGAATCTACGGGCATGCGCGCGCCTGCAGTTGGGCGATCCAGGACGGCGTTATCGGATCGTCGAACACAGCTGGTCATTGGTGGGCGTGGCAGACCAGGGCCTGGTCGCGTGGTGAGCGAGAGGCCAGGGCAGTGCTCTATCAGGCTGTGGTGGACACCACCTCGAGCCCGGGCGCGCCCCTCGGCGACACCCACGTCGACGTAAACGATGTTCTGGCTGACGATTTCGGACAGTGGGATGTAGACCGCTAATCCGGTGCTTCGTCCTGGTCCTTGGGTGGGTGGAGGAGTTCTTCGGGGTGGTGGTTGAGGTTGACGCGGCCTTGGCCGGTGTCGAGGTGTGGGGGTGGGATCCATTCGGTGCGGCCGTCGCGGCGTTTGCGGGTGCGCCACCCGCCGGGTCTGACGAATTTGTTGTGCGATCCGCAGGCCGCGGCGAGGTCATCGACATCGGTCAATCCACCGTCAGCCCAGTCACATTCGGCGTGATGAGCTTCGGTGAGATAGCCGGGCACATCACAACCCGGGAACGTGCACCCTCGATCCCGGGCGTGCAGCACGATACGTTGATCAGCTGAAGCGATCCGTTTCGAGCGACCCAAGTGCAGAGCTCGGCCATTGTGGTCGAAGATGACCAGGTAATGGTAGGCGTGCGAGGCCATCCGGATCACATCAGACATCGTCAGCAGCGAGCCGCCGGCGGTGCGGGCCACCCCGATCTTGGCTTCCAACTCCGCCAGGGTGGTGGAGACGATGATCGTGACCGGTAGCCCGTGGTGGCGGCCCAGCTTTCCCGAGGACAGCAGGGAGCGGCCCATCGCGACGGTCGCGTCGTGGCGGCGTTGCGCCGGGGTGCGGTGATCACCCTTGATATGGGCTTCACTCGGGGTGCCTTTGGTGCACGGCTTGTCATCATCAGGGTTGCACATCCCGGGGCCAGCCCACTTACTGAATATTGCTTCCAGGGTGGCCCGGGCTTCCGGGGTGAGCTGCCCGCTGATGCTACTCATCCCGTCGGGGCCTTGCCGGCCGATCGTGATGCCGCGTTTGCGGGCCCGATCGGCATCGGAGAAGTCCCCGTCGGGGTTGACTAACGCCGCGATCAGCGCTGCCGCCGACCGGAGCTGCTCGGGCCCGAACTCACTGGCCACCCCGGCGAGCTCGGCTTCGGCTTTGTCCCGGGTCGGTAGGTCCACCCAGACCGGCAACTGGGTGAAAAATCCCCGAATGATCGTGATGTGTTCGGCACCGATGACACCGGCGGCCTGCCCGGCCGCGACGTGTGGCATCACCGGCGGCAGGGGTTCACCGGTCAACGATGTGCGCTCACCGAGCTCCTCAGCATCAGCGAGGCGCCGTTTGGCGTCCTTGGCTCCGATCCGCAGGGCGGTGGTCAACACATCAGCGAAGTTCTTCGCCCCCAACTCTTTCGCGGATCCCTCGCGCACTAGCTTGGCCAGCAACCGATGTTGAATTGTCGGTTGGCGCCGGGTCAGGGTTTCCAGCCGGGCTAGGACTTTGACCACTTCGGGGTTGGTCAGCCCGTCAAAGGACACCCCGGCCATGGCGTCGATTGCGGCTTCCAACCCCGACAACGCCGCAAGGACGGTATCGCGATCAGAAACCAACGCCGAACTCATACCCAAACACTACAAACCCCCACCGACACAAAACCCGCATCTGAAACGCATGTGACAGAAGAGAATTCGCCACTCGCACTTTCCGACCCAAAGGTACGATTCGGCGAAATCGGGTGCGGGGTGCTATCCGTTATGAGTGCCCATGTTCAGTTCGTGCCACATCTCCAACGGTGGCGTTCGCCTGCACTATCTGGATTCGGGCGGCGATGATCAGGGTGCCCCGATCGTGTTCATTCCCGGGATGACGGATGTCGCCGAGGACTACACACACGCCATGCCACTCTTCGGTCGCCGCGTGGTGGTGATGGAGTTCCGCGGTCACGGCCAGAGCAGCGCACCCCAGCGCGGGTACGACTTCGCCGCGCTGTGTGGGGACGTCGGCGCCATCGTCGACGCTGTGACCACCGGGGCCGTTCATCTTGTGACGTTCTCCAGGGGGACGACGTACGCGGTCGGCTGGGCGGTCGAGCATCCCGACCGAGTCCGGTCGATCTCGATCGGCGACTACGTGCCGGAGGAGCGCGTCGTGACCGATACCGAGGCCCGTAATCTGCTCGACGGCCGCTGGCGCGGATCACCGGTCCGTGAGCGCTTGGACAGCGACGCCGCGATACAGACCTTCCACCTCGCCCGAGAGCGCTCGATGTGGGACGCGCTATCGCAACTTCACATCCCGCTGCTAGCCGTCCGCAGCGGTACTGACTTGATCATCAGCGACGCTGACTGGACCAGCTACCGGCAGTTCTTTCCCGGCGCGCAGCTGGTCGAGTTCAGCGATTCGCCCCACGACATCTTCCGGCCGGATCGCGGCCGCTACCCCCGGCTCGTCCGCGACCACGTCGACCGAGCAGACGCGATCCAGGGCAGCTAGGCGTACGCCGGCCCCGATGGTGCGCCATCGCGCGTATGGATCCGTTTGTGCAACAACGCGATCCATGCATTGAGGCCATCGATAGGCCCGCGGGAAGCCGGTCCGCTGTTGGCCTCCGCACGTCGCTCCAACAGCTCGACGATCCGTTGACACCTGGCCGCCTCGGCCATTAGCTCGCCGGCAGGCGCGGTGGCATGTCGGTCCTCGGGCCAACGGCTGTAGAACGCTGCGGACTGGTTCAGCAGCACGGTGAGCTCGGGCGCAGGTCTGCGCGTCAGCCGCCTCGCCAACCCGACGGCAACGCCTCCGACGGTGAACATCACCAACAGCGAGGTAAGGGTGATGACCCAATCGTCGGCATCGCCGGGCGCGGTATGACCCAGGCGCCCCGCGAGAGCGCTGAGGACCTCACTGATGAGCATCACCGGCGGTTGCATGCCGGAAGTCTAGGCCGGTGGAACAAGGTCGCACCGGCGTTTCGTAGCGATCAAAATCCAGCGTTTGTCCGGGTACCGGTTGTCGCGATGCCCGCCGGGGTATTCGACAGCATCAAGAGCATCGGCGAGTACAAGTAATCATTGTGGAGCACAAGAGATTTGACGAAGTGGGTGCCCCGACCGGCTGCTGTAGGGCGAACCTCCCGGTGCGCCGACGGGTCGGGGGTCTGTCGGCGCACCGGTAGGCGGTCTGGTGACAAACAGTCGTTCGCTGTTGCCGACGCTGGGGTAACCAAAAATCAGCCACTCAAAACCCTTGGTTGACTCGGCGATATTGGTGCTGATTACTCCCTACACTCGGGTGAACGCCAATGGGAGCGGGTGGGCGTGATGGCCGATCTCGACGACCTGCGAAGAATCGTGACCGTCGGCGCCTCTGCGGGCGGTGTCGAAGCGCTGACGCGGATGGCGGCGGAACTACCCGCCGACCTGCCTTTCGCAGTGCTGGTAGTGCTGCACATGCCTGCCGCTGCGCCGAGCGTACTGGCCCGTATCTTGGACCGAGCCGGGCCACTGCCCGCGGAAACAGCCGTCGGCGGCACGGCCCTAGAGGCGCAACGGATTTACGTCTGCGCGCCGGACCGGCATCTGATGGTTGAAGACCATCGGGCAGTGCTCTCTCAAGGCCCGACCGAGAACGGCCACCGACCGGCGATCAACGCGCTGTTCCGTTCGGCGGCGCTGGCGTACGGCCCACGCGCTGTTGGCGTGTTGTTATCCGGTGTCCTCGATGACGGCGTGCTCGGACTGCAGGCCATTCAGTCCCGCGGCGGCACCACCATTGTCCAAACGCCGGACGATGCGATCTTCCCTGCCATGCCCGCTAACGCGTTGGCCGTCGGAGCCGCGGACTACCAGGTGAAGGCGACCGAAATCGGTTCATTGCTAACGCAACTCGCCGCACAGGAGCACGAGGAGCGGGTCGCGGCGTCAGATCGGAACCTGGAACTGGAGAACCAGATCGCAATGGCCCGGCCGTTCTCTACCAACGTCGACATTGTGGCCCTCGGGCCTCCGTCGGGGTTCACCTGCCCGGACTGCAACGGTTCGCTGGCGACCGTCGGCGAGACCAACTATCGCTGCCACGTCGGGCACGCCTGGTCGGCCGAGGCGTTATTGCGGGCCAGGGACGACGAGGTCGAAGGCGCCCTCTGGGTAGCCGTTCGAAGCCTGCAGGAGAAGGTGCGACTGGCCGAGCGGATGGCCGCCACGGCGGGCTCAGAAGTGTTGTTCGATCGCTACCGCGAACAGGTCACGACGGCCGAACGCGCATTGACCATCCTCAGCTCGCGCAAGACCGCGGCCAGCCCCTCGACGACTGGGCAATAGTGGCAGCACTGGCCAGGGCTTGGGTCCTGAGAACCCACTCTAGCCACGAGTAATGTTCCGGAGACGCTCGCTCGACGCGGTGGAAGGGTGAATACGGACATGGACGCCAGCACCGACGACGATGCCTTCGAGGTGCTGCTGCGCTATCTGCGTGACGCCCGCGGATTCGATTTCACCGGATACAAGCGCACGTCGCTGATGCGACGGGTCCGGCACCGAATGGGTCAGTCCGGTATCTCGACGTTCGACGAGTACCTCGATGTGCTGCAGACCAGCGCCGACGAGTTCGTCGCCTTGTTCAACACCATTCTGATCAACGTGACGGCCTTCTTCCGCGATGCGGCGGCCTGGGAGACCATCCAACGCGACGTCATTCCGGCGTTGCTCGCCGAGCGCGGCCCCCATGAACCGATTCGGATCTGGAGCGCCGGATGCGCTTCCGGGCAGGAGGCCTACACGTTGGCCATCCTTCTGGCCGAGGCACTGGGCTTCGACGGGTTCCGGCAACGCGTCAAGATCTACGCCACCGACATCGACGATCAGGCGCTGAGCGAAGCGCGGGCGGCCTCCTATGACGCCCGAGCGGTCGAGTCGATGCCCGTTGAACTACTCAGCAAGTACTTCGACGAGATCGACGGGCGCTACGTATTCCACAAAGATCTGCGCCGGGCCGTCATCTTTGGACGTAACGATCTGGTCCGCGACGCCCCGATCTCGCGGGTCGACCTGCTGGTCTGCCGGAATTCGCTGATTTACCTGAATGCTGAGACCCAACGAAATGTGTTGAACCGACTGCACTTTGCGCTGGCACCACAGGGCACCTTGTTCCTCGGCCACGCCGAAACACTGCTGAGCCATTCCGACCGGTTCACCGCTTTGGATGTGAAGCACCGCATATTTAGCAAGGCTGCAATTTCGCGCACCGGACTGGACCGCTATGACCCCGCGGTCGTCCTCTACGAGCAACGCCAGGCCGACCTCAAGGGCCTGACGAACGTACGCGATCTGGCCTTCCGAGCCAGTCCGGTCGCTCAGATTGTCGTCACCGGTGATGACACCGTTGCCATGGTCAACCAGCAGGCCGAGACCAGTTTCGGGCTGTCGGCGCGCGATATCGGCCGCCTGTTACGAGACCTCGAAATCTCTTACCGGCCAGTGGAACTGAGAGCCTATCTGGAGCAGGCGAAAGTCGAGCGACGGTCGGCACGGATCCAGGATGTGCAGTGGCAACGGCCCGGTTCCGAAGCGGTCTGGTTTGAGATCCATGTCAATCCACTGATAGACACCGACAACGGCCTGCTGGGTGTGTCTATCGTGTTCTTCGACGTGACCGCCACGCGTGCCCTATTGGACAAGGTCGTTCAGACCAATCGTCAACTGGAAACGGCGTACGAGGAATTGCAGTCCACCAACGAAGAACTCGAAACCACAAACGAAGAACTGCAATCGACGGTGGAGGAGTTGGAGACCACCAATGAAGAATTGCAGTCCACCAACGAAGAACTCGAGACCATGAACGAGGAGCTGCAGTCCACCAACGACGAGTTGCACACCATCAACGGCACGTTGGGTGAGCGCAGCATGGAACTCGATGACGCCAGGACCGCGATGGATGCACTGGTCAACTCCATCCGCCGTGGCGTCATCGTGGTCGACCAGGACATGCGCGTGGTGGTGTGGAACCGTGGCTCAGAAGAACTGTGGGGTCTGCGCGCCAACGAGACCACAGGCGTCGTCCTAACTAGCCTCGATATCGGGCTGCCAATGGACGGGATCCGGCCACTGATCGGCACCGCCCTGGTCGATCCAGACAGCTCCAGTGAGTTGTTGGTGGACGCGGTGAACCGGCGGGGTCGCCCGATCCGGGTGCGGGTGACGTGCTCGGCATTCCGATCCGGCAATGACAGGCTGAACGGCGCACTGCTACTGATAGAGGCCATCAGCGACGACGCTGGGACCCCTGGCGGAGTAGATCCGTGCGTCCCAGGGGCCTAAGTCGACCGACGCCGTTGTCAAGACGGCTGGGGTGCCCGCCAGGTTGCCGAGTAACAACTCTGCCGAGATCCAGTCGGGGTCGACGTCGACCACCTGTGGGTCGCGCCCACAGTTGACGATCACCAGGAGCTTTCCGTCCGCAGACGTTCTGGTGTAAGCCCAGATCCGGGGATCTGACGGCAGCAATGGCGTGAGGTCGCCGTCTCGAATGATGCTCAGTTCGTGCCGAAGACGGATGAGGGTGCGATAGTGCGCGAAAACCGAATCAGTTAACCCGATTTGGGCTGCCGCGTTGAGCCAGGTGAAGTTGGGGTTGACCGGCAGCCACGGTGACCCGGTGGTGAACCCAGCATGCGGTCCGGAGTCCCATTGCATTGGCGTGCGGGCGTTATCGCGACTGAACTTGGCCAGGCCGGCCAGCGCCGCCTTCTCGTCACCACCACTGTCCAGCACGCTCTGGTAGTAGTTCACGGCCTCGACATCCTTGTGGTCCTGCAGAACTCGGAACGGGTAGTTCGTCATGCCCAGTTCCTCGCCCTGATAGACGAACGGGGTACCCCGCATACCGTGCAGGATGGTCGCCAGCGCCTTTGCCGAGGCTGCCCAATAAGCCGGATCGTCGTCGCCGAACCGGGACACGACACGTGGCTGGTCGTGGTTATCCCAATACAGGCTGTTCCAACCGGTTTCGGCCAGCGCCACCTGCCAACGGTGCAGCGACTCCTTCAGGACGACGAGATCAACAGCGACGTCCTCATGAACCGCGGCATCGAACTTGCCTGCCGGGCCATGATCAACCGACATGTGCTCGAACTGAAAGACCATGTCCAGCTCGTTGCGGGCCGGATCGGTATAGAGCCGCGCCTGTTCGGTTGACACACCTGGCATTTCGCCGACGGTGAGGAACTCGTCGTCTCGGCCGCCGAAAACCTCGCGGGTCATCTCGGCGAGGTACTCGTGTACGTGCGGTCCGTCGGCGAACATCTCGAAGGCGTTGACGAACCGCTGCCGCGGGGTGGCCGGGGCGTCGGGTAGTCCCTCGGTCTTGGAGATGAAATTGATGACATCCATGCGGAACCCGTCCACCCCGCGGTCGAGCCACCACCGCATCATCTGGTGGACGGCCTGGCGCACCTCTGGGTGCTCCCAGTTCAGGTCCGGTTGCTTGCGGTCGAACAGATGCAGGTAGTACTGCTCGGTGGGTGGGTCCCATTGCCACGCCGAGCCCCCGAAGAGGCTGCCCCAATTGTTGGGCTCCGCACCGTCGCGGGCGTCGCGCCACAGGTACCAATCCCGCTTTGGACTGGCGGGCGACGAACGCGATTCGACAAACCATGGGTGCTCATCGGAGGTGTGGTTGACCACGAGATCCATCACGAGCTTCATCTCGAGGCCGTGCACCCTCGCCAGCAGCGCGTCGAACTCGGCCAGGGTGCCGAACAGCGGGTCGATATCTTGGTAATCACTGATGTCGTAGCCGTTATCGGCCTGCGGTGACCGGTAAACCGGCGACAACCAGATCACGTCGATGCCCAGCTCATGCAAATAGTCGAGCCGCCCCATGATCCCGCCCAAGTCGCCGAACCCGTCACCGTTGGAGTCGGCAAAGCTGCGCGGGTAGACCTGGTAGACGACAGCATGTTTCCACCAAGACGCATCGTGCTGTGGGCTCATGACCGGTTGCCGATCACGTCGCGATACACAGTCACATACTTGTCGACCATCGCGCTGACCGTAAAACGTTGCGCCGCAAGCTCAGCGATCTTCGGGCGGTCGAGGCCGGCGACCGCGGCCACTGCGCCCACCGCTGCGTCGATATCGTCGACCAGAAAGCCAGACACCCCGTGCTCGATCAGCTCGCCCATCGAACCTCTGGCGTTCGCGATGACCGGCGTGCCGCAGGCCATCGCCTCGACAACGCTGTAGCCAAAGGGCTCATCGAAATCGATCAGGTGCAGCAGGGCATGCGCGCCCCCCAGTACCTCTGCCCGCATGGAAGCATCGACAGCGCCCAGGTAGCGCACGGTCTCGCCGTCGATATGCGGCTCGACCTCGTCACGAAAGTACTTCTCATCCTGGATGATCCCGGCAATATCGAGCCGCCGGCCGCATCTGCGGGCCACCTCGATCGCGTGGGCGGTGCCCTTGTCGGGATGAATCCGACCGAAGAACAGCAGATGCTCACCGGGACGTGGATGGACCGCGAACGTCTCGATGTCGATGCCATGGTGAATGGTCGCCGCGTAACGCAGTCTCGGATGTCGGTCCGCGTCGCTGATCGACACATAGGCGCCTGCGTCGTCGTACCGCTCGTAGACCGGGACGATCCGGTCTGACGAGAACCCGTGAATCGTGGTGACCACCGGTGTGGCGACGAGGCGGCTGTAGGTCAGCGGCAGGAAATCAAAGCCGTTGTGGATGACGTCGAACTCAGCGGCGCGCTCGAAAACCGAGGCGATATGCACACACTCTGCAACTTTGGCGTCGATCGACGCGTCCTCAGACCAGCCGCCCGGTGCGGTGGCATGCAATCGGGCTGTGGTGATGGAGTCCGCGGTGGCGAACAACGTGACGCGGTGCCCCGCCGCCACGAGCCCTTCGGTGAGCAACGACGCAAACTGCTCCCATGGACCGTAATGACGAGGGGGCGTGCGCCACGCGATGGGCGCCAGCACGGCGATTCGGATGGGGCCGTCGGCCGCGCCTTGAATGGGGATGTGCTCAACGCTACCCCGGCGTGCTGGCCTCGTCTGCGGCCACATCGGCTTCCGGCGCGACGACGGGCTGATGCCCCAAGAGGAGGAACAACGCACCGCCGACGAACGCGGAGATCCCGGCCAACGTCAGGAACCCGTCGAAACCGCCGGATGTGCGCAGCAGGTGACTCAGCACGAGCGCACCAAGGGCGGAGGAGACGCCGATCACGGCCATCAGGATGCTGAGCACAGTGCTGAATATCTGTAGGCTGAAACGTCGCGCAACGAGGTAGGCGACGACGTCGCCCTCCGCACCCCATGCCGCTCCCAGACAGCAGACAGCCACCACCAACACGCCGAAACCATCCAGCGGCGACGCGATCAAAAGACACCCGATGCCCGGCAGCCCCATCACGATGGCCGCAACACCCTGTGCCGGAAGGCGATCCAACGCCACGCCGCAAATGAAGCGACCGACGATCACCGCGGTGGCGAAGATCGACACGAGGACAGCGATCCGCTCGCCGGATCCCATTGCGTCTTCGAGCATCACGCCAAGCTGGGATGTGGTGACCGTGTGATAGAGGTTGCACAGCAGGACGCCGGCCAGCAGAATCCAAAACGCCCGACTCCGACTGATCGCCCCGTAGTCGTTGCGCGCTTTACGTTGTGCGCGTGCGCGTTTGGTCGCCGATTCCTCACCGGGTAGGAGGATCAGGGCGACGATGCCGATGGCGCCGATGACCGCGGCGATGGCGAGGCAGCCCGCACGCCAGCCATGCGCACGCATCACCGCATCGAGGGCGGGGCTGCCGATGGCGCCCAGCAGCGGCGGACCCGAGATGGCGATGGCCAACGCCACCCCGCGCGCCTTCTCGAAACGGGCGGCAACGATGCGGCTGTAGATGGCCGGTGTGGTTGTCACGCCGAGCGCGATCATGGCGAAGGTGATCACGAAGTACTGCCAGATCGGACCGGTCATCACAGTGAAGGCCGCCCAGCAGGCCGGTAGGCCCACCACCCCGATGGTCGCGACACGGCGCACCCCGAGGAGATCGGCGATGCGGCCGTATACGGGGAGAAACACGAAGGTGAGCAGCGTAATGACACCGGTGAGCGCGAAGTCCGACCGGCTCCACCCGAACGCCGCCAGGAACTGCGGCCCCATCGCGGCGTTGGTGTAGGCACTCAGGCTCAGGCCGGCGCTCAGGCCCGTCGTCGCTGCCGTCAGCGGCCGCCAATTCCCCCGCAGTTCACCCAGATAGGTCATCGCGCTGGCTTCGTCATGAGGTTCGACGTTATTGCGCTAGGTATCCCCCGTCGACAGGCAGTACGACGCCGGTGATGAAGGAGGCATCATCGGAGGCGAGGAAGACGATCGCGTTGGCGACTTCGGCCGGTTCGCCGAGACGGCCCATCGGGTGCATCCGCTCGACCTCGGCCAGGTATTCCGCGCCACCCGGCTCCTCGGGAATCTGCTTGACCCGCTCGGTCCGGATCGTTCCTGGGGCAACGGCGTTGACGCGGATGCCGCGGTCGGCCCATTCGACCGCCAGATGCTTGGTCAGGCCGGTGGCGATGAACTTGGCGGGCCCGTAGGCCGCCTGCCGCTTCTGCCCAGCCAGTCCGGAGATCGAAGAGAGACAGATGATGTTGCCGCCACCGGTCGGCAGCATCGCTTCGATCGCGAACTTGCACGTGAGGAACATGCCGCGCCCGTCGATGGCCATCACCTCGTCCCAGTCGGCCGCGGTCGCCTCCGTCGCATCGCCGAACGGGATGATGCCGGCGTTGGCCACCAGCACATCGAGCCGTCCGAACCGGTCGGTCGCTGCCCCGATCATCCGCCGCGCGTCGTCCTCCACCGAAACGTCGCCGATGACCGTCTCAACCTCCGCACCCGCACGCCGCAGTTCATCGGCCAGCGCCAGCAGCGACTCGCCCTGGATGTCGGTCACGGTCAGCCGCGCCCCCTCGCGCGCAAAGAGTTCGGCGCTCGCCCGTCCGATACCGAACGCCGCCCCGGTGATCACAGCGGACTTCCCGAGGAGCCGTCCTTGGTGATCACCGCGAAATCCTTGGATCACGGCGTCCGCTTTGTGGTCACTGCACTACCGTTCGCGCCTGCGTTCACCGCGACATCGTGTCACCACCGAACTCATCACGCGCCGTATTGACGGTAAAAGAAACCAGGCCAGGAATGATGGGCCCGGCCTGCAATTCTTCGGTGAAGCTGCCGTAGTCGAACCCGGCCTCCCGTCGCAATTCGTTACGTGCCAACGCCCTACGCATCAATGGTGGTTGATGCGCGAGAGCATGAACTACAGGCCCGCAGCGGCGCTGATCTCGTAGTGCGCCGACATCACGACCGGGCGGCGAAGGCGACGACGTTGTCGGCACTGGCCCGATAGCTGGCGTCGAACTCGCCGCCGCAGGTGATCAACGCCAGTTGCGCGCTTTGGGCGTTGTCGGACAACACCCGCCGCAGCGCTTCGGGGTCATCCTTCGGGACGGCGGTGCCGGCAATCAGCGCTTAGTATACTGAGTATGTTGTATTGCGGACAGCGGCGATGAGCGAATCGGCACGGGCACTAGCAGCCACGATCGCCGAACACTGGGCAGTCCCCGGCGGCGTCGTGGTGGCCGTCGACAGACATCGCGAGCTGTTCACTCACCGATTCGGTCATGCCGACGTGAGCGCAGACATTCCCGTTGCGGCGCAACATCTTTTCGAGATCGGCTCGATCAGCAAGGTGTTCAACGCGATCGCCATTCTGCAACTGGCGCGCCGCGGCCTCATCCGGCTCGACGAGCCCCTCGGCGCCGTGCTCAATTGGCTGCCCGAACCCCTGCGCGCCGAGGGGATCACCATCGAGCGGCTGCTCACCCACACGGCCGGCCTGGTGGCCAGCACCGAGGCGCTGCCCGACGAGCTCGGCCAGGTTGCCACATTCACCGGCAGTGTGTCGCCGGCCGCACCCGGAACGTTCTTCCACTACTCAAATCTGGGCTTTCTGCTGCTCGGCGAGGTAGCCCGCGAAGTCTCCGGGGCTCGGATTGTCGACCTCGTTCGCGAGCACATCCTGGCACCCCTGCAGATGACGTCCACCATCACCTGTGTGACGCACGCCGACTACGCATCGCTGGCGCGCGGCTATCAGGCTTTGTACGACGACCAGCCATGGGTCCCTGGTGATCCGTTGGTACAGGCACCGTGGCTGGAGGTGGCCGGCGCCGACGGCAATATCGCGGCCACCGCTTCGGACCTGGCGATATTCGCGCGCATGTTGCTGGGCCGAGGCACCGTCGATCACACGACGATCCTCGATCCCGCCGACTTCGAGATCATGGTGGGTTCAACAGCCCCCGACGGCGAGGACGTCCTGTCGCTGGCCGGTGTCGCTGCCACCGAGACCAGCCGCTACGGCCTGGGCATCAACGTCGAACAGGTGGCCGGGCGCACCGTCGTGTCACACGGCGGCGGCATGGTCGGCTACGCCTCCTTCCTGCTGGCCGATCTCGACGACGGAATCGCGGTCTGCGTGCTCACCAACGCCAACGGCGACAGCCCGATCGCCGAGGCGATCGCCCGCAGTGTTGCCGCTGAGCTGAAGTCTCCCGGCTCCGTCGATACCGCGGGGCTCCTGCCACAGTGGTGGCCGGCGAGCGTCGAAAGCGATGGCTATGTCGGCGAATTCGTCGACAATGCCTCGGAATCGGACGAACCGCCGACGATTCGGATCACCGTCGAGGAACGCAGCCGCGGCCGTGTGCGATTGGCCCTCGAGTTCGACGGTAAGCGGGAGCCCTTGCTGCGCACCTGGACCCGCGGCGCGGTGGTCCGCAACCTGTCACTCGCGCGATTCTCGCTGACCTTTCGGGACGACACCTGGCATTGGGGCCCGCGGACGTTCGCCCGTGCCGGCACACCGACCCCGGCGCACGTGCCGTCCGCCGAGCTGGAATCGTTCTGCGGACACTACCGCTCGTATTCGCCGTGGTTCACCAACTTCAGAGTGGTGTTGCGCCAGGGGCGATTGGTCCTAATCGCGCCCGGCGGCGTCGAAGCTCCCACCGACGATTGCGAACTTGTTCCGCTGGGAGGGCGGACCTTTCGAATCGGTGCCGACCCGAGACTGCCCGAGCGCATCACCTTCGGGCCGCCGGTCAACGGGACGACACCGTGGGTGGAGCGCGACGGCTGCCAGTACTCTCGCGCATTCACCGATTGACGGAAAAGCAAACAGGCCTTGTTCTTTCGGCCGGGGTCTTATCACCGTCAAGCGGACAGTCCTTCGACAACGGCCAGTGCGATGAGGTAGCGGACTTCCTCGGTGGCGGCGCGATCGCTGAGGAACTGGCCGGAGGCGCCAGCCTGGGCGGCCATCAGCGCGCGGGTGAAGATCTCCGGCGTGACGGTCATGGTCCGGCCGGTCTTGGCGATCAGTTCGACGAAGATCCCTTGCAGCCCTTCGCGGAGGCGTTCGACTAGGGCGTCCAGTGCGCGGGCGATGTCGGGCTGATGGGCGGCGCGTGCCACCAGGGCGGCATGCAGGGCAATGCGCGGTTGATCGGCGACGCCAGCCTTCAGCAATTGGCGCACCACGCGGTCTGTCCTGAGAACTCCCTTGGTTCGCAGCAGTGGTTCGGCGGTGCTGCGCAACCGCTCGACGAGGGCCTCGTTCTGATGCTCGTAAACCTCGAAGAGCAGGCCCTCCATGTCGTCATAACTGGAGTAGAAGGCCCCACGGGTGTAGCCGGCCGCCCGGCACACCTCCTCCACGCCGAACCAGGTCCGGCCACTGTCCCGGATGAGTTCGTCGGTGGCCTCGATCAAACGGGCCCGGGTGTTGCTTCGCCGGCGGGTTTCCCGCGTCTCTGTGACCTTCACGACAAACTGCCTCTCAAACTCGATGCATTCCGTATTCGATGCATATCGTATTGAATCATCGACCCGTTGAGACAGCAACCCAGGAGGCGACCATGAGCCGACACGCTCCGGTCCACACAGCGCAGGCGCATCCCGGCGCCGACGGCGAGGCGATCATCGTGTCGCGGGGTTTGACGTTCGACGGTGAGCACGGCCCACTGTTCAGCGACGTCGACTTGGACCTTGATCGCGGCCTGCACGCGGTGCACATGCCCGGCGGCCACAGCCAGAAGGCACTGCTGCTCACCCTGGCCGGACGGCTCAAGCCGAGCCACGGCAGCGTCGCCGTGTTCGGTGAGACCGCGCCGCGGGCGATCCGCCGGCACTGCGCGATCGCGGCTTTCGGCGACATCGACGATCTGGACGACGCGGTCACCGTGGGAACAGTCGTGACCGAACAGCGCCGGTGGCTATCCCCCCTGTTCCGCCGGTCGCGTAACGATGCCCCCCGAAACGTACTGGCTGAAGTGTTCGGGGAGATCGAACGCCCGGCATCGACCGACTACATCGGGGACCTGGGCGACCTAGAGATGTTCCTGCTGCAAATCGCCCTGGCGCTGTACTCGGAGCGACCGGTCCTGGTGGTCGGTGATCTCGAACAGGTCCGTGACAACGGACGGCGGTCGCAGGCCGCGCAGCGCCTCGGCGCCATCGCCGCCGACCACCTGGTCGTTGTGGGCGTGACGAATTCGCTCGGCGACCAGGCACCCGAGCACGAAGTACATATCCCGAACACCTCGGGGAAGGATTAAGAAGATGGTGGGCGGACTTGCCCTCGGGTCGGAGATCAAACGCTTCGCCCGTAATCGGATGACGCGCATCGCCGTCGTCGTCCTCATGCTGATGCCACTGACCTACGGCGCGCTGTATCTGTGGGCGTACTGGGATCCGTTCGGTCACGTGAACAAACTTCCGGTGGCACTGGTCAATTCGGACCGGGGTACCGAGGTCTCCGGTGAGCCGATGAATGTCGGCAACGAGATCGCCGGCCGGCTCACCGATGACGCCAGCCTGGACTGGCACCTCGTCGATGACGCCGAGGCGCGCGATGGGGTCGCACACGGCAAGTACTACTTCATGCTGGAACTACCGCCGGACTTCAGCGAGGCCATCGCGTCACCCACCACCGGTAACCCGCGCAAGGCACAACTGATCGCCGAGTACAACGACGCCAACAACTACATCTCGTCGAGCATCGGCCGCACCGCGGTGGAACAGGTGCTCAACGCCGTGTCGACCAGGATCTCGGGGCAGGCGGTCAACCAGGTGCTCTCGGTGATCACCACCTCGGGCGCGGGCATCAAACAGGCGGCCGACGGCGCGAACAAGCTCTCCGATGGCGCAACCCAACTCGACGCTGGCGCAGGCCAGTTGGTGGCCGGCCTTAATACTGCCCGCAGCGGATCCGCAGAGCTGGCGGTCGGTTCCCGCAAGCTCTCAGACGGAATCAACACCGCGACCGATCCTCTGCTGAAGATCACCAACCTGTTGGCACAGATCGGTACTCAGAGCGATCAGGTCAACGGCCAGGTGCAGGACAGCTCGTCGGCGCTGGCCGAGGCGTCCGACGACCTCGACACCATCGCCGGGGCGCAAGACGCCGCGGCCCAGTCGATGAACTCGATCATCGACAACCTGTCGGCCAACCAGGATCCGGTGTCGGTGATGGCCACCACGAAACTGCGCGATACCCGCGACCAATTGCTGGCCCACCAGCTAACCCCGAACATTCAGGCGAAGCTCGACAAGGCACGTGCCACCGCCAGCGCGGGCGGTCCTGTCGGTTCCGCGCTGACCGATATCTCCACCAAGGGCAAGGAACTCACCGACAAGCTCACGCAGCTTAGGGATGGCGCCAAGCAGGTGGCGTCGGGCAATGCACAACTCAACGCCGGCATCGCCACACTCGACGACGGCGCCCGGCAGCTGAAATCCGCCACGGCGCAGTTGAATTCCGGATCCCAGGAGCTGGCGACCAAGCTCACCGATGGCGCGCAGAAGGTCCCCGACTGGACACCCCAGCAGAAGGACGCCATCGCCGAGACGATTGGTGGTCCGGTTCAGCTGACGAGCTCACATGAGAATTCGGCGCCGAACTTCGGCACCGGCATGGCACCGTTCTTCCTCACGCTCGCACTGTTCTTCGGCGCCATGCTGTTGTGGATGGCGTTCCGTCCGCTGCAAGCCCGGGCCATCGCCGCCGAGATCAGCCCGATCCGGGTAACGCTGGCCAGTTACCTGCCCGCCGTCCTCATCGGGATTCCCCAGGCGGTAATCCTTTACTGCGTCGTACGCTTCGCCCTGCACGTACACGCGGAACACCCGGTGGCGATGCTGGGCTTCATGATGCTGGCTTCCTGCGCCTTCATCGCAGTGGCACAAGCGATCAGCGCCCTGCTCGGCCCGGTCTTGGGCAAGGTCCTCCTGATGACGCTGCTGATGTTGCAGCTGGTCAGCGCCGGCGGGCTCTACCCCGTCGAGACCACGACCAAGCCGTTTCAGGCTCTGCACCGGCTCGACCCGATGACCTACGGCGTCAACGGGCTGCGGCAGTTGATCCTCGGCGGCATCGACGATCGGCTGTGGCAGGCGCTGATCTTCATGGTCGCCTTGTCCTTGGGGTCGATCCTGCTGACCTCGCTGGCGGCCCGACGCAACCAGTTGTGGAACCTCACCCGGTTGGTGCCAAGCGTCAAGATGTAGCGGATACACAAAAGAGGCCAGGCCTTTCGGCCTGGCCTCTTTCTCGATGGTGGAGCTGCCGGGAATCGAACCCGGGTCCTACGGCATTCCCTCAAGACTTCTCCGTGCGCAGTTCGCTATGTCTCTACTTGGATCTCTCGTTCACGCGAACAAGACGAGATGACGATCCCAGTCGCTGTTTGATGTCCCACTAGATCCCGCGACCGAACTTAGTGGTTTGTCCCTCTAGCTGATGCCAGGGTCCGGGCCGAGGGCGCTCCCGGTCTGACAGACACACCGTCGCTTAGGCAGCGAGGGCGTAGTCGCGCTGATTGGAATCGGCGCTTAATTGGTTGCAACGACGCTTACGGTGGTCATTTGCCTGCACCGGCACGCTTCCCTTGATTCGATGCGCGAAGTCGAAACCGTTCAGCCCCTCGCATCCCTGCCGAATTTCGGCAGGACAATCGATCATACCTGGGAGTTCAACACGGTCCAACGATTAATTCATCCCGGCGTGGTCACGTCATCGCGCAGTGCCAGCCGGTGGGTTTGGCTGACTTGCTCCCCGTAGTAGCGGATGACAACCGCCGCTGCTGCTGTAACCGGCACCGCGAGAAAGGCACCGATCACACCGAACGTCGAGGCGCCGAACGTGACGGCCAGCAGGACGATCACCGCGTGCAGCTTCATCGATTTTGCTTGCAGCCACGGCTGCAGCACGTTGCCTTCGAGTTGCTGCACCGCCAGGATGATCCCGAGCACGATGAGCGCGTTCACCGGGCCGTTGGCGACCAAAGCGATCAGTACCGCGAGCCCACCGGCCACGAAGGCTCCGACAATTGGCACGAAACCGCCGATGAACGTGATGATCGCGAGCGCATAGGCCAAGGGCACCCCGAGAACCACCAGGCCGATCCCGATGAGCACAGCGTCGACAAAGCTCACCAACGCCTGCGTTCGAATGAATCCCCCGAGCGTCGACCAGACGCGCTCGAGAACCTCCGCGAGGTGCGGCGCCGCCGGCTTACCGACCGCGCGACGCAGCCATGGGACGAAGCGCGGCCCATCCTTGAGCAGGAAGAAGGTCACGACGATCGCGGTGAACAGGGTGATCAGCGCCGACGTCGCGGCACCCACCCCGGTAAAGACCCCAGAAGCGATCTGTGCGCTGCTCGAGTTCAGTCGATCGTTGATCGCCGTGACGGCCGAATTCAGTTGCTCTTCACTGATATTCAACGGCGGGCCGCCAAGCCAGTCCCGCACCTGCACCACCCCTGACGAGGCCTGCTGGGCAAGTTCGGCGGACTGCTCAGCGATCGCAGGCGCCACCGCGGCGACGACACCGGCCGCAACGCCTGCGGCGACGACCAGTACTGCCATCACCGCCGCGGCCGGGGGCAGACCCTTGTTCCGCAACCAGCGCACCGGCGGCCACAACACCGTGCAGACGATGAGCGCCAGCACCACCGGCAGCACGATCACCCACGACTTGCCGATTACCCACGCCAGGATCCAGAGTGCGGCAGCCACGGCGACAAACTCGATCGCCACCACGGCGCCCGACCGAAGGTGCGTCTGATAAATCGATCCGCGGCTGGGTGAATCTGTCGTTTTTACCTGCACGCCCCTTCTAATACCCGCTATCGGGCGATTACCCGATATCAGGTGCAAAGGTCACATCCGTTCGGGTCAACCGGTGGCGATCATCGCCACTGCAGCCAGGGCCAGCACCATGCCGACTGCCTGCCACCGGGTCACCCGCTCCTTGAGTACCACCATCGCCAGTGCCACCGTGGCCGCGGGGTACAGCGAGATCAACACACTGGCCAGCGACAAGAGCGACGCGTGTAGGGCCAACAGCATCGCCACATTGGAAATCGTGTCGATGACACCGGCGGCCAGGGCCAACTTCAGCGGCTGACCGGTCGGGAGGTGCAGATTGCGACTGGCCGCCGCGATCACCAGGATCAGCACGGTCGCCGAGATCCGCGCGAACAGCAATGGCCACAGATTCGATTCGGGTGGGGCCTGATGGATGAGGACGAAGTTGAGGCCGAAGGCCAGCCCGGACCCGACCGTCAGCCAGGCCACCGTTTTGGTGAACCGGTGTGGTGACTCGTCCTCGTCAGTGGCGTCGCGGCTGACCAGATACACCGCCGCCAAGGCGATCACGATGCCGATACTGGCCACCAAACTGGGCCGCTCCCCCATCGCGACCCCGACGCCCACCGGGACACCGGCAACCAGGATGGCGGTCAGCGGGGACACCACGGAGATCGGGCCTGCGGCCAGCGCCGCGTAGAACCACCACACACCGAACGCCTGGCTGATCCCGCACACCGAGCCCCAGAAGATCGCCGGCCCGGATATCTCGCCGCCGACAATCACCGCCAATATGCCGAGCAGCACCATGGCCACCGGGTAGGACACCAGCACCACCCGCAATGCCGGAACTCGCCGGGACGCGATGCCCCCGACGAAATCGCTCACCCCATAGCCGAATCCGGATAACAGGGCGAGCGCGGCAGCGATCAGGACATGCCTTTGTTGCGCCTGCCTAGTTCGCGGGTGACCTCACGCTCGGCGTCACGCTTGGCCATGTCTTGGCGTTTGTCGTGGGCCTGTTTACCGCGGGCCAGCGCCAGTTCGACTTTGACCTTGCCCTCGATGAAGTACAGCGACAGCGGCACCAACGTGAGGTTGCCGTCCTTGATCTTGCCGACGAGGTTGTCAATCTCCTTGCGGTGCAGCAGCAATTTACGGTTGCGGCGCACGGCGTGGTTGGTCCAGGTGCCGTGGTGATACTCCGGGATATGCAGGTTGCGCAGCCAGATCTCGCCGTCGTCGATGGTGGCGAACGCATCGGCCATCGACGCCTGGCCTTCGCGCAGGCTCTTCACTTCGGTACCGACCAGCGCCACCCCGGCCTCGTATACGTCGAGGATGGCGTAGTTGTGCCGAGCCTTGCGGTTGCTCGCCACGATCTGCTTCTTGAGGGGGTCCTGTTTCTTGGCCCCGGGTTTGGCCCCTTGTTTGGGCATGACTTACCTTCGCACGTAGAGCCGCAGCGTGACATAGGACGTCACACCCGCCATCGCCACACCCACACCGAACAGGATGGGTGAGATATAGAGAATGTCGGCGTAGTCGATCCGCGCGACGAGATTGGCTTGATAGAACTGGTTGAGCGCTTTCTCCAGGAACAGCGCGCGCACCACAATCAATCCCGCGATCGCGATGATCACACCCGCGGTCGCCGCAACCACCGCCTCCAACAGGAACGGTAACTGGGTGTACCAGCGGCTCGCGCCGACCAGTCGCATGATGCCGATCTCGGTGCGTCTGGTGTACGCCGCGACCTGGACCATGTTCGCAATCAGCAGGACAGCACCGACGGCCTGAACCAGCGCGACCGCGAAGGCGGCGGCAGACAATCCATCCAGCACGGCGAACAATCGGTCGATCAGATCCTTCTGGTTCAACACGTTGAGTACGCCGGGCTGACCGGCTATCGCCTGGTCGAAATCTTTGTGCTGTTCGGGGTTGTCCAGCTTGACGATGAACGACGCCGGGAACGAATCCTTACCCGCCACATCTTTGTACTGCGGGAACTTCCGGATCGCGTCGTTGTAGGCGTCGTCACGATTGAGGAAACGCACCGACTTCACGTCATCACGGCCCTCGATCTGGGCGCGCAGCGATTTACACGGGTCCGAATCGCAGGTCATATCGTTCGCGGACACGTCGTTGGTCAGGAAAACCTGGGTCTCGACGCGGTCCAGGTAGATGTTGCGGGAGTGATCGGCGAGCCGAACCACCAGCAGACCGCCACCGAACAAACCGATCGAGATCGCGGTCGTCAAAACCATCGCGATCGTCATGGTGACGTTGCGACGCAGGCCGGTTACGACCTCGTTGAGCAGGAAGCCAAAACGCACTTATCGATCCATTCCGTAGACGCCACGCTGCTCGTCGCGGACCAGGCGGCCCAGTGACAGTTCGACAACGCGTTGGCGCATCGAGTCGACGATGTGATGGTCGTGGGTGGCCATCAGGACCGTGGTTCCGGTCCGGTTGATCCGCTCCAGCAGATCCATGATGTCTTTGCTGGTATCGGGATCGAGGTTGCCTGTGGGTTCGTCGGCCAGCAGCACCAGCGGCCGGTTAACGAACGCACGGGCGATGGCGACACGCTGTTGCTCGCCACCGGACAGTTCGCCAGGGAGCCGGTTGGCCTTACCTGACAGGCCGACCATCTCCAGCACATCGGGAACCACCCGATTGATGGTGTCGGCCCGCTTACCGATCACCTCTAGGGCGAAGGCGACATTTTCGAAGACATTCTTCTGCTGCAGCAGCCGGAAGTCCTGGAATACGCAGCCCAGCACCTGGCGCAGGCTAGGGACATGACGTCCCGACAGCTTGTTGACGTGGAACTTGGAAACGCGGACATCGCCGGTGGTCGGGGTCTCCTCGGCCAGCAGCAGGCGCATGAATGTGGATTTGCCAGAGCCCGACGGGCCGATGAGAAAGACGAACTCACCCTTGTCGATCTTGAGACTCACATTGTCGAGCGCAGGACGCGCCGACTGTTTGTACTGCTTGGTCACGTTGTCGAGGGTGATCATCACGGCACGCCAGTGTAGCGGTGGACCAGAGGTGTCCTGGGCACGCTAGGGGAACAGGGGCGCCGGTGTTGGTGTCTGAGTCGGTCCTGGGACGCCGGGAGCGGTGGATGCTGTCGTCGGGGTGCCGGACCTGTTCGGCACGCTCGACGGCCCGTTGGTCGGTGCCTGCGGGTCGCCGGTGACCGTCGTCGGCGGAAGTGGGCCGGCACCGTCAGGATCGACGACGGTGGTCGGGGTGTCCCCGGGCGACGTCGGGGTGGAGGTGGTCTCACCGGGGCTGGTGGTCTCCGTCGGCGTCTCGGTGGGGCTCGGCTCAGTGGTCCGCGTAGGGGTGGCCGTGCGGTAGACCGTCCGCGGGGCCTGTTCGACCTGGGTCCGCGGTACCCAGGTGTAATCCGGGTCTGGCACAAAGCCCGGCGGCACCACCTGGGTTTCCTGTGCGGGATCGGCGGGCGGGGGTTGATAGGTGTTGTGCACCCACGAGATCGCAATGAACGCCAGGATCAGGGCGGCGGTCGATGTGCGGATCCGGCCGTTGATGATGTACCCGGGCCACCCGCGATCGGTGCGCTTGCGCGTCACCCAGTTCCAGAACGTCATTCGGAGTCCTGCGTTTCCTTGGGCGCCACGGGAGGTTTGACTGCGGCACCACTCGGGATCGTGTTGACGACCGGGGAGTTATCCGCGGAGGTGACGATCCCCGCCCGGAGGAGCCCGGAAACGACCAGCACGCGGATCTTTCGGCCGACCTCAAACTGCTTGCCCGGCAGTGTCCGCGCCACCATCCGCAGATTCACGGTGTCGAGTTCGATGCTCTCGACACCCATCAGCTGCGGCGCGTCCAGCAGCAGTTCCCGCAGCTCGGGGTCCTTCATGGCCGTGTCACTGACACCCTGCAGCACGTCGTTGACCATGGTGAGGTCCGCACTGGTCGGAACCGGGATGTCGATCACCGCACGGGCCCAGTCCTTGGACAGGTTCATCGTCTTGGCGATCTGGCCGTTGGGGATGGTGAACACTTCCCCTTCGCTGGACCGCAGCTTCGTGACCCGCAGAGTGACATCTTCGACCGTGCCCTCCGCCGGTGCGGCGATGCCGGTGACGGTCAGTGCCACCAGATCACCGAAGCCGTACTGCTTCTCGGTGATGATGAAAAAGCCCGCGAGTAGGTCTTGAACAATGCGCTGTGCGCCGAAACCTAGCGCAGCGCCCAGCACCGCGGCCGGCGCCACCAGTGAGCCGACGGGGATGGCCAATACGTCGGTGATATCCACCGCGACCACGACGAACAGCACCGCGATCGACACCCAGGAGATGACCGAGGCGACCGCCTGTCGATGCTTGGCGCTCTCCGTGCGGACCAGCTGGTCACTGTCCTGGAAGTCGGCGTCGATGCGTCGGGTGATCTTCTGGGCGAGCCAACTGATGAAACGGGCGGCGATGATCGCGAAGATGACGAGCAGCGTGATCTTCAGACCCCGCGTGATGATCCATTCGCCGATGCCGCCGCGCCAGAAGTCGTGCCAGCGTTGCCCCATCGATATCGCCAGATACGTGGTGTTATTCGTCATCTCGCCTGTTACGCCAGCGGATTCCCGCCTCCAGGAATCCGTCGATGTCCCCATCCAGTACTGCCGATGGGTTTCCGACCTCGTACTCGGTGCGCAAATCCTTGACCATTTGGTAGGGGTGCAGAACATACGATCGCATCTGGTTGCCCCAGGAGCTGCCGCCGTCCCCCTTGAGCGCGTCCATTTCGGCTCGCTCTTCTAACCGCTTACGCTCCAACAACTTTGCCTGCAGAACACGCATCGCCGATACCTTGTTCTGCAACTGCGATTTCTCGTTCTGACAGGTGACGACGATATTGGTCGGGATGTGGGTGAGCCGAACCGCGGAGTCGGTGGTGTTGACCGACTGGCCGCCAGGACCGCTGGAGCGGTAGACGTCGACGCGCACGTCACCCTCGGGAATATCGATGTGGTCGACCGCGTCGACCACCGGCAACACCTCGACGTCGGCGAACGACGTCTGGCGGCGGCTCTGGTTGTCGAACGGACTGATCCGCACCAGCCTGTGCGTGCCCTGTTCCACCGATAAGGTGCCGTAGGCATACGGCGCGTGTACCGCAAACGTCGCGCTCTTGATGCCCGCTTCTTCGGCGTAGGACGTATCGAAAACCTCGACCTTGTAGTCGTGTTTCTCCGCCCATCGGATGTACATCCGCATCAACATCTCGGCCCAGTCCGCCGCATCCACCCCGCCGGCACCTGACCGGATGGTGACGACGGCCTCGCGCGCGTCGTATTCGCCCGAGAGCAGCGTCCGCACTTCCAGCGTCTCGATCTCATCGCGCAGCAAGAGCCGCTCGGCATCGGCTTCGGCGACTTCCTGATCGCCCTCTTCGGCGGCCAGTTCGTAGAGCACCGGGAGGTCCTCGAGCCGCTGGCGCAGCCCTTCCACGCGGCGCAACTCGCTCTGGGCGTGTGACAACTCGCTGGTGACCTTCTGTGCATTCGCCTGGTCATCCCACAGCGAAGGATCGGACGCTTCATGTTCGAGCTTCTCGATCCGGCCGCGCAGACCGTCAATATCGAGCACCCGCTCCACTGTGGTCAAAGTGGTGTCGAGTGCGTCGAGATCAGCCTGAAGGTCGGGGTCCACGGCTGTCCACGTTACCGTCGGCCGCAGTCTCGGTGTCCATCGGCAAGGACAACGGCGGCTTCTACGCAGGGCATTTACCAGCATCTGATGGGAAGCGGACCTAACATCACATGTGTATCCGATTTGTGTAGCGCGCCAACCAGCCAGCCTCGCCGGTCCAGCCCAATGACCGGTCACCGAGGCGTTGATGCTCTGCACGGCCAGCCACGCCCCCGTTCCCTATGCCCGACCGCTACCGCGACAGCCCATTGCGCGAGTGCGGCTATCCACAGAAAGCACTTCATTTATGTCCCAGGTACGCCCTTACCATGTGGCGATCGTCGGTTCAGGACCCTCCGGATTTTTCGCTGCGGCATCGCTGCTGAAGGCCGCAGACGCCGAGGACGACCTCGACGTGCGGGTCGATATGTTGGAAATGCTCCCGACGCCGTGGGGTCTGGTCCGATCCGGGGTGGCCCCAGATCACCCGAAGATCAAATCGATCAGTAGCCAGTTCGAGAAGACGTCACTCGATCCCCGGTTCCGGTTCTTCGGCAACATCACCGTCGGCGATCACGTGCAGACCGCCGAACTTGCGCAGCGCTACGACGCGGTGGTGTATGCCGTTGGAGCGCAATCGGATCGCCCCTTGGACATCCCCGGCGAGGATCTGGCCGGCAGCGTCGCCGCCGTCGATTTCGTCGGCTGGTACAACGCGCATCCACATTTCGAGGGGATCGCCCCCGACCTCACGGGTGGGCGAGCCGTCGTGGTCGGCAACGGCAATGTCGCCCTGGACGTCGCCCGAATTCTTGTGACCGACCCGAAAGCCTTGGCCGCCACAGATATCTCCGACCACGCACTGGAGTCGCTGCACGCCCGCAGCGTGGATGAAGTCGTGGTGATCGGCCGCCGCGGCCCTCTGCAAGCCACGTTCACCACGTTGGAGCTACGCGAACTGGGCGACCTGGAGGGTCTGGCCAATGTCGATGTGATCGTCGACCCCGCCGATCTCGCCGATATCAGCGAAGCCGATCTCGACGCCGCCAGCAAGGGTGTCCGGCAGAACATCAAGGCACTGCGAAAGTTCGCCGACCAGGTGCCCACTGAAGGCAACCGCCGCATCGTGTTCCGATTCCGCACCTCACCCATCGAGATCAAGGGTGACGGCCGGGTCGAGTCGATTGTGTTGGGTAGCAACGAACTTGTCAGTGATAACGGACGGGTGGTGGCGAAGGACACCGGTACTCGCGAGGAGCTACCCGCGCAGTTGGTGGTTCGCGCCGTCGGCTATCGCGGGGTTCCGACGCCGGGCCTGCCGTTCGACGAGCGCTCCGGCACGATTCCGCACATCAACGGCCGGATCGCCGAGCGTAACGACGAGTACGTGGTGGGCTGGATAAAGCGGGGACCGTCGGGGGTCGTGGGCAGCAATAAGAAGGACTCGCAGGAGACCGTGGACACCCTGCTGGCCGATCTGGCCGGTACCGCTTTGCAGGACCGTGGAGACGACTACGCCCAGGAGTTGGTCGAGTGGCTGCTGGCGCGGCAACCGCATCTGATCACCGACGACCATTGGGCGCTGATCGACGCCCACGAGCGCACCACCGGTCAACCGCATGGCCGACCGCGGGTGAAACTGACCAGCGTCGCCGACCTGTTGCGGATCGCGCACAGCTGACGGTTGGCTACCTGGAGCCTTAGTCCCGCGCCGGCGGCGTCACCGAATCGGCTTCGATCGTGACGATGACGCGGGTCTCCGGCTGGCCGGTGAAATTCGGGTACGGGATCCCGAGGTATTTCTGCGAAATCTCGTTGATGCTGTCCAGACCGCCTTCGGTTTTCATCGAGACCACCCGACCGCGCACTGCATAGAAGCGGAAGACGTTCTCCGGGTCGACGACGTTGACCGCCACCCGAGGGTCACGAGTCAGATTCCTGGCCTTCTGATGGCCTTCGACGATGTTGATCACGACGTGCTGGCCATCGGTGGTGACCCACGTCTGCGTCAGTTGAGGCGAACCATTGGGCATCACCGTCGCCACGAAACACGGGCTGGGCTTGCCCAGCAGGGCGATCAGGTCATCGGGCAGTGGCACAGGCACGATGGAGCTCCTCTTTAGTTGGGCGTCTCGATTACCTAGAACGTTTGCGCGTCCGGCGGCGCGAAATCCCATTTGTCGGGGTTCTTCGGTGAGTAGATGACGGGGATCAGCGCGCCGATCGTCGGCCACTGGTTCACATCGACGGCCCGACGCTGGTAGACGACGTGTTCGGAGACGGTAGGACCGGTGATGACGCCGGAGATGGTGACGAACTGCTCGCCGTCGGCCTCGGGTCGTGGACTGACCCCGGTGATCAGCAGGGTGCCCGGTGCTGCCGCGGGCCCAGGCCGGGGACCACGCCGCATCAAGCGCGGTCCGATCACAAGCGCCAGCGCACCGACCAACAGCAGCAACATCGCGAATTCCCACACAAGGCCCATGGTAGGACTGCTGCCATGAACAATGTTGCGCAAGACGTCGCGCAAGAAGCCATCAAGAACGATTTGTCACTGGCACTGGACTTGGCAGCCCGCGCTGATGGCTTGACCATGGACCGGTACGGGGCGCTGGATCTGCGGATCGACACCAAACCGGACCTATCGCCGGTGACCGACGCCGACCACTCGGCAGAAATCGAATTGCGCGATGTGCTCGGCACGATGCGGCCCGATGATCAGATCTTCGGCGAAGAGTTCGGCGGCACACCATCTTTCACCGGCCGGCAGTGGGTCCTCGACCCGATCGACGGCACCAAGAATTTCGTCCGCGGTGTTCCCGTGTGGTGCACGTTGATTGCGCTGCTGGAGGACGGCATCCCTGTGGTCGGTGTGGTCAGCGCGCCCGCCCTGGGTCGGCGGTGGTGGGCCGCCCGCGGCGAGGGCGCGTACGGGTCATTCGGTGCCGGGCCGGCGCGACGGCTGTCGGTGTCCGGGGTCGGCGATATCGCGTCGGCGAGTATGTCGTTTTCCGATCTGACCGGCTGGGAAGAGCGACGTGAGCCCTTCATCGCCCTGACCGGTGAAGTCTGGCGCGTTCGGGCCTACGGCGACTTCTGGTCGTACTGCCTGCTGGCCGAAGGAGCCGTCGATATCGTCGTCGAGCCCGAGGTGAAGCTGTGGGATCTGGCGCCGCTGGACATTCTCGTTCGCGAGGCGGGCGGTTCGTTCACCAGCGTCGACGGCCGTCCCGGCCCACACGGCGGGAGTGCGCTGGCGACAAACGGACTGCTGCACGACCAGGTATTGACGCGACTCACCCCTATGTGAGCCATGTAACAGCCTCTTCGTACCTTACTCTGGAGTAAGGTACGAATACTGCTCCCCAACATTGAGGCTGCCGCCATGACCAATACCCGCGAGAGCGCCGTCGGACTTCAGAAGCACAAGCGAAATTCTGTCGATATCGGTATCGCGCTACTCACGCCGTTCGTCGGCCAGAAGTTCCTGGACCGCTACAACCTTCGCGATCCGTTCAACCGGAGCCTGCGCTACGGCGTCACGGCGGGCTTTTCCGCCATGGGAGCATCGAGCCGGCAGTTCAAGCGTGTCGGCGCACTGGGTAAGTCACCGACCCGGTTAAAGGCCAGCGGCGCAGACTATTTCGACCTGACTCCCGACGACGACCAGAAGATGATCCTGGAGACCGTCAACGAGTTCGCCGAGGAGATCCTGCGACCTGCCGCCTATGACGCGGATGACGCGGCGACCTTCCCTGCCGAGTTGATCGCCAAGGCCGCCGAACTCGGTGTCACGGCGATCAATGTCCCCGAGGATTTCGACGGGATCGCCGAGCACCGCAGCACGGTCACGAACGCGCTGGTCGCCGAGGCACTGGCGTATGGCGATATGGGCCTGGCCCTGCCGATCCTCGCCCCCGGCGGCGTCGCGTCCGCGCTGACCCATTGGGGTAGCGCCAGCCAGCAGGCCACCTATCTCAAGGAATTCGCCGGCGACTCAGTGCCGCAGGCGTGCCTGGCCATCGCCGAACCCCATGCCCTCTTCGACCCCACCATGTTGAAGACCACCGCGGTGCGCACGCCGAGCGGCTATCGGCTCGACGGCGTCAAATCACTGGTACCGGCGGCAGCCGATGCCGAGCTGTTCATCATCGGCGCACAGCTCAACGGTAAGCCGGCCATGTTCATCGTCGAAGCCGAAACGGCCGGTCTAACAGTCAAATCCGACCCCAGTATGGGTATCCGGGCCGCCGCGCTGGGCCGGGTCGAACTGAACAAGGTCATCGTGCCCCTGACCTCTCTACTCGGCGAAGACGACGCGAGCGATGACGACTATTCGGAAGCCATCGCGTTATCGCGCCTTGGCTGGGCGGCGCTGGCGGTGGGCACCTCCCACGCGGTACTCGACTACGTCATCCCCTACGTCAAGGAACGGGAAGCGTTCGGCGAGCCGATCGCGCGGCGGCAGTCAGTAGCGTTCATGTGCGCGAATATCGCCATCGAGCTCGACGGACTTCGCCTGGTCACCTGGCGCGGCGCCGCCCGCGCCGAGCAGGGCCTGTCCTTCGCCAGGGAGGCTGCGCTGGCCAAACGGCTCGCCACCGACAAGGGCATGCAGATCGGCCTGGACGGCGTTCAGCTGCTCGGCGGTCACGGCTTCACCAAGGAGCATCCCGCCGAACGCTGGTACCGCGATCTGCGCGCGATCGGCGTCGCCGAGGGCGTCGTAGTCATCTAAGTCGTCCTCTAAGTAGACTCAGGAACGGAAAACCTCGTCATGGCAATCAATTTGGAAATGCCGAAGAAGCTGCAAGCCGTCATCGAAAAGGGCCACCAGGGTGCCGCCGAGATGCTGCGACCCATCTCGCGTAAATACGATCTCCAAGAACACGCCTACCCGGTGGAACTGGATACACTGGCGAGCCTCTTCGAGGGCATCTCGGCCGCCAAGACCATCTCACTCGCCGGCGCGGAGGCGTTCCGCGATGTTGCCGACTCCGGTGACGGCACGAAGTCAAATATCAACGGCGGCAACATGTCCGCGGTACTCAACGTCACCGAGGTCAGCTGGGGCGATGTTGCGCTGGTGCTGTCCATCCCCTACCAGGGGCTCGGCAATGCAGCCCTTTCCGGAGTGGCGACCGACGAGCAGCTGGAACGCCTCGGCAAGGTATGGGCCGCGATGGCCATCACCGAGCCGAGCTTCGGTTCCGATTCCGCGGCAGTGTCCACCACGGCCAAGCTCGACGGCGACGAGTACGTGATCAACGGCGAGAAGATCTATGTCACCGCAGGGTCGCGCGCCACCCACATCGTCGTCTGGGCGACGCTGGACAAATCCCTTGGCCGGGCGGCCATCAAATCGTTCATCGTGCCGCGCGAGCATCCCGGTGTCACCGTGGAGCGCCTCGAGCACAAACTTGGTATCAAGGCTTCCGACACCGCTGCCATCCGGTTCGATAACGCGCGCATTCCCAAGGAAAATCTGCTCGGCAACCCGGACATCAACGTCGACAAGGGATTTGCCGGGGTGATGGAGACCTTCGACAACACCAGGCCGATCGTCGCGGCAATGGCCGTCGGTATCGCCCGCGCTGCGCTGGAGGAATTGCGCACCATCCTCACCGATGCAGGTATCGAGATCTCCTATGACAAGCCGTCCCATGCCCAAAGTGCGGCGGCGGCGGAGTTCATCCGCATGGAGGCCGATTGGGAGTCAGGCTACCTGTTGACCGTGCGGTCGGCGTGGCAGGCCGATAACAACATCCCGAACTCCAAAGAAGCGTCGATGGGTAAGGCCAAAGCGGCCCGCGTTGCCAGCGATATCACGCTCAAAGCTGTCGAAATGGCCGGAACCACTGGCTATTCCGAGAACATGCTGCTGGAGAAGTGGGGTCGCGACTCGAAGATCCTCGACATCTTCGAAGGCACCCAGCAGATTCAACAGTTGGTGGTCGCCCGCCGGCTTCTGGGCCTGTCGTCTGCAGAACTCAAGTAACCCAAGCAACCGAATCGACCGCGGCACCCAGCACCAGCCACCTCACGGTGTTCTCGAAAATCTCGGCGAAGACTTCGGGTGGGTGGCCGGCAGCGGCGATCTCAGCGCCGGTCAAACTGATCGTGGTGTGGACCAACATGCGGCAGAAGTTGCGCGCCAACGGCGGCGCCACACCGTCGGCGATCAGGACCCTCAGCAATGTGTCCACGTAGGCCGCGATCGGTTCCCGGTCGTCGTAGGTCATCAGCCCTGACAAATGCGGGTGTGCCAGCAGGGCCGTCCGCACGGCGCGACACCACCGCATCGCGCTCTCCTGCCAGGTGTCGGCCTCGACGAACTCCAATCGGAGCTCCCCGAAATGCCGCGCCACCAGCGCCCGAATCAGCTGGTCCTGGTTTCCGACCTGCTGATACAACGTCTTGGTCGAACAGCGCAGCTCCGCGGCGAGTCGCCGGGCACTGATACCCGCCACCCCCTCTTCGTCGAGAAGGGTCAAGGCGCGTGCGTAGATGGCATCGGCCATGCCTGCCACGATTGCCTCCCCCTCCGGCGGTTGGTAGCGTGTGGAAAACACGGTTTTCCGCACGAACTTCACCTGTATCTAATCTGGAGGCTATCGCGATGGGACTTCGAGGCGAAGCGGCGATCGTCGGATTCACCGAATTGCCGCCGTCCCGCACCCCCATCGAGCCGCTGACCTTCACCCTTGAACAATGGGCCACATTGAGCGCTGCGGCGCTGGCCGATGCGGGTATCGCCGCCACGGAGGTCGACGGAATCGTCTGCAGCCCGTTGATGGAGTCGGAAATCTTCGTTCCGTCGACCATCGCCGAATACCTCGGCATCCCGGCGAATTTCGCCGAGTTCGTCGATCTGGGCGGTGCTACGGCAGCAGCCATGGTGTGGCGGGCGGCAGCGGCGGTCGAACTCGGCATCTGCAATGCAGTGCTGTGCACCATTCCGGCGCAGTACATGACGCCGTCGACGCCGAAGAAGCCCAAGGACTATGGCGACGCGCTGTACTTCGGCGCCTCAAGTAACCAGTACGGCTCGCCGCAAGCCGAGTTCGAGATCCCTTACGGAAATCTCGGTCAGAACGGCCCCTACGGGCAGGTGGCCCGACGGTACGGCGCCATTTACGGCTACGACGAGCGCGCCATGGCGAAAATTGCGGTTGATCAGCGGGTCAATGCCAACCACACCGAAGGTGCGATCTGGCACGACAAGTCGATCACCATCGAGGATGTCCTCGCCAGCCCGATGATCGCGGACCCATTGCACCGCCTCGAGATCGTGATGCCCTGTTTTGGCGGTGCGTCGGTGGTCGTGGCGAATGCCGACCTGGCCCGCAGGTCACGCAACCGCCCGGTGTGGATCAAGGGGTTCGGCGAGCACGTGCCCTACAAGACGCCCACCTATGCCGAGGATCTGCTGGCCACGCCGATCACCAAGGCCGCCGATACGGCGTTCGCGATGGCCGGGGTCGCGCGCTCCGATATCGATATCGCGTCGATCTATGACTGCTACACCATCACCGTGCTGCTGAGCCTGGAAGACGCCGGGTTCTGCGAAAAGGGCAAGGGGATGGAGTTCGTCAATTCCCACGACCTCACCTTCCGCGGTGATTTCCCGGTGAACACCGCAGGCGGGCAGCTGGGATTCGGCCAGTGTGGCAACGCCGGCGGTATGCACCACGTCTGCGATGCCACCCGCCAATTGATGGGCCGCGCCGGCGCCGCTCAGGTCAGCGATGCGCACACCGCATTCGTCTCCGGCAACGGCGGAATACTCAGCGAGCAAACCACTTTGATCCTGCAGGGCGACTGAGGACGACCATGACCACCTTTGAAAAGCCCATGCCGATCAAAACTCCGGTCAGCGCTCCCTTCTGGGATGCACTGGCGGAGCACACCATTCGCATCCAGTACTCGCCGTCGCTGGGTCAGTATGTGTTCTATCCCCGAATTCTGTCGCCCCGCACGCTGGCCGATGACCTGGAATGGCGCGAAATCTCCGGCGCCGGGACGCTGTACACCTTCACGATCGCGATGAAACCGGTATCCCCGCATTTCGCTGCTGACGTGCCGCAACTGCTGGCCGTCGTGCAGTGGGACGAGGGCCCACGGTTCAGCACCGAGATGGTCAACACCGACCCGGCGGATCTGGAGATCGGGATGCGGGTGCGGCCGGTGTTCTTCGATTACCCGGAACACGAGGTCACCTTGCTGCGCTACGAGCCCGACCCCGCCGGCTGATGCCGGAACACCGGGTCACCTGCCCACTGTGTGAGGCCATGTGCGGACTTCGGATCACCACCGAAGCTGACCTGGTGACCAGTATCCGCGGCAACTCCGATGACGTGTGGTCCCAAGGGCATCTGTGCCCGAAAGGAACGTCGCTGGGCCACCTCCACGATGATCCGAACCGGCTGCGGGTCCCGTTGGTGCGCAATGCTTCCGGCGATCACGTCCCCGTCAGCTGGGATGACGCATTCGCTGAGACGGAGCGGGTGCTCCGCCCCGTCATCGACCAGTACGGTGCTGCGGCATTGACGGTCTATGTCGGGAATCCGGTAGCCCACAACCTCGCGCTGGAAAGCTATATCGGTGCGCTGGTGGGCTTCGCCGGGGCGGCAGGCATGCCGGCCTACTACTCACCGGGCACCGTCGACCAATGGCCGCTGAACGTGGTCGGGACATTGCTGTTCGGCGGCATGTGGAACGCACCGATTCCTGATCTGGACCGGACCGATCATCTGATCATCCTGGGCGCCAACCCTTCTGCATCCCAAGGCTCGATGCTCTCGGCACCCGATGTAATGGGCAAGCTGGCCGCGATCCGGCGCCGCGGCGGCAAGGTCGTCGTTGTCGACCCGCGACGTACGCAGACCGCACAACGGGCCAGTGAATGGGTGCCCATCCAACCCGGCACCGACGCGTTGGTGCTGTTCGCCATCCTGGCGACACTGGCCGAGACCGGCGGGATCCGTCGCCCTGACCACCTGGCCGGCCGGATCCTCGGCCTCGACGAGGTGATCGCCATGGCCGCACCTTTCACGCCGGAACGGGTCGCCGGGCCCAGCGGAATCCCAGCGGCGGATATCCGCCGCCTGGCTGCCGAGCTGGCCGGCGCGGAAAATCCCGTGCTCTACAGCCGGATCGGCACCTGCACGCAGGAATTCGGCACGTTGGCGACCTGGCTGGTGTTCGTTATCAATGCCGCACTCGGCGCCATCGACCGCCTCGGCGGAGCCGTATTCGCGAAAGCTGCCGTCTGGTCACCGATGTTCATGAAACCGCCCGATCAGACAGGGGCGGGATGGGAATACGGCCGCTACCGCAGTCGGGTCCGAGGCGCCCCCGAGGTGCTGGGCCAGTTCCCGGTCAGCTGCCTGGCCGAGGAGATCGACACGCCTGGCAAGGGTCAGGTCCGTGCGCTCGTCACCGTCGCGGGCAACCCGGTGATCTCCGCGCCAGGGGCGGCCCGTCTCGACGCGGCCCTGGCGGGGCTGGACGCGATGATCTCGGTGGACAACTGGCTCAACGAGACGACCAGACATGCCGATGTCATCCTGCCTGGTCTGTCCCCGCTGGAGCGTGCGCACTGTGACGACCTGTACTGGATGTATTCGGTTGCCTCCTGCGTGAAATGGTCCGACCCGGTTTTTCCGCCCGCGGCCGACCGCCCCTCGGAATGGGAGATTCTGCTCCGCCTCGCGGGAGGTGCGGTCGGAGTTCCCGTGCCCGACGTGGACATCGCCGGGCTCGATGATCTCTATACCCAGGGCCTGATCGCCAGTATCTGTAGCACCAAAGGCACCCCGCTGACCGGGCGGGATCCAGAACAGGTGTTCGCCGCCCTGGCCGGCCGCGGCCCAGAGCGCCTGGCCGACCTGGGAATTCGAGTCGGGCCGTGGGGTGATGATCTGGGCCTGCACCCCGGTGGCCTCACCCTCGATATGGTTCGGCGGCACCCGGATGGCCTCCGACTGGCGGAGCTCGCCGGCGGCAGGCTCGACGAAACGGTCACGACACCGTCGGGCAAGGTCGAGCTGGTGCACCCGATGTTGACCGCCGATATTCCACGTCTGTTGGCCCGCATCGACCGCGCCGCAGAGGGACTCGTCTTGACGAGCCGCCGACACCTACGGTCCAACAACTCGTGGCTACACAATGTGCCGACGCTGATGCGAGGTAAAGACCGGTGCACACTGCTGGTACATCCCGACGACGCCGCCCAGCTGGGTCTTGGCGACGGAGATCTTGCCGACGTGAGCACCTGCGCGGGTTCGGTATCGGTGGTCACCGAGGTCTCCGATGAGATGAAGCCGGGGGTGGTGTCACTCCCCCATGGATGGGGGCACGGCCGGGACGGAACCAGCCTCGATATCGCCAACTCCCATCCCGGGGTGAACTCGAACCTGCTCAATCCTGCTGAGCTGATTGATGTTCCGAGTAACACCCAGGTGGTCAATGGGGTTCCGTGCGAGGTGCGTCGGGCGGCTCAGGCGGTAACGGCCAGCAGTTGAGCACGGGTGGCCGCGTCGAGTTCGATATCGGCGACCGCGAGATTCTCCTCCAGATGCGGTACTGAGGACGTACCCGGAATCAGCAGCACATTCGGCGCGACGCTCAGTGTCCAAGCCAGCGCGACCTGTGCCGGCGTGCGGTCGAGTTCGGTCGCAGCGCGTCGGACAATATCGTTGCCGAGTACCCGATTGTCTTGGGTGAAGGCCGATCCCAGCGGGAAGAACGGTACGAAGGCGATGCCGTGCGCGTTGCATTCGTCGAGCACCGCCTGCGACGACCGGTCGACCAAGTTGTAGGGGTTTTGCACGCAGACGATTTCGGTCCGCCCCAGCGCGTGCAGCAGATGCGGCAGATCGATGCTGCTCAATCCGATTCCGCCGATCAGGCCCTCTTCCCGCGCCTTGATCATCACGTCCAGTTGCCGGTCGAACAGCTCATCGGGCTCCGCGCTGTCCATCAGCCGCAGGTTGACCGCCGCCAACTGCTCGATACCCAAGGTGGTCAGGTTTGCTTCCAGGTCCTTGCGCAGATCGGCAGGATCTTCGACCGCCAGCCACGCGCCGACGTCGTCGCGACGGCCACCCACCTTGCTGACCAAGGCCAGGTTGTCCGGATACGGATACAGCGCCGCCCGGATCAGTTCGTTGGCCACGTCCGGCCCGTAGTACTGCGCGGTATCGATGTGGTCGACACCGAGTTCGACGGCACGGCGCAGTACCGCAATGGCTTGGCCACGGTCTTTGGGTGGGCCGAACACGCCGGGCCCTGGCAGCTGCATGGCTCCGAACCCGACGCGATTGACCGAAAACCGACCGAGGGGGAAGTGCTCCATGCCTCGAGGCTAGCGTCAGTGTTATGGAGCACCTCAAAGACAAATTTGCGGCGTTGGTGGCACGACAGGACGGCGACACGATCACGACAGCGGTCGAAAGCCGCCAACCTGCGGATCTGCCGCCCGGCGACGTGACGCTCCGGGTCCTTTACTCCAGCGTCAACTACAAGGACGCCCTGGCAGTCACTCCACGCGGCGGTGTGGTGCGCGATTACCCGCTGGTGCCCGGTATCGACATCACCGGTGAAGTAGTCGAGTCGCAGTCCGACGAATTCGCGGTCGGGGACCTGGTGTTGGCACACGGCTACGACATCGGCACCGGTCGCGACGGAGGCTACGCCGAATACACCCGGCTCCCTGCCGATTACGTGGTCAAGCTCGGGTCGATCAGTCCCCGCGACGGCGCAGCGATCGGCACGGCCGGTTTCACCGCGGCGATGAGCGTGCAGGCATTGATCGAGCGCGGCATCAAGCCAGAAGACGGCCCGATCCTCGTCACCGGCGCCACTGGCGGGGTGGGCTCGGTCAGCATCGACCTGCTGGCCGCGGCCGGCTACCAGGTGGTGGCGTCGACGGGCAAAGCCGAGGCGGCTGAGCACTTGAAGGCACTCGGGGCGGCTGAGGTGATCGGCCGACTACCCGCCGACCCCGACGCCAAGCCGCGCCCCCTGGGCAAGACCCGGTGGGCCGGTGCGGTCGACTGTGTCGGTGGTGCGACGCTCGCCGATGTTCTCAGCACCATCGAGTACGGCGGCGCTGTGGCGGCCAGTGGATTGACCGGCGGACCCACGCTGAACACCACGGTGATGCCGTTCATCCTGCGCGGGGTGGCCCTGCTGGGGATGGACTCGGTGCTGATGCCGATCGGCCCGCGCCGCGAACTCTGGGGGCTACTCGGCTCGTCACTGGCGCCCAAACACCTGGCGGATATCGCCCACGACGTCGATATCAAGGACGTGGTGGCGGTCATCGACGCCGTGCGCGCCGGGTCCTACTCGGGTCGCGCGGTGGTCAAGGTGTCTGGCGGCTTCTGAGATGCCCAACCCACCGACCTCGTTGACTCACTTCTTCCAGAAACGGATCGCCAACCCGGTGATGCGACGACTGCCCATCCAGACGCTGCTGGAAACCACCGGGCGAAAATCCGGCACACCCCGTCGAACCCCAATCGGTGGAACGCTGCGCGGTGATCAATTCTGGTTCGTCTCCGAGTTCGGCGATCAGTCCCAGTACATCCGAAACATCCAGGTCGAACCGCGCGTTCGCGTGCGGTTACGCGGACGGTGGCGAGGCGGGACCGCGCATCTGCTTCCCGACGACGACCCCCAGGTGCGCCTTCGGGAGCAGTCGTCGTTCAACAGCTTCGGTGTCCGCACGTTCGGCACCAACCTGCTGACGGTGCGGGTCGATTTCGACCAGTAGACCTTTGTTTCGCCGCGCTGTTTCTCAGCGTCAAAGCCGGGTAGACAGCCGCCATGCGAGCAGTCACCTGGCACGGCAAACGCGATGTCCGAGTCGATACAGTCCCCGACCCGAAAATCGAACAACCCACAGACGCCATCATCGAGATCACGTCCACCAACATCTGCGGATCCGATCTGCATCTGTACGAGGTCCTTGGCGCTTTCATGAAGCCCGGTGACATCCTCGGCCACGAGCCGATGGGCATTGTCCGTGAGGTCGGAGCTGACGTGACGAATCTATCGGTGGGCGATCGAGTGGTCATCCCATTCCAAATATCCTGCGGCAGTTGCTATATGTGCGATCACCAGCTCTACACCCAATGCGAGACGACCCAGGTCCGCGAGCAAGGGATGGGTGCGGCGCTGTTCGGCTTCTCTGAGCTCTACGGCGAGGTACCGGGCGGACAGGCCGAACTCCTGCGGGTACCGCAGGCGCAGTTCACTCACATCAAAGTCCCCGACGGCCCGCCGGACTCACGGTTCGTCTACCTCTCCGATGTGCTCCCGACTGCCTGGCAGTCCGTCGCGTACGCAGATATTCCCGACGGTGGATCGGTGACAGTGCTGGGCCTTGGGCCCATCGGCGATATGGCCGCCCGGATCGCACAGCATCGTGGCTACCGGGTGATCGCGGTGGACCGGGTACCTGAACGCATCGCCAGAGCAGAGGCCCGCGGTATCGAGGTCGTCGATCTCGATACCGACAACCCGGGCGATGTGATCCGTGACCTGACCGGCGGACGCGGCACCGACTCGGTCATCGACGCCGTCGGAATGGAAGCCCATGGCTCACCGGCGACAAACTTCGCTCAGCAGGTCACCGGCCTGCTCCCGAAGGCTCTGGCCAAACCGTTGATGCAGAAGGCCGGCGTCGATCGACTCGGAGCGTTGTACTCGGCGATCGATATCGTGCGCCGCGGTGGCACCATCTCGCTGATCGGTGTGTACGGCGGGATGGCCGACCCCTTGCCCATGCTGACCATGTTCGACAAGCAGATCCAGCTGCGGATGGGTCAGGCCAACGTCAAGAAATGGGTCGACGACATCATGCCGCTGCTCACCGATGACGACCCCCTTGGGGTCGATACCTTTGCCACACATACTCTTTCGCTGGAACAGGCCCCCCATGCCTACGAGATCTTCCAGAAGAAGCAAGACGGCGCGGTCAAGATCATCCTGAAGCCCTGACTCGGGCGGACCTCCGTGGCCGCACCGCACGCCGCGAAATGGGCGTAGGCTGAGCTTCCAATCTGGGGTTGAGTGCGCAGGCCCGGGCCCTCCCAGCGCTGCGGAGTTCCTCGTGAAGCCCGGTTTGTCGATGCATACCCCTATCCGTTCTCAACTCGAGACCGACGACGTCGATCTCATGAGCGAGCACCTGACCGCCTGCTATGGCGGTGGTGTCCGGTTATCTGTGCCGGCCCCAGTTGGCGGTGCAGGCACCTTGTCGCACTCACGCATCGATGTGGGTGGCTTTAGCGTCGATGAAGTCGTGCTGACCGGTGATGTCGAGGTGGCGATCGCCCCGATGCCTGGTATCGCCGTGCTGTGGGTGCTCGACGGCAGCATGGAACTCGAGTGCGCCGGAATCAGAGCCATAGCCAAACGTGAGCAGCTCCTGCTGAGTTCACTCGATGGCGCCGCCACCCGCGCCAGGACGCATGACGTCCATCTTCGAATAGTGTCACTGAGCCCTTGGCTGTTGGCTCAGGCTGCCACCGCGTCAGGACGACCGGTCCGCTTTCGAGGCCTGCAACCAGTGGACACCGCAACGGCGGCCGCGTGGCGGGAAGCCGTCACCTTCGTCATGTGCACGGTGCTGTCCGACGATGACCTCGCCACCCCGACGATGCTCGAATCGGCGGGGCGACTGCTCGCAGGTGTCGCAGTGACGGTCTTACCCTCCCAATCCGTCGATAACGCCGAATTCACCCCCAACGCCGACGGGCTCCCGGTCGTGGGACCGGCACAGCTGCGAGGGGCCGTCGAGTTCATCGAGTCCAATGCGGCGCGCGATATCAGCGTCAGTGATATCGCCGGGGCGGTGTATCTGACCCCGCGTGCGATTCAGTACATGTTCCGACGCCACCTGAACACCACTCCGATGGCATACCTGCGTTGTATCCGGTTGCGGCACGCCCATCATGATCTGACGGTCGCCGACCTGTCGTCCGTTTCGGTCACCAAGGTCGCTATGACGTGGGGTTTCGCGCACGCTGGTCGGTTCACATCGCTGTACCGGCAGGCCTACGGTCAGAGTCCAGCAACCACGCTTCGCTACAGCTGAGGCCTACCGGGCAGACGCCTCCGTACCGACATTCTCGCCGTCAACATTCAGGTCGTCGAATGCGGGCACGACGCGCTCATAGATCCGCACCGTATCCGCTGCGACACGGTCCCACGAGTACCTGGAGCACGCACGGTCCCGACCGGCCGCACCGAGGCTGCGGCCGAAAAAGTTGTCCCGCAGAACCACATTGGCGGCCTCGGCGAACTTGACTGCACTCTTTGGCGGGATCAGAAATCCGGTGACCTCGTCGACGACGGTATCCAACATTCCACCGACTGCCGAGGCGATCACGGGCACGCCACACGCCATTGCCTCAAGAGCAACGGGGCCGAATGACTCATACCAGGGCGTGCACGCCACCACGTCGGCCGATCTCAACAGTTCCGGGAGCTGATGACGGGGCACGGTGCTGTGGAACCTCACCCGTTCGGCCACACCGGATTTGGCAGCCAACTTCCTCAGCCGACGAACCTCGCGCTCGTCGGCGAGTTCAGCAGGGTCCTGCCCGCCGATGATGACCAACTCCGTATCTGGAATCCACGGCAGCGCGGCTATGACGGTGTCGAACCCCATGCGAGGCAACAGTTCTCCAGCCGCGATGATCCTTCTGCGCAGCCGACGGGGGGCAACGGGGCCGACCGGAGTGAAGGTGTCGGAATCAACGCCGCAGGGCACGACAGATATCCGGGACCTGGACCTACCCATCCGGATGAGCTCGAAAACCTCGTCATTGGACGATGCGGTGACCCAGGTCGCCCCCTTTGCCACCAGCGTTTCCAAGCGCGCACGACTCTGCGGGCGCTTGTCTGACGTCGAAGGGTCATGCCTGCGTTGGACCGCCCCGAGAGTGTGAAAGGTCTGGACGGTGGGAATATCGTGCACCTTGGCAGCCAATTGCGTTGCAATACCGGACGTCCAGAAGTGCGCGTGCGCCACATCGGGACGCTCCGAACGCCATTGCTGATCCAAATAGTGGCCGAAATCGCCCAAACACGACAGCAATTCACTGTGGGGCAATGCCTTCGGCGGCCCGGCGGCCACATGAACGACGCGATAACCCGCAGCGGTGTCCACCACCTCAGGCAGCTCGGGGTCATCACGGCGGGTGTATACGGTCACCTGGTGCCCACTGCGGTGCAGGGCAGCTGACAATTCAGCGATATGCACATTCCGCTCGCCGGCAGGGCCCCCGCCGAGTACGGCCAGCGGACTGGCGTGATCCGAGACCATCGCGATCTTCATTACGTGCACTTCCGAACGCATACGTTCCGGATCTGGCTGACGAACATGACGACTAGATACCCATTCGAAACATGCTGCGAAACGCCAAGACCGAGACCTTCGCGAACTGTCCCGAAGGGCTTCGCGATGTGGATAGAACGACCGTCTTTTACCCGGGTGACTCAGATACCTGATGTACCCCAGGAGGGTTGTCCCACGCGGGAATGGGTACCTGAGGATGGTGACCAATTCGCTCACGGCCGTTGAGCCGCGTCTCCCCCACCCGCGAGGACCCCTGTCGGCGACGGTCATTGACGTTCTGACTCGGCGTCCCACCCACAGCCACTTGGGTCGTATCGACGTACCGCTGGGCGAGGCCGACCCGCTGGGCATCGACCTGCAACTCGCTCTGTACGTGTGCTACGAGCTGCACTACCGCGGATTCATCGGCGTCGATGCTCGGTGGGAGTGGGACGCCAGCCTGTTGCACCTGCGCGGACGGATGGAAGCCGCGTTCCTCGACGAGATACGCCGCCTGGTCGGCGATATCGGTGCCGACGACTCAGCCGAAGCGGAGATGGACCAGCTGACGGTCGAACCGGCAAACGGTACCGGGCCGTCGTACTTCCTGCGCGACGACGCCACCTGGCAGCAGATGTGCGAGTACTTTGTGCACCGCTCGATTTACCACCTCAAAGAGGGGGATCCGCACGCATTTGCCATACCGCGGCTGATCGGCCAGGCCAAGGCCTCTTTCGTCGCAATCGAATTCGACGAGTACGGGGCGGGTCGCGGAGCGCGGCTCCATCAGCAGCTATTCGCAGATCTCCTTGATGCCGCCAATCTGAGCTCGGAATATCTTGCCTACCTGCACCATGTTCCGGCCGAGTCGCTGGCGGTGGTCAACCTGATGTCGCTGTTCGGGCTTCACCGGGAGTGGCGTGGGGCAGCTGTCGGACACTTCGCCGCCACAGAGATCACGTCCCCGCCCGGTTCGCGCCGCCTGTCTCAGGGGTTGCGACGGCTCAACGCACCCGAACCCTGCGTCGTGTTTTACGACGAACATGTGGAGGCCGACGCCGTGCACGAACAGGTGGTGCGCACCGGCGTGGTCGGCGATCTGGTCGCCCGCGAACCCCAGCTCGACGCCGACGTCATTTTCGGTATCAGGGCGTTCTTGGCGGTCGAGGAGCTACTGGCAAAACGCCTGATGGACAGCTGGCAGTCCGGCTCGACCTCACTCATCCAGCCCTTGGCCTGAAGCCTCCCCGGCACGCGCCTTGCGGCGATGGCTGGTGTCGCACAACGGATATGACTTGCTGCGCCGACACGCGCAGACAGCCACCATGAAGCGGTCCGACTCAACCTCGGAACCGTCGGGCATCTGAATCCGCACCGGCCCCTCCACCAGCACCGGCCCCCCGGGGACGATGCGGACGAGCCGGTGCGTGCCGTCGGTCATCTTTGGGTCGGTCATCTTTGGATCGGTCATCGTCTCTGCGCCCTGATCACGCCGAGACGCTCGGTCCGCCGCCCCGATTCCAGCAGGCCGATGTGTTCGAGCCAGCTCGCCCGAGCTGATAGGACCGGTCCGAACTCGATGCGTTTTTCGGCGACGATCTCGGCGGTCAACCCGCTGGCACGCAGCTCAGCGACGGTGCGCTCGAGTCCGGCAAATTCCGAATGCACCAACAACAGGGTGCCGCCTTCGGCAAGCAACGCCGGAGCGGCCCGACACATCGGGTCGAGTACCAGCCGCCCGTCGGGCCCGGCATCCCATGCGGTCGGCACACCAGCGCTCGCGGGAATGCCTTCCTGGCCCGCACTGTCAGGATCGTGCGGTACGTAGGGCGGATTGCTGACGACCAGGTCGAACGGGCCATATTCGTGGGCTCGGGCCCACGATCCGCGATGTACGTCCACTGCCACACCCGCTGCCAGCGCATTGGCCCTGGCGCACCGCACCGCCGACTGCGACAGGTCGAAGGCAGTCACAGATGCAGCGCCTTGGCTCGCTGCGCCGAGCGCGACAACACCGCTCCCGGTACAGAGATCGGCGACCCGACGGTCCCGGGCCACGTCCAGATCTGCCATGGTCGAAATCAGCAGGAGGGAATCGTCCTGCGGAGCGTAAACACCCTGTGTCACAACGACATCGGGAGTTGAATATGCGGAGGTCACGCGATATCTATGCCCGTTGGACGGCTGGCCAAACCAAATCGGCCCCGGCGAACTGATCGCCAGGGCCGATAGTGCTCAGATTGTGACACGTCAGCTGATGCCAACTACTTCCTGTGCGATCGCAGCAAGCCGGGTCTGCGCGGCCGAAACCACGCGCTGGCGCGCCTTATTGGCCTCTTCATAGGCAACGATGGCACGGATGTCCGCAGGATCGGTCAGTTCCTTCACGGCGCCGATGGCGTCGGCCACGGTGAGCTCGTCGTAATCGGCGATCGGCAGCTCAGAGCCGTCGAGCACCCCGGCAGCAGTGCGAAGTGAGTGCAACGCATCGGCGGTACCGTCGGCGCCCTCATCACGGGTGATCTTCTCGGCCGCCGACAGTGCGGCGTCCCTGGCTCCGGCGACCGCTTTGACTGCGACGTCGCCGGCCTGCACGCCACGGTCAGCCAGACCGGTGAAGGTCGGCCGGACATTCTTGACCAGTTCGACAGCTCGGTCCAGGCCGCGGCTGGCGACCAGCGCCGGCAAGTTGGCCAGTCGCACTGCGGCGCCCGTCAATGCCTGAACGGGGGTGCGGCGCAACGCAGCCGGACCGCCGAGCGCATCTTCGGCCAGAACTGTGGTCAACCAGTTCACCGTCGCGGAATGAGCGACGATCAGGCGGGTCGCGAGCTGCTCGATCTCGGGTTCCTTCGCACTGACCGCCAACGCCTTCAGGTAACGGGCGCGGTCAAGCAACTTGTCTTCGAGCGTCAGGTCGCCGAGCAACGCTTCCTGGAATGGCTCAGCCTGCTCGGTGATGGCTTTGACAGCCGCCGCCGCGCGGCCCAGGATCGGGCCGACCACGTCGGGGAATCCACCCAGGTTGCGGATGGCGGCTTCGATGGCTTCCGCGCGCTCGCGGCCGTTCTCGGCGTTTTGGAGAAGCTCGGTCCGGACCGCTTCAGTGCGGGCCTGTGCCACGCGGGTCTCGGCGATTTGTACCTCGGTATTGGTCAGCTCGAGCAGAGTGCGCAGCTGCGTGAGGATAGTGGTTGTGTCGTATGAGATTGTTGTGGTCATAATCCGGTAGCCCCTTCGGCGTCGATGAGATTTCCTCGGCGCGTGATCTGCACCAGCTCTTTGGCTACCCGATCTGTGCTCGGCGATAACTTGCCAACGAAAATGTGACGTGGTCGACAGCGTGGCTCAGGTCATCGTTGCCAGGCGGCGAAACAGCGGCGCGGCCTTGATCAGCAGTTCGGCGTCGTCATCGCTCATCTGAGCCAGCTGATCGCGAACCCCGTCCTCCCACACTGCGTCGATCATTTCCTTATGCTTGGCGGCTTTTGCCGTGAGACGCAGGCGGATAGACCGTCCGTCATTCGGGTCCGAGGAGCGGTTGATCAAACCCCGCTGGCCGAGTCTTCGCACGGTGGTGCTGACGTTACTGGGTTGCAACGCAAGCAATCTGGCCACCTCCGTGACAGTGATCCCCGGATGATCCGAGACAGTGCGAATGACCTCAAACTCGGAGTGCGGCAACGGTTCTAACCCGACCTGACGTTCACCGAACCGGCGCAACGACCACGCGACGGTGCGCACCGCGGACGCGGTGTCGTGAACGTCACGTCTATTCAGGGCTTTCCGCACATTGGCCACATCGGCTATATTACCTCTAAAGATAGATATAAGTATATAAGTAATTGGAGGATGTTGATGGGTACAGTGCAGGCCGAAACCACCGGACCAGAGCGCTCCGCGGTGCCGTTCTCTTTGGGCTGGCTCGGGGTGCTTGCCCTGCTGACCGCCGTCGCACCGCTGTCGATTGACATGTACCTGCCGGCGTTCCCGGCCATGGCCGTGGAGTTCGGTACCACCGCTTCGGCAATACAGCTCACGCTGACGACATTTCTCATCGGACTGGCGTTGGGGCAGCTCGCGATCGGACCGCTATCGGACCGGTTCGGCAGGCGACCGCTCATGCTGGCAGGCACTGCCGTCTGCATCCTGGCCAGTGCCGCATGCGCTCTGGCGCCCAATATCGAGCTGCTTACCGTGTTCCGCTTTCTGCAGGGCTTCAGTGGTGCTGCCGGCGTGGTGCTGAGCCGGGCCGTGGTCGCGGACCGGGCACGTGGTGCCGCCGCGGCACGCGTCTTCAGCCTGATGATGATCATCAACGGGGCCGCGCCGGTGATCGCGCCCCTCATCGGTGGTTCACTGATCGGGGTCATCGGCTGGCGCGGAGTGTTTTGGATTCTTACCGGCCTGGCCGTCGCGATGTTCGTCGGGGTTAGCGCAGTACTGGCCGAGACCCATCCACCAGAGCGCCGTAGCACCGGCGGCCTGTCCGCTATGTTGCGAGACGCGGGGGCGGTGCTCAGGAATCGCCGCTACGTCGGATACACACTGGTTTTCGCCTTCAGCTTCTCGGTGATGTTCGCCTACATCGCGGCCTCGCCATTCGTCCTGCAGAACATCCTCGGGCTGTCCCAGATGAGCTACTCATTTGCCTTCGCCGCCAACGCCGTCGGACTGGTTGCTGTGAACGCGCTCAACGCGAAGATCGTGGGTCGCTTCGGTCAGCGGCGACTGCTCAGTCTCGGGGTGAGCCTGCTTGTGCTGTTCTCCGCCTTGCTGGTGGTCGATGCGATCGTCGGGCCTGTGCTCTGGGCGACCTTGGCGCTGCTGTGGTTCGCCGTCGCCAGCATCGGCCTGGTGGTCGCCAATGCGACCTCCCTCGCCCTGGACGAAGCGCACCAGTCGGCGGGTACCGGATCGGCGGTGCTGGGTGCGCTGCAATTCGGTCTCGCCGCCGTAGTGGCACCACTCGTCGGAATCGGCGGCGACCACACCGCTGTCCCGATGGCGATCGCCATGGTGGTCAGTGCGCTCATTGCGGCGACCGCCCTGCTGGTTCTGGTCAGGCCGCCAGTAACGGCGGCGCGGTAGCCAGGTCTAGTCGGAAACTGCTGCGGTGGAACGTCTTCGAGCCAGCCCCGTCGATGCCGTCAGTCTCGTCGCGGTTTGACGCCGTCAAGTGCGGTGGTCGGCATCAACGCCAGCAACGGCACATAACCGTGATCGGGCGCGCCATGGGGATAGCCGCCACGTAGGAAGCCGACCAGGCCCGTGACTGCCTTCGGAAGGCCGTATCGCTGTGTCATGTGGGGCTCCTTCCGCAATACCTGCTTATCAGTGTCGGGGATCCATTTCAATTTCCCACAATGGGGCTGTTCAAACCATCGCAACGAGTGTTTGGACGCCTCGACCAGGGGTATTTCGGTGACACCCACACCGCAGGAGCGTGAAAATGCGCGTTGTATTCCAGGCCCAGCTGGACCAGCTGACCGCCGAATTGGGCGAAATGTGCGCAACAGCGGCCGGCGTGATGAAGCGCGCGACCACCGCCCTGACCCGCGGTGATATCGACGCAGCCGAACAGGTGAGCGCCGATCTGGCACGTCTGGACCGCCTGCACGACCACGTCTGTGACCGGGCGTTGTCGCTTCTGGCGCTGCAGGCGCCCGTCGCCCGCGACCTGCGTCGAGTGGTGGCCGCCATTCAGATCGCCGCCAATGCCCACCGGATGGGCGGGTTGGCCGCGAAGATCGCCGCAGCCGCCCCCGGAGGTGCTCGATCAGGGTCCGTACCGGCGCCCACTCTGGCCCACTTCGCCACCATGGGCCGTGTCGCAGTGAATCTCGCCGAACGCGTGCAATCCGCGATCGACACCGGCGACGTGACGGATATCGAACGCATCCAAGTCGACGACGACGTGATGGACGATCTCCACAGGCAGCTGTTCACGGTGGTCACCGACCCCGGATGGGTCAACGGTGCCGCGCGCGCCGCCGAGGTGGTGCTGCTCGGCCGGTTCTATGAGCGCTACGCCGATCACGCTGTCGAGATTGCGCAGCGCTTGATATTCGAGAACACCGGGGTACATCACGGCCGCCGTGGACCCAGCCTGTCCGCCGCGGTGTGAGACCTCCGGCACCGTGACAGCGGGCCCAACGCCAGCTATGCTGGGTTTCAGCGCCAATCTTGCCAGGTTCAGCCCATAAGCCCCGTGAGTCGCTTCCGCGCTTCCGGCTGAACTCCTGCGAGGACCCATGCTAAATCTTTCGCTATCTCACGATCTTCCCGCTTCCTGCGATTGCGTCGTCACCGAATCCCAGACCGGCTCCGCTGTGGTCCTGTCTGTCACCGGAGTACTCGATATGCTGACGGCGAGCCGGTTGCAGGACGCCGTCGATGCTGCGCTCGGCCAGCACCCAGAATGCCTGGTCGTTGACCTCTCAGACGTGACTTTCCTTGCGTCCCATGGGATGAACGTGTTGGTGGCCGCTCATTTCCGGGCCGGCAGCGAAACCAGCATGATCGTCGTCGCTGACGGACCGGTGACCGCGCGACCCCTTACGCTCGTCGGGATCACAGACATCATCACCATGTACCCCACTCTTGACGAGGCCTTGTCTGGAGTCATCGCCGCCTAGCTCAATGTTGCTCTGACGCTTGGCGTTACATCAAATTCTCGATGGCCATGAAACGACCCGGGGCGAATACGCCCCGGGTCGTTTCGACGGTTCCAGCACGGATCAATCCGGTCGTTGTCCTGTATCGCAGGACCATCGACAACCATTGCCGCACAGGGATTTTACGTCGGAATCCGACATCGATGGCCATGAAGCCGACTCTGCCGACGCGAAAGCGGCAACGGCGGGCCCCACGCTGTGTGCTCAACGCAAGCGGTTGCCCGACCGTTGCCTTGGAACAGACCTGATGCAACCAATCACTGTCCATCCGTCCCCGTCGGATACCGCTGGCGGCCAGTGCTAAACATCGGCCGAAAGTGGCGGGGCGATCGCCCTAGTCGGCCAAAGCCTTGATGGTGTAGAAAAATAAAAGTAATGTCACCTTCAGTTTTTGTGTCATCTCCGTCCTTCACCTCAGGGAGCCAACGATGGAATCCTTCGTCCACCTGCGCAAAGGCAAAACGCCGAGGCGGCTCCACGCCGACCTGGACGGACTCAAAGACGATGAGCTCGGCCGCGGCGGATTCACCGGCCGCACGGCGAACATGTATCGGCGGCACGACCCCACCGCATATCGTTCAGTCGGCCCGCTGCGGCCGTTGGATGTGCTGTCCTCGGAGCTGAAGCCGGGTGATGCGACCGACGCCGCGGGCAGCCCGATGCTGTTGTTCTCCAACGAGGATTGTCGCATCTACCTCTCACGACGCGCCGAAGAGATGCCGTTTCTCGTCCGCCATATCGACGGCGACCTGCTGTGCTTCGTGCACGCCGGCTCCGGAGAGCTACAGACCGAGTTCGGGCCGCTGCGTTACACCGCAGGCGATTGGGTCTATCTACCGAAAGCCTGCACCTGGCGGCAAGTTCCCGATCCAGGTCCGGGGCCGGCTACCACACTGCTGATGATCGAGGCCACCGACGAGTTCCGCGTTCCGCCGCCGGGTCAGCTCGGCCGACACTTCCCGTTCGACCCTTCACAGGCCACAATTCCCGAACCGGTGCCGATGGAAACAGGCGATGGTCCGCAGATAAACGGCGAGTATGAGGTGCGCCTGATCCATACCCCTGTCGATGGTGTTGGCACGACAACTCTTTATTACCAACATAATCCGCTCGATGTCGAGGGATGGCGCGGGGACAATTTCGCCTTCACCTTCAATATCGCCGATTACAACGTGATCACCTCCGACACCGTGCACCTGCCGCCGACAGTGCATCTGTTCATGCAGGCCACCGGCGTGTACGTGATGAACTTCCTGCCCAAACCCGCCGAAGGGGCGGCGGGCACGGAGCGCACCCCCTGGTATCACCGCAATGTCGACTTCGATGAGATCGCGTTCTTCCATGGCGGCTCGCTCTACGGCATCGCAATGCCCCCGGGGCTGATCTCGCACGCACCGCAGGGCGTACACCACGGCGCCCCCGAGAAGGCGCGCGAACGGGCCAGGCGCAAATTCGACGAATTCACCAAGGTCGACTGGCAGGTGATTGCAGTGGACACCCGCAAGCGGCTGACCCCGTCGCCTGAGGTGCTGGCCAACGACCTGGGACAGCACTGATGAGCGCTTGCGCGAAGAAGAGACAGCACTGATGAGCGCTTGCGCGAAGAAGAGAGGGTACTGATGAGCGCTCCCGAAGCGCCCGTGCGGCACGCCTACGATCGCATCCCGTATCTGGTTGCCTACCAGAACACTTCGTCTGTTCGCGATGTCTACGGCGGCGTCGCCGAGCTCGTGGTGCTGGAGAGTTACCTACTCAAGCCGAAGGACCAACCATCCGATACCGTGCTGGTGTTCATGCACCCGATCGGCGGTGGCGCGTACCTGCCGATGATCAACGCACTCGCCCGTGCCGGTCACCACGTCATCTACTGCAACAGTCGGTTCCGGGGCACTGACTCGGCGCTGCTGATGGAAAAGGTCGTCGAGGACCTCGGTGAATGCATCAAGGATGCCAAGACCCGCCTGGGCTACTCCCGTGTGGTGCTGGCCGGGTGGAGTGGCGGCGGGTCGCTGTCGGTGTTCTATCAGCAGCAGGCTCAGCACCCCACCGTCACCGCCAGCCCCTCCGGAGATGGGCCGGACCTGACCACACTCGGGCTCATCCCGGCCGACGGCATCATGTTGCTGGCCGCGCATATCAGCCGCCACGGCACCATGACCGAATGGCTGGACGCCTCGATCCTCGATGAAACCGACCCCACCAAGCGGGATCCGGAACTGGACCTCTACAACCCGACCAACCCGAACCAGCCGCCGTACAGCGACCAGTTCCTCACCACCTACCGAGACGCGCAGATCGCCCGCAACCGGCGGATCACCGGATGGGTCTGGGAGAAATTGGCGGAGCTGAAAGCAAGCGGACGGCCTGAGGACGAGTTCGGGTTCGTCGTGCACGGCACGATGGCCGACCCGCGCTGGCTGGACCCGACGGTCGATCCGAACGACCGTGCCCCAGGCACCTGCTATCTGGGTGACCCACAGGTGGTGAACAACTCCCCCGTCGGTCTGGCCCGGTTCTGCACGCTGCGCAGCTGGCTGTCGCAGTGGAGTTACGACGATGCCCGCGGCGACGCCGTGGAATGCGGACCCGATATCGCGGTGCCCACCCTGGTGATCGGTAATCTGGCCGATGACGCCTGTACGCCGAGCCATACCCGTCGGCTGTTCCAGGCCATCGGACATCCGGACAAGGAGATGCACGAAATTCCCGGCGCCAACCATTACTACTCGGGTCCCGACCAGCGCGACACCCTGCGCCAGGCGGTTGGGGTGTGCACGGATTGGCTGCAGCGGCACGGGTTCTCGGGGATGTCCGCATGACCACCGGTGCCCTCGACGGCATCCGGGTCATTGAGGTCGGCACGCTGATCTCGGGACCGTTCGCTGGTCGACTGCTCGGTGATATGGGCGCCGAGGTGATCAAGATCGAGCCGCCGAAGGTCCCGGACCCACTGCGGACCTGGGGGCAGGCCGAGCTCGACGGACACCATTTCTTCTGGACCGTGCACGCCAGGAACAAGAAAGCTGTCACTCTCGATCTGCGCACCGACCGCGGCCGTGAGCTATTCCTGGATCTGGTGCAGCGCTCCGACATCATCGTGGAGAACTTCCGACCGGGCACCTTGGAAAAGTGGAATCTCGGTTATGACGTTCTGCGCGAACGTAATCGGGGCATCATCCTGGTGCGGGTATCGGGTTACGGACAAACCGGTCCCGACGCGCACAAGGCCGGGTATGCGTCGGTGGCCGAAGCTGCCAGCGGGCTTCGCCATATGAACGGTTTCCCCGGCGGCCCTCCCCCGCGGCTGGCTCTATCGCTCGGCGACAGTCTCGCAGGCATGTTCGCCGCACAGGGCGCGCTCGCCGCGCTGTACCGACGCACCGTCACCGGCGAGGGCCAGATCGTCGATGCCGCTCTGACCGAAGCCTGTCTGGCGGTGCAAGAGTCCACGATCCCCGACTACGACATCGGCGGTGTGGTGCGCGGCCCGTCCGGCACCCGACTGGACGGCATCGCACCATCGAATATCTATCCGACCGCCGACGGGAGCTGGGTGGTGATCGCGGCCAATCAGGACACCGTGTTCCGTCGTCTCTGCGCCGCGATGGGTCAGCCCGAACTCGCAACCGACGAGAGATTCGTCAATCATGTTGCCCGCGGGCGCAATCAGGACGAGATCGACAAGATCATCGCCGACTGGGCGGCGCAACGCTCACCCGATGACATCATTGCCACCCTGTCAGCGGCCGGAGTGATCAGCGGCCCCATCAACACCGTCGCCGAAGTGGTGACCGACCCACAGATGTTGGCGCGCGGCATGATCGCCGACCACTGGGATGAGCGGGTAGGGCGCAACGTCAAAGGCCCCGGCGTCGTGCCGGTGCTCTCGGAGTCGCCGGGCACCATCCGCTACGCCGGATCGGCGCGCCCCGGTCAGCACAATGACGATATCTACTCACGCCTGCTCGGTATTGCGTCTGAGGAACTCGACGCGCTGCGCGATGAAGGGGTGATATGACCAGCGACCTACCCACCCACGTCACGATCCGCGAAGTTGCGCTGCGCGACGGATTGCAGATCGAGGCGCCGATCCCGTTGGCCGACAAGCTCGCATTGCTCGAAGCGATTGTCGCCACCGGAGTTCGTGAGGTCGAGGCCACTGCGTTCGTATCGCCGTCGAAGGTGCCCGCCCTGGCCGATGCCGCCGAGTTCGCCGCTGAACTCCAACGGTTCGACACGGTCGAGTTCTCCGCGCTGGTCGCCAGCCCCAACGGAGCAAGGCGGGCCATCGCGGCGGGTCTTGGCGCCATCGAGTACGTCGTGTCGGCCGCCGACGCGCACAGCCACGCCAACGTCGGCCGCGGCACCGCCGACGCCACCGCCCAGATCGCCGAGATCGTCGCCATCGCCCACGACAGCGACGTGAGCGTCGAGGTCATCGTCGCCACCGCCTGGGACTGCCCCTTCGACGGGCCGACACCTGCGCAGCGGGTGCTCGACGTGATCACCGCAGCGCAGGACGCGGGTGCGGACCGGCTGGCGATCGCCGATACCATCGGCACGGCAACGCCGCGACGGGTGAGTTCGCTGATTGCGCAGGTGATCCCGCTGATCGGCGACACCCCGCTGGGCGCGCATTTCCACAACACCAGGGGGGCCGGACTGGCCTGTGCGTACGCGGCGGTCAGCGCGGGTGTGAGCCGACTGGACGCATCGATCGGCGGGTTGGGCGGTTGCCCGTTCGCGCCGGGGGCCAGCGGCAATATCGCCACCGAGGATCTGGTGTATCTACTCCGCGACAGCGATATCGCCGTCGATGTCGACCTGGACGCCGCGATCGCCGCGGCGGCGCTGGCCCAGCGGCTGATCGGCCACGATCTGCCCAGCGCCTTGTTACGCGCCGGCGACCGTATCCAGGGCCGCTGAGCCATGGCCCGCCAAGAAGTACCGGAGCGGGTGCGGGACCGGACCGCCAAGGGCAGGCAAACCAGGGAGGCCATTGAACTGGCCGCCCACACGTTGTTCGCCGAACGCGGTTTCCACGGCACCACCCTGGCGGATATCACCTCGGCAGCCGGCAAGTCACCCGCGGTGTTCTACCGGTACTTCGATGACAAAGAGGATCTGCTGGCCGACCTGGCGGAATCCTTTCTGCACAATTTTCTATCCAGCATCGTCGTGCAGCCAACCGAATCACCCGATAACACAGAGTATTTCACCTCCGTCGTGACCGGTTACTGGAACATTTTCAAGCAGCACGTCGGGATCATGGTGGCCGTGGCACAACTGGGCGCCACTCAACCTCGCTTCGCCGCGGTGCAGAACGACTTCCGCCGATTCGGCATGGACATCGTGCGGGCATCGGTGCTCCGAGCCAGGGATCAGGGCTACGGGGCAGACCTCGATCCCGACCACGTCGCCCTGGCCATTGCGCTGCTGTTCGAGCAGTTCACTACGGTGTACCTGCGGCCGGATGCCGCTGCCCTCGGCGTGCACACCACCGACGAGGACGCCGTCCGCACACTGGCAACGATTTGGAAGAAAACGCTCTACGGCCGTTAGTCCGCTCGTCTGACAAAGGGAAACATCATCGTGGATTTCACCCTGCCGGAACACCTCCCGGGACTGCTCGCCGAGATGGATGCGTTCATCGAGGCCGAGATCAAACCGCTGGAACGCGAGAACATGCAGTATTTCGACCGGCGCCGCGAGTTCGCCAGGACCGATCTGGAGAACGGCGGGATCCCACAGCGGGCCTGGGAGGATCTCCTCGACGAAATGCGCAGGCGGGCCGATAAAGCCGGGTGGTTGCGCTACGGCCTGCCCTCGAGGTTCGGCGGCCGCGACGGTAGCAACCTGGATATGGCCGTCATCCGCGAACACCTCGCGCACCGAGGTCTCGGCCTGCACAACGATCTGCAGGACGAATCGTCGATCGTCGGCAATTTCCCGCAAGTGATCATGATGGACCGGTTCGGCACCGAAGCGCAGAAGAAGGAGTGGGGTGAAGCCCTGCTGACCGGTGAGCGCTCGATGGCCTTCGGCCTGACCGAGCCGGGTCACGGCTCCGACGCCACCTGGATGGAGACCACAGCGGTCACCGACGGAGACGGGTGGGTGATCAACGGCGCCAAACGGTGGAACACCGGGGTGCATCGCGCCACCCACGACCTGGTGTTCGCCAGAACCTCGGGCCAGGCCGGCTCCGCTACCGGGATCACCGCATTCCTGGTGCCCACCGATACCCCCGGTTTCGAGGTGCCCTATTACTGGTGGACGTTCAACATGCCCAGCGATCACGCCGAGGTGGAACTGCACGACGTACGGGTACCGTCGGACGCGGTGCTCGGTGAGGTCGACCACGGTCTCGAAGTAGGGCAGACCTTTCTGCACGAGAACAGAATTCGGCAGGCAGCCAGCAGTCTGGGCGCCGCGCAGTACTGTATCGACCGCGCCGCGCAGTACGCCGGCGAGCGGGTGGTATTCGGTAAGCCCCTGTCGACCAATCAGGCCATCCAGTGGCCGCTGGTCGAATTGCAGACCGAAGCCCAGATGGTCCGGCTGCTGGTGTACTTCGCGGCCTGGCATCTCGATCGCGATCATCACATGGAGGTGTCAGACAAGGTGTCGATGGCCAACTACCGCGCGAACCGGCTGGTGTGCGAGGCCGCCGACCGGGCCATGCAGGTGCACGGTGGGATCGGCTACAGCCGCCACGAACCGTTCGAACACATCTACCGCCACCACCGCCGGTATCGGATAACCGAAGGCGCCGAGGAGATTCAGATCCGCCGGGTGGCGCAGCGGATGTTCAAGTTCGGCTCGCGGACCGCACAGAAGTGAGTACAGATACCGCCGCACTCGCCGCCGCACTCGGCGATGTTTTGAAACCAGCGCTGGGGAACACGGTCATCGAGAACCTGCGCGCGTTGACCGGCGGGGCCAGCCGCACCACCTGGGCCTTCACCGCGACAACCGATAGCGGCCCGCGGCCCCTGATTCTGCGGACCGGTGCCGGAGATGAGGTGCATGCCAGCATGGAACTGGAAGCGCACGCCCAGCGACTGGCCGCGGCCCAGGGCGCCCCGGTGCCCGATATCCTGGTTGCCTCCGATTCACCTGCAGCACTGGGTAATCCGTATCTGATCTGTAACGAGATCGGCGGTGAGACAATCGTGCGAAAGATTCAGCGCAACCTCGACGACGCAGGCCGCGCCAGCTTGTTGGCGCAGTGCGCGAGTGCACTGGCCGCCATCCACCGCGCCGAGCCCACCGGCGCGGATATCGACACCGGTGACCAGCTCGCCGTATGGCGGGCCCAACTTGACGAAATGGGCGATACCACAGCGACATTCGAGTGGGCCTTTCGCTGGTTGGAAAAGAACAAGGCGGTGTCTGTTTCACCAGGGCGCCGGTCTCTGGTACACGGTGATTTCCGGATGGGCAATGTCATCGTCGACGGCTCGCGCTTGGCGGCTGTCCTGGACTGGGAATTGGTACACGGCGGCGAGGCTTGCGAGGACCTGGCGTGGTTCTGCATCAGGGCCTGGCGCTTCGGCGCACCCAAGGAACGCGACGCCGGCGGCCTCGGCAGCATCGAGGACCTTCTGACGGCATACGAACAGGCCGGTGGCGCCACCATCGACCGATCGGCCTTTCGCTGGTGGTTGATCCTGGCCACTCTGCGCTGGGGGGTGATCTGCCGCTACCAGGCGCAGCGCCATCTTTCCGGTCAGACGCCCTCAGTGGAACTGGCCACCATCGGGCGGCGGGTCTGCGAAACCGAATGGGATCTCCTCAACCTTCTGCAGGACGCCTCATGACCGACCTGCATGGCCGGCCCACGGCCGCCGAGTTGATCGCCGCGGTAGCCGACTTCCTCGACAAAGATGTGCGTGACGCCGTGACCGGTCAGGTCAACTTCCACGCCCGCGTCGCCGCCAATGCCCTGCGGATGGTCCAGCGCGAACTGCTGGCACCGCCTGCTACCGAGGTAACCGCCGCCCTGGCGGCTCTGGGCGTGGCCGATGAAACCGAACTCGCCGATGCGATCCGCCGCGGCGCCATGGACAACCTGACAACCGACCAGCGCGACGAGTTGATGTCGTGCCTTCGTGCGCTGGTCGGTCATCGGCTGGCCGCCGCTCATCCCGGGTACGAGCAGGAATAGGCAGGAGCACTGAAGATGACGAACACCAGCACCGAGACAATCATGGGCGTCGGCGATGCCCTGTTCAGTGCGATCACCGACGGCGATACCGCGTCGATCGAGGCACTGTTCGCCGACGATATCGCGGTGTGGCATTCCGGTGACCGCCGCGACAACGATCGCGCCCGCGCCCTGCGCGTGTTGCACTGGTTCATCACCACCACCACCGCACGCCACTACGACGTCCTCGACCGGCAGCTGTTCATCAACGATGACTCGGCCGGTTTCGTCCAGCAGCACGTCCTGCACGCCACCGGTACCAATGGTGGGGTCATTTCGCTGCGCGTCTGCATAGTCATCAAAATTGACGAGAATGGCCTGATCAACCGCATTGACGAGTATTTCGACCCGATCGATATGACGCCATTGACCAACTGAGGAGATTGCGATGACCGGCATGAACACCCTGCTCAGCGATCCCGACACGGCGGGGGTATGGAACCTCGACCCGGCGCGGTCCCAGATCGCATTCACCAGCCGATCGTTCTGGGGCCTGCTGCCGGTGAAGGGAAAGTTCACCGAGTTCAGCGGTGACGGCCAGATCACGCGGCAGGCGGCGGTGTTCGGCAGGCTCGATATCCGCGCCGCATCGTTGAACACCGGTATCGGCAAACGCGATGACCACCTGCGCTCGCCGGATTTCTTCGACGTCGAACGCTTCCCCGATATCAGTGTCGTCGTCACCGCTCTGCAACCGAGCGCAGGCGATTCCGCCGACCTGCGCGCAACGCTGACCGTCAAGGCGACCACCAAACCGCTTCCGCTGCCTGCCACCATCGCCGTCATCGACGCCACGACGGTGCGCATCTCGACCAAGACCACGCTCGACAGATCGCAGTGGGATGTCACCGGAAATCTGCTCGGGATGGTGACCCGCACCGTCACGCTGCGGTCCGATCTCGTCTTCGTCAAAACCGCTTCGTGAAATGCCTGAGGCCGGAACGGAAGTCACCCTAGTATCTCCGGTGTGAGCATCTCCGGAGTGCCCGCCACCCCGTCATCGTCGCAGGATCCCGTTCGTGTCCTGGTCTACAGCGATAACGCGGCCACCCGGGAACAGGTGATGTTGGCGCTGGGAAAGCGAATCCACCCTGAACTGCCCGAGCTGAGCTACCTGGAGGTGGCCACCGCTCCGGTGGTCATCGCGCACATGGATGCCGGCGGTATCGACCTCGCCATCCTCGACGGTGAAGCCACCCCGGCCGGCGGGATGGGAATCGCCAAACAGCTCAAGGACGAAATCACCGACTGCCCGCCCATCCTGGTGCTCACCGGCCGGCCCGACGATGCCTGGCTGGCCAACTGGTCACGCGCCGAGGCCGCGGTTCCCCATCCGATTGATCCCATCCGGCTCGGCGAGGCTGTCGTGGGCCTGTTGCGCGCACCGGCATAACTTCACAGCAACGAAAAGCGCCTGAGTTCTCCAAAAGCGCAGGGACCCTTACAACTTCGGGCAACACGCGGGCTCAGCAGGATCTTTTTCCGATCCTAACGAAAATGGCCGGGCCGGCGCACAAGATCGCTAGGCTGTGTCGTAGCTCACATCGACAGCCCAAGCGAGGGAGCGCCCAGCATGAACGAACAGCAGGCATGAATCTCTACTTACCCATCCTGGTTCTCGGTGCGATCGCCGCTGCGTTCGCCATCGGATCGGTGGGCATCGCGCTGGTGATCGGTCCCCGTCGCTACAACCGCGCGAAATTGGAAGCCTACGAATGCGGTATCGAGCCCGCCGTGCAGCCGGTCGGGATGGGCCGGTTCCCGATCAAGTTCTACCTGACGGCGATGTTGTTCATCGTCTTCGATATCGAGATCGTCTTCCTCTACCCCTGGGCGGTGACGTTCGACCAACTGGGGACATTCGCTCTGGTCGAGATGGGCTTGTTCATGGCGACGGTGTTCGTGGCCTACGCGTATGTGTGGCGCCGCGGCGGACTGGACTGGGATTGAGAGATTCACGATGGGACTAGAAGAGCAGCTGCCGGGCGGCATCCTGCTGTCGACAGTGGAGAAAGTGGCCGGATTCGTCCGTAAAGGTTCGTTGTGGCCTGCGACATTCGGGCTGGCGTGCTGTGCCATCGAGATGATGGCCACCGCGGGACCACGATTTGATATCGCCCGATTCGGGATGGAACGGTTCTCCGCCACCCCGCGGCAGGCCGATCTGATGATCGTCGCCGGCCGGGTCTCCCAGAAGATGGCACCGGTGCTCCGGCAGGTTTACGACCAGATGGCGGAGCCGAAATGGGTGCTGGCGATGGGAGTCTGCGCATCGTCGGGCGGCATGTTCAACAATTACGCGATCGTTCAAGGCGTCGACCACATCGTTCCGGTCGACATCTATCTGCCTGGCTGCCCGCCGCGGCCGGAGATGTTGCTGAACGCGATCCTCAAGCTGCACGAGAAGATCGCCGAAATGCCGCTGGGCGTGCATCGCACCGAGGTTGTCGCGGCCGCCGAACAGGCCGCACTCGGCGCCAGGCCCACCATCGAGCTGAAGGGCCTGCTGCGGTGAGCACCGACGAGCAGGAAGTGATCGGCGTGCGCCACGGCATGTTCGGCATCCAGGGCAGCGGTGACACCTCGGGCTATGGCCGTTTGGTGCGGGAAATCAGTCTTCAGGAAAGTTCACCGCGGCCCTACGGTGGCTATTTCGACGAGGTGGTGGACCAACTCGGCGCCGTGCTCGGTGCCGAAACGTTCACCGCCGCCGTCGAGCGGGTCGTCGTGCACCGTGATCAGCTGACCATCGAGGTCCGACGCGCTCACCTTCCCGTCGTCGCGCAGGCGCTGCGCGACGACGACGGCTTGCGGTTCGAATTGTGTTGCGGGGTATCGGGAGTGCACTACCCCGACGACACCGGCCGCGAGCTACACGCGGTGTATCCGCTGATGTCGATCACCCACAATCGACGCATCCAAGTGGAAACGACTTGCCCGGATTCCGATTCACATGTGCCGTCACTGTTTTCGGTGTACCCCACCACTGATTGGCATGAGCGCGAGACCTTCGACTTCTTCGGCATCATCTTCGACGGGCATCCAGGGCTGACCCGGATCGAGATGCCCGATGACTGGGTGGGCCACCCACAACGCAAGGACTATCCGCTGGGTGGCGTGCCGGTGGAATACCACGGCGCAAAGATTCCGCCACCGGACGAGCGCAGGGCGTACCGATGACCGATACCGACGAAAAAGTGATCACCCTCGGCGGGTCCGACTGGCACGAGATCGTCGAGGCCGCACAGGCGGGGGCGGCGTCGGGCGAACGCATCGTGGTGAACATGGGCCCCCAGCATCCGTCGACACACGGTGTGCTGCGGCTGATCCTGGAGATCGAGGGCGAGACCGTCACCGAAGCGCGTTGCGGTATCGGCTATCTACACACCGGCATCGAGAAGAACCTCGAATACCGCAACTGGACGCAGGGCGTCACGTTCGTCACGCGGATGGACTATCTGTCACCGTTCTTCAACGAGACCGCGTATTGCCTTGCGGTGGAGAAGCTTCTCGGAATCACCGACCAGATCCCCGAACGGGCCTCGGTGATCCGGGTGATGTTGATGGAGCTCAACCGCATCTCCAGTCACCTGGTGGCGCTGGCCACCGGCGGGATGGAACTGGGCGCCATGTCGGCGATGTTCTACGGGTTCCGGGAACGCGAACTGATCCTGACGGTGTTCGAGGCGATTACCGGATTGCGGATGAACCACGCCTACATCCGCCCAGGCGGAGTGGCCGCCGACCTGCCCGACGACGGCGCCGCCCGGGTCCGCGAATTGCTGAAGGTGTTGCCGGGCAACCTGGCTCAGCTCGAAGACCTGCTGAGGAACAATTCGATCTGGAAGGCCCGCACCGTCGATATCGGTTATCTCGATCTGACCGGCTGTGTGGCGCTCGGCATGACCGGACCGGTGCTGCGCTCCACCGGATTGCCGCATGACCTGCGTAAGTCCCAGCCGTACTGCGGATACGAAACCTACGACTTCGATGTGATGACCGCGACCGGCTGTGACTGCTACGGCCGCTACGTCATTCGGGTCAACGAGATGATGGAATCGCTCAAGATCGTCGCTCAATGTGTGGATCGGTTGGAACCGGGTCCGGTGATGATCGATGACAAGAAGCTGGCCTGGCCCGGCGATCTCAAACTCGGCCCCGACGGGTTGGGTAACTCGCAGGAACACATCGCCAAGATCATGGGCACGTCCATGGAAGGGCTGATCCACCACTTCAAACTGGTCACCGAGGGTTTCCGGGTTCCTGCCGGTCAGGTGTACGTCGCCGTCGAATCACCGCGCGGTGAACTCGGCGTGCACATGGTCTCCGACGGCGGCACCCGGCCCTACCGGGTGCACTACCGGGACCCGTCGTTCACCAATCTGCAGGCGGTGGCTGCGATGTGCGAAGGCGGGATGGTCGCCGACGTCATCTCCGCGGTCGCCAGCATCGACCCGGTGATGGGAGGGGTGGACCGATGAGCTTGATCGATCTGACGCTGGGACCGCGGCCCGACGAACCAGGGCCCCCCATCGCCGGGCCATCGGCCTACCCCAGCGATATCGAGACTCGCCTGAGTTCCGATGCCGCGCAGATCATCAACCGCTATCCCCAGCCACGGTCGGCCCTGCTGCCACTACTACACCTCGTCCAAGCCGAAGACGGCTACCTGACCGCGGCCGGTATCGCCTTCTGCGCAACACAACTCGCCCTGTCCCCCGCCGAAGTCACGGCCGTTGCCACGTTCTACTCCATGTACCGGCGCACCCCCACCGGCACGTATCTGGTGGGCGTCTGCACCAACACGCTGTGCGCGGTGATGGGTGGCGACGCCATCCTGGAATCGCTGGAGGACCACCTCGGTATCCACGCCGGGCAGACAACCCAGGACGGCTCGGTCACCCTGGAACATGTCGAATGCAACGCCGCCTGCGACTACGCGCCGGTGGTGATGGTCAACTGGGAATTCTTCGATAACCAAACACCAGCCACCGCACGCGATCTCGTCGACGCGCTGCAGACCGACGCCTCCGTCACCCCGACCCGCGGCGAACCGCTGTGCAGCTTCGCCGAGACGGCCCGAATCCTGGCCGGGTTGGGCGGTGCTGCCCCAGGGCCGGAAAATTCACAGGACGCCGGTACCGCGACACTGGCCGGGCTGCGCGTGGCACACGAACGTCAGATGTCGGCACCGCCTGTCCCCGCGGTGGCCACTTCATCGGGATCCGCCGACGACGGTGTCGAACAGGAGGCGGTCGAGTCGGTCAAGGACCAGCCGGCACCGGGGCCGTCGGCAACGGTGCCTGCGCACACCAGCACCGCGGAAACCGACCCGGCCGAAACGAACACCGCTGAGACGAACACCGCGAAACCGGATTCGGGGAGCTGAATGCCTCAGGAGACACAGACACCGCTGACACCCGTACTGAGCCGGTTCTGGGATGCCGACGAACCCTGGTCGCTGGACACCTACCTTCGCCATGACGGGTACCAGGCCCTGACTAAGGCCCTGGGCATGACCCCCGACGATGTCATTGCGCTGGTGAAGGATTCGGGACTGCGGGGCCGCGGTGGTGCGGGTTTCCCCACCGGTACTAAATGGTCGTTCATCCCGCAGGAAACAGCCGGTTCGCCGTCGGCCGCTGCAGCCAAACCGCACTATCTGGTGATCAATGCCGACGAGTCGGAACCGGGCACCTGTAAAGACATGCCGCTGATGATGACCACGCCGCACTTCCTGGTCGAGGGCGCGATCATCGCCGCGTATGCCATCCGGGCGCGGCACGCGTTCATCTACGTGCGCGGCGAGGTGGTTCCGGTGCTGCGGCGTCTACAGGCCGCGGTCGCGGAAGCCTATGCCGCCGGCTACCTCGGCACCGATATCCAGGGTTCGGGATTCGACCTGGAGCTGATCGTGCACGCCGGGGCGGGTGCGTATATCTGTGGCGAGGAGACCGCGCTGCTGGACTCGTTGGAGGGTCGCCGCGGTCAACCCCGGCTGCGGCCGCCATTCCCGGCCGTGGCGGGTCTCTACGCCTGTCCGACCGTGGTCAACAATGTGGAGTCCATCGCCTCGGTGCCCCCGATCCTGGTGAACGGGGTGGACTGGTTCAAGTCGATGGGCTCGGAGAAATCACCGGGTTTCACGCTGTACTCGCTGTCGGGTCATGTCACCACCCCCGGCCAATACGAGGCCCCGCTGGGGATCACGCTGCGCGAGCTGCTGGACTACGCCGGCGGGGTGCGGGCCGGTCATGAGTTGAAGTTCTGGACACCGGGTGGATCGTCGACACCGCTGTTGACCGCTGAACACCTCGATGTGCCACTGGATTACGAAGGTATGGCATCGGTGGGCTCGATGCTGGGTACCAAGGCATTGCAGATCTTCGACGAGACGACCTGCGTGGTGCGGGCCGTGCGACGCTGGACCCAGTTCTACGCCCACGAATCGTGCGGTAAGTGCACACCCTGCCGCGAAGGCACCTACTGGCTGGCTCAGATCTATGAGCGGCTGGAAACGGGTCGTGGAACCGAGGCCGATATCGGCAAACTCCTCGATATCGCCGACACCATCTTCGGGAAATCGTTCTGCGCGTTGGGCGATGGCGCCGCCTCCCCCATCATCTCGTCGATCAAGTTCTTCCGCGACGAATATGTCGCTCATCTTGATGGCGGCTGCCCGTTCGATCCGCACGCCTCGATGCTCACAGCACCCGAGGAGGTGCGGGTCTGATGTCACCTTTTTCCCGCGAGCAGACGCATACGTCCCCTGTCCGTCGGCGTGTCGAGGGCGTTTTGCGTCTGCTCGGCGAAGAAAGTGGGGTGGCGTGACCACCGCGGAAGACAAGACCACGAGCATGGCCGGCGTCGAGATGGTCAACCTCACCATCGACGATCATCAGCTCAGTGTTCCCAAGGGCACGTTAGTGATTCGGGCCGCCGAACTGATCGGCGTGCAGATTCCGCGGTTCTGCGATCATCCGCTGCTCGAACCGGTGGGCGCCTGTCGACAGTGCCTGGTCGAGGTGGAGGGCCAGCGCAAGCCGATGGCGTCCTGCACCATCACGTGCACCCCGGATATGGTCGTGCACACCCAGCACACCTCGGCATCCGCCGATAAGGCGCAGCACGGGGTGATGGAGCTGCTGCTGATCAACCACCCGCTGGATTGCCCGGTCTGCGATAAGGGCGGTGAGTGCCCACTGCAGAACCAGGCGATGTCCAACGGTCGGGTCGAGACGCGATTCGAAGATATCAAGCGCACCTTCCCCAAACCGATCAACCTGTCGGCACAGGTGCTGCTGGACCGCGAGCGTTGTGTGCTGTGCGCGCGCTGCACCCGGTTCTCCAACCAGATCGCCGGCGACCCTTTCATCGAACTGCTGGAACGTGGTGCGCTGCAACAGGTCGGGATCGCCGCCGGGCAGCCGTTCGACTCGTACTTCTCCGGCAACACCGTGCAGATCTGCCCCGTCGGGGCGTTGACGGGCACGGCGTACCGGTTCCGGGCACGCCCCTTCGACCTGGTCTCCAGCCCCAGCGTCTGCGAGCACTGCGCATCCGGATGTGCCCAGCGCACCGATCATCGCCGCGGAACGGTGCTGCGCCGCCTCGCCGGGGACGACCCAGCGGTCAACGAGGAGTGGAACTGCGATAAGGGTCGCTGGGCCTTCACCTACACAAGGATCGGCGATCGGATCACCACTCCGCTGGTGCGTGACGATGACGGGACGTTGCGCTCGGCGTCATGGTCAGAAGCCATCGGGGTGGCGGCTGCCGGACTGGCCGCTGCCGCAGGTAGCGCCGGTGTCCTGGTCGGCGGCCGGGTCACGCTCGAAGACGCCTACGCCTACAGCAAGTTCGCCCGAATAGTGTTGGGCACCAACGATATCGATATGCGGGCCCGAGGTCACTCCGCAGAGGAAGCCGAATTTCTGGCCGCACACATCGCCGGCCGACCGATGACGGTGACATACGCCGATCTCGAAACCGCACCGGTGGTCGTGCTGGCCGGATTCGAACCCGAAGAGGAGTCACCCATCGTATTCCTGCGGCTGCGCAAGGCCGCCAGGCGCACCGGTATGCAGGTCCTTTCGGTCGCCCCGTTCGCCACCCGCGCACTGACGAAGATGAATGGGCGCCTGGTGATGACCGCACCCGGTGGGGAGGCCGCAGCGCTGGACGGCCTGGCCGACGATGCACTGCTGGGTCAACCGGGCGCCATCATCCTGGTCGGCGAGCGCCTGGCCAGCAATGCTGGAGCACTGACGGCGGCGGCTCGGCTGGCGGCGACCACAGGTGCCCGGCTGGCCTGGATACCCCGGCGTGCCGGCGAGCCCGGCGCGGTGGTGGCCGGTTGTCTGCCCAATCTACTGCCCGGCGGGCGCCCCGTCAGCGACGACCAGGCACGCAAACAGGTTGCGGCAGCATGGAATACCACCGCACTGCCCGCCCAACCCGGTCGCGACACCACCGCCATCTTGGCCGCCGCGGCCGGTGGTGAGTTGCGCGCACTGGTCATCGGTGGCGTCGACCCCAACGATCTCCCCGATCCCGCCGCCGCGCTGGCGGCCATCGAGGCCGCGCCCTTCGTCGTCAGCCTCGAACTACGGGAAAGCGCGGTGACCGAACGTGCCGACGTCGTCTTCCCCATCGCGCCCGTCGCCGAGAAGGCCGGTTCGTTCCTGAACTGGGAAGGCCGGTTGCGACCCTTCGCCCCCGCCCTGGCCAGCAATGCCACCCCCGATGTGCGGGTACTACAGACCCTGGCCGACGAAGTCGGTGTGGACCTCGCCTTGAGTTCACCGGCGGCGGCAGCCGAAGAGCTGGCCCGGCTCGGCTGGTGGGGCGGCGCCGCGGCGCCCTCCCCGGTGACCACCCCCGCCGCCGCGCCCGCACCGGGGCCGGGTGAGGCGGTGCTGGCCACGTGGCGAATGCTGTTGGATGCGGGCCGACTCCAAGATGGCGAACCACACCTTGCGGGGACCGCGCGCCCACCGGTGGCCCGGTGCTCGGCTGGTACTGCAGGCGAAATTGGTTTGGCAGCTGGTGATCTCGTCACCAGCAGTACTGAGCGCGGTTCGGTCACCCTTCCGGTGGAGATCACGGAGATGCCCGATCGCGTCGTCTGGTTGCCGATGAATTCACCGGGCAGTGCGGTGTACGCACAGCTCGCGGTGACGGCGGGTGCGGTCGTTCGGATCGAGCGGGGAGGCATCTCATGACGCATCCGGATCTGTCACTATTCGGCCACGACCCGTGGTGGCTGATCCTGGCCAAGGCACTGGGCATCTTCGTCTTCCTGCTGTTGACCGTCCTGGTGGCGATTCTGGTGGAACGCAAAGTGTTGGGCCGCATGCAGATGCGTTTCGGGCCCAACCGAGTCGGGCCGAACGGCCTCCTCCAATCACTGGCCGATGGCGTGAAACTGGCCCTCAAAGAGGGATTGGTCCCCGCCGGGGTGGACAAACCCATCTATTTGATGGCCCCCATCATCGCGGTGATCCCAGCGTTCATGGCGTTTGCGGTCATCCCGATGGGGCCCGCCGTATCGGTGTTCAGCCACCGCACCCCGCTGCAACTGACGGACCTGGCCGTCGCGGTGCTCTACGTGCTGGCGGTCACCTCGGTCGGGGTGTACGGGATCGTGTTGGCCGGTTGGGCATCGGGCTCGACGTATCCGCTGCTGGGTGGATTGCGCTCCAGTGCACAGGTGGTGTCCTACGAGATCGCGATGGCACTGTCGTTCGCCGCGGTCTTCTTGTATGCGGGCACCATGTCGACCTCGGGAATCGTTGCCGCCCAGACCCACACCTGGTATGTGTTCCTGCTGCTGCCATCCTTTTTGGTGTACGTCACCTCAATGGTCGGTGAAACCAACCGGGCGCCTTTCGATCTGCCCGAAGCCGAGGGCGAACTGGTCGGCGGCTTCCACACCGAATACTCGTCACTGAAGTTCGCCATGTTTATGCTGGCCGAATACGTCAACATGACCACGGTTTCGGCGCTGGCGACGACACTATTCCTGGGCGGCTGGCAGGCGCCGTGGCCGATCAGCCTGTGGGATGGAGCGAACACCGGGTGGTGGCCGCTGCTGTGGTTCACCGCCAAGGTCTGGGGCTTCCTGTTCCTGTTCATCTGGCTGCGCGGCACCCTGCCCCGGCTGCGCTACGACCAGTTCATGGCGATCGGCTGGAAGATCCTCATCCCCCTGTCACTGGCCTGGATCATGATCGTCGCCATCACCCACACACTGCGTTCCTACGGGTCGGCTGCGTGGGTGACCGCCGTCATCAACATCGCATTCCTGGTGGCCGTGATCGGCCTGGGGCTGCTGTGGAACAGGCGCAGGCGCAACCGGGTTCGCGACGCCATCCCGCCGCCACCTCCACCGGACGCGAACGCCTTCCCGATCCCCCCGCTGCCCGGGCAGCCGATGATGCGCAAGGAGAAGACAGGTGTCTAGACCGAAATTCTTGGACGGCCTGGCGGGCTTCGGCGTGACGTTCTCCACGATGTTCAAAAAGCCGATGACCGAACAGTATCCGGATCACAAAGAGCCGACGGCGCCCCGTTATCACGGTCGTCATCAGCTCAACCGGTATGCCGACGGGTTGGAGAAGTGCATCGGCTGTGAGTTGTGCGCGTGGGCCTGTCCGGCCGATGCGATCTACGTCGAGGGTGCCGATAATGCCGAGGGTGAACGCTTTTCACCCGGTGAGCGTTACGGCCGGGTGTATCAGATCAACTATCTGCGCTGTATCGGCTGCGGCCTGTGCATCGAGGCCTGCCCCACCCGCGCGCTGACCATGACCAACGATTACGAGATGGCCGATGACAACCGCTCCGATCTGATCTACGGCAAGGACAAACTGCTCGCCCCACTGCCGCCCGGTGCACAACCCCCGCCGCACGCGATGGCCGCAGGCAGCACCGACGAGGACTATTACCGCGGCAACATCATCGGGCCCGGCGGTCTGCTGGAACAGCAGGCCAAGGAGGCCTTGCAGTGACCTCCACCACCGAAGCCGTCGCCTTCTGGGTGCTGGCAGTGATCGCACTGGCAGGCGCCATCGGGGTGGTCGCCGCCCCCAAGGCGGTGTACTCGGCGATGTTCCTGGCCACCACGATGATCAGCCTGGCCGCCCTATACGTCGCGCAGGATGCGCTGTTCCTCGGGGTGGTGCAGGTGGTGGTCTACACCGGCGCGGTGATGATGTTGTTCCTGTTCGTGCTCATGTTGATCGGTGTCGACTCCTCAGAATCACTGGTGGAAACGATTCGTGGACAACGCATTGCGGCCCTGGTCGTCGGGGTCGGCTTCGGCATCTTGCTGATCGCTGGTATCGGAACCGCTGCGACGGGAGACTTCACCGGTCTCGCGGACGCCAATGCCGGCGGCAACGTTCAGGGGTTGGCGGTGCTGATCTTCACGAAGTATTTGTGGGCGTTCGAGTTGACCAGTGCGCTGCTGATCACCGCGGCCCTGGGGGCGATGGTGCTGGCACACCGCGAACGTATCGAGCGGCGCAAGACCCAACGCGAACAGGCCGAGGAACGCTTCCGACCCGGCGGCGGCCACCCCACCACCTGGGCGAGTTCCGGTGTCTACGCCCGGCACAACGCCGTCGACATCCCGGCGCGACTCCCCGACGGCTCAGATGCGGACATCTCCGTCAGCAGCATCCTGGTCCAGCGTGAGGTCGAGCGGACCCCAGAAAGAAATGGGCACCCGTGAATCCGGATAACTATCTGTATTTGTCGGCGTTGTTGTTCACGGTTGGTGCGGCGGGGGTGTTGTTGCGGCATAACGCGATTGTGATGTTCATGTGTGTGGAGTTGATGCTCAATGCCTGCAATTTGGCGTTCGTGACGTTCTCGCGCATGCATGGCCACCTTGATGGGCAGGTGGTGGCATTTTTCACCATGGTCGTCGCCGCCTGTGAAGTGGTGGTCGGGTTGGCGATCATCATGACCATCTACCGCAGCCGGCGCACCGCCGACGTCGACGACGCCCACCTCCTCAAAGGCTAGGGGCGATCATGACTGTGCTCTGGCTGATCCTGCTGCCCTTGATCGGTGCTGCGGTGTTGTTGTTGGGTGGGCGCAGAACCGACACCTGGGGCCACCTGCTGGCCTGCGCGACCGTCATCGCCGCGTTCGCCTGGGCCGTCGTGCAATTCATCGACCTGCTGCACCGGGTCCCCGACGACCGGGTCATCGGCGAGACACTGTTTTCCTGGGTACCGGTCGCTGCCCTGCACGTCGATTTCGGGCTCCAACTCGACGCGCTGAGCGTGTGTTTCGTGTTGCTGATCACCGGGGTCGGATCCCTGATCCACCTGTACTCCATCGGCTACATGAAAGAGGACCCCGACCGCAGAAGGTTTTTCGCCTACCTGAACCTCTTCGTCGCCGCCATGCTGCTGCTGGTCCTGGCCGACAACTATCTCGGGCTCTACGTCGGGTGGGAAGGGGTCGGGTTGGCGTCCTATCTGCTGATCGGGTTCTGGTCGGCCAAACCCTCCGCGGCTGCCGCGGCGAAAAAAGCGTTCATCGTCAACCGGGTCGGCGATATCGGCCTGGCCATTGCCCTGATGGTCATGTTCGCCCAGATCGGCTCCATCTCCTACGCCGCGGTATTCGGGGCTGCCCCCGCACAAAGCTCGGCCACCCTCAACGCCATCGGTCTGCTGCTGCTGTTGGCGGCGTGTGGGAAGTCCGCCCAGGTGCCGTTGCAGTCCTGGCTTGGTGATGCCATGGAAGGCCCCACCCCCGTCAGTGCGTTGATCCATGCCGCGACCATGGTCACCGCCGGGGTGTACCTGATCGTCCGGTCCGGGCCGGTCTTTGATCTGGCCCCGCACGCCCAACTAGCGGTGGTGACTGTCGGCGCGGTCACCCTGTTGTTCGGGGCTGTGATCGGCTGCGCGAAAGATGACATCAAAAAAGCGTTGGCCGCCTCCACCATGTCCCAGATCGGTTACATGGTCCTGGCCGCCGGCTTGGGTCCGGCCGGGTACGCGGTGGCGATCATGCACCTGCTGACCCACGGTTTCTTCAAAGCCGGGCTGTTCCTGGGTGCCGGATCGGTCATGCACGCCATGAACGAGGAGACCGATATGCGCCGCTACGGCGGCCTGCGCACACTGATGCCGATCACGTTCGTCACGTTCGGGCTGGGCTATCTGGCCATCATCGGGGTACCACCGTTCGCCGGGTTCTTCTCCAAAGACGCCATCATCGAGACCGCCTTCGCGGCAGGCGGTATCAAGGGCTGGCTGCTCGGTGGCGCGGCACTGCTCGGTGCCGGGATCACCGCGTTCTACATGACCCGGGTCATGCTCTTGACGTTCTTCGGCCAGAAACGCTGGAAACCAGATACTCATCCCCATGAATCACCAGTCTCGATGACCGCCCCCATGGTCGTCCTCGCGATTGGCTCCGTCGGCGCCGGCGCGCTCCTGGCCATCGGCGGCACCCTGGAACACTGGCTGGCACCGGTCGTCGGCGCCGTGCCCGAGGCCGAACACACCACCCCGATCTGGGTAATCACCACCGTCACCCTGGCTGTTGTCGCCACCGGCGTCGCCATCGCCTACCGCATGTACGCCACCCGACCGGTCCTGGAGATAGCGCCGGAGGATGTCTCCGCGCTGACCGTCGCGGCCCGGCGAGATCTCTACGGCGACGCCTTCAACGAGGCCGCGTTCATGCGGTCCGGGCAGGTGGTTACCAAAGATCTTGTGCTGGTGGACGATAAGGGTGTGGACGGGGTGGCCACCGGACTCGCCACGCTGGTGAGCCGGTCCTCGGATGGCTTGCGTCATCTCCAGACCGGCTTCGCCCGGTCCTATGCCCTGTCCATGCTCGGTGGCGCCGCCCTGGTGGTCGCCGGAATTCTGGTGGTGAGGGTGTGGTGACCGGCTTCCCCTGGTTGACCGTTTTATGGGCCGTCCCCATGCTCGGTGCCGTCGTCATCATCCTGCTGCCCTCGGGGGCAAAGCAATTCGCCAAGTACGCGGGGATCGCCTTATCGTTGGTGGTCTTGGTGATCGCGATCATGTTGGCGGTGCAGTTCCGCCCCGGTGGCGACCAGTACCAGTTCGTCGAGGATCACCCGTGGATTCCGTCCTTCGGCACCGGCTACATCCTCGGGGTGGACGGTATCGCGCTGGCCTTGGTGGTCCTGACTGCCGTGCTGGTACCGGTCCTGCTGTTGGCCGGCTGGCATGACGCCCGCGACCAGACCGGGTTGGCCGGCCGCTCCGAACACAGCTACGTCGCGCTCACTCTTGCCGTCGAAGGCATGGTGCTGATCTCGCTGGTCGCGCTCGACGTGCTGTTGTTCTACGTATTCTTCGAGGCCATGCTGATCCCGATGTACTTCCTGATCGGCGGATTTGGTGGGCCGGGTCGATCTAAAGCCGCGGTGAAGTTCCTGTTGTACAACTTGATCGGCGGCCTGATCATGCTGGCGGCGGTCGTCGGCTTGTACGTGGTGACCGCCAACAGCGACGTATTCGACGCCGGAACATTCGATTTCCGGGCGATCGTCGGGGCAGTGTCCAGCGGCGAACTGGGGGTCAACCCGGCCATCATGAACGCCCTGTTCCTCGGGTTCATGTTCGCCTTCGCGGTCAAGGCACCGCTATGGCCGTTCCACCGATGGCTACCGGACGCCGCCGTCGAAGCTACGCCCGCGACCGCGGTGCTGATGATGGCCGTCGTCGACAAGGTCGGCACCTTCGGCATGCTGCGCTACTGCCTGCAACTGTTCCCCGACGCCTCAACCCTGTTCCGCCCCTTCATCATCACCCTCGCCGTCATCGGCATCATCTACGGGGCCATCCTGGCGATCGGGCAGACCGACGTGATGCGGCTGATCGCCTACACCTCCATCAGCCACTTCGGCTTCATCATCCTGGGCATCTTCGTCATGACCAGCCAGGGCCAATCCGGCTCCACCCTCTACATGGTCAACCACGGCATCTCCACTGCCGCGCTGTTCCTGATCGCCGGCTTCCTGGTCTCCCAACGCGGCACCCGCCTCATCGCCGCCTACGGCGGAGTCCAAAAAGTCGCCCCCATCCTGGCAGGGACCTTCCTGGTGTCCGGACTTGCCACCTTGTCGCTCCCCGGGCTGGCCCCGTTCATCAGCGAATTCCTAGTCCTGATCGGCACATTCACCCGCTACCCGGCCTTCGCCGTCATCGCCTCCGGCGCTCTTGTCCTGTCCGCGATCTACATCCTCTGGCTCTACCAACGCATGATGGCCGGCCCCGTCACCGACGGCACCGAAACAGTACGTGACCTGCGCCCACGAGAAATCGCCGTCGTCGCACCCCTGATCGCCCTACTACTCATCCTCGGCGTCTACCCCAAACCCGCACTGGACATCATCAACCCCGCCGTCGAGCACACGCTGACCACCATCAATCAACAGGACCCGGCTCCCCGGATGGCGGAAGGACCGGTGAAATGAGTCTCCCCGCACCGAGTGTCGAATACGTGCAGCTCTCCCCGATGCTGATCGTGTTCGGAGTGGCCGTCGCTGGCGTGCTCGTCGAGGCATTTCTGCCCCGTACGGCCCGCTACCGTGCGCAGCTCGTCCTGAGCATTGGCGGTCTGGCGGCCGCCTTCGCCGCGGTCGTGGTGCTGGCGCTGGGACTGCACGGTTCGCTGGGCCAGGTCGCGGTGCTGGGTGCCATCGCCGTCGACCCGCCCGCACTGTTCCTGCAGGGCACCATCCTGCTGATCGGTGTGCTCGGGATCCTGCTGATCGCCGAACGCCGAATCCAAGCGGCCGGTGACCCTGATACAGCTGAATCTGCCAGTGAATCAACCGGATTGGACGCCTTCACCCCGCAGGCTGCGGCCGTCGCGGGCAGTGTCGCCGAGAAGCTGGCCACCAGAGCTGGGGTGGTACAGACCGAGGTGTTCCCGCTGACGATGTTCGCCATCGCCGGCATGATGATCTTCCCGGCCGCCAATGACTTGCTGACCATGTTCATCGCGCTGGAAGTGCTGTCGCTGCCGCTGTACATATTGTGCGGACTCGCCCGCCGCCGCCGACTGCTCTCCCAGGAAGCCGCGCTGAAATACTTTCTCCTCGGCGCATTCTCGTCCGCCTTCTTCCTGTACGGCGTCGCGCTGCTGTATGGCTACAGCGGCACGTTCTCGCTGACGGGGATCAGCGAAGCGATCCGCACCGGCACTGCTGAGGGATCCGATAGCAGCGCACTGGTGTTGATCGGCGCCGGCCTGCTGACCGTCGGCGTGTTGTTCAAAGTCGGTGCTGTGCCGTTCCACTCGTGGATTCCCGACGTGTATCAGGGCGCGCCGACCCCGATCACCGCGTTCATGGCCGCTGCCACCAAGGTCGCCGCCTTCGGCGCGATGCTGCGCATCTTCTACGTCGCGCTACCCGATCTGCGCGCCGACTGGCGTCCGGTGATGTGGATCATCGCGATTCTGACCATGATCGTCGGGACCGTCACCGCGATCACCCAAACCGATGTCAAACGCATGCTGGCCTATTCCGCCGTCGCCCACGCCGGGTTCATCCTCACCGGTGTCATTGCCCTGAACGACAGTGGACTGTCGGGCACTCTGTTCTATCTGTTCGCCTATGGTTTCAGCACTTTGGGCGCGTTCGCCGTGGTCAGCCTGGTCCGCAACAAGGACGGTGAGGAAGATACCGAGATGGCGCACTGGGCGGGCCTCGGCCGGCGCTCGCCGCTGGTGGGCGTGGTGTTCGCGCTATTCCTGCTTGCCTTCGCCGGTATACCCCTCACCAGTGGGTTCGTCAGCAAATTCGCCGTCTTCAAGGCGGCGGGCGAAGGTGGTGCGATCCCGTTGGTGATCGTCGGTGTGGTCGCCAGTTCCATCGCCGCGTACTTCTATGTCAGGGTGATCGTGCTGATGTTCTTCACCGAATCCCCCGCCGACGCGCCCGAAGTGGTCGTCCCGAGCGCGTTGAGCGTCGCGACGGTGACGATCACGGCGGCGATCACGTTGGCGCTGGGCGCCCTCCCGCAGCCCTTGCTCGATCTGGCTGACCACGCCGCACACTTCCTGCGCTAACGTCAGACAATGACTTCCGTCGTCACCGCCGACCATGGCGCGGTGCGTGTGCTCACGATGAATCGACCACACGCACGAAATGCGTTGAATCAGGACCTTATCGAAGCCCTTTACGCCGCCCTGGTCGAGGCCGACACCGATCACACGGTTCGGGCGGTCATTCTCACCGGCGCCGACCCCGCCTTCTGTGCCGGGGTCGACCTCAAGGAGGCGCAGCGCCTCGGCATGGACTACTTCGAGAAGTTCCAGTCGCACAACTGCATCACTAAACCGGCGGAGATGGCCACGCCGATTATCGGCGCGATCAACGGCGCCACCTTCACTGGTGGCCTGGAGATGGCGTTGGCCTGCGACTTCCTGATCGCATCCCAACGGGCGGTGTTCGCCGATACGCACGCCAGGGTGGGCATTCTGCCCGGCGGCGGGATGACCGCCCGACTGCCGGGCCGGGTGGGCGCAGCGATGGCACGCCGCCTGTCGATGACAGGGGAAGTCGTCGACGCCGACCATGCCGAACGCATCGGGCTGGTCACCGAGGTGGTCACCCATGAGCATTTGCTGTCCCGGGCCATCGAGATCGCCACCCATATCGCCGAGGTGCCCGCGTCAATCATGGCTGGGCTCAAGGAGATGTACGTCCGGGGGTCAGCCGAGGTGACCAACGCGGCGCTGGCCGCCGAGGAGGCCATCGCAAAAACCATCCGGCCCGACACCGACGGTCTGGACGCCCGTCGGGCCGCGGTGACCGCCCGCAACAAGAGCCAGATCGGCAGCTAGCCGGGTCAGGTGATCCCGAAGTCCTTGATCTTGCGGTAGATCGTGGCGCGCGACATGCCCAGCGCCTCGGCCGCATCGGCCTTGCTGCCGTCGTTCTCCGACAGGCCACGCACGATGGCGTCGCGTTCCATTGCCTCCAGGCGCGTCAGTTTGCGCCGGGTGACCGAACGGCACTCGGCGGGCAGCTTGTCCACACCGATCACCCCTGATCGTTGCCGAGTCACGGTTTCTGCCAGCACATTCCGCAATTGCGCGATGTTGCCAGGCCATGGCAGCTTGTTCAGCTGCCGCATGGCCTCACTGTCCATCCGAACCTCACCGCGCGTCAACTCGTGCAGCAGCATCGGGACCAGCTCTTCGAGGTCTTCGATCCGGTGCCGCAGCGCCGGGACCGTCACGGTGTGCGTGAAGAAGGGCAGGACGAGCATGTCCACCAGCGGTGAGGTTCGCTCGGTGCTCGTCGTCGCCGCGATCCAGCCGCGGCCTGCGCGTGTCTGCAGCACAGACGCCAACGGCTCGAGCGCGTCGTCGGCGAGCTGGTCGACATTGGCGATGATGACGGCGAAATCGCTCCAGTCCGTTTCGGTTTCGAACTCGGCCACGAAATCGTCGGTGGAGAAGAAAGCTTCGGCCCGCAGAACACGCACGGTGCGCTCAGGGGTGACGAACTGTGCCACCGACTGGCCAAGGCGCGTCCGCCCCGAACCATGCTCACCTTCGATCACCACCCACTCGCGATCGCGGTAGCACCGTTCGACCTGTTGGCAGCTCCGGCGAAAGGAGCTGGAACGGCCGGCCAACCGCGGGATCGGCTGGCCACCATGCACCGGCGTGCTCTCGGTGATGTGCAGCGACACATGAAACACCACGCTGTCACTGCGCACGCGCACCGCGATGCGTTCGGCGGTCGAGATCTTCACCGAGGTTCCGCTGGGCAAGGTGGCCACCGCCGTCGTGGTGAAGGACGTGCGCGTCATCTCCGCGGCATGGTCCAGCAGCGCGGTCTGGTCGGCGGCGTCCAGAGCTTGGCGCAGGTAAGGGTTCATCAGCACGACATCGCCGCCGATGGCCAACACACCGGCCGGGTAACGGCGACTCTGCATGAGGTACGCGTCGAGCAGCGCGGTCTCGGTCTCGTTGTTCATCGCACGGATACGATCCTCGATCTGGCTGCCAGCGCTTTTGGCGAGGACGAACAGCAGCGGATCGGCGTGTTTGGCCCAGCAGGTCAAATCGATCACACCGAGAATCCGCCGGGTGACGGGCTCGCGGATCGGCGACCCGGCACACGCGAGCCGCCCCAGTGTCCCTACATAGTGCTCACTGCCCTGGATGAACGCCGGCTGGCCCGTTTCCAGGGCGGTGCCGATGCCGTTGGTGCCTGCGAACTCCTCCGCATAGCTGTACCCCCTGGCCAAGTGAACGTCGTCGAGCATCCGCTCGATCTTCGAATCGGGCGCGATCCGGTCCAGCACCAGGCCATCAGCTGAGGTCAGGACGACGCTGACCGCCTGTGCCGACAGATCCTCGGCGATCCGCCGGAGCACCGGTGCGGCCGCATGCATCAGCGGGGTGTCGGTATCGGGCTCACGCAGGAACGGCAGCTCCACCCGGTCAGCGTGTACCTGCAGGTCACGGGACCGGCGCCACGAATTGAGCACCCCGGGCGCGACGACGCCGGCGTTGAGTGCGCCTGCGTGCAGGAACTGCTCTCGTGCGCGTCGGGTGTCGACTACCGTGTCGGCTTCTTTGACCATGGCGGCTGTACCTCGGTCCTAAAGGGCTACCCGCAGACTAGGCACCCGCGGAGATCGCGGCGTCTCAATTTGAGAATCCCCAGCGACGATATCTCGTGCCCGAGCCGAATGTGATGCTCGTCTCAGACTGAGACGCCTGTGGCTCACACCACACGGTTGTATCGGTGGCGCACCGTCCCTCAAAGCTCGTCCCCCAGCCCGGCGGATGAGCGGCCCAACGATTTCAGGAGGCTCACGTTGAGCAGACAAAGCCTGACCAAGGCGCACGCAAAGATCAGTGAACTGACGTGGGAGCCGACATTCGCCACGCCGGCCACCCGGTTCGGTACCGACTACACGTTCGAGAAGGCACCGAAGAAGGATCCGCTCAAACAGATCATGCGGTCCTACTTCCCGATGGAGGAGGAGAAGGACAACCGCGTCTACGGCGCCATGGACGGCGCCATCCGCGGCAATATGTTCCGGCAGGTCCAACAGCGTTGGCTGGAGTGGCAGAAGCTGTTCCTGTCGATCATCCCGTTCCCCGAGATCTCGGCGGCCAGGGCAATGCCGATGGCCATCGACGCCGTACCCAACCCGGAAATTCACAACGGCCTCGCGGTGCAGATGATCGACGAAGTGCGGCACTCGACGATTCAGATGAATCTGAAGAAGCTGTACATGAACAACTACATCGACCCCGCCGGCTTCGATATGACCGAGAAGGCGTTCGCGAACAACTACGCGGGCACCATCGGTAGGCAGTTCGGTGAAGGCTTCATCACCGGTGACGCCATCACCGCCGCGAATATCTACCTCACCGTGGTCGCTGAAACTGCCTTCACCAATACGCTTTTCGTGGCGATGCCGGATGAGGCGGCGGCCAACGGTGATTATCTGCTGCCGACGGTGTTCCACTCGGTGCAGTCCGATGAGTCGCGCCACATCTCCAATGGCTACTCGATTCTGCTGATGGCGTTGGCCGACGAACGCAACCGGCCGTTGCTGGAGCGGGATCTGCGCTACGCCTGGTGGAACAACCACTGTGTGGTCGACGCCGCCATCGGCACATTCATCGAATACGGCACCAAGGACCGCCGCAAGGACCGCGAGAGTTACGCCGAGATGTGGCGGCGGTGGATCTATGACGACTACTACCGCAGTTACCTTCTGCCGCTGGAGAAGTACGGCCTGACCATCCCGCACGACCTGGTGGAGGAGGCGTGGAAGCGCATCACCGAGAAGGGCTACGTGCACGAGGTAGCCCGGTTCTTCGCCACCGGCTGGCCGGTCAACTACTGGCGCATCGATACCATGACCGACACCGACTTCGAGTGGTTCGAACACAAGTACCCGGGGTGGTACTCGAAGTACGGCAAGTGGTGGGAAGCCTACAACCGGCTGGCCTACCCGGGCCGCAACAAGCCCATCGCCTTCGAAGAGGTCGGCTACGAGTACCCGCACCGCTGCTGGACGTGCATGGTGCCCGCGCTGATCCGCGAGGACATGGTCGTGGAGAAGGTCGACGGCCAGTGGAAAACGTACTGTTCGGAGACCTGCTATTGGACCGACGCGGTCGCCTTCCGGGACGAATACGAGGGCAGGCCCACGCCGAACATGGGCAAGCTCACCGGATTTCGCGAATGGGAAACACTGCATCACGGTAAGGATCTGGCCGACATCGTCAGCGATCTCGGATACGTCCGCGATGACGGTAAGACGCTGGTGGGCCAACCGCATCTGAATCTGGATCCGTCGAAGATGTGGACCTTGGACGACGTCCGGGGCAACACTTTCAACAGTCCGAACGTGCTGTTGAACCAGATGACCGACGACGAGCGCAATGCGCACGTCGCGGCGTACCGGGCCGGCGCGACGGTTTAACCCACGCGCTTTGTGGAGTGTGAGCCACGCCCGTCGCGGTTCACACTCCACAAAGCGCCCCTGAAGGAGCATTCATGGCGGATTCCCACAAGATCAACTTCGACCCGGTCAACCTCGAGATGGAGGTTCGCGAGGACGAGAACATCCTCGATGCCGCCTTCCGGCAGGGCATTCACCTGATGCACGGGTGCCGCGAGGGTCGCTGCTCGGCGTGCAAGTCGTATGTGTTGGACGGCGAGATCCAGATGGAGAACTATTCGACGTTCGCGTGCAATGACTCCGAGGTAGAGGACGGCTACGTACTGCTGTGCCGGTCACATGCGTTCAGCGACTGCACCATCGAGCTGCTGAACTTCGACGAGGACGAGCTGCTCGGCGGAATCCCGATCCAAAACGTCCGAACCCGAATCGTCGCAGTCGAACCCATGACCCGCGATATCGTCTCGCTGCGGTTGGCCCCCGTCGAGCCGGCCACCTTCGAGTTCAAGCCGGGCCAGTACGCCGACCTGCACATCCCGGGCACCGATGAGCACCGGTCCTTCTCGATGGCGACCACTCAGTCCGCAGGCGACGAGGTCGAGTTCCTGATCAAGAAGTATCCCGGCGGCAAGTTCTCGGCTCTATTGGACGGTCAACTCAGCGCCGGTGACGAGCTGTCGCTGACCGGCCCCTACGGGTCCTTCACCCTCAAGGAGGGCCACGTCCTGCCGGTGGTCTGCATCGGCGGCGGCGCGGGGATGGCCCCGATCCTGTCGCTGCTGCGCCATATGAATCAGAGCGAGAACACCAGGCCGGTGCGGTTCTATTACGGTGCCCGCACACCTGCCGATCTGTTCTATCTCGACGAAATCCTGTTACTGGGAAAGGGTTTGCGGGACTTTGAGTTCATCGCGTGTCTATCCGAATCCGCCGACGGGTCGGTGCCTGACTCGGTCACCGTCGAGGTGGGCATGGTCACCGATGTGGTGGCCAGGCGCGTTGCGAACATCGCCAAGACCGAGGTGTACCTGTGCGGGCCGCCGCCGATGGTGGATGCCGCACTGGTGTTCCTCGACAACAGTTCCGTGCCCAAGGATCAGGTTTTCTACGACAGCTTCACCAGCCCCCTTTTCACCTAACCGTAAGGAGCCAGCCACATGTCCGCCCCCGAGAAGCCCAAGGAACGCAGTTTCCCGAAGATCGAATTCACCGACTCCGAGGCCGGTGCCCTCGACTTCCCGAGTTCCAAGAGCCGCAGCTATTCCTACTTCAAACCGGCCAAACTCCGCGCCACGATGTACGAAGATGTCACGGTCGACGTCCAGCCCGACCCGCAGCGGCATCTGTCGCAGGGCTGGCTCTATGGCTTCGGCGACGGACCCGGGGGCTATCCGCAGGAGTGGACAGAAGCGAAATCGTCGAACTGGCATGCCTTCCTGGACCCGAACGAAGAGTGGAACCAGACGATCTTCCGCAACAATTCCGCGGTGGTCCGCCAGGTCGAGCTGTGCCTGAAGAACGCCAAACGGGCTCGGGCGTACGACAGTTGGAACTCGTCGTGGTTGACGTTCCTCGAACGCAATGTGGGCGCCTGGATGCATGCCGAAAACGGATTGGCACTGCATGTGTTCACCTCGATTCAACGGTCAGGTCCGACCAACATGATCAACACCGCGGTGGCGGTCAATGCCGCACACAAGATGCGCTTCGCCCAGGACCTCGCGCTGTTCAACCTGGACCTATCGGAGGCCAACGAAGCTTTTGACGGTAGCGCACACCGGGCGGTCTGGCAGGAGGCCCCAGAATGGCAACCCACCCGCGAAGTGGTCGAACAGCTTACCGCCGTTGGGGATTGGTGCCAGTTGCTGTTCGCCACCAATATCGTCTTCGAACAACTCGTCGGTTCGTTGTTCCGCAGTGAGCTCGTCGTGCAGATCGCCGCGCGCAACGGCGACTACATCACCCCGACCATTGTCGGCACCGGAGAGTACGACTACGACCGCGACCTGAACTACACCCGCAACCTGTTCCGGCTGCTGACCCGCGACCCCGAGCACGGCGAAGCCAACAAGGCCATCTTCGGCGAGTGGCTGGGCATCTGGGTGCCCCGCTGCCTGGCCGCTGCCCATGCACTGCAACCGATCTGGTCGACGCCGGCCGACAAGCCGGTCACGTTCGCGTCGAGCCTCGACGCCGCCAAGGCGAAGTTCCGTTCCCTACTCGAATCCCTCGAACTCGACATCCCCCAGGAGTTGGACAAATGACCATGCAATTCGGCTCAGCCACCGAGTTCTCCAATAAGTGCGGCGTCACCTTGATGAACACCCCCATCGGCCGGGTCGTGGCCGAGGTCATGGGCGCCAAGGACGGAGTGGAACTCACCGAGTATCCGTCGATGATCCGCGTCGACGGGGTGAAGCTGCTGGACTTCGACTACGACGAACTGTCCGACGCCCTCGGCCAGGACTTCGACGGGTCGATCTTCGAGGAGATCAGCTCGACGCACTACGGGCGGATGGTCCACCTCGACGACAAGACGATCCTGTTCGCCAGCCCCGAGGACGCCGCCGAATACATCGGCTTCGACCTCACCGTCCAGTGACCCCCGCCGAAGCGCACGCCGCGGCGGTCGACGAGGCGATCGAAGCGCTGCTGCGTGAGTCGCCGATGGACGGCGACCGGATCAGGCGCCTGATGCTGCGCGATCTGCCCGAGGGTACGGCGAAGGTGGCCCTGCTGCGGCGGCGGTTCGCCATCGGCCTGAGCAACTGCCCGAACAGCCGCGTGCTGGTCAACACTTTCCAGCCCTCCCACTAACCGCCCCAACGAAGGGAATCTAGGCCATGGCCAAGGAATTACGGTTCAACTCCGATGCTCGCGCCCGACTCGAACAGGGTGTCAACGCGCTCGCCGACGCGGTCAAGGTGACACTTGGCCCGAAGGGACGCAACGCCATCCTGGAGAAGCTGACCGGCCCACCCACCATCACCAACGACGGGGTGACGATCGCCAGAGAGATCCAGCTGCGAGATCCCTTCGCCAACATGGGCGCTCAGCTGGTCAAGGAAGTCGCGATGAAAACCAACGGCGTTGTCGGCGACGGCACCACCACCGCCACGGTGCTGGCCCAGGCGATGGTGCGGGAAGGGTTACGGGCCGTCGACGCGGGCGCCAATCCGATGCGGGTGCGTCGCGGTATCGAGCGCGCGGTCCCCGTCGTCGTGGAAGCGTTGCGCGAGAACAGTGTCCAGGTCAACGAAAGTGGCGATCTGTACCGGATCGCCGCACTGGCAGCCAGTGACGACGACGCCATCGGCGACGCCATCTCCCGTGCCGTCGAGCATGTCGGCCTGACCGGTGTGGTCACCACCGAAGAAAGCGATGCGCTGGGTCTGTCGGTCGCGGTGGTCGACGGTATCGAGTTCGACCACGGCTACACATCGGGCTACATGGTCACCGATCACGACCGCATGGAGGCCGTGCTCGACAATCCGCTGATTCTGTTGACCAACAAGAAGATCAGCCAGGTCCAGGAGATCATGCCAACCATCGAGGTGGCCAAGCGGGCCGACCGTCCGCTGGTGGTGATCGCCGAGGACGTCGATGGGCCTGCGCTTCAGCTGCTGGTCGGGGGAAATATGCACAAGACCATGCAGTCGGTGGTGGTGCGCGCACCCGGTTTCGGACATCGACGGGTGGCCGAACTGGAGGACCTCGCGGTGGCCCTCGGCGGGCATGTGATCGCCAAGGACACCGGTATCGAACTCGGTGAGATCACCCGCGAACACCTCGGATCGTGTGACCGCCTCACCGCCACCGAGAACTTCACCACCATCGTCGGCCCGCACGGGCAGCAGGACCGGGTCGATGCCCGGGTCAGCCAGCTCGAGGCCCAGCGGGAGCGCGCCAAGCTCGATGCCGATCAGGACATGCTCGACGTCCGGATCGCCCGCCTCACCGGCCGCGTCGCGGTCATCCGCGTCGGTGGCGCGACCAGCGTCGAACTCAAGGAACGCATGCTCCGGGTCGAGGATGCGCTCGCCGCAACCCGTGCGGCACTGGAAGCAGGCATCGTCGCAGGCGGCGGCACCGCCCTGGCGCAGGCCCACCGCGCGCTGAGCATGCTTGAGCTCGTCGGCGACGAGGCGGTCGGTCGTGACGTGGTGCGCCGCGCCCTTGCCGAACCGCTGCGGTGGATCGCCATCAACGCCGGATTCGAGGGTGACGATGTGGTGGACATCGTGGTGGACCTTCCTCTCGGGCACGGGTTCAACGCGTTGACCGGTGAGTACGGCGATATGTTCGACGAGGGCATCATCGACCCGTTCAAGGTGACCCGTGCTGCCCTGGAGAGCGCGGCATCGATTGCCGCGCTGCTGATCACCACCGAGACCGCCATCGTGGAGGAGATCATCGGCCAGCCCGGTGCCATCATGGCCCCAGGGTTCGGCGATCTCGCAGAAGGCATGATCAGGCCGTCCAACATCTACTGACCCATCCGGTTGCCCCTTTCGTCCCGGCGGTTACTGTAAGCAGTTCAGTAGCGGTGACGGAAGGTGTGCAGATGGGACAGTCCCTGGTGACGGCGTATTTCGAGCGCGGCGACGGCGATTCCCTCGTGCCGAACGAGATCGCCCAGGGCGGCTGGGGGCCCACCCTGGGCGGTCAGGTGGTCGGTGGTCTGTTGGCGCGCGAAATCGGCCTGGCGACTCCCGATGTCGATCTGCAACCCGCCCGGTTGACGGTCGACATCCTGCGCCGGGTGTCGATGGAGCCGGTCACGGTGACCGCGGCGGTGGTGCGCTCGGGCCGCCGAATGCAGGCCGTCGACGCGTCGCTGCACCAGGGCGGCGAGGAGGTGGCCAGAGCCTCCGCGCTGTATCTGCGCCGCGGCCCACAACCCGATGACCAGGTATGGAGCACCCCGGTCACGATGCCGCCCATCCCCGATGAGCCGGCGGAATGGCCCGAGTCCATCCCGATGTTCGTCAAACCCTACGGGCGCGAACCTGATTCGGATGGCAAAGGTTTTGCCTGGCAGCACGACGGTACGCGCTACGCGTGGGTGTATGACTTCCGCGAACTGGTTCGCGGGGAGAAGCTCACGCCCTTCGTGCGCGCAGCGATGGCCGTCGACGTCACCGCCAGCCTGAGCAACTTCGGGTTGGCGGGACTGGACTTCATCAACGCCGACTACACGATGCTGCTGAGCCGGCTGCCCGAGGGCGAATTCATCGGGATGGCGTCACTGACCCACTACAGCGACGGCGGCATTGCCACCGCGACAGCGAGCTTGTTCGACCGGCGCGGACCCATCGGCAATGGAGTGTCCACCGCGATTGCCAATCCGAACTTCAAACCGACCGGATCGCAGGCGATTCCCTAAATGTCTGCGGCCGATGAGTCGAAACCGGCGAAGGTGCCGTCCAGCACCTCCCGGTGCCCGACGGTGCGGCCGGTGACCACCGTCGGATCGACCAGCGCCAGGCGCACGACAGCCTCGGCGAAGTCGTCGTTGACGCCGACGCCAGAGCCGAATTCCTTGATGTAGTAGGACAACCCGGGCGTGATCATCGGCTGTGACGGCGACAGGGCGTTGACCGAGATGTTGTGCGGCGCCAGGTCGTATGCGGCGCAAGAGGTCAGGTGTTCCAGCGCGGCCTTCGAGCCGCCGTAGCCGGGTAGCACGCCGCCCGAGGTATCACCGAACGGCCCGCTGCCCGGCAACCGGGACGCTACCGAGGAGATGTTGACGATCGAACCGTGGCCGGCTTCGATCATGTCCGGCGCGACCAGTTGCATCAGTTCATAGCCGGCGAACACGCTGATCTCGAAGTGCCTGCGGTAGGCCGAGACGGGAGTGGCGACGAAGCCGGGCCAGTCCGGTTTGGCGCCGGTGGGTTTCGGCACCTTGGGACGGGCCGGTGCGTCGGGCCGCGGCGGCCGCCCCGGTGCGGTGAACGCCGCATTGTTGACCAGCAGGGTGATCGGGCCCAACGCCGCTCTGGCCTCGTCGACGAGGCGCGGAATGTCTTCTCGATCAAGCAGATCCGCCCGGATCGGTACCGCGGTGCCGCCGATGGCCTCGATGGCGGCCACTGTTTCACCGATGGTCCCGGGCAACCGCTCGTCCCAGACCTGCTCGGTGCGGGCCACCACCGCGACCGCGGCGCCCTCAGCCGCGAGCGCGACCGCAATGGACGCGCCCAGTCCCCTGCTGGCTCCCGTCACGATCGCGGTTCTGCCGTCAAGTCGTTTCATGCGCCCTCCTTCGGCGTCTTGACCCCATGTACGACGATCGCGGCCGTGCCGTCCACCCATTCGTCGTCGAGGTCGGTCTCGGGATCGAGCAGCAGGCGCAGCAGGGTCGCACCGCCCATCAGTTCGACGAGGCGGCCAGGGTCGACATCGGCATGGACCTCACCGCGCTCCACCCCCTCGGCGATGCGGATCCGCACCGCGTCGAACAGTCCCACGAAGCGACCCATCACGCGGGCGTTGAGCTCGGCGTCGGCGGTCATGTCGGCGACCAGGCCCGGCAGTGCGGCCCGCACCACGGGGCTGGTGAACACGTCCCGTGCAGCGGCGATCATCGCCCGGACATCGGAGCCGATATCGCCCGTCGGAATCGCCAGCACACTCGGGCCGGTAGGGAACGCCGCCTCATGCGCGAGTTCCGCCTTGCTGGACCAGCGCCGGTAAAGCGCGGTTTTCGTGGTGCCCGCACGCTCGGCGATGGCCGCCATCGTCACATTCGAATAGCCGATTTCGACAAGCAGTTCCGCAGTGGACGCGAGTATGGCAGCGTCGATGCGAGGGTCGCGGGGCCGTCCCGCGCCCGATGCCTTGTCAACGATGGATGGGTCTGCTTTCATAACGCTACCCACCGTATCGTAATTACGTCGTGAAGGAAGAAATCTGTGGCTACTGAACCGGCTGTCGAAGATGTCGGCCGACTACAACGCTCAAGCCGCGACGTCACCACACTGCCGTCGGTGCTCTCGCAGTGGCTGTCGACGGTCATGCCCGGCGGCGTCACACCGGATATCACCGTCGAGAGCGGCGTCGATTCCAACGGGATGTCCTCGGAGACGATCATCCTCACCGGGCGGTGGGAGGAGAACGGCGCGCCACAGGAGCAGAAGTGGGTGGCGCGCGTCGCCCCCACTGAAGCAGATGTCCCCGTGTTCCCGACGTACCGACTGGACCACCAGTTCGAGGTGATGCGGCTCGCAGGCGAACTGACCGACGTACCGGTCCCCCGCGTGCGCTGGCTGGACAACAGCGGCGAGGTGCTCGGCACGCCGTTCTTCCTGATGGATCATGTCGATGGCATCGTTCCGCCCGATGTGATGCCCTACACCTTCGGCGGGAACTGGTTCTTCGACGCGCCCGCCGAGAAGCAGCGCGAACTGCAGGATGCCACCATCGAGGTGCTGGCGAAGTTGCACTCGATTCCCAACGCGGAGAGCACTTTCAGCTTCCTCGCCGACGGCACCGACGACCCGGCACTGCGCCAACACTTCAACTGGCTGAAATCCTGGTACGAGTTCGCCGTCCCGGGAATCGGCCGCTCGCCACTGCTGGAACGCAGCTTCGCCTGGTTGGAAGCCAACTGGCCCGAGACCGCCGATACCGAGACGGTGCTGCTGTGGGGTGACGCCAGGGTCGGCAATGTGCTGTACCAGGATTTCCGGCCGGTCGCGGTGCTGGACTGGGAGATGACCACACTGGGGCCGCGGGAACTCGACGTCGCGTGGACGATCTTCGCGCACATGGTGTTCCAGGAACTCTGCGGGTTGGCCGGAATGCCGGGCCTGCCCGACGTGCTACGCGAAGAGGACGTGCGCGCCACCTACGCCACGCTCACCGGGGTGGAACTCGGCGATCTGTCGTGGTTCTACGTGTATTCCGCGGTGATCTGGGCGTGCGTGTTCATGCGCACCGGCGCCCGGCGCGTGCACTTCGGCGAGATGGAGATGCCCGACGATGTCGAATCGCTCTTCTATCACGGAACACTTCTGAAAAGGCTTATCGGAGAGGCGAACTGATGCTCGGACCGATGGACGAATACCCCGTACACCAGGTACCGCAGCCCATCGCGTGGCCAGGCTCGTCGGACCGCAACTTCTACGACCGGTCCTACTTCAACGCCCACGACCGCACCGGCGACATCTTCGCGATCACCGGCATCGGCTACTACCCGAACCTGGGTGTCAAGGACGCGTACTTCCTGGTGCGCCGGGGCGATACCCAGACCGCGGTGCACTTCTCCGACGCCATCGACCAGGACCGGCTCAACCAGCACGTCGGCGCGTACCACCTCGAGGTGTCCGAGCCGCTGCACAAGATCCGGATCGCGTTCGACGAAACCGAGGGTATCGCAGCCGATCTGACCTGGGAGGGACTGTTCGACGTCGTGCAGGAGCAGCCGCACATCATGCGGACCGGGAATCGGGTGACCCTCGATGCCCAGCGCTTCGCCCAGCTCGGCGCATGGAGTGGTGCGCTGGTCATCGACGGCGAGGAGATCGCCGTCGACCCGGCGACCTGGATCGGCAGCCGCGACCGGTCCTGGGGAATCCGGCCCATCGGTGAGGCCGAACCTGCCGGCCGCCCCGCCGATCCCCCGTTCGAGGGCATGTGGTGGCTCTACATTCCGATGGCGTTCGACGATTTCGCCATCGTGATGATCATCCAGGAGGCTCCCGACGGCTTCCGGTCGCTCAACGACTGCACCCGGATCTTCAAGGATGGCCGGGTCGAACAGCTCGGTTGGCCGCGGGTGAAGATCCACTACCGCTCCGGTACTCGGATCCCGACCGGCGCAACGGTCGAGGCCACCGCCGGTGACGGCTCCGCGCTCCGTTTCGACGTCGAATCCAAACTGCCGGTGCCGATCCACGTCGGCGGCGGTTACGGCGGCGACTCGGACTGGATCCATGGCGTGTGGAAGGGCGAGAAGTTCACCGAGCGACTGACCTACGACATGACTGACCCCGCGATCATCGCGCGCTCAGGCTTCGGGGTGATCGATCACGTCGGGCGCGCAGTCTGCACCGACAGCACCGGTATCGCCAAAGAAGGCTGGGGTCTGTTCGAGCACGGCGCGCTCGGTCGCCACGATCCGTCCGGTTTCGCCGACTGGCTGACGGTTTCACCGTGAGACAAGCACCTTGAAAGTTCTGACCTCTCTTGGCGGACCAGTCAATGCCGCCGAACATGCTCGCGAGCTTCGTGATGCCGGCGCCACCGGTGTCTTCACGTTCGAGGGCCCCAACGATGTCTTCGCACCGCTGACCCTGGCATCGGGGGTATCGGACCTGGACTTTTTGACCAACGTCGCAATTGCGTTCCCGCGCAACCCGATTCATCTGGCCCATCAGGCCCATGACCACCAGCTGTTGACCGGGGGCCGGTTCACGCTGGGCCTGGGGACGCAGATCAGACCGCAGATCGAGAAGCGGTTCGGGAGCGACTTCGACAAACCCGTCGCGCGGATGGTCGAACTGATTGCCGCGCTGCGGGCCATCTTTGCGGCCTGGGACTCCGGCGAGCGGTTGAACTTTCGTGGCGATTTCTATCGGCACACACTGATGACACCGATGTTCAGCCCCGGTCCCAACCCTTTCGGTCCGCCGCCGATCTATGTCGGAGCGCTCGGTCCACGGCTGACCCGGGCGACCGCCGAAGCCGCGGACGGGCTGCTGGTCATGCCGTTCAGCTCCAAACGCTTCCTGCACCAGCACACGATGCCCGCAGTCCGGGCGGGCCTTGATGCCAGCGGCCGGGACGCCAAGGATTTCGACGTCGTGCCCGAGATCATCGTGTGCACCGGCACCAACGACGAGGAATTGGAGAAGGCCAGAGCCGGGACGCGCATGCTGCTCTCGTTCTACGGGTCGACTCCCGCCTACAAGCCGGTGCTCGACGCACACGGCTGGGGTGACCTGCAGCCCGAGCTCAACGCGTTGTCCAAGCAGGGCCAGTGGGCAACGATGGCGGAGCTGATCGACGACGAGGTGATGACCACCATCGCCGCGTGCGGCACACCGTCGGAGGTGGCCAGCCATATCGCCGATCGGGTGGACGGCGTCGCCGACACGGTCTGCTTCTATCAGGCGGCACCGATATCCCTGGAAGCACTATCGGCAGTGGTGTCCGAACTTCTGTGACACTGGAGCGGTGACAGAACGAACTGATGTCGTTGTCGTGGGTGCCGGTTTCGCCGGATTGACCGCAGCGCGCGAACTCACCGGGTTGGGGTACGACGTCCTCGTCCTTGAGGGCCGCGACCGGGTGGGCGGGCGATCACATACCGGCGCTGTCGCCGGCCTCCCGGTCGACTTCGGCGGTACGTTCGTCGGGCCCACCCAGGACGCGGTGATCGAACTGGCGGCCGAACTCGGCTGCCAGAGCGTGCCGACCTACCACGAGGGCAAGAACCTGATCAACTGGCGCGGCCGGGTCCGCTCGTATTCGGGCACCGTGCCGAACCTCTCGATCGGCGGTCTGCTCAACGTGGCGCGGGTGCGCTGGCAGTTCGCCAGGGTCGCGCGGCGAGTACCGGTGGACGCGCCGTGGACGGCCCCGCGCGCCGCCGAGCTGGACGCCCAGACCCTGGGCCAGTGGTTGCACTCGGTGCGGGCGTCGTCGACCACGCGGGACCTGTTGGCGATCATGGCCAGAGTCACGTGGGGCTGCGAACCCGATGATGTGTCGATGCTGCACGCCGCGCGCTACGTCCGGGCGGCCGGCGGCCTTGACCGCATGCTCGATGTCGCTGACGGTGCCCAACAGGACAGGTTCCCCGCCGGGACACAACAGATCGCGCTGAAGATGGCCGAGGCGCTCGGAGACCGAGTGCGGCTCAACGCCAACGTTATTCGCATTGACGCCGTCACCGACGGCGTCACTGTCGGTTACGACGGCGGCTCCGTGGCGGCGGCCAGAGTCATCGTCGCGATCCCGCCGCAACACCGCGCGGCGATAACCTTCACCCCTGAGCTGCCGCCGGAGCAGCAAAAGCTCGTCGAGTGCTGGCCGCAGGGAAGCCTCAGCAAGGCCTACGCCGTCTACGACACGCCGTTCTGGCGGGCCAACGGCCAATCCGGTGAAGCGCTCTCCGATACCGGGCCGGTGTTCATCACCTTCGATGTCAGCCCGCCGAGCACGGGGGACGAGCCGGGCCCAGGTGTGCTACTGGGTTTCGTCGATGCCAGGGAATTCGACACCTGGCCCGCGCAGCAGCGTCGCGAACGCGCCCTGGCGGGCTTCGCCACACTGTTCGGTGAGGCAGCATTGCATCCGATCGATTATCTCGACCACAGTTGGGGCACCGAGGCTTTCGCCCCCGGTGGACCGACAGCCGCGGTCCCGCCGGGATCCTGGACAACTGTCGGCCCCTGGCTGCGCCGCCCCGCCGGGCCAATCTACTGGGCAGGTACCGAAACCGCCGATGAGTGGACAGGTTTCCTCGACGGTGCCGTCCGGTCCGGCCGACGCGCAGCCGGTGAGGTGGCTGCGTCGCTCCCGGCTACGAGCTGAGCCGCGTTGCGCTGGAGGCTGTTTCGGCCAGCGATCGAAGCGCCCGGTTGACTTCGGTGGGGCGCTCCAGAATCGAGCAGTGCCCGCCGGACAGTTCCAGCAGTTCGACCAGGTTGGGTGCCCGCTCGGCGATCCGGCGCGACGAATCCAGTGGCAGCAACCGGTCCCGTTCGCTGCCGATGACCAGTGTGGGAACGGTGAGGCCGTCGAGCGGAATGTGCCGCTTCTCCAACGAATCGATCAGCATCTTCGCGCACCCGCCGCGGCCGGCGGCTGGGGTATCCGCGTACAGGTCGTAGACGAAGGACGCGATCTCGCGGTCGGCATCCCTGCCGACAGCCAACGCGGAGACGAACCGGCGACTGGGCGCCTCAGCGGCCCGCAGCACCGGGATACCCCCGAATCTCCTGATCAGCTGACGACCGATCACGTCGCGACCGACCGCCAGTCGGGGGGCGACAGCCAGCAATCTGACCTGGCGGACGATCTCGCCGGTGGTGGTATTGATCAGGGCGACAGCGTCGGCCCGCCGAGGTACCCGGTGGCGGTAGCGGTCGGCCCATGCACTGATGGCGATACCGCCCATCGAATGCCCAGCAATGACCGCGCGCTCCCCTGGCGCCAAGGTGGCTTCGAGCACCGCATCGAGATCCGACGCCAAATGATTGAGGCTGTAGTGGCCCCGGCCGGGAACGCCGCTGCGGCCGTGGCCGCGATGGTCGAACGCGATGACACGGAAGTCGGAAGCCAGGTCGGCGATCTGTTCACGCCACACTCGAATGGCACACGTGATGCCGTGCGCCAGGACGATCGGGTAGCCATCCTGCGGACCGAAGACCTCGGTATGCAGGCGGGTGCCATCCGCGCCACGCACAATGACCGGACGACTGGGCGGCATGGCACTTGGCCGACGCTGAGTTGACTGGCGCATGGGCTGCTCCCCTCACGTGCCACAGCACCGTTGCCGCGACGGTGATGAGCTTAGCTAATGGGACCGGCTGTCGAGGATGGCATCGGTCTCGGTACCGTCCACCACACCGTGCGCCACATCGGCCAGTCGCTGCTGGGTTCTGCGGGCATAGTTGCGCATCAAGGTGAAAGCACCATCCATATCGACGGCACCGCGCTCGGCAAGTACGCCTTTGGCCTGCTCGATGACGACCCGGGTGTTCAAAGCGGTCTGCAGTTGCTGGTTGACCAGTTCAGACCGGGTGACGATGCGCTGGTGCAGGATGCCGATGGCGGCGACATCCGCGAGCGCCTGTCCGACAGCGATATCGGTGGGCGAGAGACTTCCGGTTTCAGCGCGGAACAGGTTGAGCGCGCCGACTCGCTCGTCGCGCAGTCGCAGCGGCAGCGCAGTCATCGACCGGAATTTGTATCCGGTCGCCCGCTCGGCAAATGCCGGCCACCGATCGGGGCCAACCGTGAGGTCCTCGACGAAAACCGCTTTTCCGGTGCGGTAGGCCTGTAGGCAGGGCCCCATATCCGCCTCCACCTGCAGCAGTTCGAGCAAGCGTGTCTGTTCGCTGCTGGATGCGAACACGTGCAGTTCGCCCTTCGCATCGCCGATCATGATTCCGCCGGCAGCGACCGGTAACAATGCCATCGAGGTGTCGACCAGCTGCTGAGCCAACTCGACCACGTCGTAGTCGGCGACGAGAGTGTCCGCCAAGCCGACGAACGCATGCGCTAAGCGCTCGTAACGGTCCATCTCACTTCCTTCCAATCGAATCGTTTCACGAATCTCGCGGGGGGTGCATGCTTCAGCCGTCAGCTCTTCGACACGAACGGCTCCGGATCCGGATCCGGATCGCGATCGAACCGCAGGCGTCGCTGCACCACCTCGTGGGCGACATCGCGGGTCTGACGCTGCATCGCATAGGCGTAGGCCTGTAACCGGACATAGGCGTCTTTGGCGTCGATCCCCAGTTGGGCCATGATCATTCCGGTCGCCTGATGCACCTCTCGGGTGCTCAACGGCTGATCCCACCACGATCCCAATGGCTCGGTGATCCGTCCCGTCCGGCCGACCGTCAGCAGGATCGCTGTCACCAGATCGGCGACCGCGACGGCGTCGGCAAAATCCTCCGGATCGAACTGTTTGACGTCATCGCGGTACAGGCTGAGAACCCCCACCTTGATTGCGCCCACCTGCAACGGCACGGCCCACATCGACCCAATACCCGCTGCCGAGGCTTCGGCGGAAAAGACCGGCCAGCGTTCATCGACTACCGCGAGGTCCGCGACGATGACCGGTCCGCCCGAGGCGACAGCCGCCCATGCCGGCCCCTCACCGAGACCGACCTGCGCCCATTCCACCCGCTCCGCGAGACTATCGCTGGCACAGAGCACTTCGAGTCCGACACCGTCGAGATGGACCGCGATCCCGGCCCGATGCACCGGCAACGACAACACACATGCCTCGCACAGTCGCCCCGGCCGGTCCCCGTATTCGACCGCTTTGTCGACCGCGGCGAGGAACCGTGCACGCGCACCCAGTGGATCCGAAGTGTTCACCTCGGACAGTCATCGAAGCCCGAAAGGGCCTTTTCGAGGAGATGTTTCATTGACGTCAAGGACGCCTGGGATGGCGTTCTCGCAACGCCGTGAGCAGCCCGGTTGCGTTGTCCGCGCCGGTTGTCGCGGTGCGGTCGAATTTGAGCTCCGACGCCGTCTCGGGGGCATCATCCCTGGTGGCAGTCAGGAATCGGTCGGGAAACGCGAGTTTGACGATGGTTCGCAGCGTCAGCAGATATTGGCGAGGCAGCGATCCGGTGGTGTAGGGCAGGTCGTACTTGTCGCACAACCCCCGCACCCGCTGGCTGATCTGCGGGTAGCGGTTGCTGGGCAGGTCGGGGAAAAGATGGTGCTCGATTTGGTAGCAGAGGTTTCCACTCGAAAAGGCAAGCGCCCGGCCCGCATTGAAATTCGCCGCGCCGAGCATCTGTCGCAGATACCACTCACTGGTCGTTTCGTTCTCCAGGGTGTCCATGGTGAATTTTTCGGCACCGTCGGGAAAGTGGCCGCAGAAAATCACGACATAGGTCCACAAGTTGCGCAGCGCGTTGGCGGTCACGTTGGCGCGCAGCGTGCGCCGCCACCGACGCCCACTCAACGCTGGTACCAGCACATAATCTTTGATGCCCTGGCGCGCAATCTTTTTCAACAGCGACCTGGTCTCGGCCGCCTTACCCTCGGCGGTCTCGGCTCGATCGCGCTCCGAATAAACACCGTGCAGAGCAATGCCCCACTCGAAGGCGATGGCCAACAAGAAATTTCGGAGCGGCTGCACCAGATGAGCCGGTTGCCACTCCTGATCGCGGGTCACCCGGATGACACCGAAACCGAGATCGTCGTCGATACCGACGACATTGCTGAACACGTGATGGCGGTAGTTGTGCGAATACCGCCACTGCGCGGACGGGCCGACCATATCCCATTCCCACGTCGTGGAATGGATCTCCGGGTCGTTCATCCAGTCCCACTGGCCGTGGCTGATGTTGTGACCGAGTTCCATGTTCTCGACACTCTTTGCATAGGCCAATGCCAGCGTGCCTGCCAGCCACCCCGCCCTGCCACGGCTACCTGCGATCAGCAGCCGAGCCGCGGCATCGAGGGAACGTTGGAACAGGATGCTGCGCCGAATGTAGGCGGCATCCTTGGCCCCGAGCGATTCCTCGACATCGCGGCGGATCGCGTCGAGTTCGACCCCGAGGGATTCCATATCGTCGGGGCTCAGGTGGGCGTACGCCGCGATATCGCTGATTGCCATGATTTGTCCTCGGCCCGCTAAGTGATGTGCAGCGGCAAAGTCCAGGCCACCTTTAGGGTCTTGCTTACCCCCAGCTTAGTCGTGCCAACCTGCTCGGCGCTTCCCGCGCCGTAGGTGCGCCGCACTCGCAATGAAGACTGAACGTCTCTACATCGGGAGGTCACGACCGACTTCCGCAGGTCGGCACGTGCATCCGACATCAGGGCAGGCGACGGACCCCCGAGACCGCCCCCTGTAACACCACACCGTCGGCATCAGATACCACATCTGTCGCAGCAGTTGTGGAGGGCATATGCGAAGCAGTCGGAAAATCGGGGCGAGTCTTGTCGGCGTTGCAGCCGCGGCGATGGCGTCGGTGGCGGTGGTCCAGATCCCCTCTGCGCAAGCTGTGGGGTGCACCGATGCCGAAGTGGTGTTTGCTCGCGGCACCACCGAGGCACCCGGTCCCGGGCCCACAGGCGATGCTTTCGTCAACGCCGTGCGTTCGCGGATTGGCGCAAAATCTCTCGGGGTCTACGCGGTCGACTATCCAGCGACGACCGAGTTCTCCACAGCCGTTGTGGGCATCACCGACGCGCGGGCCCATATTCTGGCCACCGCGGCAAACTGCCCTGATACCAAGATGGTGCTCGGCGGATTCTCCCAGGGCGCGGCGGTGGTGGGCTTCGTCACGGCCAGCGTCGTCCCCGACGGCGTGTCGGCACTGGATGTGCCCGCGCCGATGCCGCCCGACGTGGCCAACCACATCGCCGCGGTCGCGCTCTTCGGCAAACCGTCGACCCGTTTCATGCGTGCGATCAACGACCCGCAGATCACCATCGGCCCGGAATACCTGGCCAAAACCATCGACCTCTGCGTCGACAACGACCTGGTGTGCGATCCCCATGGCAGGAGCTTTTCCGTGCATAGCCAGTACGCGGAAACTGGCATGGTCGACCAGGGGGCGGACTTCGTGGTAAGTCGGCTGCAAGCCAGCTGGGCCGCGGATGAGGCTGCGCCGCTGCCGCTTTCGCCGACCACCGCTGCACCGGCGCCCTCGACGGCTGATGCGGACCCGTCGCAACATCTACCTCCCGCTGCGGTGCCACTGCCGGGTCCGACTGCTACGCCTGTGCTGGGCCCGCTGACCTGACCGCACTGAACCTGTTGAACGCCAAACGGCCCCCGGATTTTCATCCGAGGGCCGTTCGACGGTGAGGATCAGTACGTCGGGATGAACACACCGTTCATCCAGACACCCCAGTGCTGCCAACCTTCATCCCATACCTGCGGGTTGCCCATCGCCCACGCCGGCGGCGCTGGTTGCGGGGGTGCCCACGCGGGCGCAGAACCAGTGTTCGGTCCGGCCGGCGGCAGGGGTACGACCATCTCATCGGCGCTAGCGACTGCGGTGCCCAACCCCAGGGCGCCTGCGGCCAGGCCACCGACGACAGCGGCACTTGCGACAACGTTGATGAATTTCATGGCTAGTTCCTCCATGTGTGTTTGGTACGACCCTTTTCGTCGCAACACTTTTTCCGTCTACCCCGTCGCGCGATGTTGATAAACACCCGATTCGAGCGACCCGGGTCACACGTCGTGATGATCGTGATTGGGGCCGTTGGCCGACAGTGAACTTTCTGTCGGAACTGCTCGTAAGGTGTTCAAGGACGGCACCAGCCGCCCTTCTAGGTTGCGCCTCCGGCGCGTGATCGACCAGAGAGGCCGAGTGTGTGACCAGCCCTTCGATAACCGGCATTCTGCGTGAACGGGCCAGCCTGCAGCCCGATGACGTCGCCTTCACCTACGTCGACTACGACCAGGATTGGGACGGTGTCGCTCACACCCTGACGTGGTCGCAACTGAATCGTCGGGTGACGAATATGGCAGACGAGCTGCGGTCGAGCGGTGCGAAAACCGGTGACCGCTGCGTGGTGCTGGCGCCACAGGGGCTCGACTACGTCGTGGCTTTTCTGGGGACGATGCACGCAGGTGTGATCGCGGTTCCCCTGTCGGTGCCGATGGCCGGCATCCACGACCAACGCGTCAGCGCCGTTCTGCGCGACGCCTCGCCCTCGGTCATCCTCACCACCACAGCAGTGGAAGCCGAAGTGTCCACCTACGCGGTGTCGCAGGGTGAGGGTCCGACGCCGGTGATTATCGCGGTGGACTCCCTCGATCTCGATACGCGGCGGCGCACCGCCGCCAACCGTGACACCCCACCTGCCACCGCGTATCTGCAATACACCTCGGGATCGACACGAACCCCCGCCGGGGTGATGGTGTCGAACCACAACATGACGAGCAACTTCGAACAGATCACTGCCGGCATATTTCCTGACTACGGCTCGGTCGCCCCACCCGGCACCACCGCCGTGTCATGGCTGCCGCTCTATCACGACATGGGTCTCATCTTGGGCGTGTGCGGGCCTATTCTCGGTGGCTGGCATTCGGTGTTCACCAGTCCGCTGTCATTCCTGGCCCGACCGGCCCGGTGGCTGCAACTGCTGGCCAGCCACCCTCGAACAATCACTGCAGCACCGAATTTCGCGTTCGAGTTGGCTGCGGCACGTACGTCCGATGACGATATGGCCGGCCTCGACCTGGGTGAGGTCTTGAACGTGCTCAGCGGTAGCGAACGAGTCCACGTCGCGACCCTGAGACGTTTCGCCCAGCGGTTCGGCCCCTTCAACCTGCGCGAGAAAGCGATGCGGCCTGTCTACGGGCTGGCCGAAGCGACCCTGTTCGTGGCAGGCCGCGAACCCGGCGACGGGCCGCACCTGGTCAGCTTTGACCCGTCTGATCTGTCGACTGGTACGGCGACCCGGTGTGAGAACGGAAGCGGCACTGAGCTGGTCAGCTACGGCAACCTGGAATCACCGATGCTTCGGATCGTGGATCCCGAGACGACGGCACAGAGCCCGGCGGGAACAGTCGGCGAAATCTGGCTTCACGGCGACAATGTCTGCCTGGGGTACTGGCATAAGCCCGAACAGACCGACTACACGTTCAAGGCGACCATCGCGAACCCCTCTGCGGGCACTCCCGAAGGCCCCTGGTTGCGGACCGGGGATCTCGGATTCATCTCTGAGGGCGAGCTTTTCATCGCCGGACGGATCAAGGACCTGTTGATTGTCCGCGGACGCAACCACTATCCCGACGATATCGAAGCGACCATCCAGGAAATCACCGGAGGCCGGGTCGCCGCGATCGCCGTCGAGCATGACCGCGCCGAGCAGCTCGTGGCGATCGTCGAAGTCAGGGTCCGCGCCGAGGAATCCGAAGAGGTGACGATGGACAAGCTCCACACCGTCAAGAGCCAGATTGTCTCTGCCGTCTCCGAACTACACGAGCTCAGCACCGCCGACGTCGTCCTGGTGGGACGGGGCGCAATCCCGATCACCACCAGCGGAAAAATTCGACGGGCATCGTGCGCTGACATGTACCGGGATCACCAGTTCACCCGATTGGATGCGGTCCCTCAGGCTCGTTGATGTCGTGCACGCGGACGTCGATATCGTCACGGGTCAGCGGCCGGTGGGGTGAGCCGAGGACCCGCTGCAAGACGTTGAGAGTGATGATCGCCAGTTCATCCCCCACGGCCTGCAAATCCTCGCCGTAGACCCCGATGACGTCGATGTGCGCGCCCGTGCAGATGTGGTCGTCCAGATAGAGGTCGATAGCCGTCGGTTCGGCGTTGTGCACGCCCGCCAACGCGCGACGGATCGCGGTGCGCACCACATGATCGCTGATGCGCAGGGTATCGGCCTGACGTTCGACATCAGTTGTCGGCGTTTCGAATTCGGCATCGATGGGCCAGGTGCGCCGGGTGGTGGCGCGAACTCGCGAGACGATGGAGCTGCTGATGTCGATCCACCGGGCCTCGGCCGGTGCATCCTGCAGGCTACGCGCGGCGCGAGCGAGTACAGGGTCGAAGTCATCCGGTGTCACCGCCATGCCGCCATCCTTTCGCTCAGTGCTGCCCTGGCCCTGGTCAAGTGACCGCGTACCGCGCTCGGAGTGATGGTCAGGATGCGCCCGATTTCGGCGTGTGTCATCCCGTCCACCTCGTGCAGCAGCCACGCAGCCCGTTGCCGGTCGGTCAGTTCGCCCAATGCCATCGCGAGCTCAGCCAGGAAGCTCGCATTGCTGACATGCGTTTCAGGTTCATCCGACTCGGCGGCTTGGGCGGTGTCAAATACCCAGTCCTGCACCGGGGAGGCCCGCCGGCGCCGGCGATAGTCGATGGCTTTGTGCGAGACCAGGGTGAACAACCATGTCCGCAGCGAGGCCTCGCCACGGAAACCGTCCAACCCCTTCCAGGCGGCCACAAAGGCGTCCTGGGTCACTTCCTCGGCCGCGCCGGAATCGGCGAGCATGTTCTGCGCGTAGCGCAGCATTTCCGGCCCGTATCGCAACACGATCGCCTCGAACGCATCCCGTTCTCCGAGGGCGGCGGCGTTGACCAAAGCACGGTCAGGGGCGGCGAGAAACTCGTGGTCTCCTCGTGCCTCCTGCCCGGCTGTCGTCACCATTGGTGTTCGCTGCCAACCGCTCGGCGGATGGGACGGCAAACCGTTACCGAAGTCACACCCTGCCGGGGTGCTCATCTACTCGCGTGGTCCGACTAACCCTTCGTAAGTCAGCCGACGAGAAGAAAGAAACGACTATGACCAGCGCCCAGACCGCAACTCCGCCAGCCACTTCACAGGAAAGCGGTATCGGTAAGCAGGTGGCCACCCGTACCAGCACCTCGGACCTACTGAGCTCCGATGGCCGGACCACCATCGCAGATGTCGTGGTGGCCAAGATTGCTGGCATCGCGACGCGCGAGGTCAACGGCGTGCATGACGTGGGCGGCGGCGCCAGCCGCGCAATCGGCGCGCTGCGCGAGCGCATTCCCGGCGCCAGCGTCAACCAGTCTCAGGGCGTATCCGTCGAGGTGGGCGAGCGTCAGGCCGCGGTGGACATCGATCTGGTTGCCGACTACGGGGTGTCGATCGCCGATCTGGCCGCCGGCGTGCGTCGCAACGTGATCACCTCTGTCGAGCGCATGACCGGTCTGGAGGTGACCGAGGTCAACATCACCGTGCACGACGTCTACCTCGCTGACGACGACGAGCAGGACGTCGCCAGCGTCGCGCGGGTGCAGTGACCATCGACGTACCCGGCGAACCGGCTCCGGAGCTGGCTGAGGCGATCGCCGCGGCGGCAACGGCCATCGACGGTGTTGCCGAATTGCACGGCGGCATATTCGGTGAGGCGGCGACCTACCTTCCCGGTCGCCGCGTCGCCGGCGTTCGACTCGACGACGACGCCACCGAAGTCCACGTCAGCATCCTGTTCGGCTTCCCCGTGCGGCGCGTTGCCGAAGCGGTCCGCGACGCCGTCGCACCTTTGGTAACGGGGCCGGTGCACGTCGTCGTCGAAGACGTGATCCGCGCACGCTGACCCCAATCCCCCTGACCTTGTTTGGAGAATTCATGACCACGCCCACTATCGGACTGTTCGCCGGGCTACTGCTTGCCATCGCGGCTGCCGCCGGCGGATTCACCGGGTTCTTGCTGGCCGTCGTCCTCGGCCTAGCGGGCTGGGCGATCGGCGCCTATCGAAGCGGTCAACTCGATCTCAGCTCACTGAGCAGCGGACGCTGGCGTGACTGACAGCCCGCCGTTGCCGCCGCCGCAGGACCGGGGTGCGCTGGTGATACGCGACAAGGTCGTGGAGACCATCGTCCGCCAGGCGGCGGCATCTGAGTCAGTCGTGCAGCGCGCCAACGGACTGAGCCGCTTGGTCACCGACGATCTGCCGCGGGCGAAGGCGACGGTGCACGCCGGCACTGTCGCGGCCGCAGTGACCGTCGCCGCACCGTGGCCTACCCCGGCCACCGGCCTGGCCGAACGAATCCGCGCGACCGTCGCCAAACATCTTTGCGACCAAACCGGTCTGACGGTGTCGCGGGTCGACGTCGCCGTCGTCTACGTATCGCAGCCCGATCAGAAGGTCAGGAGAGTGCAGTGACTACCAGCACGCCAGAGACCGACCTAGCTCCCCCGGCCAAGGCTCCACTGGCCGCCCCCGCCGCCTCGGCGATGTCCGTTGTGCTGGCGATTGCACTGATCGCGGCGGGCATCGTCGCCGGTCGGGATGCGTTCATCGGGATCGGCGTCGTCACTGGTTCGCCGTGGATCGGCGGCGGACTGAAGCTCCTCGATGGACTGACCGCGCAGGCCTGGATGCTGCCCGCCGGGATCGCCGTGGCGTTACTCGGACTGCTGCTGGTCGTGGCGGCGATCAAACCGCGCCGCCGCACGCACCGCCCGACGACGGTGCCCAACGCGTGGATCACCCCGCGCGACATTCGGCGCATCGCGGCTGGCGCGGCGTTATCGGTCACCGGTGTCGCCGATGCGACCGCAACCGGGTCTGCCCGTTCACTGTCCATCACCATCACTGCGGTGAGTGGCTACGACACCGGCCAGCTCGTCGATGCGGTCCGCTCCGCAGTGACAACCGCACTCACACCTCTGGCCAGTCCGCCGCGGCTGAAAACGCGGGTGGCGAAACGGGATTCTGCACGAAAGGAAGAAGCGTGAAAACAAGCACCGTCGCCACCGACCGGCTTGCCGTCACCGTCGTCGGGCTCGGCGTGCTCGCCCTCGGCGCCACCGGCGCCGCCTGGCAGCTCGGCCGCCTACCCGTGCCGCCCGACACGACGCTGCACATCCGGAATGTGGACGCCATCGTGGCCGCGCCGTGGTGGCCCTATGCGCTCGGCGTCGCCGCCGTGCTTCTGGCCGCCCTGGGGCTACGTTGGCTCTACGCGCACCGGCCAGGCCAGAGTGTCGGTACCGCGATACTGCCGAATTCCTCATCGACCGGCCAGCTGACCCTCGACGTGAATACGGCCGCCTCCGCTGCCGCGTCGGCACTGGCACATCACCCGCACGTCGCATCGGCCTCGGGCACCTCGCGCATCGACCGCGGCGAACGCATCGTCGAACTCGACGTGAAACTGGGCACTGACCCGGGCGCGCTGGCCGCCGTCACCGCCGCGGTCGAAGAAATCAACAGGGACCTGGGTCACGCGCTGTCGGGGGTTCCGTTTCGCAGCCGCATCCTGCTGCACGCACCGCGCAACGCCGGCGGTAGCTCCCGCGTCGCCTAGAGCCGTGTGAAAAATCGCGTCCTGGGTATGCCCACGCCGTGCATTTACCTCTATCCCGTTGCAAGACACGGTGAACCCGAACCAGAGCCCTGAAGATCTGCGGCAGTTGGCCGCGGCGCACGGGGTCGCAACCTCGTACCGCAACGAGCGCCGTGAGCCCGTTCACGTCGACGCCGACGTGGTGATCCGCGTGCTCGGACTGCTCGACGTCGACGCGGCCACCGAGGCCGACCGTCGCCGTGAACTGGCGAAAGTGGCCGAGCTGGACCGGGCGGGCGTACTGGCGCCTACCGTGGCCGTCCGGTTGAACGGTCGCGCCCAGCCGCTGCCGGGAGCCGCGCTCGTCATCAACGAGGACGGCACGCAGACAGAGGTGCGCGACGAGCTGCCCAGCGATCTGACGCCCGGCTGGTATCGGCTGCAGACCTCCGACGGCCAGGAGGCCACGTTGGTGGCGGCCCCGGCTCAGGTGCCCGCCACCCCGGACACCTGGGGGTGGATGCTGCAGCTGTACGGGCTGCGCTCGACCCAGTCCTGGGGCATCGGCGATCTGGGCGATCTGCGGGAGTTCGTGGAGTGGACCGCGCGCGAGCACGGCGCCGGTGCGGTGCTGCTGAACCCATTGCACGCACCCGGCCCGACGCATCCGGTGCAGCCCTCGCCCTACACGCCGTCGAGTCGACGGTTCGCCAACCCGCTGGCGCTACGTATCGAGGACCTCGACGCCTACCGTCGCGCCGATCCGCAGACCCGGGCCGAGGTCGACGCCCTTCGCGTCTCGGCGACAACCGAGCGGATCGATCACGATCTCGTCTGGTCCGCGAAGCGGGCGGCACTGGAACTGTTGTGGCGCAACGAGGGTCGACCCTCGCCGGTGGATGCCGAACCGTCAGTGGGATTGGCTGACTGGGCGACCTACTGCGCACTGGCCGAGCGACACGGTGGCCGGTGGAGCCAGTGGCCCGAGGCGTTGCGCGACGTTGCCGGATCAGCGGTGGCCGCGGCCCGCAGGGAACTGGCGCCAAGGGTGGCGTTTCATGCGTGGGTGCAGCAGCGGTGCGCCGAGCAGTTGGTCGGCGTGCGGGACGCGGCGCGAGACGCCGGGATGGCCCTGGGTGTGTTGCACGACCTGGCCGTGGGAGTCGACCCTGAGGGTGCCGACGCGTGGGCGCTCGCCGATGTGCTAGCCACCGGGGTGAGTGTGGGAGCGCCGCCGGATAACTTCACGCCGCGCGGACAGAACTGGGGATTGCCGCCATGGCGCCCAGATCGATTGGCCGCCAAGGGATATGCCCCTCTCAAAGACATGCTGCGGGCCGTCCTCGCTCATGCCGACGGCCTGCGCATCGACCACGTCGCCGGCTTGTGGCGGCTGTGGTGGGTTCCGCCTGGCGACACCCCGGATCGCGGCACCTACGTGCACTACGACGCCGACGTGATGCTGGCAGTTTTGTCACTCGAAGCGCACCGGGCCGGTGCCGCGGTGATCGGTGAAGACCTGGGCACCGTCGAACCGGAAGTCACCGAGGCGCTGGCCGAACGGGGAATCCTCGGGTGTGCGGTGTCGTGGTTCACCCGCGATGAATCCGCGCCGGGGCAACCGCTGCTCCCGTCGGCACAATGGCCGGCAAGGGCGGCGGCCAGCCTCTCGACGCACGACCTGCCCACCGCAGCGGGATTCCTGCGCGGCGAGCATGTCCGGGCCCGCGCCGATCTCGGTCTGCTCAATGACGTGCCAGCCGAGCAGGCCGCTGCCGACAAAGAGCGCGCCGAGTGGCTGACCCTGCTGCGCGCAGAGGAAATGCTGCCCACCTCGCCGACGGAACCCGATGAGGCGCAGATCATTTCGGCGATGCACCGATTCCTGGCGGCGACCCCCAGCCGACTGAAGTTGATCTCGCCCTACGACGTGATCGCTGAGCCGCGCCAACCGAACCTGCCCGGCACGGTCGATGAGTATCCGAACTGGCGGCTGCCCCTGGCCGAGACACTGGAGCAGCTACGCGTCGAACCCCGGGTCGCCGAGATCACCGCCGCATTCAATGGCGACGAGACGACAGGCGCTGCTCATCCGGGGAACGGGTCTCCGGCATGAAGACGGCATAGAGGCCCAGCCCGATCGCGGCGATAGCCGCCAGCGACCAGAACGCCGCCTGATACCCAGCGGCCACGATGATGGCACCCGCCATCCCAGCACTGAGCGCTCCGCCGAGTCCCTGGGCGGTAGCCACGGCGCCCTGCGCGACGTTGAAACGCCCAGTCCCCCTGGTCAAATCAGCGATGACCACCGGGAACAGCGCCCCGAAGATGCCCGCGCCAACACCATCGAGGGCCTGCACCGCCACCAGCCACACACCGTTATCCGACACCGTGTACAAAACGCCACGCACGGCCAGGACGGCGAACCCGACGAGGAAGATCGGCTTGCGGCCCCAGATATCTGCCTTACGGCCCACCACGATCGCGACCGGGATCATCATGAGTTGAGCGGCCAACACACAGAGCGCGACCAGCGACGTGGCGCTGTCTTTGCCGACGACGCGGGTGAGCAGTTGACTCACCGAGGTGAGCATCGCCGCATTCGACAGGTGAAAGGTGAACGCGATCACTGCGAAAATCAGCAGGGGCCGGTTCTTCAACAGTGTCGAGAATCCGCTCGCCCGTTGATCTTCGGCCGAGGAGTCGGGCAAACCGCGGGCCAATCGGTCGTCGATCTCGGCTGGCTTGATCCGCGAGGTCGCGACAATGCTGCAGATCGCGAGGACACCCATCAGCCAGAACACCACGACCGGGCCCAACCACCAGGCCAGCAGTGCAGCCAGTCCCGCTGATGCCGCATTGCCTGCATGGTTGAAGGCCTCGTTGCGGCCGATCCGAGGAGCGAGCAGGCGCGGGCCGACGAGGCCGAGGGTGATAGCCGAGATGGCTGGTGCGAATACCGCGCCGGCGATCGATGCGACGGATTGCGTCGCCGTGACCAGTGCGTACCCGTGCACAAAGGGCAGGACGACGCTGCTGACGGTGACCGCGGCTGCCGCACACACCACGATGAGCCTGCGGTACCGGATCCTGTCGATCAGGCCACCCATGGGGGTCTGCACGATCAAGCCGACGATGCCTGCGGTAGTGATCACCGCCCCCACCGTGGCTTCGTTCCAGCCCTGCGACGGCCCCCGCACGGCAATCAGATAGATCGCCAGGTACGGGCCGAGACCGTCGCGTACGTCGGCGAGAAAGAAGTTGAGCGCGTCCAACCCGCGAAGCGACTGCCGCGACGGGCCAGGCAGCGTGATGGTCATTCCGGTTTCTTGCGCAGCATCTCGGAGGCGTTCCGCACCCGCGCCCGGGCCTAGCGCGCCGGCTGCGGCAGGGTGTCGGCGGCTTGACGGTCGCCGGAGAGCCGGCGGGTGCGACGGGAGATCGCCAGCACGATGCGCGAGGTTCTGGTCGGCGTGCCGCCGTTACGTCGCTGCAGGTAGAGGCCCAGCTTGGACAAGACGAAAGCGATGGCGGGTAAGAGAAGCGCGGCCAGCAGCCAACGCCGAACAGGTGAACTCAGGAGTGCCAGCATGGTGACCTTTCGAGGATAGGCAGTGGGGCCCGTTGTTTAGTCGGCGGCGGCGGCACTTTCAGCACGTCGCCTGGGAGTGATCTGCGCCACTGTGGCTCCTGTCGGTCATGTGGAGATCGCTCCGTTCAGCTCGACGCCTACCACCGCGGGCGCCACGTCAAACATTCCGTGCGCTGCAGACAAACCGACTGCCAAGGCGCGGTGATGCCCGGGCCGTCGATTGCGTTGCATCCCAAGGTAATCGGTGTGACCGTCCTCACGCCTGCGGCAGGTGCTCGTATCGAGGCGCGCCCCGACTAATCATCAGAACCTCACGCGAGTTCGCCCGCACGAGATCCTCTGATCTGGAACTAATTCCGGCTCAGCAACCACCATGGAGAGGAATGAAAATGGGAATTGTCGACAAGGCCAAGAATGCCGCCGAGGACGCGATCGGCAAGGCCAAGGAGGTCGTCGGTGACGTCACCGGTAACGACGATCTGAAGGCTGAAGGCCAAAAGGATCAAGGTGTTTCGGGTGTGAAGAAGGTCGGCGAGAACATCAAGGACACGTTCACCAGCTGACAACGGACCCTGCCGGATCCGGGCGGGCCGCGCCTACACCTGCCGTATTGAGCGGTGTACGGCGCGGCCCGGCCGTGCCTTAGTCGATCAGTGCGACGCGGCCCGGCGCGCGCCGACCCTCCCCGAACCGAAACGCGACAGGGCGCCGGTCCTGGCCAACCCGCGGACCACGTACCAGGACAGACCGCCTGCGATGACAGCACCGGAGATGACCGCCGAGACGATGTAGACGACTGAAAACGACGCCGCCGAACCGGGATACCAAAGAATCAGGTCGTTGATCGCCAAGCCCAGGCCGGCGACGGCACCCGATAACAACGCCACGGGCAGATTCCACACCCGATACAAGAACACCGCGAACACGAGTTCCGCGGCCAGGCCTTGGACCAGTCCAGATTCCAAGGTCAGCACACCCCACTGGTTGCCGACCAGGGCCGACACGGTCGCAGCGACCAGTTCACCGTAGAGCGCGGCACCCGGTTTGCGGATGACCAGAGCAGTGAGAACGCCGGCGAAAAGCCAACCTCCGCCGAGCAACGCCTGGAAACCCGGCAGGAGTGCACCCAGTGGTGCGCCGATCGGATTGGACGCGATGTTCCACAAGACGAACACCAACCCGGCCGCGACGGCGAGCACGCTGGCCACCACGATGTCTACTACGCGCCATCGATAGGCCTGGCCAGCGCCTGCTGTGGGTCCAACAACAGAATTACTACTCATCACTTCACTCCCTACGCCGGCATTACCCGGTCAGGTTCGTACGGTCGACGGCCCAGCCGTCCTCTCAGCGCACCTGGTGTGCACTCCCGTGTGGTTGCGACTCATAACCTAGCGCAGCGAGCACCGTGGATGTTTTGGCCTGCGCATTTCAGTGACAGTGCACGTCCGGTGCCGCTGTCCCCGCGCTCACCGGGTCCTCGGGTAGCGCAGCGCCGACACGGTCGGTGATCGCGCCTGCCGAATGGGCTATCCGTCCCCCGACCAGCGTGACCTCCGCATGCTGCTTCAACAGCTCTTGAGGTGCGTGCTGGTGGGAGTAGAGGTCGTCGGACCACACCACCAGGTCAGCCAGCATGCCCTCCGCTATCCGCCCGCGGTCGCGCTCCGCGTGCCAGGCCCGCGCTCCGTGCACCGTGTAAGCCGCCAGCGCCCGGTCCAGGTCGACGCGTTCGTCAGGAGTCCAGGGCGCAGACCCGTCGAGACGTGCACGCGTCGCCGCGGAGTAGACACCGACCAGGGGATCCATCTCGCCGACCTGCCAGTCGCTGGAAAACGCCACGGTCGCGCCAGAATCGAGCAGGCTGCGAAACCGCCAGGCGCGGTCCCAGCGTTGTTCGCCGACGTTATCCATCCAGGTGCCGGCCACCAGATCGGGCGAGCAGTGCCGCGGCTGCATGGCAGCGGTCACGCCAAGGGCATGAAAACGCGGTAGATCCTCGGGGTGCAGGCACTCGACGTGGACGATGCCGTGTCGACGGTCCACCGTGCGGTTGGTCCGGGCAGCGTCCTCGATGGCATCCAGTGTGAGCCGGATGCCCGCATCACCGGTGGCGTGGGTGTGCGTCTGGAAACCCATCCGGTCGAGTTCGCCCATCACGCTGATGAGTTCGCGCCCTGGATAACTGGGACGCCCCCGCACGCCGGGCCGATTGGCGTAATCGTCGAGCATCAGCGCGGTATGCGGCTCGATGACATCGTCTGCGTAGAGCTTGACCGGGCCGAGCCGCAGCATCGGATCGGCCACCGCACCGTCGACGGCGTCGCGCAGACGCTGCCGAAACGCACCGTCGGCTCCGACGGGGTGGAACAGCGCCGCAATCACCCGCGACGTGAGAACCCCTTCTGCGAGGGCGCGCTGGAACAACGAGAGTTCCGCCAGCGGCACCTGGGGTTCGACGACCGTGGTGATACCGAGCGCCGTGGCCATCCGCATGCTCGACTGCAGCTTGCGGTATCGCCGCTCCGGTGAGTACATCGGAATGTCGCGCTGCAGCGCGGCCAGGCCCGCTTCTGTCATTGCGCTGGTGTAGAAGTCGGTCACCCAGCCGGTCGGTTCACCGGTGTCCTCATCGCGTTCGGGCCTGCCCCACGCGATGTCGGTGCCACTGGCAATGCCGAGCAACGCCAGTGCCGAACGGTTCAGCCACACCGAATGCTGGTCGTAGGTGGTGACGAAGATCGGCTTGTCGGTCAGGCCGTCGAGGTCGGCGAAATTGGGCCTGCGGCCCTCGACGATCGAGTACACCGCATTCTCGGCGCAAATCCAGTCGAGATCGGTTCTGCGCGTGGCGAATTCGGCGATGCGCATGCGCACCTCGGCCAGGGTGTGAGCCCCTTCGAGTGAGACCGCGTCGTCGTCGAAGCCGAGCAGCAGGTGGTTGTGACTGTCGATGATGCCGGGCGTGACCAACCGGCCCGTTGCGTCGATACGGCGACTGGCGGACGGCGCGTCGGCCGTGGTTCCGACGTAGCTGATCAGTCCGTCGGTGATGCCGACCGCTTCGGCCCACGGTGTGGTGTCGTCGAAGGTGCGTACGCGCGCCCCGGTGATGAGCAGATCGGTCATTGTCCGTCCTCGTCTGAAACCTCGAGCAGCAATAGATGGGTGCCTGCACGCGTGCGCAGGTAGCAGAAGTAGTAGAGAAACCCTGTCGCGATGATGCCGACCGCGATGCCCAGGCTCAGCCACTGGTTCGGATCGAGCAGTCCGAGCACGAAGATCGTGACGATGGCAATCAGCGCAACGATCGGGGGCAGCGGCCACAGCGGCATCAGGTAACCGGTCCTGCCGGACTTGCGTCGCATGACAATCGCCGACAGCGCGATGAAGCCGTAGCTGAAGGCCAGGGTCGAGCCGGTGGCGTTGAGCAGCACGTTCATCGGAATCAGGCAGCCGGCGACCGCGAGCACGCCCATCACGATGGTGGCCACCCACGGCATCTTCGCTGTGGCCGACACCCGGGTCAGCGGCGCGGCGATCGCTGCGGGCATGGCTTGGTCGCGCGCGGCGGCGAACAGCAGTCGTCCGGACTGCAATGCGATGGCGATGATGGCGTTGACGATCGCCAGCGCGATGGACACCAGGACGAAGACGGCGACGGCATGCCCGGCGCGCTCGTCGAGGAACGCCTCGACGGGAAGGTCCGCACTGAACAGGTCGCCGAGCGAGTTGGTGCCGAGCAGGATGGCGGCCAGCGGAATGATCTCCGCGAGGATGGTGATGACCGCACTCCACAGCACGGCCCTGGCGATGGTGCGGCGCGCATTCTTGGTTTCTTCGGCGAAGTACACGGCGCCGCCATATCCGTTGAACGAGAAGATGCCCTGGGTCACCGCGATCACCAGCCCCGCGATACCCAACGGCGCCAATCCCCCGGTCGCCGCGTCGATGGCCTGCGGGCTCAGCAGCGCGGTGAGCGGGCGCTCGATATGCACCAGACCCAGCACGGTGAGCAACCCCAACGCCGCCATCTCGACGAACAGAAACGCTCCTGTCACCCACGCGTTGGCGCGAATGTTCAGGCATGCCGTCGCCGTGGCGAGAATCGTCACCACGACCGCTGTCCATACCGGGTCGAGGCCGCCGATCGCGACGCCGAGATAGTCCGCGACGCCGAGGGCGAACACCGCCACGATCAGCGGCAAGGTGACCAGACCGACGAAGAAGATCGCGACGCCCGCCGCAGGTCCGAGGGTACGGCTGACCAGTGAGTAGTCCCCGCCGGCGACCGGGTGGCGCGATGCCAACTCGGCGTAGCAGTAGGCGATGAGCAGGCTGATCACACCCGCGATGGCGAATCCCCAGAACACGCCGGTGCCGTAGGTCGCCAACGCCGCCCCGCCGAGCACGAAGACACTCGACGCCGGCGAGATGCCTGACAACGTGATCAGGACGTTTCCACCGACGCCGAGCGATCGCGACAGCGTCCCTTCGTAGGTGGCCGACGCGGCGGCGGCTTCGGGTTCAGCTGCCGGCGGCAGCGTGCTCGGATGCGACATCGAGGTCTCGATTTCATCGGGAGGCCTGGCCTCAATAATTCTTTGACGTTACTGTCAAGGAATGATGTGCAGGCTCGCACGTGACGTGGATTACTGTCAACCCCATGGCCCGACCCCGTAACCAGGGAGCTCGGCGGCAGGCCCTCATCGAGGCGACGTACACCGCCGGCCAGAAGCGCGGATTGCGGTCGCTGTCCCTTACCGACGTCGCCGAGCAGGCCGGCCTGAGCCGGGGCACGGTGTTGTACTACTACGGCGACCTCGACGGGTTACTCGTCGAGGCACACTCGGCGGGCGTTGAGCGGTTCTGTGATGATCGCGACCGCCTGATCGCCGAGACCACCGATCCCCGCGGCCAACTGGAGACGGCGATCCGGGCCGGCTTGCCCAGCGGCCCCGATGATGCGCTCATGCGCCTGCTGTACGAATTCGACTTCCTGGCAGGCAATTCCGCGCTCCATGACGAGCTGGTGCAGAAAATGTATCTGCGGCAGCTGGACACCTACCGCGGCATCTTCACCGCGGGACGACGGTCGGGGGCATTCACCCCCGCGCTCGACGACGACCAACTCGCGATGACATTCGTGGCCCTTGAGGATGCCTACGGGTTGCACATCGTCGGCGGCAACGCCCTGATGACGGTAGAAACGGCGGTGGACGCCATGCACGCTGTGGCGCGAGAACTGGGTTGTCCCCCAACGCACGTTACGGCCGAACGCTGAGCCATCCCGGCACGGCGCAATTCCCCGGCGCGAAGCGCGATACTCGATAGCCCAGTGCCGCTACAGTGGCGGTTCACCACGCTGACCAGCTTGAAAGACAGGACCCGAATGGCCCACATCCGCATGGCTTCCACCGTATTCGCCCTGGGCGTCGTCGTGTCAACGTTGTCTGCCGGTTCGGCCTGGGCCGGCGGGCCCGACGGCGTGGTCGAAGGCGGTGATGATCTCTCTCGGGCCGTCGGATCCGGCGTGCTCGACGGAGCGCTTGCCGGCTTTTCCGCGGCAGGCCCCACCAACGAGGCCGCCTCAGCGGCCGTGATCGCCGCGTGCCAGCAGGCGGGCGCCGACCAGTGCAGCCGCGACGAGGTCACCAACGACAATCTGTGTGTAGTGTCCGTCGGCGCCAGCGACGACAGCGGAATCGTCTCCGGCGGCGCAGGACCGACGATCGAGGCTGCCCGTGCTGATGCGTTCGCTCATTCCCAGGACGCCGATGCGCCCCTCGACCCGGGCGCTCGGATTCTGGTCTCGGTCTGCCCGTCATGACGCGGGTTCGGGTCGCACAACACATTCGTAGCAACGAGAAGATCGGTATGAGCATGCGCGGAAAAAGTTCACTGCTGACGGTGGCTGTGGTTGCGGCAGCAATGATTTCGGCCCCCGTGGCCACCGGTGCCGGACAGACCTGTGTCGATGCGGGCAGCCATGTCAGGTGCGAGACCAGTGGCAGCGTGTCAATCAAGGCCGTCCCCCAGTCGCGCGCTCCTCACGTTGGGGAGATCACGCCCAGGCGCGGGGACAATCGCCGCGGCCTGATCTGGAGCTGGTAAACGCAACTCCCGACGTCACCGAGCGGTGAACGTGATCCGCGAGAGCATGCGATCACGCAGCGTCAGGGTGTGCAGCAGAATCGCACTGACGTGCGCTGCGATCGCTGCGACCAGCAGATAAGCCAGTACCGAATGTGTCTGGCGCAGAATAAAAAAGGTGTCAGCGTCGAACGGTGCGATACCGGGTAGTCGGACCAGCCCGAAGACGACGACGGGTCGGCCGGCGGCCGATTCCATCGCCCAGCCGATCAGTGGCTGCACCAGCAGCAGCCCGTACATGGCCAGTTCCGACCCGACGACCAGCTTGTGTTCCAGCGGCCCGACGGTTTCCGGTAGCCGTGGAGTTCGGTGAGTGAACCGGTTGGCGGCGCGGGCGAGAGTGATAGCCAGGATCGTGATGCCGAGCGTCACGTGCACGCTGATCAGTGCAGCATAGGAGCTCAGCGAGTTGACCATGACGAAACCCACCAGCAGCGTGGTGAATACCAGTGTGGCGGTGACCCAGTGAAAGATGCGGGTGCGCAATGGGTATCGCTGGATGTTGGTCTTGGTCTTAGTCTTAGTCTTAGTCTTAGTCGCGGTCATGGTGTCACCGCATCGACCTGTACCGCTGACGGTGCAGCGGACTCGCCGGTGCGCAACCTATAGGACGCCGCGTACACCGATGACCGTGCGCTCAGCAGCGGGTCATCGGAGGGTTCGATGCCGGCCGGCAGGACCAGTGGGTCGAAATTGACGTCGCGGGCGTTACCCGGCTCTTCGGTTTCGGCGGCGTCCAGGGTCAAGGTTCCGGCCTCGATCACGCGTCGGTCGGCGGGCCACGGCAGGGTGGCATCATTCACCGGATCCGACGGTTCGCCGACGATCAGGTGCAGCTTCCACTGCACCGGGCCGGTGCGTAACTGCCGCACCAGCGCGTCGAACAGCGCGTTGTGGCCCCCGGGTGCTGCCGGCAGGGCGGTTTGGCTGGGCACGAAGACCCATCGCACTGGCGTGTGCGTCCCGGAGGCGCCGATAAAGAAGAATGTGTTGAGACCAGCGAAGGTGCTATCAGCGAAACCTGTTGTCGGGGGGTGCTTTTTGATGATGGCCGTGGCGGCAACCGTCTCTGGGTGGGCGGCGTTGAAGCGGGCCATCGCGTCAGGGTCGGGCTTGCCGGTAGCGGCGTCAACCTTCGAGGCGAGCAACCGGTCGTAGAAACCTTGCGGGGAGTTATCCAGGAAGACCGGTGTATTCAGGGTGGCGGTGCGCCACTGGTCGCGACCGGGAAATCCGAACGCCAAACCGAGGCCACGCGCCACCGACGGCGTGTCGGCGACCGATGGGTTTCCTCCAGCGAGGGAGAACCGCCCGGTCACCGGCGTCCGACCCGGCGCAAAGACCACGGCCGTGGACAGTTCGGCACCGTTGCCGTTGCTGTCGAAGAAGCCCGTCACCGCAACGCCTTTGGCGTGGTTCCTGCGGAATCCAGGGTGGGTACCGAAGACGGTACGGAATCCGTCAATGAACGTCTGGCGGGTCAAGGTCGCACGAGAGCCGATCCAATTATTGGCATAGGCGACGGCGCCAAGGTCCACGGCCACGAAGGCGCCCACCGCCCCCAACCCGGCCAGAATGGCGCGTCGACTCAACGGGGTGCCGCGCCAGTTCAGGCCCGGTGGGTGCTCCGGCATCAGGTGGCGACCTTTCGGCATCCGAGGGCGGTGTCTGGGCGCGGGAGACGTACCCGCTGCCAGAATCGTCGTCGCGCCCGCCCGCAGCGGCATCACTGCTAGCAGCCAACGACCTATACCGGCTAGCAGGTATGGCTAGCCCGTCACCAGCAGGTGGGCGGTCACCGCCGCGCGTAGCTGGGCAGAATCGACCTGGTTGCCCTGCAGTGGTATCGAGGCGGCGACGAACTCGTCGGGCCGAATCAGGTAGATCCGGTCGGGACGCAGCCGTGCCTGCGGGTCGGGGCCGAAGTCGGTCGGCCCGATTATCCAATCCGGGACGGTGGGCGGCGCCACCTCCCCAGCCCCGTAGGTGTGCAGCTGCCAATTCATGGCCCGCAGCGCCTCCTGGTTGCCATCCACGGGTGGCACGCCCACCGGTGGCACGCGACGGCCCACGACGGGATCCTGCGCCCACACCGGCACATCGTTATCGTCGGTGAAGTGGTAGTGAATGCGGTACTGCCCTAGCAGTCCGCCGACGTGCGAACCGGCTTTCGTATTGCTGATCAGCGGAACGACTTTGCCCCACGGGCCACCGACGAGTTTGCGGAACAACGCTGCCCCCGGGGTGCGACGACCGACGAACCCGAAAGCACGATCGGTGACGTTGATGAGTTTCAGCGCGACGGGCCGGCGTTCACGTTCGTAGCGATCCAGCGCCTGCGACTGGACTCGGCCTTGCGCCACGTCAGCCAACAACATGGCCAGGTTGTGCGCGTCCTGCAAGCCGGTGTTCATGCCTTGCCCCCCGACCGGGGAATGTACATGGGCGGCGTCGCCGGCAAGGAACACCGAACCCACCCGAAACTTGGTGGCGACGCGATGATGGACCCGGTAGGTGGAGAACCAATCGACCGCGCCGTGCGTCAGACCGAACTCAGCATCTGCCGCGGCTAGCGCCTCGTCCTGGGTGATCTGATCCTTGGGGGCCAAGGCGACGAATCGCGTATGTCCGCCGGGCCCGAGAGGGAAGAGTATGGCGAACGTGGTGTTGCCGAATCGTATGTTCATCGATCCGTTGGGCACGCCGCGCACGTCGTGGACATCGGCGACCCAGAACGTCGCTTCGTCGGTCGTGCCGTCGAAGGGCACATTCAATGCCCGCCGCACCGCCGAGGATGCTCCGTCAGCGCCGATGCACCACCTGGCCCGAATCCTGATCAGCGCTCGGTCGCCCTCGGACTCGACGAGTGCTTCCACCCGGCCATCCGGTTCGCGCGTGTTGTCCGCCAGATCGATCAGCCGGTGCCGCCACCGAATGTCGCCGCCCTCGGCGCTCAGCGTCTCACTCAGAAGTTGCTCATTGCGGCTCTGTTCGAAGATCTGCAGACCGCCAAATCGAGTGGCAGAAGCCATCATTCGCGCGATGTCGGGTCCAGCCGCGGTGACAGATGAGCCGATGCGCATTGTCGTCGCCGGAAAGGCGCCGGCCAGCACCGTCTCCGCGAGCCCCAGCTGGTCATAGATTTCCATGGTGCGCGCCTGCACAGCCAATGCCTTGGATTCCCGCGTCGGACCGGCCTTGCGATCGATGACCACCGTGGCCACGCCCCGGCGGGACAGCACCAAACCGGCCATCAAACCGGTCGGACCCGCTCCGACCACCAACACCTCGGTGTCCACCACCGGAATATCGTCGACACGTATCTCTGCAGCGGTCATGTCGTCCACTCCCCAACGATTGCGTGAAACTGCTATACAGACTACGTTAGGTCATGTGTCAGATCCTGTAAAGCGCGGCGATGACAGCATCGTGGGGGCCGACCTGGTCGCCGCCGCCCTGCGAGCCGCCGAAGCCGTCGGCAGAGACGTCGCGGACGTTCCGGTCTCCGCCATCGCCAGCGAGGCGGGAATCTCGCGAAGCACGTTGTTACGCCGGCTGGGCGGATCCCGCGCCGCGTTGGATGCCGCAGTGCGCACCGCAGGCGTGGACCCGGGAGGCCAGCCTCCGGTGCGGATCCGTGCGGTGGATGCTGCAGCCGCGTTGATCAGCGAATCTGGCCTTGCTACAGCTACTTTGGAAGCTATTGCCATCAGGGCCGAGTGCTCGGTATATAGCCTGCACGCTGCATTCGGTGGCCGCGACGGGCTGATGGGCGCCGTATTCGAACAGCACAGCCCCATCCACGACTTCGAGAAGTTCTTCGGTGAGCCGCACGGAGATCTGCGCTCCACTGTCCAGGCGTTCTACCGGGTGATGGCCCAGGCACTCAGCCGCGAACCCCGCGTGATGCCGGCCCTGTTCTCCGAGACGTTCGCACGGCCCGATAGCCCGGCCACGGAATCCCTGGTTGGACATGCCGGACCCCGGATGCTCGGCGTGCTGGGCCAGTGGCTGGCAGCGCAGATTCATGCCGGACACATCCGCGATCTGCCCGCACCCCTACTAGCGCAACAACTTATCGCGCCCATGGCCTTCCACCTGTTCACCCGACCCGCCGCCCAGAAGACACTGCCGTTACCCGATATCGACACCGTCTGCGACGTGTTCGCTGATACCTTCGTGCGCGCCGTCGGGGTCCACCCGCTCGCCGAACGGTCCACGTCACCACACGGGTAGGTTTGTACCGGTGGACCACGCACACGATGACAGGGCCGACGCCAGCACGCTGACCGGAGTCTCGGAAACCGCGTTGTTGACGCTCAACGGCAGGGCACATCAAGCCCGCCACCCGAAGGCCATCATCACCGACCCGATGGCGATCCGACTCGTCGATGCCATCGACTTCGACTTCGACAAGTTCGGCCGCAAAGGTCAGGAAATGGCTTTGCGATCACTGGCCTTCGACCGCGCCGCAGCCCAGTACCTGTCCACGCATCCGTCCGCCACCGTCGTCGCGCTCGCCGAGGGCCTGCAAACCAGCTTCTGGCGCCTCAACAGCAGGCTACCCGATGCCGAATTCCGTTGGCTCACTGTCGATTTCCAGCCGATCATCGACCTGCGTGAACGCCTGCTGCCCACCTCTGCCCGGATCACCAACCTGGCTCAGTCGGCCCTGGACTTCGCGTGGATGGACAAGGTGGACGCCAGCAAAGGAGTCTTCATCACCGCTGAGGGTCTGCTGATGTATCTGCAACCCGAAGAATCGATGAGCCTGATCAGGGAGTGTGCCCGCCGTTTTCCTGGTGGTCAGATGATCTTCGATCTGCCGCCGGTCCTGGTGAAAAGACTCGCTCCGAACGGAATGCGGGCCAGCCGGCGGTACCGGGTTCCCCCGATGCCGTTCAGTCTGTCAGCGGCCCAACTGGCGGATTTGGCCAACACTGTGCCGGGGATCCGCGCCGTGCACGACTTGCCGATGCCGCGCGGCCGGGGCCTGGCGTTCGAGAAGATCTTTCCGGCGTTCTGGCAGTTCCCGCTGACGAAGCAATTTCGCGGCGCCTACACCTTGCTCGAATTCGGCTGAGCCTCGCACGACAGCAAGAGGAGTGACCCGTGGTCACGTTAGACCGCCTGGTCAATGTGCTGGGCAGTTATGGCGTCCGCTTGCGACACTGCCCTATCCCGCGGTCCACTGAGCTGGGCAGCGTCATCCTGCACGAGGTGACCGACGAGCGCACCGTCCTCGGTGACGTGCTGTTGGGCATCGGCGCACGGACCGTCGAGGAAGCCGTGCAGTGGGCAACCTCGGCGCGTGCGGTCGTCGTGTTGATGCGCGGTGACGACGATGACACCGGGTTCACCGGTCTCGACGACGGCGTCGCGGTCATGCTGGTTGACCCGGCCGTGTCGTGGAGCGAGTTGGCGGCGATTACCTATGGGCTGGTCTTGGAGGGACGGGAGACCGAATCCGGCCGTGGCCCAACGGATCTCTTCGCACTTGCCGACAGCTTGGCGGAGGCGACCGGTGGCGCGGTGACAATTGAGGACGGCCGTTGCCGGGTGATGGCCTACTCGAAGTTGCAGCAACACGCCGACCCGGCCCGGGTGGCCACCATCGTCAACCGTCAAGCACCGGAAAATTTGCGAATGTTCTTCGCAGACCATGGGGTCTTCGCACACCTGGAGGCGTCCGAGGATCCGCTGTTCGTCCCCGAGAACACCGGGCTGGGCCTGACTGGGCGCATGGTGGTCGCGGTGCGCTCGGGGCGAGAGCTGATGGGATCTGTGTGGGTCGCGTGCTCGGCGCCGCTGAACGGTGCGGCGCGCGCTGCGTTGACCGACGGCGCCCGCACCGTTGCGCTGCACCTGCTGCGGTCGCGCGCCAGCGCCGACCTGGAGCGCCAGGTTGAGTCCGAACTTGTGATGCGGCTGCTTGAGGGCACCGCCGACGCTGACACCGCGGCCAGCCGACTTGGTCTGCAGCACAACCAGTTACGGGTGATCGCACTGCAGGCATTTCTCGGTGCCGAACGTGATGCCGCACTGCTGTTGGCGTTTGAACGCGCCACCACCGGCTTCGGTTGGTCACGACCCGGACGCAGCGCGCTGGCAGGCAACACCGTGTACACGCTGCTCCCTGGCGCGACCGCAGACACCGCCCGGCGCTGGGTCAGCGGTCTACGTGCGGCACTACCCGAGGGACTGACCGTCGCGGCCGGCATCAGTGGCGCCGCACTCGCGACGGAGCTCCCTACCGCGCGCGACGAGGCCGACGAGTGCCTGGCGTTGCGGCTGAGTTCCGGCTCCATCGCCTGGCCCCCGGCCTATGACGAGTCGTGGGACGACATCCTGTTGCAGCGGCTACGCACGGCCGCGCGTTCGGGTCGGTCCCCCGACCGGGGCCCGGTGGCCGAGCTGCGGCGCCACGACCGGGCCAACGCCACCGAGTACGTGGCGACCCTGCAGGCGTGGTTGGAGGCTCAAGGCGATCCCACCGAGGCCGGTGTGCGGCTGGGTGTGCACGAAAACACCGTGCGATACCGGCTGCGCAAGATGTCCGAGATCACCCACTTGCAACTCGACGACGCCAAAAAGCGACTCGCCATGATGATCGAGCTGGCGGCCGCCGACAGCGACTGAACCGCGTTGTCCGATCGCCACAACAAACCGGGTCGCGGTTGTCCTGGCGGTCCAAACCATCCCGTGACCAGCCACACCACCATGGGGACGACAGTCCGAGTGCGAAGTGTGGAGGCATGTGATGAACGGCGTCGAGCGGATGGACGGCGGGCCGCGATCGGCCATCGTGGTCGGTGCGGGCATCGTCGGGTTGTCGACCGCGTGGTTCCTGCAGGAACGCGGCCTCGAGGTCACGGTGGTGGACCGCACCGGGGTCGCCGCCGGCGCCTCCTGGGGTAACGCCGGGTGGATCGCGCCGACGCTCACCCTTCCGCTGAACTCCCCCGGCGTGCTGCGTTACGGGCTGCGGTCCCTGCTCGACCCCGCCGCACCGTTGCACATCCCGCTGACAGCGGACGCCGGGCTGGCACGTTTCCTGCTCCAGTTCGCAGCCAACTGTCGGCGCTCCTCGTGGAACCGGGCGGTGCGGGCCAACATGCCGCTCAACGAGGAATGCATCGAAGCGTTCGACGTGCTCGTCGCCAACGGAGTCAACGCGCCGGTGACCGACGCCCCGATCACCGCGGTCTTCCGCACCCCCGATGCCGCAGAGCGCATGCTGGCCGACCTTCGTCAGCTGGAACTCGCCGGGCAGGAGGTCTCCGTCACCGAATTATCGGGTGCTGCGCTGCGCGAACACGTACCGCTGGCGTCTTCGGCCATCACCGCTGCACTGAACATCAACGGCCAGCGTTTCATCGATCCGGGCCGCTTCGTCGTTGCGCTCGGCGACGCCGTTGCCGCCCGGGGCGCCACGATGCGCACACTGCAGGTCACCGACGTGTTGCCCTTTGGACGTGGTGTCACGATTCACTCACGCGGCGACGATATGCCGTTGACCGCGGACACCGCGGTCATCGCGACCGGCGCGTGGTTGTCACGGCTGGCGCGCCGACGCGCACGGGTGCCGGTGCGGGCCGGCCGCGGATACTCGTTCACGGTGCCCGTCGACCGCCCCCTTCCCGGCCCGATCTACCTGCCGGAGGCCAGGGTCGCGTGTACGCCTTACCAGGGCGTCCTGCGAGTCGCGGGCACGATGGAGTTCCGCGGACCCGACGAGCCGGCAGTTGCGGAACGGGTCGGTGCCATCGTGGCTGCCGCGAGTCCACTTCTGGACGGGGTGCGGTGGGCTGAGCGCACCGACACGTGGGTCGGCCCGCGCCCCATCACACCGGACGGCCGCCCGCTGATCGGCGAGTTGTCCCGCGGTCTGTATGTGGCTGGCGGACATGGCATGTGGGGGCTGGCGCACGGCCCGGTGACCGGACGCCTGTTGGCTGAATACATCACCACCGGTAAGCAACCGGAAGCGCTGCGCGATTTCGACCCACAACGCCGACCCGGCCGCTGACCCACCTGCCACCTGCCGGACCCGCGCACGCACTACTTTCCCCCAGTCGTCAGGGGCGGCGCTCTGCATTGACCCGCCCCTGACGGCAATCCCCTACACGCGAAGGCTTGTGCTGAAAATGACTGAAAGTAAGGGTATTTGGATGACACCGCAGGCACGCACTCGCCTGCAGGCTGAACTGGTCGTCCTGCGTTCGCATTCCGGCACGGACGTCGGCGACGACCCAGCCGTGGACAACGCCGCCAGGAAGGCACGGATCGGTGACATTGCGCACCTGCTGACCAACGCCCTCGTCGGGGAGGACCCACCCGACGATGGCGTCGCAGAGCCCGGCATGGTTCTGACCGTCCGTTACGACGACACCGGCGAGGTCGAAACATTCTTGCTCGGCGTCCGCGGCGCCGAAGATGCTGGAATGGAGGTGTATTCGATGCAGTCACCGCTGGGCAGTGCGATCGCCGGAGCACGCCCGGGCGAACAACGCACCTGTTCCATCCCCAGTGGGGCTGATCTGCCCGTCACGCTGCTCACGGCCGCGCCGTACGGCAGCCACGACTCGATATCCCGTGTCCGATCCACCGCTTAGTGCGGGCCAAATCATGGAAGGAACTGGCATGCGTACGCCAACACGAGTCTGGATTTCGGTACAAGCCCACCAACGACTGCATCGAGAACTCGATACCCTGCATTTTCTGTTCTCCAACGGAGTCGCCGATGACGACGCCGACGAAAACGCCAATGCGGTCCGGCGCGCGTGGGCGCACCGCATTCAGCAGATCCACGATCTACTGATCAACGCTGTGGTCGGCGAGGATCCGCCCGACGATGGGATCGCCGAACCTGGCATGGTCGTCTCTGTCCGCTACGACGCCACCGGCGATACCGACACCTTTTTACTGGGGGTGCATGACGCCGACTACGCCGATATGGCGGTGTACCCCATCACATCCGGGTTAGGCGCGGCCATTGCAGGCGCATGCCCCGGTGAGGGTCGCACCTACCGCCTGTCCGACGGCGCCACCCTGGCTGTCACGGTGCTCAAGGTACTGCCCTATGGCCTCCAGCACGCCGAGTTGGGTCAGCGCAGCGCGGCTTGCGTGCCCTCATAGCGCAAGCCGAGCTAAATGATGGGAAGTTCGCCGCCGTCGACGACCAGGCTGGTGCCGGTGACCCATTGCGCTCGGTCCGAGGCGAGGTAGGCGACGGCCTCGGCGATGTCGCGCGGGTCTCCGGGACGCCCCAGCGGGATACCCGCTGTGGTGTCGGCGAGCGAGACGCCCATCGAATCGGCGAAGTCCTGGCGGATGGCGTCGGCGCCCGGGGTGAGCACGTTGCCGGGCACGATCGTGGTGACGCGGATACCGGCCGGCGCGAGTTCGGCAGCGAGCGCCTTGCTGTAGGCGTTGAGCGCGGCCTTGGCGGCACCATAGTGGGCCAACGGCGGTGCGGGTGTGAGCGCCGCTCCCGATGAGATGTTCACGATCACGCTGCCTGCTCCGGCTTCGCGCAGCGCCGGCAAGAGCGCGTTGTTGACCCTGACGGCGGAGAGATAGTTGAGGTGCAGCGCGTCGAGCCATTCCTCATCGGGGATCGTTGAGATGCCACCGACGTGGGCGCGTGCGGCCGCAGCGTTGTTGACCGCGATGTCAACGCCGCCCAGTTCGTTGAGCGCAGCCGCGGCGAACGCCTGCACGCCCGCGAGCGTACTGATGTCGCCGTGGATGAAGGTGGCCGCCTTCGGCGTCTCGTCGGTGGCGTTGCGTGCCGTGGTGACAACGGTCGCGCCGCCGTCGAGTAGCCGCTGGACGATGGCCGCGCCGATTCCGCGCGAACCTCCCGTGACGACCGCGCGCTTGCCGGAGAACTCAGAGGGGTCAGACGCTGGGGTTGTGAACATACGGTCCACTATACGGATTTTGGACCGAACGTCCAGAATTGCGTACGCTTGCGGAATGGCACGACCGCGCAAGTTCGACGAGCACGAGGTGATGGTCGCTGCGCGTCAGCTGTTCAATGAAACCGGGTATCACGGCACCTCGGTGGAGGATCTCTCCCGAGTGACGGGGCTCAGTAAGGGCAGTCTCTACGGCGCGTTCGGCGACAAGGAGGCGTTGTTTCAGCGGATTTTCGAGGATTATTGCGCGGGCGCCGAGGAGGGTGTCGCCGCACTGCTGGAAGGCCCGGACGATCAGGCGCTGGACCGCATTCGCAACTGGCTGACGTCACCGGAGGGCTGCACCGACCGGCGAGGTTGCCTGTTGGCAAAGGCGACCGCCGAACTGGCGTGGGAGAACGACGCCATCGCGGCACGGTCGCTCGCGGCGTACGAGACGCTGCTGGAGAGCTGTCGCCACCTTGTCGAGCAGGCTCAGCGTGCGGGGCATCTTGATCCGGCCGCCGACGCCGCGGTGCTCGGCGGGCTGATCCTGACGACGCATCGTGGGCTCGAGGCGCTCGCCAAGGCGGGGGTCGACGCTCAGACGAGGAACGGCATCGCCAACGCCATGATCGACACCATCGCGCTCACTCCAAGGCGCGCGTAAGCGGCGTCAGCGCAGCACGCAGTGGGTGCCCTGATAGATCGTCGCCATGCACTTCGTGCAGTGCACGCACAACCCTTCGCGGGTGGTCTCCGCGTGAAACTTGTTGACCAGATCCGGATCACGCAGCAACGCCCGTGCCATGGCAACGAATTCGAAGCCCTCGGTCATCGCGGTGTCGACGGTGTCCATGGTGTTGACCCCGCCCAACAGGATCAGCGGCATGGATATGGCCTCCCGGAACTGCCGGGCCTGCGGCAAAAAGAACGCCTCTTCAAAGGGGTAGGTGCGGAACATCCGAGACCCGATGACGCGCAGACCCAGCCCGACGATGGCGGGCTGGGAGGCGATGAACTCGGCCATCGGGACGTCGCCGCGGAAGTAGTACATGGGGTTCAACAGTGAACTGCCGCCGGTGAGTTCGAGTGCGTCCAGATGCCCGTCGGTTTCCAGCAGCCGGGCCGTCGGCAGGCTGTCGGTAAGCCAGAACCCGCCCCGGACGCCGTCGTCCATGTTGAACTTGGCGGTGATGGCGACGCTGTCACCGGCGTCGCGACGCACCCGCTCGACAACCCGGCGAGCCAGTTCGGCCCGCCGCACCATATCGCCACCGTAGCGGTCGGTGCGCTTGTTCAGATTCGGGCTGAAGAACGAACTCACCAGATAGCCGTGGCCCAGATGCACCTCGATGGCATCGAAACCCGCATCGACGGCATTGCGTGCAGCAGCACCGAAGTCGCTGATCACCTCGTCGAGTTGGCCGGTGGTGGCGCCGCGCACCAGGCCCATGGCCGGGGCACTGAGCCGGGTCGACGGCGCCAGTGTCTTCGCGCGGTTGGACCGGGTGTTGGCGACCAGACCCGCGTGTCCGATCTGGGCGCAGACCAGCGCGCCCTCGGCGTGCACCGCATCGGTCAGCCGGCGCAAAGCCATGGCGCGCCTGCCGTCCAGCACCATGGTGTCGCGATGCACCCGGCCACCGTCGGAGATTGCGCAGTAGGCCACGGTGGTCATCGCCGCACCGCCGCGTGCGACCTCGACGTGGAAGTCGACCAGGTCGTCGGTGACCTCGCCGCGCGGCATCCGGCCCTCGAACGTGGCGGCCTTGATGAACCGGTTCTTCAGCGTCAGCGGCCCCAGCGCCATCGGAGTGAACGCCGCCGAATCTAGTTTCGATGCCATTGGTATCGTAAGGTAGCACGCGTGCGTCCCTGACAAGAAGCAATCCACCGAAACGTCCGGGTACGGCGCTAGCGGGTGCCTGCTTCGTGGTCAGCCCACAGCGCACCAGCCACCCGTTCGGCTTCGCGAATTCCGGCTTCGAGGTCAACCGTGGCGACGAGAAGCTCTGGGGTGTGGCGTTTTCCGACCCGGTCCGCCTGCGCCGCCACAGTCCCGTCCGGCGCAATGATTCTGCTCTTGCCGAGTAGTTGCTCGCCACACTGGTTGGCCATGATCCACCACTGACCGTTGACCAGGGCGTTGGCCGGATAGAGCACGTCCCACCATGACTCGGCAGCGACTTCGTACGCGCACGGCGCGACGACGACACGGGCGCCGAGTTGGTTCAACTGCCGGGCATATGCGGGATGGTCACCGTCGAAGCACGTGCTTATGCCCACCGTTCCGATCCCGTCGACGTGCACGACGGTCGGTTGATCACCAGCGGCGAAGACCTTCTCTTCACCCAGCGGTGTGTACAGGTGAACCTTGCGATGTACCGCTGCCCGCCGGCCGGCGGGGTCGTAGACGACGGCGGTGTTGTAGAGGACGTCACCGTCACACTCGGGCACCGAGCCGGCGAAGAGCCATACGTTGTGCTCGCGGGCAGCCGCGGACAGTGCGTCACCCCGCGGACCGTCAATCGGCTCGGCGGCGTTGTGCGCGTCGCGCTCAAGGTGGGCGGGGTCGTACCCGCACGGCCACAGCTCAGGCAGCACAACCCAATCGCACCCACGGTCAGCGAGCGCACCGATGAAACACAGTGCGTCACGCAGATTCTCGTCAGGTTCGTTACAGCGCGGCAGCCACTGCGCCAACCCGATGGTGACGGTGCTCGTCATTGCTGCTCGATTCCGTTGGTCAATCCGCGCCACGGCCGCGTCAAGTGATCCGGTTGCAGGATCTTCGCCAGGTCCGACGGAGTCAGTAACCCGCGGTCCAGGACCAGCGAGGCGATATCAGTATCTGAGCGCAGGGCGTCGGCCGCGAGTCGAGTCGCCGCCTCGTAACCGATGTAGGGGTTGAGTGCGGTGACCAGACCGATCGAGCGATCGACCGTCGACCGCATGTGCTCCACGTTGGCGGTGATACCGACCACGCATCGACTCCGCAGGGTGTCGCAGGCAGCGGTCAGATGTGCCAGCGATTCGAAGAGGCTGTGGGCGATGATCGGCTCGAAGGCGTTGAGTTGGAGTTGCCCGCCCTCGGCGGCCATGGAGATCGCGATATCGTTGCCGACCACTTCGAACGCGACCTGATTGACCACCTCGGGGATCACCGGATTGACCTTGCCCGGCATGATGCTCGAACCCGCTTGCACCGGTGGGAGATTGATCTCACCGAAGCCGGCGCGAGGCCCCGAGGACAGCAGACGCAGGTCATTGCAGATCTTCGAGAGCTTGACTGCTGTCCGCTTCAGCACGCCGGACAACTGGACGAACGCACCGACATCCTGGGTGGCTTCGACGAGATTCGACGCGGTCACCAGTGGCAGTTCGGTGATGGCACACAGCTCTTCGCAGACCAGTTTCGCGTAATCCAGGTGGGCGTTGAGACCGGTGCCGATCGCGGTGCCCCCGAGGTTGATCTCGGCGATCAGAACGTTGGCTTCCCCCAGCCGGTCGGCGTCTTCGCCCACCATGACCGCGTAACTGCCGAATTCCTGGCCCAACGTCATCGGCACAGCGTCCTGGAGTTGCGTGCGACCCATCTTGAGGTGGCCGCCGAACTCGACGGCTTTCTCGGCGAACGCCGCCACCAGTTCGGTCATGGCCAGTTGCAGTCGGTGCACGGCGAATTGGAGTCCGACCTTGACCGCGGTGGGATACACGTCGTTGGTGCTCTGTCCGAGGTTGACGTGTTCGAGCGGGTGCAGTTGTGCGTAATCACCACGCCGGTAGCCGAGTAGTTCCAGACCGCGGTTGGCGATGACCTCGTTGGCATTCATATTCGTCGACGTGCCCGCGCCGCCCTGGATGACGTCGACGACGAACTGGTCGTGCAGCTTTCCGTCTTTGATCTCCTGGCACGCGGCGACGATCGCATCGGCGCGCTCGGCGCTGAGTAGACCGAGCCGGTGGTTGGTGCGCGCGGCGGCGAGCTTGACACAGGCCAGCGCGACGATCAGTTCCGGATAGCGCGCGATCGGGGTGCCGGTGATCGGGAAGTTCTGCAGCGCACGTGCGGTGTGCACCCCGTAATAGACATCGTCGGGCACCTCGAAATCGCCCAGAAGATCATGTTCCACCCGCAGTTCTGTCGAGGTCACGTGGCGCCGCCGATCAGGTGTTGACGGGTATCGGGGTCTGACGCCGCATCGAGCAGGGTCAGCGCCAGCGCCCTGGCACCGTCGACCGCAGCGCGATCGGCCGCCGAAGACACTGCAGCAGCAGCGAATTCGGGCTGGTGGTTGACCGCGGGCAGCGAGTCGATGCCGATGTAGGGGTGAATGGCCGCTACCTGCTGCGAGATGTTGCCCATATCGGTGGAGGCTCGGTTCATCAGCGAATCCGACCCCAAGTCGAAGCGTCTGCCTTGCTGCTCGGCTCGGTGCACGTAGTGGTCGAGCAGGCGGTCATCGGTGCGGAACTCCGCGTAGGGCTTGCTCTCCGGGGTGATCGTCAATTCGCAGCCTGTCGCCAGGGCACCGGCTTCGAAGCAGCGGTTGACTTTCGGTTCGATGTTGGCGAGGTCGGCGAGCGTGCGCGCGCGGACGTACCAGCGTCCCTCGGTGCGCTGAGGAATGGCATTCGGCGCCTCGCCCCCGTTGGTCATGATCCCGTGCACGCGGGTGTCGTGCGGAAAGTGTTGGCGCAACAGGCCGATCGCGACCTGGGCAATGGTGAACGCATCGGCGGCGTTGATCCCGCGGTCGGGATAAGCCGCGGCGTGCGCGGATTTCCCGTCGTAGCGAATATGGCTGTGCGACACCGCATACGGCTCGGCACGGGCCACGTCGACGGGTCCGGGATGCACCATGGCGGCGGCGTGAACTCCGGCGAACCCGCCGCGGTCGAGCATTTCGATCTTGCCTCCCCCGCCCTCCTCTGCGGGTGTACCGAACACCGACAGGGTGATGCCGAGGTCGTCGACATAGGGCGCGAGCGCGATCGCGGCCCCGGTCGAGATGGCGGCGATGACGTTGTGCCCGCAGGCATGTCCCATGCCGGGCAGCGCGTCGTATTCGGCACACACTGCCAGGTGCAGTGGGCCGGTGCCGAGGCGCGCCAGGAACGCCGTCGGCAGGTCGGTGTAGTTCTGCTGCACGATGAATCCGGCGTCGGCAAGGTCAGCGGCAACGCGGGCGCAGGAACGCACTTCCTCCCAAGCGATTTCGGGATGCGCGTGCAGATCATGCGACAGCGCCAGCATGCCGTCGACGGCTCTGTCACCGGTGGTCCGGATGGCGTCTTCGACTGTGGTGCTCACAGGTCCCCCGGTACCCCGTAGGACGGTGCGGCAGTGGGGTCGAGTCCGCGGGTGCGGTAATCCAACTTCTGCGGTTCCCACACCGCCCACAATCGGTGCAGTTCTCCGATCGGGTCGTCGTGCCAGTCGACGCGCAGATCGGTGACCGGCCACGGCACGTCTTCGGTCACCTGCAGCCCGGCGGAGTGCACCGGACCGGCTTCCCCGCCCGCGGCCAGGGCCGCGTCAAGACCGTCGAGCAGTCGCCCTTCCAGCGTCGATGCTTTCGAGGCCGAGTACCCGTCGGCCAGCGCGTGGATCACGCCTTCGTCGCGCAGCATATTGCCGGCTGCCGCAACGCCTTTGGCCTGAACTTCGTGCCGGATACCCAGTGCTTTGGGGCCGGTGTGGATGGCCGTGTTTCCGCTGCGGTCAACCACGATCAACTGGCGGTACTCGGGATGGCGTTCGGCGACGACCGCAGAGTCGAGTGCCGCCCTGGCGTCGGCACCGGCGGCCAGCGCCTCCAACACGACGAAGCCCAAATGTGGGTTGGTCACGTTCTGGCTGGCGACCGCTCCGACCCCGGCGCGCAGGTGCACGCACCGCGACGCGACGGCTGGACTCGACGAGCACACCACCATCCCGAATGCCGCGCCGTCGCAGACGACGAGTGAGAACGTCACTGGCTGACCACCGCGGTGGCATCGATCTCGACCAGCCATTCCGGCCGGGCGAGGGCGTCGACCACCAATCCGGTGGATACCGGGTAGACGCCTTTGAGCCAGCGGCCCATGACGCGGTACACCGCCTCGCGGTAGCGGATATCGACAAGGTAGACAGTGACTTTGACAATGTCCTTGAGGCTGCTGCCTGCTTCGTCGAGCAGCATCGCGATGTTGGCCATGGCCTTATCGGCTTGGGCTTCGACATCGCCGATGCCGACCGATTCCCTGGTGTCGAGGTCTTGGCCGATCTGGCCGCGCAGGTACACCACGCCGCCGGCGACGACGGCCTGGCAGAGGTCGTTGTCGAGGTTCTGTTCGGGGTAGGTGGCCTTGGTGTTGAAGGGCCGGATCCGCCGGTGGGTCGCCCCTGGGGGTGTCGCGTCGTTCATAATCGGATGCTCCTTTCTTCTCAGCGCTCGGCGAGTGCCGGCGCGTCGTAGGCGAGGTAGCTGCGTTGAATCGCGATCTGGTCGGCGAGATATTTGGCGTCGTGCCAGACACCCCAGATGAAGCTGGATCCGCGTCGGGACTGCCAGGGCAGTCCGAGGAAGTAGATTCCGGGTTCGGTCGAGACACCCCGCTGGTGCACCGGCTTGCCGCGTTCATCGAACGCATCGACCTGCAGCCAGCTGTAGTCGAAGGCGAAACCGGTCGCCCAGATGATCGAGGTGACGCCGGCGGCGCCGAGGTCGAGTTCGCGCAGCGGATCGGTGAGGCAGTCCGGATCCGGCAGGAATTCGCGGGCCTGCGGTTCTTCGGGTAAGTCAAGCCCGTTGCGCAGGACGTAGGCGTCGGCCTCGTCGAGCATGGACAGATAGTTCGCGTCACCTGCTGCGATGTTGGCGCCCAGGTCGTCGGCGAAGTGCATGACGCCGTCGACGAACGGTCCGGCCAGGCCCGTCAGTGTCACGCCGGTGCCTGCGAGTTCGCGGAAGTCGACGGTGTGTCCACCGTGGGCTCCGCTGACAGCGATGGTGACGTGCTCGGCGCCCAGCGGCGGCGCAGCCAGGTCCCACTTGCCCAAAACGCCCAGCCACCAACAGAAGTCACGGCCACGGTAGCTACGCGGTGGCCGATCGTGTGCGCCGACGGCCAGGTAGACCCGTCGGCCCGCTTCCCGAAGTTCGTCGGCGATCTGGACACCGGAAGAGCCCGCACCCACCACCAGCACCGCACCGTCGGGCAGCTGCTGCGGGTTGTGGTACCCACTGGAGTGGATCTGGTGCAGACCCGACGCTTCGGGGACGACCGGCGGGATGATCGGCTTCTGGAACGCGCCCGTCGCGGCCACCACGTAGCGGGCATCGATCGTGCCATCCGAGGTTTCGACGCGGAAACCTGCGCGGCCATTGATCTTTCGCACCGAGGTCACGTCGATGCCGGTGCGGATCGGAGCGTCAATCCGGTCGGCGTACGCGACGAGATAGTCCGCCACTTCGTCTTTGGCGGGGAAGCCGTCAGGGTCGGTGTCGAACTCCAGGCCGGGGAAGCGGTCATGCCAGGCGGGCCCGTTGGCCACCAGCGAATCCCACCTCCACGAGCGCCAGCGCTCGGCGACCCGGTCACGCTCCACCACAAGATGCGGGATGTCCTTGGCGCCAAGATGCTCGCTCATCGCGATCCCGGCTTGGCCGGCGCCGACGATGAGGACCTCGACATTCTGGTGGTCCGTCATGCCTCCATCGTTCAACGGACCATTGCATCTGTACAGCGCATAGATCCGATGTACGGCATTGGAAAAAACGATTCACCCATGTCAGCTGTTCGGTGGGCTCGCGAACAGGCTGCGGCACAGCTCGGCCACCACACTGGCACGCCGGGTCGGCCGCGCGGCGATCGCATCGAGTAGGACAACGGTCAGGCTCGGCACGTCGCCACTGATCGGGACGACGGATACCGCGTGCCCGTCCAGGGCCGTGGACACGGCGGCGCGCAGGTTGAGCACGCAGTAGGCCAGCTCACGGCCGACCAGGGCGCGGCAGGTTTCGACGGTGGTGGACCGGTAGCGGATGTTCGGCGTGACACCGGCGGCAGTGAAGACACTCTGGAAGTAGTCGCGGCTGTGCGGCAGATCGAGCAGGACCATCGGTTCGTCGGCCAGTTCGGCCAGGTCGATGTGATCGCGATTGGCGAAGGGGTGCGATCCGGCCACCAGGACATACGGCGGCAGGCTGAACAGCGGCCAGCGCCGCAAGCGCGCGTCGTCGACCAGGTCGTATCCGATGCCGAGCTCGAAGGTGCCGTTGGCCACGCCTTCGGCGAGTTCAGCCAGATCAGCTTCGGTGGTGTGCAGGTACAGCTTCGGTAGTTTCTCGGCGGCGGCGGCCAACAGTTCCGGCAGCAAATACGGCGCGACCACCTGAAAGCAGCCGATCGACAGCGTGCCGCTCAACGAGGTCCCCAGCCCCTGCGCGGCGGCCCGCAGATCCGCCGCCGAGGCCAGCAGCCGACGACTCTCGACGAGCAGTTCTCGCCCTGCCGGTGTCAGGCTGATGCCCCTGGCGTGGTGGCGGACCAGCAACTGCACCGACAGCGCGTTCTCCAGATCGGCCAATGCGGCCGACATCGCCGACTGCGACAGGTGCACCGCCGCGGCGGCCTTGGTGACGCTGCCCGCTTCGGCCACCGCGACGAAGTATTCGAGTTGCCTGAGCGTGTAGTCGGGCATGCCACCCCCTCACCTGAACCACATTGCATTGAGAAAACTGATCTTAAGGTTCGGAAACACCGGCTGTACAGGTTCGCGCTGGAACGGCAGGGTAAGGCCGTGACATCTACCGAACCGACCCCGGCCACGCTGCAGGACTGGACCCGACACGCGGCGGCGCTGACCCCGCGCGACGGCGTCTTCGTCGACGGCTCCTTCCGGCCGGCCCAATCCGGCGCGACGTTCGACTCCGTGGATCCGGCGACCGGCCGCGTGCTGGCGTCGGTCGCCTCGGGGCAGACCGAAGACGTTGACGTCGCGGTCACCTCAGCACGGCGGGCCTTCGACGGCGGCGACTGGTCGCACGCCTCGGTCAGCGAACGCAAAAGGGTGCTGCTCAGGCTCGCGGAGTTGATCAACGACAACAGTGTCGAGCTGGCGCTGTTGGATTCTCTTGACATGGGCAAGCTCGTCACCGAGGCACACACCGTCGACGTGCCTTCGGGCGCCGGTCTTTTCGCGTACTACGGCGAAGCCCTGGACAAGATCAACGGCGAGATCGCCCCCACCGAGCCCGGCAACCTGGCACTGGTCACGCGCGAGCCGCTGGGCGTCGTCGGAGCCGTCACACCGTGGAACTTCCCGCTGGACCTGGCCATCTGGAAGGTCGCACCCGCACTTGCCGCCGGCAACTCGGTGGTCCTCAAACCCTCTGAGCGGGCGCCGCTTTCGTCACTGCGACTCGCCGAGCTGGCGACCGAGGCCGGCTTGCCCGATGGCGTCTTCAACGTCGTCCCCGGCTTCGGCGACACCGCGGGTGCCGCCCTGGGACTGCACGCGGACGTCGACGTCCTGGCCTTCACCGGCTCCACCGCCACCGGGCGACGGTTCCTGCGGTATGCGTCGGAATCGAATCTCAAGCAGGTGTGGCTGGAATGCGGCGGCAAGAGCCCCAATCTGGTGTTCGCCGACGCCGACCTGGATGAAGCGATCGAGATGGCCGCCTTCGGCGCGTTCTACAACCAGGGTGCGGTGTGTTCATCGAATTCCCGCCTGCTGGTGCACAAGTCGATCGCCGAGCAGTTCATCACCGGGCTGGTCGAGCGGGCCGCCGCGATGCTGCCGGGCAATCCGCTGGACCCGAACGCCACCCAGGGCGCCATCGTCGACGAAGCCCACACCGCCCACGTGCTGGGGTTCATCGACCGGGCCAGGAGCGACGGTGAGATCCGCGTCGGCGGTCAGCGCAGCACCATCGGCGGGAACGGCTGTTTCATCGAGCCGACCATCGTCACCGGCCTCGGCTCGTCAGCTGAACTGATCACCGACGAGGTGTTCGGTCCCGTGCTCGCGGTCCAGACCTTCGACGACGAGGACGAGGCCATCCGGATGGCCAATGACAGCGTCTACGGTCTGGCCGCCTCGGTGTGGACCAACGACCTGCGGCGCGCACACCGGGTCTCCGCGGCCCTGCGCGCCGGAACGGTCTCGGTGAACACCGTCGATGCGCTGAGCGCGCAGACACCGTTCGGTGGGTTCAAGCAGTCCGGCTTCGGCCGCGACCTTTCGCTGCACGCGCTGGACAAGTACACCGGCCTGAAAACCACCTGGATCAAGCTGTAATCAGGTGCGCTCGCCGCGGATGAGGTCGGCAGCGCGTTCGGCGACGGTCATGATCGTGCCCACCGGGTTCACCGAGGGGATGGTCGGGAAGATCGAGGCATCCACGATCCGAAGACCGTCAACACCGCGCACCCGCAGCTCCGGGTCGCACACCGCCATGGGGTCGTCAACCGCACCCATCCGGCAGGTGCCCGACACGTGATAGACGGTCTGATGCGTCGCCCGCAATGCCACCGACAGCTCCTCGTCGGATGTCAGCTCCGACCCAGGGAACACCTCCGGTCCGATCCACTGCGACATCGGGGATGCGGCGGCGATGCGACGGGCCAGGCGGATCCCCGCGATCAGCGTCGCCTCGTCGGCCCCGTCGGGATCGGTGAAGTAGCCGTAGTCGATGCTGGGCGCCTCGGCCGCATCGCCTGAGGTAATCCACACGCGGCCGCGGCTTTTCGGCTTGGCCACGTTGGGCGCGATCGAGACGATACGGTCGGGAAGCGTGACGCCGTAGGTGACCGCATGATCGGCGACCGCCTCGACCGGGAAGTGCATCAGCACATCCGGCCGGGCCGGACCGTCGTCGTGCAGGCGCACCGCGGCACCGGCATCCCATCCCGTCGCACAGGTCTCGGGGACGTCGCGCACCGCCTGCCAGACAATCAAGCCTTCGGCGTGGTCCATCAGGTTCTCCCCCACGCCGGGGCTGTCGACGATGACATCGACGCCAGCGTCTGAAAGTACCTCGCGCGGACCGATACCGGAGAGCTGCAACAGTTTTGGGGTGTCGATGGCACCGCAGCAGACGATCACTTCGCGGGTGGCGTCGAACCGGTGCTCGGTTCCGTCGCTGTCGGTGGCCAGCACGCCGACCGCGGACCCGTTGTCGATGAGCACCCGGTTGGCGTGCATACCGTGGCAGACGGTGAGGTTGTCGCGGGTGCGGATCGCCTCGTGCAGGTAATGCACCGATGTCGAGGATCGAAGATGAGTTTCCGGGGTGTAGCCGATCTCGAAGAAGCCTGCGCCCCTGCCCGTTTGGGCGAAGTCAGCGTCACTGTTCCAGTTCGTCCTGGCGGGCAGGTCCAGTGCTTGGCGCGCTGACTCGACGACGTCGGCGACGTAGGGGTTTCGGTCCTTCTCCACCACCGGGGTGATGGGGGTGGCCAGCCGGTCGTAGTACGGGTGGACGGTCGCAGCGTCCCAGCCCTTCGCACCGAGGCCGACCCACTCGTCGAGGTCGGCGGGTAGCGGTCGCCAAGTGATCATGGTGTTGGCCGTGGAGCAGCCCCCCAGGATCCGCATCCGGGCCTGCCGGATGTTCGAGTTGCCTCGAGCCTGGGTGACGCTGCGGTAGTCGAGGTCGTACTCCCCTTCGAGCATTTCCGCCCAGCGACGGATATCCAGCGCTCGTGGTTCGTCGGCGTCGGAGGGACCGGGTTCCAGCACCGTCACCGTGACGTCGGGATCCTCTGAGAGTCGTGCGGCGACAATACATCCCGCAGTGCCGCCGCCGACGATGATGTAGTCGGCCGTGGTCATACCGCGCTTCCGGCGCGGTCGGTCTCCTTGACGAACTGGGCGCGCAGCTTGGGCTTCATCAGCACGTAGTACAGCGGGCAGATCACTGCCAGGCCGACGATCCAGGAGATGTCGACCTTGCCCATGCTCTCGGCGATGAAGCCGGTGAACAAGGTGGTGGACAGGAACGGGATCTGCACCAGGATGCCGGCGAAGTAGCAGCCGATCGCGATCCAGTTGAACTTGCCGTAGCGTCCGCCGTCACGTTCGAACAGGGCGTCGATGTCATAGTCGCCGTGCCGCAGCAGGTAGAAGTCGACCAGGTTGACGGCCGTCCACGGGATCAGCACGCACAGCAGCAGAGCCAGGAAGTTGGCGTAGTTGGCCAGGAAGTCCTCGGCACTGAGCAATGCGGGCACCAGTGTGATGGCGAACAGGATGATCGACACCACGGCGCGGCCGCTGGCGCCGGCTTTCCACTTCGGGAAGAAAGTCTGCCCGACGGTGATCGTCGACAGCGTCCCGCAGTACAGGTTCATCGCGTTGGTGGCGGTGATGCCGATCGCGAAGATCGCGAAGATGCCGGTGCTGACACCGTGGGTGAGCGTGGACAGCCCGGCCAGGGTGTCGTCGTCGGGCAGGGCGGCACCGACCAGCACGCCGAGCAGCATCGGCAGGACCGACCCGAGCACGCAGCCGGAGTACGTGCCCCAGAAGGCGGCCCGCTGACCGGTATCGCGCGGCATGTAGCGCGTGTAGTCCGAAACATATGGGGCGTAGGCGATTTGCCATAGCGCGGCCACAGACAGGGTGGCCATGAAGCCCGCCCAGGTGAACCCACCGGAATGCCACGTCTCGGCGGGAACTCCGTTGACGCCGATCATCCAGACGAACGCGACGATCAGCGCCCCACCGGCGACCACTGACAGCACGGCGGTCACCTTGTGGATCAGCCGGTACCCGACGATCGTGGCGATGACGCTGATCACGCCGATGATCACGATGGCGATGTTGGTCGGCAGTCCGGTGACCTGAGCCAGGGCCTGACCACCCAGGACCGCGTTGGAGGCGAAGAAGCCCAGGTACATGAACACCACCAGGACGACCACCAGCAGGCTGCCGTAGGACCCGAACTGGGCGCGGGTTTGCAGCATCTGCGGCACACCCATCTGCGGGCCTTGCGCTGCGTGCAGTGCCATCACGACCGCGCCGATGACGTTGCCGAGAACCACCGATAACGCACCAGCCCACAACGGCAGACCGAACACCGTGGTGGACAACGCGCCAGTGATGATCGTCAGCAGCATGATGTTGGAGCCGAACCACACCGTGAACAGGTCACGGGCTCGGCCGTGCCGCTCGTCGAGCGGGATGTGTTCGATGGTTCGGCGTTCGATGGACTCTGGGGCGGAAACGGGTTCGGTCATGGGCACCGGCTTTCCAGATGGTTCAACTGCGGCGGGTGACCGCGATCACCTCAGTATTCGACCTTCAGTAGCACAGGTAAATCACAAAGAACTGGCACTTTGAATCGGTTTTGGTGATGTAGCAGTGGAGGTGCCTACGCGGTGAGCTCCCGGGCGATGTCATCGACGATCGCGATCTGGTAGTCGACGACCCGTCGTGTCGGTTGTTGGGCGATGAACGTCTCCTCGAACGGGTCGACCACCTCGGTGCGGATTCCGGAGAGTGTTTCGATAATCGCCAGTCCACAAAACGGCACGGCGGACTCCGCGTAGCCGCCTTCGTGCACGACGACAAGCCTGCCGCCACACAGGGCGTCGGCGGTGTCCTTGACCAGGCGGGTCATGTCACGGAAAGAGCCGGCGTGCAGCAGTTGTCGCGCCAGTGGATCCACGGCGTTGGCGTCGAGCCCGCTGGCCACCACGATGAGATCGGGGCCAAACGTCTCCAGGGCGGGGATGACGATGGTGCGCATGGCGTGCAGGTAGGTGTCATGGCCCGAACCGGGTGGCAGGGGCACGTTGACGTTGAACCCCAGGCCCGGTCCGTCGCCCCGTTCCGCTGCGGCACCAGTGTCGGTGGGAAAGCAGTTCTCCTGGTGTAGCGAGATCGTCAGAACATCGTCACGCTGGTAGTAGATGTGTTGAGTTCCGTTGCCGTGGTGGACGTCCCAGTCGATGACGGCGACCTTGCCGAGCCCACGGGTGGCCTTGGCGGCTTCAATCGCAATGGGAATGTTGGCCAGCAGGCAGAATCCCATTCCGCTGTCGGGTAGGCAGTGATGCCCTGGCGGGCGGGACAGTGAGTAGGCGTTGGGCCGGGTGCCATCCAGCACGTCGGCGACGGCCTGCTTGGCCAATCCCGCAGACAGCGCGGCGATCTCGAAGCCGCCATGCGAAAACAGCGCCTCGGGACCGATCTCGCCGCCCCGGCCTGCGCTCAGCTCCTGGAATCGGTCGATGTATTCGGCGGTGTGCACGCGTAACAGGTCCTCGCGGCTGGCCGGCTGGGCACTGCTGACGGCTAGTTGGCTGGTCAGGCCCGATACGTCGAGCAGCGATGTGAGCCGGCGCTTCGACTCGGGTGACTCCGGGTGGCCGCCGCCGGCCAGTGGTTGCAGCCACCCGCCGACGGGCAGGAACAGCACGGCCTCGCCTGTGCTGTGCCACAGGCAGCGCTCGTCGTGGAAGAAACCCGTCCGATCAGCCATCGTCAGTATCCGAAGTAGACGGCGGCCATATCGTCGCCGCCGTGGCCGGCCTCGCTGGCGGCGTCGAAGGCGGCGCGGACACCGTCGATCAGGACCGTCGACAGCCCCGACGCGGCGATCGCATCCCGGATCAGCCCCGTGTCCTTGCGGACCCCGTCGACGGTGAACTGTGGGGCGTAGGACTCCTCGATGATCGTCTTGCCCTTCAACTGCAGATACGGCGAGCCCGCGGCCGCTCCGTCGAGCGCGTCGAGCATCAATTGCTGGTCCAACCCGAGACCCTTTGCCAGCGCGAGCGACTGACCGACGGCCGCGGTCAGGGCGCTAATCCAGGCATTGCACACGAGTTTGAGTTTCGACCCGAGACCCGGCTCATCGCCCACCCAGACCGTCTTGGCGGCCATCGCGTCGAACGCCGGCTGCACCCGTTCGCGCAGCCCGGGGTCGCCCGAGGCCAACATCACCAGCTTGCCTTGCTCGGCAGGCCCTTTGGTGCCGAGCACCGGGCAGTCCAGGAACGCGACGCCGTGTTCGGCCGCGACCGCCGCAGTCCGGGAAGCACCGTCGACGCCGACGGTCGCGCACTGCACGAACACTGCCCCGTCCTTCATGGTGGGCAGCACCGCCGCCATCACGTCGAGTGTTGACGCTGTGTCGAACAGCATCGCCACCACGACGTCGGCGTCGGCGACCGCTGCGGCCGGATCGAACGCCACCGTCGCACCATCGTCGATCAACGGCTCCGCGCGTTCGGCCGTCCGGTTCCACACCGTCACGTCGAACCCTTCGCGCAGCAGTGACTGCGCCATGCCCGCGCCCATGGCGCCCATACCCAGGACTGTGACTTGCATGATCGCCATTGTGCGCTGCGATGGACCGGGGCCGTCGCCGGTGTCCAGTAAGACCTGGCGGCGTCATCATTTGATGACGCGCGCGAGTCGAGCACCCTCCCGCAGCGCTTGACACACCCGGTGACCCCTCCTAAAGTCACGCAAACCGGTTTGCCAAACCGGTTTGCAAGGAGAGATCACCGCCAATGGCCGTTTCTATCGCCGATGTCGCGCAGTGCGCTGGCGTCAGTCGCACGACGGTGTCGCACGTCCTGAGTGGCAACCGCCCGGTCAGCGACGAGGTGGCCAACCGCGTGCGCGCCGCCATGACCGAGCTCGGCTACGTCCCGAGTCGGACGGCGCGCAACCTGGCGCGGGGTTCGACCCAGACCATCGGCCTCCTGCTACCCGACATCAGCAACAGCTTCTTCGCCGACCTCGCCAAAGGAGTCGAAGCCGCCTGTATCGAGAGCGGTTTCAACGTCCTGCTGTGCAATACCGGCTGGAACCGGGAACGCGAGGTCTTCTACCTGGAGACGCTGCGCTCACGCGCGGTGGACGGCGTCCTCTACGCCTCTGGCGCCACCCCGGCCGCGTCGACACTGGCCGAGCTGCTGGCCGGGATGCCCGTGGTCGCCGTCGACGAGGCGCTGCCTGGTATCACGGTGACCTCGGTGTCCTCCGATAACCGCCAAGGTGGCCGCACCGCTGCCGAACACTTACTGTCCCTTGGGCATCGACATGCCGCCGTCATCGGTGTCAACCGCGAGTTGGCCAGCAGCGCAGAGCGATTGGACGGATTCCAGCAGCAGTGGAAGAAAGCCACCGGCGAGCACGCACTGGTGATCGAGGGTTCCTTCAACGAAGACAGCGGAGCGCGCGCGGCAGCCGAACTCATCCCGGCCATCCGCGCTGGCCAGGTCACGGCGATCTTCGCCACCAACGACCTCAACGCACTGGGCGCGATGACAGTCCTGCGCGACGCGGGAATCGGCGTCCCCAACGATTGCTCGGTCATCGGCTTCGACGACTTCATCGCCGCCCGCCACGCCTTCCCCCCTCTGACCACCATCCGCCAAGACGCGACGCAGATGGGCACCCAGGCGGCACACGCCCTGCTGACCCAACTGTCCGGCGAAGAACCCCAACGGCACACCGTGCTACCGGTCGAACTCATCGTACGCAGCAGCACCGCCACATCACCTGCAGCTCAATAGGTCCCGACATCAGGAGGACACCATGCGGATACACAACATCGTGACCGGCGAACTCGAAAGCTCACTGGCAGTGAGCCTGCTCAACGCCGGCGCGCACCCCGACCTGGACCCAGAAGCGGTCAAACCCTTCGGATTCCGTGATGACATCACCCGGCTCAACGGCGATATCACGTCCGGGGTGATGGTGCCCGTCCCGGTGTGGCTGATCGAGGGTGCCGACAAGACGATCCTCATCGACACCGGGCTCGGCGATATCGACGAGGTCAGCACCATGCAAAGCCGCTACGGAGTCGACTTCGTGGCCACCCGAACATCCGAGCAGGACCTGGTGGCCGGACTGGCCCGGCACGGGGTCACCCCCGCCGATATCGACATTGTGGTGTTGACGCACTTGCACTTTGACCATATCGGCAACAATCACCTGTTCCCGCGCGCCAAGTTCTACGTGCAGCGCGACGAGCTGCCGCAAGGTATCGCGCCGCCGTCGTTCTGCATGTTCTACTACCCGGAGTACTCCTACAAGATCACCGAGGTTCGCGATCGACTGGTGGTCATCGACGGTGACGTCGACATCGCCGATGGCGTCCGCCTGGTCAAGATCGGCGGGCACACCCCCGGCTGCATGGTGGTGATGGTCGAGACCGGGCTGGGCACGGTGTGTCTGACCAGTGACGTCATGTACAACTACCGCAACCTCGAGCTCAACTGGCCGATGGGTTCCTTCTGGAACCTGCCCGAGTTGATGCGCGGTTACGACCGGATCCGGCGAGAAGCCGATCTCATTGTCCCCGAACATGACTGGCAGTTCCACCAGCTGTTCACCACCGGCACCATCGAATGAAAGAAGACCCACACATGCGCATCCTGCTGCTCGGCGAGTCCTGGCATGTCCACCTCATCCACCAGAAGGGCTTCGACAGCTTCACCAACAGCGAATACACCGAGGGCGGCGCCGAATTCAAAGAGGCCCTGCGCAGCCGCGGGTGGCAGGTGGACCACATCCCCGCACATCGCATCGCCGATGACATGCCGCAGACCGTCGAGGGATTGGCCGAGTACGACTGTGTCGTCATCAGCGATGTCGGAGCCAACACCTTCCTGCTCACGCCCTCGGTATTCAGGCACTCCGTTCCCGGCATCAACCGATTGCAGCTGCTCGCCGCCTACGTACGCCAGGGCGGCGCCCTGCTCATGGTCGGCGGCTATCTGTCGTTCTCCGGAATCGAAGGCAAGGCGAACTACGCCCGCACCCCCATCGGCGAGATCCTGCCGGTCGAGTTGTTGATCGGTGACGACCGGGTGGAGGCTCCGCAGGGCGTCAAACCCGCTGTGCTCAAAGAACACCCGGCGCTACCAGCGAGTCGCGACTGGCCGGAAGTGCTTGGCTACAACGCCACCGTCGCCAAGCCCGACGCCGAGGTGCTGGTGACCGTCGACGACGCCCCCCTGGTCGCACTCGGCACCGCCGGAGCGGGTCGCGTCGCCGTATTCACCACAGATCTGGCCCCGCACTGGGCACCACCGGCATTCATGGCCTGGGACGGCTTCGGCGAAATGTGGCACCAGCTCTTCACGTGGCTCAGCGACAAAACATAACGCGGCACTAGCCGGCTAGACCCCACAGACCCCACCTCAAACACAGGACACCCCATGGCCAACCAGTTCCTCGAAGACCGCTCGTTTGACTATGTGCCGCCCAATGAACGCACCGGCAACCTCTGGTCCCAGACCCAGTTGTGGTTCATGATCAACGCCTCGTTCCTGACGGCATCGACCGGGGCGCTGGGTGTTCTCGCCGGGCTGGGCCTGGGCTGGTCCACGTTCGCCATCATCTCCGGCAGCGTCTTCGGGACACTGTTCCAGGCCTTCCATGGCGCGCAAGGCCCACGGATGGGCCTGCCGCAGATGATCCAGTCGCGGGCCCAGTTCGGTACGCGCGGCGCCGTACTCCCCCTGGTCGCCGCGACCCTGGTGCAGTTCGGCTTCGCGATCTTCTACGTGCAGACCGGTGCGCTGTCGATCCACGTGGTGACCACGTCCATCCCGCTGTGGTTGTTGGGGCTGCTCGTCGGCGTTGCCGCCCTGACCGTCGCCACCATCGGCTACCAACTGGTGATGCGGGCGGAGAAAATTGTCTCCTACCTGATGGTGACAGCCCTTGTGGTGCTGAGCTTTTGCGCCTTCTTCTATCTGCCGATCGGTGACTACTTCGCCGATTCGCACTTCGCCCTGCCCGCATTCCTGCTTCAGTTCGCCGCGTCGGCGACCTTCCAGATCGCCGTCGCACCAGTAGTTTCCGACTACACGCGTTACCTACCGGAACGCATCTCCGGCGCCAAGGTGTCCGCGACCGTCTTCGGTGGCACCCTGGTATCGGCGATCTGGATCGAATTCCTCGGCGCCGTCCTCGCGATCGCCTACCCCGAGGCCAGCACGGTGGCAGCCTTCGACCAACTGGCCCGCACCGCGTCGAGCGGACTGGCCGTCGCGATCATGATCGTCTCACTGCTGACCTGCCTCAATGCCGTCGCTGTCGCGTTCTACAGCGGATCGGTGGCATTCCTGACCGCGGTGGAAGGTTTCCGCCGGTTCACCTCGACCTTCCGCGTACGCGCGTTGTGCATCGTGTCGCTGGGCTCGGTGGCGATCATCGCCAGCCTGTTCCTCCCCGACAACGCGTTGAACACCTTCGGTGTGTTCCTTGCCGTCCTGACCTACTTCCTGATCCCCTGGACCGCGGTGAACCTGACCGACTACTACCTGGTGCGCCGCGGAATCCTGTCCATCTCAGACATTCTCAAGACCGACGGCGGCATCTACGGTGTCTGGGGCCGCAACGGCATGATCAGCTACGCCGCCGGGTTCGTCTGCATGATTCCCTTTTTCAGCACCTCGGTGTGGGTGGGCCCGGCCGCCGCGGCGATGGGCGGGGCCGACTTCTCCTTCGCGGTAGGACTGCTGGTCTCTGCCGGCCTCTACCTGATCCTGTCGCGAAACTTCGACCGCCAGGCCGAATTCGATCTCGTTGCCCTGACACCGCTGAACACCATCGACGATGCCCCTGTTGGTGTGCACCCGTGACCACCCTGCGCCTGGAATGGCCGCAGTGGCAGGGCGGGGAACCGCAGGGCGTCGAGCATTACACGGCGGGACTTGACCGCGACGAAAGTCGGATGGCCTACGGGATCGGCGGGCAACTCACGGCGTTCCTCGCCCCACCCCACGCCGGCCCGACCGCGCGCGTGCAGGTCCCCGACTACACCGATGATCTGCCATTGATTGATGGCATCGTCGGTAAGTCCGAGGTCCTGCGTCAGCACGACGAAGCCCTCGACCTGATCCGCCAAGCAGATGCCGACCGCATCGTCACCGTCGGCGGGACCTGCGCGGTCAGCCTGACCCCGTTCACGTACCTGGCGGCGCGCTATCCCGATGACCTGGCGGTGATCTGGCTGGACAGCCACGCCGACAGCAACCTGCCCGGCGGCCCCAATTGTGGGTTCAACACCATGGTGGTCACTCACCTGAGCGGACACGGCGATCCCGATGTGCTCGCGCACCTGCCTGCCACACTGCCGGCAGACCGGATCCTGCTGGCCGGTGTGCACGGCTGGGACGACCAGGACAGTCATACCCACGAATCCTGGGGCCTGTCGCTGGTACCACCGGCCGGCGCTCAGGTCTTCCACGATGCCGTCCGGAACTGGTTGCGCGACAGCGGTGCCCGTCATGTCGCCATCCATTTCGACCTCGACGTCATCAACAGTGATGAGCATGCGTTCGGGATGGCCTGGGAGAAGGACGGCATCTCCAAGGCCACCGCACTGGGCCTGATCACGATGGTCGCCGACGAATTCGACCTCGTCGGACTCACCGTGGCCGAGTTCGTCCCCCGAGAGGCGGTTGCGCTGCGGTCCATGCTGCGCACCTTGCCACTCCTCGGCCGCGAATGAGCCCACTGGTGGCGGTGCTCGGCAGCATCAACCTCGATTACACCGTCCACGTCGAGCAGCTACCGAGACCCGGTCAGACGGTGCTCGGCAGCGCGGCGACGCGCTGGCTCGGCGGTAAAGGTGCCAACCAGGCCGCAGCAGTCGCCCAACTCCTGGGCACCAGCCGCATGATTGGCGCTGTCGGCAACGACCTCGAAGGTGGTTGGCTGCTGCAACGTCTCGCCGACTTCGGGGTGGACGTCAGCACCGTGGCGCGCGACGATGCTCACCCGTCCGGGGTGGCGTTGATCGGGGTGAACGCCGACGGCGAGAACAGCATCATGGTCGCGCCAGGAGCCAACGGCCACGTGGTCGCGCCGCCGCGGGCCACGGCCGGCGCCGACGCGTTGTTGCTCCAGTTCGAGATCCCGCTGGCGACAGCGGTCCGAGCCGCCACAGATTTTGACGGCTATGTCGCGGTCAACCCGTCCCCCACCCAACCCATCCCCTCGGCGCTGCTCGACCGGGCCGACCTCTTCGTCGTCAACGAGGGCGAGTACCGCGACCTACCCGAGCTGCACGACGCCCCGTTCGTCGCCGTCACCCGCGGAGCCGAGGGTGCGGATCTGCTGCACCACGGGCAGGTGACCCACCACGCCGACGCCGTCCCAGTTACACAGGTGGCCAACACCGTTGGCGCCGGCGACGCCTTCTTCGCCGCACTGTCGAGCGCCATCATCGTGGGCCTTGCGGCCGAGCACGCACTGCAGATAGCATGCATGGTCGCCGCGGACGCCGTCTTGGCTCCGACGTCTCAGCCCCGGTTGCCGCGTTTGGATAGCTACCTTGCGCAGGCGAATTAGAGGTTAGGGTGACGGTTGTCGAGCACGATGTTGCCGATTGTCTTCCCGTCATGCATCAGGGTATGGGCAGCGGCCGCATCGGCAATCGGGATAACGGTGTCGACCACCGGCCGGATGGCGCCGGAGGCGATCAACGGCAGCACATCGCGCCGCACCCCAGCGACAACATCAGCCTTCTGATCGAGTGGCCGCGGCCGCAGCATCGTCGCGGTTACGCTGGCCCGCTTGCTGATTAGAGCGCCCAGGTCAAGAACGGTGGGGCTCAACGTGCCGCCGATGATGACGAGGTGACCGTCGTTGGCCAGGCATTGCAGGTTGCGGTCGAGGTAGTCCGCGCCGACCACGTCGAGGATAGCGTCCACTCCCCTGCCGTCGGTGGCGGCCAGCGTCGCGGAGACGAAATCCTCGGTGCGGTAGTTGATCACGGTCTGAGCGCCGAGGCGCCGGCCCGCGTCCAGCTTCGCCGAAGAACCGGCGGTGGTGATAACCGTCGCGCCGATGGCGACCGCCCACTGGATTGCGAAGGTGCCGATGCCACCTCCCGCGCCGTGGACCAGAACGGTGTCACCGGATCGGACTCCGGCGATCATGGCCAGGTTCGAGTACACCGTGCATGCGGTCTCGGGTAACGCGGCCGCCTCGATCACCGTGAGCGTGTCCGGTATCGGAATCAGTTGAGAGGCCGCCACCACAACCTCGTCGGCGTAGCCGCCACCGTCGAGCAGTGCGCAAACCCGGTCCCCGACAGACCACCCGGTGACGTCGCTGCCGAGCGCGGTGATGCGGCCCGCGCACTCCAACCCGAGGATTCGCGGGGCATCCGGTGGTACCGGATAGGCGCCTTGACGCTGGAGCAGATCGGCGTTGTTCACCCCAGCGGCCTCGATACCGATCACGACCTCGTGTGAGGCAGGACGAAGAGACGCCACCTCACGCCAGCGCAGGACGTCAGGAGAGCCTGGCTCGTCGAAAATTATTGCCTGCGGCATGGTTTGGCTCCTCACCCTTTCACAACACGGTCGTCGCGCTGCTGTCCAGTGTTCAGTCAGATGTCGTCGACGTCCAATATCAAGTCCCTCTGGCGGTCATAGGCAAAGCTGATCGCCCATAGCTTTGCCCTATCGGTACGACAGGAATTAACAGTTGGACCGATGTCTGCCTCGTCTGAAGACTTGGTCCTACCGGTCCTGAGCATGCGGGACCAACGATCCGAAGGGTGTGTGTCATGACCACGAAAGTTCGCGACGATCTCGTCCTGTCCAGCTTGGCCGTCACCGCCGACGTCGAAGCACCGTTCGCGCACATCGACATCGCACAGTGGCTGAAGACACTCCCCACCTTCGAATACAAACGGTGCGCCCCCGGCGACCACAAGGCTGCCGGTTACACCGTCGATGACGACGGGACGCCGATGTCGATCAACGTTGAGATGATCGGCACCGGCCTGGTCATCCAGCAATATCGCATCGAGGTCGCCGAAGCGCACCATTGTCACTTGGTTTCGCTGTCTGACGTCCTCACCCCGAATGGGTGGACCAGCACGCAGGTGATTTGGGATCTGCTGATGGAGCAGATCGACGGGGACCGGTTGCGCTACACCAACACCGTGACTTCGCACCCCACCGAACAGTTCCTGGAGTTCGTCACGCAGAGCGGTCAGACCTTTCAGGAAGCGGCCGAGGCGCGTCAGGAAGCCTCGGGGAGGCACAACCGCCTGGAAACACCATTGTTCGCCGAGAGCATCGCCCGCGCCGCGCGCGCCGCCGCGGGCCAAGGCTGACACCGCCACCCACCGAACTGGTGGCAGCGGCGCTAATCGGCCAAGCTGAGTGATATGGAACTTCGTGCCCTCGGATACTTCGTTGCCGTCGCCGATGAGGAGTCCTTCACCCGGGCCGCCGAACGGTGCCACGTCGCGCAACCATCCATCAGCTCCCAGATCCAAGCGCTGGAACGTGAACTGGGCGAAGCACTCTTCGAGCGGTTGCCGCGGGGAATCACGCTCTCCGCCGCAGGACAGGTCCTGTTGCCCTATGCGCGCCAATGCCTTGCGCTGGCCGAGGCCGCCAAGTCGGAGTTCGCCGAACGCGCTGGACTGCTCAGCGGTGAGTTCGGATTGGGCACCGTCAGCGGTATCGAGCGCACTCTGATCCCGCCACTGCTGCGGGTGTTCCATGAGCGCTACCCCGGCGTCGACGTCGGGGTCACCGAGGGCACCAGTGCACCACTGCTATCGCTGGTTGCGCAGGGTCGGCTGGACGCCGCGATCATCGCGCGGCCCGCCCAACCCCTACCCGCCACCATTTCTGCTTCCACGATCCTGTCCGACGAGCTGCTGGTCGCCTTCGACCCAGAGAAGTTCACTTTTACCGATCCCGCGGTATCACTGACCGAGCTGCAACACCATCCGATCATCAGCTACGCACCGAGCAGCGGACTGCACCCACTGCTCGAAGATGCCTTCACGCAAGCGGACGTGCCGTTGCGAATCAACTACGCCGCCAACGATGTTCGCTTACAGGTCGCCTTCGCACGGCAGGGGGTCGGGGTGGCGATCAGCGCCGGCTCGGACCCGGCTCTCGTCGATGCGCCGGACCTGGCGACGCGGAGGCTGGACCCGCCGATCAGCTACGAGAAAACCTTGATCTGGCGAAACGACGCCCAGCCCCGTGCCCCGCTGCGCGCATTCCTGAAACTGTGGACCGAACTGCGAACCGCCGACGACGAGCCTCGGCAGGAGCGCTAAATATGCTGGTCGCGGCCAAGGTCGGAACCTGGCGTTCTCGTCCATCGAATTCTTCGGCGACTCAGCACGTTCGGCAGATAAGCTTCCTCCGAGCCCATCGGACGGAGGTGAACCAGTCCGCTGTTACCGTCTCGACGCCGCATTCGAGCAGCGCTACTTGGCGCTAGTGCTGGCCGCGGCCATGCTGGCTGCTTGTGGTTGCTCGCAGTCGACACCGCACGCCGCGCCATCGGCCGCGAGTTCGGCAGCCGTGACCGACTCGACCGCGACGGACAAACCCACCGAGGTCCCCGACGCGGTCGCCCCTGCGGGGGCGCAACCGCGGCTCGCGACAGACCCCGCACAATTGGCGGACGATTTGGTCGCCGATGAGCAGGCGTTACGTGAGCCGTCGACATCGGAGGCAGCGTTGGCGGCGGCAGCACGTCGGCAGCAGGTTGCGTACCGCGCGATCGGGCGCCACCCAGAGTGGGACGCGGTGATCCGACCGCGGATCCCGGTATCACTGCTCGATGCCTACGACCTCAATGTGGACGCGCGACGAAATCTCACCGCGATGGCCCATCCGAGGGACACTTTGCCGGCCTGGCGTGTCAGCGCTCCCGCCCCTGCCGAGGAGTTGATGCGGTACTACCGGGAATCCGAGTCCGCATCGGGCGTCGGCTGGAATTATCTGGCCGCAATCAATTTGATCGAGACCCGATTTGGCAGCATCAGCGGTGTCAGCACCGCCGGAGCGCAGGGCCCGATGCAGTTCATGCCCTCGACATTCGCCGCCTACGGATTGGGCGGCGATATCACCTCACCCCGCGACAGCATCATGGCGGCAGGAAATTACCTGGCCGCCAACGGCTTTGACCATGACCGTGATCACGCCATCTACCGCTACAACAACGCCGACGAATACGTCCGAGCGGTCAATGACTATGCCGCGGTGCTGGCGGCCGACCCCGCCGCGTTCGCCGGCTACTACCGGTGGGACGTCTACTATTATTCGACCGCCGGCGATGTCCTATTGCCCATCGGTTACGAAGCGCCAGAACCCATTCCCGTTGGCGACTACGTGGCTACGCATCCGCAGTAGGACCTGAGCCGCTAACCGTGTCCTAGCAGCTGTCGCAACCCCGCGACGATGAAGTACAGACCGACAATGCCGAGAATGCCGGCCAGGACCAGCCGGTGGTGTGCTCTGATCCAGTTATATGCCCGGTCGACACGGTTGCGGGTGGCCTCCGGCGCCAGCTGGAAGCACCCGATCGCAACCAGCGCCGCCGCGAAGGCGATCAGACAGAACACGACGATCGCGGCGATTCGCGTCACCGCTGGCGGGTCGGAGAAGAGAATTGCCGCCATCGCGGCGAAGTAATAGGGCGTCGGCCACCCGCATATCAGTCCCAGACACAGCGCGATCGTCGGTGTGTCCGCGCGCAACAGGCGCTTGATGGGGTCGGGCAGTCGCGCAATGCCGGCAACGGATTCCAGCGCGGGCGGCCCGTCGTCGGTGCCGACCGCCTGTCTGGTCCGCAGCCGGCGCAACAGACGCTCCGGTAGACCCGAATAGGCAATGACGCCAGCCAGTAGCACTATGACTCCGATGGCGATTTCGAGCCAGCCGGAAAGATATGGGCCACCGTCGGTGTCGATATTCCTCGTCGCGAACAGCACGACGGCACCAACAGCGAAGTTGGAAGAGAACCCGCCGACGAAGAACGCGATGAGCATGCGCACCGGTCGCGGACGGCTTAACAGGTAGGCGGTCATGCCGAATCGAACCGGATCTATCGACTCGGTGACCGCCATGAACAGCACGGTGCTCCACACGACGCAGCTGGCCGTCAGTCCGAGCGAGGGGGAATCGTTGTGCTGCCGGGAACTCGAAACGCACCTACTGCGCTCAACTCGAAGGGCACAAAACGCGCAGATCTCGCAGCTACGCGATAGCGCCGGAGCCGGCGACCTATCCTGACAATGACGCCGCCCACCGGATCTCCGATTATGGTCGGCACTCTGGGCGACTCCGGTTCAAGGAAGTCAACCTCAGTGAGCACCGGAGGTGGACGAGACCGAAAGCGTTGCAGCCCTTCGCTAATGAACATGCGGCGAGGTTCTCTCCGCCTGAGCGTCGGCTCCAGTGAGCGAGGTCGGACCCCTTGATGCTACGCACCGCTCCATTGAATGCGAGCTGACCTCAGTATCACCGGTCACGCTTTCCCTCTCTGACCACGTTCCGAGTACGCCGCCAAGATAGCATGTTACACATGCGGTCACAGGCTAACATTGCGAGGCAGCGACTCGCTCTCACGCTCGCGACCACCGGGATCACCGGGTCGCTGTCACTACCTGATGATTGCGCGAAATTACAAGGACGTGAGATGAATTCAGTTCAACGCATATACCCGCTGAAAATAGAGACGAGCTCGCGGGCATGCCGTCGGCGCCGACCGTGATGCCCGCAGAAGGCGAAGCAACCGGCGAAACGGCCGCCACACTAGAGCTCCTAAGCGACCCGGTGCGGTTTGTCCTGATGTCGGCACTTCGCCAATCTTCCAGTGGGGGAATGACTTGCCACGACTTGGAGCACCTCACAGGAGTAACAGTGGAAATCATTGGCGAGGAGCTGGAAGTCCTTTGTGCAGCTGGGTTGGTCGAGTCTCAAACGAGGCAGGCGACGGACTTCTACCAAACCTGTCCCGGTAAATTGCGCGCTCTAGCCTCTACTGCCACCGATGCGCCAATGCAAGTGCCCGTATCGCACGAGGGAGAGCCTGCCGGCCCGCACGACTCACGCGGCCGCGGACGACCGCGCGGCATGAATCATACGAAAGCTCGGATAGTCCTCGCCGCGAAACATCTCGTTCTCAAGGTGGGTTTCGACGCCCTCAGCTTGGCCGCGGTAGCTGAGAACGCTGGGATCACCCGACCCACAATCAGTTATCACTTCCAGTCCAAGACCAGGCTGTACAAATCCGTTCTAGCGCAGGTGCACAACGATATCGACCGGGCAGCAGCTGCCACCTGTTTGTCGGTCCACCGGCAGCGACCCAGCACCCAATTGTCCGAATTTTTGACCAGAATCTTGAATCCCGACGGTGTTTGGTCTACCGCTGCGGTGCTGCCGAGCATGGTAGTGGACTGTCGCAGGCATCCTGAAGTCGTTGATGGTGGAGCAGCAATTCTGGAACGGGTCCGCGCGTTCCTCGCCTCGTCGATGACTGCCGAGAACTCTGGCGGCAGCCACGATAGCGACACCGAGCTGGCGACGGTCGTGGAAGCGAAGGTGGCCCTTGTCTTGGGGTTGAGCGTCTATGCAGGTTTCGTGGGCACCAACGTTCAAGCACAGCAAGTGTTCGACTACTTGCTAACAGTGATGGACCGAATGACTGCGGTAGAGCGGTCAGAAGGCGAAGGGTCGCAAACGTCCAACTGATGTGCACGTGCTGATCACTGCTCGTCCGTTCCAATCAGCCTACGGTGTAAGACAATTCAGGCTACTTTCTTCGGCGAGGCCGCGCAGCGGTCCCGTCGCCCTGGCAACAACCGGACTCAGTGCAGCGACGACGGCCAGCAGGGTCGCAACCATGACCGCCCCGTGGGCACCGTAGGCGTCGACGGCAATGCCGCCGGTCGCGGTGCCAATCGCGCCGCCTACCAATGCTGCGCTGCTAAGCCAACCGAATGCCTCGGTGGCCACGTGCTCTTCGATCTCTCGCGACACCATGAGGTACAGCGACGACATCGCCGGGGCGAAGCCACATCCGGACACAAACAACGCAGCGAACTGCAGCACGAGTCCGTCGGCGACCCCGAACAGCACCGTGCCGATCGCCACGACCGCCAGCGCCGCGACGACACCGCCGAGGCCCAAACGTCGATGCCCGAAGGTGAGGCCGCCGAGGAGCGACCCGACACTGGCGACAGCGATCGCGGCGCCCGCGGTGACGCCATCGCGGCCCATATCGGCCACAATGCCTACTTCCAGCGCCATGAACGATGCCACCAGCGCAAGGCTGGCCACCATGGCCAACAGCACCGCACGACTGGCCAGCACACCCCCGAAGGCTGCCTTCTGCTGCGAGATCGTCGGGCGGAAGCGACGGGCGCCCAGCAGGAACCAGGTAGTGCCCAGCACGGTGACCGCCGCGGAAAGGATCAGCGGAAGAGCGGTCGACACCGCCGAGGCAAGAAAGGTCGCCAGGACCGGGCCGACCACCCAGATCAGCTCCTGTGCGGTGGTGTCCAGGGCGAACAGCGCCCGGACCCCGTCACGGGGCACCATCTGCGGGTACAGCGCGCGAACCACCGGCATCAGCGGCGGCACCGACGCCCCGATCAGCAGGCCCAGCGCCATGAGCAGCAGCGCAGACGAACCGGCCGCCGCGAGCATCAGCAGGCTCAGCCCATTGACCGCAGCGGAGGCCACCAGCGTCGGCACCATCCCGGCGCGACCGGCCAACCGCGCCGTCACCGGCATGGCCACCGCCTCGCCGATGCTGACACAGGCCACCACCGCGCCGGCCAGCGCATAGGACGACGTCAACCCCTGCACATGCAGCAGGATGGCCAACGACAACATGCCCTGCGGTAGGCGGGCAAACAATTGCGACGCAGTGACATTCAGAACACCCGGCACTCGAAGCAGGTCACGGTAAGCCCGCACCGACGCCTCCTTCAGTCAACCCAGGCCACGCCCTCGCCGCGCAACTGTACCGTCCAGACGGTACAGTCTTGGCGGGCCGTCGTAAAGCAGCCGTCGCAAAGCAGCCGTCGTAAAGTAGCCCGATGACCTCTGCGCGGGACCGCATCCTCGATGCGTACGTGGAGGTACTCGGCGTCGAGGGAGAGCGCTACGCCACCGTCGAGGCCGTCGCCGCCAAGGCAGGTGTTTCCAAGGGCGGGTTGCTTTACCACTTCCCCTCCAAAGACCATCTCGCCGGCGCGCTCTGCGACCGCCTGGAGGAATTGGCCGCCGAAGACGCCCAGAGAATGCGCACCGCGGCAGAAGGTCCAGCGCGCTACTACGTGCGTTCGTCCCACTACGCCGGCACTCCCCTGGACCGCGCGATCATGGCGGTATCCCGGTTGCAGCAGACCGGCGATATCCGAGCTCGGGCGGTCATCACGGCGGCATCGAACGAGTGGTTGGCCATCTTGTGCGACACCCTTGGCAGTCTCGACCTGGCTCGGGCAGTGAAACTGATCGGTGATGGCTTGTACTACAACGCTTTACACAGTGCACTCGGCGGCCAGCCACTCGCCACCGATATCGACGAAGGTCTGCTTGAAGTGGTGGACCGAATCGTCGCGATCCACGGCGTCGGCTAGACGCCAGCAGGTCGCCCGTCAGGCTCGCAGGATCACCGAAGTCCCCGCGCCGAGTGACCAATGGCCCTATTCCGCCTGTCGCAGATACGAAATCGTGTCATAGCTGCGATATTGCGGCGTCGCCGCCGAGTCTAGAACGCCCCGGGCTCCGCTCTGGTTAAGGAGACGTGGTTTGAGCATCGACACCCCGCCGGTAGCGGAACTTGAGGCGACGCGGCCGTACCCGGCCCGAATGGGCCCCAAGGGCAACCTGATCTACAAGCTGATCACCACCACTGATCACAAGCTGATCGGCATCATGTACTGCGTCGCCTGCTTCGGGTTCTTCCTCATCGCCGGCTTGATGGCGCTGCTGATGCGGGTGGAACTCGCCGCGCCCGGTCTGCAGTTCCTGTCCAACGAGCAGTACAACCAGCTGTTCACCATGCACGGCACCGCGATGTTGCTGTTCTACTCGACGCCGATCGTCTTCGGTTTCGCCAACCTGGTGCTGCCGCTGCAGATCGGGGCGCCGGACGTCGCGTTTCCCCGTCTCAACGCACTGTCCTTCTGGCTGTTTCTGTTTGGCGCTCTCATTGCCTTGGCCGGATTCATCACTCCCGGTGGCGCCGCGGACTTTGGCTGGACCGCCTATACGCCGCTGACCAACGCGATCCACTCGCCGGGGGCCGGCGCGGACCTGTGGATTCTCGGGCTGGCGGTCGGTGGTCTGGGGACGATCCTGGGCGGGGTCAACATGGTCACCACCGTGGTCTGCATGCGGGCCCCGGGGATGACGATGTTCCGGATGCCGATTTTCACCTGGAACATCCTGGTGACCTCGATCCTGGTGCTGATGGTTTTCCCGCTACTGACTGCCGCCCTGTTCGGCCTGGCCGCTGACCGGCGCCTGGGTGCCCATGTCTACGACCCCGCCAACGGCGGCGTCATGCTGTTCCAACATCTGTTCTGGTTCTTCGGCCACCCCGAGGTCTATATCCTGGCGCTGCCCTTCTTCGGTGTGGTGTCCGAGATCTTGCCCGTCTTCAGCCGCAAACCCCTATTCGGCTACACCACTTTGGTTTACGCGACGCTGTCGATCGCTGCGCTGTCGGTGGCGGTCTGGGCCCACCACATGTACGCCACGGGTGCCGTTCTGCTGCCGTTCTTCTCGTTCATGACGTTCCTGATCGCCGTGCCCACCGGGATCAAGTTCTTCAACTGGATCGGCACGATGTGGAAGGGACAGCTGACCTTTGAATCGCCGATGCTGTTCTCGGTCGGCTTCCTGGTCACCTTCCTGCTCGGTGGCCTCTCGGGCGTGCTGCTGGCCAGCCCGCCGATCGACTTCCATGTCACCGATTCGTATTTCGTTGTGGCGCACTTCCATTACGTGCTGTTTGGCACCATCGTGTTCGCCACGTACGCCGGCATCTACTTCTGGTTTCCGAAGATGACCGGCCGGTTGCTCGATGAGCGTCTGGCCAAACTGCATTTCTGGTTGACGTTCATCGGGTTTCACGTCACGTTCCTGGTGCAGCACTGGCTCGGCAATGCGGGTATGCCCCGTCGTTATGCCGACTATCTTCCTACTGACGGCTTCACCTCGCTGAACATCGTCTCGACCGTCGGCGCGTTCATCCTCGGAATCTCGACACTGCCGTTCCTGTGGAACGTGTTCAAGAGCTGGCGCTACGGCCAGGTCGTCACCGTCGATGACCCGTGGGGCCACGGCAACTCCCTGGAGTGGGCCACATCGTGCCCACCGCCGCGGCACAACTTCACCGAGCTGCCCCGGATTCGCTCCGAGCGTCCCGCGTTCGAGCTGCACTACCCGCATATGGTCGGACGGATGCGCGCCGAGTCGCACGTGGGCCGCGAGCACCAAGCCGTCGGCAGCAAGTAGCGCAGGGGCGGGCAGCTGCCTTAGCTGGCCGGTTGGCCTCAATGTCATCTCAACCCCGTGGCCGGCAACTCCGGCACGGCCTAAAAGCCGAGGTGAAGCGCCACGTCACCCGGGCCCCCACCTCGGGCTGCGGTGTGCGCCGGTAAACTCTGCCCGGCCCGCCCAACCGGCGCGCAGCACGTTTATCTTTCGTCCTCGGCGCAGTGCCGAGTTTGCTTGGAGGTATTTACCCATGCGCTCTTTCAGCGTGGCCGTGGCACTCATGGTTGCCGTCATCTTCGGTTCGTCTGGCGTGGCGGTGGCGGCGCCGAAGGATTACTGCGCCGACCTCAAGGGCGGCAATACCGGCAGCACCTGCCAGATCCAGCTCTCCGACCCCGCGTACAGCGTCGACATCAGCATTCCGCTGGACTACCCCGACCAGAAGTCGGTCGCCGACTACATCTCCCAGACGCGCGACGGGTTTCTCAATACGGCCAAGTCTGGCGCGCCCCGCACCGCACCGTATGAACTGACGATCACGCCGACGGAATACACCTCGGCGATTCCCCCGCGCGGGACGCAGGCCGTGGTGTTCAAGGTGTACCAAGACCTCGGCGGCGCGCAGCCGCAGACGACGTTCAAGGCGTTCAACTGGGACCAGAGCTATCGCAAGGCGATCACCTACACGGCCGCACCGGACGATAAGCAAAACACGCCGCTGTGGCGGGTGGACGATCCGCTGAAGACCGTCGCACCGATCGTCCAGGCGCAACTGCAGCAACAGCTGGCACCGCCGGCCCCGGTCGCACCTCCCGCGCCGCCTGCACAATCCGGGCAGCCGGTGGCGACTACGTCGACGACCGCACCACCACCACCCCCAGCGCCGTTGGCATTCGTGCCGGGCGCGCTGACCAACCCTGCCAACTACCAGAATTTTGCGGTGGTCAACGACGGGGTGATCTTCTTCTTCGACCAGGGCGTGGTGTTGCCGGCCTCTGCCGGGGCGTTGCAGGTGCTGGTGCCCCGATCGGCCATCGACCCGATGCTCGCCTGACGCGGCGCAAGGGATGCGTTCCCAAGCGTTTTCATGAAGCGACTGACACAATTTCGTCACGTATCAACGGCGCCGACGCGCGTAACGTCGAATGAGGTCGGGGATTAACGTTCGGAGTTAACGATGGTCGCTCTAAGCCCTAGAACCCGGCGTGTAGTGGCGGTTGGATGTGCCACTGCGTTTACCGTCGCACTTGCTCCCGCAGTTGCCGACGCCCTCATGCCACCGCCCGCAGTGGTCGCGGCGGGATCGGGGTCGGAATGTGTCAGTGGGGTCGTTCCGCTCAATCCGTACGTCGTCAACTGCAATCTGCCTCCGCGAGGGAATCAGGTCGTCGGCGCGGCACCGGACGCAGGGGCGATCATCGCGTGCCGAAATCAGCCAGCCTGTCTTGCGCTCTACGTGAACTACCCCGGGGCCCTGGTCGTCCCCGGATACCGCCGATGAACTGAGCCGCCGCAGTCCTCAGCGCATGGCTGATTGAAGCGGCGTCGGCCGCGGCCGACACAGCCACTGGGCGATGTCGATCACGACGGCTTCATCGACGTGTTGTGCCGGTTCATATTCGGCGGGCGTGGACGGTCCCGTGCCGGGGAAGAACAAGTGGTTATCCGCATCATAGATTTCGATGGTGACGTCGCGGAGATGACCGAGGCCGGTCTGCCAGCCGACGAGGTCATCGGCGACAGTCACCTGGTAGTCGCGGCCGCCCTGCACGATGAGCATCGGCTTGTCCAGCTGCGCGGCCACTTCCACGGGGTCATAGCTGAGTAGATCGACCCAGTACGGGGCGGGTATGCCCAGCGGCAACAGGTCAGATGGCGTAGCCGCGGAGAACTCCGGGCTGTCGATCAGCGCGGACTGCCGGGTGATCATCTGGACGCTCGGATCGGCGTCGGCGTCCGCCCCCGGCTCGCGAAGCGCTGCGAGGTAACGAAACTGGCGCACCACCGCGTGGTGCAACGGCTGGGTGGCACCGGCCAGCACGACCAACCCGGCCACGGACGGTTCCGCGGCCGCGATACGTGGGGCCACGGTGCCGCCCTGGCTGTGACCGAGCACGAAAACCCGCGCGGCGTCGACCGATGGGTGTTCGTGAAGGAGTCGAACCGCGGCAACCGCGGGCCGCACGTATTCGTCGATCACAGTGAAATCGGTGACCTCCAGCGTGTCGCGATGGGTATAGGTGACCTTGTCGAAGCGCAGCACCGCGATTCCCCGGCTCGCCAGACCCCACGCGAGATCCTTCAACACCTTGTTGCGACCCATCGACGCATCCCGGTCAGCCGGCCCGGAGCCGGCGAGCAGGACGACCGCCGGCACGGGTCGCGGCGACAGGGGCAGGCACAGTGTGCCCGGAGTCGTCAGTTCCTCGCAGTCAACGGTGATTTCGTGTTCGGTGAAGGTGGCCGGGTCAACGTAGGGCGGCGGTTGCCAGGGTTGCACCGGCTCGGCCGCCTCCGGCGGCGCGAACTGCAGGCCCTCCAGCCTGCCGGCCCGGTCGATCGCCATGACCAAGGCGAATGCGCCGCGTTCACACGTCACCGGAATCTTCACGATGGTGTCTTCGGTGCCCGCCGACTCACTCAACGGTGCACCGACCAAAGTGACCGCTCCCTGCGCCGCGATCAACCCCTCCCAAGAGCCCCGCAAAGCGTCTGCCGAGACCAACTCGCGCAGCGCCGGGACCACCAGCTCGTAGACATCGGCGAACCGACTCGCCTGCAGCAGCCGCATCACCATCGTGCCCGTCGCGACAGCATCACGTTGCATTGCACATCCCGTCCAGTCGTCGACGCGCGCGGCGGACCGCCCAGAAGGTCACCATAAGGGCCAGCGCCAGCAGTGGATACCCCATCGCGATTCGCGCCACTGCCAACCACCCGTCAGATCCGTTGTCGTAGAGCCAATCTTGGATGACGAACCTCGCGGCAAAGACCGCCACGAAAGTAAGCGTCGCAACATCGAACGCGTGGAGAGCGATCCTATCGGTGCGCCACGCCTGCCTCGCTGTATCGGCGCTGGTGAGCAGGTTCCAGATGACGCCCACCAGGGGCCGGCGCACCAGAATGGAGACGGTCAGTACGACGGCCATCACCAGACTCGCCCAAATGCCCGGCAGGAAATAGCCTTCCGCTGAACCGGTGTAGAACGCGATCAACGCAGCGACGACGACTCCGAGCAGTCCGGAGACCGCCGGCTGGATCGATTCTTTGCGGAGCACTCTGAGCATGATGAGGCCCGCGCTGGCACCGACGGCCACGACGACCGCGGCGTCCAGCCCTGCGATCGCGTTCACGATCACGTAGGCGACGGTCGGCACGGCGCCGACCACCAGACCGGACACTCCACCCATCCGGTGCAGCAGTGTTGGGGTCTGCTTGTCGGTGAGTGTCTCGGTCATGCGACGAGCCCCTTCTGCTGACTGCCGAGATGCTCGGCAAGAAACCGATCCACTATGCGGTACATCTCGATTATGTTCTCGGAATTGATGAAACCGTGGCCCTCGTTCTCCTTGACCAGGTACTCGACCTCGACTCCGCGAGCGCGCAGCGCCTCGACGAGATTGTCTGATTCGGCCTGCACGACGCGAGTGTCGTTGGCCCCCTGGATAACCAGCAACGGAGTACGGATTCGATCCACGTGCGAGATCGGCGAGCGGGCGAGCATATCCGCCCGTTGCTCCGGATCGTCGGGATCGCCGACGAAGAGATGCCAATTGTTGGCCAGATGTGGCCGCGCCACCTCAGGAAGGGTTCGCATGAAATTCTCCAGACTGGAGATCCCCACATAGTCAATGGCCGCGGCGAATACGTCCGGGGTGAAGGTGACGCCGACCAGAGCGGCGTAACCACCGTAGGAGCCACCGAAGATCGCGACCCGATCGCGATCCGCGTATCCCTGTCCCACTGCCCAGTCGACGGCGTCGATGAGATCGTCGTGCATTTTTCCGGCGAACTCGCCGATCGCCGCTTTGACGAACGCCCGCCCGTAGCCTGTGGAGCCGCGAAAGTTGACCTGCAGCACCGCATATCCGCGGTTGGCCAGCAGTTGCACGCCGGGCTGGAAACCCCAGGCGTCGCGTGCCCACGGCCCGCCATGCACCAGCACGACCAACGGCAGGCCAGAGGGTTTGTGGGCCGGCGGTAGCGTCAGATACGAGTGCAAATCCAGCCCGTCCCTGGAGCGGATGGTGACCGCCGCTGTTGCCGCCAACTTCTCGGTAGCCAAATATGGGTACGGCCGAAACAGTTCCCGGCTCTCCCCGGTGTTGTGATCGTAGAAATAGGTCAGACCGGGTTCCCGGTCATGGGTGAAGCTGACCACCCAGCGCCGGCCGGCGTCGTCGGAGGAAATCGTGGCCAGATCACCGTCGGACAGCTTCTCCAGGTTCTCCAGGACTACCGCGAACTGGGGATCAAGCGCCTGAATCACCTGTCGCTCACCGAGATAGCGCACTGCGAGCAGATCTCCGGTGCGCTGGCTGAGGATCAGTGGTGACGGCAGAGTGGCAGAAACGCCGCCTCTCGGATCGATGCTGAGGGTTGGGTGACTGTCGACGGCAGTTTCCTCACCGGTGGCGACATCCAATCGCACCAGCAACGTTCGGTCCGGCTGTCGGTTCGATCCGAGCCACAGACCCTTACCATCGGGGGTGACCGCCATCGGAAAGATGCCCAACGTGTAGTCGGCGCCGTCGAACACGGCGATGGACCGCAGCGTGCGATCCTGCGTTTCCCACGTCGACACCTCGACATCCCCATCGGCAGTGAGCGAGCACGCGAACAACTCACCGTTGCGGCCGGGAAAGAACCCGGAGACCGTTCCCGGGTTCTCGGCGAGAAGAGTCAATTCACCGGTGGCGATATCGAGTTCATAGGCGTCGGCAAGTTCTGCTGTCCGTTTGTTCATCCCGACCATCGCCTTGCCGGGCCGGTCGGCCATCAGCTCGAAATAGGTTCTGACACCGGCGAACGGGGTGAGGTCGAGCGCGGCCGCCGACGGGTCGTCCAGATCGACCCGGTAGATGTGAAAGAGCTCGTCGCCGCCGTTGTCCTGGCTGTAGAGCAGCCACCGCGGATCGTCGGTCCACTGATAACTGAGCACACTGCGGCTCTCGTCGGCGGTGACGCAGCGAGCATCGCTGTCAGCGATACCCTGGATGTCAACTCCTGCCACCCAGACGTTCAGCCGGTTGCGCCACGGTGCGAGGTAGGCGATTCTCGTGCCGTCTGGCGAGATGGAGGCCTCAGTTCGCGTCGGCGGCCTGAAGAAATCTTCGACGGGGATGTGTTCGTGTAATGCCATGTCTCCTAGGACACACCCTGACGTTGCGGCACAGTCAAGTGGTTGACTGCACCCCAGCGGCACAGTTTCTCCCACCCGTCGCCATCGCCTACCTCAGCTCATGTTGTTGTAGCTTTGCCAGGGACGGCGCCGTACCCGAGCACAGTTGTCCAGGCTCAGCGGGCGAGGAACGCCAATAGTTCGTCGTTGACCTCCTCGGCGTGGGTCCACAGCAGACCGTGTGGCGCTCCAAGGATCTCGACGTATTCCGCGCGAGGCAGCAGTGCGTGCAATGGACGTGCGGTGGCGTCGATCGGCAGAATCCGGTCGTGGGTCCCATGGACGATCAGGACGTCGATGTCGTATCCGGCGATCGTGGCGACGTCGGTTCGAAAGTCGGTGGTCCATGTGATCACCGCGGCTACCGACGCATAGGCTGACCCCGAACACGCCATCTTCCAACACCTTTCGATGGCGTCGCCGGTGATGCGGACGCCGAGTGTCTCGTCGGTGTTGTACACGTCGGCACACAGCTGACGAAGGAACGCGTAGCGGTCCTTGACCACGGCGGCCAGGGCCGAGGCGAAGACCGCACCGTCCACACCGGCCCGGTTGGTATCGGTTCGCAGCAGGAACGGTTCCAGCGCGGCGATGAAGACCGCCTTGTCGATCCTGGCCGGCCCATAGGTACCCAAGTATCGGCCGACTTCCCCAGTGCCCATGGAGAATCCCGCCAGGACGACATCGTTGACGTCGAGGACCTCCAGCAAGGTGTTGAGATCCGCGGCGAAGGTGTCGTAGTCGTAGCCGATGGTCGTGCGCCCGGAGCGGCCGAATCCGCGCCGGTCGTAGGTGATCACGCGATATCCAGCTGCCAGCAATGCGGGAATCTGCTTCTCCCACGCGTGCCCGTCGAGCGGGAAGCCGTCGATCAAGACGACGGGCTGACCGTTGCCGCGGTCCTCGTAATAGACGTCGATGTCTTCTGTGTTCTCCTCGTCGACGGAGATGAAGGGCATGGCAATCGCCTTTCAGCACGATGAGGGTTGCCGGGGCGCCGTTGGTGCGCAGAGCGCGTGGTTCGGCCAGCACAGCACAGCGCCATCACCGGCGAATCCTGGGAAACCCCCAGTCGGCCACTCGGATCACGGTGACGAGATGCCGCCGGGATGCCTCTGCCGGCCCTCAGAGAGGACGGACGCGAGTTGACGGCGCGACGTCACGCCCAGCTTTCGGAAGACCTTGCTGAGGTGGTATTCCACGGTGGACGTCGTGACGAACAGTCGGCTGGCGATTTCGGCGTTGGTCGCGCCGGCACCGGCTAGGCGTGCCACTTGGGCCTCCTGCGGTGTCAGGCTGAACGGATTGTCTGTGCGCGGCGCAGCAATTGACGTCTGGCCGGCGGCACGCCGCTCGGCACCCGTGCGGCTGGCGAACGCGGCCGCACCCATCGCGGTGAACATGTCGTAGGCCGTCCGCAGCTGCCCCTCGGCGTCGCGGCGACGCTTCCTACGGCGCAGCCACTCACCGTAGAGCAGATGCGCACGGGCGAGTTCGGTGCGCACCGCGGTCCCAGCCAACTGCTCAATGGCCTCCACGTAGTACGGCTCGGCGTCGGCGTCGGCGGCCATCAACGCCCGTGATCTCGCCAACAGACCCAGCGCCCACGGGGTGGCCGCGGCTGTGGCGCGTTCGGTCAGCCGCGTCAGCGCCATCTCTGCGGCAGCTCGGTCTCCCCCACGCACGCCGGCCTCGACGACCTCGGGCAGCACCCTGTTCCCAAAACCCGGCGGGTCGTCACGCAGGATCTGCAATGCCCATCCCAGCGCCTCCGGGTACCGGCCCAATCCGAGTTCCAAGACGGTCAGACCCATCAACGCGAAGATCTCCAGAATCGAGGCGCCTTTCTGGCGACCCCAGTCCGCGGTGAGGGATGCCACTGCGCGGCTTTCGCTTTCGCGGCCCTGCCAGGCGCGCACTTCCAACAGCACCCCGGTCGTCGCGGGGGGCGGCACCCCGATCAGCGTCGAGATCTCGGCGGCCTCGCCGTAGCTGTTCTCGGCATCATTCATTTGTCCTGCCCAGGCCTGGCTCGTCGCGAGCCCGGCCAGGGTGATCCGCATTGCCCCCAGGGCGCCCTGGCGGCGCTCGATGGCTTGGGCGCGTTCGAACATCGCCCGACGACCTTGCTCGTCCCACACGTCGTCGGCGGCGAACCAGCCCAGAATCGTCGACGGGATGTCGACGTGGGCGGCGGTCTCGTCGGTGAACATCATTGCCACCGCGGCCCGCAGCAGCGGGACCGCATCGGCGTAACCGGTGGCGATTCGGGTGGCGAACCCATCCAGCAGAAGGTCGTTGCCGGTAGGCGGGCGACGCTCGTCGCGTGCGGCGCCCAGCACCGCGTACGCCACCTCATCGAGAGTGGTGCCCGCGGTGTATTGGCGGGCGACGATCGCGGCCTGCATGGCATCGAAGAGAATATGGCGGACCAGAGAGACGTCGGCCCGCTCGACCCTCGTCGCCGCCTCCAACAGGATGGCGGGGGCATCCTTATGCCGGGAGAAGAACACCGAGATCGCGGCGCGCAGGCGTTGTACCGCGACGTGCATGCCGGCGTCGTCGAGTCCCGGGGTCGCCAAGTCCAGCAATGCCTCGGCCAGTGGGCCGTCACCGGCCGCCAGGTATGCCTGTGCGGCAGCCAGATACCGCAGTGCACGGTCCCGGGTGTCGGGCGACAGCTCGGCGGCGCGCGTCAAGAACGCGGCCTGCATGGTGTAGCCAGCCCGGCGCTGGGCGCGTTCCGCCGAGGCCTGCAGGTCAGCGGCGATCGTCTCCTCCGGCGTCGTCACGGCGGCCGCCCGGTGCCAGGCAGCCTGGTCATCGTCACCGTCACGATGCGCCACCGTGGCCAGCGCGTCGTGCACGCGCCGGCGCTCCTCTGGTGTCGCACCGTCGTACACCGCCGAACGGATGAGGTGATGGCGGAACGTGATTCGCGGCTCCAGGGACACGATCCCCTGCTGCACAGCGTGATCGGCCGCCGCTGCTGCGACGCCCAGCAGCGCCCCAGCTCGCCACACTGTCGATGGCTCCTCATCGACGCAGGCCGCGGCGACCAGCAGAATGGTGCGTGCCTCCGGCGACAGCGTGGCGACCTGCGCCAGGAAGTGGACGTCCACCCGGCGCCCGACGGGCAGGCGGCGTGGCAAGGGGAAACGCCCGGCCAACTGTTCGGCGCTGAGTTCGGAGAGCAACTCCAGCATCGCCAACGGGTTGCCGCCGGTCTCCTCGACAACCCGCGCTGACACGCGCGGATCCAGTGGTCCGGGCACGGCCTCGTCGAGCAGGGTGTGGGCCGACGCCGGATCCAGTGCACCGATCCGCCGGGTCACCAATCCGTCCAGCGGCGTCAGGTCGCCGACATGCTCTCGGGCGCTGAACACCATGCCGATGGGATCGGCGTAGAGGCGCCGCGCGATGAACCCCAGCACCGCAAGCGATTCCTGGTCGAGCCACTGGGCGTCGTCGATCAGGCAGACCACCGGACGTTCCGCGGCGACGTCGGACAGCAGCGCCAACGCGGCCAGGCTCACCAGGAAACGGTTCGGTGGCGGCCCCTCGGAGAGGCCGAACGTAATCTCCAGCGCGGTGCGGTGCGGACCGGACAGCCTGTCTCGACGATTGAGGTAAGGCAGGACAAGCCGGTGCAGCGCAGCGAAACCCAACCGCAGCTCCGATTGCGCGCCGACAATGCGCAGGATGGTCACATCGGTGGCCGAGTCCGCCACGTACTGCAACAAACGAGTCTTGCCGACGCCGGGTTCACCGATGTACACCAGCGAGCCGCTGGTGCCCTCCCTGACATCGGCCGCGAGCTTGTCGAGCATCGCGCACTCGGCCGACCGCCCGAAGAGGCTCCGGGTCACGCCAGCGGTGTCGGTCCGATCATCGGTCAACGTGTGTCCCCACGCTTATCGCTCGGTGCAGACGATGAGACAGCCCAGCCCTACGGTGCTTTCCACTGAGAACAGACACTAGATCTGACCAGCGCATTGTGACAGCGTTAGGGACTGCCCCCAGTTTGGTTGACTCCTGACCTGTGAGGATTCGTCCTTGCTGGAAGGATCAATTCCGTGCCGAAAGCATTTCCCGCCGAGTTCCGCGCTGACGTGATCGCTGTAGCCCGCAAGGGTGAGGCGCCGCTACGTCAGATCGCGAAGGACTTCGGCATCTCCGAGGCCTGCCTGCATCGCTGGCTCAAGATCGCCGACCGCGAAGACGGTATCGACCGAAAAGGAGCAACCGCGGCCGCGGGTGACGTCTCTGCCGAGCTGCGTGAAGCGCGCAAACGGATCAAGCTCCTCGAGCAAGAAGCCGAGATCATGCGCCGTGCCGTCGGCTACTTGTCGCGGGACGTCAACCCAAAATGATGTACCCGCTGGTCCTTGATCTTGCCGCAGACGGTGTCCCCGTCACGGTGACCTGCCGGGTTCTTGGCTTCTCTACCCAAGCGTTCTACAAGTGGCGCAAAGCCCCTGTGACACAACGCGACTTGGACGATGCACATCTCATCAACGCCGCCCTCGACATCCACGCCGACGACCCCACCTTCGGCTACCGCTTCATCGCCGATGAACTCCCCGCACTCGGGATCATCGCCGGCGAGAACAGAGTGGCTCGACTGTGCTCGCAAGAACGCATCTGGTCGGTCTTCGCCAAGAAGCGCGGACTGAACAGGAAGGCCGGGCCACCCGTGCACGACGACCTCGTTGGCCGCCAATTCTCTGCCCAGACCGCCAACGAGATCTGGTTAACCGACATCACCGAGCACCGCACCGATGAAGGCAAGCTCTACCTCTGCGCCATCAAGGACGTGTACTCCAACAGAATCGTCGGCTACTCGATCGACTCGCGGATGAAGGCGTCGCTGGCCGTGGCCGCCCTGCGTCACGCCGTCGGCGTCCGCTCGCCCGTCGCTACGATCGTGCATTCCGACCGCGGCAGCCAATTCCGGTCACGGAAATTCGTGTACATGCTGTCGCACAACGGGTTACGAGGCTCCATGGGCCGCGTCGGGGCATGTGGAGATAACGCCGCCATGGAGTCTTTCTTCGCACTATTGCAACGTAACGTCCTCGACCGGCAACGGTGGTCCACCCGAGCCGAACTGCGACTGGCGATCGTCACCTGGATCGAGCGCACCTACCACCGACGCCGCCGCCAACGCGCCCTTGGCAAGCTCACCCCGATAGAGTTCGAACTGCTCCACACCCCAGCCGCAACCGCGGCCTGAAATTCACACCCCGCGAGTCAACTGAACTCGGGGCAGTCCCTTACGTGAGCTTCCTGTCTTCGAAGACGCCGCCGCAGAATCGCGCTCCCAACCACTGGGGTGTATCCCGGATTCGCGCCGTCGGGGTTTCGTGGTCGGCTCGGGGTATGAGTGCTTTTGCCACGCGATACAACACGGCCACGATCGAGGGACTTGAGGTTTTCTACCGCGAGGCCGGTGATCCGACCAATCCAACACTGCTGTTGCTGCATGGTTTTCCGTCCAGCTCGCACATGTTTCGCAACCTGATCAACTCCCTGGCCGACGAATACCACCTGGTGGCACCCGATCACATCGGGTTCGGCCGCTCAGCGATGCCGACCACCACCCAGTTCACCTACAGCTTCGACCGACTCACCGAGATCACCGAAGGCCTCATCGAGCATTTGGGCCTGACCCGGTTCGCCCTCTACATCCACGACTACGGCGCCCCGATCGGTCTGCGTATCGCCAGCCGCCGCCCCGAACGGATCACCGCACTGATCACCCAGAGCGGCAACGCCTACCTCGAAGGTTTCACCCCGTTCTGGGACATCCTGTTCGCTCACGCCAAAGACCGCGCCGCCAACGAAGACGGGGTCCGCGAGAAGTTCACCCCGGAAACCACCTACTGGCAGTACACCCACGGGGTGCCCGCCGATCGGCTCAATAGGATCGCCCCCGAGGCCTGGCAGCTCGACCAACTCGGCCTGGACCGCAAGGACAACGACGCGATCCAGCTGCAACTGTTCTTCGACTACCAGTTCAACCTCGACGGCTACCCCGCGTTCCAGGAGTACTTCCGCACCTACCAGCCACCCCTGCTGCTCACCTGGGGCAAAAACGACGAAATCTTCGGCGCCCCCGGCGCTGAGGCCTTCCGCCGCGATTTCCCCAACGGCGAATTCCACCTGCTCGACACCGGCCACTTCGCCCTGGAAACCCACGGCGAAGAAATCAGCGGCTACATCCGCGACTTCCTCCCCCGCGCGCTGGCGCGCTAGGGCAGCGTCCGACAACCGCGCAGGTACGCCGGGTGATCACCAAATAGTCTACTTCCGAATGTGATTCGTGCGCTTTGAGCCGATCCCGCAGGCCGCACAAGGAGACTCACGATGGAGTACCACAACAACGACACTGCCGTTGTCATCATCGACCCACAGAACGACGTCTTGAGTCCTACCGGAAAGAACTGGGCCAGTGTCGGTGCCAGCGTCACCGAGAACAACACGGTCCAACACTTGGTGGATATCTTGCGCGCCGCCAAGACCGCGGGCTTCGGGGTATTCATTTCGCCGCACTACTTCTACCCCACGGACAGCACCTGGCAGTTCAATGGACCGTTGGAATCAGACGAGTTCCGCACTCAGAGCTTCGCCCGCAGTGGCGCGCTGACGCTGGACGGATTCACCGGTTCAGGCGCGGACTGGCTCGACGAACTCAAGCCGTACATCGAAGACGGCCACACGATCGTGGCCAGCCCACACAAGGTGTGGAGCCCACAATCGAACGACCTGATCCTGCAACTGCGAAAACGGCGGGTTTCCACCGTCATCCTGTGCGGCATGTTGGCGAACATGTGTGTGGAGTCGCACCTACGGGACCTCCTCGAGAACGGTTTCGAAGTAGCCGTCGTTCGCGACGCCACCGCCGGCCCCCGCCATCCCACCTGGGGGGACGGCTACCGGGCAGCATTGATCAACTACGCATTCCTGGCGCACGCTGTCGTGTCCACAGAAGAGATCGTGAAAGCCATGGCGTCACCTCACCGCGAGAGGCAAGCTCCAACCTAGTTCGCGCCAACCATCGACCGAGAGGTCGCAGCCCGAGGAGAACCGATGTCCGCGATTACCCGACCGCCGTTACCTCCCTTCACTTTCGAGACCGCGGTGCAGAAGGTACGGCTGGCTGAAGATGGCTGGAACTCGCGTAACCCGGCAAAGGTCGCACAGGCCTACACCGAGGACAGCTGGTGGCGCAACAGGTCCACCTTCATCCAAGGCCGCGTCGGGATCATTGAGTTTCTCACCGCGAAGTGGGAACGCGAACTCGACTATCGACTGATCAAGGAACTGTGGGCACACGACGGGCACCGCATCGCTGTGCGGTTCTGCTACGAGTATCACGACGCAGACCATCGATGGTTCCGCGCCTACGGCAATGAGAACTGGCAGTTCGAAGACAGCGGTCTGATGAGATGGCGGCACGCCAGCATCAACGACCTGCCGATCGACGAATCCGACCGAAAGTTCCACTGGGACATCAGCGGCCCTCGGCCGGCCGATCATCCCGGACTCAGTGAGCTGGGCCTGTGATTCCAACTTCGTTGGACCGCTTCGTTTACTCGCAGCAACCGGGCTACGACGAAACGGCCACTCGCGCCGCCTTTACCAATGCGGTCCCGCTGAGAACCATCGTCATCTACTGCTATGACCCACGCGCAGTGGCCATCCCGAGCGAGCTAGCCAAGCTGTGGCCGGACGAGACCTACCCCGGAGAGCTCGTCCTCGACGATCACGGCAACAAAGTCGGCAGCACTGCGACCATCTTCCCCATCGTCGTAGCCGGCGGCCGCGCCGTCGATGCCTTACGCTCCATCACCATCGGCCACCACCTCTTCGGGCTGCAGAACATCGTGGTCGTACACCACACAAACTGCGGAACAAGCAGTTTCACGCCCCAGGGCTTACTTGACGCCTACCGCTGCGAACAAGGTGTCGACCTCTCTGACACCTATAGCCTGGACAGTCTCGCCATCGGTCACCTCGAAGCGTCACTGCGCTATGACGTCGACCTGCTGCGAAAATCACCGGCGGTTCCCGCAGCGGTGAAAATCCTCGGCATGGTTTTCGACATCGATCGCGACGAATTCACGGTGCTGATTCCCGACGACACAACGAAGACAGCATCATGGCATTGATCACGACTGGGTTCGGATTTGCATCGACGACCGACGAGGTCCTCGCGGGAGTGGATCTGGAGGGCAAACGGGCGGTGGTCACCGGCGCCACCAGTGGCCTGGGCGTGGAGACGGCACGGGCGTTGGGTGCGGCCGGCGCCGCGGTGACACTGGCGGTCCGCAGACCCGAGGCCGGGGAGAAGGTAGCGGCCGATCTTCGGCGTCAAACCGGCAATGACGCCATTGATGTCGAGCCGTTGGATTTGGCGGATCAGTCATCGGTCACCGCGTTCGCCGAGCGGTGGCAGGGCCCGCTGCACATCCTGGTCAACAATGCCGGCGTGATGGCGATCCCTGAGCTGACCCGGACCGCGGAGGGTTGGGAGATGCAGTTCGCCAGCAACTACCTCGGCCATTTCGCCCTGGCGCTCGGCTTGCGTGCGGCGCTGGTATCAGCGAGCGGTGCCCGGGTGGTTTCGGTGAGCTCCACCGGGCATCTCTTCTCCCCAGTGGTGTTCGACGACTTGCATTTTCGGTTCCGGCCGTACGACCCGTGGGCGGGGTATGGCCAATCCAAGACCGCGAGCATTCTTTTGGCGGTGGAGCTGACCCACCGGTGGGCCGACGACGGAGTGGTGGCCAACGCCCTTAACCCCGGAGCGATCGCGACCGGGTTGCAGCAACACTCCGGTGGCCTGCAGACACCCGAAGAGTTCCGCAAGACCGTGCCGCAGGGAGCGTCGACCGCGGCGCTTCTCGCCGCGTCTCCTCTGGTCGACGGGGTGGGTGGACGCTACTTCGAGAACAACGAGGAAGCGCCCGTCGTGACTGAGCGGGCCGCCAGCCTCGGGCGGGCGGGCGGCGTCGCCGGCTACGCCCTCGACCCGGACAACGCGGTGCGCCTGTGGGAGACGTCTATCGAGTTGATCGGACACCGCTGAACTGCGCACGAATCTGGAGCGCGCTCTCCTAATAAGGATCAATTGCAACGTATCTCGTTGACTCGGTCGCTTACCCAATGTGCGTCAATGGAAGCGCCGAGTAGTTTCTGCCCGACTCAGCCAGCCGCACCGGGGAACATTTTGGGTCGTCGGCCAGTTCTGTCTTCAATCCGACCAGTCTAAATTTTGCGTGGAGCGGCGGATTCCCTCGACGCCCAACGGGCGACCGGCGAAGGGTCCTACGCCGGCGAAGCCAAATTACATCGCGACAAGGCTGCCTCGATATGAGACGTCGCCGCATTCTCGATCAACGCGTCGATATCATCGGGACACTGGCCCACGGGGAGTCCGATAAGTTCCATCAGCTTGTTGTGCTCCCCACAGATTTCGCGCAAGTTTGTTCCGGTATAGCGGATGCCATGGCGCACACGGTAGAGCCGCGTCAGGTTGCGCCATTGACTGATGTGTCGGGCCGCGAGCGTGTAACCCGTCGATGCCGCGATAAGTGTGTGGAAACGAGTGTCGTGATCGGCGAACTCCATCTCGACATCGAGCTGGACCTCGCCTGGCGGTGTCTCGATTGCGAGCCGATCCATCGCCTGCAGCGGTTCATAGATGCGCCTGAACTTGTCGCTCTCTGTAGTAATCGTTCCGTCCGTAAGACTCGCGCCCAGGAAACTCGCCACCATTGCGTCAGCGTCTGCGCGCATGGAGCTGATCTGCAGTAGATCGCGCTCCGTGTGTTCGACTACCCAAAAGCCATGGCGTGCCCGTTGCGCGACCAGTCCCTCCGAGGCGAGGACGGCCAGAGCCATGCGGATGGGCATCCGTGAACCGAACCCGTATCGGGTCTGCAACGCGATCTCAGAGGACGGTTCGTCTTCCGTGGGTGAGAGATCGCCCCGGAGGATGTCCGTCAGGATGCGTTCGTAGGCCTCTACCGCATGCGAACGAGCTCCCACCGATGGATGATTAGGGTCTCCATCAGCGAACGCTAGATCACATGGGCCGGATTGGGCCGCCGGTGGCTCCATCGTTCTGGCCATGATCCCCTCCTCTCAGATCCTCTCCAGGTGAACCTTTGGGATCCCAACGATGAGCGTACACCTCTGGGATCCCAAAGGCGTACCTCTCACTCAGGATGCATCGAGCACGTCAAGGGTCGCCTTGATCGACGAAAAAATCGCGCTCTGCATCCAACCGTGCAATGGGCAGATGTGTTCGCCGGCAAAGAACACCTTCGGGCTATCGGCCGGATGCGGATCGTTGAGCGGCTTCTGAAAGCGGTAGCGCTCTCCTGGATCAAAATGCGCCCAGGCTCCGCCTCCGGCGACGGACTCCTCTATCCATTCCCAGTGCGCGATGTCGCGCACGTCGTTGCGAATTCCAGGGTGGAGATCCTCCAGGCAGCTTAGGACCACCTCGGTCTTTTCGGCTTGACTCAACGAAATAAATCGGTCAGCGTTCACCCCGGTCATGTACGCCCCGGTCAAGATCGCGGGTCGCAGCCAGCCATTCGGGTCCCCCGCCACCTCGAGAGTCGTGTAAGAACCGAGGCCGTTTGCACCCCCGCCGGGGACGAATTCCAGAGGGATCGAACGCTCGCCAGTGTCCTGAACGTCCCACACGTTGTCCGACGGGTACCAGCACTGCTGGATAAGCCGGTCGGTGTAGCTCGCACCTCCGAAGATTGGTGGGTTTTCATCTTCCCAGACTCGGCGGTTGACACTCACCAAACTCTTGGCGGCATTCCGATAATGGAGGCCCGAGAGTGCTGCTGCTTTCCTTCGATCCAGCCGCGGCTCAAATGAGATCCGTGACGTGGCGGAGGCAGGCGTAGCACAGATCACGTAGTCGAATGCGCGACCATCATCCGCAGTGATCTCCTCGTCACCAGTGAAAACTCGCATGCACCGACCGTCAGCTTCCTTAATCACTGCGGTAACGGCTGTCTTGAGTAATATCCGGCCGTGACGTGCCCGGATTTCCGCCTCGAGTGCCCGCGGGAGCGCATCCATTCCGTCTACTAATCGTGTTCGACGGTCAGCGCCTCGTATCCCGTAAGACTCGGTGTAAATTTCAAGTGCTGACATGCCTTCTTCCCACCGCTCGCCGGACGCACGACTCAATAGTTCGTATTCATCTTCGGTGAGAAGCTCGTTGCTTAGGCGGCCAGGACGTGCACCAGGCCTGCGATAGGTGTGGACTACCGACTTTGATCCGCCGTTCCGCTTGGAGGCCCGCAGACTGACGTCGACATCGCGCAGGTACTGCCACAACGAAACTCGATCGACTGCCTGCGCGAACTCGTCCATTGGATCGGCGACGCGCGGCTTGGATTCAAACTTCAAGTCCAGCTGCTCTCCTAACAGTTCGGTCATACTGCCTTGCGGGTGATGGCCCCTCAGAAGCCAGGTTCGATTCAGGTTGGTCCCGTAGGCGTTGTCATAAGCTGCGATGAGACTGCCGAAGTCGGAGCGGCGGCACCTAAATTCACCGACCTGACACCAAGCATTTAGGTTGCTTTGAATGAACACCGCGGTGGCGAGCCCAAGCTCTTCAACGTAGTGCCATGTGCCAGCATGGTTAGGCGGGAAACGCATCGGACCAAACTCGCCGTGTATGTCGTTACCGTACATATCAGTGGTGCGCCAGGTTCGAATCCGCCCACCCAGGCGGTTCCCCGCCTCCACCAGGACGACTTCGTGACCTCGCTCTGAGGATGAACCCAGCAGTTCGTACGCTGCGATAAGACCAGCTATTCCGCCGCCGACGACGCAGACGGTTTTTCGTCGGCTGCTTTTGCGTAGAACGGCGAAATCTCTTGCGGGGAATTCGAATTCGTTGAAACCCGCATCACCTTCATGACCATTTATCGCCGACCAGACTGCTTCTACCATGCTTCCTCCCGACCAAGACTCACGCCGCTTGCTAGGCATCCGAACAATCTCACGTCGCTCGATTCATTGTGGCGGTTTCTCTGAAATTACAATCAGATACACAGGTAAGGGCCACCCGGATGCCGTACCGCCGACATCTAATATTCACGCAATGAATTAGAGCGCACAGATGTGCTTGCAATAACGACGCGGAGAACCTCGATTACAGATCGCCTGGGACAGGCGGCCGATTGTGCTCGCACCCAACCGGCCAATTGTCGTACCCATTTGCAGACATCGTGGAAAATACCGGAGCTATGAAGAAAGGCGTACAGATCCGCTGTCCGATAACGGAACTCGATGGGTCATCCGCCACTGCATTCGGAGCCCCGACGCGTAGCGGCCATACGACTAAGTCCGGTCGATAGGTAGCCCATCAGCGTACTCGGATGGGATTCGAAGTACATTTGGGAGACGTCAAGCTGGTCCGGACTGCTGGGCGGTTTTCCGAAGCCACCGCGTGTATGCAACGATCGGTCAACATCGAGTCTGAGGAACGTAGGGTAGCCATGTCCTGCTTTTCATCCCGCCCGTTACGGTGGGACGCACTGTGACTGCGGGGGCTGCGTTACTACCCAGGGGCTTACGGCCTGCTATCGAGAAGGCGATCGCGGATTCATCGCCTGCGTGGGCGACGTTCGTCGATGCCAACCGGCGATCGCCCGGCCAACCGCCCTTGGCGGTCAAGTATGTCCCGTCGAAATACGCGGCGAACTACCTAAAGCCAAACAATGGCCTGTTTATCGGAAGCAGTAACTTCACCTGGGGTCGAGGCATCTATGTAACCGGCGTTGAGGAGCCTCTCTCGACGGCGATCTACGGACGCGTAGGGATTGTTTCGTGGTTCAATCCAGTCGATTGGAATGCTTTCGACGCTCGTGATCCGTATAACGTACAGCTATATCTGGCATGGCTAATTTCTCAGCCGGACTACAATGAAGCGATATTGACGGTTCACTCGGACCACTGGTTGCATCAGTTCCGTAATACCTTTCGCGAGCAGTTCCAAATTGACGTAATTCTCTTTCACCCAGACGAAAAGGATAATCGCCAGTGGTACACGGATCCAGGACATACCTGGATAGCGGTCAGCGACTGGCAAAGCCCCGGGAAGCTCGCACACAACTACTCGACGCGGTTCCGTGACGTTCGACTGGCGATCCTGGCCGAGGAGGAGTTCACTCCTGACGATCCCGCACTCACGCGCTCTGCGCAGTTCATGCTCAGCGGGACGGCACCCATCGCGCCGACAAACTTGAGACAGGCATATTCGCTGAATCAGATCGTGCGAGTCGAGTCATGAGTCTAATTAGGATTGCAGCGCCCCTAATTCACCTTGCGGCAGCAGACGACGGCTACGCTCAGGATCTGCGCGACGCCATCGCCGACGACGACCGCACGTACAGCGGACTTGTGACCGCGGAGGTCCGCCCCACCGAGCTGGAGTGGTTGAAACCTACAGAGTGGCAATGGTTTGCGGACTGGAGGCAATCGCTCGGCGGCGAACTTGACCCGGTCGTCCTCTCACACCTCACAACCTCTGCCGGATCTCGTTTTGCGCGGTTTCAAGTCCGCGCGCTTGCTCTCCGCGATCCATCTACGAACCGACTTGCTTCGGAGACCGCCAATGTTCCGAATGTCGAAAACGGCGTCGGATTCCAGTGGCTCATTGAGCAGGTTCACGAGCCAACGGTGGATCCGCTTGAGCTGGCGCGTGACTCACTACAATGTGCGACCGAGGCTTCCTGGTTCGTACTAAGGCGACTGACCTCACTCGACGACCTGGATCGCGCCGGCTTTGTGATCGAAATGCTCGACAACTTCGAGGCAACCATCGAAATCGATCCGAGCCTTGCTAGGCGCTGGCGACACCGCTTCTAAGGCAAAACGTCCCTCGCTTCTGAATCGCCGCGACCAGCTCCTGACTTCGATGCCGGAAGGAAAGTAGCGGTAAGGCTTCCCCGTCACGGTGATGTCATCTAGAACGTCGTAGAGACATTCGAGCTGATCGCCTTCGACCCATGTGCTGTGCCGGTGGGACACCTTCAGGTCCCGCCGCCGCCGCCGGCGGCGTAGTTACCCGATCCTCCGTTACCGCCGACACCGCCGATACCGCCGCCACCTCCAGCTCCAGGATCGCTTAGTAGACCACCGTCCCCGCCGATAGCGCCACCACCACCTCCGCCGCCGGCGGAGCCGCCGGGTGCACCGTCGCCGCCGTTGGGGGCAGCGGCGGTACCACCGGCTCCCCGGGGGCTTGGGGGGCGTTGAGATACGAGCCCCCGCTGCCGCCGTCGACCGCACCGCCGCTGATGGCCGCGGTGGTCGAACCAAAGACGAAGAACATGGACCACGACAACGAAGAGGACATTCCGTGACCACCCTTCAAGAAGCAGCATCGCTGTCCAACGACGAGCAAGGCCTGATGGTGCTGCCGACGTTGCGAGCCAACGGCACCATCCAGTCCTCGCTAGTCAACGCAGGCGTCCTCACCCATCCCGTCACCGGGGAGACAATCTTGGCCGTGGTCGCGGCAGGCCCCGTCAAGCTCGCGAACCTGCGGGCTCGACCCCAGGTCACCGCCACCTTCCGCAACGGTTGGCAATGGGCGGCGGCCGAAGGGCACGCCGAACTCGCCGGACCCGATGACCCCCAACCCTGGCTGGACGCCGAAGGGCTGCAACTCTTGCTCCGAGCGAGCTTCGCCGCATCCGGCGGTGAACACGACGACTGGGACGAGTACAACCGGGTGATGGCCCAGCAGCGCCGGGCAGCGGTGCCCATCCGCCCCGACCGGGTCTACAGCAACTGATAGCGCTGCGAGGAAAGGTGTTCGAGGTTGGCCGGCGTAGGTGTTGGAGGTCTACGTGGTTTTTCAAACCGACAACTCCGAGACCTACCTGACCTGCCGAGGGCCGGGCTGGAGGTGCCAAGCGACACTGCGGTCAACTAGGACGTCGTTACGCCCGAAGAAATCGCCGACCGGATCAGCGAGAGTGTCCGGCTAGCAGCCGCATTGCGCGCCGGCGTACCTTCGATTCCCGTCACCGGCGTCACAGACTGGCTGCGGCATACTCGTCACTGTGACGGGTGCGCGCACCGGAGTGTGCGAATGGTGCGGGGAGCGGTTCGAAGCGAGGAGCCCGCGCGGCCCGGTCGGCCGCTACTGCCGACCGTCGCACCGGCAGCGGGCCTGGGAGGCGCGCCGGGCGTCTCGCTGGCCCGCCGCTACTTCGCCGTCCGACGCCGAACATGCCAGAGCGCTCGATGAGGCGAATTCCTCAGTGCCACAGAGCAAGCGCAAGGTCACCCCACGACGCCCGTCGGGTCGGGACGCCATCGTCGGCTCGCTCGTTTCGGCGGCCACCGAGGAGTTCGCGGCTGTCGGGTTCCGCGGCGCGTCGATCCGTTCGATCGCGGGGCGCGCCAACGTCAACCACGGCATGATCAGCCGGTACTTCGGGTCGAAGGGTCAGCTGCTGCACGCTGCGTTGAGCGCGCTGGCCGAGGAGAACGCCAAGCACCTGCGAGCCAACGATGACTTCGACGCCTACCTGTCGAGGCGGTCGTTCCAGTTGGAGACGCAGATCGTCGGGCGGCTGATCCTTGAAGGCGTCGAGCCGACGCTGTTGCCGACGTCGCTGCCGGTGTACGACTTGCTGGGCCCGGCCATCGCCGGTCGGTACGGGCTCTCGGCCGAGGAAGGCCGGATCGCCGTCGCCGCCCGCAGCGCCCTCACGCTGGGTTGGGCGCTGTTCGGCGAGTGGATCGGCTCTGCCTCGGGGCTGTCGCCGGACGGGCAGCAGCGGCTGCAGGCGAGCATCGGCGAGCACATCCGCCGCCTCGGCGTCGAGACCGGTGGATGTTGACTCCAACCGACTGCACCCGGTTGTATCCACTGGTGATGATGCGCGGAGGCCCCATGGGGACCACGGTGACGAGGACGTCGATCGATGCGGCGGGACTGACGTTCGAGGCCTTGGCCTCCGGGACGGACGGCGAGCCGGTGATCCTGCTGCACGGCATGCCGGAGACCTCAGCGATGTGGATTCCGGCCATGGATCTGCTTGCCCGCCAGGGCTATCGGTGCCTCGCCTTCGATCAGCGGGGCTACAGCCCCGGCGCTCGGCCCGACGACATCGCCGCCTACGACCACCGGCACCTGGGGCAGGACGTCCTCGACGTCGCCGACGCGGCGGGATTCGACCGCTTCCACCTGATCGGGCACGACTGGGGTGCGGCGGCGGGCTGGTGCGCGGTCGACCTCGACGGTGGGGAGCGGATCGCCTCCTACGTCAGCCTGTCCATCCCGCACTATCGCGGCTTCGCCGAGGCCACGCGCGACGATCCGGCGGTGCAGGCCTACCGGGACTTCCTCGGTGCCGTGCAGGCCCCGGGGCAGATGGTGGAATCGTTCTGGTCGGCAGACGCGTTCGCCCGGCTGCGCGACGTGTGGACCGCGCACGACGAGGAACTCGTCGAGCAGTACCTCGCCGTCCTCGGGCAGGACGGCGCACTCACTGCTGCGCTCAACTGGTACCGCGCGACGAACGGGCACATGACCGTGCTCGACGGGACGTCGCTGGAGTTCGCGCCTGTTTCCCTGCCGACGATGCTCATCTGGGGTAACCGCGACCCCTACGTCAGTCGGATGGCCGTCGACGTCGGTCGTGGATACGTCGTGGGCCCGCATGAGTTCGTCGAACTGGACGCCGGGCACTGGCTGCTCCAGGAGGAGCCCGAGCTGGTCGGGGTGCTGCTAGCGCGGCACCTGAGCCGGCATCCCCTGTAATCGAGGTGGCGCGTAACCCGTCACAGTGACGAGAACGCTGGCCGATTCCAGTGGCGGCCTTGCCTAAGAGAGCCGAATTAAATTCTCGCACAATGGATGACGGCAAACACCGCTTCCAGAGCGTCATCGACTACCACACGTTGTTGACGCCCACCGACTGCAACCGGTTGTATGCACTCATGGTGGAACACACGATCCTCGCGGCGCATCCCATGCGCGACGCCGCCGACCTTCGGGCCGTCGCGCGCCGGCTGCGACTCCACGCGCTGTGTGCCGCCCGCGGCAAGGGCGAGGCCTACATCGGTCAGGCGCTGCAATCGGCCGAATTGTTCGCGGTGCTGTACTTCCGGGAGCTGAACTGGTCCCCCAGCACGCAGTACGACGAAGCGCGGGACCGCCTCCTGCTGTCGGTCGGGCACTACGGACTGGCGCACTACGCGGCGATGGCCGAACACGGCCTGCTCACGGAGGACGACCTGCGGACCTACGGCGCCGACGGCAGCGCGCTCACGCTCGGCGCCGAGCCCGGTGACGTGCCCGGGATGGAGTTCGCCGGCGGGTCACTGGGCCAGGGACTCGGCGTCGCAGGTGGACTCGCGTGGGGGCTGCGGTACCGCGGCAATTCGGCGAGGGTGTTCGACTACATGTCGGACGGGGAGACACAAGAGGGGTCGACGTGGGAGGCCGCGATGTTCGCCGGCGCCCGCGGGTTGTCCAACCTCACTGCCATCGTCGACGTCAACCGCACCCAGGCCGATGGTGACCTCGTCCTCGAAGTCGAACCGCTCGCCGACAAGTTCCGGGCCTTCGGCTGGTGGGCCTGCGACGTCGATGGCAACGACGTCGACGCCCTCCTCGATGCCTTCGCCGCCGCCGATGGGGAAGCGGGTGCACAACCCCGCGCGCTGATCGCACACACCCGCCTCGCGCAGGGTGCACCCAGCCTGCAGAACCGGCCCCACGCCCACTTCGTCCGCATGAGCGCCGACGAATGGGTAACGGCGCAACGCGAGATCGAGGAGGGTTTGTGAACCAGCACACCGGTGCGGCCGCCGCGATGGGGCTGCGAACCAAGGCCGGACCGTGGGGTCAGGCCCTGCTGGCCGCCGCCGCCGAGCGCGACGACATCGTCGCAGTGTCCGCAGACCTGAAGAAGTACACCGACCTGACGGCCTTCGCCAAGTGCTACCCGGACCGCTACGTCGAGGTGGGGATGGCCGAACAGAATCTCGTGATGACCGCCGCCGGCTTGGCGCGCGCCGGATTGACCGTCGTCGCAACGACGTTCGCGGCCTTCCTGGCCCGCCGCGCGCTCGACTTCGCGATCATGCAGATCGCGCTCCCCCGAGCCAATGTCAAGCTCATCGGCGCCACCCCGGGCATCTCGGCGACGTTCGGGCCGTCGCACACCGCCATCGACGACCTCGCGGTCTGGCGGGCCGTGCCGAACATGATCGTCATCGACCCCGCCGATCCCGCCGAAGCGGCGGAAGCACTCACGGTGGCCCTGGACTACGACGGGCCGGTCTATCTTCGGCAACCGTTCAATCGGGCGTCCGCGAGACGCACCGTGGAGATGCCGCCGTTCGAGCTGGGCAGGGCGGCCCTCCTGCGCGACGGTGCCGACGTCGGCATCATCGCCAGCGGCGACCGCGTCGGCGAGGCGCTCATCGCCGCCGACGTCCTGGCCACATCGGGCGTTCATGCCGCCGTTCTGCGGGTGAGCACCCTGAAGCCCTTCGACGGTGACGCGGTCGCCGACCTGGCCGCCCGCACCGGCCGGCTGGTCACCGCGGAGAACCACTCCGTCATCGGCGGCCTATTCTCGGCGGTCGCCGAGGCCCTGGCACGCCGTGGGGTCGCCGTCCCGGTCAGGCCCGTGGGCGTGCCGGACGTGTTCCCGCCCTTCGGATCTCCGGAATATACCGCCGACCTCCTGGGCATGAGCAGCCGTCACATCGTCGAGGCAGCGCTCGTCGTGACCGGCATCGAGGGACAACCGAAAGAGGCAGCCCGTGGATGAGATCCGACACCAAGGCAAGGTGGCCGTCGTGACCGGCGGCGGTCACGGCATCGGCGCCGCCACCGTGCGAAGGTTCCTCGCCGAGGGGGCGACGGTGCTCGCGTGCGACGTGAACCCCAAGGGTCTGACACGGCTCACCGACGAGTTCGGTGAGGACCGACTCGCCACCCGCATCACCGACGTCTCCGACGAGCAGCAGGTCACCGCCATGATCGAGCACGCGGTGGAGCGGTTCGGCCAGCTCGACGTCCTGGTCAACAACGCCGGTGCGATCACCATGGGTACCGTCGTGGACGTCGAGCCCGCCGACTGGCGCCGCATCATGGCGGTCGACCTCGACTCCGTCTACTACGGCTCCCGCGCCGCCATCCCGCACCTGGCCGCCACCCGCGGCAACATCGTCAATACCGCGTCGATCTCTGGCCTGGGCGGGAACTACGGTCTGGTCGCCTACTGCACGGCCAAGGGTGCGGTGGTCAACCTGACCCGCAACATGGCAATCGACCACGCGCGCCAGGGTATTCGCGTCAACGCGGTATGCCCCGGACCGGTGAACAGCCACCCCGGCGGGATGATGGACCATCCGAACATGAAGCCGGTGTACGAGCGGAACATCCCGATGGGCCGGGTGGGGATGCCCGACGAGATCGCCAGCGTCATTGCCTTCCTCGCGTCGGATGACGCCAGCTTCATCACCGGCGCCAACCTCGTCGCCGACGGTGGGCTCACCGCGCACACCGGTGAACCCAACTTCCAGGAGCTCTACGCCGACGAGTTCCACGCCCGACAGAAGCCGCAATGACATTGAGCGAGAACCAGTTCGAGCACGCCGACCTGACCGTCAACGGCATCAGCCTGCACACGGTCTCGGCCGGCGAAGGCCCGCTGGTCGTCTTCTGCCATGGCTTCCCCGAGTCGTGGTACTCGTGGCGCCATCAGCTGCCCGCGGTGGCGGCGGCCGGCTTCCGGGCGGTGGCCCTCGACATGCGTGGCTACGGCCGCAGCGACGCGCCCGCCGACGTCGCCGCCTACTCCCTGTCGCACCTGGTGGCCGACGTGGTGGGCGTCGTGACGGCGCTCGGCGCGGTGGATGCCGTCGTCGTCGGCCACGACTGGGGAGCGCCGGTGGCATGGTACTGCGCGCTGATGCGACCCGACGTCTTCCGGGCCGTCGCCGCCCTCAGCGTCCCCTACCAGGCGCCGACGGGCTGTCTGCCCGAGGGACTGACCGTCGGTGACCTGATGCGCGCCAAGGCATCCGACGCCGACTACTACCGGCTGTACTTCCAGGAGCCCGGCGTCGCGGACGCCGAGATCAACGCCGATCTCGAGGCCTTCCTACGCGGCTTCCTCTACGGCATCAGCGGCGACGTCGTCACCGACGGCGTGCGTGAGTCCGGCTGGGCCGGATACTTCCCGCGCGGCGAGACCTTCATCCAGCAGCTGCCGGTGCCCGCCACCCTGCCCGGCTGGATCACCGAGGACGACATCCGGATCTGGGTCGCCGAACTCGCCCGCAACGGCATCCGCGGTGGCCTCAACTGGTACCGCAACCTCGACGCGATGCCTGCCATCCTCGCGCCGTTCCTCGGCTCGGCGATCCGGCAACCCGCCCTCTACCTCGCCGGTGAACACGACCTCATCGGCGGCAACACGGCGAAGGCTCTGGACCGGATGCATGCCGAGGTGCCGGGTCTGCGGGACGTGCGGATCTACCCCGGAGCGGGGCACTGGCTACAGCAGGAACGGCCGGACGAGGTCAACGCGGCACTGCTGGACTTCCTGCGCTCGCTGTAGCGCGCTCGACACGCTGCACGTCTGAGGGCAGTACTCACATCCGGCGGCGACACCGGCCGCCGTGCGCTAGTTTCGCCGCACTTCAGGAAGGACACCCCGAGTTCGCCCCCATCGGGCTTGCCGAATACGGGGACGTCCGTCCATCTCGACGCTGCGACACCGCCCGCCAGGGCTACATACCCGCCATTCAAGCGCCTCTGGCGCGACACCAGCCAACGCCGCTCAGCCCGCAGGATCACCACAGCGTGGGCACGGCGCCACCCGCGGTGGACCCGTTGAATTGATTTCGGACGGCCGAGCTGACGTTCACAAATCCGTTCACAAGTGACATGAAAACGGCCCCCGGAGAGATCTCCGAGGGCCATTTTCACTTAGTAGCGGGGCCCAGGATTCGAATCTACGACCTCTGGGTTATGAGCTGCGCCCCAAGGGATTTCGGGTGTACGCGTAATCTTGAAGGTGCAGGTCAAGGTGTGTTGGCGTCTGGACGGTACCGGCGCATCCGGCCGATTTCAGGGGGTTTCGCAGAGTTTTGGTCCCAAATCCGTTCCCAAAGATGGGCGCACTGACGACGTATAGCGCAGCGGTGTTGTAAGTCTCCATTATGGCGTTCACGCGCGGCGTCCGGCTGCTGAATGTCTTCATGAAATCGTTCTGGTCCGCTACACGCTGCATGAGCGAGAAGGACCGCGTTAACCGGGCGTATTGGTCCTGCCAGGTTTTTTGCAAACCAGCAGCGTTGTCTAACGCTCGGCGCAGAACCCGCACGCGAAGGTGATGGCAACGCATGCGAACGACCCATCAATACATATAAACTACCGAGAATTGTTGTGCGACAGTCAAAGTCGAGCGGACTGCATCTATGCTGCTCGGTGGTGCTACCCCAGTTCAGTAGGGCATCAACAGCTCCGACGACCAGCTGTTCACGGTCGGCGCGCGGCCGAACGTAGCCGAGGCGCAATCCCCGCAGTGGACCAATAGACCCGAGACTAGCTCGCGGTCCCGTCTGGCGCGGCAAGGTTTAAGTCGTTGGCGGGTGAGTCTCGCGAGAAAACAAGTGACCAACCTGCAAACTCGTCCGGCTTCAACACGGTCAGTCGGTGCGCGCCATCGCCAGTGGGCTCAACATTCACGAGACGTGCGTCGCTGCTCTCTGGCCCATCAACGGGGTAGGCAAACTCGAGTTCCGGTTGATCGCGCTGCGCTTCCATTATCGCGTGGGCTATCCGCTCAACGTTGACGGCAAGAAGGGCCTTTATTTCACCAGATGCATCGAGCTTGTATGCACACCACTTTGCCACTTCATCAATTAGCCCCGGCTGTTTTGCCGCGAGTTGCGCTTGGGTGAGACCTTTATCTTCGGGTATGCCAAGAACGTCCTCAAGCGTACCTTGCGCGTGAAGCCAAAAGCCGTGGTCTTTCCAAATATCAATAAGCTTAGTAATTCGCGATTGATGGCCCGGAAGTAGCACCGAATTCGCCAACCATTTCGCCCGTTCCTTAGCATTCTTTTCGATTCCATCGGCATTCATGGCTTGGATTAGCGGTGCAAGGACCGTCGAGGTCTTAGGCGGTTCGACAGACAAGTCGTTCTGGTAACGCTGTTGGACGTCGATGGACCGATCCATGACACGGTTGACAGCCTTTTCTAGGCAAGCATCAAGATCGGCGATCGCGCGCACATCGATGTTAAGGGCGTCTGCTATTTCAAACCAGAGAGCAACCGTTCCGCTGCCGCCGCAATCTATTAGATCGGTTTGGGCTACCACTTCTCCTGGCTGCGTTCGTTCCAGCGCCACGGTAAGCGCGGCGACATCGTGCTTTCCCTCTACCAAAACGGGTCGGGGGGCAAATACCAATTGACTTACCAATTCCGAGTTACCGGTAAGTGACGCCGTTACTTGATCTGCTAGGTCCGGCTTGAATGCCGCAGAAAAAGATGCCGCTGCCTTTCCTGCCGAGAAATAGAAGATAGCATTCAAGTCAGACGAAACTTTCGGTCTAATTAAGGTCGGCTGGTGTGTTACAACGATAGCGCGCCGGTTCGTATCTGCGCAGACCTTCTGAAGCTCGCTCAACCAGATCCGTGCCATGGCCGGATGTAAATGTAATTCTGGCTCATCCACGACTAATAAGCGCCACTCACTTCTGTAAACTGCGATGAGTAGTATCAGAAGTTCCCTGAGGCCGTGACCTTCGTCACGAAGGAGCGAATACTCGACCGTACCGAGACGAATAAATGGATCAAGATAGCCGGATTTCTCTTTGAGTACGACAGTTCGTCCGAAGGCGCGTCGAACGAACGCTGCTACTTGCAGCCAAACCTCCGGTTCCTGTTTTATGGCATAGATCTCGGCGATACCGGTACCGTGCAATTTTGATACCTGCTGAGCACGTTCACGTTCTTTATCGCCTAGAGGTATGCCCGGGAATCCCTCTGCATTTGGAGCTGACGTGTGGCCCCAATCGTCGTACTTGACCAGCCCTGACAATCTGTCTGTGGAAAGGCGTCGTCCGTTTAAGTTGTCAGCGATCAGCTTGGCTGTTCTCGACTTACCGCTCCCGTTTCGTCCGACGAAGAAACACACCGGGTGTTCCCATTCGTCGATGGAGAAGAATACCTCATCGGAGCCGCCTCCCCCCGGGAAGACTTCCGAAAATGTGAGGCTCACACCAGGTAGTGGTGGGTGGGTGTCCATCTTGGCATCGTGTCACAGCGCGCCGTGACAGCGGGACTCAACGAGTTTGGCCTCGGCTACACCCAGGGGGCACTTCGGGTGCTGGTTCCGGATCAGGCTTTGCCGGACACTTGGCCGATGGAATTGCGGTCGCCATAGCTCAGGGACTCGATCTGCCAGAACACATCGAGGAGATTGGCATCCTTAACGTTGGCATCGGAGGGGACAAGATCTCGGATGCCGCGTGCAATGTGCTCAAGCACCGATTCATCGAGTACAACCGCGAGGTTGGTGTGTGGAGCGGCATGGCATTGCGACCGGGGAGCATGTGATCCCCAACGCGCGGGTCTTCGCGGAGAACGCCATGTCGGCGTCGGAGTCGGCGATGCTGCCCACCAACCCCGCGACCGATCTTCCAATCCTGTTGTGCCTCAAAATTGCTGAATGACACGCCTGCGCAAACAAGCCAGCTGAACGCGGACTACAAGCGGTCCCCGCAGGAATCAGTCACGATTGTGATGGCACACGGCTTCAAGCATCATGCCAAAGGGATCAAGCCAGAACGTTGCGTAATACGGCGGCGGGTACTCCGGAAACGATCGTGGTGGGTGAATCACACGTCCACTTACTGACAACACGTGACGATGCACCCGATCGACATCACCTCGGCTCCCCACCATGAACGCGAGGTGCTGCAGGCCGGTCTTGTCGCGTGAGTACAGCCCCGGATCGGCGGCCGGATACAAGAACAGGTACGTCCCGGGCTTTCCGCCCGCAGGCTTGTAGGCGCACTGATCTTCCGCGACGAGAAACTTCTCAAACCCCAGGAGCGGCAACAGGTCGTCGTAGTACGCCTGCGCGTCTGCGAGATCCATGACGTTCAGCCCAACATGACCGAGCATGTCGCCAATCCTGCCACAACACCCAACCTGCACCAGCGGCGCTAGATCTCCCAACTGGGGCCAACATCCGCGCAGATTACTGGGGCCAAATCACTTGACGAAACGCAAAGGGAAAACCGTCGAGAAGGATGAAGACTGCGCAGTTGGTCTTCCTTGGTATGGCAAGGCCCTATCTAAGACTATTAGGCGTGGAGTTGGACCGCGAAGTTGAGCTGGGGCGGGGACCAGTCGACTTAAAGATTTCGAGTGGGTCGCAACACCGCCTGCTCGTTGAGGTGAAAAAGCCGCACAGCGGGACGTTCTGGAATGGCCTGGAAGCGCAGTTGCCGAGTTATATGAAGTCCGACTAGTGCCAAATCGGCTGGTTTATCAGTGTCAGGTACCGCGACGACGGTGTGTCCGAGAATCGCGTCATGGATCTTCCCGAGCGGGTTGATCGCAGCGCGGAAGAGTTGGGTAAGACCCTCCGCTACACAACAATTGACGGTCGCCCGAAAGAGCCAGCGTCGAAGCTCAAGAGGAAGTCGCAGGTACCTCGTCTCTTGAGGAAGAACGGAGGCGTGTCAATGGCCAAGTGGAAGTACCCGCTGGTGGCCAGATAAAAGTACCCACCCCGTGCGGTGATTCTCAGCTCGGTTGAGGCGTCTCCTTTCGGTGTTGGGCGTCCTTCATGCGGTAGGACTGGCCGTCGGTGATGACGACGGTGGCGTGATGCAGGAGCCGGTCGAGGATGCTGACTGCGGTGGTCTGCTCGGGCAGGAATCGTCCCCATTCTTGGAACGGCCAGTGCGATCCGATGGCCAGGGAGCGGCGTTCGTAGGCACCCGCGACGAGGCGGAACAGCAGCTGTGTTGCGGTGTCGTCGAGCGGGGCGAAGCCAAGTTCGTCGAGGATGATCAGGTCGACCCGGAGCAGGGATTCGATGATCTTGCCGACGGTGTTGTCGGCCAGGCCGCGGTAGAGGGTTTCCACCAGGTCCGCGGCGGTGAAGTAGCGGACCTTGTGCCCGGCGTGGATCGCAGCCACGCCGAGGCCGATGAGGGTGTGGGACTTGCCGGTGCCGGCGGGTCCGATGATCGCCAGGTTCTGTTGTGTTCGAACCCATTCCAGGCTGGACAGGTAGTCGAAGACCTTCGGCTGGATCGAGGATCCTGCCACGTTGAACGAGTCGAGGGTCTTGGTGACGGGGAACCCGGCGGCCTTGAGTCGGTTGATCACGTTGGAGGCATCGCGGGCTGCCAACTCGGTCTCGACCAGGGTCCGCAACACCTCCTCGGGTGTCCAGCGTTGGGTCTTCGCGGTCAGGAGCACCTCGGGTGCGGTGCGCCGGATCGCGGCCAGCTTGAGCCGCCGCAACCCAGCGTCCAGATCAGCCGCGAGTACCGGAACAGCCAGCGGGGCAACGATCTTGGCTGTCTTCGCCGATGTCCTGGTCATGAGGTGACACCACCGTCGGCGACCGGGGTGACGGTGTAGGCGTCCAACGACCGGGTCGGGGCGACCGGTAGATCCAGGATCAACGCGTCCCCGGCGGTGCGGGGCTGCGGGGTCCCGGCGCCAGCGGCCAGGATGGAGCGGACGTCGGCGGCACGGAACCGCCGGAACGCCACCGCCCGGCGCAACGCCCCGGTCAAGGCATCCTTACCGTGGGCGGCACCCAAAGCCAATAGGACCTCTAGTTCCGAGCCCAGCCGGGTGTTGCCGATCGCCGCAGCACCGACCAGGAACGCCTCGGCATCAGTGCCGAGTGCGCAGAACTGTTGTTCAACCATGGTTTTGGGCCGCGGTCCGCGACTGGGCGCCGGTCGTGGTCCGTCGTAGTGATCGTCGAGGACCGACGCGGTGCCCGGGGCGGCGAGTTCGTGTTCGGCCACGATCACCCCCGTGCTGGGCTCGACCAGGCAGACCGCGCCGTGATCGACGACCACCGCCACCGATGTGCCGATCAGCCGGGTGGGCACCGAGTAACGGGCCGAGGCGTACCGGATGCACGACAGCCGGTCGACCTTGCGGATCACCGACGGCGCCCCGATCCGAATCTGCAGCGATGGTAGTGGTTGCAGCAGTTCACGTTCAATGCTCAGTCGCTCATCGGGCACTGCGCAGATCTCCGAATGCTCCGCTGCATTCACCTCGATGCACCAGGCTTTCGCCGCGGCGTTGGCCGACCGTAGACCCACCGGCACCCCGGCGATCGCAGCCTCGGTCAACAGGGGGACAGCCAGGCCGCGTTGGGCGTAACCACACAAGTTCTCCACCACACCCTTGGACTGCGGGTCCTCAGCGTGGCAGAAATCCGGGGCGAAACCGTAATGACCTGCCAGCCGGACGTATTCGGCCGTGGGGATCACCACGTTGGCGACCACCCCACCCTTGAGGCACGCCATCCGGTCGGCCAGCACCCGGGCCGGAACGCCACCGATCGCCCCCATCGCTTCGGCGATCAACGCCAACGTCGTCGAGGCGCGTTGATCGCTGGCGAACGCGACGAACCGCCACCGGGAGAACGCCAGCACCGCGCAGAACAAGAACAACCCCGGTGCGGCTTGGGCCCAGTCGATCACGAGATACTCACCCGGTGACCACACCGCCGGGCGGCGCCCTCGGTGATGCTCGTTGCGCCACAACACTTTCGCCTCGGCGACGAGGCGGCGGAAGTTGCGTGCTGACCCCTGGTAGCCGGCGGCCCGGGCGATCGGCAGCATCCGCTTGGCCGACATCCGTCCTTTCGACTTCTCGACCCGCTCGGAGACCAGGTCGGTCACCGCATCGTAGTTGTGGGCCCGCTGCGCCCTCGGCGGTGCGCTATCGCCGGCCCCGAACTTGTCGACGACTTTCTTGACGGTCCTATGAGTGGTGCCGCACAGCTCGGCGGCGCCCCGGTAGGACCCGACTTGCTGATAGGCGGAAATGATGTCCATGCGGTCCTTCGCAGATTTCAATGGAACTCCCCGATGGTGGCGATGACTGGTTGGCACCTTCACCGTCACCATCGGGGCCCGCAGTTCCTGATCGACACGACGAACACGGGGCGGATACTTTTATCTGGCCACCAGCGGATACCTCTACTTGGCCACCAGTGGGTACTTTTTCATGGCCACGGACACGGCGGGCGTCGAGCAACTCGTTGAGCAGAGTGCACGACGGCGCTGGTCCTCCGCGGCGCGATCGTCTCGCGAATGGCGGCGATCAGTCGCAGTTTGGAGTCGATGTCGTGCATCCGTCGACGGTAGGAACCCGGAAGTGCAGGATTTGCACTATTTCGACATCCCATGTGGTGGTTGGTTGGCTAGCTAGCAGCCGGTGGCTCACGACACGCTGGACTTGTCAGAATGACGCCCTATGGTGTGGGCACATGCCATAGCCTTAACACGCTTGGTGCTAGATCGGGGGGTTCATGCTTGGGTTTGCGATCGTAGACGCGCAGCCATCGGCGAACGCGACTGCCGTGTGGCTAACTAGCCGCCTTGAGGGTTCGCGAGTCGGTCACACCAACGCGGTCGTGATCCAACGCGACGAAAGGCGTCACGAATCGAAGGTCTGGAACCTGACCGCCGACCGCGCTGTCGTACTCACGACTGGGACAGCGCCGCCAATACCGTTCGCGCACAGCATCACTCTGGAATTGTTCGAGACCCTCTTGGACGAGGCAGCCGCTTACCAAGAACGTATTACCGAGGCGGTCGCGGCCTATGCGAAGCGCACGAAGAACAAAAACCTAACCGCCCCGAACTTTGTGAACCGCCGACCGCAGCTAAACCGTGACGATCGAGACGAGCCGTCATACCGCGCGTTGGCTGCTGCCAACTACGTACGAGACTCATGGACGGCATGGCTAGCGACCGACGAACAGCGGGTGCGTCGCACGATGAACCCCCGTACGGGGAAGCCGCCGTGGATCATGGCCGACGACTTGGGGGATCCGACGCTTGCAGACTTTCCGCCCGGGTTTGGGCAGCTTGTGCGACCAGAACCCTTGGTCAAGCCGGACTGGTGGGTAGCGGCCTCCTAAAGTGCTCGACTTCACTGCGATCGACTTCGAGACCGCGAACTCATACCGCGGCTCGCCGTGTGCTGTCGGCCTTGTCCGCGTCAGAAATGGGTTGCCTGTGGCCGAGCGGAAGTGGCTAATACGCCCGCCGGCGGATGTTGACTACTTCGACGGCTACAACACATTCATTCATGGCATCACCCCCGATATGGTCGCTAGTGCACCGCGCTGGCAAGACGTCCTACCCAGCATCATGGACTTCATCGGCGACGACGTCGTGGTCGCTCATAACGCGGGGTTCGACATAGGCGTCATTCGATACGCGTGCGCAGTGGACAACATCGAGTGGCCCGAAATGCGGTTCCTGTGCACGATGGTCCTGGCGCGCCGCGCACTGGCGCTTCCATCCTACCGACTGCCGTTCGTACTTGAAACGCTGGGTGGACTCATGGGCGACCATCACGAGCCGCTGGCAGACGCTCTGGCGGTCGTGGAAGTTGTCCGCAGACTCGCCGCCAATAAGGGTGTGGACACCCTGGAAGGGCTCGCGGGTTCGGCGGGTATATGCATTGGGCGAATGGCCAGCGGTATCTACCGTGGCAGCGTAGCGATGTCGGTCGGGTCCGGCGGGGCGCTTGCGCGACCCGAACTGAACCCAAACGCTGATCCTGACGGGTATCTATACGGTCGCGTCGTGGTGTTCACCGGCACTCTAATGTCGATGACTCGACGGGTCGCGTGGGAAGAGTGCGCGCGCGTCGGCGCTACACCCCACGATGACACCACGAAGCGAACCAATGTGCTTGTCATCGGCGACATTAACCCCGCTGTGCTTCGGCCTGGATCTAAGGTCACGGGAAAGACGCGGAGGGCGTTCGAGCTCCAGGACAAAGGTCAGCCCATCGAGGTAATGACCGAAAGTGACTTCGTTCGGTGCCTCGAAGGGAAATCGCTCGCATGTGCAGACACCGCGCTTAAGTCTAGTAGCGACAGTCAGCAGGAAGCGCTCGCGGCCGATGCGATCCCGGCCCGCCTCCGCAAGGTGCCCCTCGCAAAACGGCCTGTGCCTGAGCCGCCAAAGCCCCCAAGGCCTCTGCGCCGCGAACGCAAATCGACGGACCAGCGATGCGATGTTCGAGATTGCATAGCTATCGCTGCATTTAGGACACGCTCGAACCCGACGTGGTGCGACTATCACATCGCCGAAATCCAGCGACGCGGTGGAATTAAATCGCTGGAGACGTTCACTCACCCCGACGACTGGCAGCTAACGGAGTGCCTCAGTTGCACCGTGCAGGCGCACTACCGGTTCAACTACACCCTTGAAAAGAACAGTTGCGGCGAACTGACGTGTCGCGCATGCTTCTGGCGCGGCTGGGCAGTCGAAGCGCGAGCGCTGCAACGTGAGTGGGCACACCTGGCGCCCGTTCCCTTCGAAGAAGCGAAGTCGCTCGCCGAAGAACACGGCTTCGACTATCTCGGGCCATTAACGGCTCCATCGCTGCCCGACGATCCGCATCACACCCGCTGCCGCCGGTGCGGAAAGGTTAGCGCCGAACGATTGGCCGACATCACATTTGGGTGCACCTGCTAGCAGGTCGACGCGGCGAGCTTGCAGCTTTGCTCCGCCTAGGCGCTCAGACCGCTGGGTGCCCCCGCCCACGTGCCCACATCCTGCCCACAGTTGCCCACGATCTAGATGCATTTCTAGTTAACAATGCGCCGGCAGGTCTGGGACACGCACGAGATCCAAGCGTTCCTGGCCTCGGTCCGCCATGACCGGTTCGCGGCCCTGTTCCTCCTCGAACTCACGAAGGGTATCCGGCGAGGCCAGATATGCGGCCTGAAATGGCCGGCAGTCGACCTCGACGCCGGCACCAATACGGTGCACGACAACCTGGTGGTCGTGGGCGGTCACGCCTTGGATAAGGCGGGCGGAAAGACCCGCAACGCCGATCAGACGCTCGCGATCGACCGCGGCACTGCGGCGCTGGCGCGAGGCGCAGGACAGTGAGCGCGATTTCTTCGGAACCGACTACCCGCAAACCGGATACGTGTTCACTACCACGACGGTAGGCCGCTACACCCCGACACCATCCGCCAGCGCTTCGACCGCCTGGCCGCCGCGGCGGGGTTGCCGCGCAACACCTTTCACGATCTGCGGCACTCATATGCCACCGGTGCGTGCGGGCCGGGGTCAGTCCGAAGATCGTCAGCGAGCGTATCGGTCACGCCAACGTCGGGTTCTTCTTGGAGACCTATGCACACGTGCTCGGTAACGACGACCGCGAGGAGGCTGAACAGGCGGCGTCGTTCCTGTTGGGCGATGCCTGGGAGCCGGACTCCGACGACACCCCGAGTTGACCTCGTTCGTCCGACGGACCTTGCAAATAACTCTGGAGTTATATTAATGTCGATACCGTCGTGGGACGTGATCCTGCTGGAGGAGGTCGAACGATGGTACTTCTCGCTCGACAAGGATGCGATGGCCGCCGTGACCGGGGCGATCGATCTGTTGGAGCTGGAGGGCCCCACGCTAGGTCGGCCGACAGTGGACAAAGTGAGCGGTTCGAAGTCTCACAGCATGAAGGAGCTGCGGCCTGCAGGCTCCAGCATCCGGGTCCTGTTCATCTTCGACCCGCAACGACAGGCGATCCTGCTACTCGGCGGCGACAAGGCCGGGAGTTGGAAAACTTGGTATGACAAGAACATTCAGGTCGCCGAACGGCGATACGAGAACTGGCTGGCAGAAGGTGAGTGACCATGGCACGCAACTGGCGTGAGATCCGCGCCGACGCCGTGGCCCAGGGTCGCGTCGACCCGGCCCGTGCTGACGCGGCACGCAAGGAGATGCGCGATGCGGTCCAGGCGCAACGCCTCGCGGACATCCGGAAGGCTCATGGTCACGCCCGGCAGGCTGACGTCGCCGCGTTGATGGGAGTCTCTCAGGCGCGCGTGTCGAAGCTGGAGAGTGGCGATCTATCGCACACAGAGCTCGGCACGCTGCAGTCGTATGTGGCAGCACTGGGCGGGAGCCTGCGAGTTATCGCCGATTTTGGCACCTCCCATGTCAGCCTTATTGACTGAAACTAGGTTTTTCCTACTTCAGCCAGTGCGAGTGCCACCGCTTGTTCTTCCCCGGAGTCTCGCCCGGTAGGCATCGAAGGCTACGACGCAGTCACAGTCAGACTCGCACTCCAAGCAACCCACCTGATTCTTCGGCGTCCGTCAGGAGGACAACACGGTTCGCAGCGATGTCGAGTCCGACCCTATCCATCTCGTTAGGAGTCAGATCGTCCGAGTTTGCAGTCAGGAAGTACTGATAGCCGAACTTCTCCGCACTTTCTGCGGCAAGTGCCATTGCAGACGCGGTCTGACGCTCGTCAACACCATCAAACAGGACGCTGTCATGTGCAAGAAAGCCGCATCCAGACTTTCGCGCCGCCCAAGCTTCGGTGATCGCAAGATCATAGGCAAATATGCCGACTTTGCCAGTCCCCGTTGAACCTTCGCGAGGAACCTTCACAGTGAACCGATAGCCTGCATCCCCCACATCTACAAGTAGAAATGCTTCGTTGCCATACAAAGTCTCAAAAGCCTCAGAGAATCTGCTTAGGACCCCTTCGTAGCTTGGTTGCCGTTCCTCTAGATCAAGCTCGACCCTGTCCGCAAGCTCAAGCGTTTCCGCCTTCAGCGCCGACTTGCCGCGCCGAATGTCCTGGATGGTCTCGATGCGCGTGGAAAGCTCGGTCACCGAAGCCGAGAGCGCACCTAGCTTCTTTTGCATCTCCGCGTAATCCTCAAGCGCGCCATGGGATTCGAGCATACGAAGATCGTCACGTCGTCGCTGTTCCAAGTTCTGAAGTTCCTGATTACGCCGGTCTTGGACACTGTTGAGTCGTCTGATCTCAGATTCGAGGTAATGCCGACGGTTCTTTGTAACTGACGCGTGGAAGTCCCTAGTCTGCTTCAGCGTGCTCCGTAAACCATCAGGAAACACAACTCCGACCTCATTGAACAGCGTTTCGACCCTCGCCTGGTCCGCGTCCGTAGATTCCGCCGAAGCCTGCTCGAGGTAGAGGTCAATCTCTCGTGCAGTGATTAAGACCTGATTTGAGAGGTTTCGCATCTCGGCTGCGGCGTCGTTCGCTCGTGTCTCTACCTCCCTGTATTCGGGAAGCACACGAAACTCTCGAACATCCTCATCGAGGCGGTGGAGCTGGCTCGTCTCGCGGGCTCGGCGCGCTTGCAGTTCAGCCAATTCCTGGCCGAGCTCCTCTACATCCGCACCCGAGAGAGCCTTGAGCGTCTTCTCGCGGTCCTTCAAGCGCTGCCACTCGACCGCGTACTCCCAATTCAGACCCAATAGGAACGCGTTCTCGGCCTGCACTTGTACAGGAGGCTGGCTTCCAAACGTCTTGAACGGACTGTTGTAAGCCTCATCTCGGAAGCGCAGAAAGTGACGCATGAGACTTCGAAACGTCGGTGCGTTGGGCACCCGGTCTGCGCGTAGTGGCAGTCCGAAGCTCCTGTCCCCGAGCCAGTCGGACCACTCGCCGGAACCGAGTACCGCGGTCACGGTGTCAGGCTTGTCCGTCAACCCGAGCGTGTAGACGCCATCGCCTGAAACGTCGACTTCTGAAGTATCGATGCCTCGGGTCACGGCAAGCGCGTGACCCGCAATCTCTACATCCAGAGTGAATTCCCACTCGCTCCCTCGAAGCTTGTACAGGGAGTCACCCTCGATTACTCGCCCACCCAGGCAGTAATCGATGATCTGGAGAAGAGTGGTCTTGCCCACACCATTTCGGGAGTCCGTTGCAGATGATTTATCGGTGCGGTCGGCTAGGACCAGGTTCAGTCCCGACTTGAACGTGACAGCTTTGAAGGACTCCTTGTTGCTCGTCAGGCGGATCAACCTCATGCGCGCCACCGGAGTAGGCCACGACGGAAATCCACAGCGCCGAGTGCGTGAAGAACCGTGAGCGAATCTACGAAGCTTGCAAAGGACAAATCTTCGTTCTCAGATCGAGCGCGAGCCCACAAGTCGCTGACCGTCTGGGTCTCACGACGGCAATCGAGGACCGCCGCTGCTTGGCCGATCAAGGACATGCTGAGCGGGACATATTTAGTAGGCAGCAGGTCAGTCACGGTGCCTCGAATACATCACAGATCTCGAAGAGATGGCTCAACACCGCCAAAGCGGCGGCCTGATAATCCCAGCGTAGTGCAACATCAGAACCGGCGGGAGGGTCCGGAGTGGCGCTCTCGACCATCTGGAGGAAGAGCGAATCGCCGGCGAGGCCAGCATCGCGATGCTTGTTGTACATCGCGATGAAACCTTGGCGGAGTCGCCGTGGAAACTCACGGTCGAGCTTCGCCGAATAGATCGCGAGGTACTCCGCCACCTGTGGCGCCTGCATCAAACCGGTGGTCAGGCGGGACGCCACTCGGTCGGTCAGACCGTTCGCATCCATCTTGTCTCGGATCTCAAATGAGATCATCGCAGTGCTATCAATGGCTTTCTCGGTGTCGACCAGGTATCGACATACGATCTCGAGCTCGGCGAACTCGATCGACTTCATCCGGTCGGCAAGTCGCTCATTGACCCACGCTTCGTGGTTACTCTTCCACCCTCGGAGCTCGTCGGACGTATAGGAATTCGCCTGAACGTCAACGACGCCATGATGGTGCCGGCACAGCAACACCAAGTTGTCATAGCCGTCGAGGTCACCTTCATATGGCTCGGCGCCGCGCGGACCATCGACCGACGAACCGACGATGTGAGCTATGTGGCCGACTACCTGTCTCGGATCCGCCAAAGTCTCCGGTTCGACGATGGGGTGCACACAGCCGGGGAACGCGCACCGGTTGGCGGCCAGCGTGAAGAGAATCTTGAGGTCGCGTTCTTTGTAGTTGCGACTACTCTTCTTCCTTTTTCCTTCGCTGTCTTGGCCACTTGTCGTAACTGAAGCTGCCTTCTCTGTAATCTCGTCGCCCCCTCCCCTCGAAACGTCTGGCCTGAACTGTATCGCCCAGGTCCCACAAGAACTGAGAAGATGAAGGCCAGCGGGTCAGTTTGCGCCTGTACGTCCGACCAACCGCGGTGTCCCGCGGCTCTCCGGCTCGGCAATTAAACTGCATCATCGCCGCCGAAGGTAGAACGACTTGGTTCTGCGTCCCGGACAGGCTACTGGCAACGATCACCGAACATCCACCGCCGACGATCCTGGACACCGGAAACATCTTGATGCGAGGCCGCAGACCTCATCGTCGTTACTTCGTCGAACTTGGCAGCTAGCGCCTTCGCGATACTCGTTAGCACTGCGACTGTTCCCAAAAGTGTTCCCAAACGGCATGAAAATGGCCCCCGGAGTCTCCTCCGAGGGCCATTTTGCCTAGTAGCGGGGACAGGATTCGAACCTGCGACCTCTGGGTTATGAGCCCAGCGAGCTACCGAGCTGCTCCACCCCGCGACGGGTAAACACAAGGTTACTGGTCAGTCGCTGAGGCACCAAATCGGGTGCTCAGAGGCTTTTTTACCCTCGCGAGCGCGCATCGCTGTACGCGTTGAACCTGGAATGCGTACCAGAATGTGCGCTCGCGGGCAGGAACGGTGTTCACATGGGGTAGCGCGCCACCTGGCCGACCCGCAGGACCCCGGCAGGGTCATACCGCTCCGCCAGGGCCGCCAGCCAGTACAGCGTGTCCTCGTCGTAGCAGCGGGCCAGCCGGGCCGGATCAGCCGAGGCCGCGAAGTTCGGCAGCTGTCCCCCGGTCGACCACGGTGCCAGCGCCTGGACCACCGCCGCCGCGTGCGCGGGCACCATCTCGGCGATCGGGGGCACCAGCGCGCCGATCGTCGTGACCGTGAAGGCCGCGTCGCGGTGGCAGAACGCACTGCGGTGTCTGGCCGGGCGGGTCAGCGCGCCACCGAGCATCCGCAGCTCGACGATCGTCTGCACCGACCCCGACTCGGGTCCTGCCACGGCCAGCAGCGCCTCGACGGCGTCGGGGGTGAGTTCCCGCAGCAGGGCATGGTCCTCGTGCACCGGCATCGGATTGGGCGGGTCGGCATGCACCGCAGCGATCGCCGCGTACGGCAGCACGGTGACGGCGTCGATCAGCGGGGTGGCCGCCGCGCGCATCGGGGCGAGCAGCCGCGCCCCCTCAAACGCGCTGCCGAGTGCCACGTAGCGCACCGCCACGGTGAACCGGCCCGCTAGCGGTGGCGGCACATCGGGCAGCTCGGGCAGCTGAAGGAACGCGATCGAGGTGCTGACCGACTCGGGCAGCCCCGCACACCACTGCTGAAACGCCCGCAGCACCACCGCAGCCGACGATCCGTCGAAATACAGTGCACCACCGTAGAATTCGGTGATCGGCAGCAGTTCGATCTCCACTGCGGTGACGATGCCCAGCGTCGCCTTGGCGCCCCGCAATCCCCAGAACAGATCGCTGTGTTGCTCAGGGGTCACCCGCAGTACCTCACCGGCGCCGGTGACCAGTTCGAAGGCCAGCACGTAGTCCGACGACAGTCCGATGCTGCGCACCAGTGGACCGATACCGCCGCCGGTCAGGAAACCCACCACGCCCACACTCGGCGCGGAACCGCAGGCAGGTGCCAGACCGTGCGGGGTGGCGGCGTCGAGCACGTGCTGCCAGGTGGCCCCGGCCCCGACGCGGGCGGTGCGGCTGCGTGGATCGACGACGACTGCGGTCAGCTCACCGGTGTGCACCAGGATGCTGTCGCTTCCGACCGGCAGGGCGCCGTGGCCGGTGGCCTGCACCGCCACGGTGAGCCCGCGCTCGGCGGCGAAGCGGACGGTCTCGTCGACATCGCGTGCGCTGGAGGCGAACACCGCTGCACACGGGGCGACGGGCACCGCCACATTCCACGGCATGATGCGCTGATAGTCGGGATCGGCCGGTAGCGCGACGACACCGCCGATCCGGGGCGCCAAGGCGGCGGCGAGATCGTCATCGGTGACGGGGGCGATGCTCATGGAGGGTCCTTCCCTGGTTGGTTGAACACCACTGTGAGCCTCGGTCCTTGGTGACCCCTTGGCGTCGCCACACCAAGAAATCTCCAAGTCAGGCCAGGGCCCTGGCTGCGGCGGCCACACCGCGCATGCCGATGCGTTCGGCCTCTTCGGCTACCGCTGCGGCCGCGGCGCTGTCGCCGTCCAACTCGGCGCGTAGCAGCCGGCAGCGCAGCAGCGCCGGGACGCCGCCGTTGCGCTCGGCGATCGCCTCAGCGTCGGCGATCCGTTCGCGCGCGCGATCGTCCTGCCCGAGTAGCGCGTACAACCTGGCGATGGCCAACGGGACCGGGCCGGCGATACCGACCTGGCCGATCATCGCGATGCGGTCGGCGAACGGCTCAAGCTCGTCGAGCAAGCCCGGCGCGAACTCGACCAACCCGTGATCGGCGCACAGGTGTGCGCGCAGCGCGGCAAAGCCCAAGCTGGTCCAGATGTGCGGCAGACCGGACCCACGGGATAACACGCCTGCGGCCTCGGCACGCGCGTCCGGTCCGGTCTGGACGGTCAGCAGCGCGGCCCGCGCCACGTCGACCATGCCCTCTCCCCCGCTGTCCAGCTCGGCCCCGAGAACCGATGCAGCATCGACGGTTTCGCCCTTCTCGCGGAGCAGGGCCGTCGCGGCGATCATGCCGCTGCCCGCCCCGTAAAGCTCGGTCTGCTCATGCACCTTCACCGCGATGCCGTGGTGGCGCTCGGCTTCGGCAAAATCGCCGCGCCACACCGCCAGAACAGCTTCCATCCATCGCAATTGGGCACGCACCACCGGAAGCCGCAGCTGTTCGCTGCCTTCGATACCGGCCCGCAGATGCCGATCGGTGGCCTCGGCATCGCCGAGATCCATCGCCGCCATCGTCGCGACCGAGTGCGCGATCACCGTGTCTTCACGAATTCGACTGTGCTGCAACATCATCAGCGCGTCGACCCAACCCAGTATGTCGGCACTGCGTTGTGCCACCCCGGAATAGGTGATGATCTTGCCGACCAACGCGTCGGCGATGACGTCGACATCTCCGGTTTGGTCGGCAAGGTCGGCGGACCTGTCGAGAAGCCCGGCGGTGACCGCGGGATCGGGGTGATAACAGTTCCCCACGGCCAGCGCCGCGTGCACCCGGGCACCCGCGGCCGGATCGTCGTCGCACAACTGCGCGGCGCGGTTGAGCAGCGCGAGCAGCTCGGAGGGATCAGCACCCGGCGCCAGCCACGGCCAGCTGCCACTGACCCTCAGCAGCGCGGCCGCCACCCGCCCCGCGGTGGCCGCCCGGCCGGCGCGAAACGCCTCAGCCAATGCGGTGGAGGCACTGTCGACGACCGTCTGCCCGCGACCGGCGCGACCGAGCGCTTCCAGCAGCTCCACGGTCAGACCGTCGCGTTCGACGCTGTCGCGCTCGGCGGCCGGCAACTGGTCGTAGGCGTCGAGGGCCGCCTGCCACCAGCGCGCGGCGATATCGGAGCTCCACTGCTCGGTGGCATGCTCGGCAGCCAACCGGCAGGCGGCGACCACCGCCGCGGGCTCCACCAACGGCAGGGCGGCGATCAGGTGCTGCGCGCGACGGCTGATCGCGTCGTGAGAGTTGTTGTCCACCAACGTGTCCGCCACCGTGGCGTGCAGCCGCTGCCGACGCAGCGCGGGCAGCATCGCCAACAGGTGCGCGCGCAGCAGACCGTGCGCGAACTCGTAACCCGCGCTGTCGTGCGCCGATACCAGGATCCGCGCATCGGCGGCGTCGTCGAGGTAATCAGCCAACGTCTCCAGGTCGAGCCTGGTGGTTGCGGCGAGCAATCCGAACGCTGACGCGTCGAGGGTGTCACCGATCACCGCGGCAGCCCGAAGTACCTGCAGGACTGCCGGATCGACGCCGGCCAACCTGCGATCGAGGACTGATTTGATCGCCGAGGGGATATCGCCGGCGCTGCGCTCTTCGCGGGGCAGCCGGGCGTATTCGGAGACAAAGAACGGGTTACCGCCGGTGCGGTCGGCGAGGATCGTTGCCTCGGCATCGGTGAGTTCGTCGCGCGGGTCCTCGGCGACCTCATTGGCCAAGGCGGTCACCTCACTGAGGCTCAGCGCGGGAACATCGATGCGCCGGTTGCGATCTCCGCGCGCGACGGTCCCGAGCAGTCGGGTCAGCTCCGCGCTGTGGTCACCGTCGCGCACCGTGACGATCATCGCAACGGGGTGCTCACGCAGCGCACCGGCGATATAGGCCAGGCAACTCGCCGAGGTCGGATCGGCCCATTGCGCGTCATCGATCACCACCGCCAACGGTGCTTCGGCCTGCCCAACGCTCTGCAGCAGCACGTGAATGCGTTCATAGACCAAAAATCTGGCGGTATCGGGATCGGCATCCGCCGGCACCTCCAGCACCGCGTCGGCGTCGGCACCGAGCGCGCGCAGCAGTTGGCGCATCGGCCACCACGGCGGGGTACCCCGCTCGTCGGGGCAGTTCACCCAGACCATCCGACCGCCTCCAGCAGCCACCCTGCCCGCCGCCTCCTCGGCGAGTCTCGTCTTCCCGATCCCGGGTGGGCCCGTGAGCACCACCCAGCCGGTGGCCCCGGCCGCCGCACCGTCGAGAACCTTTGACAGCATGGCCAATTCGCGATCACGACCGATCAGCCGACGACGCGATGCGGTGACAGGTTGCTCCGGGGCGGGGGCGACGGTGGCGGGTGAGGACAGGTCATCGGCCCCGGTCCAGGCCGGGGAGCGCGGCCAAGCGGCCAGCTCCGGGGACTGCCGCAGGATGGCGGTCTGCAGGTCACGCAATTCGGTGCCGGGCTCCAGACCGAGTTCGGCGTCGAGGTGGGCGGCGTGTGTGGCATAGGCGTCCAGCGCTTCGGGTCCCCGCCCGGTCCGGTACAGCGCCAGCATCAGTAACCAGCAGGCCCGGTCACGCAGCTGATCATCCGCACGCAGCCGGACCGCATCCGCCAGGGCTTCGGCACTACGGCCCAGCGCCAGCAGCGCGGTGACACGATTCTCCCGGCACTCGGCGCGCAGCTCCTCGACACCGGCCGATTCCCGCCTGACCCAGTCCTCGTCGCGCAGGTCCTCCAGCAGCGGTCCCCGCCACAACGCCAAGGCAGCGTCCGTCGCGGCCAGTGCGTCGCGCCACCCGCCCGCGGTGATCGCCGCCCGCGCGGCGACACAGTGCTCGGTGAAGGCGATCAGGTCGACCACATCGGCCGTCGAGGCGGCCAGGTAGTACCCCGGCGACTGACGCACGATGGGCGATGCCGCCCCGGTATCGGACCGTAAAGCCTTGCGTAGGTTGGAGATATAGGCCTGCAGGCTCGCGGTCGCACTACCGGGCACCTCGTCGCCCCAGACCGCGTCGATCAGGCGGTCCGTGGAGACCACCCTGCCCTGGGCCAGCAGCAGCGCCGCCAGTACCGCGCGCTGTTTGGGCGGACCGATATCCACCGCCGCAGCGCCCTGGGTCACCTGCAGCGGGCCCAGCAACCGGTAGTGCACCGGCGTACTACTTGGCGGTGCGGTACGCGTTCATGGCATCGTCGAGGCGCTGCAGAGCTTCGCCGTACTGCGCGAAGTTGCCGCTGGTCTGAGCGGCCTGCATGCCGTCAAGAGCCTGCTGCACCTCTTGCAGCGCTGCGGCTTTCGCCGTGGACAGCTGCACACTGGCCCCGGGCACCTGAGGCACGGCGACCGGAGTCGGCACCTCTGGTGAATTCGCGGCAGGCGGTGGCGGCGTTCCCGGCGTTGCGGCAGGCACCTGGGCGGCCGGTGGCGAACCGACCACTGGCGCCGGACCCGTCGCGGCGGCGCCCGCACCGGCACCGAAGATGCCGTCGAGTGCGTCGCGCACGGTAGGTCCGTAGCCGATCTTGTCGCCGTACTGCATGGCCACGCGGATCAGTCGGGGATAAGACGACGCGGCGTCACTGGCCCCCGGCGATGCGTACACCGGTGCCACGTAGAGCAGACCGCCTTGACCAACCGGCAGGGTCAGCAGGTTGCCCCACCTGATGCGGTTCTGGTTATCACGGCCGATCACACCGAGGTCCTGGCTGACCGCGGTATCGGTACTGATCGCGTTGAACGCCAGCTTGGGTCCGTTGACCTGATTCGGGATGGTCAGCACCGTGATCTTGCCGTAGGTGGCCGGATCGGAACTGGCGCTGATATAGGCCGCCAGGAAGTCGCGCCGGAACCGGTTCATCGCGGTGGTCAGCTGGAACGCTGCCGAATTATTGTTCTGCGCAAGATCTTTGGCGACGATGTAATACGGCGGTTGGTAGCTCGACGCGGTCGGGTTCGGGTCGAGCGGGACATCCCAGAAGTCCGAGGTGGAGAAGAACGTCACCGGGTCGTCGACGTGGTACTTGGCCAGCAGTGCGCGCTGGACCTTGAACAGATCCTCCGGGTAGCGCAGGTGCTGGGCCAGGTCCGGGCTGATATCCGACTTGGGTTTGACGGTGCCGGGGAAGACGCTCATCCAGGCCTTCAGTACCGGATCGCTTTCGTCCTGGGCATAGAGCGTGACGGTGCCGTCGTAGGCGTCAACGGTGGCCTTCACCGAGTTGCGGATATAGGACACCTGCTTGTCCGGCAGCAACCGGTTGGCCGCGATCTCGTTGGAGTCGGCCGTCGCGCTCGACAACGACGTCAGCTGCGAATACGGGTAGTTGTCCAACGTGGTGTAACCGTCGACGATCCACACCATCTTCTTGTTGACGATGGCCGGATAAACACCGTTGTCGGTGTCCAACCACGGGGCCACCGCCTTGACGCGTTCGGCCGGGTCACGATTGAACAGGATCTTGCTGTTGGGCCCGATCACATTCGAGAACAGGAAGTTACGCTCGGCGAACTTGGCAGCGAATACGCTGCGCGACAACCAGTTTCCGACCGGAACGCCACCACTGCCCTGATAGGTGTAGTTCTTGGTGTCGGTGTTGGTCTCGTAGTCGTATTCGCGGTCGGTGCCGTTGCTACCGACGATCGCGTAGTCCTGCGCGGAGGCGGCGATGATCGGACCGTAGTAGATGCGGGGTTGATCCAGCGGTGCCGGCCCTGGTGAGACGACGGTGCCGTTGGCCCCGACCACACTCGCCAGGAACTCGGGATAGCCGCCGTTTTGATTGGGGTCGTTGGCGATCCCGCGCACCGTGTTGGCCGGTGACGCGATGAACCCGTTGCCGTGGGTGTAGACGGTGTGCCGGTTGATCCAGTCCCGCTGATTGTCGATCAACCGATCGGGGTTGAGTTCCCTGGCGGCGACCACGAAGTCACGCAGATTGCCGTCAGCGCCGGTGTAGCGATCCATGGCCAACTGGTCGGGGAAGCTGTAGAAGTTCTTGCCCTGCTGGAACTGGGTGAAGGCCGGTCCGACGATGGTGGGGTCAAGCAGCCGGATATTGGAGATGGTGGAACGGTCCGACGCGACCTGCTGCGGAGACGTCGGCGTGTCACCGCTGTAATCCCGATACGTCACCGACTCATTGGTCAGTCCGTAGGCCTCTCGGGTGGCGGTGATACTTCGACTGATGTACTCGCTTTCCTTCTGCGCCGCGTTGGGCTTGACGCTGATCTGCTCGACCACCAGCGGCCAGCCCGCACCGACGATCAGCGAGCTCAGCAGCAGCAGCACCAGACCGATGGCCGGAATCCGCAAGTCCCGCAACACCAGTGCCGAGAACACCGCAGCCGCACAGATCAACGCAATCGCCAGCAGAATCAGCTTGGCCGGCAGCACCGCGTTGATATCGGTGTAACCGGCACCGGTGAAGGGCTTACCGCCCCTGGTGTGGCTGAGCAGCTCGAATCGGTCCAACCAGTAGGCGACCGCTTTGAGCAGCACCAGGATTCCGACCAGAGTGACCAGCTGGATGCGGGCCGCGCGGCTCAGGGCGCCGCTACGCCCGGCCAGCCGGATACCACCGAAGATGTAGTGCCCGATCAGGTTTGCGATCAGCGCCAGGAAGATCGCGACGAACATGTAGGACAGCAGCAGCCGATAGAACGGCAGGTCGAAGGCATAGAAGCCCAGATCCTTGCCGAACTGCGGGTCGGTGATCCCGAAGTCGCCGCCGTGCAAGAACAACTGGATCTGCACCCAGCTGCTTTGGCCGATGATCCCGGCGAAAAAGCCGACCACGACCGGGATGCCGATCCCGACCAGCCGCAGCCGCGACACCACGGCCGTGCGGTACCGCGCGACAGGATCGTTGGGGCCGTTGGCCGGGACGAACACCGGCCGCGAGCGGTAGGCCAACGCCATCCCGGCGAAGACGACGACGCCCACCAACAACCCGGTCACCAAGAACACCACGATCTGGGTGAACAGCTTGGTGGTGAACACCGAGCGGTAGCCGAGCTCGCCGAACCACAGCCAGTCGACGTATGTGTCCACCAACCTCGGGCCGACCAGGAGGAGGATCACGACAGCTAGTGCCATCGCGATCAAAACCCGGCTACGCCGTGTCAGCTTTGGCATCCTCGCGGCGGGCCGCATCCCCACGTTCAAACTCCTGGTCGTCGTGTTCGGTTGGACGTCTCTAGTCAGTTCGGACTACATGCGCACGCCGCGGGCGGCTCACACTGCCCTATTGCGGCCTAACTGTACGCAAACAACTTCAGGCGACGGTCGAGCCCGTGATCAGCACTTGGGTGGTTCGCCACCAGCTGAAAGGGTCTTGAGGGCGTCGACAGCCGCATTCAGGTCGCCGACTTTGACCAATTCCAGACCGTCTTGCCCCCCGGATCTGGCCTCGTCGCAGTTTTCGGCGGGAACCAGGAAGATCGACGCTCCGGCGTCGTGCGCGGCCTCCATCTTGTGGGTGATCCCGCCGATCGGACCGACCTTGCCGTCGTCGTCGATGGTGCCGGTACCGGCCACGAACTTGCCGTCATTGAGGTCACCGGTGGTGAGCTTGTCGATGACCGCCAGGCTGAACATCAACCCTGCCGACGGTCCGCCGATATTGGCCAGGTTGAAGTCGATCTTGAACGGCGCCCAGGGCGCGTTGAGCACCGAAACCCCCAGGTAGCCGTACTCGCGGTCGGGATTGGAGCCCAAGGTGATGGTGGCGACGCCTGCCGGTGCGTTCTTGCGCCGGTAATCGATGACGATGTCCTGGCCGGCCTTGGTCTTCTTGAGCAGGGTGGTGAATTCTTCGACGTTGGATACCGGTGTGCCGTTGACCGCGTCGATCGCGTCGCCGTCCTGCAACTTGCCAGCCGACGGCCCCGGGTCGGCGACGTTGGCCACGGTCACCGCGGGCGCGTATTTCAGATAGCCCAGTGCGGCGTACTCGGCGCTGTCCTCGGACTGTTTGAAATCGGCGTCATTGGCCTTGTCGACCTCGTCACGCGACTTGTCCGGCGGATACACCAGGTCGCGGGGAATCAGCTGCTCGCTGCCCGACATCCACAAGGTCAGCGCCTGGCCCAGGGTCAGCTCGTCACGTTGGGAGACCGTCGTCATGTTCAGGTTGCCCGACGTCGGTTTGGTGGGGGTGCCCTCGATGTTCACCACCGGTTTGCCGTCGAAGTCGCCCAACGTGTTGAAGGTCGGGCCCGGCCCCAACGAGACGAAGGGCACCGTCACCACGGCGAGAAGCACGCCGAAGGCGACAATCGGCACGAGCGCCACCAGCAGCGTCAGAATCCGCCTGTTCACGCCGCCAAGACTAGGGCAAGCCCTTCCCTGCCCCGAGAACAGCGGGTTGTACCCGGTTTCCCTGACAGCGTGACCGGGCATCGCACACCGAGCGGCCGTCATGAGTACCGTTGAGGTCATGGCTGACCTGCCCTTTGGCTTCTCCTCCGGCGGAGACCCCGACCCCGATAAGCACAAAAAGGATGAATCCGGCTCCGGCTCGGGTTCTGGCCCGAACCCTGGCGACCCGTTCGGCTTCGGTGCCGGCGGTGGCAACTTCGATATGGGCGACCTCGGCCAGATCTTCACCAAGCTGGGGCAGATGTTCAGCGGCGCCGGCGGTGCGATGGGCGGCGGCGCGCAATCCGGACCGGTGAATTACGACCTGGCGCGCCAACTCGCTTCGAGCTCAATCGGTTTCGTGGCACCCATTCCGGAGAGCACCACCTCGGCGATCTCTGATGCGGTCCGACTCGCCGAAACCTGGCTCGACGGCGCGACCGCACTGCCCGCGGGCACCACCAAAGCGGTCGCGTGGACGCCGAACGACTGGATCGACAACACCCTGGACACCTGGAAGCGGCTCTGCGATCCGGTGGCCGAACAGATCTCCTCGGTGTGGGCCTCGGCCCTGCCCGAAGAAGCCAAGAGCATGGCCGGCCCGCTGCTGTCGATGATCTCGCAGATGGGCGGGATGGCGTTCGGCTCGCAACTCGGCCAGGCCCTGGGCCGGCTGTCCAAAGAGGTGCTGACCTCCACCGATGTCGGGCTGCCCTTGGGCCCCAAAGGTGTTGCCGCCCTGATGCCCGATGCCATCGAGGAGCTCTCGAATGGTCTTGAGCTGCCCCGCGCCGAAATCCTGACGTTCCTGGCCGCCCGCGAGGCCGCCCACCACCGGCTGTTCAGCCACGTGCCGTGGTTGTCCAGCCAGCTGATGAACACCGTCGAGTCCTATGCCAAGGGCATGCAGATCGATATGAGCGGTATGGAGGAGCTGGCCCAAGGGTTCAACCCGGCGGCGCTGACCGATCCGGCGGCGATGGAACAGCTGCTCAGCCAGGGCATGTTCGAACCGAAGGCCACCCCGGAGCAGACCGCCGCCCTTGAGCGGCTGGAGACGCTGCTGGCCCTGATCGAAGGGTGGGTCCAAACGGTGGTGACCTCGGCTCTGGGCGAACGCATCCCCGGCGCAGGCGCGTTGAGTGAGACGCTGCGCCGACGCCGTGCCACCGGCGGACCCGCCGAGCAGACCTTCGCCACCCTGGTCGGCCTGGAGCTGCGGCCACGCAAGCTGCGTGAAGCCGCCACCCTGTGGGAGCGGCTCACCGAAGCCGCGGGCATCGACGCCCGTGACGGGGTGTGGCAGCACCCCGACCTGCTGCCCGATTCGACCGACCTCGACGACTCGGCCGCCTTCATCGACCGCATCATCGGTGGCGACACCAGCGGTATCGAAGAGGCGCTGGCCGACTTCGAAAAGGACTTCGAGAACAACGTGCAGGACGATCCGGAGAAGCCCAAAGATCCCCCTGTGGATAGCTGACCGCGGGCGGCCCCGCCGCCGTGACACAGTCGGCGGGTGACGGGGCAACTCAGCCTGGACCCGGCGATGCCGGTGCTGGTACGACCCGACGGGGCCGTGCAAGTGGGCTGGGATCCGCGCCGGGCGGTGCTGGTTCGCCCGCCGCACGGGATGACCGCCGCCGCGCTCGCCGCGGTGCTGCGCCTGATGCAAACCAATGCCGGCGCCGACGACCTGGTCCGTGAGGCCGGTCGGCACGGCCCCATCGATGCCGGCGAATTCACCCGACTGCTCGACGCACTCGTGGTCGCGGGGGTGGCCAGCTCAGCACCGACGCGCCCGACCGGCCGGGCGGCGTCGATCCGCATTCACGGTCGGGGCCCGCTATCTGACCTGCTCGTCGACGCGTTGCGCTGCTCGGGCGCTCGGATCCGGCACAGCAGCCAACCGCATGCCGCGGTGCGGGCCGAGGGCACCGATCTGGTGGTGCTCTCGGATTTCCTGGTCGCCGAACCGAGAATGGTCCGCGATCTGCACGACGCCGGCATCCCGCACCTGCTGGTGCGTGTCCGCGACGGCGCCGGGCTGGTGGGCCCGCTGGTGATTCCCGGGGTGACCAGTTGTCTGGGCTGTGCTGATCTGCACCGCAGCGACCGGGACGCGGCGTGGCCCGCCGTGGCGGCGCAGCTGCGCGATACCGTCGGGACCGCCGATCGGGCCACCATGTTGGCCACCGCTGCCCTGGCACTGACTCAGGTCGACACCGTGATCAGAGCCGTGCGGGGCACCGCAGGAACCGTCGGCAGCGGCGCGCGACTGCCAACACCGTCGACGCTGTCGACCACCCTGGAATTCGATGTCGGCGCCGGTTCGATCGTGGCCCGCCGCTGGCCACGGCACCCGCGGTGCCGGTGTTGAGCGCCTGTTGAGCCCCGATGTTGCCAGCATCCTGTGAGTGCCCGGCGGCGGGTGGTGGATGATGGTGTGGTGGCTGATATCAAGCGCGGCGGCTTGGCGCGCAATGCGAAGCTGGCGTCGTTGCCAGTGGGGTTCGCCGGACGCGCTGCGCTGGGGTTCGGCAAGCGCCTGACCGGCATGTCTCGCGACGAGGTGAACGCCGAGATGATGGAGAAAGCGGCCAATCAGCTGTTCTCCGTCCTCGGTGAGCTCAAGGGCGGCGCGATGAAGGTCGGCCAGGCCCTGTCGGTGATGGAGGCGGCCATTCCCGAGGAGTTCGGGGAGCCCTACCGCGAAGCGCTGACCAAGCTGCAGAAGGACGCGCCACCGATGCCGGTGGCCAAGGTGCACCGGGTACTCGACGCCCAACTGGGTACCAAATGGCGCGATCGGTTCGCCTCCTTCGACGACAAGCCCGTCGCATCGGCCAGCATCGGGCAGGTGCACAAGGCGATCTGGTCCGACGGTCGCGAAGTTGCCGTCAAGATCCAGTACCCCGGCGCCGACGAAGCATTGCGCGCGGACCTGAAGACCATGCAGCGCATGGTGAGCATCTTCAAACAGCTCTCCCCCGGTGCGGATATCGAAGGCGTGGTCAGCGAACTGATCGAACGCACCGAGATGGAGCTGGACTACCGGCTTGAGGCCGATAACCAGCGGGCGTTCGCGGCGGCCTACAAGGGGCATCCGCACTTCGTCGTCCCCGCGGTGGTGGCCAGCGCACCCAAGGTGGTGGTCGCCGAGTGGATCGACGGCATCCCGCTGGCCGAGATCATCCGCAACGGTACCCAAGAGCAACGAGATCTCATGGGGTACAGGCTTTTTGAGCTCACTGACGATGCGCCTCGACGGTTGGAGATGATGCACGGCGACGCGCATCCCGGCAACTTCATGCTGATGCCCGGCGACAAGATGGGCGTCATCGATTTCGGGGCGGTCGCTCCTCTGCCCGGCGGGATGCCCGTCGAACTGGGCTCGATGCTGCGCTACGCCGTGGACAGGAATTACGACAAGCTGTTGCCGACGATGGAGCGGATCGGCTTCATTCAGAAGGGGCAGCAGGTCTCCACCGTCGAGATCGACGACATGCTGCAGCAGTATGTGCAGCCGCTCGAAGTCGAGGTTTTCCATTACAGCCGCAAGTGGCTGCAGAAGATGACCGCGATCAATTTCGACCGGGCCGCTGGCCAACTCAAGACGGCCAGGCAGATGGACATCCCACCCAAGCTGGCCATCCCGATGCGGGTCATCGCCTCGATCGTGGCGATCTCGTGTCAGCTCGACGCGCATGTGCCGGTCCGCGGGATCGCCGTTGACCTGGTGCCTGGCTTCGCCAATCCCGTCTGACGAGGCAGGGCCGCGAGAGCGGTAATCTGCCTCGACCGCAAATCTCGTCCATGTGACGGCAGCGCTGCCGTTCGGTCATCCCATCAGCCTTGGCATGTCGTGAGGTAGGACCCTGTGCAGCGCCACCAGCCGACCAATGTCCGCGGCTGGGCCGCAGGCGCAGCGTCCATGCTTGCCTACGGCTCGATGGCCGTGGTCGCGGTGTTCGCCTTCAACAGCGGTGCCACCCCAGCTGTTCTGCTCACCATTCGTGGGGTGTTCGCCATCCTGGCCATCGGCGCCATCTGGCTCCTGACCGGGCGGGCCCGCCGCGTGCCGTGGCGGGCGGCCCTCGGCCTGGTCGCCGTCTGCGGCATTGTGTTCGGCGCGCAGATGGTGGTGTTCTTCATTGCCGTGCAGCGCGGCGGGGTGCAAGTGCCGGTGGTCGTCGTCAACGTGTGCCCGCTGATCGTCATCGGACTGGTCTGGCTGCGCGATCGCACGCCAGTACCGCTGACGCTGATCGCCCTGACACTCGTCACGGTAGGCGGGTTGGTGCTGGTCAGCGGCGCGGGAGGCAGCGCCGCGTCCCTGTCGGTGGTGGCAATGAGCCTGCTCAGCGCTACGGGCTACGCGATCTATCTGGTCTTGAGCGAGCGCTGGGTGCACGACGTCGGGACCGTGGCGGCCGCGGGTTTGGTGATGATCGGTTCCACCGCGACCGTCGCGGTGTTCGCCGTCGCCAGCGGCGACAGCTTCGCGGTGTCGGCGCTCGCCTGGCACACTGCGATCCTGCAAGGGCTGGTCCTGACCCCGGTCGGCATGGGCGGCGCCCTGTACGCGGTACGCAGCTTGGGTTCGGTCCCGCTGAGCCTGCTGGGCGCACTGGAGCCGGTCATCGGAATCACCCTGGCGGCGCTGCTTCTGCACGAGTGGCTGGCGCCCGCGCAGTGGATCGGGGTGGTCATCATCGTGGTGGCCTGCGGGGCGGTGCCGTTGGTCACCCGAAGGCGATCAACGACCCCGCCCGCTCCCCTACCGCTGATCACCGGGGTCTCCGCCGGTGAGACGGCGATCCCCGACGAGCGGTTCGAGGAACGCCATCCACCGGCACACGACCATCCGACCACCGACGACACGGCCTCACGCATCTAGGCCTGTCTACGCGGCGACCGCATCCTTACGCGGGCGACCACGCGGCCGTTTCCGCGCGACGATCGTGCCGCGGTCGAAGATCTCCCCGCCCCACACGCCCCACGGCTCCTGCCGGTCCAGCGCCGCCGCCAGGCACTGCCGACGGATCGGGCACCCCTCGCAGAGCACCTTGGCCCGCTGCAGGTCACCGGGGTTCTCGGCGAACCACAGGTCGGGCTCACCCTCATGGCACGGCAGCACCAGCAGCACTTCTTCGCGGACTGTCAGGGCTGACATGTCCTTCACCTCTTCCAGGTCTCGTGGCTTTCGTCTTCCAAGAGATCCGGGACCTGGTGTTCGAGGTTTGCCTCGAAAAACACTATGGCCACGGATCCGGGTGACTTCGGGTCCGTGGCCAGTTGGCTTTTTCGCGGGCTGTTAGGTGGAGCCCCGATTCACGGACGCGTCAGTCGCGGTGGCAGTGCGGCGCTTACGCTGCGGCGTAATAGCGGCGGCTGCCCAGACGGCGGCATGGGCCGTCTGACCCGCATGCGGGTTGGCAGGTGCCGGATGAGCTGCGGCGCCGATATTCATCGGCGCGACACGGAGGAACCCAGCGCTGTATGCCAACCCGGTAACGGATACGACTTGGTTAGTGATCACAGTGAGCTCCTCCTTTCCTGCCTCGTTCTGACGCGACCATCATTGGTGCGGGTTTCAGGTTAACGGCTGACCCTTTGAGCGACAAGCAATTTTCTGACCTGCAGTTTTATTGATGGACCGGGGGTCAGCTGCGGCCACGGACCAGATCGAGGACATCGGCGCCGTACTGCTCGAGCTTGCGGGCCCCGATACCGGGGATCGCGACGAGTGCAGCCTCGTCTGCCGGCATCAGTTCCGCGATCGCGATCAGCGTGTTATCGGTGAACACCACATAGGCAGGCACCTTGAGCTCCTTGGACGTCCGCAACCGCCAATCCTTGAGCTGAACCAGGAGTTCGTCGTCGATCTCGGAGGAACACGTTTCGCAGCGCCGCAGCATCACCGCCGCCGGGGTGGTGAGCTGGCTGTTACAGACCCGGCAGCGCGACGCCGGGCCGCGCTGCCTGCGCGGTTTACTGGGGCTGGCGTCGGCGGCATCGGTCTGCGGTGCGATGCCATTGAGGAACCGTGACGGTTTGCGGGTCTGCCGCCCGCCGGGGGTGCGCGACAGGGCCCAACTGAGGGCCAAATGCACACGCGCCCTTGTTACTCCGACGTACAGCAGCCGCCGTTCCTCTTCCACCGGCTCGCTATCGGCACCTTTGGACAGGGCATGCGAAATCGGCAGGGTGCCGTCGGCCAACCCGACCAGGAAGACCGCATCCCACTCCAGTCCCTTGGCCGCGTGCAGCGACGCCAGAGTCACCCCCTGCACCACCGGTGGATGACGTGAGTCGGCCCGCACCCGTAGCTCGGCGACCAACGCGGGCAGCTCCAATTCCGGGCGTGCCGCAACTTCTTCGTCGACGAGCTCGGCCAGGGCGGTCAGCGTCTCCCAACGCTCCCTGGCCTTGGTGCCGGTCGGTTCCTCGGCGGTCAGGCCCAACGGTTCGAGGAGCTCACGGACCGCGTCGGGCAGGCCACCTTCCGGGATCTGCGGGGATCGCTCCGCAGCCCGCTGCATCGCCAGCAGCGCCTGCCGAATTTCCTGGCGGCTGAAAAAGCCCTCCCCGCCGCGAACCTGGAAGGCGATACCCGCCCCGGTCAGCGCCTCCTCGTAGACCTCGGACTGCGCGTTGATCCGGTACAGCACAGCGATTTCCGCGGCCGGGGTGCCCGCCTGGATGAGTTTCTTGATCGAGCGGGCCACCGCGGTGGCCTCGGCCACCTCGTCGGGGTGTTCGGAGAAGGTCGGCACCGGCCCCGGTTCACGCTGGCCGATCAGGTGCAGCTTGCTACCGGCCACCCGACCGCGGGCCGCGGCGATGACGCGGTTGGCCAGCGACACCACCTGCGGGGTGGAGCGGTAGTCCCGTTCGAGGCGGACCATGGCCGCGTCGGGGAACCGCCGGGTGAAGTCGAGCAGAAACCGCGGGGTGGCGCCGGTGAAGGAGTAGATGGTCTGGTTGGCGTCGCCGACGACGGTGAGGTCATCTCGATTGCCCAGCCACGCCGACAGCACCCGCTCCTGCAGCGGCGTGACGTCCTGGTATTCGTCGACCACGAAGCAGCGGTACCGGTCGCGGAATTCCTCGGCGACGGCGGCGTCGTTCTCGATGGCTGCCGCCGTGTGCAGCAGCAGATCGTCAAAGTCGAGCAGCGTGACCTCAGCGCGGGCCTTCTGACGCTCGTAACCCGCGTACACCGCGGCGACCCTGGCCGCGTCGAGCGGGATGTCCCGGCCCGCCTCGGCTACCGCGGCCGGGTACTGCTCGGGGGTGATCAACGAGGCCTTGGCCCATTCGATTTCACTGGCAAGGTCACGGACGTCGTCGGTACTGACCTGGAGTTTGGCCCGGTTCGCGGCCTGGGCGACGACGGCGAACTTACTGTCGAGCAGTTGCCAGCCGGTGGTGCCGACGACCCGCGGCCAGAAATACGACAACTGCCGCCGGGCGGCGGCGTGGAACGTCAGGGCCTGCACCGCACCCACCCGGGCACCGGCGTCCGACGCGGCGTCGATACCGCGCAGCCGGCTGCGCATCTCGCCCGCCGCCCGGGAGGTGAACGTCACGGCCAGCACCTGCCCGGCCGATACGTGGCCTTCCCCGACGAGGTGGGCGATGCGGTGGGTGATGGTGCGCGTCTTACCGGTTCCGGCGCCGGCCAGCACGCACACCGGGCCACGCGCGGCCAGCACCGCTTCGCGCTGTTCGTCGTCGAGGCCGGCGATCAGAGCGGTATCGGTCGGCATGGCGTTCATCATCGCAGGGATGGGCGACAAGACCCGTGCGAGACGCACGTCGGCCACCATCGGGCAAGATTGATGTCATGACTGCCAGCGAATCTGCGCTCACCATGTACAGCACGACGTGGTGCGGCTATTGCGCACGCCTGAAGACCGCCCTGAAATCCAAGGGCATCTCTTGGGTCGAGATCGATATCGAAGAGGACCCGTCGGCGGCGAAGTTCGTGCAGTCGGTCAACGGCGGTAATCAGACGGTGCCGACGGTGAAGTTCGCCGACGGCTCGACGATGACCAACCCGAGCATTCGCGACGTGGAAGGCAAGCTCGCCGAGCTCGGTGTCAGTTGACGTAGCTAGTCAGCCCACGCCCAGGATTCGATGATCTCCCTGGCGATCGAAATCGATCCTGGCAGAAGCAGTTTCGACTGGGTAGCGGCGGCGCTGGTCCAGTCGCCGATCTGCAGGGCGGCGCGAACCTCGTCGCGGGTGAACCAGGCGGCTTCGGCGATTTCACCATCGTTGAACGCAAAATCCTGCGCGGGATCGGCCAAGGCGTGAAAGCCCACCATCAGCGAACGCGGAAATGGCCACGGCTGGCTGCCCAGGTAGCGGATGTCGTGCACGGCAAGCCCGACCTCCTCGGCGATCTCACGGGCCACACAGGTCTCGAAGGATTCGCCGGCCTCCACGAAACCGGCCAGCAGGGAGAACATCCGCTCCGGCCACAGTGTCTGGCGGGCCAGTACCACCCGGTCGGCGCCGTCGTGCACCAGGCAGATGACGGCCGGGTCGATCCGGGGGAACTCCTCGTGACCGGTGAGAGTGTTCACCCGCGACCAGCCGGCCTTGACCGATTTTGTCGGCGCACCGTCGATCGCGCTGAACTGCGCGCTGTCATGCCAATTGAGCAGGGCGGTCGCCGAGGACACCAGCTGCGCACTCACATCGTCGAAAACCGTTCCAGCCCGGCGTAAGTCGAGCACGTGGGCCTCGACGTCCTGATCAGGGGCGGGGAGCTCGGCCCGAATCGCCCAGACATGCCTGCCGCCTTCGATGCGGCCGAGGAACACCGCCTCAGCCGGAGGTGCGTCGCCCAGGGTGGCGGTATCGCTGAGCAACACCCGACCGTCGACGATGAGGACCTGGCCGCGGCCGTCCACCCGCAACACCGCAGCATCGGCCCAGCCGGCGATGGCTGCGTCGATATCGGTGCGCAGCTGATCGGAGCGGTCGGCACCGACGCGCGACAGCAGTGGGATATTGCGGAGCTGGAAATCAGCCACGGTCTTCTCCCGCGCTGCGGATGTAGAGCAACCGGTCCCCCGTCTCAATGGAATCGACATCAGGATCGTCGACCCGCATCAGTTTGCTGTTGCGGACAACGCCGAGCACGATATCGGGCAGGTGCCGCGGTGAGCCGCCCACCTCTTTGTGCTCGACTTCCCGCTCAGCGATGGCAAACCCGGCGTCGGGAGTCAGTAGATCCTCGATCATCTCCACCACACTGGGGGTGGTGGTCGCAATGCCGAGGAGCCGGCCCGCGGTCTCCGAGGACACCACCACCGAGTCCGCACCTGACTGTTGCAGCAGATGCTGATTCTCGGCCTCCCGGATGGACGCGATGATCTGCGCTTTCGGGGCGAGTTCACGGGCGGTCAACGTCACCAGCACAGCGGTCGGATCGCTGTTGGTGGCCACGATGATGGCCTTGGCGTGCTGGGCGCCGGCCAACCTGAGCACATCGGCTTTGTTGGCGTCGCCGCGCACGGTCACCAGACCGGCCTGATTGGCCCGGTCGAGTGAGGACTGGTCGGTGTCGACGACGACGATCTCCGCGGGCGGGACACCGTCGCCGACCATCGCGGCCACCGCCGTCTTGCCCTTAGTGCCATAGCCGATGACGACGGTGTGGTTGCGCACGGAGTTCCTCCATCGCTGGATCTTGAGGGCCTGGCGCGAGGCCGCGGTCAGCGTCTCGACCGTGGTACCGATCAAGACGATCAGGAACGCCACCCGAAGTGGGGTGATCACCAGAACGTTGATCAGCCGCGCGGACGGCGTGAACGGGGTGATATCGCCGTAACCCGTGGTCGACAGTGACACCGTGGCGTAGTAGAGGCAGTCCAGGAAGGACAGCTCGTTGTCCTGGACGTCGCGGTAACCGTCCCGGTCGAGGTAGACGATGAGCACTGCGAGGAATAGCGCGGCCAGCGCGTACAGCACCCGGGTGACGATTCTGCGGGCCGGGCTGATGAACCGCTCCGGGATATGCAGGTATTCAACGAGGGCGGCATCTGGTTTGGCGGTCAGCGTCTCGTCGAAGCTGCGGAGCCGACGCCGCAACCTACTTTCGGCCACTGTGAACCCGCTCGCCGGTGCGCACGACACAATGTAACCATGACCACCACGACACTCGCCGCTCAGAGCACTCCCAGCCAGGTCCCCGCCCTCCGGATGGGCGCCATGCTGATCGGTATCGGGGTGCTGCACTTCGCCACCCCGAAGCCGTTCGACACGATCGTTCCCGTCGAATTGCCAGGCAGCGCGCGGTTCTACACCTACGCCTCCGGGGCCGCCGAGATCGTGACCGGTGCGCTGGTGTTGGCCCCGCGCACCCGGCGGTTCGGCGCCCTGGCCGCGATCGCGTTGTACATCGCGGTGCTGCCGGGCAACATCAACATGTGCCGGCTGTGGTGGGACAAGCCGTTGCACATGAAGCTCGGCGCGATCGCCCGGGTGCCGATGCAGATCCCGATGATCACCTCGGCGCTCAAGGTCAGGCGCAACGCTCCGACGCCGTAGCGGGGTCTGCGGCATCGAGCAGCGCTTCCAGTTCGGCCCGGCCCGCCAGCACGTCCGGTGTGACGGTCTGCCCGCTGCGCACATAGTGGAAGACCGCACGCACCGAGGTCTCCGGGCAGCCGTGCAGCCCGGCCCACGCCTGCCGGTACACCGCCAGCTGCACTGCCGCCTGCTGCTGCGCCTCCGCGTCATGCGGTGGCTCGCCGGTCTTCCAGTCCAGCACGGTCACCCCGCCGTCCTGGTCGGGGAACACCGCGTCGATGCGGCCGCGGATGACACGCCCGGCGAGGACCATCTCGAAGGGCACCTCGATATCGAGTGGTGTGCGCGCCGCCCACCGCGACGCCATGAAGGCGGCTTGAAGCTCGGCCAGTTCGTCGGACTCGGCGCGGCCGGTGTCGTGGTCGACCGCACCTGGCAGGTCGTCCAGATCGAACAGACGGTCGGCCCCGTAGAAACGTTGCACCCAATCGTGAAAAGCGGTGCCGAGCAACGCATGAGGGTCGGGCCGCACCGGAATCCGCCTGCGTAGGCGCTGCGCGGCGCCGACCGGGTCACGGCCAAGATCGACCAGGCTGCTCACCGAGAGCTGCGCAGGCAGAGCCGACGGCGCCGGTGCACCTTCTTGGCTGCGGGCGCGTTCGGCCAGCAGCGCATCCACATCGGCGGCCCAATTGAACGGATCGGGCAGCGGTGCCGGCTCTGTCTCGGACATGGCCGCCGCGACCAGAGCCGCACCGCGATCGACATCCGCACGAAGCGAACCCATCGGGTCGGCGGGCCACATGGCCTCGACGACGTTATCGCGCAACGGGTTCGGTTCGCCGTCGGCGGGCGCGGCGGCCCACTGCTCCACCTCGCCGCAGGGCCTGCCGTCGGCCGCCGCCGCTTCGATGATGTCCTTGAGCTCGCACAGGAAATCCGACGGGCCACGTGGCTTGCTGTCGGTGGCCCCCCAGTGGTGACCGGATAACAGCAGGGTGTCCTCGGCTCGGGTGATCGCGACGTACAGCAGCCGGCGTTCCTCGTCGACCCGTCGCTGGTCGAGCAACTTGCGGTGCTCGGCGATGGTGTCCGACAGCTGCTTTCGGTTGGTCACCGCCGAGGTGTCCAGCACCGGTACGCCGTACGGACCGAGCTGGGCCCGATCACCGCGCAGCAGCGGTGGCAGATCGGCGGCGTCGGTGAGCCATGTGCGGTTGGATGCGGTGGACGGGAACACCCGCGCCGACAGGTGTGGCACCGCGACGATCTGCCACTCCAGCCCTTTGGCCGCGTGCACGGTCAGGATCTGCACCCGGTTCTGCGCGACGGTCACCTCGGCGGGTGCCAATCCGTTCTCGACGATATGCGCGGCATCGAGGTACGCGAGCAATCCGTGAATGTCGTTGCGGGCCGGGTTGCTTCGCTGTGCGTAGCCGTCGACGATATCGGCGAAGGCGTCTAGCTGTTCACCGCCCGTCGCGCCATCGGCCGCCCCCCGCAGGGCGCGCACCTCGACATCGACACCGAGTAAGCGGCGTACCTCGGCGACGAGATCGTTCAGTGAGTGGTCCAGGTGTCCCCGCAGGGCAGTCAATTCATCGGCGAGTGCACAGATACGGCCATACCCAGCAACGGAATACCCGTCGGCACTGCCGGGGTCATTGATCGCGTCGGCCAGGCAGGCGCTATCGGCATCGGGGGCCAGCTGTGCGACGATCTGCTCTGCGGTCGCCATCCCGGCGGCAGGGCGGTGATCAAGAGTGCGCGCCCGACGCCACAGTGCAGCGATATCTCGGCCACCGAGGCGCCAGCGCGGACCGGTGAGCACCCGCATTGCCGCCGCGCCCGCGGCGGGGTCTGCCACGAGCCGCAACATCGCCACGACATCGGCGACCTCATCGACGGCCAGCAGGCCGGCCAGCCCGACGACCTCCACCGGTACCCCGCGGGCCCGGAGCGCATCGGCGATGGGCGCAGAATCAGCGTTGCGGCGCACCAGGACCGCGGCCGTGGTCGGCGAGTCACCATCGCTGTTGAAGCGCCCAGCGATGTGATCTGCCAACCACTCTCGTTCCGCGGCAACATCGGAGAGCAGCGCGCAGGCGACGGTCCCGGGCTCGGCGCCTGGGCGGGCCCGCAGCTCACGCACGGCTACCGAGCGGCGGCGAGCCTCGGCGGACACCGCATTGGCCACCGCCAGCGTGCTCGGCGGGTTACGCCAGCTGGTACGCAATTCCAGGGTCGGTGCCGGGGCGCCGTCCGCAGTGGGGAAATCGGTGGTGAACCGCGGCAGGTTGGTCGCCGATGCGCCGCGCCAGCCGTAGATCGATTGGATGGGGTCGCCGACCGCAGTGAGCGCGAGACCGTCATCGACCCCACCACCGAACAAGGCGGACAACGCAATTCGTTGCGCGTGACCGGTGTCCTGATATTCGTCGAGCAGCACCACCCGGTAGCGTTCCCGCAGCTGGGCGCCGACCTGCGGTGCCTGCACAGCCAGCCGGGCCGCGGCCGACATCTGCATACCGAAGTCCATGGCTTTCTCGTCACGCAGGCGCTGGTGCAACGCATCGATCAGCGGCACCAGTTCGGTGCGTTCGGTCTGTGTGGCCAGCATCCGCAGTAACCACTGGCTGGGACCGCGGTCACGCTGATAGGGGCCCGCGGGCAGCGTGTGCACCAGCCGCTCCAATTCCAGATGGGTGTCACGCAGTTGATCGGTGGTGACGAGATGTTCGGCGAGCTCACCGGACAGACGCAGCACCATCGACGTGATGGACGCGGGTGTCTTATCGGTATTCAGCTCGCCCTGGTAATTGCAGACCACGTCGAAAGCCAACTGCCACAACTCGGTTTCGCTGAGCAGCCGGGTGTCCGGTTCGACAGGCAGCAGCAGACCATGGTCGCGCAGCAGGGCACCGGCGAACGCGTGGTAGGTGCTGACCCGAACCGTCTCCGAGATGCCGTCGACCACCGGCGTCACACCGGCCAGACCGGCCCCGGCGAGCCGGGCCAGCCGCGACCGCACCCTGCGCAGCAGCTGACCGGCCGCCTTGCGGGTGAACGTCAGACCCAGCACCTGAGCGGGGTCTGCGTAACCGTTGGCGACCAGCCATACCACCCGCGCCGCCATCGTCTCGGTCTTCCCCGCCCCCGCACCCGCGATGACCACCAGCGGACCTGTCGGAGCGGCGATGACGGCGGCCTGCTCATCGGTGGGCTGGTGAAGGCCAAGTGCGGCAGCCAGTTCGGCGGGACTGTAGCGCGGACTCGGTGACGGTGTCACTGCATCTCCTGCGAGGTCGGAACGGTGTGGGCGGGGCAGGCGGGTCGCACCGGGCAGTGCGTGCAGCCATCGTTGCGTCGCGCCACGAACTGCGGGCCCGCGGTCGCCGCGGCGGCCCGGTGCACTTCTGCCTTCCAGTCCGCCAACGCCTCTGGGGTCAACGGGTCCTGCGCGCGCTCGGTGGCACCGTTGGCCCCGCTTTTGGCGACGTACACCAGCTTGCCCCCACCGGGTTGGTCGCCGTGCGGAAGCAGACCTTCAGCCACGGCAAGCTGATACGCCGCCAGCTGGGCGTGGCGCTGCGCGTCATCCTTGGTCACCGGACTCTTACCGGTCTTGACATCGACGATGACCAGACCCCCCGCGGCGTCACGTTCGAGGCGGTCAACCCGGCCGCGAATCCGGACATCCGGTCCGCCCTCGCCGTCGTCGTGCAACACACCGTCGACCTCGACTTCGGTGCCCACCTCGGTCAGCTCGCGACGACTCTGTTCGCGCCACTGGGTGAACGTCGCCAGCATGACCTGATGGCGGTTGAGCTCGTTGCGCGCAAACCACTCCGACTCAAACGGCAACTGGCGCCACAACGTGTCGAGTTCGACCATCAGTTGCGCTTCGGATTTGCCGGGCTGGGCGATCAGCGCATGCACCAACGAGCCGATGGTGGAACGCAACTCGCGGGCATCGGCACCGCCGTGGCGTTCCATCAGCCACCGCAGCGGGCAGTCCTGCAGGGTCTGCAATGTCGAGGGTGACAGGGTCACCACCGCATCGGGGCCGCTCTCCCATAGCGGCGCGTCGGTGCTGACAGGAACCATCGAATACCAGCAGGCGGGGTCCGCACCGGGCACACCCGCTGCCGCAAGCCGCGCCAATTGATTTGCCGCACAGGATCGTTCGGCATCACTGACACGGCCATCGGGTGCGCAGACGACGCCGCGCAACTTGCCCACCACCGCCGGGACCGACAGCACCTGGGGTGCGACCACCGGCGGTGGCAACTCGACGGGGACACCGTCGGCGGTGCCGAAGCGGGCGATATCGTAGAAAAACGGTGACGGCACAACCATCTCATCGGAGTCGCCCGCGGTCCCGTCGACCGCGGTGACGACCAGCCGGTCCCTGGCCCGGCCCATCGCAGCGATCAATAGGCGCCGCTCTTCGGCGACCAGCGGTGCCGTGAGTGAGACATCACCGGTGATCCCGCCAAGCACGTCGAGCAACCGCTGGGTGCCCAGAATGCCGCCGCGCGGAACGGTGTTGGGCCACAACCCTTCCTGCAGCCCGGCGATCACCACGACAGCCCAGTCGCCGTCGAGCGCCTGGTGCGGGCTGAGCACCGCCACCGCTTCCGGTGTCTCGACAGGCTCGGTGGCAGCCGCCGGCAGCTGCAACGCAGCGATATGGTCGACCAGCCCCGACACCGACGCCCCCGCGGTGCGTGAGACGAACTGGTCGGTGATATCGAACAGCGCGGTCACCGCGTCCAGATCTGCCGCAGCCCGCAGGCCGCCCTGGCCGCTGCGCTCGCTGGCGGTCAGCAGCCAGCGGGCCAGGCTGCTGCGCTGCCACGCCTGCCACAGCGCCGATCGAGGATCCTGGGCGGCTGCGGTAGCAGCCAGCACCGCCGCGACCCGGCGCAGCGGTTTGGCATGCGACGGCGACAACGCGTCGGGGACACCACCGGTCAAGGCACCGACGAGCAGGTCACCGAAATCGCGTGGCGGCTCGGCACCGTCGATGCGGCGCAGCGACCGGCGCAGCTGACGCAACGACACCGGATCCATCCGGCCGATCGGCCCGGTGAGCAATGCCAACGCATGATCGCCGGTAAGCCCGTTGGCCGTTGCGGTCAGCACCGCCAACAACGCCCGCACGGTGGCGTTGTCCAGGAGCGGGCCATGCGTCGACGACGGCGCCACCGGGACGCCGGCCCCGGCGAGCGCGCGCGGCAGTGCGGCCGCCCTGGGCACAGACCGGACGATGACGGCCATCTGCGACCACGGCACCCCGTCGATGAGGTGGGCCCGCCGAAGGGTATCGGCAACCAAAGCGCCCTCGGCATGCTCGGAGGCGGCCAGCAGAGCGCTGACCGCGCCGGCATCAGTCCTGGTGCTGTGAAGTTCGCGATGGGACGTACCGCCGGGCAGCTGCGCAACCAGGCCGGTGATGGCCCGCGCGATCTCCGGCACGCAGCGCGAGGTGGCGTCCAAGGTGATCGACGGTGACGAATCAGACAGCAGGAGAGCCGGATCCGCACCGCGGAACCCGAAAACCGTCTGGTGCGGATCCCCTGCGATGACCGCCGTCTCGGCCCCCGCCGCGAGCAGGCGGACCAGCCGGGCGGCCTGAGGATCGAGATGCTGGGCGTCGTCGACGAGCAAGGTGGAGATGCGGCTGTGCTCGGCGGCCAACAGATCAGGATCGGTGGCGAATGCTTCCAGCGCGGCGCCGACCAGCTCGGCCGCGCCCAACGCCGGAACCGTCGCCTGTGGGGCGGCCATCCCTACCGCGGCCCGCAACAGCATCACTTGTTCGTACTGCTGGGCGAAGCGGCCCGCGGCGGACCACTCCGGGCGTCCCGACAACCGCCCCACCCGCTGCAGCTGCAACGGGTCGATCCCGCGCTCGGCGCAGCGCGCCAGCAGGTCCCGCAGTTCGTTGGCGAAACCCGCGGTGCCCAGTGCCACCCGCAGCTCCGGCGGCCATGCCGAGGCGCCGTCCTCGATATCGCCGGCCAGGAGCTCGCGGATGATGCCGTCCTGTTCGGCGCCGGTGATCAGCCGTGGCGGCGGATCGCCCGCCCGTTGGGCCGCCAACCGCAGCACCGCGAACGCGAAGGCATGTACCGAACGCACCAGCGGTTGGCGTATCACCGCGCGATCCGGGTGCGCCGCGAGCAGTTCGGTGGTCAGTGCGCTGCGGGCGCGTGCGCCCAACCGTCCCGAACCGGTCAGCAACAGAACTGATTCCGGGTCGGCGTCGGCGGCTATCCGGGCTGCCGCGATATCGAGGAGCAGGCTGCTCTTCCCGGTGCCGGGACCACCGAGTACGCGAACCGTGCCACGCATGTGCGGGTCGAGCACCGCAGACACTGCCGCATCCCAGCGACGGACCCCGGCGACCGGCGCGGTGCGATGAGATGGTGCGGTGGTGGCGGGGCTGAGCATGTAGGCATGACATCACGAGGCTCCGACAAGTTTGCCCCGTCTGATTTCACACCGGCTGAGCTGGCACCATCTACGTGTGACCGCGAACCTCAACGTGTACCGCTACGGCCCGCAGGGGCCGACCCGCGTCCTGGCCATCCACGGGTTGACCGGCCACGGCCGGCGGTGGCAGAGCCTGGCGGACGCGCACCTGTCCGATATCGCCATCGCCGCTCCCGACCTGTTGGGCCACGGTCGGTCGCCGTGGTCGGCGCCGTGGACGATCGATGCCAATGCCGCAGCACTGGCCAAAGTTCTCGATGACACCGCGGCGGCCACTGAACCTGCAGTGGTGGTGGCACATTCGTTCGGTGGTGCCGTCGCGCTTCAGCTGGCGGCCAGCCGGCCCGACCTGGTGGCCGCGCTGGTGCTGCTGGATCCCGCGGTCGGACTCGACGGCGGGTGGATGGCCGATATTGCCGAGGAGATGTTCGCCTCCCCCGATTACACCGACCGTGCCGAAGCCCGCAGCGAGAAGGCCTCCGGATCCTGGGGCGAGGTGGACGAGGCGCTGCTGGAAGCCGACCTCGACGAGCATCTGATCACGCTGCCCAACGGCCGGGTCGGCTGGCGGATCAGCATTCCGGCGATGATGTCGTACTGGAGCCAGCTGGCTCGCGATATCGTCCTGCCCCCCAAGGGGATTCCGACCACTTTGGTACGTGCGACCCGGACGTCACCACCATATGTCTCCGAGGCGCTGACAACTGCCCTTCGCGAGCGTCTCGGCGACGACTTCTCGCTGCTGGACATGGACTGCGATCACATGGTGGCCGAGGCCAGGCCAGCGGAGACCGCAGCGCTCATCCGCGAGCAGCTGAGCCGGTAGCGATGGCCCCCATCACCGACGATCAGGTGGAACGCGTCCGGGCCCTGGTGGCCTCGATCCCGTCGGGTCGAGTCGCCACCTATGGTGATATCGCTTCCGCCGCAGGGCTTTCCAGCCCCCGCATCGTGGGCTGGATCATGCGGACCGATTCGTCGGACCTGCCGTGGCACCGGGTGATCACCGCATCGGGACGGCCCGCCGCCCACCTGGTCAGCCGCCAGCTCGAATTACTGCGCACCGAAGGTGTGCTCGCCGACGACGGCCGGGTACCGCTGCGTGAGGTCCGGCATCAGTTCGACTAGAGAGCCAGGCGTACCAGGGCCGCGGTGCGCGCCAGTCCCGGAAACGCCGATGCCGTCGCGCGCGGATGCAACGCATGCACGGCAAGGCGGAACATCAAGGCGCGCAACAACATCTGCGGCCATTCGGGCAGTGGCGTCCACCGCTCGATCAGGCCGTCGTCGGCCTCACCCCAGGCCAGCGAGTCGACGACCACCACGCCTGCCGCCCAGGCCGCAGGCCGCCAGTACGGAGTGATATCGGTGATGCCTGGGGCGGCGGTACCCGCGAAAAGCACTGTGCCGTAAAGATCGCCGTGTACCAGCTGATTCGGGCTCTTCGTCGGCTTGCGCAACGTGGCCAGCTGGTTGATCAGGTCCACCGAACGCTGACCATCGGTAGAACCCGGCGAGACGCGCGCACCCGCAGGCAGCGAGTGCAGCGGACGCTCCTCCCAGGCCGCGCGGTCCGCGGCGATGAAGACATCCACGTCCGCCCAGGGAGCCACCGGCGGCTGCGTCAGGAACCGGGGACGCTCCAGCTTGGCGGTGGCCTCATGCAGGCGAACGGCCGACGAGACCACCTCGTCGTGCCTGGGCTCGGGGGTGCCTGCGACGAACGTGTCGCCGCGCCACCCCGCCACCACATACCGACCGTCGGTCGAGCGCACCGGGCGGGCCAGCCGGACACCGTCGACGAACAGTGTTTCTCTGACTTTCGCCGACCAGGCCGCGCGGGCATGGTCGGCGACCATCGACAGAACCACTTCGCCGCAGCGCCAGCCACCCTCCCAGCCTGCCCCTAGGGCGACCGGCTCGGTTCCGTTGATCCCAAACGCCGCCAGTACATGGTCAGGCGGTCGCTCGGCACTCACCCCGTCAGCCTATAGGTGCGGGCGGCCTGATTCGTGGCGCTGACCAGCTGTGTCGCGCAATCGGCGCGCAGACTTTTACCTCGGCGACAATTCGCTCAGTACATCACCATGTCGGGCTCGTACTGCTTGGCCCATGCCGTGATTCCGCCCTGCAGATGCACCGCGTCGGCGAAGCCGGCCTTCTTGACCGCTGCCAACGCCTCCGCAGACCGGACACCGGTCTTGCAGTACAGCACCTGCACCCGGTCCTGCGGCAACTTCGACAGACCGCTTCCCGACTCCAGGCTGGACTTGGGGATCAGCTGTGCCCCATCGATGTGGTTGATCTCCCATTCGACGGGCTCCCGCACATCGATGAGCGCGATTTTCTTCCCGGAATCCAGCAGCTCGCGCAGCTGCCGCGGGGTGATGGTCGAATCGGCTGCCGCCGCGACGGCGTCATCGGAGACGACACCGCAGAACGCTTCGTAGTCGATCAGGCCGGTGATCGTCGGGGTGGTCGGATCCTTGCGAATCGTGATGGTCCGGTAGGTCATCTCCAGCGCGTCGTAGATCATCAGACGCCCGAGCAGGGTGTCCCCGATACCGGTGATCAGCTTGATCGCCTCGGTACCCATCACCGACGCGATGGACGCGCACAGGATGCCCAGCACGCCACCCTCGGCGCACGACGGCACCATTCCCGGTGGCGGCGGCTCGGGATAGAGGTCGCGGTAGTTCAGGCCGCGCTTGTCGCCGGCCGAGCCGTCGGGCGCGTCCTCCCAGAACACCGACACCTGACCCTGGAAGCGGTAGATGGAGCCCCAGACGTAGGGCTTGCCCGCCAGCACCGCAGCGTCATTGACCAGATATCGGGTGGCGAAGTTATCGGTGCCGTCGATGATCAGGTCGTACTGGGCGAACAGTGCCACGGCGTTATCGGGTTCCAGCCGTAGCTCGTGCAGCACCACGTTGACCAGCGAATTGAGCTCCAATATCGAATCGCGCGCGCTCTGCGCCTTCGGCCTGCCGATATCGGACTGGCCGTGGATGATCTGGCGTTGCAGATTGGACTCGTCGACCACGTCGAACTCGACGATGCCGATGGTCCCGACGCCCGCAGCGGCCAAGTACAGCAGCGTCGGCGAACCGAGCCCGCCGGCGCCGATCACCAGCACCTTCGCGTTCTTCAGACGTTTCTGCCCGTCCACACCCAGGTCGGGGATGATCAGATGCCTGCTGTAGCGCGCAACTTCGTCGCGGGTCAGTTCTGTAGCTGGTGCGACCAGTGGCGGCAACTTTTCCCTCGGCGCAGACACCGGCGTCTCCTTGAGTTGACTTCCCACAAGAGTCAGGCGCTGCCCAACTGCCTGACTCCTCACCCTCCTCGTTCCTCGGCGAGATCGGTCGTCATGCGATCGGATACGGCCAGGGGTTGAACCGGCACGTCTTACCGTCGGCCTTGACCCATTCGGGGTCGAATTTGGAGGCGTCATCATCGGAGGTGGAGAACGTCTGCTGCATCATCACCGGCGCGAGGGCGCCGTTGGCGTCACACGGTTCGTGGTGCTCGTAGCCGATCGCGTGGCCGACCTCGTGGTTGATCAGATACTGACGGTACGAGCCCACGTCGCCCTGGAACGGCAGGGCACCACGCACCCACCGCGCCTCGTTGATGAACACCCGCGGCTGCGCGGTACTACCGTCAGCCGGACTGTAAACCGGGTTATAGCAAGATGATTCGAGGGGGATGTCGTAACCGCAACCCTCGCGGACCGTCATCGGGGACGTCAGCGACACGCGGAAATCCGGTTCACCACTGTCGATTCGGGTGAACGCGAACTGCGGGTCATGCGTCCAGCTCTTGGGATTGCTCAAGGTGCGGCTGACCATCTGGGCGAAACCGTCGTCGCCACCGAACGATGTGGTGTCCAGGCCGTCCTCGACCTCGACGGTGTAGGTGAACACCTTCGCGGTGCCCTGACCGGCCTGCGGCTCGACGCCGGGCACGATATGCCAGGTCTTGGCACCCGCCTCGGTGAACGGACCACCGTCGGGCAGGATCCCGGTGGGCAGGTTGGCGTCGAACTGGGTCAGGCCGCGCGGTGGGGCCCCGATGATTTTGGTGCCCTGCACGCCGATGGTCGGCGGCCCGTGCACCGCGTAGGCGGCGGCGGGCGGCGGCACCGACGTCCCGGTCACCGTCTGATAGATCACCATGCCGGTCACGACCATAAGAATCGGTATCGCATACGCGCGCCAGCCGTAGGTGGAGACAAAGCGGCCGAGCCAGGTCTGCTTGCGCCAGCGTTGGTGTTCATCGCGGTTGGACCTGACGCGACCAGAGTCACTGGCCAGCGGATCACGTTGTGCGCGCAGCGGCTCCCGCCACTCGTTGCGCAGCACCGGTGCGCGGCTCCCCCCGCGGCGCCCCGGGTCGTAGGTCACCGATCAAGAATGGCACAGTCCACTGCCCAGGCACTTCTCGGCGCGCCCGGCCATGGCACACGACCTGCCTATCGGTGCTCTTGCACATTCCAGTAGTAGGGTCGATCCGATGAGCGGCTGCATGAGAACGCACCTGGCCGACTCAGACCAATGCAGATAGAGGACTAGATGAGCGATCTCGCCAATGCGGCCGGACGGCGAGGAGCTGGAGCAGGCAGGCGCGGCAACCGGCTCCCCCGCGATGAGCGGCGCGGCCAACTGCTCGAAGCTGCCAGCGACGTTTTCGTCGACCGCGGATATCACGCTGCGGGAATGGACGAGATCGCCGACCGCGCCGGGGTCAGCAAACCCGTGCTGTACCAACACTTCGTCAGCAAGCTGGAGTTGTACCTGGCCGTGCTGGCGCGGCACGTGGAGAACCTTGTCTCCGGCGTTCGTCAGGCACTGCGCACCACCACCGATAACCGGCAGCGGGTACGCGCGGCGGTGCATGCGTTTTTCGATTTCGTCGAGCAGGACGGCCAGGGCTATCGGCTGATCTTCGAAAACGACTACGTCACCGAGCCTCAGGTGTCACTGCAGGTGAAAGTGGCCACCGAATCGTGCACCGATGCGGTGTTCGACCTGATCAGCCACGACTCGGGGCTGGACCCGCACCGCGCACGGATGATCGCGGTCGGTCTGGTCAGCATCAGCGTCGACTCGGCGCGCTACTGGTTGGACAATGAGCGGCCGATCACCAAGGACGACGCCGTGGAGGGCACGGTGCAGTTCATTTGGGGCGGCCTGTCCCACGTGCCCCTTACTCGCTCGTAACGGGCGCGGTCACCGGGCCGCTCCCGACACCGAAGCCGACGCGGCGGCCGTCCGCAGCACCGATCTCCACATAGGAGACTTTGGCTGCCTGCACCAGGAACCGGCGACCCTTGTCGTCGGTGAGGCTCAGTACCTCTGATCCCTTGGCCAGGCCGGCGGTCACCACCTTCTCCAGCTCATCGGGTGTCTGCGTGCTGTTGAAAAACAGTTCGCGCGGACTATCCGTGATACCGATCTTGACCTCCACGCGTGACCCTTTCCATTCGTGAGCGTTACTGCAAGCAGGCTAGTGGACGCGGGCACCCTCGGTTCGCAGCAGGCGTTCGCGGTCAGCGAATCAACGGGTCGACCAGCCGCGATATCGGCCCGATTTCGCTGCGCGGTGGCGCCGACACGCGCGCTCACTGCGCCTGGGGTGCCGCAGGCCCGATACGATCGTGTTCAACAAGTGACAGAAGTGGCCAGAGTGAAGAAATGGTCTGGGTGATGACGCGATGAGCAAGCCCTATTGGAGCGGCCCAGGCACCCTGAAAGGGTCCGCGGCGGGGTCTGGCGATAGCGGCTACCGCAGTGACCCCCGAGATGCCACCCACCGGCGCCACAGCGGGTCGTCCACCGGGGTCACCGACTACCACGGCTATTACCCCGAGGAAGACCTCAATTACCCCGTTGAGGACTACGAGGATTACGACGCCTACGAGTCCTACGACCAGCACGACACCAAGTGGCGGTGGGTGGCCATCGGCGCGACGGTGGTGCTGCTGGTGGCCGTGGCCGCCACGGCGGTGCTGATGTACGGCAGCGACTCGTCGACGAAGTCTTCGGTTCAGCCCCAACCAGGCTGGCAGGAGCTCACACCGTCCACCAGCCCACGGACCGTGATCGCCACCGTGCCCCCGACCGAGTCCCCCACCGCTACGTTGCCGCCCGAGACCGTCGTCACGATCACCACGCCCGCGCCGGAGACCGTTCCGCCGGTACCGGATCCGCCGGTGGCAGCCGTGCCCGCGCCGAACACGATCACCTACACCGTGACGGGCACCCGCCAGCTGCTGGACCTGATCACCATCATCTACACCAATGAGCAGGGCTTTCTCCAAACCGACTTCAACGTGGCGCTGCCGTGGACCAAGACGGTCGTGCTCGATCCGGGCGTGGAGACCAAATCACTGACCGCGACCAGCCTGCTGGGGCACCTGAACTGCGCCATCACCGACGCGTCCGGCGCGACATTGAGCGTGCAGACCAACAACTCGATGATCGCGACCTGCACGCCCTAGACGGACCGAGGGGGTCAGGCCAAGCCGAGCTGCTGCATCCGCTCGGCGTGTGTGCGCTGCAGTCGGTCGAAGAATTCCGACATCTGCCCCAACCCGCCGGCACCGGAGAGCACCAGATCGACGAGTTCGTCGTGTTCGGCCAGGACGTACTGGGCCTGGGTGATGGCCTCACCGAGCAGGCGGCGCGACCACAGCGCCAGTCGGCTGCGTTGCATATCGCTGGCGGCGATCGCCGCCCGGACTTCGGCGACGACGAACTGCGAATGCCCGGTCTCGGACAACACCGCACGCACGACGCCCGCGACGTCGTCGGGCAGGATATCGGCGATCACCATGTAGAAATCGGCCGCCAGCGCGTCGCCGACGAAAGCCTTCACCAGGGCTTCCAGCCAGGTGCTCGGCGTGGTCAGCCGGTGGTAATCCTCCAGCGTCGAGGCATACCCGGACATCGCGGGGACAATGTCAACTCCCCTGCGCGCCAACGCATCTCGCAACATTTCGTAATGCTGCATCTCGGCGGCCGCCATGCTGGCCATGTTGATCCGGCCGGCCAGGTTCGGCGCCATCCGCGCTTCTTCGGTGAGCCGGTAGAACGCGGCGACCTCGCCATAGGCGAGGAGGGCGAACAATTCGTCGACACCCGGATGGTCGGCGGGAACGGTCGACTCCGAGGAGGACGGGCCGGCCACAGGCTGCGTCGCACTCATGGGCCCACTGTAGTGCTCCCCGCGCGAGCCTGACGGGGCCGAGCATGGCGGGACCGGCCAGATAAACGCGACCAGCTAAGATGGTGGCGGGAAGTGGCATTTTTTGTTTTTCAGCCGTTCCCAAGAAGTGTGCGTGCACGCAGTTGGTCCGCCTGTTTTCCCGCTTGAACCCCAGGCGTGGGCCCATTGAATCGGTGTCATCGCTGTGGCCTCAACCCGGCACTGCGAGTCTCGTTCCTGTCAGAACTGGTGCGCGCGTGAGAGACGCGACGACAACCCGACCAGAAATGACTCGGACCGAGACCGAAAGGCTTGACCCCACCGCATGACCGTACTCAAACACAGCTTTGCCACCCTTGGCGTTCGCGAGGAGATTGTCCGCGCACTGGCCGAAGAGGGCAAAGAACACCCCTTTGCCATCCAAGAACTGACGATGCCGATGGCGCTGGCCGGCGACGACCTGATCGGTCAGGCCCGGACCGGCATGGGCAAGACGCTGGCCTTCGGTGTACCGCTGCTGAACAGCATCACCACCGACACCGAGCGACCGCTGACCGGCGCCCCCCGCGCGCTGATCGTCGTCCCGACCCGCGAGCTCTGCCTGCAGGTACACAGCGACCTCTCGGGCGCCGGGAAATACCTCCGCGTGGGCGACCGCGCGCTGTCCGTCGTGGCGATCTACGGCGGCCGGCCCTACGAAGCGCAGATCGAGTCGCTACAGAAGGGCGCCGACGTCGTCGTCGGTACCCCGGGCCGCCTGCTCGACCTGGCCAATCAGGGACACCTGCAGCTCGGCGGCCTCTCGGTACTGGTGCTCGACGAGGCCGACGAGATGCTGGACCTCGGCTTCCTGCCCGATATCGAGCGCATCCTGCGGCTCACCCCGGACACCCGCCAGGCCATGCTGTTCTCGGCGACGATGCCCGACCCGATCATCACCCTGGCCCGCACCTTCATGAACCAGCCCACGCACATCCGCGCCGAGGCTCCCCAGTCGTCGCAGACCCACGACACCACCGAGCAGTTCGCCTACCGCGCGCACGCCATGGACAAGGTCGAGATGGTCAGCCGCATCCTGCAGGCCGACGGCCGCGGCGCGACGATGGTCTTCACCCGCACCAAGCGCACCGCACAGAAGGTGTCCGACGAGCTCGCCGAGCGCGGTTTCAAGGTCGGCGCGGTCCACGGCGACCTCGGCCAGGGTGCCCGCGAAAAGGCACTCAAATCCTTCCGCACCGGCGAGATCGACGTGCTGGTCGCCACCGATGTGGCCGCCCGCGGTATCGATATCGACGACATCACCCACGTCATCAACTACCAGTGCCCTGACGACGAGCAGGCCTACGTCCACCGGATCGGTCGCACCGGCCGCGCCGGCAAGACGGGTATCGCCGTCACCCTGGTCGACTGGGACGAGATGGCCAAGTGGACTGCCATCGACAAAGCGCTTGCCCTGGATTGCCCCGATCCGGCGGAGACCTACTCCAGCTCGCCGCACCTCTACGAGGAACTGCACATCCCGACCGATATCACCGGCACTGTCGGCGGCCAGAAGAAACAGGCCACCAAGCGACCGGAACGCTCCGCCGGCCGGACCTCCGGCGATGACGACAAGCCCCGTACGAGGACCCGCAGCCGGGACCGGCAGCGCACCCGCGGCGGCGGCAAGACGACCACCGGGCACGTCGAAGGCGCCGCCGACTCGACTACACCCACGGGCCCCGCGGAGGGCACCGATGGTGCCGACAGCGCGAACAGCCAAGAAGGTTCGGGCGACACCGCCGCCCGGCGTCGCCGTCGCCGTCGTCCCCGTAAAGCCGCGGATGCCGCCCCCGGCGCGCCCGTGAACGCTGGCTAACCGGCCAGCACACCATGGTCAGGCCTGAGCGCCGGACCAGGGCCGATATCGTCGCCGCCCTGGCCATCGTCGTCATCATCGCGGTCGCAGCAGGGGTTATCTGGTGGACCAGTGATGCCAGGGCAACCATCAGTCGGCCCGCCGCGGAATCCAGTACCAGTGCGGCCGCCGCCACCGCGGTCCCTGCCACGCTCAAACAGCTCTGGACCGCCCCCAGCCCCTACACCACCACCCCGGTGGTGGCGGGCGGCGTGGTGGTCACCGGCGACGGCAGGACGGTGGCCGGCCTCGATCCCACCACCGGCGCGACGCGGTGGACCTTCGCCCGGGACCGCGAACTGTGTGGCGTGTCCTGGCTGTACTTCTACGCGGTGGCGGTCTATCCCGACAGCCGCGGCTGCGGCCAGGTCAGCACCATCGACGCGACCGACGGCACCCGCGGGCCCACCCGGTCGGGGTACGCCGATGACCACGTCGAGCTGTCCTCGGACGGGGTCACGGTGCTCGCCGCAGGTCCGACCCGCCTTGAACTGTGGCGTTCCGATATGGTCCGCGTCCTCGGGTACGGCGAGGTCGACGCCCGCGTTCTTCCCGTCCAGACCGGGTTGGGAAAAGGGTGCGACATGCTGTCCGCGGCCGCCAGCACCTCGGCGGTGTCGGTGCTGCAATCGTGTGCCGGTGAGGACGATGTGCGGCTGACGCTGCTGCAGCCCGCCGATCAGGACGACCAGCCCAAGCTCAAAGATGTTCCGCAGGTTGGTGTTACCGCCTCATCCGGTCCTCGGGTGTTGGCCGTCTCGGACACCACGACAGCGGTGTATCTGACCGCACCTACACCGCGGGTCTCGGTTGTCGACGCCACCGGCACCGAAATCTCCAGCACTCCCCTACCCGAGCCGCCGTCGTCGGCCAGTCCGGCCGGCACCGTGTCGCGCGCCGGCGAGTACTTCACCTGGTGGACCGGTGACAGCGTGCTGGTCTTCGACGCCGCCAACCTCGAGTATCGCTACACCGTCGCGGCCGACGGCCCTGTGGTTCCACTCGGGCCCGCGACGATGATGGCCAAGAAACTGCTGATCCCGATCACCAACGGGATCGGCGTCTACGACCCGGCCACCGGCGTGCGCGAACGTGTCATCCCCGTGCAGCGTCCGCCCGCCGATACCGCGATCGTGCCTTCGGTATCCGGTCCGACGGTGCTCGAACAGCGCGGTCGCACCGTGGTGGCGTTGGGCTGAGCTCAGACCTCGGGGGTGAAGGTGGCCAGTTTCTTGCCGGTCTTCCAGTGCTTCAACAATCCGGCCGCCAGCTCCTGATAGGCGAGCGCACCCTTGTTCTTGCGTCCGGCGAGCACCGATGCCCCAGACGCACTGGCCTCGGCGAACCGGACGGTGCGGGGAATCGGCGGGGCCAGCACCGGCAGGTCGTAGCGGTCGGCGACGTCGAGGAGCACGTCGCGGCTGTGGGTGGTCCGCGAATCGTAGAGCGTCGGGAGCGCGCCAAGCAGCTTCAAGTCGGCGTTGGTGATCTGTTGGACGTCGGTGACCGTGCGCAGGAACTGCCCGACACCGCGATGCGCCAACGTCTCGCACTGCAGCGGCACGATGACATCGTCGGCGGCGGTCAACCCGTTGAGCGTGAGAACCCCCAGCGATGGCGGACAGTCGATGATGATGACGTCATAACCGTCGAGTTTGGCCAGCGCCCGCTTGAGCGCGTACTCCCGGCCCGCCCGCATCAGCAGCATCGCCTCGGCCCCCGCCAGGTCGATATTGGCGGGCAGCAGCGACATCCCCTCGGAGGTCTCCACGATCGCGGCACTCGGTTCGACGTCGCCGAGCAGCACCTCATGCACCGATACCGGCAGCTTGTCGGGGTCCTGGCCCAGGGAGAACGTCAAACAACCCTGCGGGTCCAGATCGACCAGCAGAACTTTGCGGCCCTGCTCGACCATCGCCGCCCCCAGCGATGCCACCGTCGTGGTCTTGGCCACCCCACCCTTCTGGTTGGCCACCGCCAATACATGTCTCCCCGTCACGGTTTCCATCCTGGCACGGTCATCGGCTAACGGTAACGTGACGCAGCGTGCGGGGTTGGGGCACAATCGGTGAACGTGAGCGTCGACAAGCATCGGTTGTTCCTACTGCGGCACGGTGAAACCGAATGGTCTAAGTCGGGTAAGCACACCAGCACCACCGAACTCGAGCTGACCGATGATGGCCGCCAGCAGGCCAAGCTGGCCGCCGAGGCTCTGGCGAACCTGCAGCTGCGCGATCCGTTGGTGATCAGCAGTCCTCGACACCGTGCGCTGGTCACCGCCGAACTGGCCGGCCTCACTGTCGACGAGGTCTCTCCCCTTCTGGCCGAATGGGATTACGGCGACTACGAGGGCACGACGACCAACGACATCCGCAAGGCAGTGCCGGACTGGTTGGTGTGGACCCACGGCTGCCCCGGTGGCGAAACCGTTGCGCAGGTCAGCCAGCGCGCGGACCAGGCCATCGCAATGGCATTGGACCACATGACGTCCCGCGACGTGTTGTTCGTCGGGCACGGCCACTTCTCCCGCTCGGTGATCACGAGGTGGATCGAGCAACCGCTCTACGAGGGCATCCGGTTCTCGATGGCCGCGGCGTCGATCGCAATCTGCGGATTCGAGCACGGCGCCCGCCAGATCACGGCACTCGGCCTGACCGGCCACGCCAACCCATGTCTGCCGGCGTGAGGGCCGAACCCACCTTTGTGCTGTCCGGCCCGACTGGCACGCTGATCGCCGACGGTATCCGGACGCCCTTTTCCTCGGTCGCCGCGGCCAGCTCGGCGCTGAACCGCGGAGAAGTCCCAATAGTGTTGGGCGCGTTGCCTTTCGACGCAGACGCCCCGGCTGCACTGCACACCCCGGAGTCGGTGGTGACCACCGAGGCGTTACCCGACTGGCCGAGCGCACCGATGCCGTCGGTGCGGATCGACGCGACGCTGCCCACACCGCAGGAACACCGGGCCAGGGTGGCCAAAGCGGTAGCGGAGCTGCGGGCACCAGGAGCCGCGCTCCACAAGGTGGTACTGGCCCGGGCCCTGCGCATGGTCGCCGACCGCCCATGGGATGCCCGGACGATCGTGGCGCGCCTGGTCGCCGCCGACCCATCGGCCAACGCCTATCTGGTCGATCTTTCCCCTGCCGGCGGCCCCTACCCCGGCACCGTGCTGGTGGGTGCGAGTCCCGAACTGCTGGTGGCCCGCGTCGGCGACCAAGTGACCTGCCGCCCCTTCGCCGGGTCGGCGCGGCGCTCGGCCGATCCGGACACCGACGCGGCCAACGGCGCGGCACTGGCCGCATCCGGGAAGAACCGCCACGAACATCAACTCGTCATCGACACCATGCGCGAAGCCCTGGCCCCACTGTGTGTCGACGTTCAGATCGACGCCGCCCCGCAGCTGCACGCCACCGATGCGCTGTGGCATCTGAGCACCTCGATCAGCGCTCGGCTGCGCACATCGTCAACCACCGCAATCGATCTCGCGATGGCCCTACACCCGACCCCGGCCGTCGGCGGCGTCCCCACCGCGGCCGCAGCAGCGCTGATCGCCGAATTGGAGGGCGACCGAGGGTTCTATGCGGGTGCTGTCGGCTGGTGCGACACCCACGGTGACGGGCGCTTCGTGGTGTCGATCCGCTGCGCGCTGCTCTCCGCCGACCGTCGCACGGCACTGGCCCATTCCGGCGGCGGGATCGTCGCCGAATCCGACCCCGACGACGAAGTCGACGAGACCACAACAAAATTGACCACCATCATGACCGGACTGGGGGCGAATACATGACCGAACTTATGCCTGAACGTATCCGGAGGGCGGTGCCCGGCGACGAAGTGCACATCACCGCGATGATCTACGAACTGGCCGAGTTCGAGCATGCCGCGCAAGAGTGCGTCGTCACCGAAAAGCAAATCCACACCGCACTTTTCGGCGACCACCCGACCGCGTACGCCCATCTCGTCGAAGTGGATGGCGAGGTTGCGGCGATGGCACTGTGGTTCCTGAACTTCTCCACCTGGGACGGGGTGGCGGGTATCTACCTGGAGGATCTCTATGTCCGCCCGGCGTTTCGGCGCCGCGGGCTGGCCCGCATCCTGCTCTCAGCGCTGGCCAAGGAGTGCGTCGAACACGACTACACCCGGCTGTCATGGGCGGTACTGAACTGGAATGTCAATGCCATCGCGCTCTATGACGACGTCGGCGGCAAACCGCAGACGGAGTGGACGACCTACCGGGTCTCAGGCGAGGAACTGACATCGCTCGCACTGAACCCGTAGGCCCTGACGGGTCAATCCTGCGACGGCGCGCCGTCGCGGCCCGAGGTCATCCAGCGCACCGCCGCCGGGCTGAACAGCAGACCGAGCGCCAGCAGGGCCGCCGCGGTGAGCAGCACCGCGTAGACCGCCTGATGCGAGCCGTAGACGTAATAGGCCACGCCCAGCAACAGCAGATTGGCGAATACGGCCAGGCCGCGTCCCCACCGTCGCCCGGTGACCAGCGCCCACCCGGCGGCCAGCACACCACCACCGACGATGACGAACCAGGCGGCGGTGCCATAACCGCTCACCACATGTTGATCGGTGCCGGCGAGCGCCCGGACCACCAACACGACGGCCGCCACCACCGCGAGTGCACCTTCGGTGGCCACCAGATAGCCGGCCCAGCGCACGACCGGTGGTGTCATGCCAGCCTGCCCGCCAGGTAGCGCACCGCCATCTCGTACCCCAGCGGGCCCGCGCCTGCGATGACCATTTCGGCCACCGCCGATACATACGAATGGTGGCGGAACGGCTCCCGACGGTGGATGTTGCTCAAATGCACCTCGGCGACCGGTAATTCGACGGCGGTCAGCCCATCGGCGATCGCCACCGAGGTGTGGCTGTAGGCACCGGGGTTGATGATGATGCCTGCGCAGTCGGCCCTGGCGGCGTGGATCGCATCGATCAGCACGCCTTCGTGATTGCTCTGCACCGCACGGACGGTGAAACCGAGCCCAGCAGCCACCGCGGCGACCTGCTCCTCGATCTGCGCCAACGTGGTGGCACCGTAAATTTCGGGTTGCCGCGTACCGAGCAGGTTCAGGTTCGGTCCGTTGACGAGAAGCAGGCGTCGTTCGGTCACCTCCGTACGGTACCGACGCCACCCCGCTGCGCAGCCAGGCGCACCGGTGCATTGTCGACGCCGTACCCGTCGTACTGGCCGAACCGTTGGACGAACTCGAAGAACACCGTGCCGACCGTGCGGGTGTAAAAGTGCACGAAGTACCCATCAGCGCTGCGGTCATAGAGCAGGTTGAGCTCACGCAGCTCGGCGACCACCGCCTCGTCGAGCCCGAACCGGCCGAGCAGATAGTCGTAGTAGTTATCGGGGACGGCCAGAAATGACAACCCGGCAGCGGCCGCGGTCCTGGCCAACCCGATCACATCGGCACAGCCGAACGCGACATGTTGCGGCAGGCTCGTCTCATCCATGACGTGCGGAGCGACATTCAGCGGTATCCGGATGGCGCCGTCGGCGGTCCGCAGCACTTGGCTGCGCACCAACCCGGTGGGCCCGGGCACCTCAGTGGGTGCATCGGCATCAAGTCCGAAGATGCTCGTCAGGAACAGCACCGCATCCTGGGCGGTCTGCCATGGTTGGGTCAGGTTCACATGATCGATGGCCAGGACCGAACTCGGTGTCGTCTCGGGTGCGCCACCTTCGAATTCACCCACCCAGGCGGGAGCCCCGCCGGACGCCTCGGTGACCCAGAAGAACTCCGTGCCATCGGGTGCCGTCGCGGCGCCGAACGGCTGCTCGGCAGCGTAGGTGCGCCGGAAGGCGACCGGCGCCATCAGATCAGCGGACCGCCGTGAGGTGGCGTCGGCGTCGGGCACCTGCAGTCCGACGGCGGCGACGTGCGGGACCTGATCGCGGGCCTGCTGTTCGTTGAGCACCACCCGTGCGCCACCCGCCGCCCACAGGGCGACTGCTTTGGTGCGATGCCGCCCGCGCGAGGTGAATCCGAGCTGGCCAAGCAGTACCTCGATCTCGCTGGTGTCCTCGGCCTTGACTTCGACGAAATCAAACCCGCTGGGCGGCTTGGCATCTGAGATGGGTACCAAGCCGAGCTTGTCCTGGAGCCACAGCAGCGAACGCAGCGCATGCACGGCGGTGTGACCGGGATCGGTCTGGCGGAAGGTGTCGTTGAAAACCTCCAGCGATAGCGGGCCGTCATACCCGGCGGCCAGCACGTGACCGACGAAGGCGGCGAGATCGAAGGTGCCTTCACCGGGGAACAACCTGTGGTGGCGACTCCACGACAACACATCCATGCTCAGCGCTGGCGCATCCGCCAACTGCAGGTAGAAGATCTTCGCCCCGGGGATCTGTTCGATCGCCGCCGGGTCGTGCCCGCGCGAGAGCACATGAAAACTGTCCAGGCAGACACCGACCGCCGGGTGATCGGCGAGTTCCACGATCCGCCAGGCGCGACGGTAATCATCGACGTAGCGGCCCCAGGCGAGCGCCTCGAAGGCGATGCGGATGCCGAAGGTCTGCGCCACGTCGCCGATACGCCGCAGTTGATCGGCGGAGACCTCGTCGGAGTCGATGGTCGCGGTCGCGACATTGCTGCACACCAGGACGGTGTCGATACCGAGACGCGCAGCGGTGGCGAAGGTGGCCCCCGCCCGGCGCAGGTTCTCGCCGAAGGTGGCTTCGTCCACACCCTCAAGGTCGCGCAGCGGCTGATACAGGTCCAGGGAAAGGCCGAGGCGGTGCGCCAGGGCCCTGATCTCAGCCGGCGAGTGGTCACTGGCGATCAGGTCGGGTTCGAAGATCTCGACGCCGTCGAAACCAGCGGCCGCGCAGGCATGCAGCTTCTCGACGAGCGAGCCGGACAACGAGACGGTGGCGATCGACGTTTTCATGGTGCGGCCTTCATGGTGTGCCTCCAATCACATCTCAATGTACTAAACGGTTAATACATTGGAAAGCCCATCGCGGATATTGGCGCCCAGTGCCCAGTAAGCTGCCCGACGTGCCAGCCAAGCCGAAACCGGAGCTGCTGCGCGACGCCGAGCGCACGCGCGCCGAACTATTGGCCGTTGCCACCGAGGTATTCGCCGAATCGGGCTATTCGGGTGCCCGCGTCGACGAGATCGCCGAGCGCACCCGCACCACCAAGCGGATGATCTACTACTACTTCGGCGGTAAAGAGCAGCTCTACCTGGCAGTACTGGAGGACGCCTACCGCGGTATCCGCGAAGCCGAACAGAAGCTACGCGTGGATCATGTCGATCCGGTGGTGGCGATCCGCAGGCTGGCCGAGCTGACGTTCGATCATCACATCGCCCACGATGCGTTCATCAGGCTGGTCTCGATCGAGAACATCCACCGCGGCGAGTACATCAGCCGATTGCAGTCGCTGCGGGAGATTTCCACGCCGGCGACGTCGGTGCTCGACGAGATTCTGCAGGCGGGCCGCGCCGAAGGGAAGTTCCGCAGTGACGTCGACGCCCTGGATGTACACATCGTGATCAGCGCATACTGCGTTTTCCAGGTGGCCAACCGGTACACGTTCGGCTTCCTGTTCGGCGTCGATTTCACCGAGACGGCCCGTCGCGCCCACCTGCGTCGAATGATCGGCGACGTGGTGGTCGGCTGGCTCACGGCCAGCACCTAACGCACACGTCGCTGACGGGCCAATAGAGACCCGGCTCACACTTCCCCCTTGACGCGACCGGGGACACAGTGCTCTACTTTTCTTAACGTACTAGTTCGTACATTACGGAGAGCAGAGCGCATGGCCCACAGCCCGACCACCCCCTATCTCGTCGGCCTGATCGGCAGCGGGGTTGGCCCGTCACTCACCCCGGTGCTGCATATGGCCGAGGGCAGGGCCCAGGGCCTGGACTACCTCTACCGGATCATCGATCTCGGCAACATCGGCGCAGCGCCCGAGCAGATCGGCGAGATCATCGACTGGGCGCGTGCGCTGGGGTACGACGCGCTGAACATCACCCACCCCTGCAAGCAACTCGTCATCCCCCACCTCGACGAGATCAGCGCAACCGCGGCCGCACTGGGCGCGGTCAACACCGTCATCTTCGAGGGCACCCGCGCTATCGGGCACAACACCGACACCACCGGCTTCGCCATCGGATTCGCCGACGGCCTACCGAATGCTGCCACCGCCAATATCGTGCTGATCGGTGCCGGTGGCGCAGGAACCGCAGTCGGTGACGCCATGTTGCGGCTCGGAACCGAACACCTGACCGTCGTCGACCTCGACGTCGAACGCGCCACCGCATTGGCCCGCGACCTGGCCACCCGCCATCCGTTGACCCGCGTCGAGTCCTCATCTTTCGACAAGCTGTCGGTGCTGCTACCCGCCAGCGACGGTGTGGTGCACGCAACGCCCACCGGAATGGCCGACCATCCCGGACTTCCCTTCGATGCCGAGCTACTCCATCCCGGTCTGTGGGTGGCCGATATCGTCTACCGCCCGCTGGACACCGCACTGCTGCAGGCGGCGCGGTCTGCGGGCTGTCGCACCCTCGACGGCGGCCACATGGCCGTGCACCAGGCCGCCGAAGCGTTCGCCCTGATCACCGGTATCACCCCAGACGCCGAGCGCATGTCTCGCCATTTCCGAGAGCTCGTCACCACCACAAGCGCATGAAAACCCTGTCCGCTCAACCCTATTAGAGAACAAGGGAGTTCCCAATGACCACCACCGCCTCGCACCAACCGGGTGACGCCCCGGTCAGGACGCCGCGGCGCGCCGCCTTGGCCAGCTTCATGGGTAGCGCCGTCGAGTACTACGACTTCTTCCTGTTCGGATCCGCCGCGGCGCTGATCTTCCCAAAGGTGTTCTTCCCTTCGGGCGATGAAGCCGCCCTGGTGATGTCCTTCGCGACGTTCGGCGTCGCCTATGTGGCCAGGCCGCTGGGCGCGGTCATCCTCGGGCACTTCGGTGACCGGGTCGGCCGCCAGAAGGTCCTGATGTTCACCCTGGTCCTGATGGGCCTGTCCACCTTCTTGATCGGCTGCCTGCCCACCTTCGAGACCATCGGCTGGGCCGCGCCTGCGCTACTGGTGTTATGCCGTCTCCTGCAGGGCCTTTCGGCCGCCGGCGAACAGGCCGGTGCCAGCTCGCTGACCCTGGAACACTCCCCCGACCACCAGCGCGCCTTCTATACCTCCTGGACGCTGACCGGCACGCAGGGCGGGTTGATCCTCGCGTCGTTGGTGCTGATCCCGTTCGTGTCGCTGCCCGACGATGCCGAGTTCTCCTGGGGCTGGCGGGTTCCGTTCTGGCTCAGCGCATTTGTGGTCGTCGTGGCGTATTTCATCCGGCGCAGACTGCAGGAAACCCCGGAGTTCGAAGATGCCAAGGCCGCGGGCACCATCGCCCGGATGCCGCTGAAGCCGCTGCTGCGCAACCACTGGCGCGACGTGCTCCGGGTGATCTTCTGCGCCTTCATCGCTGCGGTCTCCACCGTGTTCGGCACCCTGGCCATCGCGTACGGCAAGAAGGTCGGCCTGGACTCGGGTATCACGCTCTGGTTGGTGGTGGTGGCCAACGTGTTTGCCCTCGGCACCCAGCCGCTGTTCGGCAAGCTCGCCGACCGGATCGGCCGCAAACCGGTCTTCATCTACGGCGCGCTGTCTTCAGCTGTGATGATGCCGTTCTACCTGCTCTCGATGGGCGGCGATAGTGAGCTACTGACGTTCGCACTGGCCGTGGCCACCTTCTCCTTCGGCTACGCCGCCGCCAACGCGACCTGGCCGTCGTTCTACGGCGAGATGTTCAGCACCCAAGTCCGGTTCTCCGGCATGGCAATTGGCACACAACTGGGCTTCCTGGTCGCCGGCTTCGCACCGTCGATCGTCACCGCCCTCGGCGGTATCAAGGAAGGCGGCTGGGTGGTCATCAGTATCTTCACCGCGGTCGTCTGCCTGATCGCTGTGGCGGCGGCATTGACTGCCCGCGAGACCAAGGATGTCCCGACCGCCCAGCTCGGCGTCAAGCCCGATACTGCCAAGGACCTGGTGGACCACTGAGATGACTATCGATACCAACCCCGACAGTGCGTCCATGACGCAGTCCCAGCTCTCCGCTGAGATCGCCCAGATCGAGTCTGACTACCTGCGAACCGGTACCGAAGAGACCCAGCCCCGACTGGACTATTCGCCCTACCGCAGCAGCCTGCTGCGCCACCCGACCAAAGCGTTGCAGCACGCCGATCCCGAGACCATCGAGTTGTGGGCGCCGTGCTTCGGCCGGCGCGACGTGCACGCCCTGGAAGCGGACCTGACCATCCAGCACAGCGGGCAGCCCATCGGTGAGCGGATGGTGGTCACCGGACGCATCGTCGACGGTGACGGCAGGCCGGTGCGCCATCAGCTGGTCGAAATCTGGCAGGCCAACGCGGGCGGGCGCTACGTGCATAAGCGGGATCAGCACCCCGCGCCGCTGGATCCGAACTTCACCGGTACCGGTCGCTGCCTGACCGATGGCGACGGTTGGTACCGGTTCACCACCATCAAACCCGGCCCCTACCCGTGGAAGAACCATCGCAACGCGTGGCGGCCGGCCCATATCCACTTCTCGCTGTTCGGGACCGAATTCACCCAGCGGATGATCACCCAGATGTATTTTCCCGGCGACCCGCTGTTCGCGCTGGACCCGATCTACCAGTCGATCACCGACCAGAAAGCCCGTGACCGACTGGTCGCGGCCTATGACCACGACGTCACCACCCACGAGTGGGCGACGGGCTACCGATGGGACATCGTGTTGACCGGCACGGCGAGCACCCCGATCGAACAGGACCACTGATGAGAACCCTGCTGACCGCTGTTTTCCCCCCGACGCCCGGTCAGACCATCGGCCCGTTCTTCGCCTATGCACTGCCGTTCGACGGCGACAATGAGCTGGTTCCGCCCGGTACCGCCGGGGCCATTCAATTCCACGGCACCGTCACAGACGGTGCGGGCGAGCCGGTTCCCGATGCGCTGCTTGAGATTTGGCAGGCCGATGCGGCCGGCGCCGTGCCGCACACTGGCGGATCGCTGCGCCGCGACGGCTGGACCTTTACCGGCTGGGGTCGCGCCAGCACCGACGACGAAGGCAGCTACTCGTTCACCACGGTCGAACCTGCCGCCACCGAGCCCGGCGCGGCAGCGTTCTTCGCCGTCGCCATCTTCGGCCGCGGACTGCTCAACCGGTTGTTCACCCGGGCGTATGTGCCCAGCGACGCTTTGGCCGACGACCGACTGCTGGCGACGCTGCCGCCGGAGCGCCGCGACACCATGATCGCCGACCGCGATCAGCACGGATTGCGGTTCGACATCCGATTGCAGGGCGAGTCCGAAACCGTCTTCCTGCGCTACCCGGGCCATCAGGCATGACCGACCTGTTCTGGCCGGGCGATCATCGCGCGGGTGAGGTGATGAGCGATGCGGCCTTCCTGGCCGCCATGGTCAAGGTCGAAAGTGCTTGGCTGCGTGTGCTTGTCGAGGCCGGTGTGGCTCCGGCGGCGGCAGCGGCAGACCTGCGTGGGGTCGTCACCGCTGTCGATGCGACGGCAATTGCCGACGGTGCCGAAGTGGGCGGGAATCCGGTGATCGGGCTGGTGGCGCTGCTGAGGGACCGCACCGGCGGCGAGACCGCCCGATGGTTGCACCGCGGGTTGACCAGTCAGGACGTCATCGACACCGCCCTGGTGCTGTGCCTGCGGGCCGCACTGGAGGCCATCGGCGGGCAGCTCACCGCACAGCTGTCGACACTGCTGGCCCTGACCGAAACCTACCGCGACGCACCGATGCTCGCCCGCACCCTGACCCAGCCCGCGCTGCCCAGCACCGCGGGAATGAAATTCGCTGGCTGGCTGGACGCGACGCTCAACGCCGCCCAGACGGTCACCGCCCTGCCGGCGCTACCCGTGCAGGCCGCGGGCGCGGCGGGCACCATGGCCGCCGCCACCGAGCTGACCGGTTCCCCCGCGGCGGCGATCGGGCTGACCGACGCACTTGCCGCCGCGCTGCGGTTGGCTCCGGCCACGACGTGGCACACCTCCCGCGCGGTCATCACCCGGGCCGGTGACGCCCTGGTCACCTGCTGCGACGCCTGGGGGCATATCGCGGGCGATATCACCACCGGAAGTCGTTTCGAGATAGGCGAATTCGCCGAGGGACGCGGGGGTGGCTCATCGACCATGCCACACAAGAGTAATCCCGTGCTGTCGGTGCTGCTGCGCCGCAGCGCTGTGACCGCTCCCCTGCTCGGCGCGACACTGCACGCCGCGTCCGCGGCCAGTGTCGATGAACGCTCCGACGGTGGCTGGCACGCCGAGTGGGCGACCCTGCGCACCTTGACCAGGCACACCGTCATCGCCGCCGGCCAGGCCACTGACCTTCTGACAGATCTACGCTTCAACGACGACCGGGCCGCAGCCAACCTCAACGCCGCACACGGCCTACTGGCTGAGCAACGCTCGATGAGCGAACTGACCGGGCGGGCAACGGCTTCGAGCTATCTGGGCGCCTCTGACATGATCATCGACGGCGTCCTGCACCGGGCCCGCCACCAACTGAAGGAATCACAGTGAACGTGCGTATCACCGGGACCGATTTCGGCGGACCGCAGGGCGCGCCCCTGCTGCTGCTCGGGCCGTCGCTCGGTACCTCGGCACGCACGCTGTGGGGCACCGCAGCCCGACGACTCGCCGGAGGCTTCCGGGTGATCGCCTGGGATCTGCCCGGTCACGGCGGCGCACCCGCCGCCACGGGATTCTCGATCGCCGATCTGGCCGCCGGCGTGCTGGCGCTGGTCGACGAGCTGCGCCCTGGCGCCACCTTCCACTACGCCGGCGACTCCGTCGGGGGCTGCGTCGGACTGCAGCTCATGCTCGACGCCCCCCACCGCGTCAGCGCAGCCACCCTGCTGTGCACCGGCGCGCAGATCGGTACGGCCGACAGCTGGCGGGAACGCGCCGAGACCGTTCGCGCGTCGGGCACCGAAGCGCTGATGGCCGCGACACCGCAACGCTGGTTCGCTCCCGGTTTCCCGGACCGTGCGGCCGAGGTCAGCACGGCGCTGCTGGCCGCACTTCGCGATACCGACGACGACAGCTACGCGACGGTCTGCGCGGCCCTGGCCGAGTTCGATGTCACCGCCCGGCTGGCCGAGATCAGCACACCCGTGTTGTGCATCGCAGGCGCCGACGACATACCGACACCGCCGGATAGCTTGCAGCGCATCGCCACTGGCGTCAAAGACGGTCGGGTCATCGTGCTCGACAGCGTCGGGCACCTGGCCCCCGCCGAGGCCCCGGACCGCGTCGCGGACCTGATCGGCGGCCGCATCGGTTCGGACGCGCTGGTCGACGGGATGGCGGTGCGCCGTGCGGTGCTCGGCGACGCCCACGTGGACCGAGCGGTTTCGGCCACCACCGAGTTCACCGCCGACTTTCAGGACCTGATCACCCGGTATGCCTGGGGCACCATCTGGACCCGGCCCGGGCTGGATCGTCGCAGCCGGTCGTTGATCACCCTGACAGCGCTGGTCGCCCGCGGACATCACGACGAACTGGTGATGCATCTGCGCGCCGCCCGCCGCAACGGGTTGACCACCGACGAGATCAAAGAACTTCTGCTGCAGACCGCCATCTACTGCGGCGTGCCGGACGCCAACACCGCGTTCCGGATCGCCAACGACGTATTGGCCGAGTACGACCGGGATCACAAAGCCCCCCAGCCTGGAGCGCCCTCATGAGCCGCACCGTCATCTATCAATCTGCAGGCGAAGCAGTAGCCGGAATTGCCGACGGTGCAACGATTCTCGTCGGCGGATTCGGGATGGCCGGGATGCCGACAACGTTGATCGACGCCCTGATCGCCCAGGGTGCGACCGACCTGACCATCGTCAGCAATAACGCGGGCAACGGCGATACCGGCCTGGCCGCACTTCTCGCGGCGGGCCGGGTCGCCAAAGTGGTGTGTTCCTTTCCCCGGCAGTCCGATTCGTATGTGTTCGACGGCCTCTACCGGGCGGTCAAGATCGACCTCGAGGTGGTGCCCCAGGGCAATCTCGCTGAGCGCATCCGGGCGGCCGGCGCTGGGATCGGCGCGTTCTTCTGCCCCACCGCCGTCGGCACCCCGTTGGCCGAAGGAAAAGAGACCCGCACCATCGACGGCCGGGATTATGTGCTGGAATACCCGATCCGCGGGGATGTCGCGCTGATCGGTGCCCACATCGGCGACCGTGCCGGAAACCTGTTGTACCGCAAGACTGCCCGCAACTTCGGGCCGGTGATGGCGACCGCCGCCGAACTGACCATCGTCGAGGTCTCCCAGGTCGTCGACACCGGCAGCCTCGACCCGGAAACCGTGGTCACCCCGGGCATCTTCGTCGACAGCATTCTGGACCTGTCCAGCAGCACCACCCCGGCCGCAGACCAATCCGAAGAGATCGCCTCATGAGCACGTCGGCCCTGACCACTGTCGAACATCTGGACCGCGGGTTTCTCGACCGTGACGAACTGGCTGCCGTCATCGCGCGCGATATCCCCGACGGGTCGTATGTGAACCTCGGGATCGGCCAACCGACGCTGGTGGCCGATCACCTGGCCCCTGACGCGGGCGTGGTGCTGCACACCGAAAACGGGATGCTCGGCATGGGCCGAGCCGCATCAGGTGACGAGGTCGACCCCGATCTGACCAATGCGGGCAAGATCCCGGTGACCGAAACCCCTGGCGCCTCCTACTTCCACCACGCTGACTCGTTCGCGATGATGCGCGGCGGCCACCTGGATGTGTGCGTGCTCGGCGCATTCCAGGTCAGCGAGTACGGCGACCTGGCCAACTGGCATACCGGCGCACCGGATGCCATCCCCGCCGTCGGCGGGGCGATGGACCTGGCGATCGGCGCCAAGCGGGTCTTCGTCATGATGAACCTGTTCACCAAGGACGGCACCGCCAAGCTGGTGCGCTCCTGCACCTACCCCTTGACGGGACTGCGCTGCGTGTCACGGGTGTACACCGAGTGCGCGGTCTTCGATATCGACCGCACCGGTCAGCGTCCGGTGCGTGTGGTGGAAACGTTCGGCATCAACGCGGCCGCGCTCGCCGAACGCCTCGATATCGCATTCAGCTGACCGCACCCGGAGCCCGATAGGCTGGGTCCTCGTGCGCGCCGTGCTGATTGTGAATCCCAATGCCACCTCGACGACCGCCGCCACGCGAGATCTCCTCGCCCACGCGCTCGAGAGCCGAGTCAGCCTCTCCATCGAACACACCAACCATCGCGGGCATGCCATCGAGATCGGCGAGCAGGCCGTCAGAGACGGCGTCGACGTGATCATCGTGCATGGCGGCGACGGAACCGTGAACGAAGTGGTCAACGGCCTGTTGGGCCGACCGGGCCCGCTTCCGCTGGGTCACGTGCCCGCGGTCGCCGTGGTGCCCGGCGGATCGGCCAACGTATTCGCCCGCTCGCTTGGCATCCCGCAGGACCCCATCCTGGCCACCAACCTGCTGATCGACCTGCTCAGCGACTACCAGCGCAACCGCACCTGGCGCCAGATCGCGCTGATGGACTGCGGCGAGCGGTGGGGCGTGTTCACCGCGGGCCTCGGCGTCGACGGCGAAGTGGTGGGCAAGGTTGAAGCGCAGCGGAAGCGCAGCCGTAAGCAGAAGGGCGTCACCGCGGCCAGCTACATCTCCCTGGCCGTGCCCGCCGTCTTACGCAGCGCCCGTCGCGCCCCCACGCTGACGTTGCACCTGAAGGGTCGAGAGCCCATCCCGGGCGTGCACTTTGTCTTCGTCTCCAACGCCAGCCCATGGACGTACGCGAACACGCGCCCGGTCTGGACGAATCCCGACTGCACCTTCGAGGGCGGGCTTGGGGTGTTTGCCACCACGAGCATGAGCATCTGGCGAAATCTGGGGCTGGTGAGGCAGATGTTGGCCAAGAAACCGAAGTTGAAGGCGAAGCACCTCATCCGCGAAGACGATGTCGACTATGTGCGGGTGACGAGCGACACGCCGGTGGCCACTCAGATCGACGGCGACTACGTCGGTTTGCGGGATGAGATGACGTTCCGCGCTGTTCCCGCCGCGTTGGACGTGGTTGCGCCTCCCACAAAGACCCCTATTGACCTGCAGCGATGAAGTTACCTTGAGTAATTAAGGGCGTAGGTGGGTTCAGTGTAGTACAAACGAATGAGGGCTTCGGAAACGGACCTCGCTAGTGACATTGCACACGTGTTAACTCGCGCTCTTGACTTCTGTTCTGCCTGTGAAACGATCAGATGCAACAGTGCAGAAACATTTGGTACGCACGAGTTAACAGCCGAACACACAAAAACAGGTGCGCCTTGCTGCGCACACAGTTAAGGAGTATGTCCCATGGATTGGCGCCACAAGGCGGTCTGTCGCGACGAGGATCCGGAGCTGTTCTTCCCGGTCGGGAATAGCGGTCCGGCGCTCGCGCAGATTGCTGATGCGAAGCTTGTCTGCAATCGCTGCCCGGTCACCACTGAGTGCCTGAGCTGGGCGTTGGAGTCAGGTCAGGACGCCGGCGTTTGGGGCGGTATGAGCGAAGACGAGCGGCGTGCACTTAAGCGCCGCAACGCCCGAACAAAGGCACGTAGCGGAGTCTAAAGACCGCAAACGAATTCACAGTAACGGCCCCGACATTTGTCGGGGCCGTTACTTTGCGCACACTTCGGTGTTATTGCGCCGCAAGTCGCGTGCGTCGGCCAATTGGTACCCGGAGCACCACATCGGTACCGCCGGCAGCCAGATCGTGCATTCCCAGTGAGCCGTCCAGTTCGGCAGAAATCAGGGTGCGCACGATCTGCAGGCCGAGCCGGTCGGACTTCTCCAGGCTGAAACCGTCGGGCAGACCCTTACCGTCATCGTGGACGACGACGTCGAGCCAGCGCGCCGACCGTTCCGCCCTGATGACGACGCAGCCCTGCTTGGTCACCGGGTCAAAAGCGTGCTCGATGGCGTTCTGCACCAGTTCGGTGATCACCATGACCAGTGCGGTAGCCCGGTCGGCGTCGAGCACGCCGAGCGCTCCCACCCTGGTGATCTTGATCGGCGCGTCCACCGAGGCGACGTCATTCATGATCGGCAAGATCCGGTCGATCACCTCGTCGAGGTTTACTTCCTCGTCCACCGACATCGACAGTGCGTCATGGACCAGGGCGATCGACGAGACCCGCCGCACCGATTCGATCAGCGCCTCACGACCCTCGGCGTTATTGGTGCGCCGCGCCTGCAGGCGCAGTAGTGCAGCGACCGTCTGCAGGTTGTTTTTGACCCGGTGATGGATCTCGCGGATGGTGGCGTCCTTGGACAACAGCGCCCGGTCCCGACGTTTGACCTCGGTCACGTCTCGAATCAGCACTGCCGCGCCGACGGGGCTGCCATGCACCACCAACGGCAACGTACGCAGCAGGACCGCGGCCCCGCCGGCGTCGACCTCCATCCGCATGCTGGACCCGCCGGCCAATGAATCGCGGACGTGTGCGGCAAGTTCCTGGGCCTCGAACGGGTCGGAGATCAGCGGTCGGGTGACTGCCACCAGGTTGTGCCCCTCTAACTCAGAGGTCAGGCCCATCCGGTGATACGCCGACAGCGCGTTCGGGCTGGCGTACGCCACCGCGCCCGTCACATCCAGACGGATGAAACCATCGCCGACCCTGGGGCTTGACCGCGACATCGCGAGATCGCCGACGTTGGGGAATGTGCCCTCGGAAAGCATGTGGACCAGATCGCCCGCGCAGTCCAAATAGGCGATCTCCAACGGGCTGGATTTACGCATCGCGGCCAGCGCGGTCTGATGGGTGAGGACGGCCACCACGTTGTTGTCGTGCCGTACCGGCACAGCCTCGACATTCAAGCCGGACTTGCTGATCGCGAACTGCCTGCCCGCATCGTCCTCGCGCCCGATCGCACCAGACTGGAAGGCCGCCGCAACCAGCGGCAGATCTTCAGAGGCGGAGACGGTGGCCACTGCATCGGTGAGCAGCACCGTCGAGGCGGTGTTCGGCCGGCACTGGGCCACACACACCAGAGCACCGTCGTCGCGGCGCACCCACATCAGGTAATCGGCGAAGGACAGATCGGCCAGCAGCTGCCATTCACCGACCACGGCGTGCAGATGATCGACCGCGCTACCCGGCAGAATCGTGTGCTCGGCGAGGAGATCACCGAGGGTGGACATCGGCCAACTAGCTGATCACGGCAATGAGGTCGCCGGCCTGGATGACGTCACCGACGGAGACGCTGACCTCGGTCACGGTGCCCGCCACCTCGGCCAGCACCGGAATCTCCATCTTCATGGACTCCAGCAGGACGACGGTGTCACCCTCGCCGATCTGATCGCCTTCATGCACCACCACTTCAAGCACGCTGGCCACGATCTCGGCGCGAACATCCTCGGCCATCTTCACCCCTTTTGTTCCGGGTTCTGTTCCATCGCACCTGCGAAGCTCCAGACTGCCCCTGTATCGAACCATAAGGGCGAGTGGATCGAGCACCATCTCGTGCGTGAGACACTTGTAGAGGTGCTCGCTACCGCCCGCCGGTGCGGCCGAAGCAATATTTCACTCAACTTGGAGGTACCCCATGGCTAAGCGTGGCCGTAAGAAGCGCGATCGTAAGCACAGCAAGGCCAACCACGGCAAGCGTCCCAACGCCTGAGCTGAGCTTTAACCCCTGATGATGGTGGTGCGGCTGATCTCCAGCCGTAACCGCTGTCGCAGGCCGTCAGGGGCCCTCTCGCCACTGCATTTGGTGGCAACCAATGTCTTGATCCGCTCCTCGACCCCGTAATGCCGCAGGCATGTCGGGCATTCGTCGAGATGGTGCTGCAACTTCTGCTTAGTCTCCGCAGTGCATTCACCGTCGAGCAGGGTCCACACCTCCGCGATAACTGCCGCACATTCAGGGTGGTCAGGATCGACGGGGCCTACTGGAGGCTTCCAGTTCTCTTCGGTGCTCACGACGACACCTCCTCAGGCTCGTCTAGTTGATGGCCGCGGAGAAAACCGCGTTCCTTGGCGACGTCTTCGAGTAAGACACGCAACTGGCGCCTGCCTCGATGGAGCCGGGACATCACCGTCCCGATCGGTGTATCCATGATTTCGGCGATCTCCTTGTAGGGAAAACCTTCGACGTCGGCGTAGTAGACCGCCATCCGAAACTCTTCTGGCAGCGCCTGCAGGGCGGCCTTGATCTCGGTATCCGGCAGTGACTCCAGCGCCTCCACCTCGGCTGAGCGCAGACCAGTCGAGGTGTGCTCGGCGTTGGCCGCCAGCTGCCAGTCGGTGATCTCTTCGGTCGGGTATTCCGCCGGCTGCCGCTGCTTCTTGCGGTAACTGTTGATGTAGGTATTCGTCAGAATCCGATACAGCCACGCCTTGAGATTGGTGCCTTCGCGGAACGACCGGAAGCCGGCGTAAGCCTTGACCATGGTCTCCTGCAGCAGGTCCTCGGCGTCTGCCGGATTGCGCGTCATGCGCAACGCACCACCGTAGAGCTGATCGAGTAGCGGTATGGCATCGCGCTCAAATCGCGAGGTCAGCTCACTGTCAGTCTCTATCGGTGGAGGTGGTTCTTCAACGCTCACACCGGTCACGCCATCGATGTCGGCCATCTTGAAAGACACAGTCCCTTCTGTCTGGGCAGACCCGATGAACGCCGGCTGCGGCAACAACGTCAATGACGTCACTGCCACTGAACGCTCCAGGCACACCGTCGACACCAGACTCCCCTGTCTTTCAATCCTAAGGCCGTTACTGACAAACCCACTCCTGCGGGTTGCGACTGATGTGTTTAACAGCGTTTACCACCGGGCTATTTCCCGGCTTGGATCCCGTCGAGCTCCGGATACCCTGTGTCGGTGGCACGAGCGGCGACCCCGGCGATCGCGGCTCTGGTTGCCGCGAACATCCCGCACACCGTCCTGGGCTACCAGCACGATCCCCGCAGTCAAGCCTTCGGTGACGAAGCCGTCGAAGCACTCACCGTCGCCGCCGGGGTGCGTCCCGAGCAGATCTACAAAACCTTGATCGTGGCGATTCCCAACGGATTAGCGGTGGCGGTGTTGCCCGTCCCTGCCAAGCTGTCGCTGAAATCCGCGGCCGCCGCGCTCGGCGTTGCCAAGGCCGCGATGGCCGACCCCGCGGCCGCGCAGCGGTCGACAGGCTATGTGCTGGGCGGTATTTCGCCGCTGGGTCAGCGCAAGACGCTGCCCACTGTCATCGACTCGTCGGCCTTGGCGTGGGACCGCATCCTGTGCAGCGCCGGTAAACGGGGCCTGGAGATCGCGGTGGCGCCCGGTGACCTGATCACGCTGACCCGTGCGGTGACGGCGGATATCTCTGCGGGCTAGCGCAGGTTTAGGGTGCGAACTATGTCCCTCAATGGCAAGACCATGTTCATATCCGGAGCGAGCCGCGGCATCGGCCTGGCCATCGCCAAACGCGCCGCCCGCGACGGCGCCAATATCGCGTTGATCGCCAAGACCGCCGAGCCGCACCCCAAGCTCGAGGGCACGATCTACACCGCGGCCAAAGAGATCGAGGACGCCGGCGGCCAGGCGCTGCCGATCGTCGGTGATATTCGCGACGGCGACTCCGTTGACGGCGCCGTCGCGAAAGCCGTCGAACAATTCGGTGGCATCGACATCTGCGTCAACAACGCCTCGGCGATCAACCTGGGATCGATCACCGAGGTACCGCTGAAACGCTTCGACCTGATGAACGGCATCAACGTGCGCGGAACCTACGCAGTCTCGGCCGCCTGCATCCCGCATATGAAGGGCCGGGAGAACCCGCACATCCTGACGCTGTCGCCGCCGATCCTGCTGGATCAGAAATGGCTCAAGCCAACGGCTTACATGATGGCCAAGTTCGGTATGACGCTGTGCGGACTCGGGATGGCCGAGGATCTACGCGCCGACGGTATCGCGTCGAACACCCTGTGGCCCCGCACGATGGTGGCGACGGCCGCAGTGCAGAACCTGCTCGGCGGTGACGAGGCGATGGGGCGGGCCCGCAAACCGGAGGTGTACTCCGACGCGGCCTACGTCATCTTCAACAAGCCGGCCCGCGAGTACACCGGCAACGCGGTGTTGTGTGAGGACGTGCTGGTCGAGTCCGGGGTGACGGACCTGTCGGTCTACGACTGCATCCCGGGCTCAGAGCTCGGAGTCGACCTGTGGGTGGAGACCCCGAACCCGCCGGGATACGTCCAGCGTTAACCGGTGTGCTGAAAGTCGATACGCGCCAAGCAGATGTCGGCGAGTTCGTCGAGCGAGAGCGGAAGGACACGGGCCAGCGCGGCGATGGTGGTGAATGCCGGGGTCGCCAGCCGGCCCGTTTCGATCTTGCGCAACGTCTCCGGTGAGATTGACGCCGCCTCAGCCACCTCGGCGAGGGTGCGGGTGCCCCTGGCAGTCCGGAGCTGCTCGCCGAGGCGCTTACCGGCGGCGAGTTGTTCTGCGTTCAGCGGGAGACGAACCATCGGGTCAGCCTACCTCGACGCGGTATGAAAATACCGCCTTCTCCGCTAGGCTGGTATTTTCATACCGGTCGATGATGGCAGAGGAGTGATGACGGGTGTTGGAACTGAAGACCTCGCATGAGATCGCAGCAATGGGCGCGACCGGCTCGTTCATCGCCGGCCTGCTCGACGATCTGGCTGGTCGCGCCCGGCCCGGTGTGAATCTGCTCGACCTCGAAAACCGCGCCCGCGCACTGATCACCGAACGCGGCGCCCAATCCTGCTACTGGGATTACGCGCCATCATTCGGCAGCGGCCCGTTCCGCAACGTCATCTGCCTGTCGGTCAACGACGCAGTGCTCCACGGGTTGCCGCACGACTACGTGCTGGCCGACGGTGACCTGCTGAGCATGGACATCGCCGTCTCCATCGACGGATGGGTCGCCGATTCGGCCCGCAGCATCATCGTCGGCACCCCGCGAGCCGAGGATCAGCGACTCATCGCTGCCACCGAGCAAGCCCTCGCGGCGGGTATCGCCGCGGCAGTGCCGGGACATCGTCTCGGCGACATCTCGGCGGCGATCGGCTCAGTGGCAGCTGACTACGGGTATCTGGTGAACACCGAGTTCGGCGGCCATGGGCTGGGCCGCACCATGCATGAAGATCCGCACGTCTCGAACACCGGACGTGCCGGGCGCGGGCTGAAGCTGCGTCCCGGGCTGACCTTGGCGCTCGAACCGTGGTTCGCCGCAGGCACCGACAAGATCGTCTACGACCCCGACGGGTGGACCATCCGTTCTGCGGACGGCTCACGCACCGCGCACAGCGAGCACACGATTGCGATCACCGAAGGGCCGCCGCAGATACTCACCATGGCGTAGGTCAGCGCTACAGCAGAACGCCCTGCTCAGGTTCCGGCGCGGCGGGCTCGATGAGCTCCGGTCCGTTATTGCGCACGCTGTTGACCAACCGGGATACCTCGCGGATCTCGATGCGGTCCAGGTCGCCATGCCCGCGCAGCAGGCCCTCGTCGATCGGGGCGTCCGGGTCCAGCCAAGCGTCCCAGTTCGCCTTGCTGATGGTCAGCGGCATCCGGTCGTGGATATCAGCGAGCTGAGCGGCCGCCTCAGTGGTGATGATGGTGCAGCTCAGCAGCGGTGGACTGTCCTTCGGAGCCTCTTTCGAGGGCCGCCAGGTGGACCACAGACCGGCCATGAACAGCGGCTCACCGTCTCCGGCGTACATGTAGAACGGTGTCTTGCTCGCCTTCTTGCCGGATGCGAGTTCGCCGTTGGGCCGCCACTCGTACCAGCCGTCCATCGGAATCAGACAGCGCTTGCTCTTGGCCGAACTGCGAAACGCCGGTGAGGTGGTCACCGTCTCGGCGCGGGCGTTGATCAGCAGCGGCCCCTTACCGTCCGGCCTGCCGTCCGGTCCGGTTTTGGCCCACGCGGGGATCAACCCCCAGCGCATCGCGCGGAGCCGACGCGTCGACTCGTCCTCCGGTTCGGTATGACGTTTGACGACGGTGCTGATGGTGGTGGTGGGCGCCACGTTGTAGTTGGGCCCGGGCGCGTCCTTCTTTTCCGACGCCGCTGCCGCCGTGATCTCGTCGAGGGCCGCAATCTTCTCGGCCAGCAGAGCGGGGTCGGTGGTGACCGCGAATCGTCCACACATGGATGCCATGGTTCCAGAAGGTCCCGACAAGGCAGGATGGAGCCGTGACCGACCTCAAGGCGTGGATGGCGCCCCGCACTCCCACGCCCGTTCATGCCACCGTCGCGGTCCCCGGCTCGAAATCGCTGACCAACCGCACCTTGGTGCTCGCCGCGCTGGCCGCCGCGCAGGGCCAGGGCAGTTCGACGATCACCGGCGCCCTGCGCAGCCGCGATACCGACCTGATGATCGGCGCGCTGCGCACCCTCGGTCTCGATATCACCGGGGACAGCTCCGAACTGGTGGTGTCCGGTCGGCTCTCCCCCGGTGCGGGTGCCAGGGTGGACTGTGGGCTGGCGGGCACGGTGCTGCGCTTCGTTCCACCGGTGGCCGCCCTCAGCGAGTCGGTCGTCGAATTCGATGGCGACGAACAGGCCAGGACCCGGCCGATCACTCCCCTGCTGGACGCGTTGCGCACACTCGGGGTGACGATCGACGGTGATGCGATGCCGTTTGCGGTCAGAGGCACTGGATCAGTCCGGGGCGGCACCGTCGAGATCGACGCGTCGTCGTCCTCGCAGTTCGTCTCCGCACTTCTGTTGACGGGCGCGGCGTTCACCGACGGGTTGACCGTGCAGCACACCGGAACCTCGGTGCCCTCGGCTCCGCATATCTCGATGACGGTGGCAATGCTGCGCCAAGCGGGCGTCGATGTCGATGATTCGACGGCCAACCGCTGGCGAGTCGCACCCGGTCTGATCGCCGCCAGACACTGGGAAGTCGAACCCGACCTGTCCAATGCCGTGCCGTTCCTCGCGGCGGCGGTGGTGACCGGCGGCTCGGTGCGCGTCACCGGCTGGCCGTCACCGAGCCTGCAACCGGCTGGGACCATCCTCGGCATCCTGGGCCTGATGGATGCGACTGTCTCCCAAGCGGATCTGCATATGGAGGTGCAAGGGTCACCCCGCTACGGCGGTTTCGATGTCGACCTGCACGACGTCGGAGAGCTGGCACCGGCCGTGGCCGTGCTGGCGGCTCTCGCTGCACCCGGCTCGGTATCGCGGCTGCGCGGTATCGCCCACCTACGCGGCCACGAAACCGACCGCTTGGCGGCGCTGAGCACCGAAATCAACGGCCTCGGCGGCAGCTGCGAAGAGACCGAAGACGGACTGCTCATCACGTCTGAACCGTTGCACCCGGGAACCTGGCATTCCTACGCCGACCACCGGATGGCGATGGCGGGTGCGATCATCGGACTGCGGGTGGACGGCGTCGAGGTCGATGACATCGCGACCACCTCCAAGACGCTGCCCGAGTTCCCGCAGCTGTGGGCAGAGATGTTGACGGGCCAGATTTGAGCGGTCTCGACTACGACGAATCCGATGTCCGGATCAGACCGGGCAAAGGCTCGCGGCCCAGGACCAAGACCCGGCCGCGGCACGCCGACGCCCAAACGGCGATGGTGGTGACAGTTGATCGCGGCAGGTGGGGCTGTGTGCTCGACGGTGACCCGACACAGCCGGTAACTGCCATGCGCGCAAGGGAATTGGGCCGCACACCGATCGTCGTCGGCGATGATGTCGATATCGTCGGCGATCTGTCGGGCCGGCCCGACGCACTGGCAAGAATTGTCCGCCGGGGTGAACGCCGAACAGTGTTGCGCCGCACGGCCGACGACGATGATCCCACCGAGCGGGTGGTGGTCGCCAACGCCGATCAGCTGCTCATCGTGGTGGCGCTGGCCGACCCACCGCCGCGGACAGGTTTCGTCGAGCGCGCATTGATCGCCGCCTATGCCGGCGGACTGAAACCCATTCTCTGCCTGACGAAATCGGACCTCGCACCCGCTGAGCCGTTCGCCGCACAGTTCGCCGGTCTTGATATCACCATCGCCACCGCCGGTCGTGAAGATCCCCTCGACGTCGTCGAGCCCCTGGTATCGGGCCAGCTGACCGTACTGCTCGGCCATTCCGGGGTGGGGAAATCCACACTGGTGAACCGTCTGGTTCCGGCTGCCGAGCGCGCCATTGGCGTCGTCTCCGGTGTCGGCAAAGGCAAACACACCTCGAGCCAGTCGGTGGCCCTGCCGCTACTCAGCGGCGGCTGGGTGATCGACACCCCCGGCGTGCGATCGTTCGGTCTGGCGCACATCGAAACCGACGACGTGCTGTTGGCGTTCTCCGATCTGGCCGAGGTGATTAGCGAATGCCCCCGCGGCTGCGGCCATATGGGTCCGCCCGCCGATCCGGAATGCGCGCTGGACGCATTGACGGGCCCCGCCGCGGGCCGGGTCGCCGCGGCCCGCCGACTGCTCGGCGCGTTGAAGGAGGGGGAATCAGCGCATACAAATCGTCCGCCGGAATCCTGACGGCCCAACCCGTGTTTGTTCTGAGGTCCGGCAGGGCACGCCATCTAGTGCCAGTTCAACCCCACAGTGAGGAAGTTCCATAGTGAGCAATACCCCCGCGATTGCGCTGAACGACGGATCGCAGATCCCGCAGCTCGGTTTCGGTGTCTACCAGGTCAAACCGGACGAGACCGCCGGCGCAGTCAAGCAGGCGCTGGACATCGGCTACCGCCACATCGATACCGCCGAGATGTACCAGAACGAGAAGGGCGTCGGGCAGGGCGTCCGCGATTCCGGCCTGGCTCGCGCCGACGTCTTCGTCACCAGCAAGCTAAACAACGGTTTCCACAAGCCCGATGACGCGCGCCGGGCGTTCGACCAGACCCTCAAAGAGCTCGAATTCGATTATGTGGACCTGTTTTTGATCCACTGGCCACTGCCGACCTTGTACGACGGCGACTTTGTCTCGACCTGGCAGGTGTTGGAGGAGTTCAAGAAGGACGGCCGGGCCCGCAGCATCGGTGTCTCCAATTTCCAGGCGCCGCACCTGTCCCGGCTGGCCGCCGAGACCGAGACGGTGCCGGCAGTCAATCAGATCGAGGTACATCCGTACTTCACCAACGAAGAGGTCCGGGCCTACGGCGCCGAGCACGGCATTCTGACCGAGGCCTGGTCCCCGATCGCCCAGGGTGCGGTCCTCGACGACCCGGTGGTGGAGCGGATCGCCTCGGCGACCGGCAAGTCCCCGGCCCAGGTCGTGTTGCGCTGGCACATCGAGCGCGGCGATATCATCTTCCCGAAATCGGTGACACCGCAACGCATCAAGGAGAATTTCGAGATCTTCGACTTCGAGCTGAGCGATGCCGATATCGACGCGCTCTCGGACCTGGACAAGGGTGAGCCGGGTCGCACCGGACCGAACCCTGACACGTTCGATTACGTGCCGTCCTGACCGCAATATACAAAGCGGGCCTGCGCAATGCGCAGGCCCGCTTTGGTTTTCAGTTCTTGGTCAGGCAGCCAGTTCGCCGCTGCTGGCGACCTGCTTGGCGCCCCGCCACTTTCGGACCGCGGCAATGGCGGACTTGAGTCCGCGCCGACGCCCGGTGGTGGGGTCTGTCGTCGCGAAATCGGCGCCGAGGTCGGAAAACATCCGCTCGCTGCGGGTTTCGGGTGCATTGTCTGCGGTATCGCGCAGGTACTTGTCCGGCAGCGACAATTTGGCGATGGTGCGCCATGACTTGCCGTATTGCAGCAGGAAGGATCCCGTCGTGTACGGCAGGTCGTACTTGTCGCAGATTTCCCTGACCCGGAACGACATCTCGTGATACCGGTTGCTGGGCAGATCCGGGAACAGGTGATGCTCGATCTGGTGGCAGAGATTGCCGCTCATGAACCGCAACAGCCAGCCACCGTCGAAGTTCGCGCTACCAAGCATCTGCCTCAGGTACCACTGGCCCTTGGTTTCGCCGACCATATCGGTCTTGGTGAACTTCTCGGCACCGTCGGGGAAGTGACCGCAGAAGATCACGGCGTTGGCCCAGACGTTGCGGATCACGTTGGCCACCGCATTGGCCTTCAACGTCGATCCGTAGGTGGCCCACGGAGACAACGCAGTCAGCGCCGGGTAGGCGACGTAATCCTTGGCGAGCTGTTGGCCCGCCTTGAGGCCGAACTCGCGCACCCGCACCATGGTGGCGGCGCGGTCGTCACGACCCTTGGAGATCTTGCCCAACTCCAGGTGCTGCAGCCCGACTCCCCATTCGAACCCGATGGCCAACAGCGTGTTGAATAGCAGGTTCCCGTACAGGTTGAACGGGCTCCACTTCTGGTCGCGGGTGACCCGGATGACGCCGTAGCCCACGTCGTCGTCCATGCCGAGGATGTTGGTGTACTTGTGATGCATGAAGTTGTGGGTGAACCGCCAGTGCTTGGAGGACCCGCTCATGTCCCACTCCCAGCTTGAGGAGTGAATTTCGGGGTCGTTCATCCAGTCCCACTGGCCGTGCATGACGTTGTGGCCGATCTCCATGTTCTCGATGATCTTGGCCACGCCCAATGTCGCCGTGCCTGCCCACCACGCCGAGCGCTTGGAGCTGGCGGCCAGCATCAACCGGCCCGCCACCTCGAGCGCACGCTGGGCGGCGATGGTGCGGCGGATGTACTTCGCATCCCGCGCTCCGCGGGAATCTTCGATGTCCTGGCGGATGGCATCCAGCTCAACGGCGAGGCTCTCGATATCAGCCTCAGTGAGGTGCGTAAACGCGGGAACGTCCGTTACTGCCATTGATCTGCTCCTTCCGTTGCTATACCTACGATAGCGTAACCTACGACGCCGTAGGTTACTAGCGAGTAAATGTCACACGTCCAGCACGCAGTCGCCTGAGGCCGTCGATACACACGTCTGCACCCGCGTGCCGGGTTCGTGTTCGACACCGGTGCGCAGATCGCGGACGTGCCCGTCCACCAGGCCGACCACGCAGGACTGGCAGATCCCCATCCGGCAACCGAACGGCATCTGCACGCCGACCTGTTCGCCGGCATCCATCAGCGGAGTGGCGCCGTCGGCGACGACAGTTTTCCCGCTGCGCGCGAAGGTGACGGTGCCACCGGTACCGTGCGGCGCGGCCCGCGACACCGCAAACCGCTCAAGGTGCAGATTGCCTGCAATCCCCGCGGCCGCCCACACCCGCTCGGCGTCGTCGAGGATCGCCGCGGGACCGCAGGCCCAGGTCTGGCGGGTCCGCCAGTCGGGTACTTCATCGTCGAGGCGATTCAGGTCGAGCCGGCCCTGTGTGCGGGTGGTCCGAACCTTCAGCTGATAGCCCTTGTGCTTGCTGGCCAATTCGGCCAGTTCGGCCCCGAACATCACGTCATCGTCGGTGGGTGCCGAATGCAGATGCTGGATATCGGTGACCTGATCGCGGCGTTCCAGGGTGCGCAGCATCGACATGACCGGGGTGATCCCCGATCCCGCGGTGAGGAACAGCACCGATGCCGGGGCCGGGTCGGGCAACACGAAATTGCCCTGCGGTGCGGCCAGTCGGACGATGGTTCCCGGCGCGACGCCGCCGACGAGATGACTGGACAGGAAGCCTTCCGGCATCGCCTTGATCGTGATCGTGATCGTGCGGGCGCCGGTCACCGGGCTCGACGTCAACGAATACGACCGCCACCGCCAACGACCGTCCATCAGCACGCCGATACCGACGTACTGACCGGGCTCGTAGTCGAAGGTGAAACCCCACCCCGGCTTGATCACCAGCGTCGCGGAGTCCTCGGTCTCGCGCCGGACGTCGAGGATGCGGCCGCGCAGTTCGCGTGCCGACCACAACGGATTGGCCAACTGCAGATAATCGTCCGGCAGGAGCGGGGTGGTGATCCGGGCAGCAAGAGTGCGCAGCGCGTGCCAGCCGGGGTGCTTGTCCGCGCCCGCTACGGTCTTGGGGATCGTGTCGACGACCTTGGCGCTGATCTTGATGGTGTTCTTGGCCATGATGAACCTACGCTACCGTAACTTACGGTGCCGTACCTATCCGTCAGAGAAATTCGAGGAGAAACGGCAATTCCTGCGTTGCGTACCAGGCCATGTCGTGGTCCTGCGCGTCTCCGACGATGAGTTCTGCATCCTCGTCACCCAAGTCGGCCGAGTCGATGACCTTGATCGCCGCGCGCACCGCGGTCTCTGCCGCCGCAGTGTCGACGAAGGCGGCGATCAGATCCGACAGTGCGACGGGACCGCTGAGCCGGACCACCGCGTCGTCGAGATCGGGCCGCAGGGTGGCTCCCTCGACGTCGGCGACCAGTACCGCTCGGCGTACCGGCAAGCCCTCGGCCGAATCGGCACTGACGTCCTCTTCAACGTCGTCGAAACCGAGCAGCCGAATTGACGCCAGCGCCGCCTCGCGCAACGCCACCTCGGCGAGTTCCTCGTCGTCACCTTCGGCATAGGCCTCACGCAACGTCGGTGTCACTGCAAACGCCGTCCCGCTGACCGGGAACATCGAACCGTCGGCAACCAACTGCTGCAGCATCGCCAGCGTCGCCGGGATGTAGACCCGCATGGACCGAGGATATCCGGCTACTACTCCGGATCCCCCATCAAGGTGGCCACGTGATCGTCGACATAGGTCGACAACGAACGCGACGGCCGCACGTAGGACTTGCTCAGGATCGGCCGCTCGGGCAGCTCCACCTTCGGCAGCTCGACGTCGTGGTATTCGATGGTGGACAGCAGATGCGCCATCATGTTGAGCCGGGCGTGCTTCTTGATATCGGACTCCACGACGTACCAGGGGCTCGCCGGAATGTCGGTGTGCACCATCATCTGGTCCTTGGCGCGGGAGTAGTCCTCCCAGCGGTAGATCGATTCCAGGTCCATCGGGCTGAGCTTCCACTGCCGGACCGGATCGTTCATGCGGGACTTGAACCGGCGCAGTTGCTCATCGTCGGACACCGAGAACCAGTACTTACGCAACAGGATCCCGTCTTCGAGCAGCATCTGCTCGAAGACCGGGGTCTGCCGGAGAAACAACGTATGTTCCTGCGGCGTGCAGAAACCCATGACCTGCTCGACACCGGCCCGGTTGTACCAGGATCGGTCGAAGAGCACGATCTCGCCCTTTGAGGGCAGCTGAGCGATATAACGCTGGTAGTACCACTGTCCGCGTTCACGATCGGTGGGTGCGGGTAAAGCGGCGATCCGCGCGACACGGGGGCTGAGATATTCGGTGATGCGCTTGATGGTGCCGCCCTTGCCTGCGGCGTCACGGCCCTCGAAAACCACCGCGATGCGGGCCCCGGTATGCCGGGCCCACTCCTGAAGCTTCACGAATTCCGTTTGGAGGCGGAACAATTCGGCTTCGTAGACGTCGTTGTCGATCTTCTTGATCTTATTCTTCGGCTTTGTTTTGATTTCGCCGTTTGTTTTCCCCTTGGCCATCTGGCGAATGTTACTGCCGAGGGGCTTATTGCGCCGCGTCTAATAGCTCGTCGAGGGATTCGCGTAGCAGCGTGGGTAACACGTCGACATCGCTCATCGCGTCACGGTCAGCGTTGATCCCGAAATACAACATGCCGCAGTAGGAGGTCACCCCGATGGCCAGCACCTGGTCGTGCAGCAATGGCGGCACCGCGTAAGTCTCCAGTAGTTTGGTGCCCGCAATGTACATCTGCGATTGCGCCCCTGGCACATTGGTGATCAGCAGGTTGAACAGCCGGGCGGAGAAGCCGGTCGCCACCCTGATACCCATCGCGTGCAGCGTCGGCGGCGCAAAACCGGACAGTGTCACGATGGTGCGCGCATCCACGAGGGTGGCCGCTGTCGAGTGCGATTCGGTGGCGTGGGCGATCTGCGAGAGGCGCACCACCGCGTTGCCCTCTCCCACCGGGAGGTCGATCAAAAACGGTGCCACCTCACTGATCGCCTGCCCGCGCGTTGCCGTCAAATCTCCATCGGGCGAGGTGTACACCGACATCGGCGCCATCGCGCGCACCGTCGAAGTGGGGGTGACCGGTTCCCCGCGCGACAGAAGCCAGTTCCGCAGCGCACCGGCGACGACAGCCAGCACCACGTCGTTGACATCGCAGTCGTAGCGGGCCCGCAGGTTTCGGTAGTCCTCCAGGCGTCCGGTGGCCACGGTGAACCGCCGATTGCGCGACACCGTGGTGTTGAGCGGACTATTCGGTGCGGTGCCCCGCGCGACGGTGCGGGCGACATCAGCGACCCGTCGGCCGGCCTCGACCAGTTGACCGGAGTTGGTGACCACGTCGGTGAGCGCGGACTGTACGGCGTGGAGCTGTTGGCGCGGTCGGGACAGCCAATCCCCCACCGCACCGATCAGCAACGACGTGGTTCCCGGTTCGCGGGCCGGGATCCAGATGTCCTCACCGAACTCTGGCGGGCGTTGTGTGCGGTCAGCGATGACGTGACCGATTTCGAGCGCGGTCATCCCATTGACCAGAGCCTGATGGGATTTGGTGTAGATCGCGACGCGGTTCTTGGTCAGCCCCTCGACGAGGTACATCTCCCACAGCGGTCGCGATTTGTCCAAGGGCCGTGAGCCCAGCCGGGCGACCAGGTCATGCAGCTGCGCGTCCGAACCCGGTGAGGGCAGCGCCGAGCGGCGAATGTGATAGGTGATATCGAATTCGCGGTCGTCGATCCACACGGGCCGGGACAGGCCCATCGTGACCTCACGAACCTTCTGCCGATACCGCGGGATCTGCGCCAGCCGTTGCTCCACAGTGGCCAGCAGTGCGTCGTAGCTCAGCCCGTTACGCGGCCGTCGCAGGATGGAAAGCGAGCCGACGTACATCGGTGTGGAGGAGTTTTCCAGCTGGTAGAACGACGAGTCGGAGGCCGACAACCGAGTCACCATCGCGGCGTCGTCCCCCCTTCGCCCGTACGAATCCTGCGCAAGCCACGGTAACCGGAGCACCTGTGAGTGCGCACCGCGGGTGCATACGCGCTGCGCCGAGATATGCCATGATCAGGCCTTCGGCTGCCAATCTCCAGCAGACCCGTCCGTTGCGTCGCGTCCACTGGAGGGCATCGAATGACCGTCTCTACCACCACATCTCGTGGGCCTAGCGTCACGCCTGTCGTCGATTACGAGCCACCGGTGATCGGTGCCGAACCACGCCCGCCAGCGCGGATCCGGCGACCGGCCAGCCGCGACCGGCACCTGCACGCGGTGACGCGGCCAACCACCACGGCGCCGTCGGAACGATTTCTTCTCGCGTCGGCATTCGCCGACGCGGCACTGCGCAGCATCCTTGAAGTGATCGACCGACGCAGACCGGTCACCCAGCTGCGTCCACTGCTGGCCGGTGGGCTCGCCGACACCGTCGCATCTTTCACCCGCGCCGCACCGAACCCCGCGGCCGCGGCGATCCTGCGTCGGGTCAGGGTGCAGGCCATCCTCGACAGCCACGACGATCGCGAGCTGGCCTACGAGGTGGCGGCGTCATACTCCCGCGGATCACGCACGCACGCGATCGCCTGCCGGGTGGGTCTCGTCGCCACTGTGCGGGGTGAACGCTGGCAGATCGTCGCGCTACACATCGGCTAGCTCTTCTTCGCGCGCCTGGCTGCTTCCCGGCGTTCGCGGCGTGTGCTGCCGGTCTGCGCCGCATGCGCTCCGCCACCGCCGTTGCGTCGCTGCACCTGGGCGTCGCCGTCCTCGGACGGTCCGGTGTAGGTGAGCGCAGGTTCCGACGTCTCGTCCTCAATTCCCTTGGCCCGCAATCCTGAAGGAGCCGGGGGCCGGGGCCCGCTGGACGGGGCGCCGCGCTGAGCCTGCGCGTTCGCAGCCGCTGCCGCGGCGAATTCGGCCAGGCCTTCCGGGGTGGCCACCGGGGCCACCGTCGGCGCCTGGGGAGCCGCTTCCACCTGCACGTTGAACAGGAATCCGACGGACTCCTCCTTCAAACCATCGAGCATGCCGGTGAACATGTCGTAGCCCTCGCGCTGGTACTCGACCAGCGGGTCGCGCTGCGCCATGGCCCGCAGGCCGATGCCTTCTTTGAGGTAATCCATCTCGTAGAGATGCTCACGCCACTTGCGGTCGATCACCGACAGCAGCACATTGCGTTCGAGTTGGCGCATGGCGCCTTCGCCGGCAAGCGCTTCGAGATCGGCCTCGCGCTTGGCGTAGGCCGCCTTGGCGTCCTCGATGAGCGCGTCGAGCAGCTCTTCGCGGGTGAGCTCACCGGGCTCACCGACAGCTCCGGAATCGATCAGATGGTGATGGTCGATGCCGACGGGATAGAGCGTCTTGAGCGCCTCCCACAGCTTCTCCAGGTCCCAATCTTCTGAATAGCCTTCGGCAGTGGCCCCGTCCACGTAGGCGGTGACCACGTCGACCAGCATGTCGTGGGCCTGTTCCTGCAGGTTCTCCCCTTCGAGGATGCGCTTGCGCTCCTCGTAGATGACCTTGCGCTGCTGGTTCATCACCTCGTCGTACTTGAGGACGTTCTTGCGGACCTCGAAGTTCTGCTGCTCGACCTGGGTCTGGGCGCTCTTGATGGCGCGGGTGACCATCTTGGCTTCGATCGGGACGTCGTCGGGCAGGTTGAGCCGGTTCAGCAGGGCTTCGAGCGTCTCGCCGTTGAACCGGCGCATCAATTCATCGCCAAGCGAGAGGTAGAACCGGGACTCGCCCGGGTCGCCCTGACGTCCGGAACGGCCGCGCAGCTGGTTGTCGATGCGGCGCGACTCGTGGCGCTCGGTGCCCAGGACGTACAGGCCGCCGACATCCCTGACTTTGGTGGCTTCCTCGGTGGCTTCGGCTTTGATCTGGGTGAGCACTTCGTCCCAGCCGGCTTCGTACTCATCCGGCGTCTCGATGGGGTCGAGGCCGCGCTCGCGCAGACGCTTGTCGGCGAGGAAGTCGACGTTGCCGCCGAGCACGATGTCAGTTCCACGGCCGGCCATGTTGGTGGCTACCGTGATGGCGCCGAGCCGGCCCGCTTCGGCGATGATGCCGGCTTCCTGCTCGTGGTACTTGGCGTTGAGCACGTTGTGCGGGACTTTGCGCTTGGTGAACTGCCGAGACAGATACTCCGAGCGCTCCACGCTGGTGGTGCCGATGAGGACCGGCTGACCCTTTTCGAAGCGCTCTGTCACATCGTCGACGACGGCGATGTACTTGGCTTCTTCGGTCTTGTAGATCAGGTCCGACTGGTCGCTGCGGACCATCGAGCGGTTGGTCGGGATGCTGACCACGCCCAGCTTGTAGATTTCGTGCAGCTCGGCCGCCTCGGTCTGGGCGGTACCGGTCATACCGGCGAGCTTGTCGTAGAGCCGGAAGTAGTTCTGCAGCGTGATCGTGGCCAGCGTCTGGTTCTCGGCCTTGATCTCGACGCGTTCCTTGGCCTCGATGGCCTGGTGCATACCTTCGTTGTAGCGACGTCCGACCAGCACGCGGCCGGTGAACTCGTCGACGATGATGACTTCACCATCGCGGACGATGTAGTCCTTGTCGCGGGTGAAGAGCTCTTTGGCCTTCAGCGAGTTGTTCAGGTAGCTGACCAGCGGGGAGTTGGCGGCCTCGTAGAGGTTTTCGATGCCCAGTTGGTCCTCGACGAACTCGACGCCGAGTTCGTGCACGCCGATGGTGCGCTTGCGGATGTCCACCTCGTAGTGGGTGTCCTTCTCCATCAGCGGTGCCAGTCGGGCGAATTCGGAGTACCAGTTCGAGGCGCCGTCGGCCGGGCCCGAGATGATCAGCGGGGTCCGGGCCTCGTCGATCAGGATGGAGTCGACCTCGTCGACGATGGCGAAATTATGTCCGCGCTGCACCCGCTCTTCGAGCGAGTGCGCCATGTTGTCGCGCAGGTAGTCGAAGCCGAACTCGTTGTTGGTGCCGTAGGTGACATCGGCGGCGTAGGCAACGCGCCGTTCGTCAGGCGTCATACCGGACAGGATCACGCCGACGTCGAGGCCGAGGAAGCGGTGGACGCGACCCATCCACTCGCTATCGCGTTTGGCCAAGTAATCGTTGACGGTCACCACGTGCACGCCATCGCCGGAGATCGCGTTGAGGTAGGCGGGCAACACACAGGTCAGGGTCTTGCCCTCACCGGTTTTCATCTCTGCGACGTTGCCGAAGTGCAGTGCGGCGCCGCCCATGATCTGGACGTCGAACGGACGCTGGCTCAGGACTCGCCACGCGGCCTCGCGGGCGACGGCGTAGCCCTCGGGCATCAGGTCATCGAGGCTCTCACCGTCGGCGTAGCGCTTCTTGAACTCATCGGTTTTGGCGCGCAGCTCATCGTCGGAGAGCTTCTCGACGTCGTCGGACAAGGTGTTGACGTAGTCAGCCACCCCCTTGAGGCGCTTGACCATGCGACCTTCACCAAGGCGCAGCAACTTCGAAAGCACGAATGTATCCCCTACAGGATTGGAGTTTCTTGCGCTCCCCATCCTAGGTGACGCCGGGGCGCGACCCCTCCAACGTCGGTTTATTCAGCCCGGCTGAGCCCCTGAGTGGCTCGGAGGCGCGTCGAGTGTGCAGGTCCTGGTGACAACGCGCAGGTCACCATCCCCTCAGGACCTGCACACTCGGCGCAACCGGTCTGGGTCAGGCCAGGCGGATCAGCCCGTAGTCGTAGGCGTGTCTGCGGTAGACGACGGTCGGCCGGTCGGTGCTTTTGTCCTGGAACAGGAAGAAATCGTGACCGACCAGCTCCATCTCGTAGAGCGCATCGTCCACGGTCATCGGTTTGGCCGTGTGCTCCTTGGTACGCACCACCCGACCCGGTTCGTGGTCATCGACCACGCCATCCATCTCGGACGCGACGGCGTCGAGCGCTTCGACGGGAGCGGAGAAGTCGGCTGTCAGAGCGGTGGCTTCGGCCAGCGAGACCGGCGTCTTATCGCCGTAGTGGATTTTGCGGCGGTCCTTACCGCGGCGCAGCCGTGCTTCGAGTTTGGCGACAGCGGATTCGAGTGCGGCGTAGAAGCTGTCGGCGCAGGCTTCGCCGCGGACAACCGGACCGCGACCGCGCGCGGTGATCTCGACGTGTTGGCAGCTCTTGCGCTGGCGTCGGTTCTTTTCGTGGTCGAGTTCGACATCGAACATGTAGATGGTGCGATCGAAGCGCTCCAGACGAGCAAGCTTCTCGGCGACGTACAGGCGGAAGTGTTCAGGAACCTCGACATTGCGTCCCTTGACGACCACTTCGGCATTGGGAGCCGGCTCTTCGTGCTCGTTCTCAGGTTCGATGTAGGGGGTCATTGTTTGGGCAGTATCCACGGATTGGGTTGACATGCTTGACAACTCGATTCTGTTGCACGTCGCACGCGCTGAGGCGTGCCTGACTCATCAAGGACGTGCGCCGAGAGCTCCGAGTACTGATCGAATTGGGCAGCCCCGCGGCGCTAGGTGTCGAAAACTCACCTCCTACCGCAGTCGGCCGAAGTGGGGCCTCAAGGGCTGAAGCCCGCCGCGTTGGAATCGCGGATCGTAGGTTCCGACGGTAGTCCGCGTTCACCCAAACGTGCCACCTTTTTCGCACACCTGTTGCCAGTTCTTTCAACGCCCGTTACATGGACCGCGGTCCAGTCGTGTAATGACGCCGGCGTCAAGCTGCGGCGAGGGTGAGCACGCCCACCACCCGTGCCCCTGCGGTTTGCAGGACGCGGACCGACTCGCGAGCGGTCGAGCCGGTGGTGATGATGTCGTCGACCACGAGGACGTCGCTGCGTGCCGGGAAGTGCTTAGTTGTCATAAGCACCCGACCTGCGATATTGCGTTCCCTTGCGGTGGTGCTGAGTCCGACCGAATCCCGAACCAGCGCCTTCATCCGCAGCGCTGCGACGACCGTAATGTCCGGGTGGGCGGCGACCGCGGCGGTTGCCATCCGGGTGACGGGATCACCGCCGCGTCGGCGTGCGGCTTGGCGACGAGTGGGTGCCGGGACGACCGTCAGCGGGACGTCGACCAGACCCCAGCTGTGGAGGTGGTGAATGCCGGTCGCCAGGGCATGCGCGAGTGGCGCGATGAGGTCGGTGCGACCGTGCTCCTTGAGTGCGACGATGGCCTGTCTGCGGCTACCTGCGTAGCGGCCGAGGGTGAACACCGGCACGCCCGGATCCAACCTTGGCGTCGTCAGGTGTGGCTCGTCGGTGGCGACAGTTATTGCGGCACTGCAGGTTTCACACCATCTGGTGGACGGCGCGGCGCACCCACCGCATTCCAGCGGGAGAATCAGGTCGAGCATGCGTGCCAGTGTGGTCGTGAGGTACGACATTGCGTGAGCCGCTTGCTTGCTTGCCGTTGCGTGCCGCTGCGCCGAGATTGCCGTGAGGGTCGCTGCGTGGCGGTGTTCACGACCCTGGTGACAATCTCGGCGGCGGCGACAGAGCACTCGGCGGCCCAGAGGGGGTCTCCCGCGTTTCGCCGTCGGTGAGAGTGCTCGACGTCGGTTCGGGGACCGCGTCGGCGAACCCGACTGCCGCGAACTCGACTTTGCCGAAATCCAACCGCTCATCGTTGCCAAGCGTGTTGTCGATGACGAAGGCGATATTGATCGGCATCGACCGCATTCGCGCATGAAACCGAGTTCCGACCAAGCGCGCACAGACGACGATTGCGTAAACCCATAGGAACGGACCGTCCTCGTCGGTGGCGAGAAAGGCGTGCTGCGCCCTGGTCGTGCTAAAGGCTGCTGGATAGTGGTATTTGATCGGCCGCTCCAGAATTGAGACCAAGTAGTCGTCGCGATCCGGACCAGGTATCTGGCGCGTGATGTTGGCACGAACGGGGAGCTGACCCCCGAAGTCGGTTGGGCCAAGATCGAGACTACGAATTACAAACGTCGCCATCGCTCACCTTCCGGTCACTTTCGCGTGTGCGCATGGATCTCGGGGGCTCTACCCGAACCCTGGTGCCTAACCGATGACTCCCAAGTGTGTTGTCTCGAATCTCCCTGTCATAGTGGAAAACTCACTCGCGAAGCTCCGGCGGCACGTAGCCAGGGGTGAACCCTGTCTCATCGACAATGAGGTTGAGCGCACCCAGGTCGCACTCCTGGATGTCGTCGAACGCGATGTCCGGCTTCAATCTCGTATGGAAGATCGGATGCCCCTGATCGTCGTAGCCCCCGTAGCCCTTGTCCTCGTACACATCGACGTACTGCTCGATAGCCATCGCCGCTGCCACCTGGCGGGCGTACTTGGCGCCGCCGCCTGACCACAACATGATCTTGGTGTTCTTCATGCTCGCCAGGGTGACCAGCAGGGTGCGAATACGTTCGTTGGCTACGAGTCGATCCTCGACGGTGTTGTCCCTCAGCGTCCCGTCGATGTCGAACGCGATGACGATTTGATTCATGTGCTCACTCCCGGCTGTATCGAGTCGCTATCTGATGGCGGTGCTTCAAACCTGTCTCAGTTCCGTCTCGCGGCACTTTGATCGGTTCCGTAGGAAGCACCAAGCAAAGTCAGTTTCGATCACCGCATCGTCGATGATCGCTAGCTCGCCCACGCGAGGAGCTCCGGCGAAGCACGGTATGCATCACTCGGTCACCTCCGTTTCTCTGTGGCAGGCCAGAGAGCGCCGAAGGAGCGTCTGGAGTTACCCACGGGGCGTAAACCGGCCGGGCGAATGAACGACGACGGGAGGAAGCATTAACGCGGTGCCGATCTGGCGCCGCACGACGGCTTGCAACTCAGTGGCGTCTTCGGGCAATCCGGCAGCGGTTCCTGGTTCTGCCAGCAGGGCAAGAGGGCGTACCAGGCCATCAACGTCAATCGAGCCGACCGGCTGAAGGATTGTGCCCGGAAGCAGCGCAATTTCCTCTTCGTCTGGGTGACGAGACAAGCGCGCAATGCTCCGCCCCGAAATCGCCACTATGGCTACTAGCTGATCCGCCGTGAAATTCTCACTCGCTACCCGCGGATTAATCGAAGTCGGCAAAACGCTTTGCAGGGTGATCGCCGCATTGATCCCGACCCCAGATGATCCGCGATAAGTAATCGCAGGCGTCGCGGGTAGGGCTAAAAGTGCGTCTAGAAGACTCTGAGTCATTGTCGAGCCTTCCCTGCTTTAATGGCTTTCAACGTGGCAGCGGTGGCTCGCTGCAAAAACTCAGTACCCCTCGCTTTTCCGTGGACATCCCACTGCCAGCTCCCGACGTACGTCAAATCAGCCCCCGGTCGACCAGGGAAACCTATTTCAATAATATCGCGCTTGATAAGCAATGGAGTGGGTTCGACATAACCGCGGACTATGTCGATTTTGAACCCGACCTTCGACAACGTTGCGACCATCGCTTGCTTGGCTTCTAAATACTCAGCTCCCATTATTTATTCTCCTTCTAGTATCCAGGAATTCTCGCGTCGTTTATATCAAAATTGAGCAGCATCGCCGTTTAGAAAATTGATTTCGAGCGAATCATCCGGACGAAGATACATGCGGTCTTCGCAGACCTCCGTCCAAACAACATCCGCTACCTGAGCTCTCTACTCATTTGCGTGGGTGAGGAAGTCTCACCCCTCCCATCACTGCTCGCCAGGACGATCAGGAGCGTGCGGCTTCGATCGTCGAGGATCAGTCGATTTTGGACAGATTTCGCATCCAGAGTCTGTCAAGGAAGGAAAGCGAATGAAGATCGGTTTCATATCTCAGTATCCGACACCTTTGCTGTTGATTTCTTGCGGCATTTCTTGTTCGCGTTACTTCCAGCGAGCAATTTCTGCCGCCAGAACAGTCTCGTCGAATAGGAAAGTGTTTCAGTTATCGCATTAAGAATGTGTAGTATCGGGCTAGAGCGACAAGTGCGGCTTCGGAGAGTTCCGGATGCTGTGCGGCCATTATAGATTTCATCGCTTCTCCGCCTTCTATTAGGCTCAATCCATCCCAGTTGACTTCCGTTCGCATCGCCTCGTCGAGTGTTTCACGAACTTTTCCAAGCATCCACGAAGCGCTCTCGCCGAATACACTGTCGAACTCCTCGGTATTTTTCCCGGGGTAGCGCCGAAGAAAAATCACAATAGCCTCGTTGATATCTGAGCTTGACTCGTTTGGTTCCATTCGAAAAGTCTACTCCCGACTGAATATTACTATCTGAGTACCAGTATCTGGATCTACCTGAACGATTCTGACTACATTGGGATTCTCCATCAGCCGCCCTATCTCCACAGTTTCCCAAATATTGCCGGGGCGCAGGCTGCTACCGATCACCGCAGTCACCGACCCGCTGGCGTTGTCGGCATAGGCTGCAGATGCCTGCTCCCAGAACCGGACTGATTCTGGATCCAGCTGATTCCACACAGGCAGTGGATCTACGCCGTTCTTCTGAAGTGTCATCTCCAGTGTGGTTGCGTGCGCATCCGTAGCCATCTGTTCAGCTACACCGGATCCGTCAGGCCCGACTCCGACACCACTCGCGTCACGCCCCGACCAGTAATAGGCAGAATCAATGTCGGTTTTAGTGAGATCTCTTAACTCGGGGAACGACGGCAAACTGCCCGGGGGATAAAATTCGCCATCGGGCGGTGGATCGAACGGAGAACGATCACCGTTGAGTTCGTGATCCCCGGGGCCATCTTGAGAACGACCTGGATCAGCCCCATCGGGACTGCCGGTGCCGCTCGAGTCGCCGCCTCTATCTCGCGCTCCGGAGTCACCACTTCCAGTAGCTCCGTCTTCCCCACCGCCGTGCCCCGGCCGGTCACTACCGGGTCCGTGTGAGCCACCCGAACCCGAACCATCCCCACCAGTGGGCCCATAGCCATGCGTCGCAGCCTCGCCCGCGGCTTCGGCGCTGTGTGCGCCCACACCAGCCGGTACCAGATCGTCGCCTGCGCCGGCCGCCGAGGACGCCATCCCACCCAAGTCGGGTAGCTTCGGCAGGTTCTCCCCCGCAGAACCGGCAGCGGAGGCAATCCCGCCTAGATCAGGAAGTTTGGGCGCTCCGGCGCCCGCACCGGGCGCGGCTTCAGGCACTCCGTGGCCAGCCGGGCTCGGGCTGGAAGCTGGGACGGGGGCAGCTTCAGAAACATGCCCACCAGAAGCGGACACACCCTCGCCTGTAGCTGGCGTCGCAGACGGAGCGTCATGAGGCGCCGGCCCAGCAGGCGGGCGAGACTCCGTGGGCGACGTCGGCCTCGGAGCCTCTGGCGGCAACGATGACGGCTCAGCTGGTCGCGGGGCGGGTGCTGGCACGGGCTCACCCGGTCGCGGCCCGGGCATCTCCGGGGTGGGCGGCCGCACTGGCGGCGGCACCGCATCAGGCAACACCGCCGGTAGATGCTCCGCAGCATTGTCAAGCCCTTCGGTGGCTTTGGCGACCTTGCCCCCTGCCCCACCGGGGATGAGCATGCTCGCCAGGTCGACCGCCGTCATTCCTGCTGCCTTGGCCGGGTTCTCGGCCCACATGTCCCAGTGCACCGTGTCTTTGCCGAGCTGTTTCCACACGTCGGCTACGCCTGGCGCGCCGTCACCGCCTAACCCCACCAACGGGGCCACCGCCTCGAACTGCCCCTTGACGTCATCGAGGTAACCGTCAGTGTCGAGAACCATCCGAGGCAGGCTGTAATCCCACGCGTGGGTCACAGTCTCCTCAGCGATGTCGAAGCCGCGCCCCCACGCGCCAGATGCGTACTGGCCGAGTTGATTGATCACCCCACCGACATCAGTCCCGTGCAGGAACTGATCCCACTCCTTGTCAGCGGCACTGGCGATCCCAGAAACAGCATGCTCCACCGCGCCGACCGTCGTCGAAATCTCCGACGCCAACGCCGAGGCCTCGGCGGACAAGCTGTCGACGACGGTCTTGATATCGTCGGCGATCTGTTTGATCTCGTCTTCGTCCTCGTCGGTGATGATGTCCCAGATTTCCTTGATCCCGGTCATCGGGTCGCAGATCCGCGACAACAGATCGATGATCGCCGCGTGCGTGGCGTCGATCTGTCCGGCGTAGGCGTTCAGGGTGCTGGCCACACTGGCCGTCGCAGACATGATCTGACTGGCCGCCGCCAACGACCCCGAGAACATCTGACCCATCATCTCCCCCTCGGGGATCTGTTGGGCACCAACGACTCCCAAGGGCGCGGCGGCACTGGTCTCGGTCACCAGCAGTTGCGTTCCCGCAGCCACCCAAGCACCGGCGGCAGCACGCAACTTGGCGGAATCACCGTTGGGCCAGATCATTCCGATGTACTTGGCGACCCATTCGAAACCGGCCGGGGCCGAATCACCGGCACCGACAGACGACGGCGCCGACGATGCCGTGATCTTGCCGGTCGCACTCGGCGCAGGCAGCGGTTGCGCGCGCCGAGACACATCGGACTGCGCCTCGGCCACCGAGTAGTTGAATGCCGACATCCGCACGCCATCACCGAGATTGACCACGCTGTTGCGCGCCGTGGCAGTCGCCTTGAGCAGCGCATCAGCCGACCGGTCGTAGGCGTGCCCCATGGCCTCACCCACCGGGTCGTTACCGCACATCGAGCCGCAACCCGATAGCGTCCCGGTCAGCGTCGACAGCGTCAGACCGATGCCCTTACCGACATCGATCAGCGAGGATCCCGCGCCGTCGAGGGCGCCAGGATCAACGATCAGCGGCGCCATCGCCTACGTGGACCACATCTTCTGATTCGCCGCGATGGCATCGGTGTAGTTGCCGTGAGCGCCCGCCCCAGCCTTATGCAATTGGTCCAGCGCCTCGCGCATCATGGCCGCACCCCGGACCCAGCGCTGATGCGCCTCGGCCTGGCTCGCCGCGCCCTCTCCGGTCCAGGTGAGGTGCAGGTTCTTGACCGTCGTATCGATCTCGGCAAGCAGTGCCTCGGCGGTGTGCTGGAAATCGGTCATCCGGTCCACCGCGTCCGCGATAGCTTCTGGATCCACCGCAAAGCGCTCAGCCACGGTAAACCCCGCGCAAGTCCTCCGCCGTGGCCTGTTCCTGCTCTTCGTAGCCTTTGCCTGCCTCGCCCAGCAGGTGCGCCATCATCGCCAGACCCTTTTCCACCTCGTCGGCGCCACGATGCCAGGTGTTCCAGATATCCGCATAAGCCCCGCCTGAGGTTCCCTGCCAGGTCGCCAACATCGACGTCACGGTGCCGTCCAGCGATTTCAGCTGCGCGAGCAGATGATCCGCCGCCGACGACAGTGCCTCGCAACTGGCGGCCAGGACGGCGGGATTCGCCTTGAGTTCTCCCCCGCTGTCGGCCATATGGGCGAGGCTAGCGACCAAATTCTGTCAGCTCAATTCACCTGACCGCGCGCCAAGATCCTGCCAAGGATCCGCCCAGGGCTGCGTTCGAAGCTTCCTTTCGTACATCCGAACGGAAAAGGAAGCCCCGACATGCGTAACGCCATCCGCACCACCACCATCGCCGTTCTGATCGGCGGCGCCGCCCTCGGCCTGGCCGGTACCAGCCATGCCGCCGCATACGGGGACGCGGACTCGGCCACCCCGTACTGGAGCCAGCAGACCCTCGATGACTGCATGCTGATGGCGGTCGCCGACGTGGTCGGTCAGATCACCGGCACCACCCCCAGCGAAGCGGACATCATCGCAGTCGCCGGCGCAACACCCAGCCGCTACTTCAACGGTCCGGTGTACACCCCGGCCACCGATATTGACGACCCCTCGACCTGGTCGAAGACCGACAGCCGTGACGAGATGACCTTGCTGACGCATTACGGCATCAGCTCGACGAACACTGATGATTACTCAGCCGAAGACGGCGGCCTGCCTACCGGGATGACTGCCTTGGAGAAGTATCTGAACCAGGGGCGCAAGGTCATCGTGTCGGTGAACGCCGAGACGTTGTGGGGTGAGGACGGCGATCACAACACCGGTGACCACGCGGTGGTCGTCACGAGCGTGGACACCGACAACGGCATCGTTCACCTCAACGACAGCGGACCCGACGACGGCGCCGACGAGCAGGTGTCAACGGCCACGTTCGAAACCGCTTGGAAGGCCGCGGATCACGACATGGTGGTCACCAATGCCTAACCGGCCCAGTCCTGACAACCCAACGGATCAGCCCGGTAGCACCGGTGCCGCCCCGGGAAGCAGGAACGGGCGCACTTCCGACCAGGCCTGGTCGTCTTCGGCGCCGGAACCCGAAAGTTGTTTCACCCCACGCTGATCCTCGACGTACACCGTCGAGGGGTTGGCCGCCACCGTCGTCACCGGCATCTGCAGGTTCCGGCTGGGACCGTCTGAGTTGACCCCGTCGAGGTTCACATACGACACCGGATGTGTCGGATCATTGCGGCTCACCACGATGTCGTCACCGGTGCGCCAGGACAGTGACACCACCGAGGAGCCGAGTCCGAAACCGAGGCGTCGCGGATAGGTCAGCGCGAACTCTCCGCCCTGCGTCTGCTCGACCCCGGCGAGAATCACCTGTCCTTCGATGACCATCGCGGCGCGGGTGCCGTCACGCGACAACTGCAGATCAGCGATGGCCCCGGTGAATCGTGTTGATACCGCGGTCGAATCGACCGGAATCTTGGCCGGCTGGCCTGAGGCCGCTTCCCGGATCACCCGCACCACGTTATTACCGTCGACCACCAACCACACCGCTTGATCGAGCGCCCACGTCGGCCGCGACAGACTGCGCCCGTCGGCGGCCTGCACCGCCGACCCACCGCTGTCGCCGATCCACAACGCGGACGCCATATCCGGTGCCCCGGCCCGTAACGTCACCACCGAGGCCACCTGATGCCCGTCCCGCGATAACGCCGCCGACGTCTGATCGGGCATCTGACCGAAGGCCCCAGGCACCCGAGTGGCCTTCTGTCCGTCCAGGAACATCAACGATCCGCCGACCAGCGAATGCAGACCGGCCGACGCCCCGTCTGCCGCGCCGGGATCGGTGGCCGCGACATCGGAAGTGTCCCAGCCGTCGGCGAAGCGGTCGTCAAGCGCGGCGCCATCGGCGTTGATGACATACGGGCCCTTGATATCGGCGCGCGTCAGCGTCCAGATGATCTGCGCCGCAAGCAGTTGCCTGCTGTGCGGGTCCGTGGTCGACAGATTCTCCAGCTCCACGCGCGCGCCACCGTAGCCGCGCCCGATACCGGTCTTACCGCCGTCGGCGCGGGTCACCGGCCCTCGCAACCGCAGCGGCGGCGCGAGCATATTGCGGACCGTGTTGTCCATCTCCGGACGCGGTCCGATGATCAGTTTCGACACCAGTTCGGTGGCGAGTTGGTCAGGGTCGGAGACGGCGACGTAGCGCGGGTCGGGTGCCATTGTCTTGCCGGTGGGGTCGACGAAGTAGAGCGTGTGTCGCTTGTAGGTTTCCTGAAACTGCTGCCAGTCCAGGAACACTCCATTGGGGAGTTTGTCGATGCGCCAGCCGTCGGGGGTTTTGACCAGTTCGATCTGGCCTGGATCGGGCAGCGCCCCCTCGGCGGTTTCGAACACTCCGATATCGGACAGCGAGCCAAGGATATCGGCGCGCATCGTGACCGAAACCCGCTCAGCACCCCGGGTTTCGACGAAAACCACCCGGTCGATCAGCAATGCGCTGCCGGCATCATCCCAGGCGCTCGACGCCGATTCGGTGAGGAACTGCCTGGCGGCCAGATGCCGGTTGCCGGGATCGGCGGTGGCCTTGAGGAACTCGCGGAGCAACAGATCGGGATCCATGCCAGGCGTCGGCTTGGGCAGGCTGGGAGGTGCGGGCCGGTCGACGGTTCCGATCGCTTGCGGCGCAGATGAACTCGGCACGCCCGCGCATCCGGACAACGAAGATATGCAGAACGACAGCACGCCGACCAGTAACACGGTCAGCCACCGCTTCACACGGTCTCCCCTGCGGGTTCGCGATCGCGCTGGCGCGCCAGATCGGCGGCCTTCGCGGAACTGTTGCGGTCTTTGCGTTCAGCGGCAATGGGTTTCATCGGCAGCGGACTCGTGGTCACTTTGTGCCCACGGACCAACGGCAACGTGAGCCGGAAACACGCACCCTTGCCGGGTTCACCCCATGCCTCCAGCCGTCCCTGGTGTAGCCGGGCATCCTCGATACTGATCGCCAGGCCAAGACCCGTTCCACCGGAACGGCGCACCCGGGATGGGTCCGATCGCCAGAACCGGCTGAAGACGAGCTTCTCCTCGCCCGGCCGCAGGCCGACGCCGTAGTCCCGAACGGTGACCGCGACGGTGTCCTCGTCGGCGGCCATCCGAATCCGTACCGGTCGACGCTCGGCGTGGTCGATGGCATTGGCGATCAAGTTGCGCAGGATGCGTTCGACGCGCCGGGCATCGACTTCGGCGATCACCCCGTCTTCGGGCATGTCCACCACCAGTTCGACACCCGCTTCGTCGGCCAGGTGCCCGACGTTGCCGAGCGCGCTGTTCACCGTCGACCGCAGATCGACCGCTTCCACCGACAACTCGGCGACACCGGCGTCGTGGCGGGAGATTTCGAGCAGATCGTTGAGCAGCGTCTCGAACCGGTCCAATTCGTTGACCATCAGTTCGCTGGACCGCCGCAACGCAGGGTCGAGGTCTTCGCTGTGGTCATAGATCAGATCGGCGGCCATCCGCACTGTCGTCAGCGGTGTGCGCAACTCGTGGCTGACATCAGAAGTGAAGCGCCGCTGTAAGTTACCGAACTCTTCGAGCTGGGTGATCTGCCGCGACAGGCTCTCGGCCATATCGTTGAACGACACCGCCAACCGCGCCATATCGTCCTCGCCGCGCACTGGCATCCGTTCGGTCAGGTGGCCTTCGGAAAAGCGTTCGGCGATGCGCGATGCCGAACGCACCGGCAGCACCACCTGCCGCGAGACCAACACCGCGATCGAGGCGAGTAACACAAGTAGCACCAGCCCACCGGTGACCATCGTGCCGCGCACCAGCGAGATGGTGCTCTCCTCATTGGTCAGCGGAAAGATCAGGTAGAGCTCCAGATTCGTCACCTGTGATGACGTCGGGCTACCGATGATCAGCGCGGGCCCGGAGAAACCTTCCGTGCGCACGGTCGCGTACTGGTAGCTGACCTGGCCCGCCTTGACGAAATCGCGCAACGCTTTCGGCACCTGATCGATGGGTCCGGCGGCGGTCGCCGCCCGCGGACCGTCCCCGGGTACCACCAGCACTGCGTCGAATGCGCCGGCCAGGCCGCCGCCCGAGGTCGGGTCGGCCTTGGAGGTCAACGTATTTCGCGCCAGCTGCAGGCTGCTGTCCAGCGAGCGAGTCTCCTCACCACCGACGATGCCGCTGACGGTGTTTCTGGCTCGTTCGACTTCCTCGGTGGCTGCACGGACCTTGACGTCGAGCACCCGGTCGGTGATCTGGCTGGTCAGGACAAACCCCAGGACGAGAATCACCGCCAGCGACAGCCCAAGGGTCAGCACCACCACGCGCAACTGCAGCGAGCGGCGCCACGCGATGCCCACAGCTCGACTCAACGCACTCAGACCGCGCAGTAGAGGTGCCGACCGCCGGTGAATGCGCCGATTCGAGCGGAGAATCATTGGCCTCGCTCCGCCTCGCCCGTGCCTCGCTCCGCGTCGTCGCGGCGTGAGATCACGGCGGTCCGGCCTTGTAACCCACTCCTCGAACGGTCAGGACGACCTGCGGGTTCTCCGGGTCCTTCTCCACCTTGGCGCGCAAACGCTGGACATGGACGTTGACCAAACGCGTGTCAGCGGGGTGACGGTATCCCCACACCTGCTCAAGGAGCACATCACGAGTAAACACCTGCCGCGGTTTGCGTGCCAGCGCCACCAGCAGGTCGAACTCCAGCGGGGTCAGCGAAATCTGCTCACCCTGGCGGGTCACCTTGTGCGCGGGCACGTCGATCTCGACATCGGCGATCGACAGCATCTCGGCCGGCTCGTCCTCATTGCGACGCAGCCGGGCCCGGACGCGGGCCACCAGTTCCTTGGGCTTGAACGGCTTCATCACATAGTCATCGGCGCCGGACTCCAACCCGAGGACGACGTCCACGGTGTCGGTCTTGGCGGTCAGCATGACGATCGGCACACCGGAGTCCGCGCGCAGCACGCGGCACACGTCGATACCGTTCATGCCTGGCAACATCAAGTCCAGCAGCACCAGATCGGGCCGCAATTCACGAACAGCGGTGAGCGCTTGGGTGCCGTCACCGACAACCGCGGTGTCGAATCCCTCGCCGCGCAGCACGATGGTCAGCATCTCGGCCAGCGACGCATCATCGTCAATGACCAGAATCCTTTGCCTCATGGTGTCCATGGTGTCACCAGAACGCGACAAAACTCCGGTAGCACACGCGCGTTTCCTCGCAAAACCCACCCCCGATCGCCTCGGAGGGCTCAAACAGGGCCAAAACGGCGGAAATCGAGTCCTAGAAGCCGCTCCAGGGACGCGATCACGTCGCCGGCAGTGGCGGTCACGCCCGCGCGTATCCACGGTCCGCCCCAGTGGGCGTCGGCCAATCCGGAATACACCGCAGCGGTCCGCTGCTGCAGCCCGCCATCGCGTTCGTAGGCGTCGCGCGCCCGGTCCGCGTCCTGCTCTTCGCGGACACGGGCCCGCTCCCCCGCCAACTCAACCGAAACGTCAAGCAACAGTTGAAAATCCGGGCTGGGGAGCCGCAGCCGCTGATATTCGAGCCGATACACCCAATCCACCACGTCACCGTCGGCGGCCTGGCTGAGCCGCGCGGCACTGTAGGCGGCATTCGACGCCACATACCGATCGAGTAGCACGACGTCATAGTTGCACCGCAGGTCGACGAGCTGCTCGGCGGCACCGGCGCGGTCAAGGGCGAACAGCAGCGCCATCGCGTACACCGACTCGGCCAGGTCACCGTGGTCACCGTGCAACGCCTCGGCTGCCACGTCGGCGGGCACCGACTGCCCGTAGCGCGGGAAGGCCAGTGACGCGACCGTCTTCCCGTCAGCTTCGAACGCGTCCTGTAGGGCCGTGGACAACGTGCGCTTGCCTGCGCCGTCGACACCTTCTATCGCGATGAGCACGCGGCCAGCCTAGAACTTCACGCAGAACGCCGGGTACGACAGTGCGTCGGACCCGGCGTCCTACGTCGGAAAAATCAGTAGCGGTAGTGCTCAGGCTTGTACGGGCCGTCGACGTCGACGCCGATGTACTCCGCCTGCTCCTTGCTGAGGCGCGTCAACGAACCGCCGAGTGCCTCGACGTGAATCTTCGCGACCTTCTCGTCGAGGTGCTTGGCCAGGCGGTAGACCTCGTTGTCGTACTCGTCGTTCTTGGTCCACAGCTCGATCTGGGCGATGACCTGGTTGGAGAAGCTGTTGCTCATCACGAACGACGGATGGCCCGTGGCGTTGCCCAGGTTCAGTAGCCGGCCCTCGGACAGCACGATAATCGAATGGCCGTCCTCGAAGACGAACTCGTCGACCTGCGGCTTGATGTTGATCCGCCGGATCTTCGGGTCGCGCTCCAGGCGGGCCATCTCGATCTCGTCGTCGAAGTGACCGATGTTGCCGAGGATGGCCTGGTGCTTCATCGCCTTCATGTGCTCGAGGGTGACGATGCCCTGGTTGCCGGTGGCGGTGATGACGATGTCCGCCCAGCCGATGGCTTCTTCGACGGTCTTGACCTCGAAACCGTCCATCAGTGCCTGCAGCGCGTTGATCGGGTCGATCTCGGTGACCGCGACGCGGGCGCCCTGGGCCTTGAGTGCCTCGGCGCAGCCCTTGCCGACGTCGCCGTAGCCGCAGACCAGCGCGGCCTTGCCGCCGATCAGGACGTCGGTGCCACGGTTGATGCCGTCGATCAGCGAGTGCCGGGTGCCGTACTTGTTGTCGAACTTGCTCTTGGTGACCGAGTCGTTGACGTTGATCGCCGGGAACGACAGCTCGCCTGCGGCGGCGAACTGGTAGAGGCGAAGCACACCGGTGGTGGTCTCCTCGGTGACGCCCTTGATGGACTCGGCGATCTTGGTCCACTTGGTCTTATCGGTCTCGAAGCGCGCACGAACCAGCGCCAGGAAGACCTTCCACTCGTCGGAATCGTCGTCCTCGGTGGGGGGCACGACGCCGGCCTTCTCGTACTGCGCGCCGCGCAGCACCAGCATCGTCGCGTCACCGCCGTCGTCGAGGATCATGTTGGCGGGCTCGCCCGGCCAGGTCAGCATCTGCTCGGCAGCCCACCAGTACTCCTCCAGCGTCTCGCCCTTCCAGGCGAAGACCGGGATGCCCTTGGGCTCCTCGGGTGTGCCGTGCGGGCCGACGACCGTCGCCGCGGCCGCGTGGTCCTGGGTGGAGAAGATGTTGCACGACGCCCAGCGCACTTCGGCACCGAGGCTCACCAGCGTCTCGATCAGGACGGCGGTCTGCACGGTCATGTGCAGCGAACCGGACACCCGTGCGCCTTTGAGCGGCAGGACGTCGGCGTACTCGCGACGCAGCGCCATCAGGCCGGGCATCTCGTGTTCGGCGAGCCGGATTTCCTTGCGGCCGAATTCAGCCAGTCCCAGGTCGGCTACCTTGTAATCGATGCCACCCCGGACATCAGCGGTTAATTCTGGTGCAGTCATATAGAGCCCCTTTTATTCGTTCGACTTCTTGTTTGGAAGTGCCTTTGAGCGCACAACGCGCCGACGACACCCTCGGCCTGCGGGCTCGCGGGACAGGCGCTTGAAGCGCACTGACAGCTAAGGGGTATCTACAACACCGTAGCGTTCGGCGAACGGCGTCATCAAACGGGCCAGGTCACGGGCCACGTCATGGTCGGCCTCCGGCGGCATCGACACGTAGCTCATCGCCAGCCGCACAATGGCCCTGGCCAGCACTCCGGAGTCCTCGTCACTGGCCTGTACCCAGCTGCTCATGAATGACGTCGTCAGCCGCGACGACGCCCTGGCGATGATCGGGGCACTGTCGGTGGTGATGATCTGCAGCAGGTCCGGCTTGGCCACACCGGTCAGCAGGGAGATCACCAGCGGATCGGATGCCGATTCGGCGAAGAAGGCGCGAAAACCCTCCAAGAAGGCGGCTTCGATATCGCCGACGTTCGATCCGATCGCGTCCTCGACCGCATCGACGAGGCGATCGGCCAACCGCAGCGCGTATCCCTGCGCCAATCCTTGGCGGGAGCCGAATTCGTTGTAGATGGTCTGTCGGCTGATCCCAGCCACCTTGGCGACATCAGCCAGGGTGATCGACGACCAGTCCTTGGTTACCAGCAGGTCTCGCATGGCGTCGAGGACCAGATCACGCAGCAGCACGCGAGACGCCTCGGCGTAGGGAACCCGTACGGGTTTCCCAAAGCTGTCTGTCCGGTCACTGCGGGGCCTAGCCACACGGGCGACACTGACACCAACCAGCGCGGGCGTCAACACGACGGGCCCGTCACGACCGGGCGACTTCGATCATCTCGAAATCGGATTTTGCTGCGCCGCAGTCCGGGCAACTCCAGTCGTCGGGGATGTCGTCCCAGCGGGTGCCCGCCGCGATGCCATCTTCGGGCCAGCCTTTGGCCTCGTCATATTCGAAGCCGCACTGGAAGCAGCGGAACAGTTTGTAGGCCTCGTCTGACGCGGTCATGCGCTCGCTCCTGTCATCTCGAAATCGATCTTCTCCCGCACCCCGCAGTCGGGGCAGCACCACTCATCGGGGATGTTCTCCCATTGGGTTCCCGGCGGAAACCCCTCCCGCGGTGCACCTTTGGCTTCGTCGTAGATGTAGTCGCAGACCGGACACCGATAGGAGGCCATCAGCTCGCCGCCCCGTAACGAGCGAGGATCTTCTCCCGCCTGCGGGGGTCGATATTGACCCGGGTGATGTCGCCGTCGTAGTGGTCCAGGACGCGGTGGTCCATCACCTTGCGCCACAGCGGCGGGAAGTAGGTCAGGCCGATCATCGATGCATATCCGCTGGGCAGGTTGGGCGCGCCGTCCATGCTGCGCAGCGTCTGGTAGCGCCGCGTCGGGTTGGCGTGGTGGTCACTGTGCCGTTGCAGGTGATAAAGGAACAAGTTGGTGACGATATGGTCGGAGTTCCAGCTGTGCTGGGGTGAGCAGCGTTCGTAGCGGCCGCTTTCCATTTTCTGGCGCAGGAGCCCGTAGTGCTCGAGGTAGTTGACCGTCTCCAGCAGGCAGAACCCGTAGATCGCCGAAATGATCATGAACGGGATGACACCAGCGCCGAAGATGGCGATCAGCACGCCCCAGAAGACTGCCGACATCGCCCATGCGTTGAGCACATCGTTGCTGGGATGCCACACCGATTTGCCCTGCCTGCGCAGCCGCGCCGCCTCCAGCTCCCACGACGATTTCAAGCTGCCAAACACGCTGCGGGGCAGGAATTCCCAGAACGTTTCGCCGAACCGTGCCGATGCCGGGTCCTCCGGGGTGGCGACGCGAACGTGGTGACCCCGGTTGTGCTCGATGTAGAAGTGGCCGTACCAGGTCTGGGCGAGGGTGATCTTGGACAGCCAACGCTCGAGTGAGTCCTTCTTGTGCCCAAGTTCGTGCGCGGTGTTGATACCGATCCCGCCGAGGGTCCCCACCGACAGCGCCAGTCCGATCTTCGCCACCCAGCTCAGCCCGCCGTCATAACCCAGCCAGCTCAGGTCGGATGCGGTGAACAGGTAGGCGCCGACGATCACGCTGGCGTATTGGAACGGGATGTAGATGTAGGTGCACCTGCGGTAGTACTTGTCGTTCTCCAACTGCTCCATCACCTCATCCGGCGGGTTCTGCCCGTCAGGGCCGAACCGCAGATCCAGGGCGGGCAGCAGCAGATAGACCAGGGCCGGTCCGATCCAGAAGAACACCTGCGACACCGCGGTCCAACCGAACTGGTTCAGCGCCCAGACGAAGGGCATCACGATAAACAGCGCCGTCGGGGCGATCAGCCCCATCAGCCATAGCCGCCGCTTCTTATCCCTCCACTGATCAGGGGATACCGGTCCGTTCTTGGCGTCCAACTGCGATGTCACGACAAGCCACCTCCTGAGAAATTCGTCACTGCGATGCGTTTGACTATAGATACTGTTTTGTCCGCTGTCTAGACATTGATGTACTTTTTGTAAAGCCCGCACGACGGCCCTCGCTCTCGGCGTCGGGGTCATACTCCGGTCATGTTTGCGGGGGCGAAAACCGGCAAAACGTGACCGGTACCGCAGGTACCGTCGCGGAGATGGCACGGATAGAGGATGGCTATCCCAAAGACGCGGTCGTCATCGGAGCGAGCATCGCCGGACTCTGTGCCGCGCGGGTGCTCTCCGAGCACTATCGCCACGTCACCGTCTTCGAGCGCGATGATCTGCCCGCCACCCCCGCGCAACGTCCCGCGGTGCCGCAAGGCCGGCACGTCCATCTCCTGATGGCCCGCGGCGCCGCCGAATTCGACGGCCTCTTCCCCGGCCTGCTCGACGATATGGTCGCCGCCGGGGTCCCGATGTTGGAGAACCGACCGGACTGCATCCACTTCGGGGCGGCCGGTCACCCCCTGGGCATAGACCACACGCTGCGCGATGAATTCACCGCCTACGTGCCGAGCCGACCCCATCTGGAATGGCAGATCCGCCGGCGGGTCGCGGCCATCCCCAATGTCGAGATCCGCCACCAAGCCGTGGCCGAACCGTTGTTCTCCCCCGCCGAGGATCGGGTCACCGGCGTTCTCCTGACATCCGGTGACCAAGACAGTGCCGTACTCGCGGATCTGGTGGTCGATGCCACCGGACGTGGTACCCGCCTCCCGGTCTGGTTGCAGCAATGGGGTTTCCCGCGCCCGCCTGAAGTGACGGTCGACGTCGGCATCGGCTATTCCAGCCAGCAGGTGCGCATCCCCCACGGTCTGATCGAGGAGAAGGTGGTGGTGGCGGGTGCGTGCCGCGATCAGCCGCTGGGTCTTGGCATGTTGTACTACGAGGACGGGATCTGGACCGTCACGACGTTCGGCATTGCCAAAGTTGACCCGCCACAGACTTTTTCGGGCATGTGCGCACTGGCCGACGAGATCCTGCCGCGCCACGTCAGTTCCGCACTGCGCGCCGGCGATCCGATCGGCGAGGTGGCGTTTCACAAGTATCCCGTCAGCAGGTGGCGGCGCTACGACAAACTGGACCGCTTCCCCACCGGGATCATCCCGTTCGGCGACGCCGTGGTCAGCTTCAATCCCACCTTCGGTCAGGGCATGACGATGTCATCGATCCAGGCGGGCAACCTGCGCACGGTGCTGCAATCCGGCGATCTGGATATCGCCGGCCGGCTGGCGAAGGCCACCGCCAAGACCACCTATCCCGTCTGGACGATGACGGCGGTCGGTGATCAGGTACTGCACCTGGCACCGGGACCGCGGCCGTGGTGGTACGGCGCGGTGGGCAGCCTGTTCGATCAGTTCCTGGGCGCAGCCGAGACGGATCCCGTTCTGGCCGAATGGTTTCTGCGCCGCTTCAGCCTGCTCGACAGCCTATGGATGGTTCCGTCGCCGGCCCTGGTCGGGCGGACCATCCGGCACAACATGGCGGCGTGGTGGGCCAGTCGCGCAACGCCCAGCCCTAGCCGGTGAGCGCTGTGCGGTCCAAATCCGGTTCCAGATAGATCACCCGCGCGGCCGGGACGGCAGCCCGCACGGCCGCCTCGGCGGCATCGATCGTCGCCGCCACCGTCACCAGGTCGGTCTTGGGCGCCAGCGCGATCTTCGCAGCGACCAATAGTTCTTCGGGCCCCAGGTACTGGGTGCGGATGTGAATCAGTCGGTCGACATGCGCGGTCTGCTCCAGCGCCGCACGGATGGCGTGCTCCTCCGCGCCGGTGGCGCCCTCGCCGATCAACAGACTGTGCATCTCGATCATCAAGATCACCGCGATGATGCCCAGCAGCACGCCGATGGCGGCCGTGCCGATACCGTCCCAGACCGGGTTACCCGTCACCACGGTCAGGCCGACACCCGCCAGCGCCAAGACAAGACCGATCAGTGCGCCGGTGTCCTCCAGCAGCACCACCGGCAGCTCGGGATTGCGCGAGGTGCGAATGAAATGCCACCAGCTGCCTTTGCCCTTCAACGGCCGGGATTCGACCATGGCGGTACGAAAACTGTAGGACTCCAACAGGATTGCCACCACCAGGATCACGACTGCGACCAGCGGCGACGTCAGCTCACTCGGATGGCTGATCTTGTGATAGCCCTCGTAGAGGGCGAACAGCGAACCCAAGCTGAACAGGACCAGTGCCACCACAAACGAGTAGAAGTACCGGCTGCGGCCGTAGCCGAACGGGTGCAGCGAGTCGGCTTCCTTGCGGGCTTGGCGCTGGCCGAACAACAGCAGAGCCTGATTGGACGTATCGGCCACCGAGTGCACGGCTTCGGCCAACATGGACGAGCTGCCGGTGATCAGGTAGCCGACAAACTTCGCCACCGCAATCCCGGCATTGGCCAATAGCGCGGCCAAAATGGCACGGGTGCTCCCGGCAGTCGACATGGATGCGCTCCTCGCTCAGATACCTACGGTGACCCGGAACAGTGTGGTCGGGGTATCCGCGACCAGCCGGATGGGGCCGTCATCGGCGGATACCCACACCGCGGATCCACGTTCGAGCGTCAGTGTGTCAGATTTCGCGCGGACCACGGCCCCGCCCTCCGCGCACACCAGGATCTGTGGGCCGTCGTGCTGAGACGGGGCGTCGACCTCATGGCCGAGATTGGCACCGTCGAGGCGCAGCACCGACACCGCGAATTCCGCCGCGGGGGTGCGGTAGGTCTGTTCGAACCCATCCTGATCGAGCCGTGGGTGCAGCGAATCCGCCGAAGCGGGCGTGAAGTCCAGCACCCGCAGCAGCTCGGGAACGTCAACGTGTTTGGGTGTCAGCCCTCCGCGTAACACGTTGTCGGAGTTGGCCATCACCTCGAAACCCATACCGCGTAGATAGCTGTGCAGATTGCCTGCGGGCATATAGAGCGCTTCGCCGGGAGCGAGCTGCAACCGGTTCAGCAGCAGGGCGGCAAGCACCCCCGCGTCGCCAGGGTAGCGCTCACCGAGTTCCAGTACCGTCCTGGCCACTTCAGCGAATTCGGTTGCACCAGTTCGCAAATAGTTCACTGCGCCGTCGAGCACCGCGGGCACCAGTACGTCCAGATGAGGCTGCGGCGCGGTGATCCAGGTGGTGAACAGCGCCCGCAGGCCCCCTGCACCGGACGGGTCTTCGGACTGTCCGGACAGCAACGCGACGAACGGGTCGAGTTCTTTGACGTCCAGCGCCTGCATCAGTTCGACGGTGCGCGCGACCGGCCGGAATCCCGCCAAGGCCTCGAACGGTTCGATGGCGACCAACAACTCGGGCTTATGGCTGCGGTCCCGGTAGTTGCGGACCGGCGAGGACAGTGGCACGCCCATCCGGTCTTCGTGCTGATATCCCTCGATCGCCTGCTCGGTGCTCGGATGTGCCTGTAGCGACAACGGTTCGTCGGCGGCGAGCACCTTCACCAGAAACGGCAGTACATCACCGAACCGGGCCCGCACAGCCGGACCCAGCTGACCTTCGGGATCAGCGCGAAGCACCTCCAGGAGCGAGCGTTCACCGCCCTCGGTCTCCACCCAGGCCGGATCGGCCGGATGCGCCCCCAGCCACAGTTCCGCTTCCGGATGTGGGGCGGGCGCCGGTCGGCCCGTGAATTCTGCGATGGCCGTGCGTGATCCCCAGGCATAGGTGCGGATTACTCCGCGTAACAACTCCACTAGCGATTCCCCGTCATCCCCGCGCCAGCCGCAGGTACACGGCTGCCATCTCCAGCCGGACCGCGAGCGTCGCCAACTGCTGCTCGGGCCGACCGGCGTCCACCGGAGCCGATGTCAGATCCGGTACATCTTCGACCCCGACCACGTCGATGTCACTGAATCCGGCGAGCCGGGCCGTGACCACCTGGCGCTCCGCGGCCAAGGTCAACGCCAACACCCGCATTCGTTCCGGCATCGGTCCGTCGAGTTCCTCGTCATGAAACAGTGCAGCCATCGCGCTGTCGTCACCCATATCACCGTACCCACCGGAGGTGTCGGACCGGAGCGCGACCAACGCGTCGGCGAGACCTGCGGCACCGACCACCTGACCGGCAATCCGTAACAACACCACGGCACCGTGGCGGGCCAGCGAAAGGGTAGCCGCACAGTCACCGGTCAGCACCACACCGCGACCGGCGATGCGCTCAGCGAGCGCCTTGGCCGCATTGGTGAACAATTCGCGACCAGCGCTGTTACGCAACGCTTCTGCATCCAGCTGGTCGGCCAGTGTCATCAGATCAAGCGGCGGCGCGCTGGCGGCCGAACTGGCCTGAACAGCCGCAACGGTGGCCAGCCCCGCCGCCAGGTAGCGGCACAGGCCGAAATCGTCGGGCACCCACAATCGGGGTGCCAGCACCGCGACCCGACCGGCCGTCACATCGCGTAGCGGTCCTTCATACGGCGCCGCGATGACCACCCTGGCTCCACGCCGGACGCCGGTGGCCGCCGCCGCGACCAGCGCCGGATCAGCGGAGTCATCCCCTGCGATGACGACGACGTCGAGTGGACCGACCCATGGCGGGGCCTCGGCGGCGACCACGATCGGTTCGGCCGCCGAGCCGCCCAGCGAGGCGGCGAGCATGGCACCTGCCGATGCGGCAGGCCCTCGGCCGGACACCCAGATCAACGAACGCGGGCGCTGATCGCTGTGCAGGGAATCGAGTGCACCTTCGGCAACCGCTGTGGCGGTGGCCCTTACCTGCGCGCCCGCAGAGGACGCCGCCCGCAACAGTCCGTCGCGGTCGGCGGCGATCAGACCCTCGGTGTCATCGAGGTCGATCGCGGCGCGCAGGGCGCTCACGGCTCCGCCTGAACCAGGGTGTTCGTCGCGGTGATCTGTGCCGCCACCTGCTCGACGATGGCGTCGACGTCCTCGACGGTGCGGGCCTCGACGTTGAGTCGCAGAAGCGGCTCGGTATTAGACGTCCGCAGGTTGAACCAGCTGCCGTCGCCGAGGTCGACGGTGACACCGTCCAGGTGATCAAGCGAATGAATCCGGTTGCCAAAGGTTTTCAGCACGGCTTCCACGCATGCCGGCGCATCTGACACGGTGTAGTTGATCTCACCGGACGGCTCGTAGCGCTGGTAATCGGCGGTGAGCTCTGACAGCGGCCGATCCTGGGCACCGAGTTCGGCCAGTACATACAACGCCGCCAGCATGCCGGAGTCCGCACCCCAGAAGTCGCGGAAATAGTAGTGCGCCGAGTGCTCGCCGCCGAAGATGGCGCCGGTATCGGCCATCAGGCCCTTGATATAGGAGTGCCCAACGCGCGAACGCACCGGCATCCCGCCGCGCTCGATCACCAATTCGGGCACGGCGCGCGAGGTGATCAGGTTGTGAATGACGGTCGCACCGATCTCACGCTGCAACTCACGGGCGGCCACCAGACCGGTCACCGCCGACGGCGACACCGGGCGGCCACGTTCGTCGACCACGAAACAGCGGTCGGCGTCGCCGTCGAAGGCCAGGCCGATATCGGCGCCCGTTTCGACGACGAACTTCTGCAGGTCGACCAGGTTCGCCGGGTCAAGGGGGTTGGCTTCGTGGTTGGGGAACGAGCCGTCCAATTCGAAGAACAGCGGCAACACTGTCAGTGCGGAGATGGCACCGAGCACCGCAGGCGCGGTGTGACCGGCCATGCCGTTACCCGCATCGACGGCCACCCGCAGGGGCCGGAGTTCGGTGACATCGACCAATGACCGCAGGAACTGGCCGTAATCGTCGAGGACGTCCTGATCGCTGATGGTGCCTGCGGGACCGTCGAATTCGGGCACACCCGCAACGATCTCCTCGCGGATGGTGGACAGGCCGGTATCGGCTCCGACAGGTTTGGCACCGGCCCGGCACAGTTTGATGCCGTTATAGGCGGCCGGATTGTGACTGGCGGTGAACATTGCCCCTGGGCAATCCAGCCGGCCCGACGCAAAGTACAGCTGGTCGGTCGATGCCAGGCCGATGCGGATGACATCGAGACCCTGGCCGGTGACCCCGGCGGCAAACGCCGCCGCGAGGCTCGGCGAGCTCTCTCGCATGTCGTAACCGATGACTACGCGACTGGCACCGTTTCGCTCATCGCGCACCAGCCGGGCGAACGCCGCTCCGACCTCGCAGACGAAAGCCTCGTCTATTTGTTCACCGACCAGGCCGCGCACGTCGTAAGCCTTGATCACACGGGCTACCGCGTCGGCGGACCTGGCGGACGGTGACATCAACAGCACTCCTGACAGACGGACTTCCCGTGTCAGCCTAGCGGTTCGGACCGTCGTGTCTCGCGGCTAACGCACTGGACGTCGGCTTTGGCCGGAACACCGCGACTGTGGCAAAACCGATCGAAGATCAGTCAGTGAGGTCGGGCAGTACCCGCAGATGGCCGCGTCTGCGGCCGGTATCGCCGGACAAGTGGGCCTGCGCTGCCATCACACCCGCGCCGGTAACCGACGCGCGTACCTGCGGGTGCCCGCCCGGATCGGAGAAACCGTTGACCGGTCGCTTGGGCAACCCGTCGCGACCTTCACGCACCGCATCGGCCAACGCCGAGAGGTCATCTTCGTCGGGAGGTGTGGGCAGAGGACCTGCGTGCCGCACCAGTTCCCATCCCCGAGGGGCGGTGATCCGGCCGGCGTGGGTGACACACAGATCCCAGGAGTGCGGTTCGCGGACGGTGGCCAACGGGCCGACGACAGCCGTCGAATCCGAATAGACGAACGTCAGCGTCGCCACGGCGTAATGCGGGCACCCGGGCCTGCAGCAGCGACGGGGAACATTCACGTTCGTGAGGCTATCGTGCGGAAACCCTCGTTGACCGTCGGACACGCGCACCTGTGATCGCGGCGATGTGGAACCGTTACGATCGGCCGGTGGCGGATTCCCCCAGCTCCCGACGCGGTCGCGCGGGCATCCGGTCGGCGTCGCGTCATGGCCGCGAAGTCCGCGGCCCACTGCTGCCCCCGACGGTGCCCGGTTGGCGCAGCCGCGCGGAGCGGTTCGACATGGCGGTGTTGGAATCCTACGAGCCCATCGAACGCCGGTGGCAGGACCGTGTTTCCACACTCGATGTGGCGGTGGACGAAATCCCGCGGATTGCGGCAAGGGATCCGGAGAACGTGCAGTTCCCACCAGAGGTGGTCGCCGACGGGCCGATCGCGCTGGCCAGGCTGATCCCGGCAGGGGTCGATATCAGGGGAAATGCGACGCGGGCGCGAATTGTATTGTTTCGCAAGCCGATTGAGCGGCGCGCCAAAGATTCGATCGAACTGACCGAACTGTTGCATGAAATTCTGGTGGCTCAGGTCGCCACATACCTTGGCGTCGAGCCATCCGTTATCGATCCGACGATCGACAACGACTGAGAGCTCAGGAGTAAGACCGAAGGATCAGATGATGCCGCGCTTGAGGCGACGACGCTCACGCTCGGACAGTCCGCCCCAAATGCCGAACCGCTCATCGTGGGCCAGCGCGTAATCCAGGCACCGGTCCTTCACCTCGCAGCCCAAGCAGATGCGCTTGGCCTCCCGAGTGGAGCCACCCTTTTCCGGGAAGAAGGCCTCGGGATCTGTTTGCGCGCACAATGCGCGGTCCTGCCATTGATTGTCTTCGGATTCCGCTTCCGGCTCAAAGGAATCGGACACCAAGCTCAAATGCGGCCGAGCGCCTAATACCGATGGCTCTGATGACAGCGGGATCAAATTGGCGTGCGGTGTACTCCCCATTGCGGAGCTTCCGATCGCGCCAACAAGGTGCTCATAGGACATGTTCCGCCTCCTCACCTTGGTTTCATCAATGCTGAATGTGCCCCACTATTTATAACTTTGGTCATCTCAATTCGAACATACGATCGAATCTCGGTCTCCGACACCGTAACCGGCAGCCCCAACCGGGAAATGACACTGATGTGATTAGACACGGGTTAGCTGCCGAGGTCAAGGGGAGGAACCGGAATTCATACCATTTGGGTCCGACATTTCCGCGCGTCGACGCCTGGGCGTGTCGGGACCGTGACCGCGTAGTGATCCTAGGGGCATCCCGGCCAGCGATTCAACCGACTCGTCCGACGGGTCCGTGGCGTCGTCCGACTAGTCTCGTTCGGTGTGAGGGTCACCGTTCTCGTCGGCGGCGTCGGCGGCGCGCGCTTCCTGCTGGGCGTCCAAAAGTTGCTGCGCCAGGGTCAGTTTGCTGACCCGGAAAGCCCAGAAAGCGCAGCCCACGAGCTGACCGCCGTCGTCAACATCGGTGACGACGCGTGGATGCACGGGGTTCGAATCTGCCCTGACCTGGACACGTGCATGTACACCCTGGGCGGCGGAATCGACCCCGAACGCGGCTGGGGTCACCGCAACGAGACCTGGCATGCCAAGGAAGAACTCGCCGCGTACGGCGTGCAACCCGATTGGTTCGGTCTCGGCGACCGCGACCTGGCCACCCATCTGGTGCGCAGCCAGATGCTGCGCGCGGGATATCCCCTCTCCCAGGTGACCGAGGCGCTGTGCGCGCGGTGGACACCTGGCGCCCGACTGCTACCGGCCAGCGATGACCGCAGCGAAACGCATGTGGTGATCACCGATCCCGACAGCGGCGAGCGCCGGGCCATCCACTTCCAGGAGTGGTGGGTGCGTTACCGCGCCGCCGTCCCCACCCACAGCTTCGCTTTCGTCGGTGCCGAAAAAGCCACGGCCGGGCCAGATGTCATCGACGCCATCGGGCAAGCCGATATCGTCTTCTTTGCCCCATCGAACCCGGTGGTCAGCGTCGGAGCCATCTTGGCGATCCCCGGCATCCGGGGTGCGCTGCGCTCCACTGCCGCTCCCGTGGTGGGTTTTTCGCCGATCATCGCAGGAAAACCATTGCGCGGCATGGCCGATGAATGCCTGACGGTGATCGGCGTCGAATCGACGTCGGAGGCGGTCGGCAGACACTACGGCGGCCGGTCTGGGACCGGGGTGTTGGACGGCTGGCTGATCTCCGAAGGAGACCATGCCGAGATCGATGGGGTGGCAGTTCGTTCCGTCCCCTTACTGATGACCGATCCGCAGGCCACTTCCGCCATGGTGCGGGCGGGCCTCGAGCTGGCCGGTATCGCGACGGAGGACCTGTGACAGAGGAATCCACAGGCGGTCCCGAACATGGCGCCGCGGCGGCCATCGAGATCCTGCCAGTGCCTGGGCTTCCCGAGTTCCGCCCCGGCGACGACCTGACCGAGGCCCTGGCCCAGGCCGCACCGTGGCTACGCGACGGCGACGTCGTCGTGGTGACCAGCAAGGTGCTGTCCAAATGTGAAGGCCGGATCGTAGCGGCACCCACAGACCCAGAGGCCCGAGACACGCTGCGGCGCAAGCTGATCGACGGCGAGGCGGTGCGGGTGCTGGCCCGCAAGGGGCGAACCCTCATCACCGAGAACAACCTTGGGCTGATCCAGGCCGCAGCCGGTGTCGACGGCTCGAATATCGGGAGCGCCGAATTGGCACTGCTACCAGTCGACCCCGACGGCAGTGCCGCACGCCTGCGGGCGGGCCTGCGTGAACGGCTCGGTGTCACCGTCGGCATCGTCATCACCGACACCATGGGCCGGGCGTGGCGCAACGGCCAGACCGATGCCGCGATCGGCGCCGCCGGTATCCCGGTGTTGCACGGCTACGCGGGCGCGGTCGATCGGCACGGCAACGAGCTGCTGGTCACCGAGGTCGCCGTCGCCGATGAGATCGCCGCGGCAGCCGACCTGGTCAAGGGCAAGCTGACAGGTATCCCGGTGGCGGTGGTGCGGGGACTGACGCTGGCCGACGACGGGTCCACCGGTCGCGATCTGCTCCGACCCGGTGAGGACGATCTGTTCTGGCTCGGCACTGCAGAGGCCATCGATCTTGGTCGCAGGCAGGCCCAGCTCCTGCGTCGCTCGGTGCGGCAGTTCGATCCGGCGCCGGTCGAGCCCGTCCTGATCGAAGAGGCTGTCGCGGAGGCCTTGACCGCGCCTGCACCTCATCACACCCGTCCGGTGCGGTTCGTCTGGCTGCAGTCCACACAGCGCCGAATCGCACTGTTGGATCGGATGAAACAGCAGTGGCAGGCCGACCTGCAGGCCGACGCCATCCCGGTCGCAGCCATCGACCGCAGGGTGGCCCGCGGTCAGATTCTCTATGACGCACCCGACGTCGTCATCCCGTTCATGGTTCCCGATGGCGCACATAGCTATCCCGACCCGGCCCGCACCGCTGCTGAGCACACCATGTTCACCGTCGCGGCGGGTGCCGCGGTGCAGGGGCTGCTGGTGGCGCTCGCGGTACGGGGGGTCGGCAGCTGCTGGATCGGGTCGACGATCTTCACCCCCGATCTGGTGCGCACCGAGCTCGACCTGCCGGCCGATTGGGAACCGTTGGGCGCCATCGCCATCGGCTATCCATCCGCGGACGCCGGACCACGCGACCCGGCCGCAGTCGACACTCTGCTGGTCCGTCGATGACCTTGCGCGACTCGGTGATCGATACCTTGGCGGGGTGGCGGGCGCCGGATTCCGAGCAGGATTCGGTGCGTCACGCTGTGACGGCTTTCGTACTCGCCAGGACGGATTCCTGCGCACGCGAATGCGAACCGGGCCACATCACCGCATCGGCGGCAGTTCTCGACGACAGCGGCACCCACGTTCTGCTGACACTTCATCCGAGGTTGGGCCGGTGGGTTCAACTCGGCGGGCACTGCGAGACCGGTGATCCCGATATCGGCGCCGCTGCACTGCGGGAGGCGACAGAAGAGTCCGGGATCACCGGCCTCACCTTGGGGCCGCTCGCAGCCATTCATGTACACCCGCTGACCTGCTCACTCGGCGTACCCACCCGGCATCTCGATCTGCAGTTCGTCGCCCACGCGCCGGCGGGGGCAGCGATCACCATCAGCGATGAGTCGCTGGATCTGCGGTGGTGGCCCGTGACCGGGTTACCACCGGGCACCGATCAGGCGCTGGAGTATCTGGTCGCCCGCGCAACCAGTCAGGGCCAGGTGTTCTGACCCGCTCAGCGGAATCAATGTCCTGATACAGAACTGTCACCGATGTCCTGAGACATCACAAGCCCGCGGTGTTGTGCGGTCTCTGATGGTGAGCTGATCGGGGCGATCCAGGGGTGGGCGCGGGCCTCGGCGGCAGCGGATGCCCGCCGGTTGGCGGCTATCGCCGAGCTCGCGTTACGGCGGTGCGGGGATGTCGATGATGAGCGGCACTCCTGGGTGTGTGATCCGACTGCGTCTGCGGCGGCGGAAGTGGCCGCGGCATTGAGTATCGGTCACGGTCGGGGGGTGGGGCAGCTCAAGCTCGCGGTGCTGTTGCGTGATCAGTTACCGAAGGTCAACGCCCTGTTTATGGCGGGATCGATCGACTACCGGATGGTGAACACGCTGCGGTGGCGCACCCTGCTCGTCGAGGACGATGCGGTACTGGCCGCCCTGGATGCTGCGCTGGCCGGCAGTGTGACCGGTTGGGGCCCGCTCTCGGATGTGAAGCTGGAACAGAAGATCGATGCGATCATCGAGGTTGTTGATCCTGAGGCGGTGCGCCGGTTGCAGACCGCGGCGCGCAGCCGCGATATCACCTTCGGTGATCCCAATGACGCCACCGGCACTACCTCTTTTTGGGGGCGGCTGCTCGCTACTGATGCCGCGATCGTCAAACAACGCCTCGATGCGATGGCCCACGGTGTGTGCAAAGACGATCCGCGCACACTGCGCCAACGACTCGCCGACGCCCTGGGGGCGTTAGGTGCGGGCTCGGATCATTTGGCGTGCCGGTGTGGTGCCCCGAGTTGCCCGGCGGCCGGCGATGACCGGCGGGGTACCAGTGTTGTGGTCCATATCGTCGGTGATCCCACCGTGCTGGATGCGGTGCCCGATCCGAAACTGCACGGTGATGCATCCACGGCCACCACATCCGCAACCCCACCCGCCCCTGGGCCGGTGCGGGCGCCGGCGCGGGTGCGTCGTCCGGGTCCGGGGATCATCTTGGGTGGGGCGATCGTGCCGGCCCCGCTGCTGGCGGAGTTGATCGGCTACGGCGCCACCGTCCGGTATGTCAGCACTCCGGGACCTGATGCCGAATCGCATTACCGGCCGTCGGCGAAACTGGCCGAGTTCATCTGGATGCGGGATATGACCTGTCGGCACCCGGGCTGTGATCGGCCCGCGGACCTCTCCGATATCGACCACACCCTGCCCTGGCCGCACGGTGCCACCCACCCCAGTGATCTGAAGTGTTACTGCCGGATCCATCAGCCAGTCATCCGCTTCATGTCGCACTTCCCGCGGTCAAGGCAGTGCCGTCCGTTGGCCCTCGGTGAGCGATTACCTTCCAAACCGCACGTCGAGGGCGCGTCAAGGAATGATGTTCACGCCCCGGGCGCAGTCCCAGATGTCCATGACCTACCGTCCCAGTACCGCTGGGATCTCGGGTCGTTCGGGTCGGGATACCAACCAGGCGCAAGCCCACCAGGTCTCTGGACCTGCTTCGACTGACTTCGCTGCACGGCTCTCACAATTGCAGAAATACCCACGCCTAATAATCCGATGAAGAAGAGCAAGGCAGGAGCGATGGCGATCCATGGAGTGCCACCGACGCCAACACCGAAAAACTGCGCCGCGAACCACAAGAAGCCGACCGCAGCTATTGCAGCAAAAACGATGAGCGCTACGTTCGATGGGCGGGGGGGTGGACGTTGCGGTGAGTTCGCCATCGCTCGGATGCTACTTGATCTCGTCTTCGGCGTGTCGGGAGTCCGGGCGCTCAAAGCCGCAACTGAGGGAGCCGGGGACCGTTTAGTTTACAGTGTTCTTTGCGCAGTCGTACTCATCATTTGCTCAAAACGCACTGGTCCGGTGATGGTGGCTGGTCAGACCGGCAGTTTCCCGATGGCAGGGTGGAAGTGACGACCCCGTCGGGGAGAACCTTCACCACCAAACCCGGCTCCACGCTGCTGTTCCCGGGCTGGGATATCACCACCACCGAAGCCACACCGACCGGGCATCCACCGAAGCCACCCGATCACAGCGGGTTGGGTGTGCCGAAACGAAAACGCACCCGCGCCCAAGACCACGCGTACCGCATCACAGCCGAACGCGAACGCAACGCCGCCATCATCGCCGCAACCCGAGCCCGGGCCGCGAAAGCCAAAGCCCAACGCGCCCAACGCAACACATCTGACGCGCGAAACGAACCTCACACCTGGAAACCCGCCCCGCCCATCACAGCCAACAACAACGACCCACCACCGTTCTAACGGTGATCAAACTCAGTGCTCGGCGCTCAGTTCAAATATCGCTGGAGTAGCGGATACCGCAATCCGGTATGCGCACCCCGGGCCATACGCGGGCACCGCGGAGCAGTTCGCATCGCGCACCGATATCGGCGCCGTCGCCGATCACCCCGTCGCGGATCAACGCCCGCGGCCCGATCCGGGCACCGAACCCGATGATCGAGCGCTCGACCACCGCGCCGGCATCGATTCGGGCCCCGTCGAAGATGACTGCGCCATCGAGGCGCACCCCTGGCCCGATCTCGGCGCCCCGGCCCACCACGGTGCCGCCGATCAGCAGCGCACCGGGGGCGACGGACGCACCGTCATGCACCAGAAACTCGCCGCGGGGCTGGGTCAGAGCGGGCGAGGGGGCGATCCCCCGCACCAGATCAGACGAGCCGCGCACGAAATCCTCCGGTGTGCCCATATCGCGCCAGTAGGAGGCATCGACGTAACCGCACACTTTGAGGCCGTCAGAGAGCAGCGCGGGGAACACCTCGCGTTCGACAGAGACCTCGCGGTCGCGCGGGATCCGATCGATGACCTCGCGGTTGAAGACATAACATCCGGCGTTGATCTGGTCAGTCGGCGGATCCTGCGTCTTCTCCAGAAAGGCGAGCACCCGGTTGTCACCGTCTGTCGGTACACAGCCGAACGCCCTCGGGTCACTGACCCGCACCAGATGCAGCGTGACATCGGCATGGTGGCTGCGGTGATGGTTGAGCAGCGAGCCCAGATCGGCACCGGAGAGCACGTCGCCGTTGAAGACGATGGCGGTGTCGTGGCGCAGTTTGGGGGCGACGTTGGCAATTCCGCCGCCAGTGCCCCTGGCCTCTTCTTCGAAGACGTACTCGATCTGCAGGCCCAATTTGGAACCATCGCCGAACTCGTCCTCGAAGACAGCGGCCTTATATGAGGTACCGAGGATGACGTGTTCGATACCCGCGGCCGCGATCCGGGCCAACAGATGTGTCATGAACGCCAACCCTGCGGTCGGCAACATCGGTTTGGGAGCCGACAGGGTGAGCGGGCGAAGCCGCGTCCCTTTACCGCCAACCAGGACGACGGCGTCGACCTTCTTGGGATCTATTGTGGCATCGACATCTGGCATCTAGCGCCCCCCGTTCATCCGTTCCCGCCGTGCTTTGCGGACCGCCAACCGGGCGCGACCGGCAAGTGCGATCTTCATCGCGGCCCGCAGCGGGGCCCTTTGCCAACCAGAATGCCGATCCGACAGGTAAGTGTAGGTACTGGTGTGATGCGCTGCCAGATTTCGGGCAGGGTCTTTGCCAGTGGAGTGGCCCTTGTCATGCAGGATCTCCGCGGCGGGCACATAAACGTTGAGCCACCCGGCTCTGCCGAACCGGTCACCGAGGTCGACGTCTTCCATATACATGAAGTACCGCTCGTCGAAACCGCTGACCTCGGTGAACGCTGCGCGACGCACCAGCAGGCACGATCCAGAAAGCCAGCCCACCGGTCGTTCGCTGGGTTCGAGACGTTCCTGGCGGTAGGCGGTCGTCCACGGATTGCGTTTCCAGAACGGCCCGACCACGGCATGCATACCGCCGCGGATCAGGCTGGGCAGATGTCGCGCCGACGGGTACACCGATCCGTCGGGGTCCCGGATCAGCGGACCGAAGGCCGCCGCGCGGGGCCAGCGCTCGGCCGCTTCAAGTAGTGCGTCGATGCTGCCGGGGCCCCACACCACATCCGGGTTCACGATGAGCAGGAATTCTGAGGTCTCGGGCAGCGACGCGACCGCGCGGTTGATCGCGCTGCCGTAGCCGAGATTGGCGCCCATAGGCAGGAGCGCGACGTTGTCGTACCGCTCGATGGCCGCCTCCGGGGCGCCGTCGGTGGAGCCGTTATCGGCTATCACGACATGCACGGGACGGTCGGTGGCCAGGGTCAGCGACGACAGGAACCGCTCAAGGTGCAGACCCGGCGAGTACGTCACCGTCACTACGGGCAGGTCCTCGGGTTGGGGCGGTCTCACGGCGTAGAGGTTAGCGGCCCGGCGGTGAGTGCCGCGCCGAGCGCGTCGCGCCAGGGCGGTAGCGGCGGCAGGCCCGCGGCCGTCGACAGCCTGCTCCCCAGCGCCGAGAACGCCGGTCTGGGGGCGGGCCGAGGGTTCTGCGCGCTGCTGACCGGACGAACCAGGTCCGGGTCGGCACCGACCGCCGCGTACACCGCGCGGGCCTGTTCGAAGCGACTTGCCGTGCCGTCATTGGCGGCATGCAGGACGGGTTCGTGGATATCGCCGTCAGCGATCCGCAGCAGCGCCGCCACCAGGTCCCCGACATAGGTGGGTGAGCCGATCTGGTCATCGACGAGTTCGACGACCTCACCACTCGCGGCACGGCGGCGCATATCGGCGACGAAATCGGTCCCGGTGCGACCGCCGGTGTACACCCACGAGGTCCGGACCACCGTTGCGTGCGGCGCGGCCGTCAGCACGGCGCGCTCGCCGGCCAGCTTGGTCCGCCCGTACACCGACAGCGGGCCGGTTTCGTCATCGATGTCGTAGGGCCGCGGCGAGGTGCCGGGAAACGAGCCGCTGAAGACGTAATCGGTGGAGATGTGGATCAGCCGGGCGCCGACCCTCGCACAGACGCGCGCGAGATTCTCGGGACCTGCGGCGTTCACGGCGTGCGCAGTGGCCTCATCGCGCTCGGCGGCGTCGACGTTGGTGTACGCGGCGCAGTTGATCACCACTGTGGCGCCCCCAGAACTGGCCCCGGCCGCGGGCTCGATGACCCGCTCGATCGCCCGCGGATCAGTGATATCGCACTCAGAGGACGTCAGCGCGCGGACAGTTGCGCCGCGGCGTGCCGCCTCAACCGCAAGGAACCTACCGACCTGGCCGCCGGCCCCGGTGATGACGATCGTGGCGGTGGTCGACGGGGGTTGGGGCACATCGCAGAGTCTGGCACGCCGCGTCCGGCTACCCGGTTACCGGCGGTGTCGCCAGTAGCCTGGTCTGATGCCAGCCCGGGTCCTTCGAATCCTCGCCACCGTGGTTGCACTGTCGATAGTGCTCGTCACGGGCGTGGCGTGGAGCAAGATCCGCTCCTTCGAGCAGGGCATCAACCACATCAGTGCCGCCGCGCTCGGCGGTGGCGGCGATGACGGCGCCATCGACATCCTGCTGGTGGGGATGGACAGCCGGACCGACGCGCACGGTAACCCGTTATCGGCCGACGAACTGGCCACGCTGCATGCCGGCGACGACGTCTCGACCAACACCGACACCATCATCTTGGTCCGCATCCCCAATAACGGGCAGTCGGCCACCGCCATCTCGATCCCGCGTGACTCCTATGTCGAGGCGCCGGGCGATCTCGGCAAGACGAAGATCAACGGCGTCTTCGGCCAGGTCAAACTCGAGAAAATGAAGCAGTACGTCGAAGAACAGGGTGAAGATCCCGCGATAGCCGAGCCCAAGGCAACGGAGGCGGGTCGCGAAGCTCTGATCAAAACCGTCGCCGATCTGACCGGGGTCACCGTCGACCATTACGCCGAAATCGGGCTGCTGGGCTTCTCGTTGATCACCGATGCCATCGGCGGTGTCGATGTCTGCCTCAAAGATGCCGTCTACGAACCTCTTTCGGGCGCGGACTTTCCGGCGGGCTGGCAGCGACTGAACGGGCCACAAGCCCTGAGCTTCGTCCGGCAGCGCCATGATCTGCCCCGCGGCGATCTCGATCGGGTGGTGCGCCAGCAAGTCGTGATGGCTTCCCTTGCCCACCAAGTGATCTCGGGGAAGACACTTTCGAGCCCGGCCACGCTGGATCGTTTGCAGCAGGCCGTACAGCGCTCAGTCGTGCTCAGCGACGGCTGGGACATCATGGGCTTCGTCGACCAGCTGCAGAAGCTGGCCGGCGGCAGCGTGGCCTTCGCAACCATTCCGGTACTCGATGAGGCCGGCTGGAGCGATGACGGTATGCAGAGCGTGGTTCGGGTCGATCCCGTCGCGGTCAAGGACTGGGTGACCGGTCTGCTGCACGACCAGGACGAGGGCAAGACCGAGGAATTGGCGTATTCGCCTGATAAGACCACCGTCGAGGTCGTCAACGACACCCAGATCAACGGACTGGCGGCCGCGGTGTCGGAGGTGTTGGCCGCCAAGGGTTTCAGTGGTGGAAACGTGGGCAATAACGAAAGCGGTTCCGTATCCAACAGTCAGGTGCAGGCCACCGCGTCCGATGATCTCGGCGCTGTGGCGGTCGCCAAGGAACTGGGCGGGCTGCCCGTCGTCACCGACGACTCCGTACCCCAGGGTTCGGTGCGGGTGGTGTTGGCAGGCGATTACACGGGCCCCGGATCCGGCCTCCAGGGCACCGACCCGACGATGGACACTGCCACCGTCGACCAGGCGGCCGCCTCCACAGACACCACCGCTCCCCCGCCATCGCCGATCATCACCGCCGGGTCCAACGACCCCCAGTGTGTCAGCTAGCGTGCCGGTCAACCTCTCCAGCGCGCTGCTGGACCCGCTGCTCCGCGACGACCCGATGGGACCGCGGATCACCTATTACGACGATGCAACCGGGGAACGGATCGAGCTCTCCGGGGTGACGCTGGCCAACTGGGCGGCCAAGACGGCCAACCTGTTGCGCGATGAATTGGGGGCCGGTCCCGGTAGTCGCGTGGCGGTACTGCTCCCGGCCCACTGGCAGACCGCGGCGGTGCTCTTCGGAATCTGGTGGATCGGCGCCGAGGTCGTGCTTCCGGGCGCCGGCACCGGCTCGGCAGACGGTTCGGCAGATCTGGCGTTGTGTACCGCCGGACGCCTCGATGAAGCCGATCAGGTGGCCGGGATGGGTGAGATCGCCGTCCTGTCGCTGGACCCGTTCGGAAAGCCGGTACCCGACCTGCCCGTCGGACTGACCGATTACGCGACGTCGGTGCGGGTGCACGGTGACCAGATCGTGCCGGAACGGTCCCCCGGGAATGCGCTGGCCGACCGGTCGACAGATGACATCCTCGCGTCGGCCCGCGCCGCAGCGGCGGACCTGGGACTGACCGCAGCGGACCGGGTGTGGTCGGCGGGTGACTGGGCGACCCCGGATCTGCTGGTGGCCAATCTGCTGGCGGTATACGCCGCTGGTGCGTCGTTGGTGCAGGTCGCCAACCCGGATCCGGCCGTCCAGGAACGTCGCCGCGACAGCGAGAAAGTTACTCGCACTTTCGCCTGACGTCGCCGATCCAGCAAATCAGCCCCCGGCGGTCTCACATCAAATCCACATAAAACCCGCAGCGCAGGCGTCAATTTCCTCGCCATCCGCAACAGAATGGGACAATCTCAGCGACATTTCAGGATTTCCCTTCCGGGCACCCAGGTAGGGCTGTTATTTTCGTTATCAGTAATGTCGGTGCGGTTGCCGGATCTGGGGCCCAATCGGGTGCACAGTAGAAGCAACAACACCGTCGACGAAGCCGGGAGTTCGCATGGACGTGACGTTCGCCGCGATCATCACGGTCACTGTCTTGTCGGTGTGGCACTTTCGCACCCGGCGCCACCCCAGTTGGTCGGTATGCGGCGACGGTCGGTTCTACATCGTCAGTGGCTACCCGATGGTCGCCCTCGCCGTGTATTGGTTGACCGCCTCGCCCACCTCGACCGGCTGGGAATGGGCACTGGGCAACGCATGGGCGTTGGCCGCCATGGTCTCGTTCGTCTTCGGTTTCAACTGCCTCAACGGGGCCGCTGTGCGCCGTCGTGCGGTTGCACGCGAAATGGAGTCGATCCCGCAGAACACCGTCAGCCCCGTGGAGGCGCGAAAAGCCCAACACTGATACGCGTGGGAATGTTGCGGCGACAGTAGCCCCGGCGCACAGTGGTACCAGGAAGTTGGCGACGACAGCCTGGGGGGCTAGTGACGGTCACGACCACGACAGTGGGCATCGTGATGGTCCTTGTGCTGGGCGCCTGGCATTTTCATACGCGTCGACACCCCAACTGGAGGACCAGTCCGGACGCCCGGTTCTACATCACCCTCGGGTATCCGTTGGTCGCCGTCGCCGTCTTCTTCCTGGCCAATGCCATTGACAACACCGACGTGGGTTGGGCGATCGGGATGGCGTGGGCGCTGGTCTCGACCTCATTGTTCGTCTACGGCTTTCAGGCACTCAACGGCCCGGCCGCCCAGGGTCCGACCACAACTACGGACAGGTCGCCGATACCACCGGTCCAGCGCGTGCCGCCGACGAGCGCCGTCAGCCGCCCGGACGTAGGTGCGTGACGTCGCCGGCAGCGACAGTCACGCTCTCTTCTGCGGTATCGATCAGCAATCGGCCCATCTCGTCCACATCCCGTGCCGTTCCGATGATCTGCCGGTCGCCCGGCAGGATGGCTCGGACATCGGTGCCGAGTGTCAGGCTGTGCCTGCGGTAGTCGGCGGAGAGCCCTTCATCGGCGCCGCTGGCCTCGTGCCATCTCGCGATACGGCTGGCGAGTTGTTCAAGAATCTTGGCTAACAACACGTTTCGATCCACGTCGGAGACGCCTAGCATCGCTAGCGACACTGCTGCCGGATCCGGCGCCTCCGCCGCGGTCAGCGACACATTCAGGCCGAATCCAACGACGATCACCGGCGCGGGTGCGGCCACCTCGGCCAGGATGCCTGCCAGCTTTCCACCAGGGACGAGCACATCGTTGGGCCACTTCAGCCCGGCCTGGATACCGGTCACCTCGGCCACTGCATCCACCAGCGCCACCCCGGTTGCCAGCGGCAACCACCCCCACCCCGACGACGGGACGTCGGCGGCGTCGACCGCGACCGAGACAGAGAGCTGAGACCGGGCCGGCGCTGACCACACGCGCCCATGCCGGCCGCGCCCGGCATCTTGAAACTCCGCGGCCAGCACGGCGCCTCGGATGTCTTCACCTCCGGCAGCCCGGGCCAGCAGATCGGCGTTGGTCGATCCCGTCTGGGAGACGACGTCTATCCGGCGCCAATGGCCTGCCGCGGTGATACCGCGCAGAACCGCAAGATCGAGGGCTGCTCGTGACTGATCGATTTCCACCGACTGAGGCTACTGCCGCCGCGTGGATCGGTCAGTAGGCTCCGTTGCGCTTCAGCACAGCCCGCGCCGTCCGCCACACGATGACCAGGTCCTGCACGCACGACCAGTTGTCGACATAAGAATGGTCGAGCCGGATCCGCTCTTCCTCGGAGACATCCGAACGGCCCGAGACCTGCCACAGCCCGGTGATACCGGGCTTGACGAGAGCGCGCCGCTGCACGAAATGCTCGACCGACTCCCCCTCACCGGGTACCAGCGGCCGTGGGCCCACCATGCTCATCGACCCGGCGAGAACGTTGAACAGCTGGGGCAACTCGTCGAGGCTGGTCGCCCGGATCAGCCGGCCGACCCGGGTCACCCGAGAGTCGGCAGCCGATTTGAAGAACACGCCCGCACTGCCCGCCGCAGCCTGCTCGGCGCCCTTACGGACCTCGGCGTCAACGGACATGCTGCGAAACTTGATGATCCTGAACAGCTTTCCGTGCTGGCCCACGCGACTCTGCCGGAAGAACACCGGCCCGCCATCGTCGAACTTGATCGCCAACGCGGTGATCAGCATCGCGGGCAGGATGACCGCCAGTGCGGCGCTGCCGAGGACCAGGTCAAAGATGCGCTTGCCGTACATCGACGGGCCGCCGTGTCGCGGTCGGGCGATATGAAAAAGCGGAAGGTTGTCGATCGGTCGGAGTTTGAGCCTGGGTCCCGCGATATCGGTCATACCGGGCACGACGATGATGTCCACGCCGAGGGAATCCAGCCGCCAGGCCAGCTTTCGCATCTTCTCATGGCCCAGATGCTCGACTGCGGTAACCGCCAGGGCATCCGCGCCGGTCAGCCGCAGCGCGACTTCGACCGAGTTCTCGTCACCAAGGATGGGCAACGAGCCGGTGGGGGTGATCAGCTGTTGACCGACCGCGCCGTCGTAATCCGGGATGCAGACCCCAGCCACCGCATACCCGACGTCCTTCGAGCGATCAAGGCTGGTACACAGCACCGCGGCCTGTTCCGGCTTCCCGAGAATCAGTACGCGGGTGACGAATTCACCGCGCAGCCGACGTCTCGCCAGATCGCGGCGGATGGCATGGCGTCCGGACAGCAGACCGACCAGGCCCAGCGGCAGGGCGATCATCAGATATCCGCGCGACAACTGGGTCTGCAGGATGAGGCTGGTGACGGCCGTCAATCCGAATACCCACGCGGTCGCCGACACCACCCGCCGGTACTCCTCGCTGCCGACACCGACGAGCGAGATATCCCGTGACTGGAGTACGCCGAGGGCGACCAGCCAGGTCAGCGCCAGACCGACCGAGAGTGCCGTGGCCCGTTGCCAGCTCACATAGCCGGATGCGTCGGTACCGAGGATCTGGAACCTGCCGACCTGAGCCAGTACTACCGCAGCGATAACGACGAAAGCGTCGACCGCCATGACCCGCCGACGGTATGACTGCTGCCACCGTCGGCCCTCCGCCGTGTAAGCCGTCGCATCGTCAAGTAACTGGGTGACGCGTTGGTCGTCAAAGCCCTTGAGGTCGCCGAAGCCCTTGAGATCGTCGATATCGCGGGCGGTTTGCTCGTCCAGAGCACCGCGCAGCGGTACCACGTTCGACGTCATCCCGGAGGGACTTGCGGAGTGCCGGTTTGGCTCGACGGCCGCTGCGCCGGAGCTCATGGACGGTATGGCGAAATCCGTTTCCGCCTCATCTGACGGATACGCAGCTGACATCGTCTCAGGGCAACTTTCATTAGCTGATGGCAATACCAGCTAATATTTTCACGTATCGACCCGACTGGCTACACCTGACGCAGATTGAGTGTCGTACATCACAAATGCATCGAGGACAAAGGTTTGCCGAAAAGTCGACCTATTCGACCTAAGTTCCTTTGAACTGGCGTTATCTACAGCATCGCATAGCCTGTGCTCCATATGAGATTTGCTGTAAAAAATGTAAATTCTTTTCGATCGACCGCCATTGTCCAGTGGCACTCTCGCTCTTCGGTGGCGACATGCAGTTTCAGCACTCTTTTCTACCGAAGCCATCGAGTGCGCGAGCGGCCCCCGGAGACGGCAGAAAAGAGTTAGCGAACCCACCACAGGGAACGACACCACAGGAAATGGGGCACGCCGCCCCGGGCGCAGCCCTAGGCCGTCAGGACGCCGTCGACCACGCCACGCATCTGGCTGCGGAAGTTCTCTCTGGAGAACCGCTGCGCCCACGTCCGGATCGTGCCGTCGTCGTAGTCGGCGGGCCGAAACGACTCCATCGCCGCTGCGAAACCGCCCACCACGTCCTGATCCGAACCCGCGGTCACCAGGGCGCCCGAAACCTCCGGCACCACCGTGTCCAGAGCACCGCCGGCACCGAGTGCGATCACCGGCGCACCGGTGGCCATCGCCTCGACCGGCACAATGCCAAAATCCTCGATACCAGGCATCAGAACCGCCCTGGCCCGGCGATAGAGGTCGAGTAACTCCTGATGTGACACCCGGCCCACAAATGTGGTGTCCGGACCCGCCAGCTCTCGACACGCGTTCATGGCCCTGCCATCGCCGACCACGATCAAGCGTTTGCCCGCTTCTTTCGCGGCTCTGATCGCCAGATCGGGCCGCTTGTACGGCACCAACCGGCCGGCCAGCAGGAAGAAATCCTCGCGCGCGACGGACGTGTCCGGGGTGAAGCCGTCGGTGTCCACCGGTGGATGTACGACGATCGCATCCCGCCCCCACCAACGCGCGATCCGGTCGGCAACAGCTGTCGAATTCGCAACTACCTGACGCACCCGGCCCACTGCGGCCAGTTCACCGTCTCGCGCCACCCGCGACAACGCGGACAGCACCGCCGCACCCACCGCGCCGCCGGCTTCCTGCGCGCGCAGCGCGGGATCCCACGCCCACCGCGCCGGACTGTGCACATAGGCGATCACCGGCGCGTCGGTGGCGAACACCACCTGAGTGGCGAACGCGTGATGGCTGGCGACGACGACGTCCACCGGTCCCAGCCGCATTCCCCGGAAGGACCGCGGTATCAGCGGCGTCAGTGGCGCATACGACCGCTGCCCGAGCAGTCGGTAGCCGCCGTCGAGCCAGGTGGTCACCGGCGGCGCCGACAATCCGGCAGGCACACCCGCGGCTCTGGCCAACGGGACGTGCACATCCGCATCAGGCCACTGCTGCGCCAGTTGTTCGACGACATGTTCGGAACCGGCGATCTCGGTGAACCGTTCGTGCACGATCGCGATACGGGTTGAGGACATGCCTAACACGTCCCCGACATCGCAGAGACCACTGAATAGGCCGGTTTCTCGGAGAAGTCGGCCCGCAACAGACCGAAGTGGTCTTCGACATCGTTGGGATTGTCGCCACGGTCGCGGCTCTGGTGGATGAACAAGGGCCCGAAGTAGGTTGCGTCACGCATCCGATCGATCCCCTCTCTGATGGCGGCGGCCTGCGCGTCTTCGGAGACGGCCTGGTCAGGTGCGCCACCGGTGGGCGCGCCGAACTCGGTGATCCAGATCTTCTTTCCGCCATCACCGTTGTCCACCATGGTGTTTCGCATCAGAGCGATGCGCTGGAAGGCGTTCCAATCACCGGTGTCGGCATCGTCGGGAAGCGCGGGATAGGTATAGGGATGAATACCAACCGCGTCCCACGCGCCTTTGTCAGCCACCTGATAGAGCTGATCGAGAAACGTTGTCGGAGCGATACTCACGCCATCGTCACCCGCGGGGGCAAGTCCGGCGGTGATGATCTGAACGCCGGGAACGCGAGCCCGAATCTGACTGGACGCGGCTTCGATCAAGGATCCATACGCCGCGACATCGGGACGCGGTTTGGCAAAGATGGGGTTATTCGGCTCGTTCCAGATCTCCCAGAAGGAGATCCGTCCCGCGTAGCGGGAGGCGGCGTCAGCGGCGAACCGCCCAAATTCTTTCGAATCCGCTGGGAAGGCGAATGTTTCGCCTGCGACGTCACCAGGGCGCGCCCACGGCGGGGTGGACAGCACGACCCCGAGAATGCGAAACCCGCGCGCCAGCGCGAAACTCACCACGCGGTCGGTCTGGCCCCACTCCTCCTGGCCCTGGGTTCCTTCAACCACCGCCCAATCGGCGCCGACCCGCAGCCAACGAACGCCGGCAGCACGCATGGAGTTCAACTCCCGGGCCAGGTCATCGTCGGACAGACCCATCAGTTCGGCGCCTCCGGCGATCCCGATATCCTCACCGGCTGCACAATTCACCGGTACTGCAGTCGATTCTGGCGACGGTCCCAGCGCCGCCACCAACGCGACTGCGGCGACCAGCAACACAACATGGCAGAACACCATGACGCGCCTGGTCCGCAATCGTCGAGGTGCCAGCGTCATCTCAGCGCTCCGACGGCCGGCTGCGCATCGAATTGTGGTTCGCTCCGAATAACTTTGTGAGACAGCGGTATAGAGCCGACGGCACCGAGCAGCAGCCAGGTGTAGTAGTCCATCGGGAAGATCTCCAAATACGTCGAGACCAGCGACGCGACCATCGCAGCAGCGAGCGCCGCGCCCACTCCGATCGCAAAACTGGAATCAATGCGGTCGGCAGCCTTGCGAGCAACGTTGAGTGTGGACATCAGTGCCGCAACCACGAACATCAGAAAGAACCACAGGCCCAACGGACCGAGCTCGATCAATATCTTCACGTAGTAGTTGTCCGGCTGATAAGGCACACCCATGGAATAGGCCATGGCGCCGTCGATGCGGTTGGCCAGGTTCTCCGGCAGTTGGATTGGGTCGGTCACCAACTTATCGGCAGCCGACCCCGCTCGGCCGAGGCCCGCGCCGAATGGCTTGTCGAGGATCAGCAACGATGACACCCGCCAGCCTTCGGCGCGCGTACCGAAGCTGTCGGGCGAGAAGACAGTCGCGATGGCACTGCTTGGTACTACCAGCAGAATTACGGGCACCGCTACGGCACCCGCAATGATCAAACCGGCCAGCATCTTTCGGTATCGGAAAACGCCAATCCATAAGATCCCGACGGCCAGGCCGACGTAGCTGGCTCGAACCACCGAGAGCACCATCCCCGCCACCAGCACAGGAAGGAGGCAAAAGAAGACCCGATTGCGCAACCGACGCGGGTCGCCGAGCGCGACGGTCAAACCGATCAGGATGGTCAACATCAGGAAAAGTCCGTAGCCGAAGGGCTGATTGAACGTACCGAAACTGCGCAACATGTCGCCGGCGGTCCGGACCTGTTCGCCGAACTTATAGCCCAGGTCAACCAGGAACTGTTCGCCGAGGAACTGTTGCGCGATCCCCCAACAGGCGTTGAGGGTACCGACCGCCAGAACTATTGTGACCAGCTTGTCACGGTCGGCCGCGGTGAACGGCGCCAGCCAGAGCACAACCACGACGAGCAGATAGAAAAAAGTAATCTTGATCGGTATCAAGCTCAGTGCGCCCAATGTGACAACGGCTGAGCCACAACCGAATACGGCAAACGCCGCCATCGCGGGCCACCACGGAACGTTCAGGCGCCGCGGCACTCTTCCTCCGGTGGCATACGCCGCGGACAGCAGCGTCATCAGCACCATGGCCTCTTTCCACCACGGTGGGACGCCAAACGGAAGAATCGGCAGGAGGCCATTGAGCGGGGTGAGCGCGGCCAGCAGGAGCAATCCCCGCTGCGCGCGTTGGAAGATGAAGTACGCCGCCACACCGAGCGCGCCCAGAGCGATCAACACCGCAACGCCAGCTGTTCGAGATAGACATCGATATAGTCGGCGCTCATCCGGTCCACCGAGAAACGCTCGGTACCCTGCCTCGACTTTTCGGCGAGATCTCTTCTCAGCTCAGGCGAGAGCAACACGCGGCGGATCAAACTGGCCAGTTCCGCGCTGTCACCGACGGGGAAGAGTAAGCCAGAGTCACCACCGTCAAGAGCTTCGGGAATACCGTCGACGGCAGACGCGATGATCGGGACCCCGGCTTCCCGGGCCTCCGAAACCACGAGCGGGTATGGGTCGCGCCGCGACGCCAGAACCATGACGGTGGCCGCATTGAGGTACTTCGCGGGTTCACGTTCGAGGCCAACAAAATGGATTCGGTCACCGCAGGACAGCTCCGTTGCCCTGGTCACCACTTCCTGCCAATCCTGATTTCCCACGAACCACACAGACAGATCGGGAAACTCGGACGCGAGCCGTTCGAAGGCCGCGACGACGACATCGGCACCCTTGCGCTCCGATACCGCACCGAGTACGACGATTGATCTCTCACCAAGGCTGATCGCGGGGACCTCAACTGCAGGGCGCCTGCGCGGTGTGCCAATGGTGCCGTTATGCACCATTTTTCGGCGCGGCTCGGGAATCCCACGCCTGGCCATGGCTTCACTGACCGCATCGCTCACGCTGACGGTCGCATCGCTGAGCCCCATCAGCACTGCGCCACGCTGGTATTCGTTGTGCACGGTCGTCACCAGGCGATAGTCAGCAGCACGCCGCCTGACGATCTTTTCGAGTCGGACGAGATAGGACAACAACGCCGGCGTCAGGGTGTGCGAATGGACGATATCGGGCTCGAACTCAGCGAGAAGAGTGTTCAGGCGGCGCCGGGCGGTTCGAAGTGAGCCTGGCCGACGGTCGAAGCGCACGATGCGATGCTGAACGCCGAACGCCTCAACCAGCTCGACGTAGCCGCCGCCGGACGAGATCACCATGACCTCGTGCCCATCGGTAGCCTGTGCGCACGCCAGGTCCACCGCCACATTGACAATGCCGTTCCCGGTGTCGCACAACTCGCTCAGCAGGTGCGCGATCCTCACGAATCGACGTCCACATCGTGGGTCTGAAGACCGCTTTCGGCGGGCTCAGCAGCAGCATCATCGACGAGCTCTTCTGTTTCGGAGTCCATCGTGGGTAACGCGCCCGGAACCGGAATCAACACCATCCGACTCGGAATGCCAAGGCTGGACAACGTTTTCGCGGTCTGCCCGACAGCTCGGCGCGCGTTCTCACCGACGCACGCCATGACGATGACCAACCCGATCTGATCACCAAGTTTCGCAGCCCAATTCGACGTCATGAGTTCGACCTCAATGAGCTCGGGGTGCAACTCTTCGGCCAGCCAGGTCCGCAGTCTGCTTTCCGCGCGAATGGTGACGATCACCATCGTCCGCTGATTTCGGCTGGCTCTGCGCGCGATCAACCCTGCAGTCACCGGGGGGAACCCGATCGACGTCGATTCCCTGGTCTCGATTGTCATCGAGTTCGCGCCGGTGATCCGTTCCGCACTGGGCATGGTCAGGCGGCGCCCGAATCTACCGCGAGTGAACGCCAGCGTTTCGGCCGTCACGATGAACGCCAGCAAGGCTGCGAACAGCGCGACAGATTTGGACACGGGTGCGGTGGGGGTGATGCTCGCCGCGTCAGGGGCGGCGAGCACCGACAGGCCGTTCACCCCGCCTTCACGAATGCGGTTGATCTGATTGGTCAGATCCTGGATGCGCAGGACCAGATCGGCGCGTACCGGATCGCCGTCCGCGGTCGGATCGGAGTAACCGTAGGTATTCGTGAATGCCTCGTCGATCGCCGCGACCTGTTGTTGCAGCGGTGCGAGTTCTGCACTGGGCACTGCCACGGCGCGATCCAGCTCCTGGAGACGCTGCGCGCGGGACTCCTTATCGAGGGCTTCTACCGTCACCGTCGCCAATTTCAAGGCTTGCTGTCGGTCCGGCGCGGTGCCCGAAACATCCAATAGGAGCGGGGATTTCGAGACCGTGACAACAGCGTCTTTACCCACCCGTTCGGCATCCCAATCGATGCCCATCTCGTGGGCCGTAGCCTGACGAACCGCCTGGGATTGCGCCAACGCCAGATACGGCGCGGTCATTTGGTACAGGTAGGCATCGCCGCTGACCACCGGTATCTGAGCGTCGATCTGGGCGGTAACGGTGGCCGTGTAGGAGGGCTTGACCTGGGTCAACACAAACTGGGCCGCCAAGCCAACGAGTAGCGCCACCGCCGCCGACGGAATTGACACCTTGACCAGCCGCCTGAGATGGCCCATGACGTCAGGGGTCCTGCCGTCCTCTAGTGGGTTGATAAGCACGTCAGGTATTCACTTTCTCGCGGGTCACCCAGGCTGGACTGCACAACGATGTTAATTCAGCGACTTCACAACGGTTCAGTTTTTTACGTGCCGTGCAGATTTGGCAAATTGAAACGATGTCGAACTCCCCGCCATGTCCCGACGGCGGCCGCCGGGGCCGAACATGAGCTCTTCGTCGGCATCGACAGCGAACTCAAAACCCACCCACCTGCTGATCCGACGACCATATCGCGGTGCGGCCACAGTTCGATCCTCGGATTTATCAACCATGACCAAAGCCGGGACCTGGTCCTTTCGCTTAGCCACGGGCAAAGTCTAGCGTATTGCTAGACGCAAAGCATGACTGCTCGCCAGCGAAGAGTTAAGATCGACCAGCGCCAACGGTGGCACCAGAGAGATCAGCTATGTGAGACAGGAGTGCGGCCACGTGACGACTTCCGCCGGCGCGATCGCATTCGGAGCGCTCGCCCTGCAGCCAGGAAGTGGCGGCGTCAGCACGTATGCACGGGAGTTCTTGCGGGCAGTCAGTCCCGGGCTCCCCGCAACCAGCGACGTATCTGCCCTGGTCCAGCGATCGGCGCTGGCTGAACTCCCGGCCGGAATCAAGGCTGTGACAATGCGGAACAGCCACGGCGCGCTGCGGGCATTACAGGCAAAACTGCCGACGGGGAAGACCGATATCTTCCACAGCCTCGATGTCGATCTGCCGGTGTCCGGACCGCGCATGTCGGTCGCGACCGTGCACGATCTCTCGGTCTTCGACGTGCCGTGGGCCTTTGGCAAGGTGCGGGCGCTCGGAGAACAGGCCTTGGTCTCTGACTCGTTGCGGCGAGCCGACGTCATCATCGCCGTCTCGACGTTCACCGCCGAACGAATCCGCGATATCAGTGGACGACAGTCCGTGGTGACACCCCTGGCACCTGGCCCATGGGCGACCCCTCCGCTGCCGGGTGCGGTGGAGGCCGTCCGCGCGAAGTATCAGTTACCGGAAAAGTTCATCCTCCAGGTGGCCACCGTTGAACCGCGGAAGCGACCGCACCTGGTCGCCGAGGCGGCCCGCACACTCGGTATTCCGTGTGTGCTCGCCGGCCAGGGGTCGACGGGCCGGTTCGCGCCTGCCTCGGCCATCGGCCTTGGCTACGTACCGATCGAAGATCTTCCCGCGATGTACTGCGCTGCCACAGTGGTCGCCTACGCGTCGGTCTATGAAGGATTCGGACTGCCCCCTGTCGAAGCGATGGCGTGCGGTGCCGCGGTGGTCGCGAGCAAGGTCGGCGGTCTACCCGATGTGGTCGACGACGGCGCGGTTCTGGTGGCGACGAACCGGCTGGCTGATTGGACCGACGCTTTTCGCTTGCTGGTCAACGACTCCGAGGCCAGGGCGGAACTGAGCGTGCGCGGACAACTCGCGGCGCAGAGGCTGACCTGGACTCGGACCGCCGAGCTCACGATGGACGCCTACGGCCTGTCCGGAGCACATTTGTGACAAATCAGGCCGAACGAGAGGCCGAACGTTCACCGTCCGAACGTGCCGTTCGCAACACTTTCTCGCTGCTCGCCAGCCGCGTGGCGATTGCCGCGATGGGTTGGGCCGGAACGGTGATCATCGCCCGGATGATGTCCCCCGACGAGTGGGGCAAGTTCTCGTTCATCTTCGGCGTGCTCGGCCTGATGTCGATCGTCACCGATCTCGGCGTCGGACGCGTCGTGCTGGCCAAGCTCGTCGATGGCGATGAGGACGAACGCGCCCGAGTCGCTACGTCTTTCATCCTGCTGCGGGTGGCCCTGGGGTGCATCGGTTACGTCGTCGCGATCCTGTTCGTCCTTATCTCCGGCTACTCCGCACACGTCGTATGGGCGACGGCGGTCGCGGGGATCGTCGTCGTGATCGCGACACCCAGTCACGCGCTGACGGTGTTGTACCAGAGTCGGCTGCGGCTGACCTACGTTGCCGCCGCCGAGATGCTCGGCCAGCTGGCACAACTCATCTTCACGATCCTGGCAGCACTTCTCGCACCGATCCTCATCGTGTTCGTGATCCCGGCGATCGTCAACGAAGTGGTCAGTATCGTCGGCAAGATCCGCGGGGTGCGCCGCGGACATGTGGGCACTGCCACCATGTCTCGACCGGAGATATGGCGATGGAAAGAGATGCTCATCGAAGCTGTGCCGCTGAGCATCGGCTTCGCCTTCATCGAAATGACCTCGAAGATCGACCTGGTCATGCTGGCGCGCTTGGACAGTTTCGATGCGGTCGGGTTGTACTCGGTCGGGTACAAGTTCGCCGATTTCGTACTCGTCGCCGCGGTCGCCGTGGTCACCCCGTTCACCACCTTGATGGTGTCGGCGTGGCCCAACGATCCTGCCGCGTTTCGCCGGGCCATCCATCGGGCGGCGTCCATCATCGCCGTCCTCGGCGCGGCAGGGCTGGCCGCCTTCTGGCCCGCCGCCAACCACCTATTGGCTCTGCTCTACGGAGCACGGTTCGAGGCTGCGGCCTTCTCGACCAACCTGCTGGTGACCGGCGCTTGCCTCTCGGCGCTATCCCAGCTCGGGCTGATGGTGTTGGTCTCAGCAGGCAAGCACAAGGTGTATCCCTGGGTGTCATTGCTGGTATTGCTACTCAATGTCGGCCTGAATCTTGTTTTGATTCCCCGCTTCTCCTATCACGGCGCGGCGTGGGCCACGCTCGTCAGTGAGGCCACGCTACTGGCGGTGGTCTGCGTGGTCGTCGCGTTCAGCGTCAAGATTTCCGGGATGCTGCCGGTAGGCGCTGTCGTTGGGCCGGCCCTCCTTGCCGCCGCGGTCATTGCCATCACCACACTGGTGCCAGGCGTGCGTTCGGCGCCGTGGGTCCTACTTGCCTGTGTCAACCCCGCGGTCACCCTGCTCGCGGCTCACCTGCTCGGCCTGACCGGCGGTCTAAGCCTGCGGCGCACCTTCAGCCGCTCAGCGACCAAGGGTTAGGCCGTGGGCTATCCCGCGAAAACCGGGCGGCGAATCGTCTTCGTGTCGCATACCGATGCCGTATCCGGCGCTGAACGGGTACTGATCGCGTTGGCGATGGCGGCCTTGGCCGACGGCAACCAGGTGGTGGTCGCATGCCCCGCGGGGGTGTTGAGCGCACAGCTGCCCGTGGATATCGACCACGTACCGATACCGAAGCTCGGGTTCTCCGCCGCGAGCGGGATCGACCGATACTTCGCGATGGTCCGGTTGGTGATGAGCTGGATACGCGCCGCCATCATCCTGCGTCCGCTGACCACCGACGACAACACCCGAATCATCGTGAACTCACTGTTCGCACTGCCCGCCCTGCGGTTGACGCTGCGCAAGCGGTGCTGCGCATGGTTGGTGCACGACACCGTGACGATGCGCAAACAGCGGATGGTCGTACGGTTCAGCCGCAACGCCATCCGGCGCGCCGTTGCCGTTTCACGCACCACCGCAAGGCAATTGGAGCATTTCGGCTTTCCTGTTGTGGTGTCGTTCAACGGCGTGCAGCTGCAGACCGAGCCGGCCCACATCGCCACGGCGGAGCGTCCTGTGGTGGGGATACTGGCCAAACTCACTCCATGGAAAGGTCACCGCGTCGCCCTGGAAGCGATGAAGCTCGTACCCGGTGTCGACCTGGAGTTGGCTGGTGACCATTTTCCCGGCGAGGACGTCTACGTCGACGAACTTCGTTGCACCGCAGACGACCCCGAGCTGATCGGCCGCGTCCGATTCCTCGGGCACGTCGACTCCACCCAGTGCCTGAGCAGGTGGACTGCCCTGATATCACCGAGTGTGGGGCCCGAAGCCGGACCGTTGGGGATCCTCGAAGCGATGTCGGCTGGGGTGCCTGTGATCGCCACCGACCATGGCGGGTCCGCGGAATACCTCGATGGGGACGTAGGCCTCCTGGTCACCCCGGGTGATCCAACGGCGCTCGCCGACGCCATCACATCGCTGATCTCCGAACCCGGACTCCGCGCAGAGATGGCACAGCGCGGCCGGGAGAAGGTGGCCCGACTACACGACGTCACAGTCACCACTCCACGGATGCTGCGGCTGCTTACCGAAGACTGATCGGGGCTCGGGCTACTTCACCGATGTCGACATGCGCCGGTGCCCTCTGGCGATATCGGCTGTTTTGATGCCAAGGCGACGCAACGCTGCGCGCGCCACCCGCAGATCGCCCGTGGCGACATCAAGCAGTCGGATTCTATCCGAAAGCTCCTGCCCCATAGCGTGATTGAATCGAATGATGTCGACGAACTTGCTCATCGAGCTGGTCCGGCTCGACAGGTTATAGGTCGACGCGCGGTTGGACGCCAGCGATACCGACTGTCCGTAGAACGCACCCTTGGCACACAGCCTGACCCAGAGATCGATATCCAGCGCGTACATGAAGTTGGCCCGGAACCCCGCCGTCTGGGCGATGTCGGCGCTTCGGAACAGAAAAGCACCGGTGGGTCCCACCTCATCGGGAAGCTTGCGAACCAATGTCCGCACGGCCTGTTCCGATGTTCGATAACCCTGGAGTTCGTGAGCCCCGAGCTGGCGGGCAATCACTGCACCGTCGTCGTCAACGACGTCGAATAACGATGAGGTGGCTGCGATACCGGGGTCGGCCATCGTGTCGACTTGGATCGACAGGCACTGCGGCGCGATGAGGTCGTCGGCACAGACCAGTTTGAACAACTCGCCCCGAGCGTGGCGAACCGCAGTATTCCAATTGTCAGCCATCGGGAGGGTGGTCTCGTTGTGGTAAAGCCGGATACGCGAATCCTGGATCGAGTTCACGATGGACCGGGTGCCATCGCTGCTGTTGTTGTCGATCACGACGATCTCGAAATCCTCGAAATCCTGGGCGAGAATGGAGTCCAGCGTCGCAGCGATGGTCCGCTCGGCGTTCAGCGCCGGAACGCAGACAGAAACCCGCGGTTTCACGACATCTCCCACATCGTCACGACAGATCATTGACTGATGATTCTCTGCATCACTTCAGCCCAGCGGCGCTTGGCCAAGGGTTGGGCGAGGACTGTTGCGGGTGGACTTCTGCGTAGGCGCATGTATGGACTATCGACACCTCCGCGACATCCCCTCTATTCGCCTATCCAACCTCAGCTAATAACCGTGTCGACCTTACCACTGTCGTGGACAGGTCGGCGGCTATCCGGGAGCCAACATTCGCACCCGACGCAGGCGTCAGCGAGCTAGCGCGCCTTTATCGTCATTGAGCTGGGAATATGTGCACGGGCGGCGCATAGTGGCAAGCTTGCATCGCCCGACAAATGGCCAGAAGAACAGCTTTGACCTGTGGCGTACTTCCGCACTGACGCGCACTTCCAGCACTCTTATTGATAGGTGCCAGAAATCGTTCAGCAATTCCGTCTTTGCTACCGGCGACACCGCCGCCCGGCGACGCGACTACTCGTCTCCGACATCGGCCGGACTATCTCGAACGCATTGGAACCGGTCGCGGCGTTCTGCATCACCGCGAGCGGTCGGCGGAAACCACCGAAGATCAGAAAGCCCGTTTACCAACCAAATCAGCTACCTGCCTTTCGCGTGAAGTTAAGGCCGCTACGCTGGGGAACTTCCCAGTATCGATATTCCTAGCGAATTTCACCATTGTTGCGACAATATGTCCGAATCGGACGGACACCCAAACCCATTGCCGCAGTGTGTGATTAGTGGATCCATCACCGATGACCGGCCCGCGCAATGCATCGTTACCAAAGTGATAGGCGTTTCCATTGCATTTAAAGTGACAGAAGTGAAAAGTGTGCTCGTAGATTCCCTCCGTTTTAGGAGCGCACCCGATGCGGAAGATCCGTATAGGCATTGCCCTGTTCGCGCTTCTATCCGCGATGCTCTATTTGGTCGCCTTTCAGCGCGCGCCCCAGGCCTCCGCCGCCGACGTCGTGCTGCAAGCCAATTCGATGGCGGTCACGCCCTCCTACGGCGGAACCGTCCACCGCGACAGCACTGCCACCGGCGGCTCATCGCTTCTTCTGCTGTCTAATTCCACTGCCGCCAAGACGATTTCACTTGCTGCTTCAAGCGCGGTCACGGTACGAGCCAAGGGACAGCAGTGCTTCGGTGCGCCGACCATGACCGTGGCCGTCGACGGAAAGGCCGTGATTTCTACCGCGGTCAGTGCGACCGCCTGGACGACATTCACCACGCCAGTCACCATTTCGGCCGGCTCGCACAGCCTTTCCGTCGCCTTCTCCAATGACTTTGGAATCATCTTGTGCGACCGAAATCTCTTGGTCGACACCGTCACTGTCACACCTGCAGTGGTCTCGTCCCCACCCTCAACGTCCCCACCCACAACGACACCACCTGTGCAAGTGAACTATCACGGTTTGGTCGGGGGCAACCAAAGCGGTGCGTTATTCCAGATGTCGGACGCCGACTTGGGGCGTGAGTTGGATATGGCCGCCGCGGCCGGTGTGCGCCTCATGCGCCTTGGGGTGGACTGGTCGTCCATCGAATACAACAAGGGTGTGCGCGACTGGTCGGGCACGGACCGCGTCGTCAATGCCATTGTCGCCAGAGGGATGAGTCCGCTGGGGCTCGTCACGTACGCGCCACCGTGGGCCACTGGCTCATCAGACAGTCACACTCCCCCGACGGACCCGAACACCTTTGCCGCCTTCGCCAAGGACGCAGCGACCCGATACCTGGGCAAGATCCCGGCGTGGGAAGTGTGGAACGAGCCCAATATCGTCGCGTTCTTCAAACCCAAACCCAATATCGCCACCTACAACAAACTGTTGACCGCCAGCTATACCGCCATCAAATCGGTCAGCGCCGATCTGACCGTGGTCTCCGCTGGGCTCTCGCCCGCAGGCGACAACGGCACCGATATCGCACCGTTGACATTCATCAAGGGGATCTATTCAGCGGGGGCCAACAAGTACCTGGACGCGGTCGGGATGCACCCCTACACCTATCCGGCGTTGCCCAACGATCCAACCACGGCGTCCTGGAGTGCATTTCAGCTGATGACGCCGATGCGCGCCGTGATGGTCGCAGGCGGTGACACCTCGAAATTGATGTGGCTCACCGAGTATGGCGCCCCCACCGGATCGGATCCGAATGCCGTCACCGAAAGTGTGCAGGCGCAGACCATTTCGATCGTGCTCCAGACAGCCCGCGACACCGCCTGGCTGGGGCCGGCATTCATCTACGCCATCCGCGATGCGGGCACCAACCTCGCAGACCGCGAGGACAACTTTGGTGTCATTCGCCGAGATTTCACCACCAAGGCCGGCTACGCCGCGCTGAAGGCGTTCGCTACCGCATCGCAGTGAATCTCTGCGCTACCGAGGGGTCAGCGCAACAGCGCGCGGCTCATCACCACTCGTTGGATCTGATTGGTTCCCTCATAGATCTGGGTGATCTTGGCATCGCGCATCATTCGCTCCACCGGGAAATCGGTGGTGTAACCGGCGCCACCGAAAAGCTGCACCGCATCGGTGGTGACTTCCATCGCCACATCCGAGGCGAAACACTTCGACGCCGCCGAGATGAAGCCGAGATTGCCCTCACCGCGCTCGGCGCGGGCAGCGGCCGAATAGACCATCAGCCGGGCCGCCTCGACCTTCATCGCCATATCGGCGAGCATGAACTGCACGCCCTGGAAATCAGAGATCGACTGCCCGAACTGCTTGCGGTCCTTGGTATAGGCGATCGCAGCATCCACCGCACCTTGGGCGATGCCCACCGCCTGCGCACCGATCGTCGGGCGCGTGTGATCCAGCGTGGCCAGCGCAGTCTTGAAACCGGTGCCCGGCTCGCCGATGATCCGGTCGCCGGGAATGCGGCAATTCTCGAAGTACAACTCGGTGGTCGGGCTGCCCTTGATCCCGAGCTTGCGTTCCTTGGGGCCGACAGCGAAACCCTCGTCGTCCTTGTGCACCATGAACGACGAAATGCCGTTGGCGCCCTTATCCGGGTCGGTCACGGCCATCACCGTGTACCAGGTCGACTTGCCGCCGTTGGTGATCCAGCACTTGGCGCCGTTGAGAATCCAGTCATCCCCGTCGGCCTTGGCCCGCGTCCGCATCGAGGCGGCATCGCTGCCGGCCTCACGCTCGGAGAGCGCATAGGACGCCATCGCCTCGCCAGAGGCCAGGGACGGCAACACCTGCTTCTTCAGCTCATCGCTGCCCCGCAGGATCAAGCCCATGGTGCCCAGTTTGTTCACCGCGGGGATCAGTGAGGCTGAGGCATCGACGCGCGCGACCTCTTCGATGACGATGCATGCTGCCACCGAATCGGCGCCTTGCCCGTCGTACTCCTCGGGCACGTGCACCGCGTTGAAACCCGAGGCATTCAGGGCCGCCAAGGCCTCTTCCGGGAATCGTGCGTGCTCATCGACATCCGCGGCGTGCGGCGCAATCTCTTTCTCCGACAGCGCTCGAATCGCGGCCCGGAGCTCGACGTGCTCCTCTGGCAGCTGAAATAGATCGAACGACGAATTACCGGCCCAACCAGCCATCATGGTCTCCTTGCTACTCGCCGGTAACTTTACCCGGCTGTGTCGTTTCCGAGAAGTCGGTCCCGCAACGCGCGGTCTTTCTCCAGCACCAGCGCTTCCAGATCAGCTTGGAACTGGATCATCCGGTCGCGCAGCGAAGGATCAGAGGCGCCCAGGATCCGCGCCGCCAACAGGCCCGCGTTGCGGGCCCCACCGATGGACACGGTCGCCACGGGTACACCGGCAGGCATCTGCACGATCGACAGCAGGGAATCCAGCCCATCGAGGCGGGCCAGCGGGACCGGTACGCCGATCACCGGTAGCGGCGTGGCCGATGCCACCATCCCGGGTAGGTGGGCGGCTCCCCCGGCACCGGCGATGATGACCTGGATGCCCCGCGCGACGGCGCCTTGGGCGTAGTCGAGCATTCGGCCCGGTGTGCGGTGCGCGGAGACCACCCCGACCTCGAAAGGAATCTCGAATTCGGCAAGCGCTTCGGCGGCGTCGGACATCACCGACCAGTCGCTATCGCTACCCATGATGAGCCCGACCAGCGGTGTGCTCATGAGTGTTCGTCCCATCCGTCGGTCCATTCGGCGTGCGATAACCAGTGCGCGGCCCTCATGGCACGCTCCCGAAGGGCAGCCACGTCGGGGCTTCTGCCGCCGTTTGGCGGCGCGACAATATTGACATGCCCGAGCTTGCGTCCCGCGCGCTCGCCCTTGCCATACAGATGCACCTTCGCGTCGGGCATGCGGGCGAACAGGTGGTGTAGCCGTTCGTCGACCGACATCGCAGGCGTCTGCGGTGCGCCGAGCACATTGCCCATCACCGTCACCGGCCCCGTGGCCGACGTATCGCCAAGCGGGTAATCCAGTACCGCCCGCAGATGTTGTTCGAACTGGCTGGTCACCGATCCATCCATCGTCCAATGACCGGAATTGTGCGGCCGCATCGCGAGCTCATTGACCAAGAGCGTGCCGTCGGTGGTCTCGAACAGTTCGACGGCCAGCACGCCGACAACGCCGAGTTCGTGGGCCAGTCGCAGGCCCAGTTCCTGCGCGGCCGCGGCCAGGTCGTCGGAAAGATCCTGCGCCGGGGCGATCACCTCGACACAGATCCCGTCCCGCTGCACGGTTTCGACCACGGGCCACGCCGCGCCCTGCCCAAACGGCGAACGCGCCACCAGGGCCGAGAGTTCGCGGCGCATCGCCACCTTCTCTTCGACCAGCACCGGCACGCCGCGATCGAGGTAGTCACTGGTGATCGCCCTGGCCGCTATCGCGTCATCGGCCATGCTCACGCCGCGGCCGTCGTAGCCGCCGCGAATCGTCTTGATCACCACCGGGCCACCGATCTGCTCGGCGAACGCCACCACATCGTCGGCGGTCTCCACTGCCGAGTAGCGCGGCACGGGCGCGCCCAGCGCGGCGAGTCGCCGACGCATGACCAGCTTGTCCTGGGCGTGGATCAGCGCCTCAGGTGGCGGCGCGACGTTGAACCCCTCGGCGACGAGGGTGTCGAGCATCTCGGTCGGCACGTGTTCATGATCGAACGTCACGGCATCGGCGCCGGCGGCGACCTTGCGCAGGGCGTCCAGATCGGTATGCGAGCCAATGACCACGTCAGGGCTGACCTGCGCGGCAGGGTCGGCGGGGTCGGCGGCCAGGACTCGTAGAGTCTGACCCAAGGCGATCGCGGCCTGGTGGGTCATCCTGGCGAGCTGACCGCCACCGATCATCGCGACGACGGGGTTTGCCCTTGGGGGCCGAATGGGTGAAGTGGGTGCCACGGCCATCATGGTGTCATGACCGTGATGCGACGGGTTGACCTGCGGCGCAACAGCGCTTTCGCGGCGGGACCGGTGCATACGTACACTAATCAGTTGTGTCCTTCGCTGATGCCACGATCGCGCGTTTACCGCGACCGGTCCGTCCATTCGCCGAACGGCACCATGAACTCATCAAGTTCGCCATCGTCGGTGGCACCACATTCATCATCGATTCGGCGATTTTCTACACGCTGAAGCTGACGATTCTCGAGCCCAAACCGGTGACGGCGAAGATCATCGCCGGTGTCGTCGCGGTCATCGCGTCGTACATCCTCAACCGTGAGTGGAGCTTCCGGGACCGCGGCGGCAGGGAACGTCATCACGAAGCACTGTTGTTCTTCGGTTTCAGCGCAGTCGGTGTGCTTCTGAGCATGGCGCCACTGTGGTTCTCCAGCTATGTCCTGCAGCTGCGGGTGCCCAATGTGACGTTGACCATGGAGAACATCGCGGACTTCGTCTCGGCCTACGTCATCGGCAATCTGCTGCAGATGGGCTTCCGATTCTGGGCGTTCAAGCGGTGGGTATTCCCCGACGCTCTCGCAGGCGACTCGGAGAAGGCCCTGGAATCCACGCTCACCGGCGGCGGTATCGCCGAGGTGTTCGAGGACGAGTTCGAGGCCCACCACCCCAAGGTCACCCCGTTACGCAGGCCCAGCCGGCGTCCGTCGCCCGATCAGCTGGGCGATTCCTCTGACCCCAAGGTGTCGAAGACTTCGTGATAGAGCAGTGCATGCACCTGCTCGACACGGGGAATATCGTAAAAATCCAGCGGGTCCTGCGACGCTGATTCGATGATCAGGGTTCCGGTGCGCAGCATCCGGTCGAATAGTCCGTGCCGAAACTCCACGCTGTTGATCCTGGCCAACGGTATGTCGATTCCGGTACGGGTCAGCAAGCCGTGCCGAAACATCACTCTGCGGTCGGTGATCACGAAATGTGTTGTCCACCACGTGAAAAACGGCCAGAGCGTCAGCCAGCCGATCAGCACCAACCAGATCGCCAGAATCACCAACGACACCACCGTCTTGGCGGTCTGTTCCCAGCCCAACGAGTTGACGTAGGCCGCGACGAACGATGCGGCGGCGGTGGCAAGGATGAGAACCAGCACCGGCCCGATGAGCCGCTTCCAGTGCGGATGGCGATGCAGGACCACCTGCTCGTCCTTGGCCAGGACATTTTCCGGGTAACTCACGATGGCACTGTACGCAGCTGTGGGGCTCGCCAGTGGGCCAACCGATGGCATCGCCACTCTCCTGCTCGGCCGCCGCGCACGGTCAGCGGCGCAGTGTCTTCACCACGATGCGCAGATCGGCCATCATCGACCAGTTCTCCACGTAGAAGAGGTCGAGGCGAACCGAGTCTTCGAACGACAATTTGGTGCGGCCACTGACCTGCCACAGCCCCGTGATGCCCGGTCGCACCAGCAAACGCCGCTCAACGTACTGGTCGTAGGTGACGACTTCAGCCGCCAGCGACGGGCGTGGGCCCACCACGCTCATATCGCGTTTGAGGACGTTGATGAACTGCGGTAGTTCGTCCACGTTGTACTTGCGCAGAAGCCGCCCCAGGGGCGTGACCCGCGGATCCCCGCGCAGCTCACCCAGCAGGTCGCTGTCGCCGAGCGCCGCGAGGGAACCGAGCAGCCGATGCACGTCGACGACCATCGTGCGGAACTTGATCATCTGGAACGGTTTACCGTCGCGGCCTATCCGCTCTGAGCGATAGAACACCGGACCCTTGCTGGTGAGTTTCACTGCGGCGGCGACAGCCAGTAGCAACGGGAGGGTGCCGAGCAGAACCAGGCCCGCGAAGACCACGTCGAACGCCCGCTTCTCGAACCGCTTGGCGCCGTTGTATTGAGGTTTCTCCACGTGTATCAGCGGAAATCCAGCGACCGGTCGCATCGTCAGTCGCGGACCTGCCACATCGACCACACCGGGAGCGACCATCAAGTCGATCCCACGATGCTCCAATTCCCATGACAGATCGTGGATTCCGCGCCCGTCGAAGGTCTCCGTCGTGGTCAGCGCGACCGCCTCGCAGCGCGTCTCGGTCAGTGCCCTGACCACCTCGTCTTCGGCGCCCCAGACCGGGATCGGACCGACTCCGGCGATATCGATCTCGGTGCGCGGGATCGATCCCTGCACACAGGCCCCGACCACCTCGAATCCATTGGCCACGTCGCGGCTGAGGCAGTGCACCAGATCGCGTACGGCTGGAGCGGTGCCCACCACGAGCACTCTGGTCATGCAGTTTCCCGCTGTCTTGCGCCGTTGTTTGACCACGCTGCGCGCCGCATGCCGACCGGCCAGCAGAAGAACCGTGCCCACCGGCAGGGCGATCATCAGATAGCCCCTGGCAATCTCCAACTTGAACAACATCGACACGATCGCCACACCGCCGAACACCGAGATCGTGGCCAGCCATACCCGCCGATACTCTTCGGCACCATCGCCGATGACGCGCGGCGACCGCGCCCGGTAGATCGACAACAGGATCAGCCAGGCGCCCGCGATGGCGACCGAGACGACATAGTCCATCACCCGCTGGGACGGCGCCGAAGCAGCGCCGGGCAAACGGCCAAAGCGCAGCCATTGAGCGACTGCCACCGCTGTGAGCACCCCGAACACATCAATGACTGCCAACGCCTGTGCATACTTCGTGCGCCATGGCACGAGCCGCGTGTGCTTGGCTACCTCGTTTGCTACCAGAGCGTCAGTTTCTAGGACACTCACAAGTTCTCCACTTTGCTATCCTCCGAACCTCGACACTAGCCCCATGGCGGGCGACTGTGGACCGGTTCGACGATCTTTACGCCGCCAAGCAGCAAGATGAGCTATCGAATTGATCTTGTTCGCGTCTGGAGGAGCGACTCGAGACCGCCTTCCAAAGAACGGCCTGGGCCTTCGCGGATGACCTCAGGCGGCGGCCTTACGCGCGGCCACCTCGACGTAGCTGGCGGCAGTCAGCGCCACAGGGCCAGAACGGCGACGCCGAATACCGGCACGCCGTTGCCCAGGAACAGGTTGCCCAGGAACAGATCGCCATCAGGAAGGGGTCATAGGTCGCGCCAGGCCATACCGCCGATACCATCGACGCCATGACCAGTGTCACCGAACCTTCCGCGGCGAATGAGATCGACATCCACACCACCGCCGGCAAGCTGGCCGACCTGCGTAAGCGCGCCGAAGAGGCGCTGCATCCGGTCGGCGAAGCGGCCGTGGAGAAGGTGCACGCCAAGGGCAAGCTGACCGCCCGCGAACGCATCTACGCCCTGCTCGACGAGGGCACGTTCGTCGAGCTCGATGCGCTGGCCAAGCACCGCAGCACCAACTTCGGCCTCGCCGAGAACCGACCGGTCGGAGACGGCGTGGTGACCGGCTACGGCACCATCGACGGCCGCGATGTCTGCATCTTCAGCCAGGACGCCACGGTGTTCGGCGGCAGCCTCGGTGAGGTCTACGGCGAGAAGATCGTCAAGGTGCAGGAACTCGCCATCAAAACCGGCCGCCCGCTGATCGGCATCAACGACGGTGCCGGCGCCCGCATCCAAGAGGGTGTGGTCTCACTTGGCTTGTACAGCAAGATCTTCCGCAACAACATCCTGGCTTCGGGTGTCATCCCCCAGATCTCGCTGATCATGGGTGCCGCCGCAGGCGGTCACGTCTACTCTCCCGCGCTGACCGACTTCGTCATCATGGTCGACCAGACCAGCCAGATGTTCATCACCGGGCCCGACGTCATCAAGACCGTGACCGGCGAAGAAGTCACGATGGAAGAACTCGGTGGCGCCCATACCCACATGGCGAAATCCGGCACCGCGCACTACGTCGCCTCCGGTGAGCAGGATGCATTCGAGTACGTCCGCGATCTGCTGTCGTTCCTGCCGCCCAACAGCGCGGCCGAGCCGCCGCGGTACCCCGCGCCGCCGCACCCCGGTGCCATCGAGGACAACCTCACCGAGGAAGACCTCGAACTGGACACACTGATTCCGGACTCCCCCAATCAGCCCTACGACATGCACGAGGTGATCACCCGGATCCTCGACGATGACGAATTCCTCGAAGTGCAGCAGGGCTACGCCACGAACATCCTCGTCGGGTTCGGTCGGATCGAGGGTCGCCCGGTAGGCATCGTCGCCAACCAGCCCACCCAGTTCGCCGGCTGCCTGGACATCAACGCCTCCGAAAAAGCGGCCCGGTTCGTCCGCACCTGCGACTGCTTCAATATCCCGATCATCATGCTGGTCGACGTACCCGGCTTCCTGCCTGGCACCGATCAGGAGTTCAACGGCATCATCCGGCGCGGCGCCAAGCTGCTCTACGCCTACGGTGAGGCCACCGTCGCGAAGATCACCGTCATCACCCGCAAGTCCTACGGTGGCGCGTACTGCGTGATGGGCTCCAAGGACATGGGCTGCGACGTCAACCTCGCCTGGCCGACCGCTCAGATCGCCGTGATGGGTGCCTCCGGTGCCGTCGGCTTCGTGTATCGCGGCCAGCTCAAGGAAGCGGCCAAGAACGGCGAAGACGTTGACGCGCTGCGGTTGGAGTTGCAGCAGGATTACGAAGACACCCTGGTCAATCCCTACGTTGCCGCCGAGCGCGGATATGTCGACGCCGTCATCCCGCCGTCGCACACCCGCGGATACATCGCCACGTCGCTGCGGCTCCTGGAACGCAAGATCAGCCAGATCCCGCCGAAGAAGCACGGCAATATCCCGCTGTGATATGACCCTGTGCCGACCTAGAAGGACTGCCGCATGAACCACGACGCCGATATCACCGAGGTCAGTGACCCACGCGATATGACGATCGACAATCCGGCGCCGACGTCGATGCCGGAGATTCGGATCGTCAAGGGCAAGCCGACCGACGACGACGTGGCCGCCCTGGTCGCCGTGCTCAGCGCAGCAGGCGGGGGCAGTCCCGAACCGGGTCCGCAGGAACTCAACCCGTGGGGCCACCCCGTCGACAAGCTCCGCTACGGCGTCGCCAGCTGGCAGACCGTCACGCTGTTGGAACGGACCCACATGCGCCGATGACTCGGCTGGTGCTGGCCTCAGCATCCACCGGTCGTCGCAGAGTGCTCCGCGGCGCCGGGGTCGAGCCGTTCGTCATCGTCTCCGAGGTGGATGAGGACGCCATCATCGCCGCGCAGGCCGGCTCCCCGCCAGAGGCGATCGTCACCGCACTTGCCATCGCCAAGGCCGAGGACGTCGTTGATCGCCTGCCTGCCGATATCGCGTCCGATTGCGTTGTGGTGGGCGGTGATTCGATGCTGTTCGTCGACGGTGAGCTGCGCGGGAAGCCAGGCACCGTCGCGGCAGCCAAGGCCCAGTGGGAGTCGATGGCGGGCCAGGCCGGTGCGCTGCAAACCGGTCACTGCGTGCTCCGCCTGCGCAACGGCGGTGTTATCGCAAAGGTATCCGAATGTGGCACCACCACAGTCCATTTCGGCGTGCCAACAGCACAGGAACTCGATGCCTATCTCGCCAGCGGCGAACCCCTAGGGGTGGCGGGTGCGTTCACACTCGACGGGCTCGGCGGATGGTTCATCACGCGGATCGATGGCGATCCGTCCAACGTGGTCGGGCTGAGCCTGCCGTTGCTTCGACGGCTGGCCGCTGACTGTGGACTGTCCGTCGCCGATTTCTGGGCAGCGGGACAACCGGCGACGTAACCCAGCACCGGTAGGCTCTCCTCGTGCCCATCCCCGCAGATCCCAGCCCCGCTTTGGCGGCCTACGCCCATCCCGAACGCCTGGTGACCGCCGACTGGTTATCGGCCCACCTGGGCACCAAGGGCCTGGCCATTGTGGAGTCCAACGAGGACGTCCTGCTCTACGACGTCGGCCACATCCCCGGTGCGATCAAGATCGACTGGCACACCGACCTCAACGACCCCGAGGTGCGCGATTACATCGACGGCGAGCAGTTCGCCGACCTGATGAACCGCAAGGGCATCTCCCGCTCCGACACCGTGGTGATCTACGGCGATAAGAGCAACTGGTGGGCCGCCTACGCGCTGTGGGTTTTCACCCTGTTCGGGCACGAGGATGTCCGGCTGCTCGACGGCGGACGCGATCTGTGGGTCTCCAACGGCCGCGACACCACCTTGGACGTACCGTCCAGGACCACCAAGGGCTACCCCGTCGTCCAGCGCGAGGACGCCCCGATCCGAGCGTTCAAAGACGATGTCCTTTCCACATTGGGCTCTCAGACCCTGATCGACGTGCGGTCCCCGCTGGAGTACACCGGCGAACGCACCCATATGCCGGATTACCCCGAGGAAGGGGCGCTGCGCGGCGGTCATATCCCGACCGCGGTATCGGTGCCGTGGGCCAAAGCCGCCGAGGACAGTGGCCGGTTCCGCAGCCGCGCCGAACTCGACGCGGTCTACGCGTTCGCGACGGCGGACCCGGACAAGCCGATCATCGCCTACTGCCGGATCGGCGAACGGTCCAGTCACACCTGGTTTGTGCTGACCCATCTCCTCGGCGTCCCGGGCGTCCGCAACTACGACGGTTCCTGGACGGAATGGGGTAACACCGTGCGGGTGCCGATCACCACCGGTACCGAACCAGGTGAAGTCCCGGCAGGCCTGGCCTAGCCATGTCTGATTCCAGCCGCCTGCCCGCGCCGCTGGCCGAGGTGGTCGCCGAATTCGCCGAGATGGCCGGCCAGGACAAGTTGGCGCTGCTCCTCGAATTCTCCGGGGAGCTGCCCGATCTGCCCGCGGAGCTCGAAGAAGCGTCGATGGAACCGGTGCCCGAATGCCAGTCGCCGTTGTTCCTGCACGTTGACGCGAGCGATCCGGCCAAGGTTCGGCTGTACTTCAGTGCCCCGCCCGAGGCACCAACGACACGCGGGTTCGCGTCGATTCTGGCGACCGGCCTCGACGGTCAATCAGCCGCGGACATTCTGGCCGTGCCCGACGATTTCTACTCCGCTCTGGGCCTTGCCGCGCTGATCAGCCCGCTACGCCTGCGCGGAATGTCGGCGATGCTGACCCGGATCAAGCGGCGGTTACAGCAAGCGTGACCAAACCTACCGAGCAGTAACCCAGACCGCCTGGCTCGGGTCCTAGGCGCGACGCTTAAACTGCCCCGGAACGATTCTTAAAGTGATTTCTTAGAGACATGCCATCAGGAGGCGCAGTGCCTAGTCATGCCAGTTCGAGCATCTCCAAGGTTCTCGTCGCCAACCGCGGCGAGATCGCGGTCCGGGTGATCCGCGCGGCCAAGGATGCCGGCCTGGCCAGCGTTGCGGTGTACGCCGAACCCGACGCTGATGCCCCCCACGTACGGCTTGCCGATGAGGCGTTCGCCCTTGGCGGCCAGACCTCGGCCGAGTCGTACCTGGTCTTCGACAAGATCCTCGACGCGGCGGCCAAGTCCGGCGCCAACGCGATCCACCCCGGTTACGGGTTCCTCTCCGAGAACGCCGATTTTGCTCAGGCCGTGCTCGACGCCGGCCTGATCTGGATCGGGCCCAGCCCGCAGTCGATCCGCGATCTCGGCGATAAGGTCACCGCGCGCCACATCGCGGCCCGCGCGCAGGCGCCGCTGGTCCCGGGCACCCCCGAACCCGTGAAGGATGCCGACGAGATCGTCGCGTTCGCCAAGGAGTACGGCGTACCGATCGCGATCAAGGCCGCCTTCGGCGGCGGCGGTCGTGGCATGAAGGTCGCCCGCACCATCGAAGAGATCCCCGAGCTGTTCGATTCCGCCACCCGTGAAGCCATTTCGGCCTTCGGTCGCGGCGAATGCTTCGTCGAGCGCTACCTGGACAAGCCGCGCCACGTCGAGGCTCAGGTGATCGCCGATACCCACGGCAACGTCGTCGTCGCGGGCACCCGCGACTGCTCACTGCAGCGCCGCTTCCAGAAACTGGTGGAGGAAGCTCCTGCTCCGTTCCTCACCGACGCCCAGCGCAAAGAGATCCACGAGTCGGCCAAGCGCATCTGCAAGGAAGCCGGTTACTACGGGGCGGGCACCGTCGAATACCTGGTCGGCCAGGACGGTCTGATCAGCTTCCTCGAGGTGAACACCCGCCTGCAGGTGGAACATCCGGTCACCGAGGAGACCTCGGGCATCGACCTGGTCCGCCAGCAGTTCCGGATCGCCAATGGCGAGGCACTGGACATCACCGAGGATCCGACTCCCCGCGGTCACTCCTTCGAGTTCCGCATCAACGGCGAGGACGCCGGCCGTGGCTTCCTTCCCGCGCCGGGACCCGTCACCCTGTTCGACCCGCCGACCGGCCCCGGTGTCCGCCTGGACTCCGGTGTCGAGACCGGTTCGGTGATCGGCGGACAGTTCGACTCGATGCTGGCCAAGCTGATCGTCACCGGCGCCACCCGCGAAGAAGCACTGGACCGTTCGCGTCGCGCACTGGCCGAATTCAATGTCGAGGGCCTGGCCACGGTCATCCCGTTCCACCGCGCGGTCGTATCGGACCCGGCGTTCATCGGCGACGAGAACGGTTTCACCGTGCACACCCGCTGGATCGAGACCGAGTGGGACAACACCGTCGAACCCTTCACCTCCGGCGCACCCCTCGATGATGAAGACACCGCGCCGCGGCAGTCGATCGTCGTCGAGGTCGGCGGTCGCCGCCTTGAGGTGTCACTCCCCGGTGACCTTGCGATCGGTGGCGGCGGAGTCGCCAGTGCCAGCGGTGCCATTCGCAAGAAGCCCAAGGCCCGCAAGCGTGGTGCACACGCAGGTGCCGCAGCTTCCGGTGACGCGGTGACCGCACCCATGCAGGGCACCGTGGTCAAGGTGGCCGTCGAAGAGGGTCAGCAGGTCGTCACCGGCGATCTCATCGTGGTGCTGGAAGCGATGAAGATGGAGAACCCGGTGGTGGCGCACAAGGATGGCACCATCACGGGGCTCGCGGTGGAGGCCGGCGCGGCTGTCACTCAGGGCACCGTCGTCGCCGAGATCAAGGACTGACCTAGCCGCCGGTCACCAGGCTGTGGTCGTCGACCGGCGTACCGAAGTAGGTGGCCGACGGGTCGATGACGACGGGTGTGTTCGCGCCTTGGGCGGCGAGCACACCGCGGGCCATCTCGGCGAAGCTGATCTTGGCCGGTCCACCGATGTCGACGATGCGATTCAACGCCGGGCCTTCGGCGACACGGGCCACCTCGGCGGCAACGTCGTCGGCGGCGATCGGTTGGATACGCGCATCGGGCACCCGAACCTCGGAGCCGACGGTCAGCGACGCGGTGATGGCGGCGGCGAATTCCTGGAACTGCGTGGCCCGCACGATCGTGTATGGCAGCCCCGAGTCGATGATCAGCGTCTCCTGGGCGAGCTTGGCACGCATGTAACCACTTTCGGGCAGGCGGTCCACCCCGACGATCGACAGCGCCACGTAGTGCCCCACCCCCGCGGCCCGGGACAGCTCAACCAGATTCGTGGTGGACACGGTGAAGAACCGCAGCACGTCGTCGTCGTCGAACGATGGCGAGTTGGCGACGTCGACCACGACTTCTGCGCCCCCCAGGGCCTTACCGAGACCTTCGGCCGTCAGTACATCCACCCCGGTGCGGCGCGACGCTCCGATGACCTGATGGCCCGCCGCCGTGAGTATTTCGACGACTTTGGTACCGATGAGCCCGCTGGCCCCGATCACAGTGATCTTCATGGGGATGAGTCTAGGAAGACGTGAGACGCTGAGACCATGGATCCTGTCGAGATCAACAACGGCCAGTGGTATCTGCGCGCACTGCGCTACGACGACCGGGTCGATGACCGCCCAGCACTAGCCGACCTCGGCGAGTCCGACCTCGATTACATCGATGACGCCAGCGACGCATGGGCCGATGACACCCGCTACACCTGGGCGGTGTGTGAACCGAGCACCGGAGAGCTGCTCGCCGAGATCACGCTGAACCCGGTGTCGGCCTACATGCACAGCAGGGCACGACCGGGCCACGAAGACGCAGCGGCCATGGCCGAAGACACCGTGCGCCGCTACGCCTCAGAAGTGCTGAATATCCGGGTGCACACCTAGCACTGCGGCACGTCGATATCGGCACCCGTCGCCAGATCGCCACATTCGACGACGACGACGTCGTGGCTGTGCACCGCGAGGAATTGCCGGGCACCCTGGTCACCGTGCAACGAGGCCACCAGCTCCGGCCAGTACGACGCAGCGATCACCACCGGATGACCGGGCCGACCCCCGTAGGACGACCGAACCAACCCGGTCGCGCTGTCATCGGCCGCAGCCAGCACGCGCCGCACCACGTCGGGCCCGATATCGGGGGTGTCCACCAGATGCAGGACCACCCGGCGTGCATCGTGGGCCGCTGCCAAACCAGCCCGCAGTGACGCGCCCATCCCGTCGGCCCACCGTTCAGCGATGACAGCGCGGGCCGGTGCAGGCACGTCGACGACGGCAGCACCCAGCACCACCACCACCTCGTCGCAACCGCCCTCCCGCAGCGCAGCGACCGCAATGTTCAGCCATTCTCCCTGCGCTGCAAGTACTTTCGGCATTCCGTAACGAGTTCCAGCACCGGCGGCCAGCAGGACCCCGACGGTGGCATCCGGCTTCGACATGCGAACATTGTGAACCTGGTCGATTCTTGAGCTGTGTCTACCCCAGCGGACGGCTCGGTCACCGATACCCAGAAGAAGCGCATCCACCCGGTCGACGAGGTGCTTGCGCTACCCAAACTGGCGACCTACGGCTTCCAGCATGTGGTGGCGTTCTACGCCGGCGCGGTCCTGGTACCGATCATCATCGCCAGCGCGATCAAGCTCCCGCAGGCGGACCTCGTCAAGCTGATCACCGCGGACCTGTTCACCTGTGGCATCGCGTCGATCATCCAAGCGGTCGGGTTCTGGAAGGTCGGCGTCCGGTTACCGCTGTTGCAGGGCGTGACGTTCGCGGGGGTCTCCCCCATCATCGCGATCAGCCTGGCCCACGGCGGCGGTGCGTCGAGCCTGCTGTACGTCTACGGCGCGGTGATCGTCGCGGGCATCTTCACCTTCCTGATCGCACCCATCTTCGTGCGACTGCTGCGGTTCTTTCCGCCCGTGGTGACAGGCACGTTGATCACCATCATCGGACTGTGCCTGGTACCGGTCGGCGCCGGCGACGCCGTCACCAATCCGCATACCGGCGAACACGATCCGACCAATATTCGCTGGCTGCTCTACGCGCTGGGCACCATTGCGGTGATCGTCGCGATCCAGCGGCTCTTCCGCGGCTTTATGGCCACCATCGCGGTGCTGCTCGGCTTGGTCATCGGTTGCGCGGTGGCGTTCGCCCTCGGCGATATGAATTTCGACAAGGTCGGGGCGGCAGCGCCGATCGGCTTCACCCAGCCGTTCCTGTTCGGGATGCCCAAATTCGACATCGTCGCCTGCATCACGATGATCATCATTCTGCTGATCACCGCCGTCGAGTCCACCGGAAGCACGATGGCCACCGGCGAGATCGTCGGCAAGCGCATCAAGGCCTCCGATATCGGCAACGTGCTGCGGGCAGACGGTTTGGCCACCGTGATCGGCGGCATCTTCAACTCGTTTCCCTACACGGCGTTTTCGGAAAACGTCGGCCTGGTCCGCCTGACCGGGGTCAAGAGTCGGTGGGTGGTGGCCGCCGCCGGCGTCATCATGATCATCTTGGGCTTCCTCCCCAAGGTGGCCGCCATCGTGTCGTCGATCCCGAACCCCGTGCTCGGCGGCGCTGCGCTGACGCTGTTCGCCACCGTCGCCGTCGTCGGCATCCAGACGCTGGGCAAGGTGGATTTCACCGATCACCGCAACCTGATCATCGTCACCACCAGCCTGGCGCTGGCGCTGTGGGTGACGTCCTATCCGGATGTCGCCAAGGCCCTGCCGCCGGGTGTCGACCTGCTGTTCGGCAGTGGGATCAGCATCGGTGCCATCGCCGCGATCCTGCTCAACGTGGTCTTCTTTCACCTCGGCATCAGTAAGGGTCCGCGGGTGGCCGGCGGCGGCACCATTACCCTTGACGAGGTGAACTCGATGACCGAGGAACGTTTCTCCGAGGTGTTCGGACATGTGGTGCAGGACATTCCGTGGGCGATCGAGCGGGCCTTCCAACAGCGCCCCTACGCCGACGCCCAGGCGCTGCGCGAGGCATTCCAGGACGCGGTACTGACCGGCTCATCGGAACAGCAACTCGCGTTGATCAACACGTTCCCCGATCTGGGCGCCGAAGATGAAACCGGCCACACCCTTGCCGTCGACCACGTCGCGTTGAGCAACCTGGCCGAGGAAGACCACAATGACGTCGTCGAGCTGGCCGGCGCCTACCGGGAGCACTTCGGCTTCCCGCTGGTGATCTGCGCCCGCGAGACCGAGCACTTCGACCGGGTGCTCAAAAACGGTTGGTCCCGGATGGACAACTCGGCTCCCGCCGAGAAGGCGTTCGCCCTGATCGAGATCGCCAAGATCGCCAACTACCGATTCGACGATCTGGTGGCCGATGCCAACCCGATCGCCGCGGCCCGCTTCAGTCGACTCAACGAACTGCAGTAGATGACCAACCCAGGGCTGCACCGAGAGCCGTTGGGCCTCAACGGTTTCAACCGGCTGACCGATCGCCAGCGGATGAACCTGCTGTTCGGCGTGTGCTCGTCGACGATCTGGGCCCGACGGGTGCTCGCCGGTGGTGAGTTCCGCAGTGTGGACGCGCTGCTTGACCGTGCCGACCGGGTACTGGCCGAACTCCCCGACGCCGAAATCGATGCGGCACTGGACGGCCATCCACGCATCGGGGCCAATGTCGACAATGCGTCCTCGGCACGCGAGCAGGCCGCCGTCACCTCTGCCGGCGACGCGGTCAAAGCTGCACTGGCCGTGAAGAATCGCGAGTACGACGATACGTTCGGTTACGTGTATCTGGTGTGCGCCAGCGGCCGCTCGGCCGAGGAGCTGCTCGATATTCTCACCGAGCGTCTGGACAACGATGCCGACACCGAGCGCCGGGTGATGCGTAGCGAGCTGGCCAAGATCAACCGGTTGCGGCTGATGCGATTACTCAGCGAGCCGCCCACCCAGGCACAAGGATCCCCATCATGACCCATGTCAGCACGCACGTCCTCAACGCCGTGACCGGCCAGCCCGCCGTGGCGGTGCCGGTCACCCTGACCGATTCCACGGGCGCGTTGATCACCCAGTCCGTCACCGATCAGGACGGTCGCATCGGGAGCCTCACCGCCGAGGAACTGTCGGGGGTGTACCGCCTCACCTTCGATACGGCGGCATATTTCGTCGCCCAGGGCATCGTCGGCTTCTACCCGGAGATCGTGATCGCCTTCGAGATCTCCGATCCCGCAGGGAAATACCACGTTCCGGTGCTGCTGTCCCCGTATGCGTATTCAACCTATCGAGGAAGCTGAGGGTGCGGTGAAAGCGGTCATCATCGGTGCCGGCATGGGCGGTATGTGCGCAGCCATCGCGCTGCGACAGATCGGTGTCGAGACCGAGGTCTTTGAGCGGGTGACCGAGAACAAGCCGGTCGGTGCCGCGATCTCGGTATGGTCCAACGGCGTCAAATGCCTCAATTACCTTGGGTTGGAGGCGGAGACCGCAGCGATCGGCGGCATCGTCAACAGCATGAGCTACGTCGACGCCCACACCGGCGAGACGATGTGCCGCTTCTCGATGCAGCCGCTGATCGACGAAGTGGGCCAGCGGCCCTATCCCATCGCCCGCGCCGAACTCCAGTCGATGTTGATGGCGGCCTACGGCCTCGACGCGATCAATTTCGGCATGAAGATGGTCGCCGTCGAAGACGGCCCCGACCACGCCACCGCGACGTTCGCCGACGGCTCAACTGCTACCGCCGATGTCATCATCGGCGCCGACGGCGCGAGCTCGATCACCCGTGAGTACATCCTCGGTAAACCCGCCAGCCGCCGGTATGCCGGTTACGTCAACTTCAACGGACTGGTCACGGTCGATGAGGAGATCGGCCCCGCTACCGAGTGGACCACGTATATCGGTGACGGTAAACGGGTTTCGGTGATGCCCGTCGCCGAGGGCAGGTTCTATTTCTTCTTCGACGTCGTCGAAGCCGCGGGAATGCCCTACGAGAAGGGCAGCGCGCGTGAGGTATTGCGCTCGCATTTTCACGACTGGGCGCCCGGCGTGCAGAAGCTGATCGACGCCCTCGACCCGCTGACCACCAACCGGGTCGAGATCCTGGACCTCGACCCGTTCGACACCTGGACCAAGGGCCGCGTCGCGGTGCTCGGCGATGCCGCGCACAACACGACGCCGGATATCGGCCAGGGTGGTTGCTCGGCCATGGAGGATGCCATTGCACTGCAGTGGGCGTTGCGCGACCATCCCGGCGATGCGCGGGCCGCTCTGGCGGCCTACGCCGCGTCGCGCACGGAACGGGCGGGCGATCTGGTGCTCCGCGCGCGCAAGCGCTGTGACGTCACCCATGCCAAGGATCCGCTCATCACGGCCGCGTGGTACGAAGGCCTGCGCAGCGAAGACGGCAGCGGCATCATCGCCGGCATCGTCGGCAACATCATGGGTGGGCCGCTCACTCCAGTGGGTTGACGGCGAGAATCCTTGGCGCGCGCCCGGTATCGAGCCGCACTTACTCCAGCTGGTCGCGCAGGCGGGTCAGCGCCCGGGCCAGCAGTCGCGAGACGTGCATCTGGGACACCCCGATGCGTTCGGCGATCTGGGTCTGGGTCAGCGACTCGAAGAACCTCAACACCACCACCGCGCGCTCGCGGTCGGGCAGCGATTCCAGCAGCGGCCGCAGGGCTTCGCGGTTCTCGATCTGATCCAAAGTGGCATCGACATCGCCGAGGGTGTCGGCGATAGCCGGTGCATCCTCGCTGCCGCTGCCGCCACTGTCGATCGACAGGGTGTTGTAGGAGCTGCCGGCCACCAGGCCCTCGACCACCTCGTCGCGGTCCATGTCCAGCAGTTCGGCGAGTTCTGTCGGGGTGGGGGCCCGCCCGAGCCGTTGGGACAGCTCAGCGGTGGCCGCGCCAAGCTGCAGGTGCAGCTCCTTGAGCCGTCGCGGGACCTTCACCGACCAACTGTTGTCGCGGAAGTGTCTGCGGACCTCCCCCATGATGGTCGGGACCGCGAACGACACGAAATCCGACCCGGCGTCGACGTTGAACCGGATCACCGCGTTGACCAGTCCGACGCGAGCTACCTGAACCAGGTCGTCATGCGGTTCACCACGGCCATCGAAACGGCGGGCGATATGGTCAGCCAGCGGCAGGCACCGTTCGACGATGCTGTCGCGCTGACGCTGAAATTCCGCGGAACCTTCCTTCAGAGCCGCCAGCTCCCGGAAACGATCAGGAACGTCGGCGTACTCAGAAGTCGATCGTGAGGACGATCCGCGGGACGCGGGTGGTGTCACCTGGCGGGGCTCACTCGTCTCGTCGTCATCGAGATCCCGAACACCGGATTGAGATCAGCACCGTCGCGGAAGGTCCGGACATCATCGGTCAGGGAAGTCAGGACGTGCCAGCTGAAACTGCCTGGCGTCAAGATGTCCTCGGCGGTCGAGGTCGTCGACACATCGATGACCACCTCGCTGGCACTGGGATCGATCACCAGGACCAGGGTGGAGTCAGGCGAGGCCGACCGGATGAGCCGGGTGCACGCTTCATCGACGGCCAGTCGAAGGTCGGCGACAGCGTCCAGATTGAGATCTTCGAACGTACCGACCGCAGCGATCAGTGTGCGGACGACAGCAAGATTCTCCAGTTGTGCAGAGACCCTGACTTCGACCGCCCGCGGGCTGCGAACGTGAGGTTGGTCGCTGTTGTGAGCGTCGGACATGTGCCTGCCTCCCGGCGATATCGAACCGAGGTTACCCCAGCTGTCAGGCCTGCTAACCAAGGCGGTGCCCTCCATCTACATAGTGTCGGGTGTCGGCTCGACCGGCTCCGGGTGACGGACCGGCCAGACCGATCGCCCCTCCCCGCCGACCTCGTCCGATACTGCCATCATTCGATGGCAGTAAATACCGGTCACTCACGGCCCTGTAATGGCCTGCGGCGCTGCGCTGTGAAGTCATGATGCGGATTGCCATACCCAGATCACGACCAAGGCAAAACCGTCCGGTACGACTTCGGCGCACATCACTGCGTTCTCCAATGCCTTTGCGGCGCAAGGCCGCTACCCACTACAGGCCCGGTCGACGTTCCGACCGGGCCTGTAGTGGCGCGCGCTGCGCGAGGTGCAGCCGCGGCGGTGGGATAGAGCGCCACCGCCGCGGGACTCGATTCACGTGTGGAGGGGATTGGCTACTGGTAGCGAGGGTTAACTCAGCGCCGGCCCGGCGAGGGTGGGAAATCCGGTGGTCAGTGCCAGCAACATCAGCGTCATGAGGAACCAGCCGGCGCCCTGCCAGCCCCACCAGGTGCGCTCTTCGCGCCAGGTCTGGTAGGTACGGACAAACGCCCAGACTGCACTGCCGAGCAAAATAGCGGGCGCGCCAAGGCCAAGAAGAGTGCGCTGCGGCACCCCGCAAGCGACGGTGTCGACGTCGGCGGTACCGCAGGTGCTGACCCAGAGGGCAGCGATAACAAGGAATGCGATGCCGGCAACCGAAGCCAATGCGGCGAACCGGATGGCGGCGCGGACGTCGTCATCCTCACGACCCAGACGGTCGTCACGGGAGCGCCGTGATGAACTGCGCGTGGTTGCCATGGTCCTCGCCTTCATGAGGACCCCAGTATTCCCGGTCGGCGGCGACGGCAAACACGGAAACGCCAGATCGACCTGACGACGCGCGCGGGTGCGGTCAATCCATGTCCTCGGCGATGCGTTTGATCGCCGCCAGGCGTCGATCCCACAGTCGACCGATGGCTTCCAACTCACCAGCGAGCGCGCTGAGCCGGCCGCCGAGCGCACGGTAGCGGATCTCCCGACCGACGCGCACAGACTCGACCAGACCGGCGCCGGCGAGCACAGTGAGATGTTTGGCGATGGCTTGGCGGCTGACCGGCAGCAGCCCGGCCAGTGCGCTCGCCGACAGATCCTGGGCACCGAGTTCGGTGAGGATGCTCCACCGTGTTTCATCGGCGAGGATGCCGAACACCGCGGGCACACCCACCCCCGACGACGTCAAGAGAGCGCCGCCTCCTTCGCTTCCACGAACGCGACCAGCTCCCCCAGTTCGGCCCGCCAGCCCGTGGTGTTCCCGTCGTGGGCACCTTGCGGGTCGGGCAGGGCTTCGAAACCGGTCTCGAAGACCGTGAGCCGAGTGCCCTGTGGGATCTCTTCGAGATCGAAGCGCACCAGCGTGGAGTTGCCCGGCTCGGGGTCAACGTCGAACTCCCGGGCCCAGCGATACACCAACGTGGTGGGCTCCTCGACGTGTTCGACGAGGATGCGGAAGGCGCCACCGTGATCAGCCCAGCCGAACTCGCCCCTGGCCCCCGGTTCTGCGACGAATTCGGCTGTATCGCCGAACCATTGCGCGATCAGCGCCGGGTCGGTAATCGCTGCCCACACCTTTTTCGCCGGGGCGTGGATGTCGATGGTCCTGGTGATGTCCAACGTGGTCATGATGGCCTCCTCGATGACGTGTCCGATATGCAACCACAGCATTGCACATGCCCATCGGCGAGTGCAACCCCCAGATTGCACTTTCGGTCACGGTGCGGCACCGCCCCAGGTTGACTAGCGTTGCCATGTGGACCTCAACACCGTCGAGGTGATCGACGTGCCGACGTGCCGCGATGACGTCTGGCCACTGGGCCCCGATGCCGCGGTGCTGGCCGGTGGCACCTGGCTCTTCTCTGAGCCGCAGATTCACCTGCGCAGGTTGGTCGATGTCACCGCGCTGGGATGGCCACCGATCACAGTGCGCGAGAACGGTATTGAGCTGGCCGCCACCTGCACCATCGAGCAGGTGTCCACACTTTCGGGCGAGTTGCCGGGGCTGCAACCGGATTGGTCGGCCTCGCCGCTGCTGCATCAATGCTGTACGGCTCTGCTCGCGTCGTTCAAGGTGTGGCGCACCGCCACCGTCGGCGGCAATATCTGCCTGTCCTTTCCCGCCGGAGCAATGATCTCGTTGGCCGCCGCCCTGGACGGAACGGTGACCGTCTGGCGCGCCGACGGTTCTGAGTACACCGTGCCGGTGACCGAATTCGTCACCGGCTCCGCCACCAACATCCTCACCACCGGCGACGTGCTTCGGTCGGTGCATTTGCCCGCCGCCGCGCTGCGCGCCAGCACAGCGTTTCGCAAGCTGGCACCGTCGCCGCTGGGGCGCTCCAGCATCATCGTCATCGGTCGCCGCGACACTCCTGCCGACGGCGGGCGCTTCGTCCTGTCGATCACCGCTGCCACCGTGCGCCCGTTTACGTTCGAATTCGCCACTGTCCCGGACGCCGCGGCACTTCAGGCCGCCCACGCGACCATTCCCGATGACGCATGGACCATCGACGCCCATGGTGATCCGGACTGGCGCGCAGCGGTCTCCCTGGTGCTCGCCGAACAGATCCGCGCGGAGCTGCGATGACGATCCGCGTGAACGGTGCCGAGCGGCCGAACCACCCGCGCAGCGGTCAGTGTCTGAGAACCTATCTGCGCGATCACGGTCACTTCGAGGTCAAGAAAGGTTGTGACGCAGGCGATTGCGGCGCGTGCTCGGTCCTGGTCGACGGTGCACCTGTGCACTCCTGCATCTTCCCCGCCTACCGCGCCGATGGGCACGACGTGACCACAGTGGCCGGGCTCGGCACACCGGCCGATCTGCATCCGGTCCAGCGACAGTTCCTGGAAGCGGGCGGATTTCAGTGCGGTTTCTGTACCGCGGGCATGGTGACGACCGCGTCGACGTTCACGCCCGAACAGCTCGCCGACCTGCCCCGCAATCTGAAAGGCAACCTCTGCCGGTGCACGGGATACCGCGCCATCACCGACGCACTCGACGGTAAGGGAAACACCGAAAAGCCCGCGCAGTCAGCCGATGTCGGACGATCGATCAGCGCGCCGGCAGGCCTGGGCGTGGTCACCGGAACCGAGCAGTACACGATGGACTTCTGGCCCGACGGGACACCATCGAGCCTGCTACACCTGGCGGTACTACCCAGCCCCTTGCCGGCCGCACGGATTCTTTCCATCGATACCACGGCAGCGGAGGCGATTCCGGGTGTTCGGCTGGTGCTCACCCACCGGGATAGTCCCGTGGTGGCTTTCTCGACTGCCCGCCACGACAACCGGCTCGACGATCCCGATGACACCCTTGTGCTCGACGACACGGTGCGCTTCGTCGGCCAGCGGGTGGCCGCTGTCGTCGCCGATGACCTCGCTACCGCCGAAAAAGCTTGTCGCGCAATCATCGTCGAGTACGATCCGATGCCTGCGGTATACGACCCCGAGCTTGCGCGGCAGCCGGGCGCACCGTTGGTGCACAACGGTAAGGACACGGCCTCGCGCATCGCTGACGTATCACGCAATACCGTCGCCGACTTGCACGGCGGCGTAGGCGATATCGAGGCCGGTATCGCCGCGGCCCACTCCGCGGGCGGGGCGGTGGTCACCGGTCGCTGGCAGACCCAGCGCGTGCAGCACGCCCATCTGGAAACACACGGCTGTACCGGCTGGCGAGACGATGCCACCGGCAGGCTGGTGATCCGCACCAGCTCGCAGGTGCCGTTCCTGATTCGCGACGAGTTGGCGCACATCTTCGGCTTGGCCCGCGACGACGTGCAGGTGTTCACCAAACGGGTCGGAGGGGGTTTCGGCGCCAAACAAGAAATGCTCACCGAGGACCTGGTTGCGTTGGCAGTATTGCGACTTGGCCGTCCGGTGCGTTATGAGTTCACCCGCTCGGACCAATTCACGCTCGCTCCGTGCCGGCACCCATTTCGCGTCGATATCACCATGGCCGCCGACGCCGACGGGATACTCACCGCGTTGGGTGTCGATGTGTTGACCGACGCTGGTGCCTACGGAAACCACAGTCCCGGTGTGATGTTCCACGGCTGTGGCGAATCCATCGCGGTCTACCGATGCCCCAACAAGCGCGTCGATGCCCAGGCGGTGTACACCAACAACCTGCCGTCGGGTGCGTTCCGCGGGTACGGCCTCGGCCAGATCATCTGGGCCGTGGAATCGGCGATCGACGAACTCGCAGAACAGTTGGGGATCAATCCCTTCGACATGCGTCGGCGCAACGTGGTGGTGCCCGGCGACGATTTCGTCGACTCCCATGTTCTGCGAGATGATTTGACGTTCGGCAGCTACGGGCTCGATCAGTGTCTTGACTTGACCGAAGCAGCTTTGGGCAGCTGGGCGGGAGGCAACCCCGCCGTCACACCGCCGGAGGGTCCGCAGTGGCGTATCGGCACCGGTGTCGCCCTGTCGATGATCGCCACCATCCCACCCCGCGGCCATTTCGCGGACGCGACGATCACGCTTTCCGGTGACGGGGAGTACGTGCTGTCCGTGGGTACCGCCGAGTTCGGCAACGGCACCTCCACGGTGCACACCCAGATCGCCGCGACCGAACTGCACACCACCGCGGATCGAATCATGTTGCGCCAGTCCGATACCGATGGCGGTGGGTACGATACCGGGGCCTTCGGTTCGGCTGGGACGGTGGTGGCTGGGATGGCTGTGCAGAACGCGTGCCGCGACCTGCGCTCCTTACTCACCGATACCGCTGCCGCGCTGACGCATACGCCGCACCATCGCTGCGAGCTCGGGCCTCACGGTGTGCAATGCGGTGACCGATTCGTCGATTTCGGCGATCTCTGCGCCGAGGGCCCCTTGACGGGTACCGGCCACCACGACGGCACGCCGCGATCGGTGGCATTCAACGTGCAAGGCTTTCGTGTCGCGGTCGATATCGAAACGGGTGTGGTGGTGATCCTGCAGTCGGTGCAGGCAGCTGACGCGGGGGTGGTGATCAACCCACAACAATGCCGAGGTCAGGTGGAAGGTGGTGTCGCACAAGCGATCGGATCATCCCTGTATGAGGAGATCCTGACCGGCCCTGATGGCGAAGTCCTCACCAAGGAACTGCGTAACTACCACATTCCACAGCTGGCGGATCTGCCGGTGACCGAGGTGTACTTCGCCGATACCTATGACGAACTCGGTCCGATGGGCGCGAAGTCGATGAGCGAGTCGCCCTACAACCCCGTCGCGCCCGCACTGGCCAACGCCATCAAGGATGCGACCGGCCTGCGGCTGCGTCAGCTGCCGATGTCGCCGGCCCGGGTATGGCGTGGGGTCACAGACCCCGCTTTGCGGCCTTGACCGCAGAGATCACCTCCGGATCGCCGCTGAAATCGGCGTGCACGGCGTTGCGACCGAAGGTGAACAGCAGCAGCTCCGCAGGATCGGCGGTGACCACCACCTCCGGCCCCTTACCCGTGGTCAGCACGGAATGGCCGTCGGGTGTCTGCAGTGTCAACCGCGCGGGCACCTTCGTCAGTCCGATGCGGCCGAGCATCGGCAGCGGTCGGCTCACCGCGGTCAAGGTGTCCTGGTCGAGCTCACGAGGCGTCCAGTCCGGCTGCGCCCGACGCACGTCCTCGTGGTGGACGAACATCTCGGTCGCATTCACCAGCGGATCAAGCAGTTTGAACGGCGAGTACAGCGGTGGGCCCGCAGCGATCTGATCCACCAGCACGTCCCAGGGCGTGCTCGCCGCGATCCGGTCCTGCACCTTCGCGGTGTAACCGGCCAGCGGTTTGAAGGCGATACCCGCCGTGGCGTCAAGGCGGCGCTCCCGCAGGACGAGGTGGGCGGCCAGATCCTTGGCCGTCCACCCTTCGCAGAGGGTGGGGGCATCGGGGCCGACGGTACGTAGGGTCGCGACGAGGGCGGCACGTTCACGCGCAGAGACGCTCATGACCTCACGATAGGCCCTCATGTCGGCGGTGGGATTTACGATCGGCGCCGTGCAGGTGAAAGTGTGCGTGCTGATCGGGTTGGCGGCCGGAATCGGCGCCTTCGCTTCAGGGGTCAGTCCGTGGTGGAGTCTGGCCACCGGAGCAGGGGTGGCCGCGGCCGTTCTGGGCGCGCCACATTTCCTGCGCGGTGCGCTCACCGGAGCCCGCACACCAGGAGCGCGGGAACGCCCCGCTGAGGCGATGTCGGGAACGCAATTCGAAGACTATGTCGCGCAGGTGGCCCGCACCTGCGGCGTCCCGGTGATCATGACTCCCCTGTCCGGCGACTGGGGGGTCGACCTGATCGTCGGCGACCGCCCCGATCGGCTGGCCATCCAATGCAAACGCCTCGGGCGCCCGGTCGGGCCCGGCGCCGTGCAGGAGGTGGTCGCCGGCGCCCCGATGCAGGGCTGCACCAGGACCATGGTGGTGACCAATCAGGGCTTCACCCCGGCCGCCCGCAAACTCGCCGAGCTGCACGGTTGCGCGCTGGTCGGCGGGACCGAACTGCCGCAGCTGCGCTCAGCCATCCGGACGGCGCTGCGCTGAATCTATGAAATCGCTTCGCGCACTGCGCCGATGGCGATATCCAGCTCATCCTGCGACACCGTCAGCGCCGGACGGAATCGGACGCTGGTCTCGCCGCTGGCCAGCATCACCACGCCGTTGTCCCAGAGCCGCGCGATCAAGGCGTCGCGCTCAGCGGCCGTCGGCAGGCTGAACGCACACATCAGTCCCCGACCCCGGACGTCGAGCACCGTCGCCGGGAATTCCCCGGCGAGCTCATCCAGACGTGCCATCAGATAGCGACCATGGTCCACTGCGCGCTCGAAAAGCCTTTCGGCTTCGATGGTTTCGAGGATGCGTCGCGCCCGGACCATATCGACGAGGTTGCCGCCCCAGGTGGAGTTGATTCGCGAGCTGACGTTGAAGACGTTGTCGGCAATCTCGTCGACCCGGCCGCCGGCCATCACACCGCACACCTGGGTCTTCTTGCCGAATGCCACCACATCGGGCCGCACACCCAGCTGCTGGAAGGCCCACGGAGTTCCGGTCAGACCGCATCCGGTCTGCACCTCGTCAAAGATCAGCAACGCGTCGAACTCGTCGCACATCGCGCGCATCGCGGCGAAGAACTGCGGCCGGAAATGCCGGTCGCCGCCTTCCCCCTGGATGGGTTCGGCCAGGAAACACGCGATGTCGTGTGGCGCCGCCTCAAAGGCCGCCCTGGCCTGGCGCAGCGATTCGGCTTCAAGGTCAGCAGTATTCGCACCGGGCCGGACATAGGGTGCGTCGATCCGCGGCCAGTCGAACTTCGGGAAGCGGGCCACCTTGTTCGGGTCGGTATTCGTCAGTGACAGCGTGTACCCACTGCGGCCATGGAAGGCACCGCGCAGGTGCAGCACCTTGGTGCCAAGGGCCGGGTCGATCCCACGGGCCTCGTTGTGGCGGCTCTTCCAGTCGAATGCGACCTTGAGGGCGTTCTCGACAGCCAGCGCCCCGCCGTCGACGAAGAACAGGTGCGGCAGGGCCGGGTCGCCAAGGACACGCGCAAAAGTGTCGACGAACCGGGCCATCGGCACGGTGTAGATATCGGAGTTGCTCGGCTTGTTCACCGCGGCTTCGGCGAGTTCCGCCCGGAAACCGTCGTCATCGGCCAGTGCGGGATGGTTCATCCCCAAGGCCGACGAGGCGAAAAACGTGAACATGTCCAGGTAGCGCCTGCCGTCGCGCGCGTCGACGAGGTAGGAGCCGCGCGACCGCTCGAGGTCGAGAACGAGGTCCATCCCGTCGGCGAGGATGTTGCGGCCCAGCACGTCGTGCACCTGTGCGGGTGCGATGTCGCGGCGGGCGGTGGACGCAGACTCCTGCGTCGTGAGAACGGCAGTCATGATCGCCACCATAACGTATTTTTTACGGTCGTGTCGCGTTCAAACAGGAACTATTCCGGTATGAAGTCGCGTCCTGCGTAAAAAGTCTGTAAGATGATGGTGCTTCGCGTCCGCACATTCGCCGCAGTCCTGATCTGTTGCAGCAGCTCTTCTAGTGCCCGTCCGGACTCGACACGCACCAACAGCACGTAGCTTTCCTCGCCGGCCACCGAGTGACATGCCTCGATGGCCGTTATGTGTTCCAGGCGGGCGGGCGCATCATCGGGTTGAGAGGGATCGAGAGGGGTGATGGCGACGAACGCCGACAGCAGGTGGCCGACGGCTTCTGGGTTGACGCGCGCGGTGTACCCGGTGACCACTCCCCTGGTCTCCAACCTGCGCACCCGCGACTGCACCGCCGAGACCGAGAGGCCCGCGGTGCTGGCCAGGTGCGCCAAGGTGGCACGGCCGTCGGCGACCAGCTCACGCACCAGGATCCGATCGATATCGTCGAGGTGCTCAGGATCGCCCATGGCCGGAGACTATCCCAGCTGGAGGACACGGTGAGCCCGCCGTTGGCGTTGGAGACCTGGCAGCTGCGGGCGCGGTTCGCCGCGGCGCTGTCGGCGATGTACGGCGCGGAGGTGCCCGCCTACACCACGCTGGTCAACGTCAGCGGGGACGTGAACCGCGATTTTGTCGCCCGGCATCACGACGCCGAGCGCCTCGGTTCCCTAGAGCGCGTCACCGCCGAGCGCCACGGTGCCATCCGGGTCGGCACACCCGCCGAACTGCGCGATGTGGCCGATTTGTTCGCCGCGTTCGGCATGTTCCCGGTCGGGTTCTACGACCTGCGTGACGCCGGATCGCCGGTTCCCGTGGTGTCCACCGCTTTTCGTCCCACTGACGCAGGTGAACTGGCCCGCAACCCGTTCCGGGTGTTCACCTCGATGCTGGCCACCGCCGACCCGCGATTTTTCGACAGCGATCTGCGCCCACGGGTTGAACGTGCCCTTTCCGCCCGCACACTGTTCGATCCGGCACTGATCGCGCAGGCACGCACCATCGCCGCGGCGGGGCACTGCCCGGCTGCGGACGCCGACGATTTCGTCACCCGAGCGGTCGACGCCTTCGCACTGTCCCGTGAGCCGATCGACCGCGCCTGGTACGACGAGTTGTCCGCAGTCTCGGCGGTCGCCGCCGATATCGCCGGGGTGGCCAGGACCCATATCAACCATCTGACCCCGCGGGTGCTCGACATCGACGATCTGTACGCCAGGATGGCGGCGCGCGGCATTGCGATGATCGACGCCATCCAGGGTCCGCCACGCTGGGCCGGGCCTGATGTGTTGTTGCGCCAGACGTCATTTCGGGCGTTGGCCGAGCCACGACAGTTCCGCGATACGCACGGTACGGTCACCGAGGGCACTCTGCGGGTGCGCTTCGGCGAGGTCGAGGCGCGTGGGGTGGCCCTGACCCCGGCAGGTCGAGAGCGCTACTCCGCCGCGCTTGCGGATATTTCAGCTCTTGCGCACCTGGCCGGCGCATCCGATCCCGCCGCGGTGTGGGCCCGGTACTTCCCGGATACCGACGCCGAGCTGGCTCGCCAGGGGCTGGCCTATTACTATCGCGGCGACCCGACGAAACCCGTTGTCTACGAGGACTTTCTGCCAGCGTCGGCAGCGGGCATCTTCCGCTCCAACCTTGACACCGACGCTTCAATCCTGGCGGCCCCGGACGCCGACGATTCCGGTTACAGCAGCGACTGGATGGCCGGCGCCATCGACCGTGACCTTCTCGACCCTTATGCCCTCTACGGGGCACTCGCACAGCAGACGCAGGAGATATCAGTATGAGTACGCCCACCGATGTGAGCTCCCGGACAGCACTACCGACCGCCGATGATCTGCGGGCTCGCGCCAAGGCCGCATTGGCCGCGATCGGCGTGCACCACACACTCGGCGCGCCCGGCGCGCACGGGGTGCTGGCCAGCACCCCACTGACCGGTGACGTGCTCTTCACCGTGCCTGCGAGCAGCCCCGATGACACCGAGGCAGCGATCACCGCAGCGGCACAGGCGTATTCGACCTGGCGCACCACGCCGGCGCCGGTGCGCGGCGCGCTGGTCGCCCGACTCGGCGAGCTGCTCGTCGAACACAAGGCCGACCTCGCGACACTGGTGACCATCGAGGCCGGCAAGATCACCTCCGAAGCCCTCGGCGAGGTGCAGGAAATGATCGACGTCTGCCAGTTCGCGGTCGGCCTGTCCCGACAGCTGTACGGGCGCACCATCGCCTCCGAGCGCCCAGGCCACCGGTTGATGGAGACCTGGCATCCGATCGGCGTCGTCGGGGTCATCACCGCCTTCAACTTTCCCGTCGCGGTATGGGCGTGGAATACCGCCATCGCGCTGGTCTGCGGCGACACCGTCGTCTGGAAGCCTTCTGAACTGACGCCACTGACCGCCCTGGCCTGCCAGGCGCTGATGGTGCGGGCGGCCACCGATGTTGGTGCGCCGGTGGATGTGACCCGCCTGGTACAGGGTGGCCGCGATGTCGGCGAGCTGCTGGTCGATGATCCGCGGGTCGCCCTGCTCAGTGCCACCGGATCAGTGCGCATGGGCCGCCAGATCGCGCCGCGGGTGGCGGAACGTTTCGGCAAGGCGCTGCTGGAATTGGGCGGCAACAACGCTGCCATCGTCGCGCCATCGGCCGATCTCGACCTGGCCGTGCGCGGTATCGTCTTCGCCGCGGCGGGCACCGCGGGACAGCGCTGTACGACGTTGCGACGGGTGATCGCCCACTCCTCGGTGGTGGACACGCTGGTCGAACGGATCGCGGGCGCGTACGCCAGCCTGCCCATCGGTGACCCGTCTGCCGATGGCACCCTGATCGGCCCGCTGATCCACGAGACCTCCTACCGCGATATGGTCGGCGCTCTGGAACAGGCCCGCGCTGACGGCGGCAAGGTGATCGGCGGGGACCGCCAGGACGTCGGTGGTTCCTCCGGTGAGGGCGCGTATTACGTTGCGCCCGCAGTTGTTCGGATGCCCGCGCAGACCGCGATCGTGCATTCTGAGACATTCGCGCCGATCCTCTACGTGTTGACCTACGACGATCTTGATGAGGCGATCGCCCTGAACAACGCGGTACCGCAGGGTCTTTCGTCGGCGATCTTCACCACCGACATTCGCGAGGCCGAGCGCTTCATGGCCGCTGACGGGTCGGACTGTGGCATCGCCAATGTCAACATCGGCACCTCGGGCGCCGAGATCGGCGGCGCATTCGGCGGGGAGAAGCAGACCGGCGGCGGGCGCGAATCAGGCTCGGATTCCTGGAAGGCCTATATGCGCCGCGCGACCAACACAGTCAACTACTCCTCGGAGTTACCGCTGGCCCAGGGCGTGCAGTTCGGGTAAGCCCCGTCCCCGCTGCGAGCTCAGGCATGCTGGTAGGTATGGACGACGTGCGAGAACGTGAACCCGGGACTTTTCTCGACCTCGATGAGATCAGCTCCTTGCGCGATGAGTTCTCCCGTTTCATGTTCTCGTACAAGTTCGGCATGGAAGAAGTCGCCACCAAGGTCGGGATTCTTCAGCAGGAGTTTCAGCACCTGCAGAAGTACAACCCGATCGAGCATGTGACCAGCCGGCTCAAGGCACCGGAGAGCGTGCTCGACAAGATCGCGCGCAAGAATTGTGAGCCTCGGTTCGAGACAATCCGCGAGACGATCACCGATATCGCAGGCGTTCGCGTCACGTGTTCTTTCACCTCTGATGTCTACCGGGTGTTCGAGGCGCTCACCCGGCAAGACGATATCACCGTCCTGGCTGTCAAAGACTATGTGCGCCAACCTAAACCGAATGGCTACCGCAGCCTGCACGTGATTGTCGAAGTGCCGGTCTTCCTCTCCAATGGTGTGGTCGACGTTCCCGTGGAGGTGCAACTGCGCACCGTTGCGATGGATTTCTGGGCCAGCCTCGAGCACAAGATCTTCTACAAGTTCAGCGGCGAGGTCCCACTCGACATCTCCCGCAGCCTCGAAGAAGCTGCCGCGACGGCGGCTCGCCTCGACGATGAGATGGAGCGCCTGCATCGGGACGTCCACGGTGACTTACCGCCGGTTCCGGTCGAAGTGGCCCGGGGTGCGATTCCGATGCCCGATGACGTGGTGGCCCGGCTCGTGCGCCAACGGGGACTGTTCTCGGGCCTTTAGTGTTTGTGGTGCGCGTCAGGCGGCGGAGATCCGGGCCCGGATCTCGAAATCGAGATGATTCGCTTCTGCGACATAGATGTCCTGGCTGAGCTGGTTACCACGCATGCTGACTTCGCCGCGGGGACTCTGATAGGTCAGCCGGTTCGCCGCCGCCGTCAAGTCGGCTACGTCCAACGACCCGGCGCGGCAAGCTAATTCGATCAGCAGGGTGATGGCTTCATAACATGACTCACCAATGCTGTTCAGGGCGGGCGCGGCCGGTCCGAAGCGGGCGTAGTAGTGCGCCGCAAAGTCCATGCTGGAGGTGGTATTGAGCGCCTCGAAGTAGCCGGCGGCGGCGAACAGTCCGTCGTTGCTTTCACTGCCGCTGGCCAACAGCATGTTTTCTTCGACATGCGGACTCAGCCGGCGCACCGCGCCGGCCAGCCCGGTGGCGGCGAACTGACGGTTGAAGGCCACCCCGTCACCGCCGACGAGCAGCAGTAATACGCCGGTCGCCGACGTGGACTCAACCTGTGCGATGGCGTCGCTGAAGTCCTCGGTTCCCAGTGGCAGGTAGATCTCACTGATGAGTGGGTTGCCCCGGCCCCTGGCGTGATGGCGTGCCGCCGCGCCGGTCTGTCGGGGCCAGACATAGTCGTTGCCGATCAAGATCCACCGGTCGATCCCGTATTCGGAGTTCATCCAGTCCATCGCAGGCAGCAGCTGACGCGACGGCGTCTCGCCGGTGAGGAACAGTCCCGGGGTCCGTTCGCCGCCCTCATACAGCGGCCCGTACACGTAGGGGATCCGATTGCTGGTCACCCGGGCGATGGCCTGTCGCACGGGTGAGATGTGCCAGCCGGTCACCGCATCGATCATTCCGCCGTCGATCAACCGGGCGATATCGGCGGCCACCACCATCGGTGCGCGGCTGCCGTCGATCGGGATCAGCCGGACCGGGCGACCTAGCAGTCCCGATGTCGCGTTGAGGTCGGTGATGGCCAACTGCGCGCACGCCTCGCAGGACGGACCGTAGATACCCGCCGAACCACTGCGCGGAATGACCAGGGCCACATCGACCGTGGTTCGGTTCGCTGACCGCCCATCACGTCGCATCGCTCCAGCTTTCACGCATCAATGGTGTCCCCGGCGAGTTACTGCGATATTGCGCGACTGTTCGCGTTTTGAAAATATTTCAACTGGTGGTGATCACGGTGTCACGTCCCCGAGCCGGGAGAGGGTGCGGATCAACTGGGTTGCGGTGTCCTCCCCCAGCTCCTCGAACAGGGTGGCCTTGAGCAGCACCTCCTGCTTGCTCAGCTTGCGCACCTTGGTCTTGCCGCGGGCCGAGAGATAGATCAGGACTCGTCGACGATCCGTCGCGTCGACGCGTCTGAGCACGAACCCACCGTCCACCAGTTTGTCGACGATGCGGGTGAGCGTGGGAGGCGGGATGGCCATCGCCCCAGAGATCTCGCTCATCGTGTAGCCGTCATCGCGGCGGAGCGCACCGAGCACCCGCCATCCTTCGAGGGTGTTCACATCGGCGTCGAGCAGACCGGCACACAGCGCGTCGGTCCACCAGCGCCCCGCGCGGAAGAACACCTCGGATACACCGGCAACGGATTCCAGACCTGTCGAGGAAGTCACCCTGCTCCTGAGGTAATCGCTTTCAATGCGAACTATTGCGGATTTCACCTTATCTGAACCGCTTTGCTGCCGCAGCGGGTAGCCGTGCCGTTCTCAGGCAGGCGCTGTCGCACCGGAACCGAGCCTGCCGAATCCGCGAGACAGCAGCGCGGCACCCCATTCCGACGCGACCCCGAAACCTGCCCCGACCAGCGCCGTGACGGCGGCGATCAGCGCCGGGTGCGACAGACTGCCGGTGGTGATCGGAAAGCCGGTTGCAGCAATGGTTCCGACCGTCATGGCGAAGCCGAAGACGATCGCCGGGGCCGCCGAGATCCACGACAGCCGTGAGACTTGCACCATGGCGAAGCTGCCCACACCGACCGCGATCGACACCAGCAGAGCGCTGGTGGTGGACTGCACCGACAACAGGGTGGCGGTGGCGATCAGGATGCCGGTCCAGTTGCAGGCAACCGATTTCAGCAGTCCGGTCCAGCCTGTGCCGACGAAGAAGAACGACGCCCACGCCAAAAACAGCACCCACACGGGCAGCGGCCAGACCGTGGCCGTCAACAGCGTGGAGAGCATCCCGAATACCCCGACGCTGATCGAGAGCGCGGTGACTTTACTCATGAAGATCTTTCTGGTTCAGGGCCGACGGCCTAGTGATGGTGATCGTGATCGTGGTCGTGGTCGTCACCTGAGTGCGAAAGTCGAAGTACCTCGGCATCCGTACGCTGTTGCAGCGCAACCGAATCGAAGAACTCCTTCTCACTGGCCAGGCGGCAGAACGCCTCGCCGAACTGCCGGTAGTAGACCGCCGGATCGCAGGTGTCGTCGATGCCGGAGTCCTCGATCGCGGCGATCAGGTGGGTCTTGAACTCGTCCCACTCGAACGCACCGGCCTGGCACAGGTGCAGAACCAGCCCGAACAGGCGGCCCTGCCAGGGTGCGTCGAAGACCAGTTCGCCGTTGGAGCGCGGTAGCGCGCTGAGCCCACCCGGGTCGTCGAACTCGTCGAGTTCGATTGTGGGAGCGGTCATGATGACGCTCCCGCTGCGGATACCAGCGCGGTGCCGACCATGGAGTCGCGGCTGATCAGCGGAACCAGTTCCTCGGCGCTCAGGCCTTCGGTTCCGCTGGGCCGCTGTGGGATCACCAGGTAGCGGATCTCGGCGCTGCTATCCCAGACATCGATCGCCACATCGTCAGGCAGCGTGACCCCGAACTCCGCGAGCACGCTGCGCGGCTCTTTGACGACCCTGGCGCGGTACTGCGGATACTTGAACCACGCCGGCGGAATGCCGAGCAGGGTCCACGGGTAGCACGAGCACAGCGTGCACACCACCACGTTGTGCTTCTCCGCGGTGTTCTCCACGGCGATCATGTGTTCGGTCTGCAGTCCGGTGAAGCCCATATCGGCAATGGCCGCGGTGGCATCGGAGAGCAGCCAGTCGCGATACTCCGGCTCAGTCCAGGCGCGGGCCACCACCTTGGCGCCGTTCACCGGGCCCATATCGTTTTCGAACGACGCGACAACGGCGTCGACCGCCTCGTGTTCGGCGAGACCTTTCTCGACCATCAACGATTCCAGCGCGTTCACTCGCGCCTCGACGTCGGTCAGTGAAAGCCAATCCATTTCCGTGTCTCCTTGATTCAGTCGTTGGCCGGCTCGAGGTAGTCCTCGAACAGATCTGCGTAGAGGTCGAAATCTTCGGCGTTGTCCTCGCCCCATAGTTCTTTGGCCGAGAACCGCACCATGTAGAGCTGATGCGGACGGTCGACCTGCTGGTGCGCGCTGGCAGCCGGGTCGTGAAAAGCGCCGTACTGCTTGGCGATAACGCCAGGCGTCTTGTTCAGATAGCCGGGCAGGCGGTTATGGGTGGCCTCATTCAGGTTGCGCACGACGACGGCTGCGCCCACCTCGTAGACGGGAGGCGTCTCGGCGGGCAGGTCGTGCGGGGTGCCCTTCCAGAGCACGTCGACCATCTGCTGGGCGAAGGGCGAGAGCGTCTCGGGCTTCTGTGGATGCGGTGTCATCGATGGCGCGCCGAGTTCGGCCATCCGGGCGTCGATCTCCTCATGAGAGATGTAGCCCTTGTCGTTGAGAAGTTTCTCGACTGAATACAGCCAGTGCGCGTAGTAGGTCGAGTCGAGATACTCGCTCCACTTCATCAACTCGATTCCGTGGCGCTGCTCATCGAGATTGAATGCACCCTTGGCAATGGCCATGGCCGTCACCGCATGCATGCGACCCTCGAACGGATAACGCCAGTCGGGAATACCTGGCTCGAGGAACTCCGTGGCGATGGGCCCGATGCCATCGCGACCGCCAAGGTCGTGTGGACCGTGCATATGACCACCTCTCCAATCATTAGTTCAGGACGGCAATACTTTCATTTGATAATGATGCACAGGGACAGAACCCTTGGCAATCGGTGGCGCAAGGCGTTACACACGGTTAACAGTCGGTACCGCTGATTGTTAAAGATGGGTTTCGTTTCCTGGCCAGATGGCTGTGCCAGTTGACGTTTCACCAGTGCGGGTGCGTAACTTGCAGCTGTTCAGAATATTTGCGTAATGGAAGTAAATGTACTTCCCAAGACGAAGGGATCACCGTGACATCACCTGCACAACAATCAGTAGTGGCCACCGGCGTGGCTGTGGAACTGCCGGGCGACGCCGCGATCAGCCGGACACTATGGCTCAGCGCCACCTTGGCGCTGGCGCTGATCGCCTACTACTTCATCGGTTTCGACCAGGGCGTGGTCTCGGTCTTCGGATCCGACACCCACGTACACGAATTCGTTCACGACGCCCGGCACCTGCTGGGCTTCCCCTGCCACTGAGGACAACAGACCATGGACAAGAAATTCGTAGGGCTGGGCCTGCTGGCCGGGCTCGCCGGCGGGACCGCGGCCTTCGCCCTGGCGCGCTGGCAGGTCACCCCGGCCATCGCCTCGGCGATCGAGTATGAGGAGGGCCGCTCGGCCGCTGAGGCGGCACTGACCGGAGAACACGCTCATTCCCATGAGGTGTTCAGCCGCGCCCTTCAGGAGAACGTGGGCGCCGGCGTTGCCACGGTGGCGTTCGGGCTGATCACGGGAGCGCTTTTCGCAGTGGCCTTTTCGTTGACGTTGAGCTATCTGCGCCGACGCGACAGCGCGGTGGAACCGCGTGCCGTCGCACTGGGACTCGCAGGCGCAGGGTTCGTCGCGATGTGTCTCGTACCGTTTTTGGCCTACCCGGCCAACCCGCCCGGAGTCGGGGATCACGAGACGCTCGCCGATCGCACCAGTTCCTATCTTGTGCTCACTGTGCTCTCGGTGGTCGTGGCCGTCGTCGCGTTCATCGCATCGTCGCGGGTGGCCCCGAGGATCGGCGCATTCGGCGCGGCCGTCATCGGCTCGGGCGGTTACCTGGTGACGATGGCGGTGGTGGCTGCCGTCCTGCCGTCCTTCGACGAGGCACCGGGAGCCCTGGCTGACGCCACCGGCGCGCTGGTGTACCCGGGCTTCCCTGCTGAGGTGCTGGCCGATTTCCGGATGCACTCCGTCCTGAGCCAGGCAGCCATGTGGGTGGTGATCGGCGTGGTGTTCGCCGCGCTCGTCGGGCGGTCCCTTCCGCAGAAATCCCCCGCGGCGGCCCACGTCACCGCTGTCACCGTCTAGTTCAGGAGGACGTATGGAAACCATCGAGTTCAGCCCGACCAGGGATCAGTACGCGTGGACCTTCGGCGGGGTGGAGCCCGTTCTGGAAGTCCGCCCGGGCACGGTGATGAAGTTGTGGACCGAGGACGCCTTTGCCGGTCGTGTCACCTCAACCGCACATAAGCCCAGCCAGGTGTTGAACACCAAAGAGCTCAACCCGCAGACCGGGCCCTTCTATGTCACCGGCGCCGAACCCGGCGACACGCTGGCATTGCATTTCGTCACGATCGAACCGGCTCGTGATTGGGCGGCGTCCACCACGATTCCGTTGTTCGGCGCTCTCACAGGCACCGACCGGACGGCCACCTTGCAGCCGGCGCTGCCCGAACTCACCTGGATCTATGCGGTGAACCGGGAGACGCAGTCGGCGACGTTCGTCGCCCATGAAAGCGACTTCACCGTGGAGCTGCCGCTGGCGCCGATGATGGGCACCGTCGGGGTGGCACCGGCGTTGCGCGAGGTCCGCACCACGCTGGTGCCCGACTACTTCGGGGGCAATATGGACACCCCGGAACTGCGGGCGGGCACCACGGTCTATCTCGGGGTGAACGTCGAGGGGGCACTGTTCTCGGTGGGTGACGGCCACTACCGCCAAGGCGAGGGCGAAACGTGCGGAACCGCCCTCGAAGGCGCGATGAACGTGACCCTGATCGTCGAGCTGATCAAGGGCAACGCACCGGCGTGGCCGCGGTTCGAGCACGATGACGCGTTGATCGCGGTCGGCTCCGCCCGGCCACTCGAGGATGCCTGGCGATGCAGTCAGGTGGAAATGGTCACCTGGATGACCGAGCTCTACGACCTGGGCCGCATGGATGCCTACCAACTGTGCAGCCAATTGTGTCTTTCGCCGATCGGCAACGTGGTCGATGTGAACTACAGCGCGGTCACCAAACTCGGCAAAGGTGTACTGCCCGATATCGATCCCTACGGCGGAATGCATCGACGGCTACGGGCACTGGCCTCTGGCCTGCAGTAGTGCCCACCCGATTGCCGGGGTAGCGCCGGCAGCGGGTAAGCACAACGGATGGATATCGACGGCAAGGTGGCAGTGGTCACCGGCGGTGGTTCGGGTATCGGCGCGGCACTGGCGCGGGCGTTCGCGGCCGCCGGTGCCAAGGTCGTCGTTGGCGACCTCGACGAGCCCGGCGCTCGGACCACCGCTGAGCGCATCGGTTCAGCCGCCGTCGGCGTACGCGCCGACGCGAGCCTGACTGCCGATATCGACACCCTGTTGGCCACCGCGGCAAGCGAATTCGGGCCCGTGGACATCTACGTCGCGAACGCCGGCATCATCGGCACCACCGGACTTGGCGACGACGACGACTGGGACCGCATCCTGAACGTCAATCTGCGGGCCCATATCCGGGCCGCCACGCTGCTCGCCCCGCAGTGGCAGGCCCGCGGCAGCGGCTACTTCGTCTCGGTCGCCTCGGCGGCCGGCCTGCTCACACAGCTCGGCGCCGCCGGGTACGCCGTCACCAAACACGCCGCGGTCGGATTCGCCGAATGGCTGGCCATCACCTACGGCGACGACGGCATCGGCGTCAGCTGCGTGTGCCCGCTCGGCGTCGACACCCCGCTGTTGCGGGCCATCAGCGCGTCAGACGATCCCGTCGGTCGACTCAGCGGGGAGTCGGTGGTGCGGTCCGGCACCGTGATCAGCGCTGACCAGGTCGCCGAAGCCACCCTCGACGCCGTCCGCGCCGGCCGGTTCTTGGTACTCCCGCATCCCGAGGTGCTCGACATGTACCGACACAAGGGGTCCGATTACGACCGCTGGCTGGCCGGAATGCGTCGGTATCAGCGCTCGCTGGGCTGACGGTTCGGTGGCTTCCTGATTCCGCGCAGGAACAGCGCAAGATGACGGCGCGCGGTCACCGCCCAGTCCGGTCCGTGCGGCAACGGCATGGCGATCAGCGTGCCGCACACGATGACGTCGAGCGCCACCACGTCGGGGTACACCGACCCGTCGGCTCGCCCTCGTGCGAGGAAGTCGTCGATCTCCTGACCGATGCGCACCTTCGCGTCCACCGACGCGTCGTCAGTGAGCGGTTGCGCGCCGCGAAGGGGAAGAGCGATGAGCTGATCCGCCATCATCAGGCACTCCTGCAAGTAGGCGTCGATGGCGTCGGCGCCGGTCAACCCGTCTGCCCTGATTCGGGACAGCGTCGTGAGCAGAAGGTCGTACCCGCGACGTTGCAACTCATCGAGAAGTGCAGCGCGGTCGGGGAAGCCGCGGTAAAACGTGCCCACGCCAACGCCTGCCGCCTCAGCGATCTCCGTCAGCGGCACGTTGCGGCCCCTGCGCGCGATCAGCTCCGCGGCCGTGCGCAGGATCTTCTCCCTGTTTTCGACGGCGTCCCGCCGTTCCGCACGCGGGCGCCGACGCGAAGGCTCACCGGCAGGCATCAATCGAGTCTCACACACACCTCGGGACGACCGCACGTGCGACGTCGTCGGCGGTGCGCGCACGTACCACGGCGCAGGGGTGCTGCGGGCAGCTCGAGTTATCGGGAGTCGTTGCGGCGCTGTATGCTTCGCCACCCGGTCGATGCGCAACACCGGGTAATTCGGCGAGGAGTTCGCCCACCATTGCCTCAGTCATCGCGCCCTTTCGGCAGTAGTGCCAGAACCGGGATGGTGCGGGTGGTCTTGCGTTGGTATTCGGCGAACCCTGGATACCGTTTCGCTTGCTCGGCGTACTTCGCGTCGCGTTCGGCGCCGCCCAGTTCCACGGCGTGGACGTCGAGGCGCTGATCCCCGACTTCGATGCTGACGTCGGGGTGCGCGATGAGGTTCCAATACCAGGCGGGGTTGCGGTCCGCGCCTGCTGCCGAGGCGAACACCAGGTACCGGTCGCCGTCGGCAAGGTACATCATGGGGCTCACCCGTTCCTCGCCGCTCCTGGCTCCGATGCTGTGCAGCAACAGAACTGGAGCGCCTTGGAAGTTTCCACCGAGCTGTCCGTGGTTGGCGCGGAACTCGTTGATGTTGCGCTCGTTGAAATCGTCCTTGGTCCTATCGTCCTTGGTCATGACGCCGACCGATCTGCGATGGTCATCGCGGGATAGTCGGTGTAACCGTGCTCGCCGCCGCCGTAGAACGTCGCCGGGTCCGGATCATTCAAGGGCGCCGATACCCGCAATCGGTCGAGGAAATCGGGATTGGCCAGCGCCCACTTCGCCACGGGCGCAATATCGGCGCGCCCGGCCGCGATATCGGCACCGAGCTCATCGAGCGTGCGACCGTCCCTGATCAGCAGCAAGGCATTGGGCCAGAGTGCGCGCAGGTCCGCCAGCAGGCCGTGATCGTCGAACGAATAAACATCGAGGAACGCCAGGTCGAGCTTGGCAAGTTCAGCGACCAGATACCGGTACAGGTCGTCGCTGTCGGGGCCTTCGTCCAGGCCGCCCAGCGGGGCGTTCGGTGAGAGCCGAATCCCGACGCGGTCGGCGCCGATGCGCGCCACCACCGCCGCCGCGACCTCGAGGGTGAACCGCGACCGGTTCTCGATCGAACCGCCGTAGATATCGGTGCGCACGTTGGCGTTGGGTGCGAGGAACTGGTGCAGCAGATAGCCGTTGGCGCCATGGATCTCGACGGCATCTGCACCGGCGGCGATCGCCATTTCGGCAGCGTGGGCGAAATCTTCGATGGTCGCGGCGATCTCGTCGACGGTCAGCGCGCGTGGCGTCGGGGCCGGTTGCTTCCCGGTGGGCGTGACCATGTTCACGCCCGCTGCGATGGCCGACGGCGCCACCGGGGTGCGGTGATGGGGGGTGTTGTCGGAATGAGCCATCCGTCCGACGTGCATCAACTGGATGACAAGGTGGGCCCCGCGCGCGTGCAGTGCGTCCGCAATCGCACGCCACCCCTCGACATGCTGCGGCGTGTAGATGCCCGGGGTGTTCAGGTAACCCTGGCCGTCGGCGGACGGTTGCGTGCCCTCGGTGATGAGCATGCCGAACGATGCGCGCTGGGCGTAGTAGTCGACGGACATCGGGGCGGGGGTGCCGTCATCGAGTGCACGGCTTCTGGTCATCGGCGACATGGTGATTCGCTGCGGCAGCCGCATGCGTCCAATCGTGATCGGGTCCCAAATGCTGGTCATGTCTGACTCCTCGAATTGGTTTGTGGGTCGGGTGACTCGATAGTCACGACAGCTATAGCGGAAGATTTATTCCGCTTATTTCATCGAGCATTCCCTCCGGGCGACGCTTCGTCAAGCGGGGTGTGCAGTCAGAAATGACATGTGCGGCCGAATTGTCGGACCTAGTTGGCACCATGGAGAGGTGGCCCGTACGAAAGACCCGCTCGCCCGCTTCACCGCGCTGACGCGGGAGTGGTTCGCGGGCACCTTCGTCGAGCCGACACCGGCGCAGGCCCAAGCCTGGGCGGCCATCGCTGACGGGGACAACACGCTGGTCATCGCCCCCACCGGGTCCGGCAAGACGCTCGCCGCGTTCCTCTGGGCCATAGATGGGTTGGCCCGTCCCGCCGACAACGCCGTGCCGCCGGAGCAGAAGGGCACCCGGGTGCTCTACATCTCTCCGCTGAAGGCGCTGGCCGTCGATGTGGAACGCAACCTGCGGACACCGTTGACCGGTATCGGGCGCATCGCCGAGCGCAACGGGGTGCCCGCACCTGCCATCACCGTCGGCGTCCGGTCCGGGGACACCCCGGCCGCCCGGCGCCGCGAACTGATCGCCAAGCCGCCGGACATCCTGATCACCACCCCCGAATCGCTGTTCCTGATGCTGACCTCAGCGGCCAGGGAGACCCTGGCCCACGTGCAGACCGTGATCATCGACGAGGTGCACGCCGTCGCCGGCACCAAACGCGGTGCGCATCTGGCGCTGTCGCTGGAACGCCTGGACGCGCTGCTGCCCGCACCCGCGCAGCGCATCGGCCTGTCGGCCACGGTGCGGCCACCGGAGGAAGTGGCGCGGTTCCTGTCCGGGGCGGGCGCCGCCACACCGACCAATATCGTCGCGCCACCGGCGGCGAAAACCTTTGAGCTGGCCGTGCAGGTGCCGGTGCCCGATATGGCCAACCTGGAAAACAACACCATCTGGCCCGATGTCGAGGAACGCATCGTCGACCTGATCGAGGCCCATCAGTCGACCATCGTCTTCGCCAACTCCCGCCGGCTCGCCGAGCGGCTCACCTCCCGGCTCAACGAGATCCACGCCGAGCGCACGGGTGTGGCGCTGCCGGAAGTACGCAATACCGGGGTGTCCGGCGGTGCCCCGGCCCAGGTGATGGCCAGCGGCCAGTCCTTCGGTGCCGACCCAGTGCTGGCGCGCGCGCACCACGGCTCGGTGTCCAAAGAGACCCGCGCCGACGTCGAGGACGCGTTGAAGACCGGCAGGCTCAAAGCCGTCGTCGCGACATCCAGTCTGGAGCTGGGCATCGATATGGGCGCAGTCGATTTGGTGATCCAGGTCGAGGCGCCGCCATCGGTGGCCAGCGGCCTGCAGCGGGTCGGTCGGGCCGGCCACCAGGTCGGCGAGATCTCCCGCGGCGTGCTGTTCCCGAAGCATCGCACCGACCTGATCGGGTGCGCGGTCAGCGTGCAGCGCATGCTCAAGGGCCAGATCGAAACCATGCGGGTGCCGGCGAATCCACTGGACGTGCTGGCTCAGCACACGGTGGCGGCCTGCGCGCTGGAACCACTGGACGCCGACCACTGGTTCGATACGGTCCGGCGCAGTGCCCCGTTCGCGACGTTGCCACGCAGCGCTTTTGAGGCCACGCTGGATCTGCTGTCCGGGAAGTATCCGTCCACCGACTTCGCCGAACTGCGGCCCCGCGTCGTCTACGACCGCGATACCGGCACCGTGACCGCCAGGCCGGGTGCGCAGCGCCTGGCGGTCACCTCCGGCGGCGCCATCCCCGACCGCGGACTGTTCACCGTGTACCTGGCGTCCAGTGCCGACACCGACAAACCTTCCCGGGTAGGCGAACTCGACGAGGAGATGGTCTACGAGTCACGCCCAGGAGATGTCATCTCCCTCGGTGCGACCAGTTGGCGCATCACCGAGATCACACACGACCGGGTGCTGGTGCTGCCTGCCCCCGGGCAGCCCGCGCGGTTGCCGTTCTGGCGCGGCGACGCCGTCGGCAGGCCAGCGGAGCTCGGTGCGGCCGTCGGCGCGTTCACCGGCGAACTGGCCCGACTGGCCCGGCCCGAGTTCGAAACACGTTGTCGACAAATCGGTTTCGACGACTACGCGGTAGTAAACCTATGGCAGTTGATCGACGAGCAGCGCAATGCCACCGGCGTGGTGCCCACCGATACGACACTGGTGGTCGAACGGTTTCGTGACGAGCTCGGCGACTGGCGGGTGATCCTGCACTCCCCCTATGGCCTGCGGGTGCACGGGCCGCTGGCACTGGCCATCGGCAAGCGAATCTACGAGCGCTACGGCATCGACGAGAAACCCACCGCCTCCGATGACGGCATCATCGTGCGGCTGCCGGACACGCTGTCGGATAACGACGATGCTGTCTCCTTCGCCGATCTGTTCGTCTTCGACGCCGACGAGATCGAACCACTGGTCACCGCGGAGGTCGGCGGCTCGGCGCTGTTCGCGTCGCGGTTCCGGGAATGCGCGGCCCGTGCCCTGCTGCTGCCGCGCCGCCACCCCGGTAAACGCTCACCGTTGTGGCATCAGCGGCAACGCGCCGCTCAGCTGCTGGATGTGGCACGCAAGTATCCCGATTTCCCGATCGTCCTCGAGGCGGTCCGGGAGTGCCTGCAGGACGTCTACGACGTGCCGATGCTCATCGATCTGATGAAGCGGGTCGCGAGTCGGCGGGTCCGGGTGGTGGAAGTCGAATCCTCGACACCGTCGCCGTTCGCCGCGTCTCTGCTGTTCGGCTATGTCGGCGCATTCATGTACGAGGGTGACAGCCCGCTGGCCGAACGGCGTGCTGCCGCATTGTCTTTGGACAGCACGCTGCTCGCCGAGCTGCTCGGCCGCATTGAGCTGCGTGAACTCCTCGATCCTGAGGTCATCGCCGCGACCCACCGGCAGCTTCAGCATCTGACCGAAGAGCGAGCCTCCCGCGATGCCGAGGCGGTTGCCGATCTGTTGCGACTGCTTGGCCCGCTCACCGAGGACGAGATCGTGCAGCGCAGCACCGCCACCGACGTCGGGGGTTGGCTCGACGGTCTGCACGCCGCCAAGCGTGCATTGACCGTGTCCTTCGCGGGCCGATCGTGGTGGGTGGCGGTCGAAGATATCGGGCGACTGCGCGACGGGGTTGGGGTCGCCGTGCCGGTCGGCGTGCCCGCCAGTTTCACCGAATCGGTGGTCGATCCCCTCGGTGAGCTGCTGAGCCGCTACGCCCGCACCAGGGGCCCGTTCACCACTGCCGACGCGGCAGGCAGGTTCGGCCTCGGCTTGCGGGTCGCCAGCGATGTGTTGGGCCGGTTGGCGGTCGACGGCAAGCTGGTTCGCGGCGAGTTCACCGATGTGCCAACAGGTCTCGCCGGTGGTGAACAGTGGTGCGATACCGAGGTGCTCCGCATCCTGCGCCGGCGCTCGCTGGCGGCGCTGCGCGCACAAGTCGAGCCGGTCAGTACCGCCGCGTATGCCAGGTTCCTGCCATCGTGGCAACAGTTGGGGTCGGCCAGCGGAGTCGACGGGCTAGCCGGGGTGATCGAACAGATTGCGGGAGTGCCCATTCCGGCGTCGGCGATCGAACCGCTGGTATTCGGTCAACGCGTCCGCGACTACCAACCGGCAATGCTCGACGAGCTGCTGGCGACCGGTGAGGTGACCTGGTCGGGTGTCGGTCCGATCGCCGGCGGTGACGGCTGGATCGCCTTCCATCCCGCCGACACCGCTCCGCTGACGTTGACTCCCCCGACAGAGCTCGACTTCACCGATACGCACCGCGCGATCCTCGATACCCTCGGCCGACCTGGCGAGGTCGGCGGGGCGTTCTTCTTCCGGCAGCTGATGACCGACGGGACCAGCGCCGAAAGCCTCAAAGAAGCGTTATGGCAGTTGATCTGGGCGGGCTGGATCTCGGGCGACACATTCGCCCCGGTGCGGGCGATGCTGACCGGCGGGCGCCGCCCCGGCACCCGTAAACCCGCGACACCGGCACACCGGCAGCGCCGCGCCCCCCGACTGAGCCGCTACAGCGTCGCGCACGCACAGGTCCGCACCTCCGATCCCACCGTCGCAGGCCGCTGGTCGGCACTACCTGCGGCGGAACCGGAGTCCACCGTGCGGGCACATTTTCAGGCCGAGCTCCTTCTCGGCCGCTACGGGGTGCTGACCAAGGGGCCGGTACTCACCGAGAACGTCCCCGGCGGGTTTGCGATGCTCTACAAAGTGCTGTCCGCGTTCGAGGACACGGGCCGGTGCCAGCGCGGCTATTTCGTCGAATCCCTTGGTGGGGCACAGTTCGCGATGTCCGCCACCGTCGACCGGCTGCGCACCTATGCCGACAGCGTCGACCCGCAACAAGGTGACCTCAACACCGTCGCGGGGATCGCCCTTGCCGCCGCCGATCCGGCCAACCCCTACGGCGCAGCGCTGCCGTGGCCGCGAGCCCGTGACGGCGAAACCGAAAAGGCCCACCGCCCAGGACGCAAGGCCGGAGCGCTGGTGGTGCTGGTCAACGGCGAGCTGGTCTGGTTCGTCGAACGCGGCGGCCGCTCACTGTTGAGTTTCACCGATGAGCCAGACGCTCAACACGCCGCCGCCGGTGCACTGGCCGATCTCGTCACCAGCAGGCGCATCGACGCGCTCCTGGTCGAGCGGATCAACGGCGTACCGGTGCTGGACACCCGCGATTCCCCGGTGGTCACCGCACTCACCGAAACCGGCTTTTCCCGTACCCCACGCGGCCTGCGCCTGCGCTGAACCGCTACGCCTACAAGGCGAAAGCCCGAGGCGGCCCGGCGAGGGATGCTTTCGCCTGGAGACCGAGATCATCGAAGATCTCGATGTTTCCGGCTTCGAGCCCGTCGAGGGCCAGCCGGGCGAGATCGGCCGGGGCGATCACGGCACCTTCGGGCAGCTCGACGCCGAGACGTTCCACGAAATCGAACAGCGTCTGGGTACCGACCAGTCCGGGCACGAGCGCGGCAACGAGTGTCCCCTGGCCTGCGAGTTCGACCCGCACCCCGTTGGTCAGTCCCCATTCTGCGGATTTCGCGGCGGCGTAGGCGGTATTGCCGTCAACGGTGTTCCACGCCGCGGCAGACAGCACGTTGAGGATCGCTCCGCCGCCATTGCGCGCCAGGATGGGAGCGAACGCCCGGATCATCGCCAGCGTGCCGTAGTAGTTCGTATCCATCGTCGACCGAATCGCTTTCAACTCACCGGTCACGAGATTGCCACCGGCGGTATCGGCGGCGTTGTTGATGAGGATGTCGACGTCGCCGGCGAGTTCGGCTGCCGCGTCGACCGATTTTTGGTCAGTGATGTCCAGGCGGATCAGCTCGGCGCCAGGAATATCGACGAGTTCGGGGCGCCGGGCGGTGGCGTAGACCTTCGCTCCACGTTTGAGTAGCTCGACCCCGAAGTCCCGGCCCAGTCCACGGTTCGTGCCGGTGACCAGGGCTGTGGCGCCGTCCAACTTCATTTGTCCTCCAAGGGAATTCGGGCATCGCGAAGCAGTGTCCGCGAAAAATGACCATGTGGTCATCTTCTTTCACCACAGTAGGCACAAGGTGACCGCGCGGTCAACTTGATAGTCTGCGGTCGTGGCTACCACTCCTGCTCGACCACTGCGCGCGGACGCCGCGCGTAACCGCGACCTCTTGCTCGCCGCGGCCGAGGAGGAATTTGCCGATCGTGGGATGGCCGCGTCGGTCGCCGATATCGCCCGGCGAGCTGGCGTGGCCAAGGGCACGGTGTTTCGCCACTTCGCCACCAAGGAGGATCTGATCGCCTCCATCGTGGCTGCGAACATCGCCACACTCATCACGGTCGCCCGCCGACTGGCCGACGCGTCAGATCCTGGCGCGGCACTCCTGGAATTTCTGACCGTGGCCGCCGACGAACGTCAACAACATGACTTGACTTTCCTGCAGCAGGCCAGCCAGGGCGACCCGCGGGTGACCGCGGCCAGGGACGAACTGCTGGCGTGTATCGGCGTTCTGGTCGACAGGGCGCGCACATCGGGCGCCATCCGACCCGATATCACCGGACTGGATGTCTTTCTGTTGATGTGCGCACCGATTCACGTGGTCGAGAATCTGTCGAATCCGACGCCTGACCTCTGGCAGCGGTACCTCGCGATCATCTTCGACGGGTTACGTCCAGAGGGTGCCAACCCGTTACCCCATGCCGCGCCGAACTCGCCCTGACCGTCGTTCGGAACGTCTCATCGGCTAGGCGGCTTCGTGCGCCGCGAGCAGGCGCCCAGAAACCACACTCTCGACGGTGAAGTGGGCCCGCCGGCCGGTATCTTCGTCGTCTCCGGGAACCCCTTCGGCCGCCCACTCGATGGCCGCGGTGCCCGAGAGTTGGACTGTACGTCCCGTACTGAAGTCCAGGAAAAGCAGCGCGGCGCTCGGATCGACAGCCAAATTGCCGAAACTGTTGAACATGTTGTTACCCGGGTAATCCGGCCACCACAGTTCGTTGCCGTCCACCCGGACGAAACCGGCGGGGCCGCCTCTGTGGGACGCATCCTTACCGCGGTCCGGGTGTGTGGTGCCGAGAAAGAACGTGTCCGCCGACCGGATCAGTTCGGCATCGTCGTCACCGAGGACCGCGCCGCGCCGGGTGTCCGGGCTGGCGGCGTCACCGGTATCTGCCACCAGCACTCGTTGGTGGATGTGCTGCGGGCAGTTGCCGTAGGCCTGTTCGACCTCGATGACCAGCCGATCGTAGCCGGCGTCGGTGAGGAACCCGTTGATCCGTACCCGCCGCCGGGTGGCGAACTCGATGACGATCAGGCCGACGGATTGCCCTACCCCCACCCGATGCAGCGGGTCACCACGCAGCGGGGCGGCATGGATGGTCAGGGTGGTCGGCGAGGTCGCCTGCAGAAAGCCCGGCTGGCCGGTCAGCGGCGAGACCCAGAGTCGGCCCGCGTCGTCGCGCGCGGTGATCACCGCGAAGGTGCGCCCGGCCAGAAACGTGACGATCCCGCCACGGAGTTCCACCGGTGCCAACATCCCACGCAGGCGCGCCGCCTGCGTCTGAACGCCCGCGAGCCGTTGAACCTGCAATTCGCCATCGTGAAAACCCACCGCCGCCTGTTGTCGCGTCACGGTCGCTCCTTCTGTCGCTGGTGCCACACCACCCTCAACGCCGACTTCTAACGGATATATGCCCGATTACCCATGATAAATTGGTCACTATGCCGTACGCGGAGCCGTCACCTGTTCGGTTGATGAATACCATCTGGGCCGATACCGGCGGAATTCACGATGACCTGACCACGACAGCGCAGGTCCGCGGCTGGCTGATCACCTCCGGGGACGCAGACCCGGCGTTGACCTGTACCCCCGCAGAGCTCGAACGGGCCAGACTCCTTCGGGATGCCCTGCGCAGGCTGGCAGCGCATCGGACCGACGACGCCCGTCGCGCCGCGAGGTCGCCGCTGACCGATCTCGACGAGGCGATAGCCGCAGTCAACGAACTTGCCGCCGACACACCTCCGACCCTGCTGGCCGTGCGCGACGGGCAGCTCACGCTGGACGACACCGCGGCCCCGACTGCGACGACCGCGCTCGCCGCAATCGCGACCGAGGCGATCGCGCTGTTTACCGATCCGAATGCCCCGCACCTGCACGCCTGCCACGCACCACGATGCGTGCGCTACTACACCGCAGCCCACTCCCGCCGCGAGTGGTGTTCGCAGGCATGTGGCAACCGCGTGAGAGCCGCACGCCACTACCAACGCATCCGCAAGGGCTGAGCACCACACCGGATTGTTTCGCGGAGTTAACTCGCGATGTGCCAGTGGTAACTCGATTCGCCGCTGCTATGACCTGGATGTAAATCCCCTCCTGCGCAAACACCGGCGGGGTGTTTCACCGGGTAAACTCATGTGGCGCGCGACACACTGTCAGACACCACCAAAATCATCAATTCGATTGTGCCACAGGGACTTAGAGTTCACTGACGTCCGCAGGCACGGTGAGATTCCGGTAATCAGTTGTTGTTCCCGATGAAACCATTCGGAAGTAATCCAGGACGTAAATGTTGCTCAGACACCCCACCCCGAACCACAGGAGCAGCAATGACCGACACCGCCACGCAGACAACGACTGACATCGACGCCGCCATCGCCGCCAATATCGCGAAGTCGCTCAACGAGATCCCGCACCCGTCGCTGCCCAAGGGAACCAACATCTACGGCGGCACCAAGATCTTCCCCGACTTTCAGGCCACCGCGGGCGAGACCTATTTCACCCTGGTGCACGGTATCGCCCACGAGTCGTCGGTGAGCTTCGTCGCTGTGCTGCAAGCCACCCGCGCCCTGCGCAAGGGGTTCGAATCCGCGATCTACTTCTACGGTCCCGGTGCCATCAACTGCCTGGCCACCCGCGGCTTCCCGACCACCGGTGACAGCGGTTTCCCCGGCGAGCAGAACATCAACGATTCCCTCGCCACCTTCATCAAGGAGGGTGGCACGGTGTACTGCTGCCGTTTCGGCCTGGCCCTGCACGGCGGGCGCGAAGAGGACCTGATCGAGGGCGTCATCCCGGCCCACCCGCTCGATGTGCAGGACGCGCTCATTCATTACGCGCGCAAGGGCGCAATCATCAACTCCACCTACATGGTCTAACGCCATGCCCACCGTCCACCTCAGCACCGGGCCAAGTCTGCGTATCCGCGCCGACCTGGCTGTGCGCGGCGCGAGAATGCTGGCGCCGGTCTCGCGGCGCTCCGGCGCCGGACCGTCCGACGACGGGCACGTCAGTATCGCAGGCAACGGCGCCACCATTCCGCTGAACCCGTTGAGCGACTTCGTCATCGACGGCGACCGGGTGTTGTTCGACGGTGATGATATCGGCGTAGATATTCACCCGGTCGCGCGTCCGAAGTTCTACGACCTGTCCACCGCTGACGGTGTCAGCTACGAGAAGATCGCCCGACTGCACGGCACCAACGTGCTCGCCACCACAGTCATCCAGAAATGCATCCGCTACAGCCAGTCACAACGCTGCCGGTTCTGCACCATCGAGGAGTCGCTGGCCGCGGGCGACACCATCGCCTATAAGTCACCGGAACAGATCGCCGAGGTGGCTGCCGCTGCGGTGCGCACCGACGGTATCGCGCAGCTGGTGATGACGACCGGCACCACCAACGGAAAGGACCGTGGCGCAGCGCATCTGGCCAACTGTGTGCGGGCCGTCAAACGTGCCGTGCCGGCCCTGCCGATCCAGGTGCAATGCGAACCGCCGGCCGACCTCGGCGTCATCGCCGACCTGAAAGCGGCCGGTGCCACATCCATCGGCATCCACGTCGAATCGATGAACGACGACGTCCGCCGGGCCTGGATGCCGGGTAAGTCCACCGTGCCACTGGACGACTATCGGGCGGCGTGGACCGAGGCGGTCCGGGTATTCGGCCGCAACAAGGTCTCCAGCTACTTGCTGATCGGCCTTGGCGATACCGGTGACGAGATTGTCGAAGCGGCAACAGAATTGATCGATATGGGTGTGTACCCGTTCGTGGTGCCGTTCCGGCCGCTGGCCGACTCGCTGGCCGCCAAGGACGGTGCGGCACCGCCGGACGCCGGGATGGTCGCCGATATCACCGAACGGGTCGCCACCCTGCTCCGGCAGGCGGCGATGACGGGTGCGGACCAAGAAGCCGGGTGCGCGGCATGCGGCGCGTGCAGCCTGCTCTCGGCGGCTGGAGCCTGATGTGACCGATAACCTGCTGATGTCCCTGCTGTCCGGTGAAACGGCGGCGCCGCAACAGGATTACCTGATCACCCCGGCCGATACCCAGCCCCATCGGATCGCCCAAGAGTATGCCGCACTACGTCACCACGTCTTCGTCGATACGCAGGGCCTGTTCGCGCGTACCGACGTCGATGACGCCGACGCCGACCCCGCCACCACCGTGCTCGTGGCAACCGATCCGGCAGGCACGCTACTCGGCGGGGTACGGCTGGCACCGGCCCACAGCCCGGATCTGGGCTGGTGGACCGGTAGCCGGCTGGTGCTCTCACCATCGGCACGGGGCACCGGCGTCGGGCGCGCCCTGGTGCGCGCCGCGTCGGCCTGGGCCGAAGCAAACGGTGTGCTGCGCTTCGACGCCACCGTCCAGCAGCGCTACCAACGGCTCTTCACCGCGCTGGGCTGGACTCCTCTGGGCGAGATTGACTTCGGCGGCGTGCCACACGCGCGGATGCAGTGGCCCATCGACCGCTTCGATCGCCAAGCTGCGGCGACCAAATCGATGCTTGCCGACGTGCTGGCCCCTATCAGTCGACAACCCCTCGGGCTGGGTCCGGCGCAGTTCCGTGGCGATGACGGCGTGCCCGTCGGCGACCCAGCAGCCGGGCTGATTGCGGCCTGCGATGCCATCATCCCGTCGATGGTGGCCCGCGATCCGGAATGGGCGGGCTGGTGCGGCGCGCTGGTCAACCTCAATGATCTGTCCGCCATGGGTGCCACTGCCACTGGACTGCTCGACGCGGTGGGGGCGCCGACTGCCTCCCAGGTGACCAGGATCATCCGCGGCCTGGCCGCCGCGAGCGCCGCCTGGGGGGTGCCGGTACTCGGCGGTCACACCCAGGTGGGCGTGCCTGCGGCGCTGTCGGTCACCGCACTCGGACACACCACCCACCCGATACCGGGTGGCGGCACCCGACCCGGTGACGCCCTGACTCTCACCGCCGACCTGGCCGGGTCCTGGCGCCCGGGATACACCGGTGCGCAGTGGGATTCGACCTCGGGTCGAGAATCCGCAGACCTACGTCACCTGGCCGGCATCGTCGGCCGCACCGCGCCGCACGGCGCCAAGGACGTCAGTATGGCCGGGTTCGTCGGCACGGTGGGCATGATGGCCGAGGCCAGCGGGGTCGGTGCCGAGATCACCGTCTGCGCGGTGCCCCGCCCCGAATCCGCGCGAGCCGCCGACTGGCTCGCCTGCTTCCCCGGCTTCGCCATGATCACCGCGGACACCCCGGGTCGCACCGTCACCGATCCCGGCCCCGCAACCACCAAGCCCTGCGGCTCTTTTCACACCCGCTCCGGCCAACAACCGCTGGTCACCTTGCACTGGCCCGACGGCGAAACCACCACAGCCATCGCCGGCACCGTCACCGGGCTGGCACCCACAGAACAGGATCTCTCGTGAGTACCACCACCATCTCGGTCGCCGCCGCAGAGTTCGGCCGCGACCTGGAACAATGCTTCACCACCATCGCCCGACTGATCGACGAGGCCAAGGCCCACGGCGCCCAGCTTCTCGTGCTACCGGAGGCCTGCCTCGGTGGTTATCTGCCCAGCCTCGGCGGTGGTGATGAAACCGAGGAGGAAAAGGAGCGTCGGCGCCAGGCGCTGCCGCCGGCGTTCGCCCTCGACGCACCGGAGTTCACCAGGCTGCGCTCGATGGCAGGCGATCTGGTGCTCACTCTCGGATTCTGTGAGGCCGACGGCGAGGATCGCTACAACGCCGCGGTCACCCTCACCGGCGACGCGATCCTGGGCGCCTACCGCAAGGTGCACCAGCCACTGGGCGAAAACCTCTGCTACAAAGCCGGTTCCAGCTATCAGGCGTTCGACACGCCGGTGGGCCGGATGGGCATGCAGATCTGTTACGACAAGGGTTTCCCGGAGGCCGCGCGGGCGCTGGCACTCGACGGCGCGGAGATCATCGCCTCTATCTCTGCGTGGCCGACCGCACGTACGGCCACCGTGCCCAACCTGGAAGACGACCGGTGGAAGCACCGTTTCGATATTTACGATCAGGCCAGGGCTTTGGAGAATCAGGTGGTCTGGGTGGCCGCCAATCAGGCGGGTACGTTCGGGTCACTGCGGTTCGTCTGCAGCGCCAAGATTGTCGGGCCCGGCGGCGAGATCCTGGCCAGCACCGGGGTGGAGCCCGGCCTGGCCACCGCCACCATCGATATCGAGGAGCGCATCGGGATGGCCCGCGGCGGCGGCATGTACAACCTGCGCGATCGCAGACCCGATGTGTACCAGAGCTTTCTGTTCTCCGATACCTACCAGGTGACCGCACATGCCTGAGATGACCTTCACCGTGCGCTGGCCCGATGGGGCCACGCAGGACTGCTACTCACCGTCCCTGGTCATGCACGACTACCTCTGCGACGCAGCAAGTTATCCGCTGGCGGACTTCATGTCCCGCGCGGTGACCGCCCTGACCCAGGCCAGTGAACGCGTCAAGGCGAAGTACGGCATGTACTGCAGCTCCGCGACCGCACAGATCGATGCGCTGCAACAGACCAGCAGTCGCTACGTAGCCGGGGATGTCACCGTGCTGGCGATGACACCAGGACGGGAGGGCCTGGGATGAGCGAACGTTCACCTGAACATCACCCGGTCATCGTGATTGGCGCCGGGCAGGCGGGTCTGTCGATGAGCTGGTATCTCACCAGCGCCGGTATCGACCACATTGTCCTGGAACGTGATTCGATCGGACAGGACTGGCGTAACCGCCGCTGGGACAACTTCACCCTGGTCACCCCGAACTGGCAGTGCGATCTACCCGGCTTTCCTTACGACCGCGGCGATCCGCACGGTTTCATGACACGCGACGAGGTGTACCGCTTCGTTTCGGACTACGCCGCGTCCTTTGCGGCACCGGTTCGGGAGGGGGTGGACGTCACCAGCCTGCTGCAGGCACCCGGCGGCGGCTTCGACCTGATCACCTCGGCCGGGCCGATGCAGGCCGATCAAGTGGTCGTCGCTACCGGCGGATACCAGAAACCGCGGCTACCGAGAATGGCAGAACGGCTATCCCCCAGCCTCTTTCAACTGCACTCCGCTGACTATCGCGGATCGCATCAGCTGCCGGACGGTAAGGTGCTGATCGTCGGCAGCGGCCAGTCCGGGGCGCAGATCGCCGAGGATCTCCACCTTGAGGGTCGTGAGGTGCATCTGGTCACCGGATCGGCTCCACGCTGCGCCCGCTTCTACCGCGGCCGTGACTGCGTGGCCTGGCTCGCGGAAATGGGCACCTACGATGTGCCGATCGACGCCCAAACCGGCGGTGTTGCCAAGCGGGAGAACACCAATCACTATATGACGGGTCGCGGCGGTGGCCGTGATATCGATCTGCGCGCCTTTGCCGTGCAGGGAATGAAACTCTACGGCCGCCTGACCGAGGCCGACGGTACCTGCATGACGTTCGCTCCGACGCTGGCACGCAACCTCGATTCCGCGGACGCCGTCGCCGAGGGCATCAAAGACATGATCGACACCTACATCGACCGCGAGGGTATCGACGCACCGACAGAGGAGCGCTACGTTCCGGTCTGGCGCCCCGCGCAGGAGCCGCGGTCCCTGGACCTGACCGCCGCCGGCATCACGTCGGTGCTGTGGTGCGTCGGATTCGCCACCGACTACGCCTGGCTGCGCGCCTCGGTATTCGACGGTGAGGGTCACGTCTGCCACCACCGCGGGGTCACCGGAGTCGACGGCCTGTACTTCCTCGGGCTGCCGTGGCTGCACACCTGGGGTTCCGGCCGGTTCGCCTCGGTGGGTCGCGACGCCGAGCATCTGCATACGCACATCGTCGCGGCCGCGGTGCGAAAGACCCGCGCGGCATGAAGATCGCTGCGATGGCAGCTCATTTCGGCCGCGATATCGAGCGGTCGATGGAGAAGCTGGGCGGCATCATCGACCGGTTACGTCAGGAGCAGATCGACCTCCTGGTGCTACCGGACGCCACCTTGGGCGGTTATATCGGCAGCCTGTCCAATCCGTCACCCGGCGAGCGCCCACCCGCGCTGGACCCTGACGGTCCCGAACTGCGATCGCTGTGTGCGATGTCGGGACCGATGACGGTGTGCGTGGGTTACGCCGAGCAAGGTGACGGTGGCCAGATCTACAACGCCGCCGCGTGCCTGTCCGGCGATGGCATCCTCGGCAGGCACCGCAAAGTGCACCAACCCGCGCAGGAAAGCCTGATCTACGCCGCCGGTGAGCGATTCGAACCGTTCGACACCCCGGTCGGACGGATCGGGATGCTGATCGACTACGACAAGACCTTCCCGGAATCGGCCCGCACCCTGGCGCTCGGCGGGGCGCAGATCATCGCCGCGCTGTCAGCCTGGCCGGCCAGTATCACCGATCGCGCGGCGCGCATGCCAAATGACCGGCAGGCCCGGCTGTTTGACCTGTATGACATGGCCCGCGCCGCAGAGAACCAGGTGGTGCTGGCGTCGTCGAACCTCACCGGCATCACCGGCACGTTGCGTTTCCTCGGCCAGGCCAAGATCGTCGACCCCGGCGGCAACGTCGTGGCGAAGACGTGGTCTAAGGGTGGACTGGCCGTTGCCGACATCGATGTCGCTGCCGAGATCGACCGCGCCCGGGCAGTTCTGAACCATCTGCGGGAACGACAGACAGTTTCCTACCACCCGAGCCTGGCCGGGCAGTGATGCGGATCGCGCTGCTGACGTATTCGACCAAACCGCGCGGCGGGGTGGTGCATACCCTCGCGCTCGCCGAAGCACTGGCGCGCGCAGGTCAGGATGTCACCGTCTGGACGCTGGGCCGCGGCGGCGACACCACGTTCTACCGCCGGGTCGACCCCGCGGTGCACGTCGTCGCGGTGCCGTTTCCGCCGCTCGACGGCGAGGGTGTCGGGCCGCGGATCTTGCGCTCAATCCATCTGCTGGGCAAAGCTTTTACCGAGCGAGCCGATTCCTACGATATCGTCCACGCGCAGGACTGCATCAGTGCCAATGCGGTCAGCAGATGCATCCGCACCGTGCACCATCTCGATACGTTCACCACGCCGGAGCTCGCGCGTTGCCATGAACGCGCGATCGTTGCGCCCTATGCCAGGATCTGTGTCTCGGCCGCTGTTGCGCGCGAGGTAACCCAAGGGTGGGGTTATCACCCGGTTGTCATCCCGAATGGTGTTGATTGGCAACGGTTCTCCACTGCCGACGGTGAGCCGTGGCGGGCCCGACTGGGACGGTACGTGCTTGCCGTCGGCGGTATCGAGCCCCGGAAGGGCAGTATCGACCTGCTGGAGGCCTACGGCTTGTTGGGCCGCCAGCAGGTCTCCCTGGTGTTCGCCGGCGGGGAAACTCTTTTCGACTACCGCGACTATCGAGCCGACTTCGACGCCAGAGCCCGCGAACTGGGTGTGCACCCGATCATGCTCGGCACCGTCGACGATACGGAGATGCCCGCCTTGGTGGCCGGTGCAGCGGCCCTGCCCTTCGTCTCCACCAAGGAAGGCTTCGGTCTGGCCGCCATGGAGGCCCTTGCCGCGGGGGTACCGGTCGTGGCGCGTGACCTACCGGTGCTGCGTGAGGTGTTCCGCGATCAAGTGGAGTACGCCAGCGACCCACCCTCGATCGCCACCGCGTTGCGGGCCGCACTGGACGGCGAGTTCACCTACCGCCGTGAATCAGCAGCGGCCCTGGCCCGCTCATACAGCTGGGATGCCGCCGCGGCAGCGCATATCGCGTTCTACCAACAGGTCGGGTCACTCGGTCTCGGCGCGCTCTGACGCTCGACGAACCCCGTCGCGGATCTCGAACAGATCCGTGGCCACACCGCCGATGGCCCCGGCGACATCTTTGACAGCGGTCGTGATGATCGAGGCCACCTCGCCAACCGCCGACGATACCGACTCGACGGTCTCCTGCAACGCGTCCTTGCCGATTTCTGTCTTGCTCAGCCGTTCATCCATCGGCTCATTCTGGTCGGTCGGAGCTGCGATTGCTAGCCCGTCAGCGTCGAGGTGTAGTAGATGACGCTGCTCATGGTCGGCTGGTCGTCGGCGGCTTCCGGGATCCCGTCGAAGCCGTTGGCCGCCAAGAGCTCTCCCATGGGGGTACCGGCCGAGGTCCAGCCGCGCGCATCGAGGTACTCGCCCACATCGTGGCGTTCGCCGTCGAAACCGAGCTCACTGAAGTCCAGGTCGAACCCGTGACTACGCCACTTCTCGGTCGCCTCCCGCATCTTCTCGCGTGCCTCATCGAGGTTGAAGTGGGGATTGTTGGGCACCGCCTCAGTCGCGATCCGGCTACCGGGCGCGCCCAGCTCGGTCACGGCGTCCAGCAACCGGTCCTGCGCTTCTGGCGGTAGGTAGCCGAACAGTCCTTCGGCAATCCACGCCGACGGCTTGGCCGGGTCGAATCCTGCATTCTTCAAGGCGGCGGGCCAGTCGTTGCGCAGATCGATCGCCACCGTGTGGACGTCGGCCGTCGGCGTGGCACCCAGGCCGGCCAGGGTGGTCTGCTTGAAGGCGATCACCTCGGGCTGGTCGATTTCGAAGACCGCCATGCCGGCCGGCCATTGCAGCCGGTAGGAGCGCGCATCCAACCCGGACGCGAGGATCACGGCCTGCCGGATGCCTGCTGCGGCAGCATCGGCGAAGAACTGGTCGAAGTACCGCGTTCGCGCCGCCATCGCGGCGGGCATCTGGGCCAGCCCGAAAGCCGAGCCCTCGACATCGAGGTCCACCCCAGCCAGCTCACCGTTGGCCCACTTCGTCAGGAAATCAACGCCAACAGCGCGAACCAGGGGCTCGGCGAACGGATCATCGATGACCTCGTCCTTGGTGGCGATCGCTCGGGCGGCGGCCACCATGGTCGCCGTGGCGCCCACGCTCGATGCCAGGTCCCAGGTGTCGTCGTTGGTCCGTGCCACGTAACTCTCCTCAGCTCGTCGTTGTACTTAGCTCATATAACGACTGCTGCCCCTCCAGAGTTCCCGAAGGTAGCGTCGTACTCATGCCCGAAGGCGATACCGTCTTCCGCACCGCGGAGAAGCTGCGCACCGCGTTGGTGGGCAAGACGCTCACCCGATGCGATGTGCGCGTCCCGCGCTACGCCACTGTCGATCTGACCGGCGAGGTGGTCGACGAGGTACTCAGCCGCGGTAAGCACCTCTTCATTCGAGTGGGCCCGGCCAGCATCCATTCACATCTGTTGATGGACGGCAGCTGGCAGACCGGTTCGCTGCGAGTTCCCCAGCACACCGTGCGGATCATCCTGGAGACTGCCGATTCCCGGGCGGCCGGCGTTGACCTGGGCGTGCTGGAGATCCTCGACCGCAACCTGGACATGGATGCGGTCGCACACCTCGGTCCCGATCTGCTCGGCGGCGATTGGTCAGCCGACGTCGCGGCGCAGAACCTGATGGCCGACCCTGACCGTCAGCTGGCCGAGACCTTGCTCGATCAGCGGGTGATGGCCGGTGTCGGCAACGTCTTCGCCAACGAGCTGTGCTTCATCGTCGGACTGCGCCCCACCACCGCCGTCGCCGAAGTGGCAAACCCGCTGCGACTGGTCACCCGCGCGCAGCAGATGTTGTGGGCCAATCGATCTCGGGTCAACCGGACCACCACCGGGGACACCAAACCGGGCCGCGAACTATGGGTCTACGGCCGGGCGCCCAAACCCTGCCGACGCTGCGGCACACCCATCGCGACCGATAAGGGCGGCGACCGCGTGACCTATTGGTGCCCCGCCTGTCAGCGCTGACCGGCCTGCCGACAAGCGCGAAGACGACGAGTTTTGTCAAAAGTGACAAAACATATGTCCGGTCGACGCATACTGCCAGCCATGATTTCCTTGATCGTCCATGCCGTTCTCGGAGTAGTGACCGCCGTCTGGATTGTCCGCTCGAATCCACACATCTTCGCCAAACCTGCCACCGGGCCGATGTTCTCGGGGCTGGAGATTGTCTATCTGCTGACCGGGCTGCTGGTGATCCCGATCTGCTGGTATTTCAACTACCAGTTCGTCCTGGAATACAAGACGGGTGCGGACAACCCGATCTGGGGCCCGGGCAGTTGGCAGCAGTTCATCGTCCTGGGTTACGACAACCCGGCGGCCGCCTCGGCCAGCGTCGATTACACGGTGATCAGCCTGATCCTGGTGCCGGTGTTCACCATCGTCGACGGAATGCGCCGCGGTATCCGTCGCCCATGGCTGTTCTTCGGGTTCATCCTGTTCGCCACCAGCGCCAGCGCTTTCGCGTGGTACTTCGCGGTCGCCGAGCGGCAGCACCGCCATCAGCAGTCACAGGTCGGCAGCCTCAGTCACCTCTGAGGGAACGCCCGCTGACGAACCGATGCCGCGCTCCGCTCATCGGATCGTCGAACTCCAGGGTGTGTGCCAGCAATTGCAGAGGTGCGCTGAAGTCATCGGCGGCAACGTCTTTCACCACCGGATACCACGGGTCGTTGACGATCGGGGCACCGATGGAGTTCATGTGCACCCGTAGCTGATGGATCCGGCCGGTACGGGGCGTCAGCCGAAAGCGGCCACCGCCGAGGTGCTCGATCTCGGTTACCGCGTTGCACTCCCCCGGCTCCGCCGGCACTTCCACTGCCTGCAGTACATCGCGATGTTTGACGATCCGGTTGCGCACCACCTCGGGTATCTGTGCCGGAATACGCTGCGCCACTGCGAGATAGGTTTTGTGCACCTCCCTGCGCGCGAACAGCGTCTGATACCGGCCGCGCACCTCGCGCCGCGTGGTGAACAGCAAAACGCCGGCCGTCAACCGGTCCAGGCGGTGCGCCGGACTCAGCTCGGGTATTTCCAGTGCGCGTCGCAGCAGGACCACCGCGGTCTGCACGACATGCCTGCCCCGCGGCATGGTCGCCAGGAAATGCGGTTTGTCCACCACCACGATGTCGTCGTCGCGGTAGAGGATCGGGATGTCGAACGGGACCACAACCTCGTCGGGCAGATCGCGGTACAGGTAAACGTGGCTCCCCTCGGCCAGCACCGTCGTCGCATCGACGATCGTCCCATCAGCGCAAAGCACTTCCCCGGCAAGCACTTTCGCACCGGCCTCCGAGCCGAACCGGTCGGTGAGTTCGGTCAGCACCGGCCCACCGTGCAGGCGCACCCGCGCCGGGCCGACACCGTCGCGGTCCGGCAGCGGAGATTGTCTACGTGAGCGGGACCGGCTCAAGGATTTCCGCGCGCGCTTCCGGAGCGGCGGCGCGCAGGGCGTCGGCCGAACCGTCGTCGGGCTGAGTCTGCGACAGCACCTCGGCCTCGACTCGCGCGGTGTAGGTGGCCACCTCGCGGTCGACGTCCTCTGCACTCCAACCCAGCACCGGCGCGACGATCTGCGCCACCTCGCGGGCGCAGTCCACGCCGCGGTGCGGATATTCGATCGAGATCCGCATCCGGCGGGCCAGAATGTCCTCCAGGTGCAGAGCCCCCTCGGCGGCCGCCGCGTACAGCGCCTCCACCTTGAGATAGACCGGGGCGTCGGTGATCGGCGTCAACAATTCTGGCCGATCTACCGCCATTGCCAACACCTCGTCGATCGCAGACCCGTAGCGGTCCAACAGATGCCGGACCCGGTACGGGTGCAGGCCATAGGTGGTGCCGACCCGTTCAGTCTGGTTGATCAGGGCGAAATAGCCATCGGCACCCACCAGCGGCACCTTTTCGGTGATCGACGGTGCCACCCGGGTCGGAACGAATTCGGCAGCCGCATCGATCGCATCGGCCGCCATCACCCGGTAGGTGGTGTATTTGCCGCCGGCGATCGCCACCAGGCCTGGTGACGGCGAAGCGACCGCGTGCTCACGCGACAGTTTGGAGGTCTCCTCGCTCTCACCGGCCAGCAGTGGACGCAGGCCGGCGTACACACCGTCGATATCGTCATGCGTCAGCGGATTGGCCAACACCGTGTTGACGTGTTGGAGGATGTAATCGATATCGGCCTTGGTGGCCGCGGGATGCGCCAGATCCAGATTCCAGTCGGTATCGGTGGTGCCGATGATCCAGTGTGTCCCCCAAGGGATCACGAAAAGCACCGACTTCTCGGTGCGCAGGATGATCGCGACCTCGCTGACGATCCGGTCGCGGGGCACCACGACGTGCACACCCTTGGACGCGCGCACCCGGAAACGCCCGCGTTGATGCGACAGCGCCTGGATTTCATCGGTCCACACACCGGTTGCGTTGACCACCACATGGCCGCGCACCTCGGTGACCGAACCGTCCTCCGAATCGCGGACCTGCACCCCGACGACGCGATCGCCCTCGCGCAGCAGCGCCACCACCTGGGTGGAGGACCGCACCACCGCGCCATAGTGGGCGGCCGTGCGCGCGACGGTCATGGTGTGCCTGGCGTCGTCGACGACGGTGTCGTAGTAGCGGATCCCGCCGATCAGGGCGTTCCGCTTGAGGCTGGGCGCCAGCCGCAGTGCGCCATGCTTGGTCAGATGTTTCTGCGCCGGAACGGATTTCGCGCCACCGAGCTGGTCGTAGAGGAAGATGCCTGCCCCGATGTAGGGCCGCTCCCACACCCGTTTGGTCAGCGGGAACAGGAAGGGCAACGGCTTGACCAGATGGGGGGCCAGCGTCGTCAGGGATAGCTCGCGTTCGTGCAGCGCCTCACGCACCAGCCCGAATTCCAGCTGCTCCAGATAGCGCAGTCCACCGTGGAACATCTTCGATGACCGGCTCGAGGTACCCGAGGCGAAGTCCCGCGCCTCGACCAGGGCCACCTTCAGACCGCGGGTGGCGGCGTCCAGGGCGCTGCCGGCGCCGACCACCCCGCCGCCGATCACGACGACATCGAACTGTTCGCTACCGAGGCGAGCCCAGGCCTGGGCTCGCTGTTGTGGGCTCAGGAAGGAAGCCGACTCGTTCACGCGCACTCCTGTCGTTACTTGTCAGTTCGTTCCCACGCTACGTGTGTGCGGCCCTGGGTGTGGCTCACCGCGGCTTCCCTAGCCGTCAGTCGAGGTCGTCGTGCGCTACCAGCCGCCGGGCCGCCTCGATGACCGAACCCGACAGTGAGGGGTACACCGACAACGTCTGGGCCAGGTCACGCACGGTGAGGTGATTCTGGACGGCGAGCGCGATCGGCAGGATCAGCTCGGAGGCGATAGGCGCGACCACCACGCCGCCGATCACCACACCGGTGGCAGGTCGGCAGAAGATCTTGACGAAACCGCGGCGCAGCAGCGACATCTTGGCCCTGGCATTGGTGGTCAGCGGCAACATCAGCGTGCGGGCCGGTACCGATCCATTGTCGATGGCGTTCTGCGAGATGCCGACCGCCGCGATCTCGGGCCGGGTGAAGACGGCGGCAGCGACGGTACGCAGCCGGATCGGGGTCACCTCGTCGCCCAGTGCGTGATACATCGCGATCCGGCCCTGCATGGCCGCGACCGATGCCAACGGCAACAACCCGGTGCAGTCACCCGCGGCGTAGATACCGGACGCAGTGGTCCGCGACACCCGGTCCACCGGCAGGTAGCCACCGGGTTTCAGCTCGATACCCACCCGCTCCAGGCCGAGCCCGCCGGTGTTGGGGACCGACCCGACCGTCATCAGCGCGTGGCTGCCCGTCACGGTGCGGCCGTCAGCGAGCTCGACCAGCACGCCGTCATCGGTACGGGTGACTTTGTCGGCGCGCGCATTCTTGACCAGCTTGACGCCGCGCTCAGCCAACGCCTCCTCCAGCACGGCCGCGGCGTCGCTGTCCTCGTGGGGCAGGATCTGGTCCCGGCTGGCCACCACGGTGACGTTCACGCCGAGTTCGGTGTAGGCATTGCAGAATTCGGCCCCGGTCACCCCCGAGCCGACGATCACCAGGTGCGTGGGCAGTTCGGTCAGGTCGTAGAGCTGCCGCCACGTCAGGATGCGCTCGCCGTCGGGCACCGCATGTGGCAGCACCCTGGGTCGGGCACCGGTCGCGATCAACACGACGTCGGCCTTGAGCACGCCGACCTTGCCATCGGGGGTGGTGACCTTCACCCGGTGATGCGCCATCCCGGCGATATCGTCGACGAGCTCGCCGCGGCCGCGAACCACCGTGACACCTTCACGCACCAACTGCGAGCCGATATCCGCGGACTGCGAGACCGCGAGCGTCTTCACCCGGTTATGGATCTGCGGCAAGGTGATCTTGGCGTCATCGATGGAGATGTCGAACCCCAGCCCCGATGCGCGACGGAGTTCGGTGCGGACACCGGTGGAGGCGATGAACGTCTTCGACGGCACGCAGTCGAACAGGACGCAGGCCCCTCCGACCCCGTTGTCCTCGATGACAGTTATCTGGGCGGCCTCTCGGCCGTGGGATGCGGCGACGAGCGCGGCCTCATAGCCGGCAGGTCCGCCACCGATGATCACGATGCGGGCTGGCACGGCTCATAACCTAGTCAACAACCGGCGCTCGGGCTTACGTCTAAGCTTTTCCCCGTGCCGATCTACGCCGCCTACGGGTCGAACATGCATCCAGAGCAGATGCTCCAGCGGGCACCCCACTCTCCGATGGCCGGAACCGGCTGGTTGCACGGTTGGCGACTGACCTTCGGCGGCGAAGACATCGGCTGGGAAGGCGCGCTGGCCACCGTCGTCGAGGACCCCGACTCGAAGGTTTTCGTCGTGCTCTACGACATGACTCCCGCCGACGAGAGCAACCTGGACCGCTGGGAAGGTTCTGAGTTCGGCGTACACAAGAAGATCCGGTGCCGGGTGCACCGCGAATCATCGGACACCACAACCGATCCCGTACTGGCCTGGCTATACGTGCTGGACGCCTGGGAGGGCGGCATTCCCTCGGCTCGCTACCTCGGGGTGATGGCCGAAGCCGCGGAAATCGCAGGCGCACCCGGGGAGTATGTGCACGATCTGCGGACCCGCCCGGCCCGCAATATCGGCCCTGGCACCTAGCCGACGGGGCAGGCGGTGGCCCGCATCCCCCTGCGACGGCCCAGCAGTATCGCGAATATCACAACGATTCCCAGCAGGCCGACGGCCGCCGCGCCACCGATCACCACGTATGGCGTGACGTCGCGGTACTCGTGCCGGTAGAGCAACCGCTGAAAAGGTGTGTCGTCGAGTGCCGGGATGAACTCGAAATCGGAGGTGATCGTGGCGGGCTCGCCGATCAGCACCGAGGTGCGGGTCAGGTAATCACCGTTGCCGGACAGCTCGACCAGCGTGGGATCGGCCGTGCGACCGGCGAGGTGTCCGGCGTAGTCGATCTGCACGGGCTGGGCGGCGGCATCGGCGTCACCGCGCTGCATCCGGTGCTGGCCGAGGGTGTAGATCACGACGCGTTGCGGGCCGCTCGCCTGCGCCGACATCCGCATCGGGTACACCAGCCGATCAGAGCCGAAGACGAGCTTGACGGGATCGAGGTCGCCGTTGAGCGGCGCGGGACCGGTCAACCGCATCGCGACCACGGCCCACCCCTCGCGTAGATAGGGGTCAAGGCCTGCCGCGATCTCCGCGCGTAGCGCGTATCCGTTGGCCTGTAGCCAGTCGCGCACCCCCGTTACCCCGCCGCCGGCCAGCGTCGTCGCCTCCAGCGGCCCCACCTGGACCCGGCGGACCACGGTCGGGCCCGCGCCCATCCCGGTCGGGGCGCCCCCGGCCGCCTCGTCAAGGGCTGCCCCGTCGCCCCAGGTCCAGTGCTGCACGGTCTCGATCCTCGGGGCGCTCGCCGTCGCCAGTTCGGCGAAGAACTCCGGGCCCGCCGCGGTGACCGTTGCGGGGGTCGGGGTGGGGATGACCAGGGCGGCGTTATCGGCGGTCGACTCCAGGTTGAGCCGCATCACGATGGTCTCGACAGTGCCGTCGGTGGTGACCAGGGCCATCTCGTCGGCGACGCGGGCATCGACGTCGGGACTGACGACACCGCCGCACGCACACGCCGACGCGACGTCAGGCATTCCCACTCCAGGCATTCCTACGAAGGCGGCCGCCAATGCCGCGACCACTAGCGACCTGACCCACCGCATCGCGGACCCCCATCGAGATAGAACTCAGCGCGCAAAACTACGAGTGAACCTCGCAGTGAGTTCTATCTCAACGTGCTATCTCAACGTGCTAGTACTGCGCGGACTGCTCGACGATATTGAGCATCACCCGGATACCGACGCCGAGTGCTCGCTCGTCGAGGTCGAAGGTGGGCTGATGGAGATCGAGCTGCGGGCCCTGACCACTCCATACGCCCAGGCGCGCCATCGCGCCGGGCACCTCTTCGAGATACCAGGAGAAATCCTCGCCACCGCCGGACTGCCGGGTATCGGCCAACGCCTCAGGCCCGACGGCTTCGATCGCGTGGGTCATGATGCGTGTCGAGCTCTCTTCGTTGACCACCGGCGGCACGCCGCGGCGGTAGTTCAGCGAATGCTCGATGTGCAGCGGCGCCAGCAGGCCCGACACCGTCTCGGTGACCAGGCCTTCGAGCTCAACCCAGGTCTCGCGGCTGGCGGTGCGAATAGTGCCTGCCAGGGTGCCGGTCTGCGGGATGGCGTTGGCCGCCACCCCGGCGTTGACCGCACCCCACACCATCACCGTGCTGTGTCGCGGATCGATCCGCCGTGACAGCACCCCGGGCAGCCCCGTGATCAGCGTGCCCAGACCGTAGACCAGATCACCGGTCAAATGCGGGCGCGATGTGTGGCCGCCCGCCGAATACAGCGTGACCTCCATGGAGTCGGCGGCCGATGTGATCGGCCCCGGTGTGATCGCGACCTTGCCGACGGCCAGTCGCGGGTCGCAGTGCAACGCGAAGATGCGCGACACCCCGGTCAGCACCCCGGCGGCGATCGCGTCGATCGCCCCGCCGGGCATCAGCTCCTCGGCCGCCTGAAAAATCAACCGGACCGAGACCGGGAGTTCCGGCAGGGAAGCCAGCGCCAGGCCGGTGCCGAGCAGGACCGCGGTATGCGCGTCATGCCCGCAGGCGTGGGCCACGTTCGGCACCGTCGACGTATACGGCGCGCCGGTACGTTCGGCCATCGGGAGCGCATCCATATCAGCGCGCAGGGCGATCCGCGGTAGGTGCTCGGGTCCGATATCGCAGGTCAGACCGGTTCCGCCGGGGAGCACCTTCGGGTTGAGCCCGGCTTCGGCCAACCGCTCGGCGACGTACTGCGTGGTGGCGAATTCCTGTCGGCCCAGTTCGGGATGGCGGTGGATATGCCTGCGCCAGGTGACGACGTCGTCGTAGTTGCTGGCCAGCCAGGACTCGGCGCGGTCGGTCATCGTCATGCGCGCACCCGCTGCGCCTGGGCCGCCAGCACCCGATCGCGCTGCACCGGCGTCTCTGCCAGCGCCACGACCGTGCGCGCCAGCATGATGGCGCCGTCGACGACGGCCTGGTCACCGCTGGGACCGCCGGCCGCCGCGGTGAATGCGGGCTGGTGCACCGACGCCCCGCCTGCCTGCACCCCGATGAGCGGATGAATCCCCGGCAGCAGCTGTGTGACATTGCCCATATCTGTGCTGCCCAACGGCAAGGACGCCTCCATCTCCTTGGGCACCGGGGTGCGCCCGAGACGCTCCATCTCGGCGCGGAACACGTCGGCGAGCCAGGCGTCCGGAATCAGTTCCTCATAGATCGGCGAGGCCTCGGTGACGTCGTAGTCGCAGCCGGTGCCGAGCGCGCCGGCCAGGAAACACCCGCTCATCCGGTCTTCGAGCCCGTGCAACGACGACGAGTCGGTCGCCCGCATGGTGTATTGCATTGCGGCGTATGCCGGGATCACGTTGGACGCCTGCCCACCGTCGGTGACGATGCCGTGCATCATCTGTCCCGGCGCCAGATGCTGACGCAACAGCCCGATCGCCACCTGCGCGACGGTGACGGCGTCAGCGGCGTTGATACCGAGATACGGCGCGACCGCGGCATGCGATTCTCGGCCGCGGTAGCTGACGTTGACCTCCGACAGCGCCAGGGACCGCGCGGCGGCGATATCGACGGGGCCGGGATGCACCATGGCGGCGACGGTGAGGTCGTCGAAAACACCGGCCCGCAACATCAGGACTTTCCCGCCGCCGGCCTCCTCGGCGGGTGTACCGAGCAGCACGACGGTGAGCCCGAGTTCATCGGCCACGTCGGCCAGCGCGAGGGCGGCTCCGACGGCGGAGGCCGCAATGATGTTGTGCCCGCACGCATGTCCGATGCCAGGTAGCGCGTCGTACTCCGCGCAGAGCCCGATGACCAGCGGCCCGCTCCCATATGTCGCGCGGAAGGCGGTATCCAGACCGCCCGGCGCCGCAGTCATCTCGAAGCCGCGCTCAGCGGCCAGCGTCTGGGTCTTGGCACAACTGCGGTATTCAGCGAACGCCAGCTCTGGTTCGGCGTGAATCGAGTGCGAGAGCTCCACCAGGTCGCCGCGGAGGCGAAGGACGACGTCCTCGACACTGTTCAACGCGGTGGCTGTGGGCATCACAGCAGTATCGCACCAGAGCTAGTCTGCCTCTCTGTGACCAGTTCCCTCGCGCAGCAGGCCGCCACCGCCATCGCCGATCGAACCGGGGCGGCCCGCCACGATGTGGCGGTGGTCCTCGGCTCAGGCTGGGCGCCTGCTGCCGGCGCCCTCGGCACACCCTCAGCGGTGGTGCCGATGTCGGAGCTACCCGGATTCACCCCGCCGTCCGCGGCCGGTCACGGCGGTCAGGTGTTATCGCTTGCGGTGGGCGATAACCGGGTGTTGGTGCTGCTGGGCCGGATTCACGCCTACGAGGGCTACGACCTGAGCCATGTGGTGCACCCGGTGCGCACCGCCTGCGCGGCCGGTGCGCGCACAGTGGTGCTGACCAACGCCGCCGGCGGACTGCGTAGCGAGTTCACGGTCGGCCAGCCGGTGTTGATCAGCGACCACCTCAACCTGACCGCGCGGTCACCGTTGGTGGGCGCCGAGTTCGTCGACCTGGTCGACGCGTATTCACCCCGGCTGCGGGCCCTGGCGCGCGATATCGATCCGTCGCTGGCCGAAGGGGTGTACGCGGGCCTGCCGGGACCGCATTACGAGACGCCCGCAGAGATCCGGATGCTGCGCACGCTCGGCGCCGATCTGGTGGGCATGTCGACCGTGCACGAGACGATTGCCGCGCGGGCCGCCGGTGCACAGGTATTGGCCTTCTCGCTGGTGACAAACCTGGCGGCCGGTATGACCGGTGCGCCACTCAACCACGAGGAAGTGCTGGAAGCGGGCCGTCAATCGGCGACGGCGATGGGCTCTCTGTTGGGCTCGGTGATCGCCCGACTCTGACCGCTGTGACTCTGACCGCGGCGACCTACCCGCGCGGTCAGCGCGACCATGCCTCGTGCCAACAAGGGTGCACAGAACAGCATCACCAGCACCCGCAGCACCTGTGCGGCGATGATGAAGGTGACATTCGAGCCGGTCTCGACCGCGGTCGCCAAGACCGCGTAGATACCGCCGGGGCTGGTGGCGAGGTAACCCTCCAGCGGGGTCAGTCCTGCGACTCGCGCCAGCAGCACACCCAGACCGGCGGTCGCGACGGACAGCGCGACGATCAGCCCAAGCGCCAGGGGTAGAGCGCGCCCGATGGAGCGGATCGACTCCCTGGTGAAGGCCACTCCGGCCTGCCACCCGATGAGTACGTAGCCGATCTGCACCAACACCACCGGTACGGACAGGCCAAACGACATCCCGGTCAGCTGCAGCACGATCGTCACTGCCATCGGGCCGAGCAGACCGGCACCGGGCAGGCGGGCAAGTTTGCCGAGCGCGGCACCACCGACCGCGATCACCGCCACCATCGCAAGGCTGAAATACCAAGGTGCTGACACGCTTTCGGCGGTCGGGACGCTCGGGTGCGAACGATCCGGTGCGAAGGCCAGGGTCACCACGATCGGCATCGCTGCCGTCACCAGACCCACCCGCAGGTACTGCACCACCGCGACCACCCTGTCGTCGCCACCGAGCTCACGGGCGATCGCGACCAGGCCGGAGGCGCCGCCGGCAACCAGGGCCAGCGCACCGGTGAGCGGGCTGACGTCGCGGTGCAGACCCATCAGTGCGCCGGCGACCACGCTGATCAACAGCGTTGCCACGACGACTGCGAGCACTATCGGCCAGTGCGAACCGAGCGCGCCGACGGCGTCACCGTGGACCATCGTGCCGATGTAGACACCGAGCACACCCTGGGCCAGCAGACCGGCCCGGCGCGGCACACCTGACGGTGCCACCGACGCCAGGGCCAACACGATGCCGACAGCGAGGGCGGCGAACAGTGCGGCCGACGGCACGCCGATCAGGGTGAGGGGGACGGTGACGGCCACCGTGGCGACTGTCAGTAATAACCAGCGCGACAGCTGCCACCTCGCCATATATCCCTCGACCTCTTCCCTGTCTGCCATCCGACCCTCTTCACTCACTAATGACAAGTATGTCCTTGCTTTTATTTCAAATCAATCCGGTGTTTTGCGGTATCCATCGGCTATATACCAAGGTATACCTTTGGGTATGACGCAAGACACCCCGTCGGCAACCGAGTTACGCGAGTCGATGATGGCCTTGGCCCGGCAGATGCGCAGGCACCGTCCGGATAACGGTTTGACCACCAGCCAGATGGAGGTCTTCGGCGAAATCAGCCGTAGCGGGGTGACTACCCCCGCCGAGCTGGCCGCACGCATGCATGTTCGGGTGCAGTCGCTGACCGACAGCATCAACGCCCTTGAGGCCCGTGACCTGGTGACCCGCCGCGCCGATCCCGTGGACCGGCGTCGGCAGCTGCTCGAGATCACCACCCTTGGGGCGGAGGTGCTCGACGAGGACCGCGGCGAGCGGGATGCCTGGTTGCACGCCACCATGCGCGACAACTTGTCCGATCTGGAGTTCAATCTGCTGATGTTGGTCGCCCCGGTCCTGCGCAAGCTGGCCGACGCAGAGGTGATGGCGGCACAATCAGCGTCATGACCACCGATGTACCGCTGGCGTTCGGCACTGCGGGCCTGCGCGGCCCGATGCGCGAGGGCGTCGGCGGAATGAATGTGGACCTGGTCGCCAGGGCCAGCTGGGCAGTGGCTCGCGTGCTGACCGATCGGTGTTTGGGCGGGTCCACCGTGGTGGTTGGCCGCGATGCCCGCCACCATTCCACCGAGTTTGCCCTTGCCGCCGCTGAAGTCTTTGCCGCCCAAGGCTTTTCGGTCACCCTGCTGCCAGACCCGTTGCCGACGCCGGTGGTCGCTTTCGCGGTACGCAAGGGCAATGCGGCGGCGGGTGTCCAGATCACCGCGTCGCACAATCCGGCAACCGACAACGGCTACAAGGTGTACTTCGACGGTGGCCTGCAGATCATCTCCCCCACCGACCGCGAGATCGAAGCTGCGATCGCCGCGGCCCCGCCCGCCGACCAGATCGCCCGGCGCGCAGTGCTGCCCGCCGATACCGAGGTGGTGTTGCGCTATATCGACCGCGCCGCCTCTGTTCGCTACGGCCGCGCCCCGGCCCGGGTGGCGCTGACGGCACTGCACGGCGTCGGCGGTGTTACCGCGGTCGAGGTGTTGCGCCGGGCCGGCTTCGACGACGTACATACAGTGGCCGAACAGTTCGAACCCGATCCCGACTTCCCCACTGTGGCCTTCCCCAACCCGGAAGAGCCGGGGGCAACAGATCTGGTCCTGGCGTTGGCCGCCGACGTCGACGCCGACGTCGCGATCGCCCTTGACCCGGATGCCGACCGTTGTGCGGTCGGGATCCCCACCCCGACTGGCTGGCGGATGCTCTCCGGCAACGAAACCGGCTGGCTACTGGGCGATTACATTCTGTCCCAGGTCGATCCCGGCACTGTCGCCGAGCACACCGTGGTGGCCAGTTCGATCGTGTCCTCGCAGATGCTGGCGGCCATCGCTGCCGATTTCGGCGCCCGCCACGTGCAAACGTTGACCGGGTTCAAATGGTTGGCCAGGGCCGACGCCGGCCTGCCGGGCCACACCCTGATCTACGCCTACGAGGAGGCGATCGGACACTGCGTGGACCCGTCGGCCGTGCGGGATAAGGACGGGATCAGCGCGGCGGTCCTGGTCTGCGATCTGGTCGCCACGCTGAAAGCTCAGGGCCGCAACGTAACCCAGGCTTTGGACCTACTGGCTCGGCGCCACGGCGTACATGTCACCTCAGCGGTGACGACGCACATCGACGATGCGGCCGGGGTCATGGCGCTGTTGCGCGGGGATCCGCCCACCCGAATCGGGGGTATCGCGGTCGAGGTGGCAGATCTGCTGCACGAACGCGGCCAAGGCCGCACCGATGCCCTGATCTGCACCGGTGGCGACGAGCAGATCTCGTTGCGGCTGGCGCTACGCCCTTCGGGTACCGAGCCGAAGATCAAGTGCTACATCGAAATTCGAGTGGCGCCGACCGAGTATCTGGACGACGCCCGTGCCCGCGCGGCGACTGCGCTGCGCGCCGTCGAATCCGATGCGACAGCGCTTCTTCAGCGTGGGCCGAATTGACGGTCACCCGCGTCGCCCAGACCGGGCACGATGTAGGCGATCTCGTTGAGGCCGTCATCGATGGTCGCGGTGTAGAGCCGCGCATCGGGTGCCGCCTCGGCCAGGACGGCAATACCTTCGGGTACCACCACGACGCAGACCACGGTGATATCGGCCGCGCCACGCGCTTGCAGTAACCCGATCGCGTGGGCCATCGACCCGCCGGTGGCCAGCATCGGATCCAACACCATCACGGGCCGGGTGCTCAGATCCTCCGGTAACGATTCCAGGTACGGGGTGGGCTGATGCGTCTCCTCGTCGCGCGCGACACCGACAAAACCCACCTGAGCGTGCGGGAGCAGCACCTGCGCCGCCTCGGCCATGCCCAGCCCGGCGCGCAACACCGGCACCAGCAGCGGCGGCTTGGCCAGACGGGACCCGACGGTCTCGGCGAGCGGGGTGCGGATGGTGAATTGCTCACACGGCGCATCCCTGGTGGCCTCGTAGACCAGCATCAGGGTGAGGTCATGCAGCGCAGCGCGGAACCCGGCGTTATCGGTGCGCTCGTCCCGCAGGGTGGTCAGCTGGGCTGCAGCCAGCGGGTGATCGACGACGCGGACATCCATAGCCGATGACCCTAGGCGGTCACCGCGCGGCGTGCGTGGACGCGCGCAGCTATGCGCCGGTACAACCCAGGATCGCCGCCTTGGCCATCCCCCCGAATTGATAGGCGTAGATGATCCCCCACTCCAGCGGGTGATAGGGGTAGGTGTGCGGTGACGACCGCATCGTGACGGTGCCGTCGAAGCACTGGTGAAAGATGTAGCGGGCCCGGACGAGGTGGAAATTCCACGACACCACGATCACGTGCTGCCAATGGTGCTGGGCCGCCGCGCGCTGGACGAACATCGCCTCACCGCGGGTGGTGAAGGGCGACGGGCGAAAGCAGATCACCGTGATCTTCGCCGTGCCCGACGCACATGCCCGGGTGATGGTCGGCTCGCCGCGGTCGTAGGAATCAGAGATGACCACGGTGTCGGCGTAACCCTGCCGCGCCAGGTCCAGGCCGTAATCGATGCGGCCGTCAAGATCGCCACCGAGCACCACGATGGCATCAGCCTTGCTGAGCGGATCGCCATGCGGGCGGGTGAACAGGACATAACCGGTGATGCCGAACACCAGCAGAACAGGAAGGATGACCACTGCCGCAGCCATCGCCGCGCGCTTCAGCCTCCCTTCCACGGCGCCAGATTACAGGCGGCAAAGCCGCCGCGATCGCCTGCGATGAGGGGCCGGCGGGTCCGTTTAGCCGGGGAACCGGCGGCGCCGCCAGCGGGCGTCGTTATCCTGTGCCGCATGGCTGCTGATCTTGTCCCGATCCGTCTTGGCATCACCGCGGGCGACCTCTACACCCTGTGGGCGCCCCGCTGGCGCGACGCCGGCGACGAATGGGAGGCGTTCCTCGGCAAGGACGAAGACCTCTACGCCTTCACCAGCGCCGCGGATCTGGTGGCCTTCGTGCGCACCGACACCGATAACGATCTCGCCGACCATCCGGCGTGGCAGACCGTGGTCGAAGGCTCGGCGCACAAGCTGAACCCCTCCGAGGCGCGGCAGTTCGACCTGATCGCCGTCACCGAACTGGTTGCCGAAAAGCCGACCGAAGAGTCGGTGCGGACACTGGCCAGTGCGCTGGCGATCGCCTCCTCCATCGGTTCGGTGTGCGAGCTGCCCGCGGTGACGAAGTTCTTCAACGGCAACCCCACCTTGAGCAGCGTCAACGGCGGTATCGACGAGTTCAGCGGTAAGGCGGGACTCAAGCGGTGGAACAACATCGCCATCATCGTCGGACGCAGCTGGGACAACGTCATCGCCGCGATTGACGAGGTCGTCACCACCCCCGAGGTCGACGAGGCGCGCTCAGCCAAGGCCGCGCAGGAGTTGGCCGAGCCCGCCCCCGACGACGAGGAGGAGGAGGTGCTGGTCGATGACTCCGCGCTCGACGATGATGACGACGACGAGTTGCCTGCCGCCGCCGTCACTGTCGACGCCCAGGAAGCCGCCGCCGAGAGCAGTCTGGTGCTCGGGGACGACGAGGACTTCTGGGTCAAGGTCGGCATCGACCCGATCCAGTTGATGACCAGCTCGGGGACGTTCTACACGTTGCGCTGCTACTTCGATGACCGCCCGATATTCCTGGGCCGCAACGGCAGAATCAGCGTCTTCACCTCCGAGCGTGCGCTCGCCAGGTACCTGGCCGATGAGCACGATCACGACCTGTCCAGCTTGAGTACGTATGCCGATATCCATACGGCGGCCACCGACGGATCACTCGACGTCGAGGTCACCGAGGACAACATCTATGTGCTGACCGGATTGTCCGACGATATCGCCGACGGTCCTGACGGCGTCGACACCGATCAGCTGGACCTGGCGGTCGAGTTGTTACGCGATATCGGCGACTACTCCGAGGAAGACACCGTCGACAAACTGCTCGGCGAGGATCGCCGGCTCGGTGCATTCGTCAAGTACGTCCTGGCGCCGGGCTCCACCACCAAACCGGCAGCGCCATATGCGGATGTGGTCGACGAGTTCGAGAAACTCGAACGTTTCGCGGATTCGCGCCTCCGCAGGGAGTAGGCCCGGTCGCCGAGGCGGGCGAGGAACGAGCCCGGGGAGAGAGGGGCCGGGCGCGTAGAGTAGGCCCGGTCGACGAGGCGGGCGAGGAACGAGCCCGGGGAGAGAGGGCCGGGCGCGTAGAGTAGGCCCGGTCGCCGCGATGATTTTGTGCACCCCGGATGGTCAGTACCCCTGACCTAACGTTCGGACCCCGGAGGACCGCATGACCATTACCGACGGCCTGATCTCTCGTTCACTCGATGTCCCTGGCGCCCGCCTGCATTACGAGGTCCGCGGCACCGGCCCGCTGCTGTTGGTGATCGGTTCGCCGATGCCGGCCGCCGACTTCGCCCCGCTGGCCCACGCACTGGCCGGTGACCACACCGTCGTCACCTACGACCCGCGCGGGCTGGCACACAGCACCATCGACGACCCAGCCCAGGACGCCACGCCTGATCTGCGTGCCGATGACGTAGCGGCGCTGATCGACGTCCTGGGTGGTGAGGCGGATGTGTTCGGCTCCAGCGGCGGCGCGGTCACCGGGCTGGCGTTGGTCACCAAACATCCGGACAAGGTGCGCACCCTGGTCGCGCACGAACCGCCGGTGACCGAACTGCTGCCGGACGCCGCTGAGCAGCGGGCGGCGACCGAGGACATGATCGAGACCTTCCACCGCGACGGGCCGGAAGCCGCGTGGATGAAGTTCATGCTCAATGCCGGTTTCGATCTAGCCGGTTTCGATCTGACCGGCGACGAACAGGGCGCACCGGTCGGGCCCGAACCCACGCCCGAGGAGCAGGCCCGTCAACTCGCCGATATGACGCGGTTCTTCGACCACGAGATGCGCGACACCATCGCCTACGTTCCCGATATCGCGGCGCTGCGGCGCGCCCGCGTGGTGATCGGTATCGGCGCCGATTCCACACGGCTGCTGACCTACCGGACCAGCACCGCGCTGGCTGATCTGCTGGGCACGACGCCGGTGGAGTTTCCCGGTGACCACGGCGGGTTCATCGGTGCGCCAGGCCCATTCGCCGACCGGTTGCGGACCGTACTGTCGGATTAGCCGATCAGCACAGCGAATCGCGGCTTGATGACTTCGTCGATGATCGCCAACCGCTCGTCGAACGGCAGGAACGACGATTTCATCGCGTTGATGGTGAACCGCTCCAGATCACTCCAGCCGTAACCGAACGCCTCGACCAGCCGCAGCATCTCCTGGCTCATCGTGGTGTCGCTCATCAACCGGTTGTCGGTGTTGACGGTGACGCGGAACCGCAACCGGGCCAACAGGTCGAACGGGTGCTCGGCGATGCTGGCGACGGCCCCGGTCTGGACGTTGGAACTGGGGCACAGCTCGAACGGGACGCGTTTGTCACGCAGGATGGCCGCCAGCCTGCCGAGGTGGGCGTGACCGTCGGCGTCGACAGTGATGTCATCGACGATCCGTACCCCGTGCCCGAGCCGGTCGGCACCGCAGAACGCGATCGCCTCGTGGATGGACGGCAACCCAAACGCCTCACCGGCGTGAATCGTGAAGCGCGCATTGTTGTTCCGCATGTATTCGAACGCATCCAGGTGCCGGCTCGGCGGGTAGCCGGCCTCCGCTCCCGCGATATCGAAACCGACGACACCCTTGTCCCGGAACCGGATCGCCAGCTCGGCGATCTCGCGGGACCGGGCCGCGTGACGCATCGCGGTGACCAGGCAACGCACGGTGATGGTGCGACCCTCCGCGGCGGCCGCCTTCTCGCCGTCGGCGAATCCGGCCAGCACCGCGTCGACGACAGCGTCCAGCGACAGGCCCTGATCGATATGCAGTTCCGGGGCGAAGCGCACTTCGGCGTAGACGACGGAGTCGCGGGCGAGATCTTCTACGCATTCGAAGGCCACCCGGTGCAAGGCTTCCGGCGTCTGCATGACGGCGACGGTGTGTGCGAACGGCTCCAGGTAGCGCACCAGCGATCCGCTGTGGGCGGCGGTCCGGAACCACGTCGCCAGTTCGGTGACGTCGGTGGCAGGTAGATCGTCATACCCGATCTGGGCGGCGATATCCAGGACGGTGGCCGGTCGCAATCCACCGTCGAGATGGTCATGCAGCAACGCTTTGGGGGCCTGTCGGATCACATCGATATCGCACGGTCCCTGCGGTGTGGTCATGGCTCTATTTTGCGCTTCCGAGTCGCGGCTCTCACCTACCCCCAGATACCACGAGCGAAGTGCCATGCTTCGTCTGCGTTAAATTGCAGTTCCCAGCTCAAAAGGGCAGTTACGACCGGCATATGATGCGACCATGTGGATCAGCTCGATCGACCGGATTCGATCGAACCCCGCACACACAGCTCTCGTCGGCCTGGTGTTGGCGATCACCTACATCGCGCTCGGCCGACTCACTTTCGCGGTTTCTGTCGAACACAGCAACGTCACCAGCGTCGTCTTCGCACCTGAGGGTGTCGCATTGGCATTGGCCATCATCTTCGGCCCGCGGGTCGCCTGGGGAGTGCTGGTCGGCCAGACGGTCCTGTCGCTGTGGTCCGGCCCATCCCTGCTGGGTGGCATGACTATTGGTGTCGTCAACAGCCTGGAATGCGCCCTCGGGGCCATTCTGTTCGCGCGTTGGAGGATCTCGCCGCAACTCGCCCGACCCCGCGACGTACTCCTCTTTGTCGCGCTGATTTTCCTGGTCTTACAACCCATCAGCGCCACCGGCGGAGTCAGCGTGCTGTGGGCGGTCGGGGCAATCCCGCTGGACTGGATCCCCGACTCATGGGAACAGGTATGGAATCAGGGCATTCAACACCCGCTCGCCAACGCGAGCGAGATCCCGTCGGCATGGATGCACTGGTGGATCGGCAACTCCGTGGGCCAACTCCTGGTCGGACCACTACTGCTGGCTTGGGCGTTGAAGGGCGCTTCCCGCCGACCCGAGACGAGATACGACCTGCTCTTCTGCGCGGTCGCCATCGGCCTATTAGGTGTCGCCGCAACCGCGCTGCCCATCTACCCCTTGCTGCTGCTTGGCGGAACCTATCCACTGCTGGTCTGGATCGGACTTCGGCGCGGCTTGCGTGGCGTCACCACAGCCAACGTTCTCATCGTGCCGGCCGTCACCTGGGCAGGAGCGTCTGGGAACGGATTTCTCTCCCATCTCGCCGTTCCTGACCGGCTCGCCTATGTCAGCTTCTTCATCGCCACGGCGTCCATCTTCTCGTTGATGCTGTTCGCGATGTTCGAAGAACGCCGGCTGCTTGTCGAAGCGCTAGACGAGCTGGCACGGCGGGATTCGTTGGTACCACTGGCAAATCGTCGGCACTTCGTTGAACGCCTGCGACACTGGCTCACGACGTCGAACGAGAGTGACGCCTCGTTGGCGGTGGTGGCCTTCGATGTCGACCACTTCAAACGCATCAACGACGACAACGGCCATGCGGCCGGCGATTTGGCCCTCGTCGTGATCGCCGACACCTGCACAGCGATGCTCAGTACGGGTGACGTTGCGGCAAGGATCGGCGGTGAGGAGTTCGCCGTCGCACTTCCCGGCACCGATCTTCAGGACGCGCAGCGCTTCGCTGACCGTCTCCGCGACGCCATCGCGCACCAGCATCTGGCCGACGATGCACCCACCGAGTTGGTTCCCGTCACTGTCAGCGTCGGTGTCACTGTGGCTCGATCTGACGATTCACTCGACGCGCTCCTCAACCGCGCCGACGATGCGCTTTACGCCGCCAAGCGGGGTGGCCGGAACATCGTCGTCGCCGAAAGCTGACCGGCGACCACGCGCTCAGCTGATTCCCGTGCCAATCCGGTCGATGATCAACGGCCGAACCTCCGGTGGCGTGTCACCGACACTCCATGCGCCGTCCAGTTCGGCCATCGCCGGTCCGATTCTTGCCGGGTTATCGGTATAGAGAGTGAACAACGCATCACCAGCGGCGACGGGCTCTCCGGGACGGCGGTGTATCCGCAGCCCAGCACCGTGCTGGACCCGCTCACCAGGGCTGGCGCGGCCCGCCCCGAGCCGCCACACCGCGTGCCCCACCGCCAATGCGTCGATGCCGCCCATTGTGCCGCCCGCCGGTGCACGGACCGTCTCGCAATGGGCGCCGATCGGCAGCTCCGCATCCAGGTCGCCGCCCTGAGCGGCCACGATCGCCCGGAAGCTGTCCATCGCGGTGCCGTCGCGCAGGGTCTGCGCTGGGTCAACCGCATCGAGACCGGCCAGCTCGAGCATTTCGCGGGCCAAGGCGATCGTCAGCTCCACCACATCGGCCGGCCCTCCCCCGGCCAGCACCTCGAGCGATTCAGCCACCTCCACGGCATTACCGACGGTGCGACCCAGGGGCGTCGCCATATCGGTCAGCAACGCCCGGATCGGGATACCGCGCGCCGCACCGAGGTCCACCATCGTGCGCGCCAGGTCCCACGCTTCGGCTTCGGTCTTGAGGAAGGCACCCGAGCCCACCTTGACGTCGAGCACCAATGCGTCGGCGCCTTCCGCGAGCTTTTTGCTCATGATCGAACTCGCGATCAACGGCAACGACTCCGTCGTTGCGGTGACGTCCCGCAGCGCATAGATCTTGCGATCGGCAGGCGCCAGCTGCCCGGCGGCGAAGATGGCCGCCCCCACATCGCAAAGCTGCTGACGGACTTGCTCTTTCGAGATTTCGGCAGTGAATCCAGGGATGGCTTCCAGCTTGTCCAGCGTGCCGCCGGTATGCCCGAGACCGCGCCCGGCCGCCTGCGGCACCGCTGCGCCACAGGCGGCAACCACCGGAACCAGCGGAATGGTGATCTTGTCCCCCACCCCGCCCGTGGAGTGCTTGTCCACCAAGGACAGTGGCTTCCCGGCACGGCGCAGATCGGAGAAGTCCAACTGTTCACCGGAGGCGATCATCGCCGCGGTCCACCGGGAGATCTCGGCCCGATCCATCCCGCGCAGGAAGATCGCCATCAGCAGCGCGGCCATCTGTTCCTCACCGACACCACCCCGGGTGTACTCGTCGATGACCCAGTCGATCGCCGCATCGGACAACCGGCCGCCATCACGTTTGGTGCGGATCACCGTCGGCGCATCGAATGTGAACTGGGTCACGGCTTTTCCTTCTCCCGGATCAGTCGGCTGCTCGCCCGTAGCGGGCGATGTCGTCGGGGCCGAATGCGTCGGGCAACAGTTCGGCGAGCCGCTTCGGCCCGGACGGGTGGTCGATCAGCATGTCAGAACCGCCGTGCTCGAGCAGGACCTGGCGACACCGCCCGCACGGCATCAGCAAGGTGCCCGCACCATCGACACACACCAACGCGATCAGCCGTCCGCCACCGCTGGAATGTAGGTCGCAGACCACAGCACACTCGGCACAGAGACCTAGGCCATATGAGACATTCTCCACATTGCAGCCGACTACCAGCCGACCGTCGTCGACCAACGCCGCCGCCCCGACGGGGAAGTGAGAGTACGGTGCGTATGCGTGCGCGGTTTGCTCAATTGCCTTGTCTTGCAGGGATTTCCAATCGATATCAACCGACATGTCGAGGCCACCGTGTCAATTCTGAATGCATTCCGAAAACCCACTTCGCTCGTTGATCCAACGTGAAGGCCACCCTAACTTTTATGCGCTGACCCCGCCTTTCGGTATTACGGCAGTTCGATCGACCCTGTAAATGGGATTAGAGTCCAAACGGCGGCTTCCCGATCCCCTTTTCCAGACATGATGGTGATATCGAGACACCGCCACGCCGGGCTTTCTCAGTGGGGTTCGGCGTCCACCGATGGCGTTGGAGGCACTGATGAGTACAGCGGCAATAGAGCCGACTCAACAGGAGAGGCCGCGCAGGCGAACCCTGTATCGCGGCGACCCAGGCATGTGGTCGTGGGTATTGCACCGCATCACTGGCGCGACGATCTTCTTCTTCTTGTTCGTCCACGTGCTGGATACCGCGCTGGTGCGGATCAGCCCCGAGGCCTACAACGAAGTCATCGACACCTACAAGACCCCGATCGTCGGGCTCATGGAGGTCGGCCTGGTGGCAGCCGTACTGTTCCATGCGCTCAACGGCATCCGGGTGATCCTGATCGACTTCTGGTCTGAGGGTCCGCGGCATCAGAAGAAGATGTTGCTCGGCATCGCGGTGATCTGGTTGCTGGTGATGGTGCCCTCGCTGGTCGTGATCGGTATCCACATGTCGGAGCGATTCCTGTGACCGCGCCCGATAGTCAGCTGGGTCGCGGCGATATCGCCCCGATCATGGAACGTAGCCACGACCGGCCGGCCGGTCTCGATAATCCCCGGGCACCGCGACGTCGAAACGGTATGCCCAACTTCGAGAAGTACGCGTGGCTGTTCATGCGCTTCTCCGGGATTGCCCTGGTCTTCCTGGCGCTGGGGCATCTGTTCGTCATGCTGATGTGGGAAAACGGCGTGTACCGCATCGACTTCAACTATGTCGCGCAGCGCTGGGCCTCGCCGTTCTGGCAGACCTGGGACCTGTTGCTGCTGTGGCTGGCCCAGCTGCACGGCGGCAACGGCATGCGCACGATCATCGCCGACTACACCCGCAAGGACTCCACCCGGTTCTGGCTGAACACACTGCTCGCGTTGTCGATGCTGTTCACCCTGGTGCTGGGCACGTATGTGCTGTTGACCTTCGACGCAAATATCTCCTGAAGGACAAAATGAGCTCGATCATTCAAGAACACCGCTACGACGTCGTCATCATCGGCGCAGGTGGCGCAGGTATGCGCGCGGCCGTGGAAGCCGGGCCGCGCGCCCGCACCGCGGTCCTGACCAAGCTGTACCCCACCCGCAGCCACACCGGCGCCGCCCAAGGCGGCATGTGTGCCGCGCTGGCCAATGTCGAGGACGACAACTGGGAGTGGCACACCTTCGACACCGTCAAGGGCGGTGACTACCTGGCCGATCAGGACGCCGTCGAGATCATGGCCAAAGAGGCCATCGACGCGGTGCTCGATCTGGAAAAGATGGGGATGCCGTTCAACCGCACCCCAGAAGGCCGCATCGATCAGCGCCGGTTCGGCGGGCACACCCGCGACCACGGCAAGGCCCCGGTGCGCCGGGCTTGCTACGCCGCTGACCGCACCGGTCACATGATCCTGCAGACCCTGTATCAAAACTGCGTCAAACACGACGTCGAATTCTTCAACGAGTTCTACGCGCTGGATATCGCCCTGACCGAGACGCCCGGCGGACCCGTTGCCACCGGCGTCATCGCCTACGAGCTGGCCACCGGCGGGATCCACATCTTCCACGCCAAGTCCATCGTGTTCGCCACGGGCGGTTCGGGCCGGATGTACAAGACCACCTCCAATGCCCACACCTTGACCGGCGATGGCCTGGGCATCGTGTTCCGCAAGGGACTTCCGTTGGAGGACATGGAGTTTCACCAGTTCCATCCGACCGGTCTGGCCGGCCTTGGCATCCTGATCTCCGAAGCCGTGCGCGGCGAGGGTGGCCGGTTGCTCAACGGCGAGGGCGAGCGATTCATGGAGCGCTACGCACCGACGATCGTCGACCTCGCACCCCGCGATATCGTCGCCCGCTCGATGGTGCTGGAAGTACTCGAAGGCCGCGGCGCCGGACCGAACAAGGACTACGTCTACATCGACGTGCGTCACCTGGGCGCCGACGTCCTCGAGGCCAAGCTGCCCGATATCACCGAGTTCGCGCGCACCTACCTCGGCGTGGATCCGGTCACCGAACTGGTGCCCGTCTACCCCACCTGTCACTACGTGATGGGCGGTATTCCGACCACCATCAACGGCCAGGTGTTGCGCGATAACACCAATATCGTGCCGGGTCTCTATGCCGCCGGTGAATGCGCATGCGTGTCAGTGCACGGCGCCAACCGGCTCGGCACCAACTCGCTGCTGGATATCAACGTCTTCGGCCGTCGCGCCGGAATCGCCGCTGCGGCTTACGCATTGAGCCACGACCACGTCGACCTGCCACCCGAGCCGGCATCGATGGTGGTCGGCTGGGTCGGCGATATCCTTTCTGAGCACGGCAATGAGCGCGTGGCCGATATCCGTGGCCAACTGCAGCAGTCGATGGATAACAACGCTGCGGTGTTCCGCACCGAGGAAACCCTCAAGCAGGCGCTCACCGATATCCATGCCCTCAAGGAGCGGTACTCGCGAATCACCGTGCACGACAAGGGCAAGCGCTTCAACAGCGATCTCCTAGAAGCCATCGAACTCGGCTTCCTGCTGGAGTTGGCCGAAGTCACCGTGGTCGGTGCCCTCAATCGCAAGGAGTCCCGCGGCGGGCACGCCCGTGAGGACTACCCCAACCGCGACGACACCAACTACATGCGCCACACCATGGCCTTCAAGCAAGGCAGCGAGCTGCTCTCTGACATCAGGCTGGATTACAAGCCCGTGGTCCAGACCCGGTACGCGCCGATGGAACGGAAGTACTGACACGATGACTGCCGTCATTTCCGAAGCCGAAAAGGGCGACCTGCCACTGCCACCCGTGCCGGAAGGCGCGACGATGGTGACGCTCAAGATCGCCCGCTTCAACCCCGAAGACCCCGACGCCACCGGCTGGCAGAGCTTTCGGGTGCCATGCCTGCCAAGCGACAGGCTGCTCAATCTGCTGCTCTACGTCAAGGGTTACCTCGACGGCAGCCTGACGTTCCGGCGGTCCTGCGCGCACGGTGTGTGCGGGTCTGATGCGATGCGCATCAACGGGGTCAACCGGCTGGCCTGCAAGGTGCTGATGCGCGATCTGCTGCCGAAAAAGGCGGGCAAGGACCTGACCATCACCATCGAGCCGATCCGCGGGCTGGCCGTGGAAAAAGACCTCGTGGTGAACATGGAGCCGTTCTTCGACGCCTACCGCGCGGTGAAGCCGTACCTGATCACCAGCGGTAACGCGCCGACCAAAGAGCGGATCCAGAGCCAGACCGACCGGGCCCGCTACGACGACACCACCAAGTGCATCCTGTGCGCGTGCTGCACGACCAGCTGCCCGGTGTTCTGGAGCGAGGGTTCGTATTTCGGGCCCGCGGCGATCGTCAACGCGCACCGGTTCATCTTCGATTCCCGCGATGAGGCCGCTGCCGAACGGCTCGACATCCTCAACGAGGTCGACGGGGTGTGGCGCTGCCGCACGACGTTCAACTGCACCGAGTCCTGCCCCCGCGGTATCGAGGTCACCAAGGCGATCCAGGAGGTCAAGCGCGCACTGATGTTCGCGCGCTAGCCTCTCCCCGCGAGCGTGCACGTACGTGCATTTTCGGACCGGCAGTTTTAAGCTGTGGATGCAACAGCTGGTGGTTTGAACGGGTTCGACAGTAGCTCGTCGAGGGCTTCGGTTGGGGTTTTCCAATCGAGGGTTTTGCGGGGTCGGTTGTTGAGTTTGATGGCGATGTAGTCGAGATAGTCAGCCGGAAACACCGATAGGTCGGTGCCTTTGGCAAAGTATTGGCGCAGCAGTCCGTTGGTGTTCTCGTTGGTGCCACGCTGCCACGGCGAATGCGGGTCGCAGAAGTAGATGTCCAAATCGGTCGCCGCGGCGACCGCGGCGTGGTTGGTCATCTCCCGGCCCTGATCCCAGGTCAGGGTCTGACGCAGGATCGCCGGCAGCGCGGCCATCTTGGCCACAATCGCCTCTTGTACCGCGGTGGCGCCGTGACCATCGGGCAAGTGCAGCAGCATTAGGAACCGGCTGGCGCGCTCCACCACGGTGCCGATCGCCGAGCCAGACGCCACGCTGCCCATGATCAGATCGCCTTCCCAATGCCCAGGCACCGCGCGGTCCTCCACCTCAGGTGGGCGCTCACTGATGTTGACCATGTCCCGGATACGTCCGCGACGCTCATCGGCACGGCGATGCGGTCTACGTAACGCCCGCCCAGTGCGGAGACACTGATGTAGCTCGCGGCGCAGATTCCCTTTGCCCTGAACATAAATCGCTTGATAGATGGTCTCGTAGGACACCCGCATCTCCGGATCGTCGGGGAAGTCGATCACCAGCCGTGCAGCGATCTGCTCGGGGCTGTGCTGCTCGACGCTCAACCGAGTCTGCACCTCCTCGTGGAGCCGCGCATTAGTCGCCAGCCTGCCCGGCCTGCCACGCCGGGCCCGCCGCCGGGCATGCCCGTGAGCGGTGCTGGCCCGATACCGCGGCTGGGCATCCCACCCACCCTGACGGACCCCGAACCTATACCGCGATCGATACCTACCGCGGCACTTGCCATTACGGTTGATCTCGCGCATCACTGTCGAGGCCGCGCGCTTCAATCGCCGCGCTATCGATTGGATCGACTCACCGCGAGCAATACCGTCTTGGATCTCTTCGCGTTCCTCGAGGCTAAGCCGAGGCCTCCGCCGTACTCCGTTGTCGGGAAATCGTGGTTTCACCCCACCGAGCTCAGCAAACCAACGATAACCGGTGAGCCCTGACACGCCGACAGCGATCCCGGCCTCTCGGGGCAGTATCCCGTGGGCAATCAAATCCCAGAACTGACGCTCTACACACGCCAACCGCATCGCACCCATAACAACCCCTCAGATGGAGGCTGTTGCAATGACCGCTTAAACCCAAGACCGGCGAAATGCACATGGGTGCACCCTCGCGGGCACTGCACAGGGTGATTAGCGGACGGTGTGGGTTTGCCACACCATGCCGGAGTGACACCTGAACTCGACAGGATTTTCGCCGTGCAGGGTGGCGTGGCCACCTCCCGACAAATCCATCAGCACGTCAGCAGGGCAGCGATGCAGCGCTACCTGCGGAAACATTTGCTGTTTCGAGTGTGGCCAGATATCTACAGCAAGACTCCACCCGACACCCGCACCCGGTTGACCGGGCTCGACCTGAGGTGCGGAGAGTCGGTAGTGATTTGTCTGTCAACTGCCGCCGCCAGATACGGGTTCGACACCGAGGGAGGTGGGGCTCTCCACGTGCTGAACCCCGTTGGGCACCAACTACGCAACTCCTCCGATCTGACCGTGCATCGTCGCGCCGGCGTCCCCTTGGCGCAGGTTGCTGGACGCCTCGCGTCGGCACCGGACTGGACGGCCGTCGAGGTGGCTCGGGAGCTCAATCGGCCTCGTGCCCTGTCCACACTCGATGCGGCATTGCGCAGCGGCACGTGTGAGCCCCCCGATCTCCTCCGGGCAGCACTAGCGCAGTCGGGCAGACGCGGCATAGTTGCCGTCCGCGATCTCATCCCCTTAGCCAGGCCGGGAGCGGAGTCCCCGATGGAGAGTGAGGCTCGACTGGTGATGCTCGATTGCGGTCTGCCCGAACCCGTTCTGCAACATGAGGTGGTCGACTACGACGGGAAGCTGTGGCGGCTAGATTTCGCGTGGCCCGAAGCGATGGTCGCGGTCGAGTACGACGGATTCGATTGGCACAGTTCACCGGAAGATCTTCGACGGGATCGGCAGAAGCGAGCTGCCCTTGAGGAAATGGGATGGCGGCTGCTATCGATCGTCAGCGACGATGTTCGCAGGCGACCCGCGGGAATGGTCCGGCGGATAGGCTCAGCTCTGGCTGCGAGCGGCAGAAGTGCCGAATCTCCTCCGGTACATCGCCAGCTGCAGGTTGGCCAGCCGGGTATCACGAAAAGTGAAGGGCGGCGCCATCATCTGCGCGAGGCTGATCGGCGCCTTCGAGAACGCGACCGCACGGGCATGGGTGAAAGTATCGAAACCCGCTCTGCCGCGGTAGGCACCATACCCACTGGTACCGACGCCACCGAAGGGCAAGGCACTGCCGATGAAGTTGGCGGTGAAGTCATTGCCGTTGACCGAGCCTGATCGGGTGGCGGACTGTAACCGCTCGTGACGGTCGTTATCGTCGCCATACCAATACACCGTCAGCGGATGCGGGCGGCTGTTGATGTGCTCGATCGCCTCGTCCATGGCCCGGTACGGATACACCACCAGTACCGGCCCGAAGATCTCCTCGTGTGCGATCCTGGCCGCGTCCGGCACACCGGTAAGGACAGTCGGTGCGATCTTGCGGGTCCGTCGGTCCGGAAGCCGCTCTCCGATGGGAATATGTTGGTGCACTGAAGCTCCCCGCGCCACCGCATCATCGATGAGTCCGGTGACGTGGTCGTAGTGGCGTTCGTTGACAGCAGATGTGTACTGCTGGTTGTCCACGACGCGGGGGTAGGCCTGCTGCCACGCGTCCAACACAGCCGCGACGAAGGCGTCTTCATCCCCTTCGGGGACGAAAACGTAGTCAGGACACATGCAGACCTGGCCACCGTTGACCATCCGGGACGCGGCGATCCGATGCGCCGCGCGCCTGAGGTCGGCCGACGGATCGACGACGACGGGGTTTTTGCCGCCGAGTTCCAAGGTCACCGGCACCAGATTTGCCGCCGCCGCGGTGGCGACCAGCGCGCCGACGCCCGGGGATCCGGTGAAGAACAGGTGGTCGAACGCCTGCGCCGCGAACTCGGCGCCATCGGCCTGATCATCGGTGATGACGGCCAGTTCTTCTGGCGGAAAATAGTGCGGCGCAACATCAGCCAACACCGCTGCGGTGTTCGCGGTGATCTCCGAGGGCCGCATCATCACCCGATTGCCTGCCGCCAGCGCCGTTCCGGCAGGCAGCACGGTCAGCTGAACAGGAAAATTCCACGGTCCCATCACTCCGACGACACCGAGGGGATCGTGGCGGATGCGTTGTCGCAGACCAGCACCTGCCAGCACCCGGCCCCGGGCCTGCGGCCTGATCCAGGCACGCAGATGGCGCTTTTGATACTGCAGATCACCCATCGCGCCGACGATGTCCGCGAGCAGGGAGACCTCTCTGGCCCGGGTACCGAAATCCGCTGCCAGCGCCCCGACGAGCTCCTCGGCGTTATCAACCACCATCGCCTGTAGTCGCCTGACCCGGTCGATGCGGGTCGCGAGGTCGGGGATCCCGTCAGCGCGGAACGCGGCCCGCTGGCGTTCCAGGATGGTGGTGACCGCAGCCCCGCTCACTGCACAGCACCAAGCTCAACGGCGGCGGCGTAACCGGTCCCGCGGGCGTCGCGCTGCCACAGCACACCGTCTCCCCCGCTCACCCCTTCGGCGATCAGCTCGCGTTTGAGGATCTTGTTGGTCGCGGTCCGGGGCAGGTCAACGTTGATCCGCACGAAGCGGGGCCAACCCTTCGGGGAAAGGTCCGGTTGGTCGGTCAGGAAATCTTCGAAGTCCTTGGGCCGCAGCACCGCACCCTCGTTGAGGACAAGCGCGGCCATCACCTGGTCACCCACCCGCTCGTCGGGCACGCCATAGACGACGACCTGGTTGATCTGCGGTAGCCGCTGCAGGATGCGCTCGATCGGTGCGGCGGCCAGGTTCTCGCCGTCGACCCGCAGCCAGTCCGCGGTCCGCCCAGCGAGGTAGATCCAGCCTGCGGCGTCACGGTAGGCCAGATCGCCCGACCAGTACATGCCGTGTCGCATCCGCTCCGACGTCGCCGCCGTATCGTTGTAGTAGCCCGAAAATGCGCCGGCCCCTTCGGTATTGACCAGCTCGCCGACCGCGTCATCGAAATTGGTCAATGCACCGTGCTGATCGAAGATGGCGGTGGCGCATTCAGTGACCGTTTCCGGGTGATATACCGACACCCCGGGATAGCCCTTGCCAATGGAACCGGGTGGGGTGCCGTCCTCACGGACGACGATGACCGCGAACTCGCTGGATCCGAACCCGTCCACCACTCGACAACCGAACCGCCGGGCGAACTCGTCGATATCGCGGTCGGTGGCTTCGTTGCCGAAAGCCGCCCGCAACGGGTTGTCGGCGTCATCGGGGGCCTCGGGGCTGGCCAGCAGCAACGCCAGTGGTTTCCCGACATAGTTCAGGTAGGTGACGCCGTACCTGCGGATGTCGGTCAGGAACCGGGAGGCGGAGAACCGGGCGGGCACCATGGTGGCGCCGCTGCCGATCGCCACGGACCAGCCGGCGGCCACCCCGTTGGAGTGAAACAGCGGCATCGACAGATAACACACGTCGGCGTCGGTGATCTCGAACTGGTAGATCAGGCTGGCCCCGCACATCACCGCCATCGCATGGGCGAACGGCACCGCCTTCGGGTTCCCGCTGGTACCTGAGGTGAAGATCAGCATCAACGGGTCGGTGCCCTGTACTTCCCGATGAGGCACCAACGGTCCGGCGGTCGCCACGGCGTCGGCGTAGGCACGGCCGCCGACGTCGAGTACCACGGCGCCGCCCAGGTCGAGCCCGTCCAGCAGTGCCGCATGATCGTCGTCGACCAGCAGCAGCTGACAGTCGGCCCGGCGGATATCGTCCGACAGACCCTGTCCGCGACGGGTGGTGTTGATACCGCACAGCACATACCCGCCGAGTGCGGCGGCCGCCATCGCGCGCAACATGGCCGGTGAATTGGTCAGCAGCGCGCCAACATGCAGGGCCCGGCCGGGTTGCGCCAACGCGATCAGCACCGCGGCCTCGGCAGCGGCCTCTGCCAGATGTTCGCGCCACGTCCAGGTTCGGTCGCCGTAGGCCACGGCCGTGCTGTCATCGTGTACGCGGCCGCGCAGCAGCTGTTGAACGGTCTCGATATGCGGTCCAGTCATGCGGTGGCTCCTCCGTCGACGACGAACTCGGCTCCGGTGCAGTAGCTTCCGGCGTCACTGGCCAGGAATGCCACCAATCGCGCGATCTCCGACGGATGCGCTGCCCTGGGAATCGGCAGATGGGACAGGTCAAGGCTGGGCGCATCGATCATCGGCGTATCGACCGCACCCGGGCAGACACAGTTCACCCTGATCCCCAACGGAGCCAATTCGATTGCCGCCGAGCGACTTGCACCACGCAGCCCCCATTTCGACGAGGCGTAGGGCAATGCGCCGCCGAAACCCCGCAGCGCCGCCGTCGACGCGATATTGATGATCGAGCTGCCCGACGGCATCACTGGTGACACCGCCCGGATACCCAAGATCGGGCCGATCAGGTTGACATCGACGATCTCGCGGATCTCGGCCGGTGACCAGTCGGCGAGCGGCGCTTTGCGGTATCTCCCCGCGTTGTTGATCAATACATCGATCCGGCCGTGTTGGGCGACCACGTCCTTGACCAAGGCGTTCCAGCCGTCGGGGTCCGTGATATCGAGATCGCGACAGTCGACACCATGGATATCGCAGGCCACCACCTGGGCACCTAGTGTTCGGAACAACTCAGCCTCGGCGGCACCCTGACCCTGCGCCGCGCCGGTGACGACGACGACCTTGCCGGCCAGACTTTCAATTCCCGGCAGTCCCACACTGGGCGCGCTCATCATCGCTGCCTCATCGCGTCGTGAACACCAGCCCGGCGTACCCACGGGCGGCAACATCGTCGCAGTGGGTGCGGTAGGTGCCGAAACCGCCTGTGTAGGGCATGAATACGCGCTTCTTTCCGTCGATGTTGGCGCCGAGGTACCACGACGACCGAGCGAGCGGGAACAGTGTCGACCCGGCCGCATCGGCGACGTGCTCGGTCCAGGCGATCGCCGCATCGCGGCGTGGTTCGACCTCACTGACACCATCTGCCAGTGCCTGCGCAATCAGCGCCAGCACCCAGTCAACCTGCACCTCGGCGTGCAGCACCATATTGGCCAGCACCGAGGGACTGCCCGGACCACTGATGGTGAACAGGTTCGGTAGCCGCGGCGTCATCAGCCCCAGGAAGGTGACCGGCCCGTCGGACCACAGCTCGGTGAGTCGGTCACCACCGGGGCCGACCGGGTCGATACGGGTGAGCGCACCGGTCATCGCATCGAAGCCGGTGGCGAAGATCAGGATGTCGCAGGGGTAGGTCGCTGCACCAGTGCGCACTCCGTCGGCGACGACGGCCTCGATGGGTTCCCGGCGCAGATTCACCAGGTGCACCTCTGGTGAGTTGAAACTCGCATAGTAGCCGGAGTCGGTGCAGATCCGTTTGGTCCCGATGGGATGGTCTGTCGGGATAAGATCGTGTGCCACAACCGGATCGGTGACCACCTCGCGGATGCGGTCATCGGCAAACGCCCTGGCGATATCGTTGGCGGCCAGGTCGCTGAGCTGGTCGGCGAACGTCTTACTGAACAGCACCCCACCTTCGCGCCAGCGTCGCCACAACGCCTGCTCACGCGTCTGCGGATCGGTATCACCAGCCCGCGCAACGGGGGCGGCGTGCGGAGTGCCTGCCGGGGCGTAGGCGGACTTTCTCCGCCGCTCGGGATACTCGGCGCGGATGCGTTCCATATCGGCGGCCGACCATGGCCGGTTGGGCATCGGCACGGTGTAATTCGGTGACCGTTGGAACACCACCAGCGATGCGGCCTTGGCGGCGATCACCGGGACGGCCTGGATACCGGAGGAACCGGTGCCGATCAGCCCGACGCGCCGACCGCTGAAATCGGGATCCTGCTGCGGCCAATCCGCGGTGTAGAGCACATCACCGTCGAACTCTGCCAGTCCCGGTAGGTCGGGCCGGTTCACCGCCGACAGGCATCCCGTGGCGCACAACAGGAATCGACTCCGGTGCTGTTGCCCGCCCGATGTGTGGATCACCCAATGGCTCTGCGCGGAGTCGAACGTCGCGTCGGATACTTCGGTACTGAAACGGTAATGCCGCCGCAGGTCGAACCGGTCGGCGACGTGCTCGAGATAGGCCAGGATCTCCGGTTGCCCGGCGAAGCGCTCCGTCCAGGTCCACGACTGCTGCAGGTCGTCGTCGAATGAGTAGGAATAGTCGATGCTCTCGACATCGCAGCGGGCGCCTGGATAGCGGTTCCAGTACCAGGTCCCGCCGACCCCTGGCGCGGCTTCCACCCCCAAGACAGTCAAACCCGTTGCGGTGGCGCGGTGTACCGCATAGAGACCGGCAAAGCCGGCGCCGATCACGATGACGTCGTAATCGGTGCTCACGCCGCCGGCTCCCGGACCGGTGCCAACAGCTCGCGGATATCTGCCCAGATCAACTCGCGGGCACTGGCCGCAGGGGCGAATGACATCATGGTGAGGAACCCATGGAACAGCCCAGGGAAATCGCGGTGCACGACCGGGACACCTGAGTCGCGCAGCAGGCGGGCATAGGCAACGCCCTCACTGTGAAGTGGATCCAGGCCGGCAGTGAGGATCAGTGCCGGTGCCAAGCCGGCGTGGGAATCAGCGGAGGCCGGCGCCACCAGCCACGCCGGGTCGGTCAGCAGGTCACCGTCGAGGTACTGGCGCCAATACCACTGCATCGCAGCGCGCGTGGTCACCTGCCCCACCCCGTTGGCGTGCTGGCTCGGCGTGTCACACGACGGATCGAGCGCCGGGTAGAGCAGGACCTGCGCCACGGGTGCGGGCGCGTCCCGCTCACGGCACCACAGTGCGGTGACGGCGGCGAGATTCCCGCCCGCACTGTCCCCGGCCACGGCGACGCGGGTGGGGTCGATCGCGAGATCCTCAGCGTGCGCCACCACCCATTGGAACGCTGCGATGGTGTCCTGCACCGCCGCTGGCGCCCGGTGCTCGGGTGCCAGCCGATAGGCGACCGATACCACGACGCTTCGGGTGTATCTGGACATCGCCCGACAGAAGCTGTCATGACTGTCCAGGTCGCACAGCACGAATCCGCCACCATGGCAGAACACAACGGCGGGCAGCGGTCCCGCCCCCGCCCCGTGTGGCCGGTAGATCCGGACGGCAATCGGCCTGGCACCACCGGGTACGACGGTGTCCGTGGTGCTGTCGACATCGTCGAGATTGGCGACCGGCACCCGGCGCGCCGCGACGGCAGCCCGCGCTTGGGCGCCGGTCATCGTCTCGACGGCGGGAAACCCGGCGTCGAGCAGGCTCAGCATCGCCGCCACCCCGTCGTCCACGATTTTCCCTCCGAACCGAACTAGTCCTAAAAGATATAGTGTCTTCGATGACCAGGAAGCCGGTTTCGCGACTTCCGCTTACCCCGGGCCGCGGCCCCCGTCATCTAGGGTGGCGCCATGGCAGACGAGAGCGCCGAACCGTATCCCCAGCTGCGGGCCACGAGTTGGGCTGTCCTCGGCATCCTCGCGTTCGGCGAGGAACTGTCCGGATATGACGTGAAGAAGTGGGCCGACTGGAGCCTTCGGTTCTTCTACTGGGCACCGTCCTACAGCCAGATCTACGGCGAGCTGCGCAAACTCGAAGAGCTCGGCCTGGTGTCGTCGCACATCGTCGATAAGAATGACGTCCGGGGCAAACGTCTGTACCGCATTTCCCCCGAGGGCGAGCAGGCGGTCAGCGCGTGGGCGGATGGGGCACCTGCAGAGCCCGCCGTTCTCAAACACGGTGTGATGCTGCGGATGTGGTTGGGGCATATGGCCGACCCGGCGAAGTTGCGTGACGTGCTGGTGGCCCACCGCGAGCAGTCCGAGCGGATGCGGGTCAGGGCGGTCGCCGACGTCGAAGGTGCCAAGCGCAACCCCAACTGGGTGTATCCCGAGGCGGTGCTGCGGTGGTCGGCGCAGTATTACGCCGACGAATGTGCGCGCGCAGACGCGATGCTGATCGAACTGGACGAGCTGGCCAAGAAACGCTAGGCAGGTCGGTACCGCAGCAGTGTCACACCGGAATCGGCGATATCACAGAACACCGGGGCCAGTCGCATCCCGATCTTGATATCGGCGGGGTCGATGTCGACGAGCTCGGTGCTGAACCGGGGGCCGACGTCCCACTGCACCACCGCGGGCAACTGAGGTAGCGCATCAGCCCATGGCGGGCCCGTCGGACGTCGCGCCACAGTGAAGGTGTATAGCGTTGCGGCACCATCGATCTCGCGCCATTCCAGGTCATCGGCCAGGGTACCCGGCGCCAGGGTGCGCGGGTAGAACACATAGCGGTCGAGGGATGGCGAAAACTGCACCAGGATGCGATGTTCGGTCAGCGCATCCCAGAATGGGCGCGATACCGGGGTTGGTTCGGGAACCGGCATGGATTCGGCCATCAGTCACCTCCCAGCAGCAACGCCACCTGCTCGCTCATGATGCCGCCCGTCCCGCTGACGAATGCGGTGTTGCAGTTCGCGACCTGCGTCGCGTCCGCCCGGCCCATCACCTGCCGGGCGGCGTCGACGACATGATGCATCCCGCCCGCCATCCCGGCTTGCCCGAATGACAGCTGCCCGCCTGCGGTGTTGAGCGGGAAGTCGCCGCGGAAGGTCAGATCATGCTCCTTCACCCACCCCATACCCTGGCCTTTCCCGCAGAAGCCGGCGTCCTCCAAGGTCATCAGCACTGTCACGGTGTAACAGTCATACAGCGAGGCGACGTCGACGTCGGAACGGGACAACCCGGCCATCGCGAACGCTCGGTCGGCCGCACGGGCGATGGGTGTCGTCATCAGATCGGTGGCATACGTGGGTGTCTTGAAGGTGATGTGTTCGCCAAATCCCTTGACCCACACCGGCCGGTGCCGCGACCTGCGGGCCAGCTCGGCGTTGGCGACCAGCACCCCAGCGCCGCCCTGCACCCGCATCACCGTCTCCAGCATGCGGATCGGGTCGGCGATCATCGCGCTGCCGAGCACATCGTCGACGGTGATCGGGCTGCCGTGGAACACCGCTCCGGGATGCGCGCAGGCATTGGTGCGCTGGTCGACTGCGATCTTGGCGGTCGCCGACGGGTCGTACCCGAACTGTGCACCGTAGCGTTGGGCAATCTGGGCGTACGGCGCGTTCTGTCCGACGTTGCCGTAGGGAATTTCGTGTTCAGCCTGCGGTGATCCGTAGTTGTTGCTCGACGCACCATGCCAACTCGGTGCCGGAGGCGGGCGACGCTGCGAACGAGGCAGCATCATCGAGCCGGGAACGATCACCAGCACCGCCTGACAGAGGCCCAGTTCCACCGCCACCGCGGCCCGCCACACCATCCCCGCCGAGGTGGCCCCGCCGAGGTCGACGCGCTCGCCGAAATCCAGTGGAATACCGAGGTATTCAGACAGGGTTGCCGGGGCGAACATATCGGATTCGGCAAGGCCGTGGCACACCAACCCATTCACCGCCGAGGCAGCCAGCCCAGCATCGTCGGTCACCATCTTCGCCAGCAGCGCGTACTGGTCGAGGGTGAACAGTTCGGGCCTGGTCTGTTTGCGCTGCGCGGGCAGTTCGGCGATGCCGACGATGGCCGCCTCACCGGCGAGGCGCATCACGAATCACCCCGCCGCGGTAGCGAAACGGTCGCAGTACCCGGCATGAGAACGGTGTCGTCGCGGCGCCCGGTGATCTCCAGGTCGACCAGAGCACTGCCGTCATCACCGGTCCGCACGCCGGTGACCACTCCGCCGAAGCTCAGCGTCTGACCGGGATACGCGACCGCACGGTTCTGCACCGAATACGACAGCAGCTTGCCGCGTCCGCCGATCCAGTCGGTGAGTGCGCGGGCCAGGAGGGCAGCCTGCAGCGGGCCCTGTACCAAGACGTCGTCATAGCCTTCGACATCGCGGGCCCACTGCTTGTCATAGTGGATCCGGTGACCGTTGTAGGTGGCGGCGCTGAAGAAGAACATCTGGGTTTCGTCGACCGTCACTGTGAGCAGGGTGATCTGATCGCCTGGTCGTACGTCCTCGGCGTAGCGCTGGGGCGCTGTCACGGTCGGGCGATCATCGACGTCGAGGCCTGCGCCAACAGCTCGTCGTTCTGGTTACGGTAGGTGGTGTTCCAGGTCACCAGCACGAATCGTCCAGACCTGCCTTGCTTTTCGACGACCGACTCGATGGTGCGCACCATCTCGATGTCGTCGTGGTGATAGGCAGGTAGGTGAAATATCGTGCTCTCCCCGCCTGCCATCCGCCGCGGCGCGCGCGGGAACGCCAGGCTCCCCGACGCCGCACCGGAGGATCCGTCGGGCCGCAGATCATCCAGCGGGGTGACGCCCAGCACCGCGTACTGCAGGTACAGCGGTGGGCAGATGATGTCGCGATAGCCGTTGGCGCGTGCGTAGTCGGGGTCGAACCACAACGGGTTGCGGTCGCCCACGGACAATGCCCAGCGCTGCCAGTCGCGCCGGTTCGCCTCGCCCGTCGCGCGCGCCGCCACGGAGCCCACTCTGGCCGCCGACTCGGCGTCGATCAAACTGTCCCCTGCCAATGCAGTCCCCTTCACCAGCCGATTTCGTCCTGCAGCCACCCCGCGGCGATATCGGTACCGCCGCCCAAGGTGGACAGCACGCGGGCCCGTTCCGACCACAGATGCAGATCGGTCTCCACCACATAGCCCATCCCGCCATGCAATTGATGGGCGTCGAGAGTGATCAGCTTCGCTGCCGACGCCGACTTCATCCTGGCCACCGCCGTTTCCCGGGTGGCGATGCGGCCCTTGGCAATCCAGAAGACGGCCGAGCGGGCGGCCAGTCGGGCCGCGGCCAGCGCGATATGCATATCGGCCACCAGATGCTGAGCGGCCTGGAACGACGCTATCGGCCTGCCGAATTGGTGGCGCATCGTGGTGTAGTCGACGGTGGCGGCCAGGACGGCTTCACCCACCCCGACCAGGTCCAGCGACAGCAGCGCAACGGCGGCGTTGGCCACCCTGCGCAGATCCGCTACCCGCAGGCCCGTCCCGTCGGGACCGTCCAGAATCGTGTCCCCGTCGGCGGCGACCACGTTGTCGAATCGAATGCACTGGGCGTGATGGCCACCCATCAGATCAAGCGGCTCTCTGGTGACGCCGGGCGCGTCGAGGTCGACGACGAACCCGAACGTCCGCTGCGATTCGTCGGCAGCTGTCACGACAATGACATCGGCGAGGTCGGCATCACTGACGAAATCGACTGTGCCAGAAAGCATCCACCCTCTCTCGGGGTGGGGCCGCGCGGTCAACGTCGGGTGGATCGACGCGGCATCGCGGGCGTTCCACAGCCCGGTGCAACCGCGAATCGCACCACTGGCCAGCCCGGGGAGCCACCGCCGCCAGGCACCGGTCGCGCCGAGCGTGTCGATGGCGAAACCCGCAAGTATCGATCCGTACACCATCGTTGGACACAGCGCACGTCCTGCCTCCAGGCAGAACGTCCCCGCATCGGTCAGTCCACCCCCGGATCCGCCGTATTCGGTGGGCAGGGCGATACCGAGCACGCCGGCGTCGGCAAGCGCTTGCCACAATGCCGGCGACATCCGCAGTGCCGCAGCATCTTTGCCGGCACGAGCCAGGTTCGTCGGGCACTCGGCAGCCAGCAGTCCGCGCAGCATCGAGGCCAGCGCGCGGTCATCCTGATCGATCAGCAGCTTCATGGTCACCGACCGTAGGACGGCATGCCGTGGCCACGTTGGGCGATGACATCGCGCAGCACTTCGTTGGTGCCGCCCCCGAAACGCATCAACGGCGATGTGCGATAGAGCCTTTCGAATTTGCCGTCCAGCGGAGCATGCGGTGCTCGGTGCGCCAGCAAGCCGTCCGTGCCGAGCATATCCAATGCCAGGTCTGCGATCCGCTGACGGAGTTCGCTGGTGAAGATCTTTTCGACGCTGACCTCGATGCTGGGTATCGTGCCGCTGTCCAGCAGTGACGATGCTTCGTAGCCCATCAGCGTTGCCACCTCGACATCGGCTTCCGCCGCGGCGATTCGGCGACGGAAATCCGGATTCATGGCCGGGATGGTCCCGTCGCGAAGGGGGGCGCGGACCACGGCCAACAGGTCGTCGAGGGCTCGGCGCATATCCCCCGCGTTGGTCAGTGCCCCGCGTTCCAGGTCCAGGGCGCCGGTGATGTAGGTCCAGCCGCGGTTGACCTCGCCGATCAGGTTGGTCGCCGGCACCCGGACGTCGCGGAAGAACACCTCGTTGGTCCGGTATCCGGACCAGGCGATCAGCGGGCGGATCTCGATACCCGGCAGATCGATCGGCACGATGATCACCGAGATTCCGCGGTGCCGAGGGGCGTCGGGATCGGTGCGGACACAAAGCCATTCGTGAGTGGACCGCTGGGCACCGCTGTTCCAGATCTTCGAGCCCGTGATCACCCAGTCATCGCCGTCGCGGACCGCCCTGGTGCGCAGCGACGCCAGATCAGTACCCGCCTCGGGCTCGGAGTAGCCGACGGCGCAGATCATCTCCCCCCGCGCGATCGGCGGAAGGAATTCGGTCTTGTTGGTCTCGGTGCCGTGCCGCATGATCATCGGCGCCACGGAGGTAACGGTGAGATCCGGTCCAGGCACACCACGGTATTCGAACTCACGCATCAGCAGATGCTGGTGCACGGCGCTCAGGCCGAGCCCGCCGTACTCCGTGGGCCAGTTCAGGCCGAACCAGCCCTTGGCACCGATCTTGCGCCGAAATGCCCCGACCTCCCCGCCGAGGTATTCCAGGTCGTGGGCGGCAAGTTCGGATTTGAGCTCAGCAGTGACGTTCTCGTCGAGGAATTGCCGCACCTCCGTTAGCCAGGCCTGCTGTTCGGCGTCCAGCTCGAAGTCCACAGTTCGGTACCTTAACCGGATCTCGGTGATTCTTTCAGGAGTATTCCGAAAAGGAATACCTATCCTCGTTGTCACACCTACGCGGGCTGTCTCGTCCAATGGTTATGACTACACAACACCCTCGTCTGGAGCCCCTGCCGCCTGCGGAGGCACCGCTGGTGGCGCGCCTGATGTATCGCTACGCCAAACGCCGGTTCGGGGAAGTGCCCGTCCCGTTCGCGGTCGGCGCTCACCACGTGGCGCTCCTGATCGCCAACGCCGTGCACGAGACGTTGCTGGAACGGGGATCGACGAAGCTGCCCGCGAATATTCGCGAACTCGCCGTCTACTGGACCGCCCGCACTGTCGGGTGCTCGTGGTGCGTCGATTTCGGCGCCATGCTGATCCGGCTCGACGGCCTCGACGTCGACCGGCTCAGACAGATCGACGACTACCAGACCTCACCGCTGTTCACCGAGGACGAGCGCGCCGCCATCCGCTATGCGGACGCGGTGACCACCGATCCCCATCAGGTGACCGACGAGCAGGTGGCCGATCTTCGCCGCCGCTTCGGCGACGCCGGCGTGATGGAGCTGACCTATCAGATCGGGATCGAGAACATGCGGGCCAGGATGAACACCGCACTTGGCATCACCGAGCAGGGGTTCAGTTCTGGTGATGCATGTCGGGTTCCGTGGGGGCCGGACGCAAAGGCGAAGCCGTGAACTTATCGGGATTCGCGATATCCCATACGGCGCAGACCTTTCCATCACGAACGGTTATCGCCACGATATGCGGCAGCATTTCCGGATGCTCGTCACCACCCGGTGCGCCGGCCGTATATACGCCGAGCTCCCCGTTGATCAGCGCGAGCTGATTCGACGAGAAGAAGGCAGGCCCGTAACGGTCGGCCAGCCCGAACAGGAACCTGGCCACCTTGTCGGCCCCGTGGATGACCCGCGCGGCAGTCGGTGCCCTGCGGTTCGAATCGCCGGTGAAGGTCACCTCCGGATGAAGAAGTTCCACCACGGCCGCCACATCACCGGCCGCCATGGCCGCCATCAGCTGCCCGACTACCTCGTCATGGGAATGATTGCCCGCCTCATCGCGCTCGCCGGGCTGCGCGTCGGCCACGGCACGGCGGGCCCGCGACGCGAGTTGGCGCGCCGCCGATACCGACGTCCCCAGCACGTCGGCGATTTCGGCGAACGGGACCGCGAAACCGTCATGCAGGACGAAGGCCACCCGCTGATCGGGAGTCAGCCGCTCCAGCACCACCATCGCGGCAAACCGGGCGTCCTCGTGCGCGACGACAGCGGCCAGCGGATCCGCCCCGGCAAAGCTCGTGACCACTGGTTCTGGCAACCACTGCCCGTAGTACGCCTCGCGGCGATGCACTGCCGAGCGCAATCGGTCCAGTCCTATCCGACTGACCACGGTCGTCAGCCAGGCGCGTAGATCCGCGATCGTGCTGCGATCGACATCCGCTGTGGCCCAACGTAACCACGCGTCCTGCACAGCATCCTCGGCGTCTGCGTAGGTACCGGTGAGACGGTAGGCCACGGCCAGCAGGTGGGGACGCAGCGCCTCGAATTCTTCGGCCCGCCGCGCGGTGGTCACCTCACGGAGCCTACTTCCCACCGATGACCACCGGCAAATGGCATTTTGGCAACGAAATTCGTTGCTGAGAGGTCCCTGTCAACACTGATTCCGTTGATAGTGCGCGAAATCACCACGGAAACCGTATTCTGCCAACGCTGCGTCCAGGTGCGAAGGAGAGTCCGATGACCACAGGTGAGACCACTATCGATCCGGGTAGTGCGGGGGGTGGTGGATCGGTCGACAGTAAGGGCTTGCGTGGCGGCTCGCTGGGCCTGCTGTCCAGCGTGGTCGTCGGCATGGCATCCACGGCGCCGGCCTACAGCCTGGCGGCTGTTCTCGGGCTGATCGTGGCCAGTGGCGCCGGCGTCAAGGCGGCATCGATCGTGCTGCTCGCGTTCGTCCCGATCTACCTCATCGCGGTCGCGTATCAGGAACTCAACAAAGCCGAACCCGACTGCGGCACCACCTTCACCTGGGCATCGCGTGCCTTCGGGCCGCTGGTGGGCTGGATGGGCGGCTGGGGCATCATCGCCGCCGACGTCATCGTGATGGCCAACCTGGCCCAGATCGCGGGCTCCTACTCCTTCACGTTCGTCGGTGACCTTGGCTGGGATTCCGCGGCCGACCTGGCCAGCAGCACCCTGTGGTCGACGGTCGCCGGTGTCATCTGGATCGTTGTGATGACCTACATCTGCTACCGCGGTATCGAGGTATCGGCCCGACTGCAGTACTTCCTGCTCGGCTTCGAGGTCATCATCCTGGTGGTCATCTCGATCTACGCACTGGTCAAGGTCTATACCAACAACGCACTGCCGGGGGAATCAATTCACCCGTCGCTGTCCTGGTTCTGGCCGGCCGGCCTGGACTTCGGCACCGTCATCGCACCGGCCATCCTGATCGCCATCTTCATCTACTGGGGCTGGGATACCGCCGTGGCGTGCAACGAGGAATCCGATGATCCCGGCACCACCCCCGGTAAGGCCGCTGTGCTGTCGACCTTCCTGCTGCTTGGTACCTACGCCATCGTGACCGTGGCGGTCGTTGCCTTCGCCGGCGTCGGTGAAGCCGGTGCGGGCCTTGGCAATCCAGACAACTCGGCCGACGTGTTCGCCGCCATCGGACCCGCACTGTTCGGCGATAGCATTATCGGACACATCGGCCTGCTCGCGCTCTCGGCCACCATCTTGACCTCGGCCTCGGCGTCGACCCAGACGACGATCCTGCCGACCGCGCGCACCACGCTGTCGATGGGTGTGTACAAGGCGTTGCCGGCGTCATTCGCCAACATCCACCGCAAGTACCTGACCCCGACCACCTCGACGGTCGTGATGGGTGCGGTGTCGATCTTCTTCTACGTACTGTTCACGCTGATCAGCAGCAGCCTGCTCCTGGCGTTGATCGGCTCGGTCGGTCTGATGATCGCCTTCTATTACGGCCTGACCGGCTTCGCGTGCGCCTGGTACTACCGCAAGACGTTCACCTCCTCGGCCCGCAACTTTGTGATGCGGTTCGCGGTGCCGCTGCTCGGTGGGATCATGTTGACCGTCGTCTTCATCTACGGACTGATCCAGTACGCCAAGGTCGACAACCTCGTGGACGACGCAGGCAACAACGTGACGATCTTCGGCTTCGGCGCGGTGGCTGTGGTGGGGATTGGCGCGCTGGTGCTCGGCGTCATCCTGATGTTCATCTACTGGGCAATGGAACCCGGCTTCTTCCAAGGCAAGACCCTGCCGCGGCGAGCGGACCTGCTGCTGGAACCGGCAACCGGCTCCGTCGCGCATTTCGGTCTGCCTGATTCCGGTCAGATGCCCACCGTCATCGCACCCAATCTGTCGAACCTGCCCGCGGGCGAGACTGCCGTCGATCCGCAGACCGGTGAAGAGTTCAGCAAGGACCGCTGACCGGGGTTTACTCGCGTAACCGGACAGAAACTGAATTCTCGCAGGATCTACACAGATTCGACGTAATCGATCCGTATATTCCAGCGCATGGCAATCACGGAACCGTCGGCCCCCGCAGTTGGCGGTAAGGGGCTGCAGGCTGGGGCGCTCGGCCTCGTCGGCAATATCGTCATCGGCCTGGCCGCTGTCGCCCCCGCCTACAGCCTGGCTGCCACCCTCGGTTACGTGGTGCTCAATGTCGGCGAGAAGGCACCGGCGATGTTCGTGCTGGCGTTCATCCCGATGCTGCTCGTCGCGTTCGCATACAAGGAGCTGTCGCAGGACACCCCGGACTGCGGCACCACATTTACGTGGGGCACAAAGGCGTTCGGGCCGTGGATCGGCTGGATCGGCGGGTGGGGCCTGGCGGTATCGGCCATCATCGTGCTGGCCAACGTCGCCGAAGTAGCGGCGATCTACCTGTTCAAATTCCTCGGCCAGGATGAACTCGCCGAATCGTTGCCTGCCAAGGTGTTGCTCGGTTCGTTCTTCATCATCTCGATGACGGCCGTCAGCGCGCGTGGTGTTGTCGTTTCCGAACGCGTCCAGAACGTGCTGATCGCCATCCAGTTCGGCGTGCTGATCCTGGTCAGTATCTGGGCGCTGATCCGGGTCTTCACCGGCACCGCCGGCGCCCAAGCGATCACCCCGCAGCTGTCCTGGCTGTGGCCGTCGGGTCTGGACATGTCGTCGATCGCCGCAGCGATCATCCTCTGCATTTTCATCTACTGGGGCTGGGACGCCTGCCTGGCCGTCGGCGAGGAAACCAAGAACCCGGGCAAAACCCCGGGTATCGCAGCCGTCATCACCACGCTGATTCTGGTGTGCACCTACGTGCTGGTCGCCTACGCGATCGAGTCCTTCGCCGGGTTCGGGGACGTCGGCATCGGGTTGAACAACCCGATGAACACCGATGACGTGCTGACGGTGCTCGGCAAACCGGTCGCGGGCAGTCTGGTGGCTTCGCTGCTGCTGTTGACCGTGTCGGTATCGGCACTGTCATCCACCCAGACGACGATTCTGCCGACCGCTCGCGGGACGCTGTCGATGGCTGTCTACGAGGCCATCCCCAAACGCTTCGCCAGCGTGCACCCGAAGTACATGACCCCCGCATTCGGCACCATGGTGATGGGCTTCTCCGCGCTGGGCTTCTACCTCTTGCTGACCTTCCTGTCCGAGAACGCCCTGGCCGATTCGGTGGCCTCGCTTGGGCTCGCGGTGGCCTTCTACTACGGCGTCACCGCGTACGCCTGTGTGTGGTACTTCCGGCGCACCCTGTTCCAGTCGGTGCGAAACCTGTTCTTCCGCGGCATCTTCCCGCTACTGGGCGCCCTGGCCATGACGTGGGCGTTCATCCAGAGCTCGATCGACATGATCAAACCCGACTACGGCTACACCGCCTTCGGATCGATCGGCGGAGTGTTCGTCTTGGGCGTCGGCATGCTGGTGCTGGGCATCCCGCTGATGCTGGCCTGTTTCGCCTTCGGCACCAAACGGTTCTTCCGTGGCGAAACCCTCAATGCCTCAACCGAAGTCAAAGTTCCCGACACGTTCTAAGGATCAGCAATGCATCTGACTGTTGGGTACCTGGCTACTCCCACGGGCGACGACGGCGTGGCGCTGGCCGCCGCGCTGGCCAAAACCTTCAGCGCCGACGTCGACATCGTCCTGGTGGTGCGCGCCGAGATGCCGGACGGCCATCCCGGCCGCGCCGAATATCAGCAGTATCTGGCCGACCGCGGCGAGGAGTGGATCGCCAAACCAACAGCCCGACTGTCGGCCGCGGGGCTGTCGGTCACGTCCAATGTGTTGGTCGGTGAGTCCTACGCCGAATCGCTGATCGCCTTCGCCGAGAGCAAGTCCTCGGACCTGATCGTCATCGGTGGGGCGCGCGACGGTTTCTTCGGCGGCCACGTCATCGGACCGATCGCCGGTGCGCTGCTGCACTGCTCACCGATCCCGGTGGCACTGGCGCCCCGCGGTTACTCAGAAGATCCGCCCGAGACCATCACCGAAGTGACCGCCGCGGTTCCCGCCAAGGCGGGCGAAGACAACCCATTGCCCTTCGCACTGGTACTGGCCAGCGCCGGTGCCCTGCCGATCCGGCTGGTATCGCTGGTGTCGCTGGAGAACATCGACAGCGATCTGTCCTACGCGGAAGTGCGCGCCAGCCAAATCGCCGCCGCGGAGCAGAATTTGATCGTGGCCGCCCGCTCGGTGCCGGAGTCACCGGATATCCAGTCTCTGGTCGCCGACGGCTCGACACTGGAATCGGCGATGAAAAAACTCAATTGGGGATCCGGTGACCTTCTGCTGGTGGGTTCGAGCCGGTTCGCAGCACCGCGTCGGGTCTTTCTCGGCTCGACAGCGGCGCGCATCCTGGCCGGCACCGACGCACCGGTGATCGTGGTTCCGCGGGGTTAGGCCCGACGTTAGAAGGTGAACCCGAGCCGAGCCGGGACGTCGGTGCCGAACGCGGCGTCCAGCCTCGCCGGAAGTGCAGCGTCGGTCGTCCTGATGCGGTTGGCCGCCGTTAACGATGTCGCCCGGTGCGCGCCGAGGTAGATGGCTCCCAGCACGCCGAGATCCATGGTGAGCTGCGCGGGCGCCGAGGTCGGCACGCACTGTGCGCGGCCGTTGCGAATCTGTAGCGCGAATCGTCCTCCGTCGGAACGGAACCCGTCGTCGATCTGCAGGACGGTATCGAGATCGGCCAGATAGCTGCGGGCCTCAAGGGTGGTCGGGACGTCCATGATCCGCAGCCACAGGCCGTCCTCGGCGGCAGTGGTACGCACCAGCCGGGCGTCGGTCAACAGGTAGGGCAATACGTCGCCGGGATGGCTGGTGGCAACGACCGTCTCGACCAGATCCAGCCCGAGCAGCGCGCGCCACAGAGCGTTGTGCGCCTCGGGTGTGATCGCCTTAAACTCCTCCACCCGAACGGTTTTGGGGTGTCCATGCACCCGGTAGAGCAGGTAGCCATCCGCGTGCAGGAACGCGAACCACGGAGAACCGCCGCCCCGGGAATCGTCCCAGTCGGCGAGAAGGTCGTCCCACAAGGGCAGCGGCCGTTCCAGCCCGCCTGGTGTGAGACGCCGGTAGCGGTCGTAGACCGCGGCGAATTCGTCGCGGTGCTCCCCCGCCATCACCACCCGGACGCCGCCGGGATCTGCTGCGTCGGGGTGGAATCGGGCAAATCGGCGGTCGAGCGTGAACTCGGTTTCGATGGTGGCCGGTCCATATCCGAACCGGCCATAGATACCGCCCTCGCTGGCGGTCAGTGCCGCGATCGGATAGCCGCGCTCGGCGATGTGCTGGTGCAACGAGGTATACATCGACCGCAACAACCCACGACGACGATGGGTCGGCGCCACGCCCACCCAGGTGACCCCGGCGGCGGGGACCACCGCCCCACCGGGCACCGTGAGCTTTAATTCGACGTAGTGCGACATCCCGATCACATCGTCGCCGTCGCAGACCACCACCGAACTGCCGGGGACCATCAGCGAGCGCCAGGCGTCGAGCGTCTCGGGATGCCAGAACGATCCGAAACTGGTCGCGGCCAGCAGCCGAACCCGGGGCCAGTCGGCCTCGGTGACATCGCGTGCGGTCAGCGACATGAGCTAGCGTTTGGTGAAAATTGTTCGGTGCCAACCCTTATCGGCGACACCGGTGATATCGCTCATCACATGCTTGATGGTCAGGTACTCCTCGAAGGAATAGTCGCTCATGTCCTTGCCGAAGCCGGATGCTCCGACACCGCCGTGCGGCATCTCGCTGATGATCGGGATGTGGTCGTTGATCCACACGCAGCCGGCCTGGATCTCGCGTGACGCCCGGCCGGCCCGGTACACATCGCGGGTCCACGCCGAGGCGGCCAGTCCGTATTCGGTGTCATTGGCCTGACGCAGGGCATCGTCATCGTCGGTGAACGACCGCACCGTCAGCACCGGTCCGAAGATCTCGTCGCGGTAGACCTCGGAGTTTTCGTCGACATCGGCGATCAGGGTCGGCCGGTAGAACGATCCGGGCAGATCCGGTACCACGCCGCCGGTGACGATTCGGCCGCCCTGATCGGGCGCCCGACTCACCATGCCCGCGATCTTGTCGCGGTGCGCCATCGAGATCACCGGCCCCAGATCGGTGTCGGGGTCGGTGGGGTCCCCGACGACGATCTTGCTCATCACCTCGGCGACACCGGCGACGAAATCGTCGTACAGCTCGCGGGCCACGATCGCCCTGGTGGCGGCGGTGCAATCCTGACCGGTGTTGATCAGCGACCCGGCCACCGCGCCCTGGATGGCGGCGTCGAGGTCGGCGTCGTTGAACACCACAAACGGCGCCTTACCGCCCAGCTCAAGCTGGGTGCGGTGGCCGTGCACGGCGGCGGCGGCCATCACCTTGCGCCCGACCCCGGTCGACCCCGTGAACGTCACCACATCGACGCCCGCGTGCCCGGCCAGTGCGGTACCGGCATCGGACCCCGCGCCGGTGATCACGTTGAACACCCCGTCGGGCAGCCCGGCCTCGGACGCGAGGCGCGCCAGTGTGAGTGTGGTCAACGGGGTCAGCTCGGCAGGCTTGATCACGACGGTGCATCCGGCGGCCAGCGCCGGGAGCACCTTCCAGACCGCCATCTGCAGGGGGTAGTTCCACGGGGTGATGCTGCCGACGACACCGACGGCCTCACGGCGGATGCTCGACGTGTGATCTGCGGAGTATTCCGCGGTGGCCTTGCCTTCGAGATGTCTTGCCGCACCGGCGAAGAAGGAGATGTTGTCGATGCTGCCCGGCACGTCGAACTCCGTCGCCAACCGGACCGGTTTACCGGTCTGGGCGACCTCCTCGGCGATGAACGCATCGGCGTTCGCGGTGACCAGTTCAGCCAGCTTGGCCAGTACGGTCGAGCGCTCCACCGGGGCGGCGGTTGACCATCCGCGTAGCGCCGCGCGAGCCGAGGCCACCGCGACGTCAACATCGGCTGGGGTCGCCAAGGCCAGCTCGGCGACGGTCGTGCCATCAGCGGGATTCACCACCTGGTGCAACGCCCCTGCGGTCGTGACGGCTGCGCCGTCTATCCAGCTGCCAGCCACCCTCACGGTCGTCTTCGCCATGGCGTAACGGTATCTGACCAACCGATCCTCAGTGAGGGTCGGACGACGCATTCCCGCGATCGAGAGGTCTTTGACCGCGGATACTGTCGTAATGGTTGCTCTTGGCAACTGAATCCGTGCACAATCGTGAGCATGCGCGATTCGGGTGGACCCATCGGCCCGGTGACGCTCCGCGCCGCCAGAGAAGGCGGACCTGGGATGCAGCTCGATGAGCTGTCCAAAGCCATTATCGAGAAACTGCAGCAGGACGGTCGCCGTTCCTATGCCGGTATCGGTAAGGCGGTCGGCCTGTCCGAGGCCGCGGTGCGCCAACGCGTTCAGCGATTGGTCGATGCCGGGGTGATGCAAATCGTGGCAGTGACCGATCCTATGCAGCTCGGTTTCGCCCGCCAGGCGATGATCGGCATCCGCTGCACAGGCGACACCCTCAAGGTCGCCGAGAAGCTGGCCAAAATCGAGGCCGTCGATTACGTGGTGCTGACCGCGGGATCCTTCGACGCCATCGCAGAGGTGGTGTGTGAAGACGACGGCGATCTACTCGACCTACTCAATACCCAGATCCGAGCGGTACCGGGAGTGATATCCACCGAAACTTTGGTTTACCTGAAACTCGTTAAGCAACAATATAATTGGGGTACAAGATGACAATCACTGAATCACGGGTAGCCACCACCAGCGAGCTGTCCGCCAAGGCCGACCGCCACCTGTGGGGCCATTTCGCCCGCCACGGCGCAGGGATCACCCCGGCGATCATCACCCGCGGCGAAGGCGTGCACATCTGGGACAGCGAAGGCAACAAGTTCATCGACGGACTGTCTGGCCTGTTCGTGGTCCAGGTCGGCCACGGCCGAGCCGAACTGGCCGAGGCCGCTGCCAAGCAGGCCGAGACGTTGGCTTTCTTTCCACTGTGGTCGTTCGCGACACCGCCGGCCATCGAACTCGCCGAGCGGATCGCCAGTTATGCACCGGGTGACTTGAACCGGGTGTTCTTCACCACCGGCGGCGGCGAGGCCGTCGAAAGCGCGTGGAAACTGGCCAAGCAGTACTTCAAGCTGACCGGCAAACCGGGCAAGTACAAGGTGATATCGCGGTCCATCGCCTACCACGGCACGCCGCAGGGCGCCCTGGCCATCACCGGCATCCCCGACTTCAAGGCGCCGTTCGATCCGCCAACCCCTGGCGGTTTTCGTGTGCCCAACACCAACTTCTACCGGGCGCCCGAGCAGTTCAGCGCCGACCCCAAGGCGTGGGGACGCTACTGCGCCGACCGCATCGCCGAGGCTATTGAGTTCGAGGGCCCGGACACGGTGTGTGCGGTTTTCCTTGAGCCCGTGCAGAACGCGGGCGGCTGCTTCCCGCCGCCGCCCGGATACTTCGAGCGGGTCCGCGAGATCTGCGACGAGTACGACGTCCTGCTGGTCTCCGACGAGGTGATCTGTGCCTACGGCCGGATCGGTTCGATGTTCGCCTGCAACGACTTCGGCTACGTGCCGGACATCATCACCTGCGCCAAAGGATTGACCTCGGGTTACTCCCCGATCGGGGCGATGGTGGCCAGCGACCGGCTGTTCGAGCCGTTCAACGACGGTAAGACGGTGTTCGGCCACGGCTACACCTTCGGCGGACATCCGGTGTCGTCGGCGGTGGCGTTGGCCAACCTCGACATCTTCGAGCGCGAAGGCATCAACGATCACGTCAAGGAAATGGCGCCGGCATTCAGGGCCACCCTGGAGAAGCTGCTCGACATCCCGATCGTCGGTGACGTGCGCGGTGAAGGTTTCTTCTATGGCATCGAGCTGGTGAAGGACAAGACCACCAAGGAAACCTTCAACGACGACGAGTGCGAGCGGCTGCTGCGCGGCTTCCTCACTCCCGCGCTGTTCGAAGCGGGCCTGTACTGCCGGGCCGACGACCGTGGCGACCCAGTGGTCCAGCTGGCGCCGCCGCTGATCTGCGGGCAGAAGGAATTCGACGCCATCTACGAGATTCTGCGGGGCGTGCTCACGGAGGCGGCCGCACGGCTCTAGCCTGCACAGGTGACGAAGCCTTCGATTGACCCGGTTCGCTGGCGGCCCCCGCCGATCGATCCGTTGCCGGATTACCCGCCGGCCACCCTGACGGTGGTCGGCGTTCCCGGTGACGCGCCTGAGGATGTGGTTGTCGATGCCGACGGCCAGCTCTGGACGGGTCTGGTCGACGGCCGCATCGTCCGCATCGGCGCCGATGGCGTACCTGCGGTGGTGGGTAGAACGAAGGGCCGGCCGCTGGGGTTGGCGGTCGGGCGCGATGGCCGGCTGCTGATCTGCACCAGCCCCGGTGGCCTGGTCGCCATGGACACCAGCACCGGCCAGGTGGACACGTTGGTCGAAGCAATCAACGGCCGGGCTCTGCAGTTTTGCTCGAACGTGGTCGAAACATCCGACGGCACAATCTATTTCACTGAATCAACCAGTGCGTTCACCTACCAGGACTTCTCTGCGGCGATCCTGGAGGCCCGCGGGCGCGGCGGCCTGTTCCGTCGCGAGCCGGATGGAACCGTGTGCGTGGTTCTAGAAGGACTCTATTTCGCCAACGGTGTCACCCTGACGTCGGATGAGTCCGCCCTGATCTTCGCCGAGACGCAGGCGCGACGACTGTCGAAGTACTGGCTGACGGGTCCGCAGGCCGGACAGGTGTCCCCGCTGGTGGACAACCTGCCCGGCTATCCGGACAACCTGTCCACCGGTAGCGACGGCCGCATCTGGTGCGCCATCGTCAGCCCGGCCAACGGGTCTGTCGAGTGGTTGGCCCCGCGCGCGCCCGCGCTGCGCAAACTGGTGTGGCGCCTTCCTGCACGGGTGCAACCCAAGATCACCCCGGAAGTCTGGGCCGTCGCATTCGACCCGGTGACGGGTGCGCCGGTCGCGGGTCTGCACACCACCCATCCCGACTTCGGGCAGACCACCGGGCTCGTCGAACAGGGCGACCGGCTCTGGCTGGCCTGTATCGGTAACCCGGCACTGGCGCACTGCGCGCTGCCGCCGCGTCAGGATTGAGATAGAAACCTCTGCGAAGAAGGTCGGGAGACCGTCGCAGTGGGCTCTGGATGAACTCGCCGCGAGCTCACATTTGTAACTTGAACCCCACCAGTCACAGCGCGGCTCCGCCGGAAACGGCAGCGTCTCGCTTAATCTGCACACACCATGGCGACCTTTCGAACCGTCTCCCGGCGGGTTACTGCCCTGGCAGCGGCCCCTTTCCTGGTGAGCTTCTGCCTGCTGGGCAGCCCGGCCACGGCCAACGCCGACCCCGACACCTGCCCGTACAAAGTGAGCACCCCGCCCGCCGTCGACTCTTCTGAGGTGCCGACTGCGGGCGATCCGCCGCTACCGATGCCGGTTCCCAGTGACACCGTCGGCGGTGACGCGCTGAGCAGCTGCGGTGTGATCACCGCACCGGGCACGCCGCCGGTTCCCGATGGGATTTCCGCCGAGGCGTGGGTGGTCGCCGACCTCGATACGGGCGAGATCATCGCGGCAAAAGATCCGCATGCCCGGCACCGGCCTGCCTCGATCATCAAAGTGCTGACCGCGATGGCCTCACTCAACGAGCTGAACGTCAACAAACTCGTCCCAGGCACCCAGGACGACGCCAACGCCGAAGGCACCCGCGTCGGTGTCGCTCCCGGTGGCATGTACACCGTCAACGATCTGCTGCACGGCCTACTGATGCACTCAGGAAACGACGCCGCCCACGCGCTGGCGGCGCAGCTGGGCGGGATGGACACCGCGGTCAACAAGATCAACACCTTGGCCGGCAAGCTCGGCGGGAAAGACACCCGGGCCGCCACCCCGTCCGGCCTCGACGGGCCGGGCATGAGCACCTCGGCCTACGACATCGCCCTGTTCTACCGCTATGCCTGGGAAAACCCGACGTTCGCCGACATCGTGCACACCCAGACCTACAACTTCCCCGGGCGCGACGGCAATCCGCCGTACGAGATCGAGAATGACAACAAGCTACTCAGCAACTACCCCGGCGCACTGGGCGGCAAGACCGGCTACACCGACGATGCCGGGCAGACGTTTGTCGGTGCGGCCGATCGCGACGGCAGAAGGTTGGTCGCGATCACGATGCGCGGCACGCGATTGCCCGACGCCCCGTGGGAGCAGGCAGCCAGACTGCTGGACTACGGCTTCTCCACCCCGCCGGGCACCAAGGTCGGCACATTGGTCGACCCCGACCCGTCGCTGGCGCCAAAACCCGACCCGCTGGCAGCCGCGGCCGAAAAGACATCCGCCAAGGCCGCACCATTCGTCGATGCCGCAGACGCAACACCGGTGCGGGTGGGCGTTGCCGTGGTCGGCACGATCATCGTGCTCGGACTGATCATGGTCGCGCGGTCGACGAACCGCCGCAGGTCACGAATCTAGTCACGTTCATACGTGGCTGGGGGTGATGACCGAGACCGTCTTGCCGAATGTGTTGGTCACGTATGCAATGCCGTCAGGTGCGACCGTCACCGAGCCCGGCGCGAATCCGACCGGCACCGTGGCGATCACCGACTGAGTAAGAGTGTTGATCACCGTCACCGAACTCGTATTGGTGTCGGTGACGTAGAGCACCGAACCGTCGGGACTGAGGGCAACATCTGTTGGCCCAGCGGGGTTTCCGCCGATGGCCGCGATCGGGATGGTCTTGGTCACTGCGCTCGACGCGGTATCGATCACCACGACCGAGTTATCGTCGGACCTGGTGACATAGAGCGTCTTGCCGTCCTTGCTCAGTGCGAGAGACCCCACGGCGGACGGGGTGGTCCCGACGTTGATGGTCTTGACGGCCTTGGTGGCGACGGTGATGACCGACACGATCGGCACGGTGCCGCTCGTGGAACCGGAGACGTAGGCCGTGGCCCCATCCGGGCTCAAGACGATGTCGGTGGGGCCGTACGCGACCGGGATCTTGTCGACGACCTTGCCAGTCTTGGTATCGACGATCAGCACGGAACTGTTGCCCACCAACTGATCTGGCAGATAGGCATGCAGACCGTCAGGCGCGAAAACCACCGACCGCGGGTTGGTCCCGATACCGGTCAGGGGGCTTGTCCCGTTCGTGCCGGTATCGACGACCGTTATGGTGCCGTCGCCGGCGTTGACGACGTAGGCCACCGCGGGCTTGGCCGGGTTGAATCCCACGGCGACCGGGTTGCTCCAGACGGTGTATTGGCCGACCACTGCGTTGCTCGACCGGTCGATCACGTACACCCGGTTGTTGCCGATAGTGGTGCCACTGACGACGTACAGCTTGCCGTTCGGGCCGACGGTCACGTTGACCGGATAACCGTCGATGGGGATCGTGCCGGTGACCGTGAAGGTGTTCGGTGCCTGCACCGCGGGTAGCGCCGCCACCGGCACCGTGATGGTCGTCGGTGTCGACAGCTGTCCGTCGCTGGCAGACAACGTGAAGGCATCCGAACCAGCGGGCGAACCCGCCGGCGGCCGGGTCGCCGCATTCGGGGTGTAGGTGTAGGTGCCATTGGCATTGGCCACCACCGTGCCCTTGGTCGGACCGGTCACCACGGAGTAGGTCAACGGATCGCCGTCAGGATCAGAGAACCCCGAACCCGCAGTCACCACACCGGTCTGCGCATTCACCGAAGGCGCGCCCGGCGACCCCGCCACCGGTGCATGATTCACCGGTTCGGTCCCGGTCAGTTCAACGTCGAACTCCACCTTGGCACGGTGCGCTCCGCCAGGGAAGATATCGTCGGCCAAGTCTTGATTAAACAGTCCCACAACACTATTGAGTATTCCGAGGGGTCCGTGGAGGTGGGGTTCGGCGTCGGCGTCACTCACGGAAATGACGAACTTGTCCGAGCCACCCGATGCCAACAGATCAGCGTTGGGCGTGTAGGAGAAGGTGCCGTCGGCGTTGACAACGACACTGCCATCGCCGGGCTGCTGTGTCACCTGGTAGGTGACCGGATCACCGTCATCGTCGCTGGCGTCCACCTGGCCGGTGAAGCTGCCGTTCGGCTGTTGGGTGGTCGTACCTGCGGTGATCGTGGGCGTCGCGTTGAAGAGGTCCCGCCGGACCAACGCCAGGATGCCCTCGATGTCAAAGATTCCCGCCGGTTCAGGGATGGCTGGGGCACCGCTGGTCGCAGGACCTGCCGGTGCCGTGGCGGCGACGGTCACCCTTGGTGCGACGGGCCGCGCGGTCGACGCCCGCAGGATCGCCGGCGCTGAAGTGACCGTGCGCTCGTTGGCCACACTCGCGGAAGTCTGGCTCGCGGCGCTGGGTTCAACATCCGGCGCAGCGCCAGCGGAAGAAAGTTTGCTGGTTTGCGCATCGACCGACGCGTGGGAACCGGTCGGTTTATCCGAACGCGCTTTCGAAGTGGAGCCCGACGCCGACGACCGGCCCGAAGCGGCATGGCCGCCTTTTTTCGATCCGCCTGACGCCGAGTCAGGGGATGAACCGGCTGACGCGCCTGATGAATCCGTGGGTTCGGCCTGTGCGACCCCGGCGTTCGCAGCGACTGCAACCCCCAAGCCGACCGCTACCGCGAGTCCCCCGACACGAGATACATACTTCACTGAATCCATTGGCTGCTTTCCGTTCTCGTGCCCATTACTTACTCGGTTCGCCTTCACACGGGCGAGGTCTGCGTCAACGACAGCACGAATCTCGGTGCAGACAGTCCACAGTCCGACGCGGGTGACAGCGTCGTCGACGACTCGATTCGCTCGCACCACATCGTCTTCCGATCGCCGCAGCACGCCGTTGAAAAAGACTGCCCGGTACTGAAGTCGCTTTCGAGCGCCACATTATGCTGCCGGAGCGGATGCGGGAATACGGCAAACAGCGTATATTTTGCTGCAACGATAATTTGCTGGGGGCTTGATATGGGCAGCTTGCGCCACAAAGATATTGAGGCTGTACACAATCTGGCGCTGAGGGCCTATGCCTGTGACGGACTCGACAGCTTCCCGGCGGCGATCTTGCCAGAGCTACGAAGCCTGGTTCCTGGAGACATGTTCGGCTACAACGACGTTGACCTGTCCGCCGGACGAGTGATCGTCATCCTCGACCCACCCGATGCCGGCCTCGACGCACTCTTCGACGCATTTGCGGCGACCGCGCATCAACACCCCGGGGTGATGCTCTCCGCAAGCGGTGACTATCGCCCCCACACGTTGTCCGATTTTCTCACCACCCGCGAGCTGCACCGCCTCGACCTCTACAACGAGGTGTACCGGGTGCTGGGCTCCGAGGACCAGATCTACTTCAACTTGGCGCCGCCAGCCGTGGTCACGATCGCCATCAATCGGTCCAAGCCCACATTCACCGAACGCGACCGCGACGTAATCGAGGTGTTGGAGCCACATCTGAGTCGGGCGTTCATGCAGGCGCAGCATCGGGAACGCACCCGGGTGCTCATTGCCGCGCAGGACGCAGGGCTGCGCGAGACAGATGCGGCGCTGGTCCTCATCGATCCGACCGGTTCGGTGGTCCACGCATCGGCATTGGCCCGCGACCTCCTGACCCAGTACTACCCGGGCCGGCGCGACGTCAGCGGCGTTCTTCCTCAGGTGTTGGCCGAGTGGCTGCATAGCTGCAACCCCGAGATGCCCGCTTTGACTACCGTCGCGGGCGCCCACGGCCGACTGCAGATTCGAGCCTTATCGGGTCACACACCGCAGGGCTGGCGTGCCGTACTCCTCGACGAGGTGCGGGGACGCTCGGCACCCAGCGTGGACTCACTTCGCCGGCTTGGCCTGACCGACCGCCAGGCACAGGTACTGCGCCTGCTCTGCACCGGCAGCCGGACCGAAACGATTGCCGAGCAGCTGTATCTCAGTCCGGCGACGGTGCGCAAACATCTGGAGAATGTCTACGCCCGCCTCAGTGTCCGCTCGCGGACAGAAGCTGTCGCCATCGCCATGCGCCAACGACCATCCTGATCCCGCCCAGCAATCCGCGAAAGACCGTCCCAACATTTTCGTCGCGTTGGTAATATCCCCCCACCCGCGGAGTTCGGTACAACTGTCCAGTTGTTCGTGGGCTCAAGTTCCGGTGGGGGATAACGTGAATGCTGTCGCGCCAGCGCACCGCGCCGCGATCGCTTCGACGATGGCACACTGGCCCACCCGCTCCGACGTATGCGATTTTTCCCACCACGAGTCTGGAGGCCCGGATGGAATTCGGTTACGCAGATAGTTCTCGTCGAGCGTTGGTGATGGTGTCCGCGCTTCTGGTTTCTGGCTCGATGGTCTTCGGCGGCGTTCCCGTCGCGAGTGCGGACCCATTCGACGACGACTCCTCGACCGAATCGGTCGACAGCGCACCGGAGCCCGAGGCACCAGAGCCCGATGCCCCCGAGGCACCGGAGCCCGAGGCACCAGAGCCCGAGGCACCGGACCCCGGGCCCGCGGCAGATGAACCCGCTGTCGGTTCCGGCCCAGAGGCGCCGGAACCGGATGCACCCCAACAGGAATCGCCGGGCGCGGGCGAGCCGGATGCCGGCGGCGCCAATGCTGGCGGCGACGAGCCCCCGGCTCCCGGCGACGAGCCCGGAGCCGGTGAAACGGCACCAGGAGAACCCCCAGCGCCGCAGAACCCCAGCGACGATCTACCCGGCCTCGGCGACGAGGACCCGATCGACCTGGACCTCAACACAGCCGACGTACCGGACGCCGACGAGCGCGCAGCGGAAACGGGTAAAGCCACCGAAGTGGATCCCGGCGTCGCCGACACCGCTGAGATCGACGATCTGCGCGAGATCGTGGACAGCCAGTTCACCAGCACCACTTCGAGCAGTTCGACGACAACATCGTCGAGCTGGAACCAGTCGGTCACCTCGTGGAGTTCGTCGTGGGTGGGATATGACACCTACTACCGCCCGATCATCGTCAACCCGTACCAGAGCCCGCTGCAGATCGTCTACACCTATGACGACGCGACTCGTATCGTCGTGGTCAATCCGTTGGAGCGGGTGATAGTCGACGCCAACACCCCGGGCGTGTACAGCTTCACCGCGTTGACACTCTCCCCCGATAAGAAGACGGTCGCCACCGCATCCGTCGGCAGCTTCTCCGGTGGCGGATACAAACCGCAACCGGGCCAACCGCCGCCCGCAAAACCGGCGGCACCCAAGAGCTTCGAGAACGTGCTGGTCCAGCTCCGGTACGAGGGCGCCAATTCCAAGCCGTTCCGCGTCAAAAAGCTCTACGACCTCGGCGACGATCCCACCGTCGGTAACCAACGCCGCGTGCTACTCGACGGCGAGGTCCCGGCCTGGGGACAGTGGACGAAGACCACCAAGGGTGAGGCGCTGTTCGCCATCGACAAGACCCAGCAGCTGCCCGGTCTCAACGCTCCGTCCCAGGGCCCGCTGCCGGGTTACAACGTGGAGCTGGTCGCCAATGAGGCGGCGGAGAAGCATTCGATCTGGAGCAATACGTGGCTCTGGGTCGGGGTGGCGGCAGCAGGTGTCGTGGCACTCGGCGCCATCCTCTTCACGGTCGTGTCCCGCCGCCGCCGCGTGGAGTAACTGCCGCGTGCAGTAACTAGCGATCGCGGCTGCGGAACCGCGAAAAGCTCAGCACACCAAGGGCTCCCACCGCCGCAGCGGCCATCGCCTGCGGTACCTGCAGACCTGGCCGGGTAATCACCCGCGAGTTGATCACCGCAGGCGGCGGTGGCGCCAGCAGGTCTTCGCGCAGGTTGTCCTTGGCTGTCGCGGCCCATGCGGTGGCGAACAGGATCAGGCGTGCGGTGATGTAGGCGAACACCATCACACCCAGCACCGGACCGAACGTCGCACCCGCGGGACCGGTCACGACACCGCGCAGATAGATCGTCGCAATCTGTTTGAAGATCTCGAAACCCACCGCCGCCAGCAGACCCGCCGCGATGCTGCTGCGGAAGCTGATCCGCTCTCGGGGCAACCGCGCGATCATCCAGGTGAACAACAGCCATGAGACGACCAACGACATCGCCAGGGACACCACTCGCAGCACCACGCTGAGCACCGGCGAATCCGGGATGCCCAACCAGGCCAGCACGGTAGCCATCAGATTCGAACTGCCCAACGCCGAAAGGGCGATCGTCAGGATGATCGCCACAAATGCCGATAGCAGCGCCAGGAGATCGGAGAGCTTGGTCTTGACGAACCCTGCGGGCTCACCACGCTGTTTGCCCCACATCTGGCTCAGCGCCTCGCGCAGGTTGGCCATCCAGCCCAACCCGGCCCATGCCGCGGTGGCCAGCCCGATGACACCGACCGAGGTGCGCGAGTCGATGGCCGAATCGATCAGCCCAACCAGTTGCTCACCGAAATCGCCGGTGACGATGGACCGGATCCGATTCTCGATCTCCGTCAGCAGCTCGGGTCGGCTGGCCAGGACAAAACCACCGGCCGCGAAGCCGACCATCAGTAGCGGAAACATCGCGAAGATCGTGAAATAGGTGATACCCGCGGCGTAGAAATCGCCCTTGCTGTCGTTATAGCGTTCCTGGCCGCGCATCACGTGATCGAACCAATGCCACTTGGCGCGATACCGGTCCAGCAACCCCGGTTTCTTGTCGGGTTCAGCGGGTTCGGTCATTCCTGCCTCCCGGCGCTCACTGCAGCTGCGGTAAAAAACCTAACCGGTCATATACCCGCTTGACCGTGTTTGCAGACGCCTCCCGCGCGCGCCGCGCCCCTGCAGCCAGGATCGCTTCCAGTTCGGTCGGATCCGCAAGCAGCTCGTCGACACGGGTTTTGATGGGCGTGACAAATTCAACGACCGCATCAGCGGTGTCTTTCTTCAGGTCGCCATAGCCGCGGCCGGCGTAGCCGTCGACGAGGGTGTCGATATCGGTGCCGGTGACCGCGGACTGAATGGTCAGCAGATTCGAGACACCCGGTTTGGCGGCGGTGTCGTAACGGATCTCGCGGTCGCTGTCGGTCATCGCGGAGCGAATCTTCTTCGCAGTCTTCGCCGGATCGTCGAGCAGGCTGATCAGCCCGGCATCGGTGGCTGCCGATTTGCTCATCTTCGCCGTCGGATCCTGCAGGTCGTAGATCTTGGCCGTCGCCTTCTGGATCATCGGCTCTGGCACCACGAACGTCCGGGGGAAGCGGGCGTTGACCCGTTGTGCGACATCGCGGGCCAGCTCGAGGTGCTGACGCTGGTCCTCCCCCACTGGCACGACGTTGGTGTCGTAGAGCAGCACATCGGCGGCCATCAGTACCGGATAGGTGAAGAGCCCGACGGTGGTGGCGTCGGCACCTTCCTTCTGCGATTTGTCCTTGAACTGCGTCATCCGCGATGCCTGCCCGAAACCGGTGAAACACCCCAGCACCCAAGCGAGTTCGGTATGCGCGGGAACGTGGCTTTGCACGAAGACGGTGGAGCGGGCCGGGTCGATACCGAGCGCCAGGTACTGCGCCGCGGTCACCAGGGTGCGCTTACGCAGTAACGCCGGATCCTGCGCGATGGTGATCGCGTGCAGGTCGACGATGCAGAAGTACGCGTCGAAACCGTCCTGTAGCGCCACCCACTGGTTGACCGCACCGAGCGCATTGCCGAGGTGCAGGGAATCGGAGGTGGGTTGGACGCCGGAGAAGACCACCTGGCGGGGCTGATTGGTGTCGCTCATGATCGTTGGATCATTTCATGCGCACCCGCGCCTACCCGCTGCTGCCCACATGGGCCATTACGCTGGCCCGATGCAACGGATACTTGGTCTTATCGTCGCGGCTACGCTGCTGCTGGGCATCGCGCCCGTCGGTAGTGCGTCAGCCGAGCCGCCGGCGCACCGCGCCGTAGTGGTGGTGTCCGGTGGCGACGCCGTCAGTCCGTTCACCACGCCCGACCTGGCCTGCGAAACGGGGTTGGCAGCCGGCAACACCGATACCGAGATCCGCGACTATCTGCTGCGCCAGGGCTACACCGTTTACACCTCCCCCGCGATGGCAGGCCGAGGGCCGGTGGTCGACCAAAGTGGCTTCGGGGCATTCGGGAACTGCCCGGTCACCCTGCCAGACGTGATGACCGTCGACTCGACCGGCAGCATCGACCTGGCCGGTGAGCGTCTGGCCCGGTTCCTGAACTATCTGCACACCGACCACGGTGTCGACGAGATCGACGTGGTGGGTCATTCGATGGGCGGCCTGTATTCGCGCGCGGCATTCCGGATGCTCCAGCAGACCGGGTCTCCGATCCACATCCGCTCGCTGACCACGATCGGCACACCGTGGCAGGGCAGCTTCCTCTCCGACTACGCCAATGGCATCACCCCGCTGGCCGACTGCCTCGGCGACGCGTTCTGCGAGAAGGGCATGGAGGGGATGAAAGCCCGGGCCGAGTTACTCATGACGGGGTCCGGCCGCGAGGTCAACCAGCGCTATCTGATGGGTGCGACGGGGTGGAACGAATTTCAGGCCGGGGTCCTCGACGACATCCCCGTGGTGCTGATCGGTGGTAACCGCTTCACCAAACCAGGGGCGGTCAATCCGACGGTGTGGCCCAATGACGGCATCGTTGCGACATCCAGCGCGTTGGCCACCGATATCAGCGACCGGGTACTGCCACACCGCAGCTGCGTGAGCTTCGACGACACCCACAGCATCTTCGTCTCGGACGCCGCAGGCTTGCCCTGGGACACGGGGCTGACCTGGGACCCGCGGACACTGGCCGTGCTGCGCGACGCGATAGAGGGTGCTCCCGCGGCATTGTCTGCACCGACGCGGCAAGGGTGCCCGGCCTAGGCAGGCAATCACTTTCGTAGCCTTACGCCTGGTCCACATCCGGGCCAGGTGCCCCGCTTGATGACAGGCGTGGGAACTTTGCAGCGCGTGCCACATTCGCATCTGCGTGGACACGAGCGTCAATTATTCCTATGCTCCGATGAAACACGCAGTTGACGGGTCCTCTCCTGCGGGCGTTCGAGATTGATCGGTTCACTCGTCATGCCTACCGGGGATGGGTTTATGAATGCTGTAGTTGAGTCTGGCCTTGCAGTCCTTGGCAATTCACTCATTGGGCCTGGGACCGGCACTGCCTTCCGGTCGGGCTCGCCACCCTCTGCGGCCTCGATGCTGAACGTTGGCAACGCTTTTCATCGGATGTAGTCGAACGGTCGGTTTCCAACGAACAGATCTACACGTGGGAAAGCGCTGCGGCTCAGCAATCGGTACGGGTAAAGAATTTCGTTTCCATACACTTGCGCGTTCCTTGTCCTGTGTTATCTTTTGACGCACGCGTCATAATGTTTGCCGCATTCGCAAATACTTGTCGTAAAACACCGTCTTTAAACAAGGTTGGGGTCAATGGGGGATTCTCGTAGTTCGCGGGTGAGCGGTTTTGTGGTTGCGGCAGGCCTCGGGCTTGCGGCTGCGACGGGCCACGGGGTGGCAGCGGCCGATCCCGACACCACGGCCTCGCCGGGCACCACCGGGAGTTCTCCGAACGCGTCATCGCCGGCCGGCCCGAAAGCCAAGCCGAGCCGCGCGACGTCGGGCAGAAACCAGACCCGTTCCGGCGACATCGCCAGCGCAACAGGCAAAACCGGCACCAACATCACCCGCTCCTCTGCGGCCGATCGCCCCGCACCCGTTACCGCCAAGCCGGTAGCTGCCGGTGTTGCGGAGACTGAAAGCGCGAGCAGTGCAGCAGTAGACACCGGACCCGCAGCGACTGCGACGGCCACCAAAACAGTGACACCGCTGGCGCGGTTCACCGCATCGCCCGCGCATGCCACCGCACTGCCAGCCACGGCGACGGTCTCCACCCCGCAGGTAGCACAGGTCGCGGCTGGCCCGGAAAACCTCATCTCGGGACTCCTCGCCGCGTTCGGCCTCAATGGCGGCAGTCCGTCGACCCCTGTCGACTCCCCCACCCTGTGGACCGTGCTCGCCTGGGCGCGCCGCCAGATCGTCGGCGCCTTCATCAACCACGCGCCGATCGCCCATCCGGTCCAGACTTCGGTCTCCGAGGGCGGTGTCATCCGGGGCACGATCGGCGCTGTGGACCCCGACGGGGACCCGATGACCTACACCGTGGATCAGCAGCCCACCTCGGGCACGATCACCGTCGGATCCGACGGCAGCTACACCTTTGTCCCGAACGACCCCACCTTCTCCGGGGCAGCCACCTTCACAGTCACGTTGCGTGACAAGGGCTTCCGACTGTTCAGCCAGCCGGGTGTGACGACAGTGGACGTGTCCGTGCGCATTGGCGCGCCGGTCACCGTCGTCGCCCCTCCGGACAGCGGCACTCCTGACGCCACCACCGGGCAGGTGTCCGGGTCGTTGGGTGTCAAGGATCCGAACACTCCCGCGGCAGGTTTCACCTACACCGTGGTCAACAAGCCCCAATACGGCACGGTGACCTTCGATACCACCACGGGGCGGTACGTGTACACCCCCAGCCTCGTCGGGCGCATCACCGCGGCCCTGACTCCTGGCCTGACCGATTCGTTCACCGTGGCGGTCGGCACCACGGTCAGCACAGCCATCGAGGTCAAGGTCGACGGGATTTCCGTATCGCCACGGGCGGTCACCTCGACGGTCAATCAGGTTGGCACCGACAGCTATCCGTTCGGTATCGCCGTCAGCAAGGACGGAACCCGTGCCTACGTCACCAATATCCACGACGGCACGGTGTCGGTGATCGATCTGCGCACCGGCCAGGTCGGCGCCTCGATCACCATCGGGGGTCAGCCCACCGCCATCGCGGTCAACTCCGCGGGCAACCGGATCTATGTCCTCAACGACGCCGACGACACCGTGTCGGTTGTCAACACCATCACGGGAAAGATTGTCGGACAAGCGATTCAGGTCGGCAACGACGCGAGTGCGATCGTGCTGAGCAGGGACGGGAACCGGGCCTACGTCAGCAATTCCAGCGACGGCACCGTCTCTGTGATCGACACCGTCAGCAGGACCGTCGTATCCACGGTCGCGGTCGGCACCACACCGTCGGGGTTGGCGTTGAGCCCCGACGGGCGCTACGTCTACGTGGCCAACTCCGATTCGGGCACAGTCTCGGTGATCAGCACGCTGCGCAACGCTGTGGTGGGGACCGCCACGGTCGGTGAATCGCCCACTGCGCTCGTGGTGAGCGCCGACGGCTCCCGGCTCTATGTCGCCAATTCCGGCGACTCGACGATCAGCGATGACGGCACCGTCTCGGTGATAGACACCAGGACCCTCGCGGCCATCGGTTCACCGATCCGGGTCGGTGACTATCCGAGCGGAATTGCGCTGAGCGCAGACGGAACTCAGCTCTACGTGGCCGATGCGCTGTCGAGTGAGGTGTCGGTGATCGACACCGCAACCTTCGAGGTCGTCGACCTGCCCGTCGCCAGCGGCCCAACCAGCCTGGTGGCCGTCAACAGCGCCAACGGTCCGCTCATCGTTGTCGCACACACCGATCTGCTCGGCACCGGCAATGCGCCGATCACCGTCATCTCGCTCAACGGTCAGGCGGGAACCCTCACCCCGGCCGCGGCTGTCGGAGCAGGGCTGCCCGACTCTGAGCTCTCCGTCTCACCTGCTGCAGCGACGACCCCGAACTACACCCCGCCGCTCGGTAATGACTGGACGCTCGGATATGACATCACCAACCTGACCGCCTATCCGATTGTGCTGCAGTCCCAGACCTATGTCGGCCGTGGCGGTGGCCCCGCAAACGGAACGGTGCTTGCACCCGGCGCCACCCAGCACTTCGAAGTCACCCGATACTTCTGGACAGGCAACGGCGGAACGCTGACCTACTACCAGCCCCAGACGCAGCAGACCTATGCGGTATCGCTGACGATCAATCCAATCTTCAACGACGGTCTCGTGACCGCCACATCGTGCACCAAGGGCAACTGCCTTGGCACCGGGAACGACCAGACGAGGATCGCCCTGCTCGGCGTCGCCGGGAGCACCGTCAACATCGCTGCCCAGCAATCCGACAGTCAGGCCGCAGCCGTCAACGCACTCTGCGACAAGAGCGGTGTGAGCTGCAGTTTCAAAATCTCCTCGACACTGGACACCTACAGTGCCGTCCGTCAGGTCGGAAACACCCTCGCCAATAACAGCGGCACCAACCTGAACAAGACAATCTCGGAGAGCACCACCCAGACCGTGACTTCCAGCTGGAAGCTCTCGGCCAAGGTCGGCTTCAAGATTGCCGAAATCGTGTCAGCCGAAATCGCCGGCGAATACGGCAAGTCGTCCGCGGAGGCCAAGTCCTTCACCGAATCGCTGACCTTCACCATCCGGCCCGGCTACCAGGGTCGTGTGTTCGTGGAGACACCAATTACCCGCTACTACGGCGATATGACGATCACGGTCGGCAACACCACGATCATCTTGAAAGACACCTACTTCGACGCCGCACGCACGGGCGATGCCCGCTGGGACGTCGTCGAGGAACTTCAACCGACGAAGCCCACCACCGCCGTCTGAGCGGGGGCGCCTGACGCATCAAGAACTCACCAAGGATCCGAAGAGGTCGTCGTCCGAGTCTTGTCTCAACCGAGCACCACCGCGGTGCCGGACACAGACGAGACTCGAGGAGGACAACCATGATGACGAACACAGTTCGCGCCGCACTGGTCGCCGGTGTGTTGGGCACAGCGACGCTGGGTCTTGCCGGTGCAGCGGTCGCGACGACCGCTCCTGGCACCAGCCCGTGCACCGTCGGCCACTGCTACACCGCCCAGGCCGGGCGGGACGGCGCACCCATCACGATCCGCCTCGTTGACGACGAGGACGGAGGCGGCGACATGGGCGGCGACATGGGCGGCGACAGCTCGGGTGACTTCAGCCCGGCAGAGGTGACCGACGATGTCCCCGACACGTCCTGGGCGCCGATGGATTCCGACGAAGGCCCAGGGGCTGACGATCCTGCCCCCGCCGACCCGGAACCGGCAGATCCAGGCCCGGCAGATCCAGGGCCCGCCGACGAAGGACAGGCACCGGACGCCGGGGACAACACACCGGCGTTCGACTCCACCGGTTCGGAGCCATCGGATTCTGGCGCTGACGCATCCAACGACCCGGCCGGTGACCCGTCCGACCCGGCCGCTGACGTTCCGACGGCACACGAGCCGGCGCAGGCACCTGAGGTCCAGGTCGCCTCGGCCCCGCAGCAGGATGTCGACGCCGCGCAGGCCTCCGAGCCGACGGTGGCCGATCCCGGGCCCGCGGACACCGCCGACGTGACCGAGCTCCGCGAGTCCATCGAAAGCCAGACATCGTGGAGCAGCGCGAGCAGCTCGTCGTCATGGAGCAGCCAGGTGTCGACGTGGAACTCGGGTTGGGTGGGCTACGACGCCTACTACCGCCCGATGATCCTGAACCCGTACAACAGCCCGCTTCAGCTGATCTACACCTACGACGACGCACCGCGCATCGTCACGGTGGGACCGTTGCAGCGAGCGGTGATCGGGGCGTCGAACACCGGCGTCACCAGCTTCACGACCCTGGTGAAAACACCGACGGGAGCCGTCAGCAATGTCTCCGTCGGCAGCTTCACCGGCGGGGGCCACGTCCCGGCGCCGGGGCAGCCACCCGCTACGAAGCCGGCACCACTGGCCGCCTTGAAGAACGTTCTTGTGCAGCTGCGCTACTCGACCGGCACGAGCGCACCGTTCTGGGTCAAGGAGATCGCCGACCTCGGTGACGATCCCACGGTCGGTGGCCACAAGGTGTTGATCGACGGCGCGACGACAGCGTGGGGCCAGTGGTCGAAGACCAGCAGCGGCGAGCGCCTGTTCGAAGTGAGCAAGACCGAGCAGCTGCCCGGCCTCACCGCACCGTCAGAAGCCCCGCTGCCCGGCTACCAGAATGTGCGTCTCACCGCGAACACTGTGCAATCGGACACCTGGATGGACGTGCTGATGTGGGTGGCGATCGGTATCGGCGCCGTCGGAGTGGGCACGGTTGGGGCAGTACTGATCCGCAGCCGGACGCGCAACACCGACCGGGAGCACACCGTTTAGTTTTGCGAAGGAGACGCCCGGCTGGGAATCCCAGCCGGGCGTCTCTTTCTGTGCTGGGTCACAATTGACGGTGCAGTGGCTCGGACAGGTGAGTTGGACGGCAGGACGGCAGGAGGGCGATGGCGGGATCGACTGTCGGCTTTGGCGTTCTGGGCCCGCTTCAGCTGACCATCGACGGCGTCGACATCGCTATTGGCACGCCCAAGCAGCGGGCCGTCCTGGCCGTCTTGGTGATCAGCCGCAATCGCGCTGTCGGGGTGGATTCGCTGATCGATGCTGTCTGGGGTGAGTCGCCCCCGTCCGGGGCCAGGGCAGGCCTGCATTCCTATGTGTCCAACCTGCGCAAACTGGTCGGCAAGGCCGCTGGGGCCAATCCGCAGGCGATCCTGGCCAGCGCCCCGCCCGGCTACCGGCTCAGCATCGTCGACAAGGATTGTGACCTGGGGCGATTCGCGGCCGAAAAGGCTGCGGGGGTGAACGCCGCGGCGGCAGGACAGTTCGACCAGGCCAGCCGCCACCTCTCCGCGGCGCTGGATCAGTGGCGCGGGCCCGTGCTGGAGGACCTGCGCGAATTTCCGTTCGTCGAGCCTTTTGCCGCCGCCATCGAGGAAGAGCGACTGACCACGGTCACGGCCAGGGCCGAAGCGGAACTTGCGTGCGGCCGCGCGAACGGAGTCATCGGTGACCTCGAGCCACTAGCCGCCGAGCATCCCTACCGCGAACCGTTGTGGGCGCAGCTGATCAGCGCCTACTACCTCACCGAGCGGCAGTCCGATGCCCTGGAGACCTACCAGCGACTCAAGACCGCGCTGGCCGATGAGCTCGGCATCGATCCAGGGCCGACCGTGCAGAAGCTGTACCAAAAGATCCTGCGCCAGGAACCACTGGATACCAAGGCATCGGCGCGCACCGCGGCGGCCGGTACCAAAACCGTTCTCGACCAGCGCACCCAGGTCGAGGCCGGCGGCGCCACCGCCTGGCTGGTCGCGCTCTCGGGTGAGCGCCATCAGCTGCGTTCGGTCGCCACCCGCATCGGCCGGTTACCCGAGAATGACGTCGTCCTCGACGATCCCAAGGTCAGTCGGCATCACGCCGCGATCATCGACACCGGAACCGGTTACACGCTCAGCGATCTGCGGTCGGCCAACGGTGTACAGGTGCAGCACGTGCGGGTCCCTGGCAGCGTCGCCCTCGCGCACGGCGATCAGATCCGCATCGGCGATCACCTTTTCACCTTCGAATTCGCCAGCCCCGACTGACCGTTGCCGATGCCGCAACGGCCGGGCTCGCCCCGTCCGCGCCGCGTAGTTAGTACGGTTTGACTAGTTCCCGAAACAACATGCGGCCCGAGCCCGAAGCGTGGCGGACGAAGGAAAGAGCGGCGATGAACGAGACCCCGCAGAACTCGCGGGTGGGGACCCGACTCGGCCCGTATCAGCTCAGACGACTGATCGGCCGCGGCGGTATGGGCGAGGTCTACGAGGCTGAGGACACCGTGAAGGGCCGCATCGTCGCCCTCAAGCTCCTCCCCGAGGCACTTTCCGGTGATGCGGTGTTTCGGGAGCGGTTGCAGCGGGAAGCGCGCTCGGCGGGACGGTTGCAGGAACCTCATGTGGTGCCGATCCACGACTACGGTGAGATCGACGGTCAGCTCTTCGTCGATATGCGGTTGATCGACGGTATCGACCTGCGCACCGTACTGAGCCGCAGCGGTCCGATGCCCCCGGCACGCGCGGTCGGCATCATCCGCCATATCGCCTCAGCCCTGGACGCTGCGCACGAGGCAGGTGTCCTGCACCGCGACGTCAAACCAGAGAACATCCTGATCACCCGTGACGACTTCGCGTATCTCGTCGATTTCGGGATCGCGAGCGCGGCTTCGGAGAAGACGCTGACCGAAACCGGCACTGCCATCGGCACATACGCGTACATGGCACCCGAACGGTTCAGCAGCGAGCCGGTCACCCTTCGAGCCGATATCTATGCGCTGGCCTGCGTGCTGTATCAATGCCTGACTGGCGCACAACCTTTCGAGTCCAAGAGCATCAGCATGCTGATCACCGCGCACCTGATGGAATCACCACCACGGCCCAGTGCGTCCCAACCCGATATTCCCCCGGCATTCGACGCGATCATCGCCAAGGGCATGGCCAAAAAAGCCGAGGACCGCTTCGAAAGCGCGGGCGAGCTGGCTCGTGCGGCGGCGGCCGCGATCGGCATCGTCGACCTCGGCCAGCCGGTGGGTACCGGGACAACGGAATACCCGGCACACGAACCGACGATCGCCTCGAGCGCGCTTCCCGCGCCTGCGCCGCTGCCGGACATGGGGGCGACGACGGCCGCCGTCGGACCGACGCCACCGGCGCGTCGCCGCGGCTGGCTCATCGCGGGTGGCGTGGCCGCGGTACTGCTGATCGTGGCGGGCACCGTCGGCTGGGTGAGCACCCGTCACGCCGACGATGCCACCGCGATGGCGTCGACCCTGACCATCACCCGCACCGTGGAGAGCACCACCCGCACACCGGTCAGCTCCCCGGCCGCGCTCTCACCCGACGAACGCAAGCTGCTCGGGATGATTCCCAATCCCGCCACCTGCAAACTGAACACCGACGAGTCGGCCGCCATCGCCGCATTCAATTGCGCGGCACCAGGATCCGACGGGCATCAATCCGCCTACTACGGGCTCTACAGTGACGCCGCCGCACTGGAATACGACTTCACCGCCCTCGTCGGTGATGACGAGCTGACGGCGTGCCCCGGCGCCGAAGACTCCCCCACGCATTGGGATTACGAGGGCTCCGCCGACGACGGCGCCGAAGGCTCACTGGCGTGTGGCGAGTACCAGGGCGTCGCTGACATCGTATGGACCAAGACATCGGACCTGGTACTGGGAACCGCTCAGGGTAAGGACCTGACTGCGTTGTACAACTGGTGGGTCAGCGTCACCTAGCCCTAGGCGGTGCCTGCGGTGTATTCGACGGTGACCGGCGCGTGGTCGGACCAGCGCAGGGCGTACGCGGCAGGCCGCTCGGTGCCGGCCGCCACCGCGCGGGCCGCCAGTCCCTCGGTGGCCAGGTGGTAGTCGATGCGCCAGCCTGCGTCGTTGTCGAACGCCTTCCCACGCCACGACCACCAGCTGTACGGACCGGCCACCTCCGGGTGGGCCTGCCGGACGACGTCGACCCAGCCCGCGTCGAGCACCGTTCCGACCCAGGCCCGCTCGCCGGGCAGGAAGCCCGACTTCTTGACGTTGGCCTTCCACGCTTTGATATCTGCCTCGGTGTGGGCGATGTTCCAGTCGCCGCAGATCACGGCGTCCCGACCGGTGGCAACCAGTTCGGCCATCCGCTCGGCGAGCGCCGCCATGAACCGCTCCTTCTCCAACTGGCGTGGCGTGTCGGCCTCGCCGGTCTGGACATACACGCTGCCGACGGTGAGCCCGCCGGTCGGGGTGTCCAGGTCAACCTCCAGATAGCGGCCGTGAGCCAGGAACTCCTCGGCGCCGAATCCGACCCGCACCGCGCTGAACGGGTGCCGGCTCAGTATCGCAACACCGTTGCGGCCCTTCAGATGTGGCTCAGCGGCGGCCAAATGCCAACCGGCGGTGAGCGCCGGGGCCAGAGCCGCTGCGAGTTGCTCGTCATCAGCGCGGGTCTCCTGCAGGCACACCACGTCGGCGCGAGTGTTCGCCAGCCAGGGCAGCAAGCCGCGGTTGTCATCTGAGCGCTCTTTGACTGCGGCGCGGATGCCGTTGACGTTGATGGTGCTGACAATCACGGAGCAAGACCTTAACCGCACCTCACCCGATACCGGCGGTACCGGGTTCTTGCTAGAGTCTGGGCATGACGTTCCGACGCGAACCGATCCATATCGGATCGGGCGAACCGATCCTCTTGCTGCACCCATTCCTGTGTTCACAAGAGGTCTGGTCGACGGTCGCCGAGCAGCTCGCCGAGACCGGCCGCTTCGAAGTTTTCGCGCCGACGATGGTCGGCCACCACGGCGGACCCCGAACGCGCAGTTGGTTGCTGGACACACATGTCTTCGCCGATGAGGTCGAACGCCAACTCGACGAATTGGGCTGGGCAGACGCTCATATCGTGGGTAACTCGCTGGGCGGTTGGGTGTCGTTCGAACTTGAGCGCCGGGGCCGCGCCCGCTCGCTGACGGCGATAGCGCCCGCCGGCGGCTGGACCGACTTCTCACCGGTCAAGTTCGAGATCGTCGCCAAGTTCCTGGCGGGCGGCCCGGCGCTGCTGGCTGCGCGGCTACTGGGCGCCGAACGGATCCTGCGGCTGCCGTTCGCGCGTCGTATCGCCACGCTGGCCGTCAGCGGTCCCGCAGACGGACCGCGCCACCCCGAACTGGTCACCCTGATCGACGACGCGACGCACTGCCCGGCCTACTTCCAGCTGCTGGTGAAATCGCTGACCGCGCCCGGACTCAAGGAACTCGCCAACGCCGAGGCGCCGGTGCAGCTGGTCACCTGTGAATTCGACCGGGTGCTGCCGCATCCCCGGTACAGCAGGCATTTCACCGAATATCTGCCGTCGTCCTCGCGGATCAGTCGCCTCGACGGCGTCGGGCACATCCCGATGCTGGAGGCACCCGGTCGGGTCACCGAACTGATCGCCGACTTCGTCGACGAAAACACAGCGCCCGCCGACCTTTTCCTGCGCGAGCAGACGTAAACCGCCCTCCCGCACAGCGTGTCGCGGGGTGTTTTGCGTCTGCTCGCGCGAGGAAAATTAGCCCTGCGCGGACTCCAGCACCGCATTGAACGTCTTGCTGGGCCGCATCACCGCAGTGGTCTTCTCGGTGTCGGGGTAGAAGTAACCGCCGATATCGACGGCCTTACCCTGCACGGCGTTGAGTTCTTCGACGATGACGTTCTCTTTCTCGGCCAGCGCCGTGAACAAGGCCCCGAAATGTTCGGCGAGCTCCTTGTCCTCGGTTTGCTCGGCCAGTTCCTGCGCCCAGTACATGGCCAGGTAGAACTGGCTACCCCGGTTGTCGAGCTCACCGGTCTTGCGCGACGGGTTCTTGTTGTTGTCGAGCAGTGTGCCCGTCGCGGCATCGAGGGTGGTCGCCAGAATCTTGGCGCGGGCGTTATCGGTTTTGATGCCAAGGTCTTCCAGGCTGGCACCCAACGCCAGGAACTCGCCGAGCGAATCCCAGCGCAGGTGGTTTTCTTCCAGGAGCTGGTTGACGTGCTTGGGCGCCGAGCCGCCGGCACCGGTTTCATACAGTCCGCCGCCTGCCATCAGCGGCACGATGGACAGCATCTTCGCGCTGGTGCCCAACTCCAGGATGGGGAACAGGTCGGTCAGGTAGTCGCGCAGGATATTGCCCGTCGCGGCGATGGTGTCCTGCCCGCGGCTGGCGCGCTCGATCGTGTGCCGCATGGCACGGACCTGCGACATGATCGAGATGTCGAGACCCTCGGTGTCGTGGTCCTTGAGGTAAACCTCAACCTTCTTGCGCAGCTCGTTCTCGTGCGGGCGTTCCTGATCGAGCCAGAACACCACCGGCATACCGGAATTGCGAGCGCGGGTGACGGCGAGCTTGACCCAGTCCCGGATCGGGGCGTCCTTGACGATGCACAACCGCCAGATATCGCCGGCTTCGACGTTCTGGGACAGCAGCACCTCGCCGGTAGCGATATCGACGATGTTGGCGACGCCGTCCTCGGCGATCTCGAAGGTTTTATCGTGGCTGCCGTATTCCTCGGCCTGCTGCGCCATCAGACCGACGTTGGGCACGGTGCCCATCGTCGTCGGATCGAACTGGCCTTCGGTCTTACAGAAGTTGATGATCTCCTGGTAGATGCGAGAGAAGGTGGACTCGGGGTTGACCGCCTTGGTGTCCTTGGTCTTACCGTCTGCGCCGTACATCTTGCCGCCGAGGCGGATCATCGCGGGCATCGACGCGTCGACGATGACGTCGCTGGGTGAATGGAAGTTCGTGATGCCCTTGGCCGAATCGACCATCGCCAGCTCGGGACGATGCTCATGGCAGGCGTGCAGATCGCGGATGATCTCCTCATGCTGCGATTCCGGCAGCGACTCGATCTTGCTGTACAGATCGGACAGGCCGTTGTTGACGTTGACCCCGAGCTCGTCAAAGAGCTTCTGGTGCTTGGCAAATGCGTCTTTGTAGAACACCTTTACGGCGTATCCGAAGACGATCGGATGCGACACCTTCATCATGGTGGCCTTGACGTGCAGTGAGAACATCACGCCCGTTTTGTAGGCGTCTTCCATCTGCGCTTCGTAGAATTCGCACAGCGCCTTTTTGCTCATGAACATGCTGTCGATGACGTCGCCTTCGAGCAGCGAGACCTTCGGCTTGAGCACGACAGTCTCGCCCGATGTGGTTTGCAGTTCCATCTTGACGTCGTGCGCCTTGTCCAGCGTTTTCGACTTCTCGCCGTGATAGAAGTCGCCTTCGCGCATATGGGCCACGTGGGTGCGCGACGCCATCGACCACTCAGCCATGCTGTGCGGGTGTTTGCGGGCATACTCCTTGACCGCCTTGGGCGCGCGCCGGTCCGAGTTGCCTTCGCGTAGAACAGGATTCACCGCGCTGCCCAGGCATGTGCCGTAGCGCTGGCGGATCTCTTTCTCCTCGTCGGTCTTCGGATCGCCGGGAAACTCCGGCAGGTCGTAGCCCTTGGCTTTCAACTCCTTGATAGCGGCAAGAAGCTGAGGCACCGAAGCGCTGATATTCGGCAGCTTGATGATGTTGGTATCCGGCAGCTGCGTCAGCTTGCCCAAGGTGGCCAGATTGTCGGGAACGCGCTGCTCTTCGGTCAGGTAGTCACCGAATTCGGCCAGGATGCGCGCCGCCACCGAAATATCACTGGTCTGGATGTCGATACCGGCTGGCTTCGCGAAGGCCTGCACGATCGGCAAGAAGGCGTACGTCGCAAGCAGCGGCGCCTCATCGGTCAGCGTGTAGATGATGGTCGGCTGCTCCGCGCTCATGTGCTGTTTTCTCCCGGCGTCAGTGTGTCTTTTTCAAAGCGGCTATCAGTATCGCGTCGATCTCCACGCTACGTGCGACACGGGTCCAGAAAACCCCCACCCTCCCGGCTTGTGAACCCACTGGCAGACGAACAGCAGTTTGCGATATCGTGGGCCTCGGTCATGAGTGCCAGCGTCAAGCCCCGGCTCGCTGGCCGGCAACCCTCCAACCGCGGTGGGGTGCCCCGGGTGATTGACCAGGTTGAGTGGTCGCTCGTGTTTCACGCGAGCGGCCACACGGCAAGCGCGGGCCCGGGAAAACGGGCCCTCAGAGGAGACAGGGAAACCTGATGGAGGCCCACTATGTGCAGTTGTCGCTGACCTGCTGACCCCGAAAAATCCACCCTTCCGCGCGGTCGCTGTCCTACGACACCCGCGTTTTCCCAGGAGAACATCCATATGACCAACACCGACGATCCGAGTGTCAACTGGTCCTTCGAGACCAAGCAGGTCCACGCCGGCCAGTCACCCGACCCGGCGACCAGCGCCAGGGCGCTGCCGATCTACCAGACCACGTCGTATGTCTTCCGCGATACCGACCACGCGGCGGCGCTGTTCGGCCTGGCCGAGCCGGGCAACATCTACACCCGCATCATGAATCCGACCCAGGACGTCGTCGAGCAGCGCATCGCGGCGCTCGAAGGCGGCGTGGCGGCATTGTTCCTGGCCTCTGGACAAGCCGCGGAAACCTTCGCGATCTTGAACCTGGCCGCCGCGGGCGACCACATCGTGTCCAGCCCGCGCCTCTACGGCGGCACCTACAACCTGTTCCACTACACGTTGCCCAAGCTGGGCATCGAAACCACGTTCGTCGAGGATCCCGACGACCTGGACTCGTGGCGGGCGGCCGTGCGACCGAACACCAAGGCGTTCTTCGGTGAGACCATCTCCAACCCGCAGATCGACATCCTCGACATTCCCGGGGTTTCGGCGGTGGCCCACGAGAACGGCGTACCGCTGATCGTCGACAACACCATCGCGACGCCCTACCTGATCCAGCCGATCGCGCACGGTGCCGACATCGTCGTGCACTCGGCCACCAAGTACCTCGGCGGGCACGGCACGGCAATCGCAGGCGTGATCGTCGACAGCGGCAACTTCGACTGGACGCAGGGTCGCCACCCCGGTTTCACCACACCGGACCCCAGTTACCACGGCGTGGTGTTCGCCGAATTGGGTCCGCCCGCCTACGCACTCAAGGCGCGCGTGCAGTTGCTGCGCGATCTCGGTTCGGCGGCAGCGCCGTTCAACGCGTTCCTGGTCGCACAGGGCTTGGAGACGCTGAGCCTGCGCATCGAACGGCACGTCTCCAATGCCTTGGCGGTGGCAGAGTTCCTCAGCGGTCACGACGGCGTGGTGTCGGTCAATTACGCGGGCCTGCCGACGTCGCCGTGGTACGGGCTCGGAAAGAAGCTGGCGCCCAAGGGAACCGGAGCTGTGCTGGCATTCGAGCTGGCTGGCGGCATCGACGCAGGCAAGGCGTTCGTCAATGCGCTGACGCTGCACAGCCACGTCGCCAACATCGGAGATGTCCGGTCGTTGGTGATCCACCCGGCGTCGACGACGCACGCTCAGCTCTCCCCCGCCGAGCAGCTCGCCACCGGTGTGACACCGGGTCTGGTGCGGCTGGCGGTCGGGATCGAAGGGATCGACGATATCCTCGCCGATCTGGAACAGGGATTCACCGCGGCCAGCTCAGTCGGGACGGCGGCGGTGGGTGAGGCCAAGGTAGCCGATCCGCATGCCGTGGCGGCCTTTTGAGAAGGCAGATCCCTGTGACCCTGTCCGACGAACGCATCTCAGACGAGCGCATCGCCACCTTGCCCGCCGAAGGCGAGATCGGCGTGGTCGATATCGGCCCGCTGACGCTGGAAAGCGGCGTGGTGCTCGACGATGTCAGCATCGCAGTCCAACGCTGGGGTGAGCTCTCGCCCAACCGCGACAACGTTGTCATCGTCCTGCACGCCCTGACCGGTGATTCACATATCACCGGCCCGGCGGGGCCCGGCCACCCGACACCGGGCTGGTGGGACGGTGTCGCCGGTCCCGGCGCACCGATCGACACTGACCGGTGGTGTGCGATTTCCACCAATGTGCTCGGCGGTTGCCGTGGCTCCACCGGGCCCAGTTCATTGGCCCGCGACGGTAAACCGTGGGGCTCACGGTTCCCGCTGGTGTCGATCCGAGACCAGGTAGCGGCCGACTTGGCGGCCTTGCGCGCGCTGGGCATCACCCAGGTCGCCGCCGTGGTCGGTGGTTCTATGGGCGGGGCGCGCGCGTTGGAATGGGTTGTCGGCCACCCCGATTCGGCGCGGGCGGCGCTGGTACTGGCCGTCGGTGCGCGGGCTACCGCCGACCAAATCGGCACCCAGAGCACCCAGATCGCGGCCATCAAAGCCGACCCTGACTGGCAGGGCGGCGACTACCACGGCACCGGCGTCGTCCCGGAGGCCGGCCTGGAGATCGCACGGCGGTTCGCCCACCTGACCTACCGCGGTGAAGCCGAATTGGACACGCGGTTCGCCAATGAAGCCCAGGGCGATGAGGATCCGCTGTCCGGTGGCCGTTATGCCGTGCAGAGCTACCTGGAATACCAGGGCGCAAAGCTTGTTGGACGATTCGATGCGGGAAGCTACGTGATTCTCTCCGAGGCGTTGTCCAGCCACGACGTCGGCCGCGGCCGGGGCGGGGTGGCAGCGGCGTTGCGGTCGTGTCCGCTGCCCGTCGTGGTCGGCGGGATCACTTCCGATCGGCTCTACCCATTGCGTCTGCAACAGGAGCTGGCCGACCTGCTGCCGGGCTGTTCGGGCCTCAACGTGGTGGAGTCGATATACGGCCACGACGGGTTCCTGGTGGAATCCGACGCCGTCGGTGTCCTGGTTCGCCAGACCCTTGAGCTGGCGGCCCGGTGACCCGCTCACGCCAGGAGCGTTCACTGTCCTTCGGGTCGGAAGCTTCGGCCTACGAGCGAGGCAGACCGTCCTACCCGCCGGAGGCCATTGATTGGCTGCTGCCGTCGCACGCCCACACGGTGCTCGATCTGGGCGCAGGTACCGGCAAGCTGACTGCCAGATTGGTCGAGCGCGGACTCGACGTCATCGCCGTGGACCCGATTGCCGAAATGCTGGAAGTGCTGAGCACCTCGCTGCCCGACACCCCGGCACTGCTGGGCACCGCCGAGGAGATCCCGCTGGCCGACAACAGCGTGGATGCGGTGTTGGTGGGCCAGGCCTGGCACTGGGTGGATCCTGCGCGGGCCATCCCTGAAGTGGCCAGGGTGCTGCGCCCCGGCGGACGCCTGGGCCTGGTGTGGAACAACCGCGACGAGCGGCTCGGCTGGGTCAGGGACCTCGGCCGGATCATCGGCCGCGAGGTCGATCCGTTCACCTATCAGACGCCGCTGCCCGCCCCCTTCGCGAGCCAGGAGCGTCATCTGGTGGAGTGGACGAATTACCTCACGCCGCAAGCAGTTATCGATCTGGTGGCCTCACGCAGCTATTGCATCACCTCCCCGACCGAGGTTCGCGACAGGACATTGGAGCGGGTGCGGGAGCTACTGAACACCCATCCCGCGCTCGCCAACGCGACCGGTCTGGCTCTGCCCTATGTGACGGTGTGTGTGCGGGCCGAACTGGCCGGCTAGCTGGTGCCCAGCGGGTCGATGGTCCAGGCCGTGTAGATCACTGCCGCACCCACCGCGGCGGTCGTCATGAAATCGACGCCCTTGCTGCGGACCACCAACAGCCCGGCCCGATCGTCGGACAGCACCAGCCGCAACGCGGCGGCCACTCCGACGCCGATCCCGATCAGCAGTGAGCCTCGGCGCCAGAAGTTGGCCGCTACCAAGGCAAATGCGGTCACGAAGACCAACCCGACCACAAGGATCGGCCACTGGGCGCGCACCGCAGCCTGCACGGTCACAGGCTGCTTTCCACCCTTTCCACGACGTTGGTCAGCAGGAAGGCCCGTGTCAACGGGCCCACCCCGCCCGGGTTCGGCGAGACGTGACCGGCGACATCCCACACGCCGGGGTGCACGTCACCGGTCAGCTTGCCCTCAACGCGGCTGACCCCGACATCCACCACCGCGGCACCGGGCCGGACCATATCGGCGGTCACCATATGCGGCACCCCGACCGCGGCGATGATGATATCGGCCTGCCGGGTCAGTTCAGGAAGATTGCGAGTTCCGGTGTGGCACAAGGTAACCGTCGCATTTTCAGAACGGCGGGTCAGCAGCAGTCCCAGTGGTCGTCCGACGGTGACGCCACGGCCGATCACCACCACATGGGCACCGGCGATCTCGACGTCGTAGCGCCGCAGCAGGTGCACGATGCCGCGCGGCGTGCACGGCAGTGGGGCCGTCTTACCCAGGACCAGCCTGCCGAGGTTGGTCGGGTGCAGCCCGTCTGCGTCCTTATCGGGGTCGACGCGTTCCAGCGCGGCGTTCTCGTCCAGATGCTTGGGCAACGGCAACTGCACGATGTAACCGGTGCACTCGGGATTGGCGTTGAGTTCATCGATGGTTTCATCGAGGGCGGCCGCGCTGATATCGGCGGGCAGGTCGCGGCGGATCGAATTGATGCCGACCTTCGCGCAATCGGCGTGCTTGCCGCGCACGTAGGCCTGCGAGCCGGGGTCGTCACCAACCAGGATCGTGCCGAGGCCGGGTGTGCGTCCCTGCGCCGTGAGCGCAGTGACCCGTTCCTTCAGATCGACGAAAATCTCGTCGCGCGTCGCCTTACCGTCCAAAACTGTCGCTGCCACGCCATCCATTCTGGCAGAGTTCGACCGGTGGACAGCCCCCCAGATGTGTTCAGTCCCGCCGCCCTCGGGCCGCTGACCCTGCGCAACCGGATCATCAAAGCCGCCACCTTCGAGGCAGCCACACCCGAGTCGCTGGTCACCGACGAGCTGATCAACTACCACCGCAAACCCGCCGCGGGCGGGCTCGGGATGACCACGGTGGCCTACCTGGCCGTCACCCCCGGTGGCCGCACGCAGAGCAAGGTGATCTGGATGCGACCGGAAGCGGTCCCTGGGTTGCAACGCCTGACCGATGCCATCCACGCCGAGGGTGCGGCCATCGCCGCGCAGATCGCCCACGCCGGTCCCGTCGCCGATGCCCGCTCCAACGGCGTCGAGGCACTGGCGCCGATGAGTCACAAGCTGTTCCGGGCGGCGACGGCCGACGATATCGCCGAGGTGATCGAGGCACATGCCACCGCGGCGCGGTACGCCATCGACGCCGGGTTCGACAGCATCGAAGTGCATCTCGGGCACAACTATTTCTGCAGCGCGTTCCTCAGCCCGCTGCTCAACCGCCGCGACGACCAGTTCGGCGGCTCGCTGGCCAACCGCGCCCGGGTTGCCCGTGCCGTGGTCCAGGCGGTCCGCCGGACCGTCGACGAACACGGCGGGGGCCGTGTCGCGGTGACCGCCAAGCTGAATATGGCCGACGGGGTGGACGGTGGCATCACGGTCGAAGAGTCTTTGCAGACGGCCAGGTGGTTACAGGACGACGGTTGCCTGGACGCGATCGAGCTCACCGCGGGCAGCTCGCTGGTCAACCCGATGTACATGTTCCGCGGCGGCGCGCCAGGCAAGGACGTCCCTGCGATGGCGGGCATCATGCGCGAATACCCCTACCACGACGTCTACCTGCTCGGCGATGCCAAGCTGTTCCGCGCCGAGCTGAGCATGCCGCTGATCCTGCTTGGCGGGATCACCAACCGCGCGTCGATGGACCTGGCGATGGCCGAGGGATTCGACTTCATCGCCATGGGTCGGGCTCTGCTCGCCGAACCGGATCTGCTCAACCGGATTCGCGACGACGGCGACGCGCACACGGTGACGTCGGTCTGTACCCACACCAACGACTGCATGATGACGATCTACAGCCACACCCATTGCGTGCTGACCGGCGCACCGGACTGATCACAGAACAGTCAAAACGCACGGCGGCAAGCGCGATCCACGGGTCACTACCGTTAGAGTTGGCGTCGATGAGCCGTCCAGCCGCACCCGCGTTGACCGTTCGATACGAAGGGTCCCAGCGCACTTTCGCAGCTGGCCACGACGTCGTCGTCGGGCGTGACCTGCGCGCCGACGTCCGTATCGCCCACCCGCTGATTTCGCGCGCTCACCTGGTGCTGCGGTTCGAACAGGGCCGGTGGATGGCGATCGACAACGGGTCGCTCAACGGCATGTTCGTCAACAACCGGCGGGTGTCCACCGTCGATCTCAATGACTCCACGGCCATCAATATCGGCAATCCGGACGGCCCGCGGATCGCCTTCGAGCTGGGTCACGACACCGGCAGCATCGGACGTCCCCCGCCCACCGCCGCGGTACCTGTTACCGGACGTACCGCTTATCCGCCTTCGCAGCAGCAGCCCGCCTACCCCACCGCCGGCACCGCGTGGCACCAAGGACCGCCATCTGCGGCCACGCCTTCGCGACCGCAGACCTACCCGTCGAGCGCCCCGCCCTACCCGACGGGCGCGCGCCCGCAGACGGGTTATCCGCCCAGCACGTCGCAGCCGACCCCACCGCCGGCCCCGCCATCAGCGGGCAATATGCCCACCCAGATGGGCCCGATGGCCATCCCGCCCGCCCAGAAATCGGGCGGCGACGGAAACCTCGCGACCAGCATGCTCAAGATCCTGCGGCCCGGCCGGCCCGCGGACGTGCCGACGGGGTCGACCAAGATCGGTCGCGCCACCGACAACGACATCGTCATCCCCGACGTGCTGGCCTCGCGTCATCACGCCACCTTGATCCCGTCGCCGGGCGGCACGGAGATCCTCGACAACCGCAGCATCAACGGGACGTTCGTCAACGGTTCCCGCGTCGACTCGGCGATCCTCAAAGACGGCGATGTCGTCACCATCGGCAATATCGACCTCATCTTCACCGGCGGCACGCTGGCCCGCCGCAACGAATCCGACGTCGCGACCCGCACCGGCGGCCTCGAGGTACGCAGCCTCACCTGGACCATCGAGGGCACCAAGACGCTGCTGGACAACATCTCGATCGACGCCAGGCCCGGCACGCTCACTGCCGTCATCGGCCCGTCCGGTGCCGGTAAGTCGACGTTTGCGCGCCAGGTCGCCGGCCTGACACACCCGACCAGCGGCACCATCACGTTCGAGGGCCACGACGTGCACGCCGAGTACGCCTCGCTGCGGTCCCGGATCGGCATGGTGCCCCAGGACGATGTGGTGCACGGCCAGCTCACCGTCCGGCAGGCACTGATGTACGCCGCCGAACTGCGACTGCCGCCCGACACCAACAAGGACGACCGGGAACAGGTCGTCATGCAGGTCCTCGAGGAACTCGAGATGACCAAGCACCTGGACACCCGCGTCGACAAGCTCTCCGGCGGTCAGCGCAAACGTGCGTCCGTGGCCATGGAGCTGCTGACCGGTCCGTCCCTGCTGATCCTGGACGAACCCACCTCGGGCCTGGATCCCGCACTCGACCGCCAGGTGATGACGATGCTGCGTCAGCTGGCCGACGCCGGACGTGTCGTGCTGGTGGTGACGCACTCCCTGACCTACCTCGACGTGTGCGATCAGGTGTTGCTGCTTGCGCCGGGCGGCAAGACCGCCTTCTACGGGCCGCCGAGTCAGATCGGGGCGCGGCTGGGCACCACCAACTGGGCCGACATCTTCAGCACGGTGGCCGGTGACCCCGACGAGGCGAGTCGCCGCTACCTGGCCACCGCCCCACCGGTCCCACCCGAGCCGCCGTCGAAACAGGCCGTCGACCTGGGTAAACCCGCCAAGACCAGCATCAAGCGGCAGCTCTTCACGATCGCCAGGCGCCAGGTCAGACTCATCGTGTCCGATCGGGGTTATTCGGCGTTCCTGCTGTTCCTGCCGTTCATCATGGGTGTGCTGTCACTGTCGGTCCCCGGTGGCGGTAAGGACGGAGCCAGCGTCGGATTCGGTCTGCCGATCCCTGCAATCCAGGGCGGTGCCTCGCCCAACGAGGCGGGCCAGATCCTGGTGATGCTCAACGTCGGTGCCATCTTCATGGGCACGGCGCTGACCATCCGTGCGCTGATCGGCGAGAAGACGATCTTCCTGCGCGAGCAGGCCGTCGGGCTCTCCACGACCGCCTATCTGCTGGCCAAGATCGCGGTGTTCACAGCGTTCGCCATCGTCCAGTCGATCATCGTCACCACCATCACGGTCGTGGGCAAGGGCTGGGGTGAAGGCGCCGTCGACTCCGGAGCCTTCCTGAGCGGCCGAACCCTCGAGTTGTTCGTCGACATTGCCGCAACGTGTGTGGCCGCGGCCATGACCGGGCTCGCGCTCTCGGCGCTGGCCAAGTCCGCCGAGCAGATCATGCCGCTACTCGTCGTCGCGATCATGTCGCAGCTGGTGTTCTCCGGCGGCCTGATCCCGGTGACGGGCCGCGTGGTGCTCGACCAGTTGTCGTGGGTGACACCGGCGCGCTGGGGCTTCGCCACTTCGGCGTCAACGGTTGACCTGACTCGACTGGTACCGCCGCCGCTGCTGCCCGACGATCCGCACTGGAAGCACACGTCGTCGGCCTGGCTGCTCGACATGGGCATCTTGGTAGCGCTCTGCATCTTCTACACCGGTTTCGTCCGCTGGAAGATCCGGCTCCCCAGGGCGTAGCTCGTGGGTTTACTCCCCGTGCACGTCCAGACCGTGAGCGGCGGCGAAGGCCAAACCCTGGGCGATATCGATCCTGGCGCCGCTTAGCTTCGCGCTGACCCACAGCGATGGATCAATGCGCGCACCGCGAAGATCGGCGTCGTCAAACCGAGCGCCGACGGTGCGCGCACCGGACAGGTCAGCACCCCGCAGCACCGCCTTGCGCAGGTCTGCCTCCACCAGCGACACCTCCCGCATGCGACACCCGCTCAGATCCACCCCGCGCAGATCAGCCCCGCCGAGCACCGCCAGCGTGAAGTCCACCTCGTCGAATTTCGCAGGCCGCAGCCGGCAGTTGACGAAGACCGAGCCCATCATGCTGCAGTTGGTGAATGTGCTGTGCCACAGCGTGGCCCGCTCGAATTTGCAGTTGCGGAACGCGCTACCGACGTGCACGGATTCGGACAGGTTCACCCCGGAAAAATCGCATCCATCGAAGACGACACGCTCGGTGTGCAGCCCGCCAAGGTCTTCGTCGTGGAATTCGCGCTCGACGAACTCCTGGTCAGCCCAGCTTTCCATCAGCCTGCGGCAGACAAAGTCTCCAGCGCGTACTCGCTGATGGCGATCAACGCCTCTTTGGCCGAGTTGCGGTCACGGGCATCGACACCGATCACCGGGACATGCTCGGCCAGGGACAACGCCTTACGCACCTCGTCGGCCGGGTAGCGCTGCGCACCGTCGAATTCGTTGACCGCGACGACGAATGGGATCTTGCGGTCTTCGAAGAAGTCGACCGCCGCGAAACTGTCCTGCAGGCGACGCGTATCGACCAGGACGATCGCTCCGATGGCGCCGTGCACGAGGTCATCCCACATGAACCAGAACCGACGCTGACCGGGTGTCCCGAACAGGTACAGCACCAGATCTTCGTCGAGGGTGATCCGGCCGAAATCCATCGCGACCGTGGTGGTCGATTTGGCCGGGGTGGCGTCGAGGCCGTCGACACCGTCAGAGGCGTTGGTGACCATCGCCTCGGTCCGCAGCGGCATGATCTCCGACACCGTCCCGACGAAGGTGGTCTTGCCGACACCGAACCCGCCCGCGATGACGATTTTGGTCGACGCCGCGTCACGCCTCTCAGAGTGCGCGTAGGCCACGGAGTGTCCTTCCTATGAGTTCGCGTCGTTCGTCCTGGGTGGAGCGGTCGGTCAAGGTTGTCTGCACACGAAGGTATCCCGACGTGACCAGATCACCGACCAGGACACGGGCCACACCGAGAGGAACATCCAGGCGCGCCGAGATCTCGGCCACAGACGGGCTCTTGATGCACAGCTGAATGATCTTGCCTCGCAGGTCGTTCTGTGGCCACCGGTGAAAAAGCGCGGACTGCAACGCTTGTATCGGTGCTTCCAATGGGAGATCGACAGTCGTATCGGTTCGCCCGGCGGTCAATGTATACGGTCGGACCAGATTCGCCTCATGGGCGGGTGACGGGCGTTCTGGTCTATCCATGGCGGCCTACGAATGGGATGCGGCGCGGCGTCTGGTCGACTGGACGACACCGCTGACCCGTTCGACGAGCAGGGCCATCTCGTAGCCGACCTGGCCGATATCGCATGTCTTCGACGCCAGGGTGGCCAGCTGGCTGCCGTCGCCGACCTGCATGATCAACACGTAACCGTGGTCCATTTCGACGACCGATTGCAGCACGCGGCCGCCGTCGAACAATTGGGCGGCACCAGCCGAGAGGCTGGCCAGCCCCGAGGTCACCGCAGCCAGTTGATCAGCCCGCTCGGGGGGTAGATGCTCACTGGCCGCGATCAGCAGCCCGTCGACCGATACCAGCACGGCGTGTGCGACGCCGGGGATGTCACGGGCGAACCGCGACACCAGCCAGTCATGAGGATTCTCCTGCGACGAACCTGGCACGCTCATTCGTGATCGAGTCCTTGAGTTGAGTTGCGAGCCTGCGACCGTGCCGCACGCACACCCCCGAAATGGTTGCTCATCGAGGTGCGGATCGCGTCGGGGTCGCGTTCAGGAGCCTGCGGCTCCCCCGTCTCCGAAACGTCCGGGCCGAGGTGGGCGCCGCCGTTCGATGCTACCCCGTTCTCCTCGTTGGGCCCGCGGTTGCGGAGACCACCAGCTGCGACGTTAGCTGTTCCACCGGGAATCAGCCTGGCTCCGGGGGCACGCATCGGCAGACCCTGCTCGGTATGCGATTCGACGGGCTTGCTCTCGGCCTCCTCGGCGGCCGCCCAACCGTTGTCCCACACCGATTTCCAGTCCTGCGGCTGCGCATCGATCTCATCGGGATTGACGAGCCACTCGTTGACCATGTTCTGGTAAATCCAGTCGGGCCCGGAACTGGTCGAGTGGGGTGCCGACATTTCGGCGGCCAGCCGGTTCATATCGCTGATATCGATCGAGATGGTGTCGACGAGGTCATCGGGCACGTATACGGGCTCAGGTTGCGGCTCAGGTTCCGGCTCCGGTTCCGGCGTTGCCTCGGGTACGGCGACTGACTCGGCCGCCTGAGCGGCCTCCTGCCGTGCACGCCTTCGGGAGGCGAAGAATCCGGATGTATTCGCCGGCGCCTCCGGTGTGGGCGGTACCTCTACCGGAGTTTCGTCCGCAGGAGTCTCGTCGGACGGCTGCTCTGCCTGCTCGGATTCGGACTCCATCCACCACGGCACCGGCAGGGGCCGTTTGCCCGACGGTGCAGCGGGGGCAGCTTCCTGGAAGGGGTTGTCCGCAGGCACGCCGGTGATCCCGCTCGAGCCGGGACTGCGGCGCGGTAACAGCGTCACCGACGCGTCCAGAATGGGTCCGGCCGACTCGAACAGCGATACCGGGACCTCAACCTGATCGGCAGCGGCAGGTGAGACGGTCGGCTCTTCGGCCGCAATATCTTCGGCCGCAACATCTTCGGCCGCAACATCTTCGACGTCATCCGCTACCGCGACGTCCTCGGGCGACTCCGGCGTTGCGGACGGTACCGCTGCGCCCTCCCAGAGCCCGGGCGGTACATAGAGCTGCGCGGTGGTGCCAGAACCACTGGCCGGTGCAAGCAACCGGACATACATATCGTGCTGGCGGGCCAACCTGCCGACCACGAACAGACCCATATGCCTGGTGTTGTCGGGGCTGACCTCGCCGCCGGCGTTGAGCCGCATATTGGCGATCCGCAGATCGGCCTCGGTCATCCCGAGCCCGGCGTCGTCGACGTCGATCAACATGCCGCCGTCGCTGGTGTGCACCGCGGTCACCCGCACCTGCTCCGACGGCGGCGAATACCGCAGCGCGTTATCGATCAGCTCGGCCAGTAGATGCACAGCGTCACCCGCCACCGAACCGAGCATTGATGCGTCGGGCACCGCGCCGGTTTCGACCCGTTGATAGTCCTCGACCTCGGAGGCCGCCGCGTTGATCAGCGATGCCAGGGGAACCGCGGCGGCCTGGTCGCGAGAGACCTGGGCACCCGCGAGCACAAGCAGGTTCGCGCCGTTTCGCCGCATCCGGGTGGCGAGGTGGTCCAACCGGAACAGGCTGTCGAGCCGCTCCGGGTCCTGCTCGTTGCGCTCCAACCGATCGATCAGCGAAAGTTGTTGGTCCACAAGCGTTTTGTTCCGCCGGGACATGGTTTCGAACATATCGTTGACCATCACCCGCAGGCGGGCCTCGTCACCGGCGAGCAGCAGCGCCTGGGTATGCAGTTCGTCCACCGCATGGGCCACCTGGCCGATTTCCTCAGTGGTGTGGATGGGCAGCGGGTCCGGCTCGCGTTCGTCGCCGGCCTTGACCCGCTCGATTTCCTGAGTCAGGTCCTCGTGAGCGATCTTCAGTGCGCTGTCGCGCAGGGTGCGTAGCGGTCGAATCAATGACCGAGCCACCACAAACACGATGACCAGCACGAACAGGATGGCGGCGAGAACGACGACGGCGTCTCGAATCGCGTTGCTGCGCTGGTGAGCCGCCTCGGCATCAACGGAGCTGGTGATCGTCGACGTGGTGGAGTTGATCAGATCCTGGGCGATCTGATCGGTGGTCTGGATGGACTCCAGCAGCTGCGGGTTGGCCACCAATTGCGCTTCAGGATCCGATAACAACGTCTGCCGTTGCACCAGCTCCGAGCGCAACGTGCCGGCCTTTTCCGACGCGCCGCCGAGTAGTTGGCTCATCCCGGTCACCGTCGACGGCTCGGTACCGGCGAGTCCGATCATCCGCAACCGCAGAGCGGGCTCGGGAAGATCGCCACCACGCTCGACGAGCATTCTCTGCATGGCCATCTGACCGCGGGCACCCACCGCCCGGGACAGCCCTTCGGCCTGGAGTCGCAGGGTCTCGTCATCGACCCGCACCGACCCGGTGATCGCCGTCTCGGCGGTCAGCAACAACGGCGCGAAAATGCTCACCTGTTGCAACAGGTCGACCTGCTTGTTGGCGACCCGGCCCATCAGATCGGTGCCGTAGTTGATCAGCGTGGTCACCGCCAACCGGACATCGGACTGCGGGTCGGTGGTGTCCAAGCTCTGCTGCAGATCCGCTTTGCGGGCGGTGTAGTCGGCGACCGCGTTCGCGTTGTCGCCACCGGCTGCGTCGGTGACCAAGGCGTTCTCCAGCGCCGCCATGTACGCGTTGATATCGGGCACCAGTTTCGCGCGATCCGCGGCGACACTGAGCGTGCGGGCTTCGGTGATACTGCTGTAAATCCGGACACCACCAAACACCGCGGCCAACAGCAGTGGCACCAAGGCGATCGCGACGACTTTCCACCGGACCGGCCAGTTCGACACCGCCAACCGGCCCGGGCGCTTCACCGGCCGTGGCGCAGAGGGACTCTGGGGCACAGCCGGGGCCGCCTGGGGTTGGTCGCCCGCGGGGGGATCAAACAAAGTCACAGGGTCGGGCCCGGTGTTGTGCTGTCGGACCCGAACGCGTCGCTGTTAGTTTGTGCTGTCGTCTCGCTCATAGGACTTCCTGCTCATGTGACCCGTCGACGATACGACCGGGCGCAATTCGCCTGGCAATCCGAGCAGTATGACAGTCCCTGACGAGCGGTTCCAGAGTTGTTACTGAACAGATAGATCCCACGGCCGCGTCAATAACCAGGCCAAACACTCTCCTAGCAAAGTCAGCCGTCCCGTACTGACATCATCGGTACATGTTCCGGCTGATGTTCTACTCACCACGTATCGCGCCCAATACCGGTAATGCCATCCGAATGGTCGCTGCGACGGGCGTCGAGTTGCATCTGGTCGAGCCCCTCGGCTTTGACCTGTCCGAACCCAAGTTGCGGCGGGCCGGACTGGACTATCACGACCTCGCTTCGGTGACGGTGCATCCGTCGCTGCCAGCCGCATGGGATGCGCTGGCCCCCGACCGCGTGTTCGCGTTCACCGCCCACGCCAGCACGCCATTCACCGATGTCGGCTACCTACCCGGTGATGTCTTGATGTTCGGCCCCGAGCCGACGGGTCTGGACGCCGATACTCTCGCCGATCCCCATATCACCGAGCGGTTGCGGATCCCGATGCTCGCGGGACGCCGGTCGCTGAACCTGTCGAATGCGGCGGCGATTGTGGTGTACGAGGCGTGGCGCCAACACGGCTTCGCCGGCGCCGTGTAGCAGCTCAGCCGTCGAGTCAGAGCTCAGTGCGATCGCTACTCGCACTTTCTCGCAGCCAGCTCTGACTCGATGCGTAACTCCGACCTACCAGGTATCCCAGTGGGTGACCTGATCGGCGGGCAGCCGTTTGGCCAGCTTGAAGTCGGTGCCCTTGGTGTAGGCGATCGGGAACAGCCCGGCTTGGCGGTACCTCTCGTACGGAATGCCGAGGATCTCCGCCACCTTGCGCTCACCGTCGTTGGCCAGGTGCAGCGTCGTCCAGCAGGACCCGAGGCCACGCGAACGCAGCGCCAAGTTGAAGCTCCAGACGGCCGGTAACAGCGAACCCCAGAAACCCGCACTCATCGCATTCGCCAGTTTGATGCTGCCCTCAAGGCAGGGCACCAGCAGCACCGGCGCCTCGTGCATATGCTCGGCAAGATATTTCGCGGAATCGGTGACCAGACCCATCCGCTCGCCGCGGCTGTCCCCTTCGGCGTACTCCGGCTTCGGCATATCCAGGTATTCGGTGGCGTTCGCGAGGTAGATATCGGCGATGGCCTTCTTCTTCGCGGGATCCTCGACGAACACCCACTGCCAGCCCTGAGCGTTGGACCCGGTCGGCGCCTGCAGCGCCAACTCGAGACACTCCATCACCAGTTCGCGCGATACCGGCTTCTCGAAGTCGAGGCGTTTGCGCACAGATCGGGTGGTGGTCAGGACTTCGTCGACACTGAGGTTGAGGGCCATATTTGGAGACTACATTCGCGTCATGACTGCCGAACTGACACAAGAGGTTTCCACCCACCTCACCGACGCCCAGTACGGGTGGCTGACCACGGTGGCGAAATCTGGCCAGCCCGTGCCCAAACTGATCTGGTTCTACTTCGACGGCTCGGACCTGTTCGTCTACACCGAGCCGGGCGCCGCGAAGGTGGCCCATATCGGGCGGCACCCGCAGGTGAGCCTCAACCTCGACTCCGACGGTAGCGGCGGGGGTGTCATCGTGATCGGCGGTACCGCGACGGTGGATGCGACCGGTGTGGACTGCCGCGAGGACGAACCGTACTGGGCGAAGTTCGGTGCGCTGTCGGATCGGTTCGGCCTGACCGAGACCATGTCGAGGTTCAGCACGCGACTCAAGATCAGCATCGACAAGGTGTGGACGACCCCGTCTTAGGTGCGCGTCCTGATCACCGCTGACGGGCCCGGCTGTAGACCAGGCCTACCGCGATGATGGCGCCGATCACCAACAGGCCCAGCTCCTTGTGTCTGGTGGTGCGGGGCGGGGTGGCCACGGGCGGCGTCTCGGCGGGCAGCGGATCGCCGGCCATTGCCGCGTGCGGGTCGACGACGCCGTGGCCCATCCGGTTGGTGAGAACCCCGAGCGGCGTGTGGGCGGTGGACTCGATTTTCTGGATCACTCCCGCAGCGGTCAGCTCGGGGAACTTCGCCCGCATCAGCGCGGCCAGCCCCGAAATGTAGGCGGCGGCGAAACTGGTCCCACTGATGGTGCCGAGCTCACCGGTCTCGGAATTGGCTGTGCCGTTGATCAATTCGCCCTGATCGTTGAAACCCTGCACCCAGACCCCCGGTGCCGCGACCCCGACCCACGGGCCGCGCAGGCTCATCTCCTGGCCGTTGAGATATGTCGCGGGTTGGTAGGTGGCATCGGTGGCAGCGACGGAGAGCACGTAGTCGGAGAACACGGCCGGAGAGTCGACGGTGACCACCCCGCTCCAGTTACGCGGATCGGTCTGCTTGGCCGGATCGATATCGGGGTTCTGGTGGCAGCGGCGGTCATCGACGTTGCCCGCAGCCACGACGATCACCGCGTCTTTGTCCACGGCGGCATACCGCAGCGCAGCACCCAGTCCGGCGAGGTCTGCCGGTTGCCCGGCTGGGATGCACGTCCCTATCGAGATGTTGATAACGCCCGCACCGGTGTTCGCCGCGTGCACGACCGCGCGCGCCATGGTGTCCAACGCAGCGTTGCGTGCCGCCTCCTGGCCGAGAAAGTCCCGCAGGCTGTACGCGCCGGAGTTCTCCCGGATCGAGATCAGGGCGGCGTCGGGTGCCATTCCGGTGAACCCGTCGAAGGCCGCGGGCGCGCCGCCGATGATGCTCGCCACGATCGTGCCGTGCGCGTCGCAGTCGGTGAGACCGTCGCCTCCGGCGACTTGATAGTCGCCGCCACCACGAAGATGCGGCAGCCTGGCCGACGGGGACACCCCGGTGTCGACGACTGCCACCGTCACCCCGGCGCCACGGCCGGTGCCGGGCCACAACGACGGGGGATTCATGAAGGCCTGGGCGGCTGACATGGTTCTCGGGTCAGTGTCGGGCAGCACCCCGGTCGCTGTGCACGCCCGGGTCTGCACCAACGGGGCCGACGGGCCGGGTGGACCGTCCGGCGGTAACGCGCCCGGGTCGATCACCGGCGGTGGCACCGCGACTGCCTGCGGTACCGGTGCGACGCACATCAGCATCGCTGCGGCGGCCGCGGCGCAGCGCATCAACGCGGTCACGGTCACACTGACATTGTCGCGCGAACTGGCTACTGGAAATCTCTCGAACGCGACCGCACTCTCAACTCGATGGGGCCCATCCGGTCGGCCACCACGGTGACCGCGCCGGTGGCGTTCTGCACGATGCCCCGGATCACCAACGCCGACGCCGTCTGCGCCAACTTGCGATGCCGTCCCCACACCCCCGGTGAGCACAAGATGTTCATCAGTCCGGTCTCGTCTTCGAGACCGAGGAAGGTCACGCCTTGGGCCGTCGCGGGTCGCTGACGGTGTGTCACCGCACCGGCCACCAGGATTCGCGTGCCGTCGGGTACCGCCAGCAGCTGATCGGCCGGGACAACACCGAGCGCGTCCAGGTCAGCCCGCAGGAACTGCGTCGGAAAACTGCCCGGTGAGACGCCGGTGGCCCAGACGTCGGCGGCCGCGAGTTCCACCTCGCTCATGCCCGGCAGCGACGGGGTGTGCGACGACGAGCCCACCCCGGGTAGGCGGTCGGGTCGTTCGGTGGCGGCGGCTCCGGCCGCCCACAACGCTTCGCGACGGGTGATCCCGAAACACCCCAGTGCGCCCGCGGTCGCCAGCGCCTCGGTCTGCGGCACGCTCAGCTGCACCCGCCCGGTCAGATCAAGCAGTGAGGTGAACGGACCATCAGCCAACCGCTTTTCGACAATCCGTTCCGCCAGATCGGTACCGATGTTGCGGACCGCCCCCAACCCGAGGCGAACCGTGTTCCCGGCGTCCTCCAGATCGGCGTGCGCCAGGCTGGCGTTGACATCAGGGCCGTGTACCAGCACCCCGTGGCGGCGCGCATCGGCGACCAGCGACTGCGGCGAGTAGAAGCCCATCGGCTGGGCGCGCAGCAGGGCGGCGCAGAATGCGGCCGGGTGATGCAATTTCAGCCACGACGAATAGAACACCAGCGACGCGAAGGACAGCGAATGACTCTCCGGGAAGCCGAAATTGGCGAATGCCGCCAGCTTCTCGTAGATACGGTCGGCCACATCGCCGGTGATACCGTGCGACTCCCGCATACCGTCGTAGAACCGGTCCCGTAATCGGCGCATCTTCTCGGAGGAACGTTTGGAGCCCATCGCCCGGCGCAGCTGATCGGCCTCCGACGCGGAGAACCCTGCGCAGTCGACCGCCAGCTGCATCAACTGTTCCTGAAACAGTGGTACCCCAAGGGTTTTCCGAAGCGCGGGCTCCATCGACGGGTGGTCATAGACCACCGGCTCCAGTCCATTGCGCCTGTTGATGTAGGGATGCACCGACCCGCCCTGGATCGGCCCGGGACGAATCAGTGCCACCTCGACCACCAGGTCGTAGAAAACTCGTGGTTTGAGCCGCGGCAGGGTGGACATCTGCGCCCGTGATTCCACCTGGAACACCCCGACGGAATCGGCGCGTTGCAGCATCTCGTAGACCGCAGGCTCGGACAGATCGAGGGTGGCCAGATCCACGTCGATCCCCTTGTGCTCTGCCAGCAGATCGATGGCATAGTGCAGTGCCGAAAGCATGCCGAGCCCGAGCATATCGAACTTCACCAAACCGATTGCCGCACAATCATCTTTGTCCCACTGCAAGACGCTGCGGTTTTCCATCCGCGCCCATTCCACCGGGCATACATCGGCAATAGGACGGTCGCAGATGACCATGCCACCCGAGTGGATCCCCATATGCCGTGGCAGATTCTTGATCTGCATGGCCAGGTCGATCACCGACTCGGGGATGCCCTCGACATCCGGGGAATCGGCCAGACCGTTCCAGCGGCTGATCTGTTTGCTCCAGGCGTCCTGCTGCCCCTGCGAAAAGCCAAGGGCGCGAGCCATATCCCGGACCGCGCTGCGGCCGCGGTAGGTGATGACGTTGGCGACCTGGGCGGCGTAGTCCCGCCCGTAGCGCTGGTAGACGTACTGGATGGCCTGCTCACGCAGGTCTGATTCGATATCGATGTCGATATCGGGCGGCCCGTCGCGCGCCGGGGACAGGAACCGCTCGAACAACAACTCGTTGGCCACCGGGTCGACATGGGTGACACCGAGCGCGTAGCAGACCGCCGAGTTGGCCGCCGATCCCCTACCCTGGCACAGGATCTTGCTCTCCCGGCAGAACCGGGTGATGTCGTGCACCACCAGGAAATAGCCGGGAAATTTCAATTGGGTGATGACGGCCAGTTCTCGTTCGATCTGCGCGTAGGCCTGCGGCGCGGCGGCGCGCGGGCCATAGCGTTGCGCGGCGCCGATCATCGTCAACTCGCGCAGCCAGCTGCCCTCGGTGTGGCCGTCGGGTACGTCGAAGGGTGGCAGCTGAGGTGCGATGAGTTGCAGACCGAACGCACACTGCTCCCCCAATTCTGCTGCCGCCGTGACCACGTCGGGCCGGTGCGCAAACAGCCTGGCCATCTCGTCCCCGGAGCGCAGGTGCGCACCCCCCAGCGGGGCCAGCCAACCGGCCCCGTCGTCGAGGGACTGCCTGGCCCGGATCGCCCCCATGGCCATGGCGAGACGTCCCCTGCTCGGCTCGGCGAAATGTGCCCCGGTGGTGGCGATGACGCCGACGCCGAACCTGGGCGCCAGCCCGGCCAGCACAGCGTTACGTTCGTCGTCGAGAGGGTGCCCGTGACAGGTGAGTTCCAGGCTCACCCGATCAGCTCCGAACCGGTCCACCAGCCCGGCAAGCGCCGCCTCGGCCGCAGCCGGCCCACCATCGTTAAGCGCTTGGCGCACATGCCCTTTACGGCAACCGGTCAGAATGTGCCAGTGCCCACCCGCGGCCTCGGTGAGTGCGTCGAAGTCATAGCGCGGTTTGCCTTTCTCACCACCGGCCAGATGGGCGGTGGCCAGCTGACGCGATAACCGCCGATACCCTTCCGGCCCCCTGGCCAGCACCAGCAGATGCGGCCCCGGCGGATCGGGTTCCTCGGTGCGCGCCACATTGCCCAGCGACAACTCCGCACCGAATACGGTACGCACGTCCAGTTCCCTGGCGGCTTCGGCGAAGCGGACCACACCGTAGAGGCCGTCATGGTCGGTCAATGCGATAGCCCGCAGGTTCAGCCGTTGCGCCTCTTCGACGAGTTCCTCCGGCGTGCTGGCCCCGTCGAGGAAGCTGTACGCCGAATGGGTGTGCAATTCGGCGTAGGGCACCGTCGAACAGACCTGATCCGGGCCGCGCTCCGGCTGTTCGTAGGCTTGCCGCTTGCGCGACCAGGCCGGCGAGTCGCCGCCGTCCCCGATCGGCTCGCCCTCACCCTTCCCAAAAGGCATGCCTGCGCGACGGGGCTTGCTGTTGAGCACCCGTTCCATCTCGGCCCAGGTCGGCGGTCCCTCGTTCCAGCCCATCGAACGAGTTTATCGAACATCTGTTCGATAGGCTAGGGGGTCGCCGACGCGATCACCTATATTGTGACGCGCCCCCGCCGGGTGGCGATCAACGAAGTGCTGATCAGAGCCGAAGAGCGAACGTGGTGACACCGTGCTACAAACGATTCTCAACTACTTCGGCATCGCGGTATTCGCGGCTTCGGGCTCAATAGTTGGTGTTCGCAAGGGTTTCGACCTGTTCGGGATCGCGGCGCTGGGGATCTTGACCGGCGTCGGCGGCGGCGTCCTGCGCGATATCTTCCTCGATGTCACCCCGCCCACTTCCATCGAGCACTGGCCCAACATCACGGTCTGCCTCGTTGCGGTGGCGGTGACCACTCCGCTCGCCAAGACGTTCCTGCGGATGAGCCGACCGGTGCTGGTGGCCGACGCGATCGGGATGGGATTCTTTGCCACCGCCGGTGCGGCCATCGCAGTCGACCACGGTGCGTCCTGGTTCGCGGCGGCCTTGCTCGGGATGATCACCGCCGTCGGCGGCGGTGTCCTGCGCGACGTGCTCGCCAGGGAAATACCGCTGCTGATGGGGCCCGACGACCTCTACGCCGTGCCGGCGATGCTGGGATCGATCACCTACGTGGTGATCGACTATTTCGGTCCGCAGTGGATAGGTGTGGCCGTCGGCGCTGTGGTGGCCACCGTGCTGCGGCTGGCCGCACTGGCCTTCAATTGGAGGTTGCCCACTGGCCCAAGGGATTTGATCGCGGGCAGTTAGGGGCACTGCCATTCGTCCCCACGGCCGGGGACCAACGACCCTGGTAGCGCCGAGCATCACCGGAAACAATCGCAGTCGGCGACGGAAACGGTGGTGATAATGCCTCATCAGGTGGTGGATACCGATCTCATCAAATGCGCGGTCGAGCTGGCCTCTCGGGCGCCGTCACTGCACAACACCCAACCCTGGCAGTGGGTCACCGACGGACACGAGCTGCGGCTGTACGTCGCCCGGGGACGCACCGTCCGGCATACCGACAGCTCCGGGCGCGAGGCGTTGATCAGCTGTGGGGCCATGCTGGATCACGTACGGGTGGCGCTGGCCGCGGCGGGTCGACGCACGATCATCGAGCGATTCCCCAGCCCGGACAACGCCGAACACCTGGCGACACTGACCTTGAGCCCTCTGGACTATCCGGCAGATTCCGCCCAGCTCATCGCCGACGCGATCGTGGTGCGACGCACTGACCGGCTACCGTTTCGGGCCCCGGTGAATTTCGGACCGGTCGAATCGGCCTTACGGCAGGCGCTGGCCACCACCAAGGTGCGCCTGGATGTGCTGGTGGACGAAGAACGGCCAGATCTCGTCGAGGCATCGCGCGTGAATGAGGCCGCCCGTCGCCTCGATCCTGGCTACCACGACGACCTCGACTGGTGGACAGCGCCTTTCGGGCTGGATTCCGGGATACCGCGCACCTCGTTACCTTCGGTGCCCGAAGCGGATCGGGTTGAGATAAACCGGCACTTCCCGGTCGGCCCGGCCGGGGACCGACGGCCGGCAATCACCCACGACGAGTCCTTGGTGCTTGCCTTGTCGACCCCGGACGACTCCCGTGCGGCCGCCCTGGAGTGTGGTGAGGCACTGTCGCAGGTATTACTTGAGTGCACGTTGGCCGGCCTGGCCACCTGCACTGTCACCCATCTGACCGAAGACCCGTCGGCACGGAAAGTGCTGGCCACGTTGATCGGCCATGCCGGGGTACCTCAGTTGCTCATCCGGGTCGGACGGGTACCTGCCTTCGATCACGGCACACCGACGACACCGCGTCGGCCGATATCCGATATTTTGTCGATTCGGTTCTGAGAGCTGTTAATTCGCGCTGACGTCGTCCAGCACCGGGGTGCCGCGACGCAGCGTGCGGCCCAGGAAGAAGTCCGGGCTACGGAACCGCATGATCATCATCAACACTGCCCCCAGAAGCAGGATGCCGAAGCCGAGAAAGAACACCAGGCCGATGCCGCCGATGGCGGTCCCGCTGCCGTTCTCCGGGTTCATGCTCTCTTTGATCGAGATGACGAACACCGCGGCCAACATGATGCCGCCCAGCAGCGGGAAGAGCAGTTTGAACACGACGTTGTGGACGTTGGCGAACAGCTCGCGACGGAAATACCAGATACACGCGAACGCCGTGATGCCGTAGTACCAGCAGATCATGATGCCCAGTGCGGCAATGGTATCCAGCAGGATCGACTCCGAGAGCAGGCTGACCACGGTGTAGAACACACCGGTGACGACACCTGCTGTCACGGTACTGAAGGCAGGTACCAGGAACCGCGGGCTTACTTCGGCGAACTTCTTCGGGAAAGCGCCGTAGGCGCCCATCGCCAGCATCGCCCTGGCTGCCGGCAGGAAGGTGGTCTGCAAGCTGGCCACTGATGACGCCAGCACCGCGAGGAACAACAACGGCCCACCCCATGAGCCGAGCACCGGGTCGGCCAGCGCGCCGAAGACGTTATCGGCGTTCTCCTCATTGCCCAGGCCGAGGCCTTCCTCCTCCACCCCGGCGTACATCATCACCGCGACGGCGACCAGCAGATAGGTCAGCAAAATGGTGACCACGCAAAGCAATCCGGCTCGACCGGGCACTTTGGTCGGGTCCTTGGACTCCTCACCGAGGGTCAGGCAGGTGTCCCAGCCCCAGAACGCGAATATCGAACCGGTGACGCCAATGATGAAGGCGCCGATCGCAAGCCCGGAGAACGGATCGAACCAGCCCAGGTCGAAACTCAGGCCGGCCGGGGCGTCACCGGCGCCGACATGGACCAGGGCGGTGACGGCGAATGCCACCAACACGGTCATCTGAAATCCGACCAGCACGTATTGAACCCGCTCGCTGGTCGTGATGCCGCGACTGGCGATCAGGGTGGCGATCGCCAGAAAAACCAAGGTGGTGACGATGTTGATCGCTTTGTTGCTCGCCAGCTCGGCGATATCAGGGTTGTTGAGCACCCGCCCGATGAACAGATAGAAGAACTCCACAGCGATCGCAGCCAGATTGGACAACACAATGATGGTGGCGATCACCATGCCCCAACCGCACATCCAACCGACGTAGGGGCCGAATGCCTTGGTGGACCAGGTAAATGACGCGCCGCAGTCTGGGGCCCGGGAATTCAACTCACGATAGGCGTAGGCAGTCAGGAACATCGGGATGAAGCCGGCGATCAGGATCGCAGGCATCTTCAATCCGACGGCCGCGACGATCAGGCCGATACTTGCGGTCAGCGTGTAGCCGGGTGCCACCGATGAAATACCAAGGATGGCACCGGAGAAGGTGCCGACCTTACCGGCGGCCAGCCCTTTCGAGACCACCCCGGACTGTTCCTCGATCACTGTGAGGCCATCGGCTGCGGCATCGGTCATGGTAGGTCCTCCTCGGTGAACTGCTCCCTGGGTACGACAACCATCGGAACTTCCAGAACCCGCAGCATCTTGGCCGCCGTCGAACCAAGGAACAGTCGGCGCGGTGCGCCAAGGCGACTGGACCCGACCATGATGATATCGCCGTCGCGCCATTCGAGCTTGTTGACCGCGGCCTCGACGGTCGGACCGTCGACGATCGTCGATTCCACCGGGAAGCCTTCCGGTAGAGCATCTTTGGCCGATTCCAAGGTCTGGGTGGCGTGTGCGATGGCCCGGTCGCGGACCGAATCGTTGTCACCGCGCAGCGATCCGTACATGGGGTCGAGGGCCACCAGCGACACCAGCCGCAGTGGCGTACCTGCCGCCGCGCTGGCGCGTACCGCCGTCTCCAACAACAGGTCGGCACCCGTGCGTTGCCCCAGCGCACACGTCACCTCCCGCACGCGGTCGATCTTCGAGTAGCGGGTACCGCGCGGTGCGAGCGCCAGGGGCACCGGCGAGGAGTACAGCAGATCGGCGGTGACCGATCCGATGGTGTAGCGGCCCATCAGTCCGTCATGGGCCGCACCGACGACGATGGCTTCGGCTTCCAACCTGGCGGCCTGCTGGATCAGTCCCTCGGCGAAGGACTCGTTGAAGCTGATATGGGTGTCTACCTCGATATCCTCGGGCACTCCTGCGGCCGCGTCGTCGAGCCACTTCTGTGCCTGATCGGCCAGGATCTGGTCGTAGCCACCGACAGTGACGAGGCCGGGCAGCACCCGGTCCGGCGGCAGCACGATGCACAGATCGATGCGCGCCTCCAGCGTCCGGGCCAGCCGGATTCCGAGCGTCAGTCCGTCGTCACCACTTGGGGTGGCGAGGTAACCAACTATGAGTCTCATCAGCGTCTACCACCTATCCCGCACCGCGTTGTACGGACGTTCCGCAGCCATCCTGTCAACGCGGGCCGCGGTTCACCGGCGTTCGCGGATATTCGGCTGCTCCAACCGAACCCGGTTGCATCCGCGCACCGCCTACCCCGTGTAGGTGGCGACACCGTCCTCCAGAACCAACCGGGCACCGGAGCCGTCAGGCGCCGACGCCTCGGTGGTGAACACTGCCTGCCCGGGTTCGGTACGCCAGATCGATGTCGTCAACGTCTCGCCCGGGAAAACAGGTGAGGTGAACCGCGCTTTGATCCCGGTGATCCGCGAGGCATCGCCCTGACCGAGGTCGGCGAGTATTGCCCGGCCGGCGAAACCATAGGTGCAGAGCCCGTGCATGATCGGCTGCGGGAACCCGGCCAGGGTCTGCGCGAACCACGGATCGCTGTGCAACGGATTGCGATCACCGGAGAGCCGGTAGATCAGCGGCTGATCCTCCCTGGTGGGCATCGTCGTCCGGGAATCGGCCGCGCGGTCAGGAATCTCCGGCGCCGCGGCGCGCTCACCGGGCACGCCGCCGAAACCGCCCGCCTTGCGGATCACGAACGTCGACAACGTCTCGACGATCGGTTCGGAGGTCGCCGGGTCGGTGCCGGTGGCACGCACCACGATGATGGCGTTCTTACCCTCGCCCTTGTCCTGAATGTCGGCGACTTCCGAGGTAACCGTCAGCGTCCCGGCCGCAGGCAGCGGCGCGTGCAGGATGATCTCCTGCGATCCGTGCAGCAGTAGGCCGAAGTTGAAGTCACCCACCTTGGCCATCGCCGGGAACCCCATGCAGGCGATGACGGCGTAGGTCGGCAGAACCTGCTGCGGGATGTCGTGGCTGTTGTCGGTGGTGAAGGCCAGGTCCGCCGTGCCACAGCCGACGCCGAGGGCGTAGAGCATGGTGTCGCGGTCTGTCCAGGTAAACGTGTGCGGGTCCGCTGTTGCGCCAACGGCGTTGGGATCGATCGGCATGGTCTGACCCTATCGGGGCCGGGATTAGCGCAGACCCGGTTCGGTGCCCGCAGAACGGCCATGGCTACATAAAGGTCGTGACGGAGTCGTTGAAGGACATTCTGGACCTGTTCGCTTTAGAGGATGTCGGGGGCGGAACCTACATCGGTCCGCAGCCAACCGTTGGCGACCGGGTGCGGGTGTATGGCGGCCAGGTGATCGGGCAGGCGATGATGGCCGCCGCACGCACGGCGCCTGCGCGCCAGATTCACAGTCTGCACGTCTCGTTTCTGCGGCCGGGCAATCCGCGGGCGCCGCTGCAATATGACGTGGTCACGCTGCGGGAGGGCCGGACGTTTTCCACTCGACGGGTCTCCACCAGGCAGGGCGGTGTGCTGATCATGGAGGCTGTGCTGTCCTTCATCGAAGCGATCGACGGCGACGACTACCAGCAGCCGATGCCAGAGGTGGCAGCGCCGGAAACGTTGATCCCGATCGCCGACCAACTCGCGCCATACTCCGGTGAGGCTTACAGCACACAGGTCAGGCACCCGGCCTTCGAGATGCGCTATATCGACCCCCCGCCCCGCATCTCGGTGGATGGGCCACCGCCGGCCGAGGCGGTCTGCCGGTTGTGGATACGGGCCGACGAGGTGGTGCCGCCGAACGTGCACCGCGATCCGTTGCTGGCGAACTGCCTGCTGGCCTATGTCAGCGACTGGTCGATTCTCGATGCGGTACAGGTCGGCGTCGGCAAGACGTGGCAGACACTCGAACAGATGGCCTCGCTCGATCATGCGATGTGGTTTCACCGGCCGGTCGATTTCTCCGACTGGTTGCTCTATGACCAGCGGTCATCGAGTGCGGTCGGAGGCAGAGGTCTGGGGTTTGGTGCGATCTACAACCGCGCCGGCGCACTGGTATGTACCGTGACCCAGGAGGGATATCTGGGCAGGCCGAAAAGACGGAGCTAGATGCCACACCTAACTCGAAGAGTTCTTGGCAAAGCGGCCGCGGTCGCTGCGGCTGCGATCGTGCTCGGCGCGTGCAGCTCCACGCCGCCCGCGCCTCGGTCGATCACTCTGACCTTCGTTCGGCATGGCGAATCGGAGGCCAACGCCGCCGGCGTGATCGACACCGCGGTGCCTGGCCCTGGTCTCACCGAGAAAGGTGAACAGGAGGCGCAGCAGGTCGCAAATGAACTGCGCGGCAATGATTATGACGGCATCTACGCCTCAGCATTGCTTCGCGCCCAGGAAACTGCCGCACCACTTGCCAAAGATCTCGACAAGCAGGTACAGGTGCTGCCGGGGCTCAATGAAATAGCGGCAGGTCGGTTCGAGGGACAATCCGGCGGTGCCGCGTTGTTGGCCTATTTCATGGCGCCGGCGGCCTGGCTCAAAGGCGACCGCAACGCGGCGATTCCCGAGTCGATCAACGGCAACCAGTTCAATAACGACTTCACCACAGCGGTCCAGAAGATCTACGACAGCGGCGATAAAAATCCCATCGCCTTCGCCCATAGTGCGTCGATCATGCTGTGGACATTGATGAATGTGAAGAACGGCAGAAACAATCTGCTGACCGACCATTCCCTGCCGAATGTGGGTCGCGTGGTGATTCAGGGCAACCCCGTCACCGGGTGGAGGCTGGTCAATTGGGATGGGATCACCGACTTCGGCGCCTAGCCTTTCCTGCGCGTTGCGCGATCGGGCAACAGGCTGTTGACGTTTGCCCAGTGACCGGCCACGATGGCTCGCATGCATTATGTCGTTACCGGCGGTACCGGGTTTATCGGCAGCCGGGTGATCACCCGGATACTGGAGACCGAACCCGACGCACTGGTGTGGGTGCTGGTCCGTCGCGAGTCACTGGCCCGCTTCGAGCGTCTCGTTCATCGGTGGGGTGAGCGCGCCAAACCGCTGGTCGGTGACCTGACCGCGGTTGGCCTTGGACTGTCCGATCAGACCGTCGGCGAGTTGGACTCCGTCGACGCGGTGGTGCACTGCGCGGCAATCTACGACATCACCGCAGGGGAAGCCGAGCAGCGGGCCGCCAATGTCGAGGGCACGCGCGCGGTGATCGGCCTGGCCACGACGCTGGACGCCACACTGCACCACGTGTCATCGATCGCGGTGGCAGGCACCTTTCCCGGCGAGTACACCGAGAACGATTTCGATGTCGCCCAAGAGCTGCCAACGCCGTATCACCGAACGAAATTCGAGGCCGAGCAGCTGGTGCGAAGCACACCCGGGCTGCGTTATCGGGTGTATCGGCCAGCGGTGGTGGTCGGCGATTCGCACACCGGCGAGATGGACAAGGTCGACGGGCCCTACTACTTCTTCGGGGTGCTCGCCCGGCTCGCGGTGCTCCCGAAGGTGACGCCGATCGTGCTGCCCGATTCCGGTCGCACCAACATCGTGCCCGTCGACTACGTCGCCGACGCCCTGGTCGCGCTGCTGCGCTTGGGCGGTTGGGACGGTCAGACCTTCCACCTGACGGCGCCCGAGTCCATCGGTCTGCGCGGGATCTACCGCGCGCTGGCACGCACGGCCGGGCTGCCTCCGCTGCGTGCGACGCTGCCGCGAGCCGTTTCCGCGCCATTCCTGGCGGCCCGCGGGCGCGCCAAGGTGTGGCGCAATATGGCCGTCACCCAGCTCGGCATTCCCGCCGAGATTCTCGACGTCGTCGACCTGGCTCCGACGTTCACCACCGACAACACCCGAAATGCGCTGCACGGCACCGGAATCACGGTGCCCGACTTTGCCTCGTACGCACCTGCACTGTGGCGGTACTGGGCCCAGCATCTCGACCCGGACCGCGCCCGTCGCAACGAGGTGTCTGATCCACTGGCAGGTCGGCATGTCATCATCACCGGCGCCTCCAGCGGGATCGGACGGGCCTCGGCGGTCGCCGTCGCGGCGCGTGGTGCCACGGTGTTCACCCTGGCCCGCAACGCTGACGCACTTGACGATCTGGTCACCGAGATCCGTGCCGACGGCGGACAGGCCTATGCCTTTACCTGCGATGTCACCGACTCGGCATCGGTCGACCACACGGTGAAGGACATCCTCGGTCAGTTCGGCCACGTGGATTATCTGGTGAACAATGCGGGCCGCTCGATTCGTCGGTCGGTGGACGCTTCCACCGACCGGTTGCACGATTACGAGCGGGTGATGGCGGTCAACTACTTCGGTGCGGTCCGGATGGTGTTGGCGCTGTTGCCACATTGGCGGGAACGCCGGTTCGGGCATGTGGTCAATGTGTCCAGCGCGGGTGTGCAGTCCACCACCCCGCGGTACTCGGCGTATCTGCCGAGCAAGGCCGCACTCGATGCGTTCGCCGAGGTGGTGGCCACCGAAACCCTGTCAGATCACATCACTTTCACCACCATTCACATGCCGTTGGTCTCGACCCCGATGATCGCGCCGTCGCAGCGACTGAACCCCATTCCCGCGATCAGCGCCGAACATGCTGCAGCGATGGTGGTGCGTGGACTGGTCGACAAGCCGGTCCGGATCGACACCCCGTTGGGCACCCTGGCCGACGCCGGGCGGTATCTCACCCCGAAGTTGTCGCGGCGCGTGCTGCATCAGGTGTATCTGGGATATCCGGACTCGGCGGCCGCCCGCGGGGTGGATACTGCGGAACCGACGGCCGAACGACCCCAGAGAATCAGGCGCCCGAAACCCCCCGCGCGTGCGGTGCGCGGGCTTCGGGTGCCGCGACCGGTGAAGTCGGTGGTACGGCGGGTGCCCGGGGTGCACTGGTAACGCACGCGTCAGTACAGGCGGTGGTGTGACGGTAGGGTCTGCGGAATGACCGCTGCGGCAGGCCCATCCGCGGTGTCTCCGCTTCCGGTTTTCGCCGACGTCGACACCGGCGTGGACGATGCTTTTGCACTGGCCTATCTGCTGGCCAGCGACGATGCGGAACTTGTCGGCGTCGCCTCGACCGCAGGCAACGTTCCGGTAGACCAGGTATGCCGCAACAACCTCGGCCTTTTCGAACTCTTGCAGGTCTCCGGCGTGCCGGTGTCCTGCGGCGCGGCCCAGCCGTTGAGCACACCGTTGCGCACGGCGGAGGACACCCACGGCCCGGCCGGGTTGGGGTACGCCGAACTGCCGCCCACCGATCGGGTGGCGACCACCCACGATTCCGCCGAAGCGTGGGTGCTGGCAGCGCACGCCTATCCCGGCGAGCTGGTCGGCCTGGTCACCGGGCCGTTGACCAACCTCGCGTTGGCACTGCGCGCCGAACCGGCACTGCCCACCTTGCTGCGACGGTTGGTGATCATGGGCGGGGCTTTCGACTACCGCGGTAACACGACCCCGGTGTCGGAGTGGAATATCGCCGTCGATCCCGAGGCTGCGGCAGAAGTTTTCGCCGCCTGGGGTAACGCCGAGATTCCCGGAGTCGCCGAGCGTCCCATCGTGTGCGGCCTGAATCTCACCGAGAACATTGCACTGACCCCGGCGATCCTGGCGCGGTTGGCCTCAGCGGCTGACTCTCACACCATGACCATGAGCGTGCTCGACGAACGGGGTTCCCGTTCGTCGGCGCCCAACCCTTTGATCCGGGTTCTCGAAGACGCGGTGCGGTTCTACTTCGAGTTCCACTTCGACCAGGGCGAAGGCTATCTGGCGCACTTACACGACCCCTTCGCCGCCGCCGTGGCGCTGGACCCCTCGCTGGTGACGACCCGGACGACCACCGTCGATGTCGAACTGGACGGCACCCTGACCAGGGGTATGACGATCGCCGACTGGAACGGACATTGGGGACGCCCACCCAACGCGGCGATCGCCATCTCCGGTCCAGCTGGGGCCGGAGCGGCAGGAGCCACCGAACCGCTGCCGACGGTGTTCTTCGACCGGTTCATCGAACGGGTCGGGCCGTATGCCCGCCGATTCGGCTGATCAACTTCATCTGGGGCTACTCATAAACCCCCTCCACATACCATCGACTACGCCGGTAGCACAGCAGCAGTGCAGGACCGGATTCGCTTGCAGCGGAGTCACTTTCCAACAAGACTTGAACACGCGCGGTACGACCTGCCTGCTCCGCTTTGGGGTCCCACCAGCGTTCGTCGACCGGCCACGGCCCTGCCCACCACCGCAACCGGCCGGCGTGGGTAGGACAACGCGACTCTGCCGGGGAATCCAGCTTCGCCGGTTCGGCTGAGAACAGGCCGCGTCCGGTGACCCGGACCGGATTACCTTGCACATCAAGCAGTTCCACCGGGTCATCGAGCAGCACCGTCGGCGACGGCTCCGGTAACCGCCCCGGCCACGGCTGGTTGGGGTCGGCACGCGGAACAAGTTCGTCGCCCAACGGGGTGAGGGTGATGCGCTCGGCAGGTCCACGACCACCGCTGAGCACCGGTATCTGCACGGCTTCGGGACCAAGGAGACCCTGCACCCGGATCAGCGCACGTCTGGCCCGCAGCCGGTCATCGTCACCGGCGCCACCCCACAGCGGCAGTTGCAGCGCACCAGCGGAAACCACTTCCACCGGCTGCAACCGCAGGGTGGTGATGGGAGCAGTCGGCCTGTCGCCGGCGTTGCGCCTGTTCAGCCAGCCATCCAACTGCCAACGGACCCGATCGGACGTGGCGTCCTCGGTCAACGGCTCAGCGCACCGCCACACCCGGCTCAGTTCTTCTCCGTTAGCGGTGACGGCGTGAATGGCGAGCCTGGTGCAGCCGACACCGGCCGACTCCAGGGTTCGGTGTAGTTGACCGGCCAATGATCGCCCGGCGAACGCGGCGGCATCGATCCGGTCGATCGGCGGGTCGCAGTCCAGAACGGCATCCAGCTCAGCTGGTGGTTCACGCCCCGACGGGCCCCGCATCGGCTCGGCACGGGCAAGCCGATGCGCCAGCATCGCATCCGCGCCGAATCGCGACACGACATCAGCCCGCGACAGCGCCGCGAACTGCCCCATGGTGCGAACCCCCATGCGCCACAACAGGTCCACCAGGTCATCGCGGCCGGCTGCGGACAGGCTTGGCTCGGTTGCCAGCTGTCGAATCGACAAAGCAGACAGGAACACCGCATCCCCGCCCGGTTCGATGACCTGACCGGCACGGGCCGCGAAAACAGCGGTGGGCAGTTGATCGGCGATCCCGACCTGACATTCGGCGCCTGCCGTCGCCACCGCGTCGACCAGCTTCTCCGCGGCAGCGTGTTCGGATCCGAAATAGCGCGCCGCCCCGCGAACCGACAGCACCAGGAGCCCGGGACGCAGCACCTCCGCGCGCGGCACCAGATCGTCCACCGCGACTGTCACCCCTTCGAAGAAGCGGGCATCACGACCGGGGTCGGCGGCGACCACATGCAGTTGCGGACAACGGGCCTGCGATTCCCGCCTGCGCAGCCCGCGACGCACTCCGGCCGAGCGGGCTGCCGACGAACAAGCGATCACCCGGTTGGCCAACGTCACCGCCACCGGGGCAGTTGCCGGTAACCCGGCCGCCGCCGCAGCCGCCACCGCAGGCCAGTCCATGCACCAGATCGCCAGAACCCTCGAGGACATGTCAACCCACCCTGGTGCTCACCCGTGTTCCAGGCCCGACAATCCGCCCCCTGGCCCGCATCGCCAACCGCACCCGGCTGATCCGGCCGAAACCGGGCACCGGACCACCTGACATCTCGTACCCGCAGACCCTGGCGTCCAGCCGGATCGGGGCGCCCTGCCAATCGCCACCGGTGACCAGCAGGGTGCACCCTTTGTGCTGGGCGCGAGCCGTCACCGCCCTGGCTCGGGTCGGCGCTACCGTGCGCCCGCCCAGGCCCAGCACCACCAGGTCCATCCCGTCCATCAGCACGGCGGCGATTTCGACCGGATCGGTCCCCGGATTGGGGATCATCGCCAACCGGCTCAGGTCAGCCCCCATCTCCGCGGCGGCCAGAAGACCGGCGCCGGCGTGGCCGACGATCGCCACATGTCCGCCCGCAGCAGTCACCGCGGCCGCCATGCTCAGTGGAAGCGACCGAGCCCCTGACAGCACAGCCACCACCCCCCTCGGCAACCCGGCGGGCAGCAGTTCCACCAGCGATTCGGGCACTGGTAGCAAACTTTCTGAGCCGGGAAGCACCTCGCTGTTGCTATCCTGACCGCGGCGGCCGGCACCCACCTTCCCGGAGACGGCCGCCATCTGACGACGCAGCTGTTGTAGCTGCTCAGCGCGGTCATTTCGCGGTTGATCGAGAGCAAGTGCCGCCGTCATCGCCCACCTCCCAGCACGGTCAATTGTTCCTGTGTTCGAATATATGTTCGATACGGCGAGTAAACACCCACCCACCGACAGCGTCAAGCCATCGAAAGACGCCAGATGCCGACGGTGCGGATGGGGCGGAAGAGTCGATCGGGCCGTCAAATATTCACTGAGCAATGTCTTCGTTTGCCAATGTTGTCATTGACAAATGTCACTATTTGCCGTTGCATTCGACATGCCCACCGAGCCAGACAGGAGGCCGCGGATGCCAGCACCGGTACCGTCACCGACCCAGCTACCAACGAACCCGAACGGCACTGCGATACGGGGCTCGATTCGCTCTCGCATCGCGGCGGATATCAGCGCCCAGACGTTGCGTCGGATCAGCGCGATGCTTCCACCGGAGCGGGCTGGAGTCTGTGGCTGTCCCGCCAGATCGTGGCGAACATCATGAACAGCTTCGGTCCGAGGATGGCGGGAACCGACGTCGAACCTGTCGACGTCACGCTGCCCGATGGTCGCCGGGTCGTCGGCGAATGGGTACGGGCCCACGGTGTCAACAGCGCCGCCGACACCGGATCGGCCATCTACTTCCTGCACGGCAGCGGATACGCGCTGTGCTCACCACGAACCCATCGACGGCTGACGTCCTGGCTGTCGAAACTGACCGGGCTGCCGGTGTTCTGCCTCGACTACCGGCTCGCCCCCCGGCACCGATTCCCCGCCGCCTCGAACGACACCCACGCCGGTTGGGACTGGCTACGTTCTGTCTGCGCACTCCCAGCACAGCGGATCGTCATCGCAGGAGACTCCGCCGGTGGTCACCTCGCCGTCGATCTGTTACTGCACAAGGCCACCCCTCGGCCCGCAGCAGTGGTGCTGTTCTCACCGCTGGCCGACCTGACGTTCCACCGGGCGCGCGAGCAGGAACGACTGCGGCCCGATCCGGCGATCAGGGCAGCCGATGCCTCCCGGCTGGTCCGGTTGTATTGCGGCGAAATCGATCCCACGCACCCACGGCTACGCCATGACGTCACCACCAGGTCGGCCCCGTTCCCCCGGACCCTGATCCAGGCCGGAGGCGCAGAGATGCTCGTCGCGGACGCACACCACCTGGCTGAGGATATTCGCGCCGGCGGCGGCGACTGCGAACTCCAGATCTGGCCCGATCAGGTGCACGTCTTCCAAGCACTACCCCGGCTGGCGCCCGAGGCCACAGCGGCCATGCGTTACGCCGCCGACTTTGTCATCGAATCCTTGGAGGCCAGCACATGTTCGGAATGACGAAACGCAGCCGAGATGGTGATGCGCTGATCACTGGCGCCGGCAGTGGCATCGGCGCGGCCTTCGCCATCGAGCTCGCCACCCGCGGAAACCGGGTGATCTGCAGCGATCTGGACATCTCCGCTGCGCAGTCCACCGTCGAAACCATCCACGACCAGGGTGGCACGGCGATCGCCCTACGCTGCGATGTCACACAGATCGATGACGTCAAAGACCTTGCCGCCCAAGCACAAACATGGTTCGACGGACCCCCGACGCTGGTCGTCAACAATGCCGGCGTCGGCGCGGGCGGGCGACCGATCGGCGATATCCCACTCGATGACTGGGCCTGGACTCTCGGGGTGAACCTGTGGGGCCCGATCCACGGCTGCCATGTGTTCACCCCGATCCTGCGCGACGCGGGCCGGGGCGGGATCATCAATGTCGCCTCCGCCGCCTCCTTTGGCGCCGCACCGGGGATGGCCGCCTACAACGTCAGCAAGGCGGCAGTGTTGTCGCTCTCGGAGACGCTGGCCGCCGAACTGTCCGGCAGCGGTGTGCATGTCACCGTGCTGTGCCCGACTTTTGTCAAGACCAATATCGTCAACGCCGGCCGCATCACCAACGAATCGTCCGACCTGGCCGACTGGCTGATGCGGTGGACCGGGATCTCCGCCGAACGCACCGCCCGGATGTGTCTGGATACCTACGACCGCGGCGGTCTGTACTGCATGCCACAACTGGACGCCAAAATCGGTTGGGGTATCAAACGTCTGGCTCCGACCACCTTCACCCGCACCGTCGGGCTGGTCTCTCGACTCGGTAGTGCTGTCAGCTCGTAACACCACACAAAAGAAAGAGGCTCATGGCTATCGATATGGACACGATGCTCGCCAAGATCAAAGACCGCCAGTGGGCACTGGCTGATATCGATTGGGATGCGCCGGGTGCGGAGACCATCAGCGACGAGTTCCGACCGAAGCTCAAGGCGTTCATGGCCGATCTGTGCTGGATCGAGAACGTCGGTGCACGCGGATTTGCGGCGCTGGCCAAGAAGGCCCCTACCCCCACCCTGGCGGAGATCTACCGTTACTTCCATGCCGAAGAGCAGCGGCACGCCAATGCCGAACTGGCCCTGATGAAACGGTGGGGCATGATCGACGGCGACGAGATGCCCGAACCAAACGTCAACATCCGGTTGGCCATCGAGTGGCTCGACGCCTACGCCGACGGGATGTCGCTGGCCATTCTGGGCACCGTCATCCCCATGCTCGAAGTGGCCTTGGACGGCGCGCTGCTGAAATTCCTGCTCGACGAGGTTGACGACCCCGTCTGCCATCAGGTGTTCGAGAAGATCAACAACGACGAATCCCGGCACATCGCCGTCGATTTCGAAGTACTGAACATGATCGGCAATGCCAGCGCCCGTAAGCTCGCCATCGAGTTCGTCGGTAACGTCGCGACACCCGGGGTGATCATCGGTGCGCTGATGTACGTCCCACTACTGAACCGGATGCGCAACAACATCGTCGGGATGGGGCTGGAACCCGAACGGCTATACAAGGCGATGCTGCGCTTCAAGGAACTCGGCAGCCGCAGTGAATACACCTGGCGGGTACCGACGTATCAGATCCTCAAGCTGCACGCCAGGATGGTGGTCAACCCGCGCAACCCGTACCACTGGGTGGCCAATCCAGCGGTCTGGGCCAGCGACCGCTACCCCCGCGCCCTGCTGCGACCGATCCCGTCCTGGTTCAAGGAACTGACCTACAAGCCGGCGGCCTGATATGACGATTCACGACACACTGATCATCGGTGCCGGCTTCACCGGGCTGGGTGCCGCCATCAAACTCACCCAGGCCGGCGTCGAGGACATCGTCATCGTCGAGCGCAGCGACCGAGTCGGCGGGACCTGGCGGGATAACACCTATCCCGGTGTGGCCTGCGATATCCCGTCGCTGCTGTACTCGTTCTCGTTCGTCAAGAATCCGTCCTGGTCGCGTGCCTACCCCACCGGCAGCGAGATCTGCGCACATATCGAGGACCTGACCGATCAGTTCGGTCTGCGGCGGCTCATCCGGTTCGACACCGAGATCACCGGGCTTTCGTTTGCCGAGGACACCGGAGTGTGGACGGCAATGACCAAGGGCCGCAAGCAGTTCCATGCCCGCACCGTTGTGCTGGCCTCGGGCCCGCTGGCCGACCACACGTTGCCCGACATCCGAGGTATCGACACCTTTGGCGGACATAAGATTCACAGCGCCGACTGGGATCACGATTATGATTTCGCCGGCAAACGCGTCGCGGTGATCGGCACCGGTGCCAGTGCCGTGCAGATCGTGCCCGAACTGGTCAAGACAGCCGAGTTCGTCAAGGTTTTCCAGCGCACCCCCGGTTGGGTCCTGCCCCGGCTGGACACCACGATGCCCACGGCAGTGCAGTCGCTGTTTGCGAAAGTTCCTGCCACCCAGGACTTTGCGCGCCAAGTCCTGTTCTGGACACACGAGGCCAGCGCGACCGCGCTGGTATGGAAATCTCCGTTGTCCTCGGTGGTGGCCCGGCTCGGCAAGGCGCACCTGCGCCGGACAGTCGCCGACCCATGGTTACGGCGCCAACTCACCCCGGATTTCACGCCCGGCTGCAAGCGCATGCTGGTGTCCAGTGACTATTATCCTGCGCTGCAACGGGATAACTGCAAGCTGATCGACTGGCCGATCGCCACGCTCAGCCCGGTGGGCATCCGCACCAGCGACGGCGTCGAACATCACCTGGATGCCATCGTCTTCGCCACCGGATACGACGTGCACCTGTCCGGTCCACCGTTTCCCGTCACCGGCCTAGACGGTCGGTCGCTTCAGCAGGAATGGTCCGGGCATGCCGAGGCCCACAAGAGCATCAGCGCGCACGGCTACCCGAATCTGTTCTTCATGAGCGGACCGAACTCCGGCCCAGGACACAACTCGCTACTGGTTTTCGTCGAGGGCCAGCTGGACTATCTGGTCGCAGGCGTCAGCGCGATCCTCGACGAGGACCTGCGTTACCTCGACGTCCGCGAGGACGTTCAGCGCGAGTACAACGCCGCCATCCAGCATCGGCTCAAGCGGACCACCTGGATGTCGGGCTGCAGCAGCTGGTATCTGACCGCGGACGGATTCAACGCGTCGATGTACCCGGGGTTCGCGACGCAGTATCTTCGACAGATGCGCGACTTCCGCTATGAGGACTACACGGCCATCGCCCGCAGTGTCGATCGACGCGCTGCTCGCGTCCCGGCCCGGCGAGCCTGACCGAATCACCGAACCGGCGCGCATGATGTCCTCCGCCAAACCGCCTCGACCGCCAACCGGTCCGATCGGCAGCATTCTGGCCAATCTGCGCCGAGCCCCACAACGGGTGCGTCGGGGCTCGCGCGACGTCATCGAGAACGCGGTCTCCCAGCTTTTCGACGCCGCCGTGCGCGCCCCGCACGCCGAAGCGGCTGCGGCATCAGGTGAATACCGGATCGACGACCTGGCCCGGTTGGCCGGTTCCACCACCCGCAATGTGCGGGTGTACCGCGACCGGGGGCTGCTTCACCCCCCGTTACGCGTCGGACGAATCGCGCTGTACAACGACACGCACCTGACCCGGCTGCGGCTGATCACCTCGATGCTGGACCGCGGTTACAACATCTCCCACGTCCACGAAATGCTCAGCGCATGGGAGCAGGGCAAGGATCTGGGCGCGGTGCTGGGTCTTGAGTCGGCGATCGTCGGGACCTGGGCCGCGGAGAAACCCGAAACCATGGCGCGGGCCGACGCCGAGCAACTGATCGACGATCCGGCCGCGTTCGAGCGGCTGATCGCGACGGGACTCATCCGGGTCGACGATGACGAGCAGACGGCGACCATCATCCGGCCGCAGCTCATCGAGGCCTTCAACGAGATCCGCGGCTACGGCATCAGCATCGACAAGCTGATCGAGATCCACGAACAGATCGCCCCACATCTGGACGAGATCAGCGGCATCCTGGTCCGGGCCGGCGCCGAACATGCCCTCAAACGCATCAAACCCGGCGAATCACTGCCGGACGACACCGAAGTCGCCGAGTTGATCACCATGCTGGTCCGGTTCCGCACCCAGGCCGTGGCGTCGGTGACGGCGACGCTGGCTCATTCGATCGAGTCCACCATCGAATCGCTGGTCGGCCAGCTATTGTCCGATTTCATCGAACAGTCCAACGACCCAGCAGCGGACTAGGCCTAGGAGCGGTGGCCGTCACCTGAGTGCCACAGCCTCAACACGCTGTCGTGGAACTCGGCGACTCGAGTTGCCCGCATTGCAGCGAAAACTGCCATAGTGCTGGCCAAGATTCGCTCGGTAGGTGGGCAATTCGACAACTGACTCCGCCCGCGCGACTGCAGGCGGACAGCTACTCCCACTCGATGGTGCCCGGCGGCTTGCTGGTGATATCCAGCACGACCCGGTTGACCTCGGGCACCTCATTGGCGATCCGGGTCGAAATGCGTTCCAGCACTTCATAAGGCACGCGCGTCCAGTCGGCGGTCATCGCGTCCTCGCTGGAAACCGGCCGCAGCACGATCGGATGCCCGTAGGTGCGGCCATCACCTTGGACGCCGACCGAGCGGACATCGGCCAGCAGTACCACCGGGCACTGCCAGATCTGCGCGTCCTGGCCGGCCAACGTCAGCTCCTCACGAGCGATCACATCCGCCCGGCGCAGGGTGTCGAGGCGCTCCGCGGTGACCTCACCGACGATGCGAATGCCCAGGCCCGGCCCCGGGAAGGGTTGGCGCCCAACGATATCCTCGGGTAGGCCGAGTTCCCGCCCGACCGCACGCACCTCATCTTTGAACAACAACCGCAGCGGCTCGACGAGTTTGAATTTCAGGTCCGCAGGCAGCCCGCCCACATTGTGGTGACTCTTGATATTCGCGGTGCCGGTACCGCCGCCGGACTCCACCACGTCGGGATACAGCGTGCCCTGCACCAGGAATTCCGTCTCGGCGGACTCCTCGCCGTCGCTGTCGTGCATCGCGTCGCGGACCGCACCCTCGAAAGCGCGAATGAATTCGCGGCCGATGATCTTGCGCTTGCCCTCGGGGTTGGTCACGCCGGCCAGCGCGTTGAGGAAGGTGGTTTCGGCATCGACGGTGACCAGCTTGGCCCCGGTTGCCGCGACGAAATCGCGCTGCACCTGCTCACGTTCACCGGCCCGCAGCAGTCCGTGGTCGACGAACACGCACGTCAACCGGTCTCCAATGGCCTTCTGCACCAGCGCCGCCGCCACGGCGGAGTCCACTCCGCCGGACAGCCCGCAGATGGCGTAACCGTCACCGATCTGAGCCCGCACCTGCTCGACGAGCGCATCGGCGATGTTGGCAGGCGTCCAGGTGGCGTCGATACCGGCGAATTCGTGCAGGAATCGGCTGAGCACCTGCTGCCCGTGCGGGGTGTGCATCACCTCGGGGTGGTACTGCACGCCAGCCAACTGGCGCGCCCGGTTCTCGAACGCCGCGACCGGTGCACCCGTGCTGGTGGCTACCACGTCAAATCCGTTGGGCGCCACGGTGACCGCGTCACCGTGACTCATCCAGACCGGCTGGGTCTCTGGCAGACCGGAATGCAGTTCGCCACCAACGACATTGAGCTCGGTGCGGCCGTATTCACTGGTGCCGGTGTGGGCCACCGTTCCCCCGAGGGCCTGCGCCATCGCCTGGAAGCCGTAGCAGATACCGAACACCGGGATGCCGAGGTCGAACAGCGCGGGATCGAGCTGCGGAGCGCCGTCGGCATAGACGCTGGCCGGGCCACCGGACAGCACCACCGCCTGCGGGTCCTTGGCCTTGATCTCCTCCACCGTCATGGTATGTGGGATGACCTCGGAGAACACCCGCGCCTCGCGGACGCGCCGCGCGATCAGCTGGGCGTATTGCGCGCCGAAGTCGATGACAAGGACAGGGCGGGGTGATCCGGATTCCACTGACCCAGTCTAGTGGCGGCGGCATCAGTCGCGGCCAGGCGCCAACCACCGGGTGCGAAAAGGCCTACCCCGCCGACGTGACCGGGGTGATCGGCAGCCGTCGTAGAGCAGCGGGTGCATCCGCGGGCACTACCGGATGTTCGGGCGCAATCGGAGCCAACCGCCGATAGGGCTGGCCCTGCGCGGGCCGCTCGTCGACCTGACCTTTGTTGGGCCACAACGACGCCGCGCGCTCGGCCTGGGCGGTGATGCTCAGCGACGGGTTCACTCCGAGGTTCGCCGAGATTGCCGCGCCGTCCATTACCGACAGGGTCGGATAGTTGTGTACCCGCTGGTACGGGTCGATGACCCCACGCTCTGGGGTCTCGCCTATCGCGGCACCGCCGAGGAAATGCGCAGTCAGCGGGATATTGAACAGCTCACCCCAGGTACCCCCGGCCACACCGTCGATCTTCTCGGCGATGCGCCGTGTGACCTCGTTGCCCGCCGGGATCCACGTCGGGTTCGGCTCGCCGTGGCCCTGCTTGCTGTCGAGCATGCGAAAGCCCAGCTTGGTCTTGCGGGTGAATGTGGTGATGGAGTTGTCGAGGTTCTGCATGACCAGCGCGATCATGGTGCGCTCGCTCCAGCGCCGCGGGTTCAGTAGCCGCAGCGTGCCCTTCGGGTCGCTCTCGGCGTTCCGGAACAACTGCTTCCACCTCGGCACGTCGGTGCCTTGCGGTCCGGCGCCATCGGTCATCAACGTCTGCAACAATCCCATCGCGTTGGACCCCTTGCCGTAGCGGCAAGGCTCAACGTGGGTGTCGCTCGTCGGGTGGATCGACGAGGTGATGGCTACGCCATGGGTGAGGTCAAGGTCATCGGATACCGCCAGCCTGCCCGCCCCGACGATCGACTCCGAGTTGGTCCGGGTGAGCACACCGAGCTTGTCGGAGAGGTCTGCCAGCCGGCCGGTGTCGCGCATCTTGAACAGCAGCTTCTGCGTGCCATAGGTGCCTGCCGCGAGGATCACGTGGCGCGCGGTGAACGTCTTACGCCGGCGGCGCAATTTGCTACCCGTGCGCGCGGTACGCACCTCCCACAGCCCGTCGCCGCGCTGCTGAAAGCTCTTCACCATGGTGAGCGGATGGACCTGTGCGCCAGCAGTTTCCGCTAACCCCAGGTAATTCTTGAGCAAGGTGTTCTTGGCGCCGAACCGGCAACCGGTCATACACGATCCACACTCCAGGCATCCGGTCCGCGCGGGCCCCGCACCGCCGAAGTACGGGTCGGGCACGGTCTTACCCGGGGTCTTCTCGCCGTCCGGGCCGAAGAACACCCCGACCGGCGTCTGCACAAACGTGTCACCGACCCCCATGTCGTCGGCGACTTCCTTCATGATCCGATCGGCATCGGTGAACGTCGGATTCGTCACGACGCCGAGCATCCGCTGCGCCTGGTCGTAATGCGGCATCAGCTCGCCCCGCCAGTCGGTGATGTCTTTCCACTGCGGGTCGTTGAAGAACGGGTCCGGCGGCACGTAGAGCGTGTTGGCGTAGTTGAGCGACCCACCACCGACACCAGCGCCGGCCAGGATCATCACGTTGCGCAGTAGATGGATGCGCTGAATGCCGTACATGCCGAACTGTGGCGCCCAGAGGAACTTGCGCAGATTCCATGAGGTCTTGGCGAAATCGGGGTCTTCGTAGCGTCGGCCCGCCTCAAGCACGCCGACGCGATAGCCCTTCTCCGTCAGCCGCAGCGCACTGACACTGCCGCCGAATCCCGAGCCGATGATGAGGACGTCATAGTCAGGCTCCATCACGCCATTATGAACTTACTGGCGGGTAACAAGCTAGAAAGGTAGACCTAAGTTCGGGTTCCCGTTCCTCCCGCGAGCAGTCGCAAAGTACCCCCGACATGCCGATCGATAAGGGTCTTTTCCGTCTGCTCGCGCCAGAAAACTAGGAACCGACAGCCAGTCCGACTTTCTGGAATTCCTTGAGGTCGCAGTAGCCGGCCTTGGCCATCGAGCGGCGCAAACCACCCACCAGGTTCAGCGTGCCGAACGGGTCATCGGATGGGCCGTTGAGCACCTGTCGCAGCGACGGCCGCTCCCCCAGCGCGATCTGCAGCAGGGCTCCGCGCGGCAGCGACGGGTGCGCCGCGGCCGACGGCCAGAACCAGCCATCGCCGAGCGCCTCTGCCGAGGCCGCGAGCGGGGTGCCGAGCACGACGGCGTCGGCGCCGCAGGCGATGGCCTTGGCCAGTTCACCGGAGGTGTGGATATCGCCATCAGCCAGCACGTGCACGTAGCGGCCGCCGGTCTCGTCGAGGTACTCACGTCTGGCGGCGGCGGCGTCGGCGATGGCGGTGGCCATCGGCACACTGATCCCGAGTACCTCATCGCTGGTGGTGACGCCGGAGGTGGATCCGTAGCCGACGATCACCCCGGCGGCGCCGGTCCGCATCAGATGCAGGGCGGTCCGGTGGTCGAGCACACCGCCGGCCACCACCGGAACATCCAGTTCGGAGATGAAGGTCTTGAGGTTGAGCGGCTCACCGTTGGAGGCCACGCGTTCGGCGGAGATGATCGACCCCTGGATCACCAGCAGATCGAGACCCGCCGCGACCAGAGTCGGTGTCAGCGCCTGGGCATTCTGCGGGCTGACCCGCACGGCGGTGGTCACCCCGGCCTCGCGGATCCGGGCCACCGCTGCACCGAGCAGTTCGGGGTCCACCGGGGCGGCATGGAACTGCTGGAGCAGCCGGATCGCCGCTGACGGTTCATCGGACGCCGCCGCAGCCTCTACAACCTGTGCGACCTTGGCTTCGACGTCGGCATGCCTGCCGATCAGACCTTCACCGTTGAGTACGCCGAGACCGCCGAGGCGGCCCAGTTCGATGGCGAACTCCGGTGAGACCAGCGCATCGGTGGGGTGGCTCAGGACGGGGATGTCGAACCGGTAGGCGTCGAGCTGCCAGGTTGTCGACACATCCTGGCTCGACCTGGTGCGCCGGGACGGCACGATGTTGATGTCGTCGAGCTCATAGGTACGACGGGCTTCCCTGCCCATGCCAATTTCAACCGTGTCGCGCACGGGGCAGTCTCCTCTTCGCGCAGGCGCTCATCGACGACAGTCTCCTAGCGCGAGTAATAGTTCGGCGCTTCGGCAGTCATCGTGATGTCGTGCGGATGGCTCTCTTTGAGACCCGCAGCGGTAATCCGAACGAACTGCGCCTGCTGCAACGCTTCGATGGTTGCCGCACCGGTATACCCCATTGCGGCACGCAGGCCACCGGTTAGCTGGTGAATCACCGTCGAAAGGGGGCCACGGAACGGGACCCGGCCTTCGATGCCCTCGGGGACGAGCTTGTCTTCGGAGAGCACGTCGTCCTGGAAGTAACGGTCCTTGGAGAAACTGCCGCGGATATTTCCGGCGGCGCCGCGACCCTGCATGGCTCCCAGCGAGCCCATGCCGCGGTAGCTCTTGAACTGCTTGCCGTTGACCAGGATCAACTCGCCAGGGGCTTCGGCGGTACCGGCCAGCAACGAGCCGAGCATGGCTGTCGATGCACCGGCGGCCAGTGCCTTGGCGATATCGCCCGAGTACTGCAGGCCGCCGTCGGCGATGACTGGCACACCATGCGCCTGGCAGGCCGCGACCGCTTCAAGGATGGCGGTGATCTGCGGCGCCCCGACTCCGGCGACCACGCGGGTGGTGCAGATCGAACCCGGTCCGACCCCCACCTTGACTGCGTCGGCGCCGGCCTCGACCAGGGCCAGGGCACCCGAGCGGGTGGCGACGTTGCCGCCGACGACCTCGACCCGTTCGCCGGCTTCGGCTTTGAGCTTGCCCACCATGTCGAGCACGAGCCGGTTGTGGGCGTGCGCGGTATCGACGATGAGCACGTCGACTCCGGCATCCACCAACGACATCGAGCGCACCCAGGCGTCCTCACCGACACCGACCGCGGCACCGACGAGCAGACGACCGTCGCTGTCCTTGGTGGCGAAGGGGTGCTGTTCGGTCTTGACGAAATCTTTGACGGTGATCAGCCCGGTCAGCCGCCCGTGACCGTCCACGATCGGCAGCTTCTCGATCTTGTTGCGGCGCAACAAACCGAGCGCAGCATCGGCAGTGACACCTTCGCGTGCGGTGATCAACGGGGCCTTGGTCATGACTTCGGCGACAGGCTTGTTCTGATCGACTTCGAACCGCATGTCGCGGTTGGTAATAATGCCCACCAGCGCGCCGGAACTGTCGACGACCGGCAGGCCGGAGATCCGGAACCGGGCACACATCGCGTCGACCTCGGCCAACGTGTTGTTGGGCGAACAGGTGACCGGATCGGTGACCATGCCCGCCTCGGACCGTTTGACGGTCTCGACCTGGCCGGCCTGCTCGGCGACCGGAAGGTTGCGATGCAAGACCCCCATGCCGCCCGCTCTGGCCATCGCGATCGCCATCCGCGATTCGGTCACGGTGTCCATTGCCGAGCTGACCAGCGGCACGTTGAGGCGAATCCTCTTGGTCACCTGGCTGGAGGTGTCGGCAGTCGCAGGCACCACATCGGAGGCGGCGGGAAGCAACAGCACATCGTCGAAGGTCAGACCCAGCATTGCGATCTTGTGCGGATCATCCCCGCCGGTCAGGACGGCGTCGTCAAGGAACGCGCTTGGGCGCGTACTGACGACGGTGCCGGCACTGCCTTCGGCGTCGAACAAAGGTCGAGACATCGGTGGGGCCTCCATCAAGCACGCCTAAAAAAATCAAGCCCCACAAACGAGCGGAGCGAATACCCCATCCTATCGGCTGCGCCGACGATTCCGGGCCCACCGGCACCGCGTTCGCGCCCGGAGGACACGACCTTGGACAGAAGAGGTGCAGCTAGCGCGATTCCGGCGCGGCTGAGTACTGTAGAGACGTGCGCGACCACCTCCCACCGGGTTTGCCGCCCGACCCCTTCGCTGACGACCCCTGTGACCCGTCTGCAGCCTTGGATGCGATCGAGCCTGGGCAACCGCTCGATCCTCAAGAGCGCTCAGCGGTGGAGGCCGACCTCGCCGACCTCGCGGTCTACGAAGCGTTGTTGGCACACAAGGGAATTCGCGGATTGGTGGTGTGCTGCGATGAATGCCAGCAAGACCACTACCACGACTGGGACATGCTGCGGGCAAACCTTTTGCAACTGCTGGTCGACGGAACTGTGCGGCCCCACGAGCCGGCGTACGACCCCGAACCAGACTCCTATGTCACGTGGGACTACTGCCGCGGTTATGCCGACGCCTCGCTCAATGAGGCCGCCACCGAAAGTGACGGATATCGCTGACGGCCGAACGGCCCGCTAGCCCCCGCCGAGTAACGGCAATTGCAGTACCGGCCGAGGCATCGTCGTCGTGGCCAGGTCCGGTGCTTGCTGCGGCACCGTCGAAGTGGCGGGCGCCGCTGGGGCTTCCACAGTCTGCGATTCCGCGGCACGAGGTGATGCGGGGACCGTGGTCGTGGTGGTCACGACAGCACTTTGAGATGAGGACGCCGGCGGCGCAGTCGTGGTGGTCACGACCTGTGGAGCCTCAGACGTCGGGGCTGTCGATGCAGGAGCCGACGATGACGGTGTCGCCGACGCCGACGGTGGCACCGACGATGTCACGGTGGGTGCCACGGTCGTGGTGGTCGGCGCTGACGGGCTGACCGAAGCCGGCGCCGGGGCGTTGGCGGTCTGCTGCGGGGCGGGTCCCGCCGACGGCGCCCCCGGCGACGGGAACAACGACGGCAGCGTCATGGACGGCAGCGTCTCCGGCAAGGTCGGCAACGTAAACGACGGCAGCGTCTCCGGCAAGGTCGGCAACGTAAACGACGGCAAGTTGTCCGGCAGCGACGGCAGAGTCTCCGGCAAGGTCGGCAACGTAAACGACGGCAAGTTGTCCGGCAGCGACGGCAGAGTCTCCGGCAGCGACGGCAGCGATTCGGGGAACGACGGAAGCGTGAGCTGCTCCAGTGGGCCCGGCGCCGCGCTCGGCGGCACGGTGGCCGCCGGATCTTGCTGATCGACCTTGACGGCCAGCTGATTCCACTGATCGATCAGATCCTGTTTGCGCGCCGTGTCGTCGACCGATTGCACCGAGGTGCTGACCGATGCCAGTTTCTCCTGGGCCTGCTGCCAGTCGCCGTTGTCGATCAGCGTCTGCACCTGCGCCATCTCCTGCTGGGCAGCGAGAGCGACGCGGTCATCGCGCACTGTCTGCGGCTCGCCGAGGAGCGAGGTGCGCAGTCCGTACAGCGGGTCGCCGGGACCTGCGCCGCTGACGACGGCGCCGAAACCGCCGATGCACAACACCGCGGCCGCGAGGGACGCGACGATGGTCAAGCCGCGATGCCCGCCACGCTTGGACGGCATCGAGTTGACCCCGTCCCGCAACGCCGCCGCCGCTTCCCGCTCGGTGATGAGTGAGCCCGCCGGCGGCCGCCGGACGTCGTCGCGCCAATCGGCGAGCAGGGCGAACAGTTCCGCTTCACCGGCGTCGCCGGGCTGGACGCGGTGCTCGTTGGCGATCGCGTCCAGCAGTTGATCGGTACGGGCGATGGCGTCCAGCGAATCATCGCCGGTTGAGCGTCTGCCGAAATCAGCCACGGTCGTATCCCGTCGCGACGGCCTCGGTCTTCAACCGCGCCAGAGCTCGGTGCTGAGCCACCCGCACAGCACCGGCAGTGCTACCGACAGCGTCAGCGGTCTCCTCGGCAGAGAGTCCGACGACGACGCGAAGGATGAGGATCTCGCGCTGCTTTTCAGGCAGTACCTGCAATAGCGCATTCATCCGGTCCCCTGCGTCGGTGTTGATCGCGAGCTGCTCGGGACCGGCTTCATTGGAGGATCGTTCCGGGACTACCTCGGTGGGCTCGGCACGGTTACGGCCTGCCGCGCGGTGCGCGTCAGCTACCTTGTGCGCGGCGATGCCGTACACGAAGGCCAGGAACGGTCGTCCCTGATCTTGGTAGCGGGGCAGCGCCATCATGGCGGCCAAGCAGACCTCCTGAGCCACGTCGTCAGCTGAAAGACCACTGCGTTCCGCGGTTCCGACGCGAGCTCGGCAATACCGAACCACAACGGGGCGGATAGTCTCCAGCACTTCCCGGAGCGCATCTCGATCCCCTGCCACCGCGTCAGCAACGACAGCGTCCAGACGTTCTCCTGGAATTGTCATCGGCGGCGATATCTCCAACGTTACGAATCCAACGTTACGAACCGGACACATCCCGGCGGTGCGGCAAAGTAAACGATAGCGGCAGAGTGTCCCAACGCCGGTCAGCGACCGCTCCACACCCCGCCGCGTCGCCGCACAGTCTCGGCCGTTTCGTCTCTGATGGCCTGCACCTTCTGAACTGTGTAGGTGACGCTTCCTATTCCGGAAAGGAGGCTGGCCAGCGCCCATTGCAGAGGGATGAGGCCACACCGGTAGGTCGCCACCAAGGCGGCGTCAGCGACATTCCTGGCTTCATCCACTTCCCCTGAACTACACAGCGCGGCGGCCAGCACGACGTTGCTCTTGACTTGGTGGCGTGCCGAACATCCTGGAATATCCGCCAACTCCACGCCGCGGCGTGCGTGCCGGACGGCGGCCGCGCCGTCGCCGGTGGACATGGCGAGCTCCGCGCTGACCCAGGCCAGCCGGACGGGAAGGCGGGCCGGCACCGTATTCACGTCTGCGCCAGAGAGCGCCGTGCGAGCGTGGCCCAACAACGCCGACGAGGCAGCGAATCTGCCCACTCCGAGGGCGTCGGCGGCCAGGCCCACCAGCGCGTCCTGGCGCGCCTCGGTGTGCTCCCCTGCCAACGCCAGGGCGCGGCCGTCCCAGCTTCGCGCCTCTCGATGCCAACCCAGCTGCCGCAACAGTGAACCGTGCGTGCTGCACGCGAGAGAGGCCAGCGGGCCGTGTGGATGCTCTCTGCGTAGGGCTGACAGCTCCGTGTGGGCGCTGGCATAGCGCCCCTGCCCGCCTGCCGCCACCGCGCGCAGCCAACGCTCGGTCGGCGTTGTGGCTGCCGGGAGGGGCCAATGTGCCGGGTCGCCGCCGAAGGCAGCCGCGTATAGCGTTGTCATGGCACTGCCGAAACTCTCCGAATGGACAGGTTTGCTCACCGTCGGCGACGTTATCAACCAAGCCCCAACAGATTTGACGCGGGCAATAGTTAACAGTTCATCGTCGTGAGGTTACGGACAGATCAACTACCTAGTGATCCGTAGGAAATCCCTGATCGCCGTCGGCGAAGGTGAGCTGCGGATATACCCGATCCCTCGACCCACCGCGGTCCGTCCTACCACCGAACACCTCGTGAAACTCGCTCAAGGATGAACGTGATGTAAATTCTCACGCTGCGGTTATGTCATTCAGCACATATGTAGCCTATTGACGGAGTTTCCTGCGCACCCCTACTTTGTCTTCACGAGTAGTCATCGGCGACAGCGCTCGGATCGGTTCCAATACTCACGCGATGTCAATCATGCGCGGGGAGAGGGGTTTTCCAAATGCCACAGCCGCAGCAACTACCCGGCCCGAACGCCGACATCTGGGATTGGCAGATGTCTGGACTTTGCCGGGGCGTCGATTCCGCCATGTTTTTCCACCCCGACGGCGAACGCGGCCGCGCCCGTGCACAGCGTGAGATGCGCGCGAAGGAAATGTGCCGACGCTGCCCGGTAATCGCACAGTGCAGGTCACATGCCTTGGCAGTCGGCGAGCCCTACGGCATCTGGGGCGGACTGTCCGAGTCCGAGCGTGAACTTTTGCTGAAACGGGGCATTCGCCGCACGGCCTAGCCCTATCTGCAGTCATCCGAGTAGTCGTCCAAGCCGACAAACGAGGCCCATCCCGCGCGGCGGGGTGGGCCTCTTTTGGTCGCCGAGCCCAGCGCGAAGACGGTTCGTCATCGGTACGCCTTCGTAACACGCCGGCAATAAGCTTCTCTGACACTAGTGGTCAGACCACCCGATGACCGGAGGACCTGATATGAGCGACGGATTTGTAGCCCGCAACGCGTTGTGGACCGAGGAGCAGCGCGACCACGCCGAAAAGGTCGTCGCGCAGGCCCAAGAGCTGGAGCTGCGTCAGATCCGTATCGCGTGGAGCGATCAGCACGGCATCCTGCGAGGCAAGACCGTAGAAATGGGGCACTTCCTGTCCACGCTGCGCGAGGGCAAGGATTTCCAGACCGCGACATTGATCTTCGACACCACCAACAACCCGGTGGTCGCACCCTTCGGCGCGTCGGCGCTCGGCGACCCACGAATGACCGGATTGCCCGACGGCGTGCTGGTGCCTGACCCGACGACGTTCAAGATCCTGCCCTGGCTCGACAAGACCGGCTGGATTCTGTGCGATCTCTACTACCAGTCCGGTGAGCGGGTGCCCTTCGATACCCGCGGGGTGCTGCAGACGCAGTTGCAGCGACTGGCGGCCGACGGGTTCGAGTTTGTCGCAGGCATCGAATTGGAGTGCTACATCACCCGGCTGGTCGATCCCAAGCTGAGCTTCGCCGACTCCGGCTACCCGCCGGCACCACCGGAAGTGATGGCGGTCGCACACGGCTTTCAATACCTGACAGAGAACCGCGGCGACGAGATGGATCCGATCCTCGGGGTGCTGCGCGACAACCTGGTCGCACTTGGGTTCCCGCTGGCGACTGTCGAAGACGAGTGGGGGCCAAGCCAAGTCGAGTTCACCTTCGATCCGATGGTGGGGTCGGCGGCGGCCGATGCGGCGGTGCTGATCCGTGGCACCATCAAACAGTTGTGCCGCCGCAACGGCTACCACGCCACCTTCATGGCCCGCCCAAGTTTCCCCAATGCCTTTTCCAGTGGCTGGCATCTGCATCAGTCACTGCGCACCGCGAACAGCCCGAACGCTTTCGCCGCCAACGACAACGAGCTGCTGTCCCCCACCGGAATGCAATACATGGGCGGCCTGCTCGAGCACGCGCTGTCCTGTTCAGTGCTCACCACGCCGACGATCAACGGCTACAAGCGATTCCGACCCGACTCGTTCGCACCGGATCGGGTGGCCTGGGCCGAGGAGAATCGCGGTGCGTTGATCCGGGTGGCAGGCAGCCGAGGAGATTCCACCACTCACCTGGAGAACCGGATCGGCGAGCCCGCGGCCAATCCATACCTGTATCTGGCGTCCCAGATCGTCAGCGGCCGAGATGGCTTGCGGCACAATACCGACCCGGGACCGTCGGCCGATGAGCCCTATCTGGCTGACGCGCCGGCTCTGCATGCCACCCTGGAATCGGCCGTGACCGCTTTCGAAAGCAGCGACCTGTTACGCGCCGAGTTCGGCGAAGCATTCGTCAACTACCTCACTGCCATCAAACGCCACGAGGTGGCCCGCTTCAACGCCTACGTCACCGATTGGGAACAGCGCGAGTACTTCGAGGTCTACTGATGATGACCGCAACTCACCGCAACGACGCGGCTGTCATCGCCCGGCACCACAGCACCGAACCGCACCCGGAACAAACACTCACCGTCGGGGCGGCGCAACTTGGTGGGCCCTGGCTCAATCCGGCGGCTCGACTGGAAAAAGTCACCGCCTACACCGAGCTCGCTGCCCGCGAGGGCTGCGATCTGGTGGCGTTCCCCGAGACCTATCTCAGCGGTTATCCGTTCTGGCTGCCGCGCACCGGCGGGGCGCGGTTCAACGATCCGGACCAAAAGGCCTGCTACGCCTACTATCTGGACTCGGCCATCGAGGTTCCCGGGGAGCAGATCAGCCACATCCAAACCCTGGCCGCCGATCTCGCGATCACGATCGTCGTCGGCGCCACCGAACGAGGCATCGGCAACGGACACGGTTCCACCTACTGCTCGGTGTTGACGTTTGATCCCAGCGCTGGGCTGGTCGGGCATCACCGCAAGCTGGTCCCCACCTACGACGAACGGCTGGTCTGGGCCAACGGTGACGGTGCGGGGCTGCGTACCCACGCAGTGGCAGCCGCCCGGATCGGCGCGTTGAACTGCTGGGAGAACTGGATGCCCTCAGCCCGCCAAGCGCTGTACGCCGGTGGCGAAGACCTTCACATCAGTATCTGGCCCGGCACCACCGATCTGACCACCGACATCACTCGATTCGTCGCGCTCGAAGGCCGCGTCTTCAGCGTCGCGGTCTCTGGTCTGCTGCACGCCGACGACGTCCCCGACGACTTCCCACTCGCCGTGGAACTGCGGGCACATTGCGCCACAACGCCGTTCAACGGTGGATCGGCCGTGGCCGGCCCCGATGGGCGCTGGCTGATCGAACCGGTACCCGACACCGAAGGGCTCATCATCGCCGAACTGGATCTCCGCGCGGTGGCCCGGGAGCGCCTCACCTTCGACCCCACCGGCCATTACAGCCGGCCAGACGTTTTCACCAATATCGTGCGCCGCGACCGTCAGAGTGCGGTGACCTTTACCGACGACGCGAGTGATCAGCGGTAATCTATGCCGAACGACCGAATATCTGTGCGACGGGATGTCCATGCCGAGCTCTGCTGCCAAGCGCACTGCCCTGCGCCCCGTGAGCCGCAAACCCATCTACGAGCAGGTCAGCGACCAACTGCGCGAGTTTATCGACGTCAACGAGCTGCAGCCCGGCGATCGCCTGATGACCGAACGCGAACTGGCACAACAGCTATCTGTGGGCCGATCCTCCATCCGTGAGGCGATCACCGCGCTGCGCGCCCAGGGCATCGTCGACGTCCGTCACGGTGAGGGCATTTATCTGCTGCGCCGCCCCGAGGACTTGATTTCCTCGCTGGCCGCCGAACTGATCGAGACCCACGCCGACCACCCCTATATCTGGGAGACCCGCCAAGCCTTGGAAACGCAGTGCGCACGACTTGCTGCGGCGCGGGCCGATCAAGCCGACCTCAACACAATCGGGGCCGCACTCACTCAGATGGCCGCTGAAATCGCCGACGGGAAGCCTGGTTTGGAGGGTGATCGTCGGTTCCACATGGGTGTCGCGGCCGCCTCACACAATCCGGTTCTGATCGAGCTTCTCAAGGGCATCCGCGGTCCACTGGACCGCACCTCGGAGACCTCGCTGACCCGCACCGGCCAACCGGAACGATCGCTCGCCGACCACCACGCCATCCTGGCCGCGATCACCGCGGGCACACCAGCCCAAGCAGCCGACGAGATGTTGCGGCACTTGGTCAGCACCTGCGACGGTCTTCTCGACGATTCGCGTCATCCGACCGTCTGAGCGCTGAGAGATCAGTGCGCGCGGCGGGCCGGTAGACGGCGTCGCCGGACCTTCCACGAGCTCCATTCACCCAAGGTGACTCCGGCCGCCAGTGCGCTCCCGATGGCGATCGCGCTCAGGACCGAGGCAAACCCGACGGCGTGCTGGTCGTTGAGAATCGCGTAGATCCCGTGCAGCAGTGCCAGGCCAGGCAGCAGCGGCACGATGCCCGCTATCGACACCACCAGTGGCGGCGCGAGATTGCGGCGCTCCATCAGCCGACCGACCAGCCCGATGGGCACCGCCGCGATGAACGATGCCACCACGACGCCCAAGCCCAGGCCCTGGGTCAGAAGAAATGCGATGGTGCCCGCCGCACCACCGAATGCCGCAGCCACCGCCGCGGTCCGTTCGGCATAGCAGGCCAGTGCGTAGGCCGCCGCGCTGGCAGCGCCGAACGCGACACGCGCAGGGAACTCGGCCAGTGCGGGCGGCGCCTCGGCACTGATGGCGACGAACGGCGCCCCGAAGCGGTTGGCCAGGTGTAGGACCAGCGCCACACCGGCGATCGTCGCGGCAGTCATCATGACCAGCTCGAAGAACCGTCCCGCTGCGGTGACCGGAGCACCGGTGATGACATCACCGACTGAACCCACCAGCGAGAGTCCGGCGAGCAGGACGACGAGGCCGGCCGCAATCGCCACCGTGGGTTCGAATTGCAGCCCCAGCTTGGGGCTGAGCCAGTAGAGCACCAGCGGAGGCGCGGTCGCGATCGCTCCGCCGACCGCATATTGAAAGAAGAACGGCAGTCCGTGCCGGTTGAGCCGCCGATTGACCCGGTCGATCGTCATGGCGCTCAGCGCGCTGACCAAACACGCCAACAGACCGGCGCCCAGTGTTCCCGCCGTGGCGAACGCCAGCGCACCCCAGGCGAGGGTGGCGACCCAACGCTTGTAGGGGTGCGGCGCGGTGATGATGGCGTCGAGCTCGTCGCGGGCCTTAGTCGAGGACACCTCACCGCGGCGAATACGAGCGATGAGACGGTCAACTGCCGCCAGTCGACTGAAGTCCATCGACCGGGACCGCACGGTGTACAGCGTGGTGGCCGCAGGTGAGGTCGGTCCACGGTAGGCGGCGACGTGGATCGTGGTGTTGATGACGTCGACTTCGCAGCGCTCGATACCGTACGCGGCGGCGATGGCCGTCACCTGCTCCATCGTGGCGGTCGCCGGCATCCCCGACGCCATCAGGATGGCGCCGATATTGCCGGCCAGATCGAGCACCTCCCCGACACGCGCCTGGTAGGCGGCGTCGAGGGCCGCGCTGTCCGATTTCGCCATCCGGGGCAGGCCGCCGGTCGGCGGGTCGGTTTCCCGAACTATCCGGTTCAATATCTCGCGTTGACGTGCCCGCCAAGGCTGGCCCGCACGATCGCGGGTCACCTCCATCACACTTCCTCCTGCTCACTGACGGACTCTTACTGTCCGCCAATACTTTTCGTATTTGCTCGCTTACCCGTGGCCGGGCCGCACGCAGCGGCCCACGCAAAAAGGGCGGTAAGGAGTAAAACCAATTTTACTCCTGGCAATTCCGTGTTTCGGCCATCTGTCCCGTGAGACTCCGCACACCGGTCACACGCCGAGCGGGGTCCCCATGAATCGCCGGGGTTCTACAAGAACAGCGTGTCGTCGTCGGACTGCGCCACGGAGTAGCCAAGGTCCTCAAGGATGCCGAGTTCGACCGGACTGAGTGAATAGGCCACCCCGTATGCGGTGGCGTGGCTCATCACGTCGCCCACACCGTCGAGGTGCGCAATCGAGCCACCGTCGAAATAGCTCGGTGTGTACAGCGGCACCAACCCGCCGTAGGCAGCTACGGCGTTGGCTCCGCCGAAGTACAAGCCGCCGTTGCCGCCGGTGATATTCGGATCGAAGGCGCTGTTCCACAACCCAGTGCTTCCGATTGCATGCGTGCCGCTGCTGGTGACGATGAATTCGTCATACCCCGTCCACGGCTGGCCACCGACGTAGGGGTCACTCGGGGCGCCCGTGTTGTTGAAGCCCGCCGCCCGCACCCACGACGTAAATCCCAGGCTGTGCAGCAATTCATGCAGTGCCACCGTTTGGAAGTCGATCTCATCGTTGGCCACGACCCCGTCGTAGTCCCAGTTGTAGCCGAAGTTCCAGGTGATGGAACCATCAGCGGACTCGAAGTTGGCGTCGTAACCGGTCAGAATCTTGTCCTGGACGACGGTGTTGTTGAAGACGGCGGTGTCATAGATAGGGCTCCCGGCAGTGGCCAGAATTCCCGACCCCGGCGAGTACTGGGCTGTGACGCCGTAGGTGATCCGCACCGGGGTGGTCACCACGATGTAGGACGCCAGGTCCCGCGCGGCCCCCTCCAGGGCTCCGCGCGCCTCGGGCGTCCAGTATTCCGAACTGCCGTAAAGGAATTGGAAGATCACCTGCGGCTTCCCGACAGCGTTCTGGAAGACGGTGACCGCTGCGTCGGTGCTCGGCGACCGGAGCAGGTCGAACAAGTTGACGTGCAGCCCGGTATCCGTTGCTGCCACAGTGAAGGCGTCCATCCCGTCGAAGCTGTCTCCGGGGGTGTAGGTGTAGGTGCCGTCCGAGTGGATCACGACGGTGCCGCCGACGGGCCCATCGAGCAACCGGTATTCGATCGGGTCGCCTTCGGGATCGACCGCGCCGATGGTGCCGGTGATCAGCCCGTCCTGCTTTCCGCCGATTTCCACCGGGTTCACCGTGGGCGCCTCGTTGAAGAAAGTGCGACGGATCAGTAACACCACCCCGTCGAGCAGATCCTCAATGGGGTTCGCCGACCCGGGCAGTGCGGTGTCCGTCAACGGTTGGGGCGCTGCCACGGCGGCCGCGGCCTCGGCGGGGGCGCTGTCTATCCGCCGCGTCGCGGCGCGGCGGGCGGGTTTGACGTCGCCCGCCGAACGAGGAGGCGCAATCTGAACCTTGCGGTGGATCTCAGAACCCCGCGGCGCGGACGGCGAACGCTTGGCCTTATTGGCCGCTCCGCTGACCGCCTTGGCCGGACCCGCCGACACCGAGTGAGTATCAGCATCACCGGTATCGGCGCCAGCAATGCCCATTACCTGCGGCCCCGCCCACAAGACACCGGCCACACATGCCGCTGCGCCGACATGTATCCCGCACCTGACAACCGACATCGGACCCCCCGTTTTCGCCCAGTCCCGCCAACTGTCACCCCTGTGGACGATTGACGACAAGGTAACCGACAGTTGGGGCCGCCGCGTCGGTTTGCGAGCCCCGGAGTTAGCCCCGGCGAGCCCCCACCAGTCGGACGATGAGGTAGACGACGCCACCGACGACGGCCACCACCCCCAACCATGGCAGCATCAGTCCGAATAGCAGCACCAGGTTTCCGACGACGGAAACCAGTGCGTCCCAGCCTTGTTCGATGTGCCCGACAAAACCCTGGTACTGCTTGGGCGCCGGTCCGCCGATCGTCTCCGCCACGAAGGTGACATCGATGGTGCTGTATTCGATGCGGTCACCGAGCGCGTCGCGCTGCGCACGCAGGCTGTCCAGATCGGCCTGGCGCTGCGAGAGTGCGCTCTCCGCGGCGATCAGCGCCTCGGAGTCCTTCGCGTCACGCATGATGGCCAGAAGGCGATCGACCGACGTCTGCAGGGCTTTGATTCTGGCGTCCAGATCGACCCGTTGCGCCGTGACATCCTCGGATCTGGTCTCCGCGGTCTGCACCGCCCCCAGAGTCTTCAGCTCCCGCACCACCCCGTCGAGCTTCGCCACCGGAACGCGCAGCACCACCGAAGTGCGCGCCAGTCCCCGCTCAGAACCCGCATCCTCGCTGCGGCTGTCGACCCGGCCATCGGAGTTCTCCACCATGACGGCCGCCTTGTCCGCGGCCTCAGAGGTATCGGCAACCGTGATGGTCATCGACGCGGTCTTCACAACGTCGCGCGCCACGTCTTGCACCGGCAGTGGCCCACTCTCGGGTGGGGCGGCCGGTGCATCGGCGGTGACGCCCTCCTTGAAACCGGATGCGGGCGCGCTATCGGAGGCAGACGGCCCCGAACAGGCCGTCAGGACGCCAAGCACCGCAATGCCGGCAATCGCCAACCTGGACCACCTGCTGCGCAACGTGCACGGAGTTCCGCTCATATCGGCCACCTTGCCATTAGCTGTGAGCTTCGACCATAAACGCTGGGCAGACCAACCAATCGACAACAAAAAACCCACCCCGGTCACCCGGGGTGGGTTTTTGGTGTTGCTTACCTAGTGCGAATGGCCGTGATGGCCGTGCCCGTGGCCGTCGTCCTCGGCCTGAACAGGCTTTTCGACGATCGCGGTCTCGGTGGTCAGGATCATCCGGGCCACCGATGCGGCGTTGAGCACCGCGGAGCGGGTGACCTTCACCGGGTCGATGACGCCCTCGGCCACCAGGTCGCCGTAGGTCAGGGTCGCGGCGTTGAAACCGTGGTTGACCGGCAATTCGGAGACCTTGTTGACCACGACCGAGCCATCGAACCCGGCGTTGGTGGCGATCCAGAACAGCGGTGCCGATAGGGCTGCGGCGAAAACGTCCACACCGAGCGCCTCGTCACCGGAGAGCGAAGCCCGCAGGTCCTTCAGCACGGACCCGGCCTGCACCAGCGCGGAACCGCCGCCGGCGACGATGCCCTCTTCAACCGCGGCCTTGGCAGCGGCGACCGCGTCTTCGACGCGATGCTTGCGCTCCTTGAGTGCGGTTTCGGTGGCAGCGCCGACCTTGATGACGGCAACTCCGCCGGCCAGCTTCGCCAGCCGCTCTTCGAGCTTCTCGCGATCCCAGTCGGAGTCGGTGGACTCGATCTCGGCACGCAGCTGCTTGACGCGACCGGATACGGCCTCGTCGGAACCGCCGCCGTCGACGATCACCGTGCTGTCCTTGTTCACCACGACGCGGCGGGCGGTGCCCAACACGTCGAGACCGGCATCGCGCAGCAGCAGGCCGACGTCAGGGTTGACGACCTGACCGCCCGTGACGACCGCGAGGTCATCGAGGAACGCCTTGCGACGGTCCCCGAAGAACGGCGCCTTGACCGCCACAGCCTTGAGCGTCTTGCGGATGGCGTTGACGACCAGGGTCGACAGCGCCTCTCCGTCGACGTCCTCGGCGATGATCAGCAAGGGCTTGCCCGACTCCGCGACCTTCTCCAGCAGCGGGAGCAGATCGGGCAGCGAGCTGATCTTGTCGCGGTGCAGCAGGATCAGCGTGTCTTCGAGGACGGCTTCCTGCTGGTCGAAATCGGTGACGAAGTAGGCCGACAGGAAACCCTTGTCGAACCCGACGCCGTCGGTGATCTCCAGCTCGGTATTCATCGTCGAGGACTCTTCGACGCTGACGACGCCATCGGCGCCGACCTTGGTCATTGCCTCGCCGACCAGTGCGCCGACTTCCTCATCACGCGAGGAGACCGTGGCGACCTGGCCGATGGCGACCTTGTCCGATACCGGGGTGGCCGAGGCCAGCAGCGCTTCGGACACGGCGTCGGCGGCCTTGTGGATACCCGAACCGAGCTCGATGGGGTTGGCTCCGGCAGCGACGTTGCGCAGGCCGGCCTTGACGATGGCCTGCGCCAGCACCGTCGCGGTGGTGGTGCCGTCACCGGCGACATCATTGGTTTTGGTGGCGACCGACTTGACCAGCTGGGCGCCCAGGTTCTCGAAGGGATCTTCCAGGTCGATCTCACGGGCGATGGTGACGCCGTCGTTGGTGACCGTTGGGCCGCCGAAGGCCTTGGCGAGTACTACGTGCCGACCGCGGGGACCCAGGGTCACCTTGACCGCGTCGGCGAGTTTGTCGACGCCGGCCTCAAGGGCACGGCGTGCGGTTTCGCTGAACTCAATCTGCTTGCTCATGAATGTCTTTCCGTGTGCGGAATTGGTGGCAAAACGTGCGCCGCCCCGGACATCGCCCGCATGGCTATGCGGGGACGTCCGGGGCGGATCACGGTCGAATTATTTGGAGACGACAGCCAGCACGTCGCGTGCCGAGAGGATGAGGTACTCCTCGCCGCCGTACTTGATTTCGGTGCCGCCGTACTTGCTGTAGATCACGACGTCGCCAGTCGACACGTCCAGTGGAATCCGCTTCTCGCCATCTTCGTCCCAGCGGCCGGGGCCAACTGCAACGACGGTGCCTTCCTGCGGCTTCTCCTTGGCGGTGTCGGGGATGACCAGACCAGATGCGGTCGTGGTCTCGGCCTCGTTGGCCTGAACGAGGATCTTGTCCTCGAGTGGCTTGATATTGACGCTCGCCACGATGGAGCCCCTTCACTAGATTCAGGATGTGGCTCGGGTTGTTCCCGAGGCCTCACACAATTTCGAGCATTACAGGTGTCGGCATTCGTCCATGTCCCTGCGTCGTCGTCGCGGGAGCCGACACTGGGGTTGTCCGCCTGCCGACTAGCACTCTATACACGCGAGTGCCAGTCCTCAAGGGCGGGCCGAAGGCTCTTGGCCTGGGACGTCCGATTGGACCATCAAATGGGCGGAGATATCGCCCATCATCTCGAGGTCCACCTCTCGGGTGGTGAAGTGCCAACCGCTCTCGTCTCGGGCGAATGCGTCCTGGTAGCGGCCGACCACTATCGGCTGCAGAGGCGTCCCCTGAGTCTGCTGGACGACGCAGAAAGTGGAGCGGGCATTGGCTCGGCTCCCACTGACCTCGACGATGGGGTTGAGCACCAGGTGCCGGGTCCGCGGGGTGTTGCCGGCATCTGGGTAGCGGCGAATGTTGTCGGTGAGAAATTCCGCGATTGCCGTTGCGCCGGAGACCGGCGGCGATTGAGTATTGACGAAGGTGCAACGGGCCAGCAGGACGCCGACATTGTCGAAATCGCCTGCGTCGACCAATTCCGCATATCGGTAGAGCAGCTCAGTCACGGCGAGGCGATCAGACGAATCGCTCATCACGCCACCTGGCCCTGGATGACCGGCAGACCAGGGTCCGTGGCCACCCCCAACTGCGACGGTTTCGCCCCCGCGGCCACCAGGTGCGCGGCGAATGAGGCGATCATCGCGCCGTTATCGGTGCACAGCCGCGGACGCGGTACCCGCAGCGTCAATCCGGCTGCGGCACAGCGCTCTTCGGCGAGTTCACGCAGCCTGGAGTTGGCGGCCACCCCGCCTGCGATGATCAGGGTCGACACTCCCAGTTCGGTGGCGGCCCTGACCGCTTTCATCGTCAGGACGTCGGCGACCGCCTCCTGGAAACCGGCGGCGATATCCGCGGTCGACGCATCCGGATTCTTCTCGACATAGCGGGCCACCGCCGTTTTCAGACCGGAGAAACTGAAGGCGTTGCGGTCATCACGCGGCCCGGTCATCCCGCGCGGGAACACAATTGCGCCTGAGTCACCGGTGCGGGCGAGGTCGTCGAGCACCTTGCCACCCGGGTAGCCCAGCCCCAACAGGCGCGCGACCTTGTCATAGGCCTCCCCCGCCGCGTCATCGACGGTGGTCCCGATTTCGATGATCGGCTCCCCCAGCGACCGGACGTGCAGCAGGTGGGTGTGGCCGCCGGAGACCAGCAGACCCACGCTTTCCGGCAGCGGTCCGTGGTCGAAGACGTCGGCGGCCAGGTGTCCACCGAGATGGTTGACGGCGTAGAACGGGACGCCCCAGGCCGCCGAATACGCCTTGGCCGCAGCCACTCCCACCAACAGCGCGCCGGCAAGTCCCGGGCCGATGGTGGCGGCGACGACATCGGGTTTGCTCACCCCGGCAGTCTCCAGCGCCCTGCGCATCGTCGGACCGAGCGCCTCCAGGTGCGCCCGCGACGCGATTTCGGGTACCACCCCACCGAATCGTGCGTGTTCGTCGACGCTGGAGGCCACCTCGTCGGCCAGCAGGGTCACCGTCCCGTCGGCGTCCAGGCGGGCGATACCGACGCCGGTCTCGTCGCAGGAACTCTCGATCGCCAGGATGATCGTCATGGGCTGTCTCCGACCGGTTGCCGCCGCATTGTGTAGGCGTCCGCCCCGCTGACCTGGTAATAGCGTTTACGCAGGCCCACGGTGACGAACCCGTTGCGTTCGTAGAGGGTGATCGCGGGGACGTTATCGGTGCGCACTTCCAAAAACACCGTGCCGCCTTCGGCGAAGGCGAGCAGCTCATCCAGCAGCGCCCTGCCGACGCCGCGCCCCTGGTATGCCGGGTCGACGCCGATGGTGTGCACCTCATATTCGAACGGTGCGCGCCTGCCCAGGCGCGCGATCCCGCCGTAACCCACCACGTGTTGACCGTCGCGGGCAGCGATGTAGTGATTGTGTCCCGCCGCGAGCTCGCCGAGAAATGCCGTGGCCGGCCAAGGGTCATCGCCGTCGAACAGGAGCGCTTCGAGCTCCGCGCACCGGTCCGCATCGGCACGGGTGAGCGCGTCGATCGTCACGGGCTCCAGGCTGTTGGTCATCGCGACGCCTGCCTCTCCGCCAGGGTCTTGGCGTCCGGCCTGCGCAGGTACATCGGCACCAGCGGATCCGGCTCGCGATCCCAATCAGCAACGGCGGCAACCAGACCCGCCGAGGTCGGGCAGGTGCCGGCGAGCCGGGACAAGTCGAAGAGGCCGGCATGCTCGGGTGAGCCCGCCACCGCAGTGGCCGCACCGACGGGCACGTCAGCGGCAGCACCGACAGCAGGGCCGTCCACGCGGACCCCGTCGTGGTAGCGCGCCCAGTACACCTCGCGGCGGCGGGCATCGGTCACCACCAACACCTCACCGGTCGTCTGGCCACCGATCGCATCGAGGCTGCAGACGCCATGCACCGGTACGCCCAGCGCGTGACCGTAGGCCGCCGCGGTGGCCATCCCGACACGCAGCCCGGTGAACGGCCCAGGCCCGCACCCCACCACGACACCGGTCAGATCGACCATCGTCAGTCCGCAATCAGCCAGGGCAGCAATCACATTGGGTGTCAGACACTCCGCGTGCGCGCGCGCGTCCACGGTGATGCGTTCGGCCAGTACCTCGATGTTCGCCGGCGATGCGCCGTCGATGCGGACGATGCCCGCGGTCACCGCGGGGGTGGCGGTATCGATCGCCAGAACCACCCGCGTCACGGTGTACTCCAACGCCATATCGCCGTGCGCTCCTCGGAGTTTTCGCCGCGCTCCAACCGGATGTCCAGATGTCGGTCGGAGAGCCGCTCGGCCAACCCCTCACCCCACTCCACCACGACGACCGCGTCGTCGAGATCGGTATCGAGATCCAGGGAATCGAGCTCGGCGAGCAGGTCGGCCGCAGCGTGATCGAGCAGCCGGTAGACATCGACGTGCACCATGGCCGGCGCCCCCTGCCGACGCGCCCGGTGCAGCCGGGCCAAAACGAAGGTGGGCGAGGTGACGGGCCCCTCGACCTCCATGGCCGCGGCAATTCCCTTGGCCAACACGGTCTTCCCGGCACCCAATGGGCCAGACAGCACCACCACGTCCCCGGCTTTGAGTCCACGGCCCAGCTGTTCGCCCAGCGCCCTGGTGTCCTCGGGGCCGGCGAGTTGCGCGGAACCTTCGACCACCCGGATGTCCTCATCCACGGGGCCGCGTCCGATCCCGCAGTCGCCGCGTCAGCGCTACCAACTTGCTCGGTGTGGCGCGCTCGACCAGACGTACCAACGCGTCGTCGATGATGTCGGGCTGCTCCAGCTGCACCAGGTGACCGGCACCGCCGACGATCAGCAACTCCGACTTGGGTAGTTGCGCCACCATCTCCTCGGAGTTCTCCGGCAGCGTCAACACATCAGCATCACCGCAGGCGACCAGGGTGGGGATTTTCGCCAGCACCGGCAGCGCGGCGGACTCGTCGTGCACCTCAAGGGCGTGCAGGAATTCGACCATGGTGCGCACCGAGGTGTCGTGGATCATCTCCTCCGAGAACGCCACGACGGTGGGGCTGACATGCTGATCCCCATACGAGGCGGCCTGCAGGATCGGCCCGAGCACCGACCGCACTGCACCGCGGCCGCGGTGCACCAGTTTCGGCGCGTAGCGGGCCGCGAAGCGTGCGGCCTCCAGCGCGGGATTCTGCAGGATCTCACCCAGCGGTGATCGCGATAATCCTTCTGCCGCAGAGGAGATGATCGCGGCGCCGACAACGTGAGTGCCATAGCGATGCGGGAACTGACGGGCATGGGAGAGCACTGTCATCCCGCCCATCGAGTGTCCGACGAGCACCACCGAACCGCGGGGCGCCATCACCGCCAGCACAGTTTCGAGGTCCCGTCCCAACTGCGGCACGGTGTAGCTCTCCGACGGCCCGTCACCGGACTGGCCATGGCCCCGCTGGTCGTAGAACACCATCCTGACCTGATCGCCGAAGTCCAGTGCCAGCCGCTGGCGCTGGAAGTGCCAGGCACCCATCCGCAGGCAAAAACCGTGGGCGAAGATCACCGTCGTCGCCGCATCTTTCGGCCCGACCTCGCGGACCACCAGATCGATCCCGTCGGGCGTGGTCACCACACCGCCACGATCGGCGCCGAGCAGATCGAAATCCTCACCCAGATAGGGATCTTCGGCTGGAGTGCGGCGCGTCACCGAGCGGGCGACGGATAGTCCGGCGACGGTACCCACGGCACCGAGCCCGGCAATGCCCGCCAGCCAGGGGGCACGCTTGCGACCGCGGTGCCCGTGCGGGGTATCCGCACCCTGCGCAGTTCCCTCGGCGCTCAACCGCCGACCTCGCGGTAGGTCCGTCTGATCCGGCCACGCGGGCTGGTGACCACCTCGTAGTGGATCGTGCCCAGCAGATCAGCCCAGTCCTGGGCCGTCGACTCCCCGGCCGTCCCCGGCCCGAACAACACGGCGTCATCACCCTCGGCGACATCGACCGGGCCCGGCCCGAGATCGACCACGAACTGGTCCATGCAGATTCGTCCGACGTTGCGCCGCAATCGGCCGTTGATCAACACATCGAAGCGGCCGCTCAGGGCGCGGAACACCCCGTCGGCATAACCGAGCGGTATCAGAGCCACCGAGGTATCCGCCTCGGCGATCCAGGTGTGCCCGTAGGACACACCTTCGCCCGCCTGAAGTGATTTAACCCCTGCGACAGGACTTTTCAGCGTCATCGCGGGTATCAGATTGAGATCAGTCCGCTCGGGAACCGGGTTCAGCCCGTAGACCGCGACACCGGGGCGGACCATATCGAAGGCCAGGTCGGGGCGCGTCAGCGTCGCGGGCGAATTGGCCAGGTGGATCACGTTGAAGTCGACGCCGTGGGCACGGGCGTAGGCGGCCATCTCAGTGAAGCGCTGCGCCTGCAGGTCATTGGTGGGGTGCGCTGGTTCGTCTCCGTGGGCCAGGTGCGACATCAGCCCGTGGATCCGGATCGCCCCGTCATCTCCCGCGCGCCGCAGTGCACTCAGCAGAGCCGGGTACTCCTCACCCTTGGCCCCGTTGCGGTTCAACCCGGTATCGACCTTGACGGTGACCGTCGCCGTGGTGCCGGTGCGGGTCACCGCATCGAGCAGTTCGTCGAGTTGGCGCACCGACGACACCGCGATCTGAACATCGGCCGCGACCGCAGGCGCGAAATCGGTGCCCGGCGGGTGCAACCACGCCAGCACCGGCGCGGTGACCCCGTCCCGGCGCAACGCCACGGCTTCGTCGACGGTGGCGACACCCAGCTCGGCCGCGCCGGCCGCGACCGCGGCCTGCGCCACCCGGGCGGCGCCGTGTCCGTAACCGTCGGCTTTGACCACCACCATCACCGCCGCATTGCCGGCGTGCTGCGCCAACACGCGCACGTTGTGCGCGATCGCGTTGAGGTCGACCACCGCTTGCGGGGTAGCCGGGCTGGTCAGGGCCGTCGTTACGGGTTCTGGGGGCATGGTCATGGTCACCATCGTCGATTGTCCCAGAACTGGCCGCAGGGATCCCAAACGAGACCCCCAACGAGGGTCAGGACGTCAGTGTGAGAAGGGCTGCAGAGTGTCGAAATGTCCGTCGGGCTGCAGCTCGTCGAGGGTCTTCAGCACGGTCAGAATGTCGTCCTTCAGTGACCTGGCCAAGTCACTGGAGAAACCTTCGCGAACGACGACGCGCAGCACCGTGACGTCGGTGGCGTTATCGGGCATCGTGTACGCGGGCACCTGCCAGCCGAAAGACCGCAGAGAGTGCGAGACGTCGAATTCGGTGTAGCCACGGTTGCCCTTGAGCCGGAAGCTGACCACCGGGATCGCCGACCCGTCCGAGATGAGCTCGAAATGCTCGCTCTCGCGGAGTTGATCGCCGAACCAACGCGCCGTACTCGACAACGCCGACATCACCTGGCCGTAGCCCGCGCGGCCGAGCCGGATGAAGTTGTAATACTGCCCGACAACCTGATTGCCCCCCTTGGAGAAGTTCAGGGTGAACGTGGGCATATCACCGCCGAGATAGTTGACCCGGAACACCAACTCTTCCGGCAGGTATTCGGCGCTGCGCCATACGACGAAGCCGATGCCCGGGTACGTCAGCCCGTATTTGTGGCCGCTGACATTGATCGACACCACCCGCGGCAGCCGGAAATCCCAGATCACGTCGGGATGCAGGAAGGGCACGACGAAACCGCCACTGGCCGCATCGACGTGCACCGGCACATCTGGACCGCCGTCGGCAGCCAGCTTGTCCAGTGCCGCGCAGATCTCCGCGATCGGTTCGAGTTCGCCGGTGTAGGTGGTGCCGAGGATGCCGACCACACCGATGGTGTCTTCGGTGACCGCTCCGAGAACCTGTTCCGGGGTGATGACATAACGCCCCTCCTCCATCGGGAGGTAGATGGGTTCGACATCGAAGTACCGGCAGAACTTCTCCCAGACCACCTGGACGTTGGATCCCATCACCAGGTTCGGCGTGCGGGTGCGCCAACCGTCCTTTCCGTCGCCGACCTTGGCGCGCCACCGCCAGCTCATCGCCAGCCCGGCCAACATCACGGCCTCGCTGGAACCCACCGTGGAGACGCCGACGGCGGTGCTCGGATCGTCATCACGCAGGTTCTCGGCATGGAACAGGTCGGCGACCATACACACGCAGCGCTGCTCGATGGCCGCAGTCGCCGGGTATTCGTCCTTGTCGATCATGTTCTTGTCGAACGTCTCGGCCATCAGCTTCTCGGCCTCGGGGTCCATCCAGGTCGTGACGAAGGTCGCGAGATTGAGCCGGGAGCTGCCGTCGAGCATGAGCTCGTCGTGGATGAAGCGGTATGCGGCTTGGGGGTCCATGCATTCATCCGGCATGCGCAACGACGGGATGGGCGCGGTGGACAGCCGGCCGGTGTAGGCGGGCGAAATCGTCGCCGACGGCGTGCGCTTGCGTGTCATGGATGTTTCTCCTAGTGGGTCAGGTGGGGGTTGGTGCGGGTTGCAACGATGCGATCGCTGCTCTGATGTGGGCGCGAATTCGTGACGCTGACGTGGGCACGGCGGCCGGTCCCGGGTCGGCCGCCGACATTCCGGCAGCCCGTGCGTGGATGAAGTCGGCCGCCGCTGCAGCTTCCCCGGGAGGCAGGCCTGCGGCAAGCAGCGCACCGATGACACCGGAGAGCACATCTCCCGATCCTGCCGTGGCGGCCCACGATTGCCCGGCCGGACTGAGATACACCGGACCGCCGGGGTCGGCGATCACCGTGACATTGCCCTTGAGGAGCACGGTCGCCCCGTACGCGTCGGCCAGGGCGCGGGCCGCGCCGACCCGGTCAGCACCGGGTGGGTGGCCGGCCAGTCGGGCGTATTCCCCGGCGTGTGGCGTCAGCACCGTGGGTGCCGTGCGGTTGCGCACCAGATCGGGATGAGCGGCCACCATGGTCAGCCCGTCGGCGTCGACGATGACGGGCACATCGGTGTCCAGGGCGAAAGTCAGTGCGTTCGCACCTGCCTCGTCGGTGCCGAGTCCCGGCCCGACCACCCAGGCCTGCACCCGGCCGGCAGCTGCCGCGCTTTGCGCGGCGACTACCTCGGGCCAATGCGAAACCACCTCGGCCGCAGCGGTTCCCGCGTACCGAACCATGCCGGAGGTGGCTGCCACCGCGGCACCGCTGCACAGAATCGCCGCGCCAGGATAGGTCGACGAACCGGCCAGCACGCCGGTCACACCTTGGCTGTACTTATCGTCTTTAGGGCCGGGTACCGGCCACCTGGCGCTTACGTCCGCAGCCTCGAAACCCAGGATGTCGGTCGGCGGGAGTTCCAGACCGATATCGACGAGCTCGACACGTCCGCAGTCGGCCAGTGCGTGCACCGGTTTGAGACCGCCGAAGGTGACCGTCAGCGCGGCGCGCACCGCAGGTCCGGTGACGGCACCGGTCTGGACATCGACCCCGCTGGGAATGTCAACGGCGACCACCGGGATCTGGAGTTGCTCGAAGATGGCTGCGGCGGCGGGCCGCAACGGGCCTGAGCCCGAAATTCCCACCACCCCGTCGAGCACCAGATCTGTTGTGTTCGAAACACTTTGCACCACCCGGCCACCCGCGCGACGGAATGCCCCCAGCGCCGCAGCGTGAGTGCGCTCGGGGTTGAGCAGGATGGCATCGGCCGCGACGCCACGGCGTCGCAACAATGTCGCTGCCCACAGGGCGTCGCCGCCGTTGTCTCCGGACCCAACGATCGCGCACACCCGACGCCCGGCCAGGCCGGTGGTGCGACGTGTGAGCTCGGCGGCGACCACCGTGGCCAGGCCGTAGGCCGCGCGGCGCATCAGCACGCCTTCCGGCAGACTGGCCAGGAGCGGGGCTTCGGCGTCACGTATCGCGTCGGCGCTGTAGTAGTGCCGCATCAGCCCCCGTCCACTCGCCCTTGCCACGCGCCACACAGGTTACGTGGCGAATCTGAATACGGTCGGCGTTCGCCCCAGCGCACATTCGGTGAATCTGCTGACCTATTCGTTGCCGACGCTTACGGTTTAGCGCTAGGGCGTTCAGGCGTGAGGGCTCCAAGGGGATGGCGAGATGGCTGGATCATCGTCGGTAGGTCGGCATGCTGGGCCAAAGCTGGCCGCGACAGTCGCGGCCGCGGCCCTGGTTGTCTCGGCGTGCGGGGCCACTGGCAGCGGTGGGAGGGGCGACGCCGCACCACCGTCCGCCAAGTCACCGACCTCGCAGGCGGCTCAGGCTGCCGGTATCGGGGACACGCCCAATGCGTTGACCGGCGTTGCGGAAGCCACGGCGCTGCCGGATGACGAAGCCACCGACGGGCAGATGATCGTGACCTACGGGGATGCCACCACACCCGAGGCGATCAGGGGCCGCGACCTGATGCAGAAGACCCATCTGCTCGAGGGTCTGGCCAAAGACATCAACGATTCGCTGAAGTTGCCCTACGACATTCCGTTGCTCGGCGAGGAGTGCGGGGTGGCCAACGATTTTTGGTCCCCCGAGGATAAAACGATGACCCTTTGTTACGAAGACGTCGATTACAGCCTCAACCTCTTCACCGAGGCCAAGGATCCCGACCCCGAAGCAGTCGCGCGCAGGGTCGCGATCGGCGCGTTCTATCACGAACTCGGCCACATGGTCATCGATATCTATGGCCTGCCCGTCACCGGACGCGAGGAGGATGTCGCCGACCAGATGGCAGCCTTTGCCCTCTTACAGCGTGACGCCGACGGCAAGTTCAACCCCGACTTCGTCGAGTCCGCCAAAGACACCGCCGAGTGGTACGCGATCTCCGCCAAGGAGCAAGACCCGGCTGCCGAAGGTGCGCTCGCGGATGTGCACAGCCTCGATCAGGCCCGCATGTTCAACTTCGAATGCTGGGTCTACGGCTCCGACCCGGCGGGAAATGCCGATATCGTCGGCCCCGACGCACTTCCTGAGGATCGCGCCGGCGGGTGCGAGGACGAATACAACCAGCTGACCCGGGCATGGAGCACGCTACTGGCGCCGCACTGGAAATAGGGTTATCCACAGTTCGGGTTTCATCCACAGACCCGGCTGGCCGTGGTCAACGGGTGCCGAATTCGGTCATCGGACAACCCTAGAGTCGTACGTATGTTCGAAGAGTTCGGATCGCTCGATGACGGCGCGGTCGCCGCAGCCATCACCGCAGCCACCCGCGAAGAAGCCGCCGCCACCGCGCGGCGTATCGCCGCGATCGCCGAACTCACCACCCGCCGCTGCGGCGCCCCCGGTTCCGATCCCGGCACCGACATCCGCGAATACTGGGCCTGCGACACCTGGGATGCGGCCACCGCAGAAATCAGCGCCGCCTATGGCGCCACCCGCGGGGTCACGTCCGGCCAAATGCAGATCGCCCTCGCCCTCCGACACCGCCTGCCCCGCGTCGGCGCCCTGTTGGCCGCCGGCACCATCGGCTACTGGCTGGCCTACACCATCGTCGAGCGCACCGGCCTGATCCACGACCCTCACGCTGTGGCGTTGGTCGATCAAGCCCTCGCCGCTGACATCACCACCTGGGGTCCGCTCTCCCAACGCAAAACCGAAGAGGCCATCGACTTCTGGATCGATCGGCATGACCCCGGCGCCATCCGACGCACCCGCGCGACTGCCAGGGGCCGCGACGTCGTGATCGGCACCCCCGACGACGCCGCAGGCACCACCAGCTTCTGGGGCTCACTCCTGACTCCCGACGCCGCAGCTTTAGATCGACGACTCATCGAACTCGCCCACACAGTCTGCCCCGATGACCCCCGCACCATCCCCCAACGCCGCGCCGACGCTGTCGGCGCACTCGTCGCCGGCGCAGACACCCTGGCCTGCCGATGCGGCAGCCCCACCTGTCCGGTGGCGGGAAAGTCTTTGCAGCGCAGCAACATCCTCATTCATGTCGTCGCCGACGCGCCCGCCCTGCACACCCCCGCAGACCCCGAAACATCCGGCCACTTCAGCTCCGGTCCTGTTACTGTCGGCTCGTCGACCGCCGATACGCCCGCACCCAAAACCGCGGGTGCGGCCCTGGTCGTCGGCCGCGGTGTCATCCCCACCCCGTTGCTGGCCGAGCTCATCTACAACGGGGCCACCGTCAAACCGCTGTACCACCCCGGCATTCGGCCCCCGGAACCGCAATACCGGCCGTCCACCGCACTCGACGAGTATGTCCGCTTCCGCGATCTGACCTGTCGGTTCCCCAACTGCGACCGCCCCTCCGTCTACTGCGACGTCGACCACAGCGTGCCCTACAACGACGGGGGCGCCACCCACGCCTCCAATCTCAAATGTCTTTGCCGACATCACAGTCGATTGCGCAAAGTACACTCTAGTAATGCGTGCCGCGATCTACACCCGCATCAGCCTCGACAAGTCCGGCCAGCGCCTTGGCGTTCAGCGCCAGCTAGACGACTGTCAGGAACTCGCTGACCGGCTGGGGTGGACCGTCGCCGAGCACTTCGACGACAACGATCTCAGCGCATTTTCCGGCAAGACGCGACCACGCTTCGAGGCGATGCTTGCGGCGATGAGGCGCGGCGAGATCGACGCCCTAATCTGCTGGCACACCGATCGGTTATACCGGTCGCTGAAAGATCTTGTGCGCCTGTTCGAAGTGGCCGGAAACATCGAGATCCGTACCGTCAACGGAGGCGACCTCGATCTCTCAACTGCAACCGGCAAGATGTTGGCGACGATCCTCGGATCAGTCGCGGTCAACGAATCTGAACACAAGGCGGAGCGGCAGCGTCGCGCCGCCCGGCAGAAAGCCGAGCAGGGCCGCCCACAGTGGCGGCGGGCCTTCGGCTACGTCGAAGACACCTACGGGGTGGACCCCACCGTTGCGCCGCTCGTGAAAGAGGGTTACGCCGCAATCGTGGCCGGCGCTTCGCTCAAGGACGTGGCCGACATCTTCAACGCGGCCGGTAAACACGGCCTTAACGGCAAGCCGTGGTCACGGTCCACGGTTAGCCTGTTCCTGCGTGCCCCGAGGAACGCGGGGCTCCGCGCCCACCGGGGCGAGATCGTCGGCAAGGGTACATGGCCGCCGTTGGTGGATGAGGACATGTGGCGGGCAGCGCAATTCGTTCTCAACGCCGATGCGCGTAAGCCGGGTCCAAAGTCCGTTCGTCAACATCTCTTGACCGGGATGATGCGATGCGGCAAGCAGGGGTGCGATGGCTACTTGTCGGGGCAGTGGGTGATGCAGGCGAACAAGGGTGCTCCGAAATCGCACGTAATTACCTACGCCTGCAAGACATGTCGCGGGTGCAGCATCCGCGCCGAACATGTCGAACCGATGATAAAACGTGCGCTGATCAAGCGGTTGGCGCGACCCGATGCCGTCGAGCTTCGCCGGAAACGCGAACAAGACTCGCCAGAGCTTGAGGCGCTGCAAGCTGAGGGTTTGACGTTGGCGGATCGTCTCGATGAGATTGCCGACGAGCGCGCCGACGGACTGCTGACCGGACCGCAGGCACAGCGGGCGACTGCTCGAATCAACGACAGGCTGCAGGCCATCGAGCGCCTACGGGAGGATGAGAACATGGTCGAGGCCCTGGCCGATTTGGAGAATCTAGGGACACCGGAAGTCGCCGGAGATGTTGAGCGCGTGTTGTCAAAGTCTCAAGACCGCTACCGCACAATCCTCAATCTGATCATGGAGGTGACCGTACAGCCGGTCGGCAAGGGTGGCCACGTCTTCAAGAAGGAGCGGGTGGCCGAGGGGATTCGGTACAAGCTGTGATCGTGCCGAAAAGATCCCACTATCGGGACCGTTTGCCTATATGCAATCGGGCGAGGGCCGTCTACAGTTTGATCCATAGATCCCCAGTAGACCCAAAGAACCTCGACGGGGACCACGCGCGTTAATCGACTGTCGCGCAACTAAATAGATACGACCGCACACCCACCCTGGACTACATGTCCGGGGTGGGTTTGTTGATTCCCCCTGGAGAAAACAACGATGACCGATGATGAGTACGATGCCTACCTCGATGAGCTGGTGGCCCAGGCGCCACCGTTTTCCGAGGCGACGCGGGCGAAGCTCTACGAGCTGTTCCGGCCCGTGCGGGAAGAGCGCTATGCCGAGTTCCTGCGGTCGCGGGGCGGCAAATCGCGGATCGGCGATGCGGCCGGCACCCACCGCACCGACTGGGAGCTGGCTCAGTGACCGAGACCGATACCATTGACGCCGAGCTGATGTTGACCCCGTCCGAGGCACGTTCGCTGACGGCCGAGATCCGCACCAACCTGCAACGGGACTGGGAGCTGATCAAGCGTGCGTACACCGAACGCGCCTGGCAGGTAATGGGATATGCGTCGTGGGACTCATACTGCGGGAAGGAGTTCCACGCTGCACTGTTGCGGCTCCCACGTGAGGAGCGCGGAGCCACGGTGTTGTCACTGCGCGACCATGGGCTGTCGGTACGTGCAATCGCCTCGGCGACGGGCCTGGGCAAGAGCACCGTCCAGCGTGAGCTGTCACCTGTCCCAAATGGGACACCCGTCGGGCTTACCAGTCAGGCACCCGGCAAGACCCCGCGTGTAGCCGAAGCGCTAGTGAAAGCCCAGAGCGGGGTTGACGACCTCTCACCCCTACATGATCTCGATAAGCGGCCTCCTGCGCCGAAGCCGGAACGTGTTCCGGCACAGAAGAAGTACGCTCACGTCGCCGCGCCGGCAGATGTCATCCAAGTTGACGAGTGGGACTACGACTACCACCTAAACAACGACAATGACGATGCCGCGCGATTTATCGTCGCGCGAATGTGGGACGTTACGCTCGATGTAGCCGTCCTAGGAATCCAGGACCACTCAGGCGCTGTCGGTTGGCACGTCGAAATAGAAAATCACATCGAACTTCAAACGCCGCATGAAATCCGCGCGATGGCGCAGATGCTATTGGAAGTCGCCGACGAACTGGAACGGCGGCAGGATGACTGACGCCGGGATGGCATGACCGAGGTCAAGCACGGCAGGGACCCTGACCTGGAACGCCTGGCCGACAAGATCCTCACCGAGGGGTTGAGCGACAACAAGCGCAGCATCGACAGGGATATCGAGAAGATGATGTACCAGGGTGGGCACCTCACCATGGAAGAGTTGAGAGTGTACGACCCTGGAAATGACTGGGATACACAGGATTCTGCGTATTCCATCCTCGTTGAGCCCGCCAAAATGCAGTACATCGAGCCATCGATAACGCACGGCGACGAGAATGTCCGCGCCAGGAATCCGCGACTGTTGGAACGCCAAGCGCTCATGCGTCATGTCGGAGAAGGGAATTCGCCGCCCGAGGATATCCCCCTGCTGGGCATCAATGACGGACGGCGCAAGGTGTGCGGGCGGTGTCAGCAGGCCAAAGGATTGCCGTTGTTCTCGCCGAAGAATGACGCCAAGGATGGGTTGCACCCATGGTGCAAAAAGTGTCGGAAAGACACTGTGCCACAGAATCGGAAAACCAGCAGGTCAGGGAAATAAGCCGCTGTAGCGATAGTAGAAGGAAATGTTCCCCTCGTCTTTTTTTGAACTCATTCAATCAATCACCTATCAAAGGAGATCGCATCCCCATGTTCACATGCGGGCGTGGCCACGAAATCCGCGGACCACAGGACAGGACGAACAGCGGGCAGTGCGCAGCCTGCCACCGTGAGGACGCGCTCAAACACCAGCGCAAGCGCAAGGCGGGCATTGCGCTTTACGACGCCGTCATTGCGCGGGGAATGACCGTCGGGGAGGCAATCTCGGTTATCCAGAAGATCGACTACTGGTCAATTCAGAAGTGCCAGGCAGCCACGTCATGAAGATCGACCTCGGCGGCACCCCTATATGGGTCTCGCCCCGTAGGACCGGCGGCGCTGAAATCATCCAGGGCAGTAGCCGAATCAAGCTCCGTGAAAATGAGATGGCGGCGCTAGGCCGCGCTCTGCAAGACATGTCAAATGATGCCCGGGTGGGCAAGGAGATGACGACGATTGAACAACAACAGCACTGATACGAGAGCCCGATAGATGGGCTATTCGGAACGGTCCACGGTGAAGCTTCTGGGAGAACACCCGAAGGTCAACTACGTCATGACACCGAAGTCACTGATGCTCGACGACCGACTGACGTCAGATGCTTTCCGCGTCGGCGTCTATTTGCTGTCGCTCAAAGATGGCCGGGAGGTGAATCAGCGCCAGATCACCGCGGCTCTGGGATGGCCCACCAACAGCATTCGCGTTTCCAAAGCGATCAAGAATCTTGTCGGCCGCGGATGGCTGATGCACAACAGGTACACAAGCGGCAAGCGGACCTACAAGCACGAGTACGTTTTGAACCGGGCACGTCGGGTCTATGCCGAGAAATCATCGGCAGTGGATCTCGACACCACCGAGAGGGGCAGTGCCGAGAAATCATCGTCACTGTATGCCGAGGATTCCTCGGCACCTCCTAAGGATCAAAAGAAAACCGATGACCATGAGAGTCATCGGGTTGATGATCTAAGCCAGCCTGACGGCTGGACTCGGTGCCCGGAGTGTGGGTACCCGAGACAGGCGCATGGCCATACCGATGACGGGCGAATGTACTGCCCGCAAACCACTGTCATGGTCCCGGACGACGCCCCGCCATTCTGATTTCCAGCGGAACCCACTACACCCGTGTGGGTTCCGCCGATGATCTACGCGCCGATGATTCTAGGGCGGTCTGCTTCGCGCCCGCCTCAAAGGTATTGAGATCTTCATCCCTGCCGGGCGAATGGGTACCGCACCCTAGACCGTGAATAGTCATCCGGCCACGCCATCGGGTCTTCCCTGTCGGCGTCGCCGGTCGACGACCCCGACGCATCCTGCCTGTTGCGAGAAGTGTTGGTAGAGAAGCGGGGTGGGGACCGGAAGTCCGATGAGCCGAAGATCAAAGCTGACATTGTCAGTTCTGATGCTCATGGCAACTCCCGTTCCTACACCCTCGACCGCCTCCACCGGGAATCGCCGGAGCTGTACCAGCAGGTGGTCGACGGGCTTCGGGTCCCGGAGACCCGAAGTTACACACGCGTGTGAAACTTTTTAGTTTGCTGCTGCAGGCAGCCCTTACCCACAATAGAACCAAAACTCATGAATCTTGTTGAAGAACTACTCAAACTCCCAGACGACGATCTACAGTCCGTTGTCGACCAGGTTTGCCACCGCCGGCACATGACAGTGCCCAGAACTAGCCAGATTCGGCGATACGACATCTCCCGGCGTCCATCACACCACTCCCGGGGAGATCGCCAGCCCTAGCCCCCGATTCGGGGGTCGCAATAGGTATCCTAAATGAGGACACCTCCCCATCCGTGGTGCGCGGCGTCTACTCGGTTGTGTACGCCACCACCACCCCTGACACCGCTCGCTGGCTCGGTCCGCTGCCCTCCTCCTCTTCCGGGGCGCACCGGGCAGCGGACGGTGTCAGGCCCCCATTCTCCCGCCGTGCCCGAACACGATCTTTCAAGCGATCCGTCGTGTCCGGGAAATGATCCCTCCCTCTCCGGGGATAAGCGTCTAATCCGTGCCGGGGACGCCACGGCGGGCTTAACTTCTGAAAACTGAATAGAGGCCGAATGGCAAGCGTTACAATCGATGTCAACACGCGTGTTGTTGACCGCGATCTCCGAAAATCCGCCTACGAGATCCAACGTAGCTTCCAAAATCTTGGTCAGGATGCCGGCCGCCAGTTCGGCCAAGAGTTCTCCGCTGGTGCGGAGCGCGGTAGTGACCGCGTCGTCCGGGCTATGGACCGCTCCGCTGTCGCTGTCGAGAAAGTCACCAAGGCTGAAGAGCGTCTTGCCAAGGCGCTCAAGGGCAATGACCTAGAGGCCGTGATCTCAGCCCAGGACCGGCTTGCCCGTGTTCGCCGCGATATGGCAACCCAGGACGACCGCCTGCACGCCTCCACGAGTCGCCTGGCCGCGACGATGGCCGGCGACCTCACCAACGCCGCGACGAGTGCGAGCGAGGCGGTCACCACCTTCGGGGCCTCGGCTGCCAAGACCGGCGCCAGTGTCGCGACCTTCGCACCGCTGGTCGGCGCTGCCGGTGTAGCCGTGGCCAGTCTCGGCGGTGTCGCCGCGTCAGCGGCCGGCGCCCTAAACCTGTTGCCCGCCGCCATCACTGGCGTGGCTGGTGTCGTCGGGACTCTGGCGTTAGGTCTACATGGTGTAGACGACGCGTTAGCGAATCTCTCCGATCCGCAGAAGTTCTCGGAGTCGCTGACCAAGTTGTCGTCGGGCGCCCAGCGGGCCATGCTCGCGGTCTACGGCCTGATGCCCGCTTTCACCGATCTACAGCGCGAAGTTCAGGATGACCTGTTCAAAGGCATCGGGCCTCAGCTCACCGCGACCATCAACGCCGTTCTGCCCCAAGTTCGCGAGCTGACAACCGGTATCGCGGGCGCACTGAACACCGCCCTGTCGGGCGTGATGGGCGAAGCCCAGAGCGCGTCGATAGCGACACTCGTCAAGAACATCGTGACGGCATTCCAGGATCTTGCGCCAGCGGCGGCACCGTTTATCAAGGCCATCACAGATCTCAGCTCAGCGGGCAGTGGTGCGCTGCCCATGGTGGCCACCTCGTTGACGAACGCGGCCAACGCTTTCTCTGATCTGGTCAGTGAGAGCACGGCATCGGGTGCGTTCCAGACCGCCCTGATATCCAGCCTGAACACCCTGAGTGAGTTGGTTGGTGTCGCCGAGAACTTCGTTGACTCGTTCATGCAGCTAGCGCCGATCTCCGATCGCGTGTTACCCGGTGTCGTTGACTCTCTGAACACCGTGGCTCAGATGTTGCCAACCATTGCCGACGTAGCGGTCAACGCGGGCAACGGTTTTGAGCAGTGGGTCGGCCCCTTGCAAATTGTCAAGACGATCTTCGACGGGCTCGACACCTCGGTTGGCCGTTTCGCCACGCAGGTCTCCGCGGCGCTGAGTCCGATCCAGGTGCTAACCAACGCGGTCAACAGCGTCCGATGGTTCCTTGACCCCAACTATCGGGACTCTGTGAGTCCCGAAGCAAAGGCCCAGGCCGCGCTCGACGCCGCCAAACAACGGGCCGGGATGGGTATCGGTGGTCCCGGTGGTGGACCCTTCGGGGGCACCGCGCCGCCGGTATCGAACCCGGCCGCTGATGCGTGGCTGCGCGCCGACCAGGCCGCCCGCCCACCGAGCGCCAACGGGCTGCCCCCGGGGGCTTACCGACGCCGTGACGGGTCGATCGGCTACGCCGCACCGCCGAGTGCCCAGACCGGTATCCCGTCCCCGTTGACTGGCCCTGGTGCCGGTGGTGGTGCCTCGCGCCCCGATGTGCAGGTGCCCTATCCCGGTACCGATCCGATGTCCCTGATACAGGGATTCCCGGTTACGGCGAGCCTCTACCAGTCCGCGCAATCGGTCATCGAGAGCCAGCACAAGCTGGCGCAGGACCAGGCCATCCTCAACGCTCTGGAGAAGGACAACACCGCTACAGCGGCCGAAATCCAAAAAGCCAAAAACGATCTCATCAAAGATCAGCAGGACCAACACGAGGCCGAGCTACGTCTCACCGAGGCCAAAAAGTCAGCCACCGACGCCAACCTCAAGGCGTCAAAGACAGCCGCTGACGCGTTCGCGAACATCTCGGCGGGACTTGACTCCGATCTTGGTCTGTCGAAAGGCCTGTCAGGCCTGGCAGATAACGCGGTCCGGTTCATCGGCAAGATGTTGATGGCCCCCGTGCTCGGTGCGCTCCAAGAGATGGGTGCCGGGAACGGTAAGCAGACCGGTTCGGGTCTGATCGGCATGCTCGCCTCCCGTAACGCCTCGGGACCCAGTGGTGCCGCAGGCACACCGGGGGTTGCTGACATCTCAGCATGGCAACCCGGCGGCAACGTCGCGGCGATGATGAACCTGGCGCAGGCGTCGAGCGGCAACGTGAAATACGCGGCCGCCTCCGACCTTATCCACGGCCTAGCCGACTGTTCGGGTTCGATCTCCGATCTGGTGGAGGTATTGCAGACCGGCCAGAGCAGTTCTGGCCGGCTGTTCGACACCACCGACTTCGCCACTGATGCCGACGCCGCGAAGGTGGGCGCCCTACCGGGTTACATGCCCGGTGCGCTGAACGTAGGCGTCAACCCCTACCCGGGTCAGAGCGGCCACATGGCCGCCACCCTGCCCAACGGGGTCAACTTCGAAGGCGGCGGCGCAACCGGCGGCGGCGCCCAATATGGCGGTGGCGCCGCAGGCGCACTGGACCCACAGTTCGCGAAGCAGTATTACTTCCCGATCGGCGCAGGGGCGCCCACGGTCTCCGACCTGTACAGCCCGGCCAACACCAACCCGGCGCTCAACAACCCGGTAGCCCCCGCAGGGGGCGGTCCCGGCCCCATCGCGGGTAACCAACCGCAGGGATATCCACTCCCTGTCAGTCCTGCCGGTCCATTGCAGTACGCAACACCGCCGCAACCTGCTTGGCAGCCTTCAGGCGGCGGCTACAAGGGTGTGGGCGGCGCACCGATGGCAGCGCTATCGGCTGCCACATCGATGATCCCAGGCGCGGGCGCTGCGGCTGAGACGGCTTCGCAGCTCATCAACCGCACGGTCGGATTCGCCGGTCAAGCCGCGTCCATCGGAATCTCCGGTCTGCTAGAGACTTTCGGCCTCGGTGACACCTTGGGCAATCTGCAAAATTCATGGCCCGGTCGCATCCTGTCCGGTTTTGCCGGCGCGGGTGCCGCACTGCCGAACTCCGCTGGGGAGAACAAGACCCCAGTCCAGCAGTCCGTCAATGACGGCAAGAACGCCGTGCAGACCCAACAGGCCAAGGGTGGTCCGACGGTCAATATCGAGAACTTCACCCAAGCGCCAAATCGCAACGGCCAACAGGCCGCTAAGGAACTCGCCTACATGTCATACGCCAAGGGCGGTCGGTAGGTCATGGTCAGACGGCCATGCCTGACGGCTGGCTGTACCGGGTTCGCCATGTCGAATTCTCGGTGCCGCGCGTGTCATCGCGCGCGGCGCCGGGATACCTATGACCACCCGGACTACCGCCGCTGGGGAAGACCCGCTGGCCCTTGTCAATTGCGCATCCTCTGCGATGGAGCGCCCGCCACAAGTTGGGATCACCAGGACGGCAACCCGTTCAACCACGCACTGTCCAACCGCCTTCCCGCCTGCGGGCGCTGCAACAGCTCAAAAGGAAACAACCACATTTGACCTCTTCAAACCGGGAAATCCGCGACGCGCTATTCGAAGCGATCAACGACGACACGGAGCTACTGCGAGAGCTAGAAGCCATCCCCGACAAGGTCGCTGAGACCGTCCGCGAATACACCCCCGTGTTGAGCGGCGAGACCGTTAAGAGCATCGAAGTCAAGGCCCGCCGTACCGCCATCAGGAAACTGACCACCCGCCGCGTTTCACTCGGTGAGGTGTACTCCGACGACGACCCCGAACGGGTCAACGCCATCGAGTTCGGGCGCGGCGAGACCGACAAGCACGGTGGTACACCCGAATTCGGCATGTTCCGCAGAGCCGCAGCGGCGTGGAACGCCGCAGAGTTCTAGGTGGCGCTGGCCGCCGGCCCCAAGACACGCAACCTCAAACCGCTACCGCCCAAACAGGACCCCGTGCCGTGGATAGAGCACGCCACGGGGGAGTCCCTATACGGCTGGCAGCGGCAGATTCTGTGCGATCTCGCGGCCGATCAACGCCCCCGAGTGGCCTACGTCCAGGTGCCCAGAAAGAACGGAAAGACCCGACTGGCAGCGGCATTGGCGCTCTGCGAAGTCTGCCTCAAGCAACGCCGTCACGTCTACGCCATCGCTGACAGCGAGCGCAACCTCAACAGCGTTCTCATCCGCGAACTACGGGATCTGATCGGCGGCAGCGAACACCTCCGCGAATCGATACACGTCTTCAAAGACAAGATCGAAGTGCCTGAGACCGGGTCATTTATCCAGACCCGGCCCAACAACTTCCAGGCAAGTCAAGGTGTTAACCCGCACCTGGTCCTCTTCGATGAGGTCCACCTCCAACGGGACGACACCGTCTGGTCAGGGATGCAGATGGCGGGCGCAGCCCGCACCGATGCCCTTCTCTTCGGTATCACCACACCGGGCTATGACCTGACCAGCATGGCCCACGGGCTCTACACCTCGGTCAAGGCCGATGACCCGACCATCTACGGGAAGATCTACGAGGCCGACCCCGCATGGCCGATCGATGATCTGGACAACCTGCGGCGGGCCAACCCGTGTTATGACCGGCCCGGGTTCGCCGAGGCGTTGGAGTTCGACCTAAGTCGACTGCCGGAACATGAGTTCTGGCGGTTCCGGGCCGGGGTGTGGACAGCCACCGAATCCGCCTGGCTGCCACACGGCAAGTGGGATTCGCTCGCGGCGCCCATCGGTGAGCCACCAAGCGGCACAAAGGTTTTCCTGGGATTCGACGGCTCGTATTCCGGCGACAGTACTGCGCTCATGGGGTGCACCGATGAGGGCCATATCTTTGTCGTGGGCTGCTGGGAGAACCCCGGTCGCAAGGGCTGGCGTGTCCCACGTGACGAGGTCAATCAGACTGTTGCCGAGGCGATGACACGGTGGAACGTCCGCGAGCTGGTCTGTGACCCGCCGTACTGGGAGCGAGAGATCGCAGAATGGTCGGCCCGCTGGCCAGACAAGGTCACCGAGTTCCCGACCTACAGCCGTGCACGCATGGCGCCGGCCACCACCGCGTTCTACGCCGCGGTCATGGATGGTCGCATCACCCACGACGGCGACCCACGACTGGCACGCCACGTCGCCAACTGCGTGGTCAAGACCAGCCCGCAGGGCGACGTAATCACCAAGGCGCACAAGGATTCCCCGGCCAAGATCGACCTGGCAGTCGGGGCCGTCTTAGCACATGCCCGTGCCAGCGTGTCAGTAGCAAAGCCCAAGGCGCCCGCGTTCGTGCTCTAGCGAACTGAACGATCCAGCGAGTGTTGAGCTGGAAAGTTCTTTCCAGTTGCACATTCATGCAGGTGAGCGGGCAGTATGCCCTGTCCACGCTGCATAACCGCAGGTCAAAAGCTTGCGATCTGAACAGCCAGTTCGACCCCGGCCCTCGATTTTCCCCACTCTCACCGCCGGCTCGCTACCACGTCCAGCAAACCCATCGGCAGGCGGGGAACCGCCACAGCAAACCTCCAGGTGGTCAATTCTTTACCACCTGATCCTGAGCATCTAGGACATTCATTTGAGCTTCATCACGCGCCTGCTGCGCGTCCCCGACCCTCCCTACGAACCCCCCGAACAACGCAACATCTCGATAGCCAACCCCGGGGTGTTCGCCCTCTTCGGCGGTGGCCCGTCACTTGCCGGTGTCTCTGTCAGTGAACACTCCGTACTCGGCCTGTCGGCGGTGTGGCGCTGTGTGCAGATCATCGCCGGAGGCATTGCGACCCTGCCACTGCGGGCACTGCGAGAAGAGAACGGGATCACTCAGCGGGTGCCCTCCTGGCTCGACAATCCTGCTGGGGGCCTCACCCGATTCGAGTTGGTACAGACCACTCTCGCCCATCTGTTGTTGCACGGCAACGCATTCTGGGCGCACATCTACGGCGGCGCCGGTCAGCTACTCGGCGTTACCCCGATCCACCCCAACGCGGTGGGCATCGATCTCGACAAGGCGGGCAACAAGACCTATCGCGTGAGCTTGCAGGACGGCAGTACGAAGCTGTTCACCGATCAGACCATGACGCATATCAGGAGTCTGGCAACTGACGGTGTCCGCGGGCTGTCACCGTTGCACTTGGCCCGTAACGGTGTCTTCGGCATCGCCTTGGCCGCCGACAAGAGCGCTCAAGGTTTGTTCACTTCCGGCGGCCTGATGTCCGCGATTGTCACCGTTGACGAAGAACTCACCGAGGACGAAGCGCGGGAACTTAAAGAGGGCCTGGACCGCAAGGTGGCGGGCGTCAACAACGCAGGCGAGATCGCCTTTATCAATCGCAACGTCAAGATAACCCCCTGGCAAGCGTCGAACGAAGACCTCCAGTGGTTGCAGTCCCGACAGTTCCAAAAGTCCGAGATCGCAACATGGTTCGGCATCCCCGACAGCCTGGTCGGCCTTTCCGAAAAGCAATCATCGTGGGGTACCGGCATCCGTGAGATGCACGAGGCCATGGCCACATGGACCTTCAAGCTATGGACAGCGCCGATCGAAGATCGATTGTCGTTGCTGTTCCCGGCCAACGTCAAAGCCGAGTTCGACTATCGGGCCTTGCTGTCGCCGTCGCCTGAGACCGAGATCAATCTTCTCATCGCGCAGGTGGACGCCGGCCTACTCACCAACGCCGAAGCACGGGCAATCCTCAATAGAGCACCCCTGCCGGAACCCACCACCCTGCAGGAGATCCCAGCATGAGCCAATCACGCTTGAGCGTCGAGATCCGCTCCGAGATCACCGGCAACAAACTGACCGGCCTCGCGGCCGTCTTCGGCTCCTATGCGGATATTGGAACCTACCTAGAAACACTGGCCCCCAGCGCATTCGACGCGGTCCTAGCCGATCCCGCCACCGATGTCCGCGCCTATTACCAGCATGATTCCGCGATGCTACTGGGCCGGCAATCCTCGGGGACGCTACGGCTTAGTGCCGATACCCACGGGCTGGCTTTCGAGCTGGATCTCCCGAACACCACCTACGCGAACGATCTTCGCGAGTTGGCGTCGCGGGGTGACCTCACCGGCATGAGTTTCGGATTCATTGCTGGGCAAGAGGAATGGGGCACCGTCGGCAACCGCGACGTACGTACGCACGTATCAGTCGCCCGCCTCATCGAAATCAGCCCAGTCTCACTACCCGCATATGCGGACACCTCGGTCCAGCTCCGATCGCTGACCGAGATCACCACACCGGCTATCGATGGCCGCACTCAGATGTTCCGCGCATGGTTCGCGGCTCACCACCGAAAGGTTTAGAAAATTGAATAAGGAACAGATCCTCGCGCGTCTCGCCGAGCTGAACACCGCGACCGAGACCCGCTCGCTCACCGATGACGAGTCGGCCGAAGTCACCACCCTGCAAGGGGATCTCAAGCGCGCCAACGATACCGAGCAGTTCCGCGCGGCCTATCAGTCCTACGTGACCCCGGTCAATCACGTCGGTGTCCACGTCGCCACCCAGAAGCAGGACGACACCCTGGACCGGGCGTTCGATGCCTATCTGCGCACCGGCCAGCCCAACGCCGACATTGCTGAGCTTCGCGCGCAGGGCAGCGGCGACAGTGCGGGCGGGTACACCGTGGCCCCGGCGTTCCGGCAGAAGCTCGTTGAGGTTCAGAAGGCCTTCGGCGGTCTGGCTGCCGAAGTCGAGACCATCAATACCGAGACCGGCGCCGATCTCGAATTCCCGTCCAACGATGACACCGGGGCTTCTGGCACGATCACCGCTGAATCGGCGGCGTTCTCCAGCGGATCGGATTTAACGTTTGGCACAGTGGCTCTCAAGGCGTTCAAGTACACCAGCGCTGGCGCGAGCAACCTGCCCCTGCGGGTGCCCGTAGAACTCTTGCAGGATTCAGCGTTCGATGTAGGGGCCTACGTCGCCAAGGCTCTGGGCACTCGCATCGCCCGGAAACAGGCCAGCGACTTCGCCGTAGGTGGTGGCACCACCCTGCCCTTCGGGATCTGCCATGCCGGCCTCACCGAAGACAAGGCACTGACCACCACCACTACGATCACCTACGCTGATCTGTTGGACCTGGAGGCCGCGCTGGACCCAAGTTACGAACAGAACGCCCGCTGGGTCATGAATAAAGCGACGTGGACCAAGATCCGCAAGCTCGAAGACGACAACGGCCGACCGCTGATCTTCGATCAGGCGGCGTCGGGCATCGGTGGCGCACCACAGAAAACGCTGCTGGGATACCCTGTGGTACTCGATCAGCAGATGCCCAATGCCACAGGCGATTCCACCAACTTCGCGATCCTTGGCGACCTAAAAGAATCGTATTTGATCCGCAGGGTCGCACCGCTGACCGTGGTCGTTAACCCATGGACCCGCGCCGGCAATGGCGAAGTTGAGTTTGTAGCCTGGGAGAGGGCTGACGGGAACATTCAGAACCGCAAGGCCTACACCGTTCTCGCCACCCAGGACGTGTAATGAGCTGGGCGACAAGCTATGCCAAGGATATCGACCTCGCAAGCTGGCTCCGCATCGACGCCGACGATGCGGAGCTGGCGTTGGTCTGCGACGCAGCCTCCCGTGCCGTGGACAGGGCCACCGGGAGGCAGTTTGGTGTCACCGAGCCGGAAGAGCGCACTTACCAGGCCGAACACTTCCGGGGCCGAACGCTGGTCAACATCGATGACCTTATGACGACCGACGATCTGCTGATCGAGGTCGACGGCACCGAGGTCACCGACTTCACCCTGTGCCCGCCAAACGCGAGCCAAAAGGGTAAGCCGTGGACACATTTGACGATTCCGGGTGCTGTCCATGGGTGGGTTGTGATCACCGCCAGGTGGGGTCAGCCCACACCCGAGGCCATCAAGATGGCCTGCCTGATTCAAGCGGGCCGGTGGTACGACCGCCGTACCAACCCCGCCGGATCGCTCACCACCAAGCGCGTTGATGTTGTCGAATATCAGTGGTCGGCTGCCCAGCCACAGGATTTGGACCCCGACGTGCTGGCCAGTATCGCGCCATTCCGCAAGCTGTGGTTTGCGTTCTAAAAATTCGTCTTTTCGGTTCTGGCGTACCCGATAATTGATCTCGACAGTGGGACGAGAAAGGAACTGGCAATGGACGAGCACGAATGGGGTCACGCCGAAGTGGGCTTCCCCGATTGGAAGGGAACCGCGCAGCTCGACGAGAAGCTCACCGGGCCGGAGAGCATCTACGACTGGACTGGGGTTGACGAAGACGAGTTCCAGATCATCGGGTTCAGCTTCGGTGGTGGAGAGTCTGGCGTGCACGACCCGCACGTCATCGCCGTGCGGAAGTCTGAACGTGGCGACCGGCACATCTCGGATATCTCAGATATCCGGGCGGTCGATATCCAGATTCACGATGTTGACCCGTTTGAGTTGCTGCTCAAGATGACTCACTACTTGGACGTGCGTTTCCGCCTCCGCGCTGTCGAGAATGCGACCATTACAATCACCGAACTGCTGGACAGCCCGCCGCAGGAGTAGGGCAGGCACAAGAAACCGCCCCCGTCGTAGTGACGGGGGCGGTTCTTTTTGCGGGCGGTTAGCGAGAGCCGGTGCCATCGCCGTTACGCGCGCGATCCGGCTTGCCGTAACCCTGCCCCGACTTCGGGGTTGGGGGCATCGGCTCACCCTTCACGACAGTCCGGTCCTTGCCTATGTCGCCGCCACGGGGGCCGACGATCGGATACAGACCTGATGCCGGGGCCTTTTCGCCCGGCCTCAATACCTTGCCCATGTGGGCACTCCATTCTTCGCACCTTGCCCAAATGCGCCGGGGCACTACAGGTGTTCGAGTTGACGGAGCGTCCGGTACGACTACAGTGGGTATTCCTTAGGTACACCACAGCACCCCGTATCCGGCGCTCAACACCGCGCTTGATGCGGGGTGTTGCTCACTGCGATCAGTATGCACCCTCGGCACGACATTTTGGGGCGTGGCGCGCCGTATATTGTGGTTCTTTTTTTTCTAGCCCCTACATGTTGTGCCTAGATGCTCAACGGACGTAACCCACCACTATATCGAAGTGCTCCGACAGCCGGAGAATTGAATTTACCGGCCGTCCAATGCCCGCATCCGGCACCGCTCACCCACGGGCGGCGTGAACGCAGTCGCCTCACAGATCAGGCCCCCACGATCGACTGACTGCCTTTGATCGATTGATGGTAGAAACTGCCCCCCGCTTCGGCGGCAGGCAGTTTCTGCGCTTCGAGGGTTTTCGCAGTGCTAGTGCGTGACGGATTTCGGCGATGATCTCGTCAGCGATCACGGCATCGAATTCGGAGCCAGATGTCTCGGCGTAGAACCGGCGCAGGTCGGGTTCGTATGCCGAGGCTCGCGCGATAGCGGCGCGTGCATCGGCCACGGCCTTGATGTATCTCTCTGTGCCATCTTGGCCAAGCCGGGATATGAACTCGGTGTACTCATCGTTGGTTGCACCCGTCCACGGGCCGACCTGCCCGATGTAATCCTTACTGGCCGCAGCGACGGCCACCGCCGCTATGGCGTCGTGGTAGATGTCCTCGATACGTGTTCGATTGCGTGAGTGAACATTGAGCCAGTAGGTAATAGCGGCGCCGGCCAACACTGAGAGAACCGGGATCAACGCTAACGCCGCCGTCATGAGGCAATCGTAGAGAGCTAACGGGTCTATGTTTCAGTCTTCATCGTCCACTTGCGGGAATCTCGGCAAGTCGTCAACGCGGTCGCCCTCGAATTTTGTTGCCATCACGTGAATAGTGCTCGATGGCCCAGAGCCATCCCACTTACGGAATGCGACAACAGAGGCGAAGGCGTCAACTCCCTTGGGCATTCGATACCGCACCTCGAATGTCTCTTTGGGGGAGAGCGATTCCCCTTGGCGCGCAATGTTCAAGAGGTATCTTGACGCATCGACGCTTTGGAGGTTTGCACGATGCTCCGTATATGCGCCACGAAAGCCACCAGTGCGCCAGCCCGTTTTGTGGACGAGAATGGGCGCGGTCGTCTCAATCTGGAATGACAAGCGCTCAGCCCAGAAGTTTGCAGAAAACACGAGAGTCCCGAGATTGACGCGGGTCGGGTGCCGTTCGCACCGTACGACCAGATTAGGTTCATCCTCGACTTTGCGATCAGCGAAGCGCCCATCGATCGCGGCTTTCATCTCGGGGAGCCACTTATCTTGGGTGAGCTTTGTCAGATCGATGTGCTTCTTATCTCGGAGGAACGGCGGCAGGGCGTCCAGGCCTTCCACGATCACCGGGATGACAAAATCAGGCTTTACGCCCTGTATGTCGAGGGTGAGCGCATCGCGAAGTTCGGCGAGAACCCACGGCTTCTTGATCGAAGTTGGCGACAGAAAAACTAGGAACTTCTCTGCCCCATCCATACCCTGCCCGATCTTCTCAAGCAGGCTTTGGCCGCTCACGATCTCGAATTCGTCAAGCCACGGCTCGACCTCGGGATAGGTATCAGTAAGCAATCGCAGCACTTGGCGAACAATCGGTTTGTCCTCGGATGCGTGGCTAAAGAAAACTCTCGCATTTGCGGTCACGGGTTCACGCTACTGATTGCATCCGACATATCACCCTTACCGCCCATCCAACGCCCGCGACCGGCAACCCTCACCGAGGGCCAGGCGTGTAGACCGTCGCTCCGCAGCAGACATAGATGTGTCCGGTGGATGGTCACGTAGTCACAGTGCTGCGACCCGACCACGATGCCCTGGGCAGCAAAAGGCCCGCGCCGCCGAAATGGCGCGGGCCAGAGCTTTGTGCGCTAGATAGTGCGTCGCAAACTTCGCAGAATTCTCCGCGTTTATAGACGCTAGGTGTTGTCCATCAGCAACTCGATGAGCTGCTTGGCTGCTTCCTTACCAATCTGGAAAGCCATGCCGTTCCGCAGACTCCGCATCATGCCACTGTTGCGCTGTTTAGCCCGCTCAAAGACTTCATCGACGGTCGGGGTGTCGTCGGGTATTCCCTCCTTTCGTGACCCGCTGACTTGGGGATTCTTTTCCGGGTGGGACATGATCGCCCTCTCGGTGCCTGTGTTGATAGCACCCACACAGAGTCGTTGCGGGACCATCGAACGGGGCCAGGCGTTACCCCGTGGTCTTCTCCTTCTCCTGGCTTACTTCTCGGTATGCCTCAAGCCCATTGAGCACCAAGGCGCGGATCGCGGATGAACGCGTTGCCCCTGGGACTCCCTGTTGCTTGCAAAACTCGACGAATGTGTCGAGGGCAACTGACTCAGACGGCGTGAATTTCGCCTGGGCCACAACCGAGCGGGTTTCAGGCTTCTGAAACCCAGCCAGTTGATGGACAGTCATTTGGTCGTCTCCAATCTGTAGGTGGGTGGGTGTGTCTATTTATTGGAGCGATGTCGCGGCTTATCGGCTCGCTGGCCGTTAGCTTCCGATCTGGATGACCGAAAAAACACCGCCACGACAATGCTCTCGACTGCGTCCGGTTTGGCTTCCGCACCGAACGCGCCGACCCAATCTCTTAGTCGTTCACTTCTGCATGCTCTCTCCTGTTCTTCCGCCGGTACCCTATTGCCGGCACTGCCCACTCTACCCTATGGTGGTGGATCTAAGGGTGATGAAAAGGTATTACCTTAGTGTCAGGTCCAGCTAGTCCACGCGGGGCGGGGTCTACCTCGCCACCACGGCCCTAAAGTGTCTTTCACAAAGTCGTTGTCATCATTTGCTCAAGACATTCTGGGGTGGCCAACGCGGATGGCGCGATACACAGCACCCCGACGGCACCATCACCTGGACCGCACCCAACGGCCAGACCTACATCACCCGCCCAGGGAGCCGAATCCTCTTCCCCGCCTTGTGCGTTCCCACTGGCGAACTACCTCCGCCCGTCCCACGCGCAGACACACTCGCCAATGCCACCACGATGAGCTTCGCCCGACGACGAACCCGGGCCGAACAGCACGCCGCCCGCATCAAAGCCGAGCGGGCACTCAACGACGCTCATGTCGCCGAAGTGCAAGAGCCACCACCGTTTTAACGGTCCGGGTTGACCGTTCGGCCATAGTGGCGGCGCGCCTTCATCCGGTTACCGCACCCGCTCATCGAGCACCACCGTCCGGTCCCGCCGCGGCTGCGGTCGACCAGGAACAGGCGGCATTCGCCATTGGCGCAAGCCCGTAAGCGGCCAGGGCGTTCGTTCTGCAGCTCACCCCAGGCCAGCACCACCTGCGCCGGCCAGTCGGTCGTCTCACCCAGCGTCCAGACCAGTCCGTCACCGTCCAGCATCGGCACCTTGTGCACCGATCGGAGGTAGCGATTGAGCACCGCGGCGTCGGCCTCACCACGGACGACCCGCTGCAGATCGTCGCGCACCAGACGGACCGCGGCGATATCGGCGTCACCCCCGTGGTCGCGCACCCAGGCCGTGGCGTCTGCATCGACGGCAAGTACGTCGGTATCTGCGCCGTCGACGACCGGCGTGGTGTTCAGCAGGTCGAGCAGCACCGCTGACCAGTCGACTTCCATGCTAACCACCATAGATCATTTGACAGGTTAGAGTCCACGGTGTTCACTACGCATAACCGTCATAGTCACTCAAAGGGGTTAGTCATGGTCACTCGTCACCGCTTCGCCGACGTCGCCGGCCGGCAGATCTTCTACCGCGAGGCGGGCCCCGCGGACGACCCCGCCATCGTCTTGCTGCACGGCACCCCCGCCAGCTCGCACATGTACCGCAACCTCATCCCCGCGCTGGCCGACCGCTACCGCGTCATCGCTCCCGATTACCCCGGCTTCGGCCACTCCGAGGCGCCCACAGTCGACGACTTCGACTACACCTTCGATACCCTGGCCGACCACATCGACGGGCTGCTCGATCAGCTGGGCCTGACGCGATATGCACTGTATGTGCAGGACTACGGCGCCCCCGTGGGTTGGCGCCTGGCGCTACGGCATCCGGAGCGAGTCACGGCGATCGTCTCCCAGAACGGCAATGCTTATGTCGAGGGCTTCGTCGGCGATGCCATGGAACCGCTGTTCACCTATGGCCGCGACCGCTCCGAGGCCAACGCCGCGGCATTGCGTGGCCTGATCAGTCTGGACGGGATCAAATGGCAATACACCCATGGTGTTTCGGATCCCAGCGTCATCGATCCTGACGCCTGGGTCAACGCCCATGCCGCAGTCGCGGGCAGTGAAGACGCGGTCGCGATTCAGCTGGCACTATTCGCCGACTACATCACCAATGTCGAGTTATATCCCCGCGTGCACGAATACTTCCGCTCGTCCCATGTGCCGCTGCTGGCGGTATGGGGTCGAAACGATCAGATCTTCGGTCCGGCAGGCGCTTTGGCATTCGGCGGTGATTTGCCGCAGGCCGAGATCAACCTGCTCGACGGCGGCCATTTCCTCTTGGAGAGCCGCCTCGACGCCACTGTGGCACTGATCCGGCCGTTCCTGGCCGAACACGCACGGTAGTGCGCTATTCGACGGTGACGGACTTGGCCAGGTTACGCGGTTTGTCGACATCGTAGCCGCGGGCCTGCGCGACAGCCGCGGCGAACACCTGCATCGGAATGGTCGACAGTAGTGGCTGGAAAAGTGTTGACACCGCCGGTATTTCGATCATGTGATCGGCGTAGGGCCGCACCGTCTCGTCGCCCTCCTCGGCGATCACGATGGTCAGCGCTCCGCGGGCCTGGATCTCGCGGATATTGCTCAGCATCTTCGAGTGCAGCATGGCCGCACCCTTGGGTGAGGGCATCACGACGATCACCGGCAGGCCATCCTCGATCAACGCGATCGGGCCGTGCTTGAGCTCACCTGCGGCGAAACCCTCGGCGTGCATGTAGGCCAGTTCCTTGAGCTTGAGCGCGCCCTCGAGGGCCACCGGATAGCCGACGTGCCGCCCGAGGAACAACACGGTCTGCGACTGGGCAAACCGGTGCGCCAGCGCCGACACCGGTTCCATGCAGGCCAACACCCGGGTGATCAACTCGGGCATCGCTTCGAGCTCGTTGAATTCCCGCTCGACCTCGTCGGGGTATTTCGTCCCGCGGGCCTGTGCCAGCGCCAGTCCCACCAGGTAATTGGCGGCAACCTGTGCCAGGAAGGTCTTGGTCGACGCGACACCGATCTCCGGTCCGGCGCGAGTGTAGAGCACCGCGTCGCACTCCCGCGGAATCTGGCTGCCGTTGGTGTTGCAAATGGCCAGGACTTTGGCCTTCTGCTCCTTGGCATGCCGGACCGCTTCGAGGGTATCGGCCGTCTCACCGGACTGCGAGATGGCAACCACCAGGGTGCTGCGGTCCAAAACCGGGTCACGGTAACGGAATTCGCTGGCCAGCTCGACTTCGACAGGTAACCGCGTCCAGTGTTCGATGGCGTATTTGGCCAACAGCCCGGAGTGATACGCGGTACCGCAGGCGACGACGAACACCTTGTCGATCTCGCGTAGTTCCTGATCGGAGAGGCGCTGCTCGTCGAGCACGATCCGTCCGTCGACGAAATGTCCGAGCAGGGTGTCGGCGACCGCGGCGGGCTGCTCGGCGATCTCCTTGAGCATGAAGTATTCGTAACCACCCTTTTCGGCGGCCGACAGATCCCAATCGATGTGAAACTCGCGGTACTCGACGTCGGGGTTGCCGTGGAAGTCGGTGATCGTGTAGCCGTCAGCAGTCAGCACCACGGCCTGGTCCTGCCCGAGTTCGACGGCGTTGCGGGTGTACTCGATGAAGGCGGCGACGTCGGAGCCGAGGAACATCTCCCCCTGACCCACCCCAATCACCAGCGGTGTCGAACGCCTGGCGGCAACGATGGTGTCCGGGTCGTCGGCACTGGCGAAGACCAAGGTGAAATGGCCCTCCAACCGGGGCAACACCGCCATCACCGAACCGACGAAATCACCGGCCGTGGGCCCGTGGTGGTACTGCCAGGACACCAGGTGCACCGCGACCTCGGTGTCGGTATCGCTGGCGAACTCGACGCCGGTGAGCTCCAGCTCAGCCCGCAGCGAGGCGAAGTTCTCGATGATGCCGTTGTGAACCACCGCGATCTTGCCCGCGGCGTCCCGGTGTGGGTGCGCATTGCGGTCGGTGGGACGCCCGTGGGTGGCCCAGCGGGTGTGTCCCACGCCCGTGGTTCCCACCAACGACTCCGGGTCAGTCTCGGTCAGCGCCGTTTCGAGGTTGATCAGCCGACCCGCGCGCCTGCGTACCGTCATTCCGCCATGGCCGTCGAGCAGAGCCACTCCTGAGGAGTCGTAACCCCGATATTCCATCCGGCGCAACGCGTCGATGACGACATCGCGGGCAGGCCGCTGCCCTACGTAGCCGACAATTCCGCACATGGATGTCCAGAGTAGTGCAGGCGGCCGGCCTGCCCCCGAATCCTGCTGTTGAGCTAACGTCATCGGGTGGCCAGCACCAAGAAGCTCGTCGGCGCCTTGACCCGACGCGGTCCGCACCGCATTCTGCTCGGTGACCTGGCATTTGCCGGTCTGCCCGGTATCCTCTACACCCCGGAATCCGGCCTGAATCTGCCTGCGGTGGCGTTCGGCCACGATTGGCTCACATCCGCTGATCACTACGCGGGCACGCTGGAACATCTGGCGACGTGGGGCATCGTCGCCGCGGCACCCGATACCGAGAAGGGGTTGGCGCCCTCAGTGCTCAACCTGGCGTTCGACCTGGGCACGACGCTGGACATCGTGACCGGGGTGCGGCTGGGCCCAGGCAAGATCAGCGTGCATCCGGCCAAGTTGGCGGTGGCCGGCCATGGTTTCGGCGCATCAGCTGCGGTGTTCGCCGCGGCCGGGATGCCCGGCCGGGTCAAGTCGGTGGCCGCCGTATTTCCTGCCGTCACCAAGCCGCCCGCCGAACAACCCGCCGCGGCGCTGACCGTTCCCGGCGTGGTGTTCAGCGCGCCGGGAGATACCACCACCCTGCGGTCGAATTCGCTCACGCTGGCGCGGGTCTGGGATGGCGCAGAGCTGCGGATTGTCAGCAAGGGCGAGGCCGACGGCCTGGCCGAGGGGCGCCGGATCGCGAAGTTCGCGGGACTGCCCGGTTCGGACCGCCGGACCCAGAAAACGGTGCGGGCGCTACTGACCGGCTATCTGTTGTACACACTGACCGGCGACAAGACCTACAAGGACTTCGCCGATCCCGATGTGCTCCTGCCGAAGACCGACGCCGTCGACCCCGAACTGACGGTGTCGACGCCGGAGGAGAAGGTCCTCGCGCTGCTGAAGACCTAGGGCCATCGACGGAGCCGACCAACCGGTTGGTGATCCTCGGTGATATACATGCTCGATGCGCACCGGAATTTTCCTGAGCTATGCAGGCGGCTTTCGCGAGACCGTGGACGAAGTTGTCGAATTCGAACGACTCGGCGTTGATATCGCACTGGTGGCGGAGGCGTACTCCTATGACGCCATCAGCCAGTTGGGATTCCTGGCCGCCAAAACATCGACAATCGAGTTGGGCAGTGGCGTTGTCCCCATTTACACCCGCACACCGACGCTGCTGGCGATGACGGCCGCCAGCCTGGACTACGTCTCGGACGGCAGGTTCCGGCTGGGGATCGGGACATCGGGTCCACAGGTGATGGAAGGTTTCCACGGCGTACCGTTCGACGCGCCGCTGGGACGCACCCGTGAGGTCGTCGACATCTGCCGCCAGGTGTGGCGCCGCGAGAAGGTGAACTACGACGGCAAGTACTACCAGGTGCCGTTGCCCGCCGATCGCGGTACCGGCCTGGGCAAGCCACTGCGACTGATCAATCATCCTGTCCGGGAGAGCATTCCGATCACCATTGCCGCGCTCGGACCTAAGAACGTCGAGTTGACCGCCGAGATCGCCGAAGGCTGGCAGCCGGTGTTCTTCTATCCAGAGAAGGCCGACCTGGTGTGGGGTGACGCGCTACGGGTCGGGTCCGCCAAACGCGATCCTGCGCTGGGCCCGCTGGACGTCATGGTGTCGGCCAGCCTGGCCATCGGCGATGACGTCGAAGATCGGCTGGCCTGGGCGAAACCCCAACTGGCGCTGTATATCGGCGGCATGGGCGCCAAGGGCAAGAACTTCTATCACAACCTGGCGACCCGGTACGGCTTCGGCGAGGTCGCCGACCGCATCCAGGATCTCTTCTTGGCGGGCAAGAAGGAAGAGGCCGTCAATGCCGTCCCCGACGAACTGGTGCGCCACGTATCGCTGGTCGGACCGCGCGGTTTCGTGGCCGAACGATTGGCCGCCTACGCCGAGGCCGGGGTGACGACCCTGCTGGTCCATCCGTTGGCCGCCGATCCGCGGGAAAGCGTCAGCTACGTCGAGCAGTTGCTGGAGCTGACCAGCTAACTCCCGATTGCCCGCGACGACTTCGTGGCCAGGCCATGGCCTGCCGGTGGCAGACAACGTTCTAGCTGCTAGCGCCGAGTTCATCACCAGGGTTGTGGTTGGTCGTGGATTTCTGCGTTATCGCGACCATTGACAGCCCTCATGGTGAACTCGGCCATAGCGTCGTCGAGGGAACATCATCGACCGGCTTGCGGCAGTTCGTCGGCCGCAATCTCGCAGGGTGTCTTTGTCTCTGCTGCGTCAGCCTCAGGTGCCGCGGCCAGCGGTTGAGCAGGTGGTGCGGGCGGTGGCGGGTCGGCCGTCGGCGGAACAGGTTCGTCTGCAGCAGCTTCCGGCTCGGCTGGGTCCTCTGCCTCTGCTGGGTTGTCGGCATCGGCTGGGTCCTCTGACTCAGCTGGGTCCTCGGCGTCATCCCCGTCATCGTCCACAGCGTCCGTTTTACCCGGGTCGTCAAGCTCGGCTTCGGGCAGCTCCGGCGCATCGGGTAGCGAGTCACCCGGGGAGCCGAAGAGACTGCCGAGGAGATCGCCGAAGGGGTTGGCGAGTTGCCCAAGTCCACCTCCGCCCGACCCTGGCAACGACCCGGAACCCGCAGCGGGCATGGGCAATTCAGTCGGCGGCGTGGGCGACAATGATGTCGGCGGCGGAGGAGGTGAGGCCGGCGGCGGCAGCGGGGCCGCGGCCATCGGCGGGGCAGCCGAATCAGCAACGGGCACCATGGGATCGGAACGGTTGGCGGGCCATTCGTCTACCGGTGGTAGCACCGCGGCGGGCCGGACAGCCACCGGGGCGGGAGCGGCGGACACGCCCGCAGGCGGGACATATCGCGGACCCAGATCGCCGGGCACCTCGAATCGCACCCAGGCCTTGGCGCCCACCGCGTCGGTTGCCGCCCGGTAGAAAGCGGTCACGTCACCGGTGACCGAGCGCATTGCCGGAACCCATTCGCCTCGAATACCGCTGTCCACGAATGATTTAACCTCAGCGTCGACCGTCGCGACCGACAGCTCATCCTGATCCCCCGCGATCACCGCCCGCGCGGCAGCCAACCAGCCCGGCCGTTGCGCAACGGTGCGGTCGTCGATCGATACCGTGGCGGACACCTTGTGATCGACCGCGCCCCACAGCTGCTCACGCAGCGTCGCGCAGGTCTGCGCTGCTCGCCGCACCGCATCGGCAACCTCCGCCGCCGCAGCACTGTGCCGGCTGATGAATTCGACGGCGGCACCGCCACCGCCGCCCGACCATGTGCTTTGCAGTGCGGCAATCTGGGCGTGCGTCGTGCGCAGCGCATCGTCCGCCGCCTGGGCAGCGTTGTGCAGTTGAGCGCAATCACTATCCAGCAGATGGAGATCCAGCCCGTCCTCGGTGCTGTACCAATCCTTGACCTGTTCCGCGTGCAACGTTAGATCGGCGTTGACGTACCCACGCACCTGACTCGCCGCCACGTACGTCTGCATATCGTCGACCGCAGCCGCGCCCTGCGCCAGTCGGCCTGCCACGTCGTATCGGGTCGACACAGCTCAGGCGATCCGGGTCGCAACACCGAGATCGGCATCCACATAGCGGTCCGCACCCGCGCGCAGAGCCGCCGCGATCTCACCAGCGGCCCTGGCCCAGACCGCGAGATCACCGGCGAGCTGGTCCAGCGCACGACGAAGATCGTCGCCGCCGGCGGCGTGCGCCCGCCCAGCGCTCAGCCCGGTGAAACCCAGTCCGATACCGGCGGCACGGCCGAGTTGCTCAGCGACAGAATCGAATTGATCGGCCACAGCCCGGACCGCCGCAACCTCCAGCCGCGTGGAGTCTCGTTCGCCCATATTCTGTTTGACGCACAACAGGCCCGAACGGTTCCACTAGCTATTGCCCGCCTCAAGGTTCTGCGCTGACCGACTCCGCAACTCGAACGGCCAGCTGACGTGCCGTGTCCTCGTCGGCGGCTTCCACCATGACCCGGACCAGCTGTTCGGTTCCGGACGGGCGCAACAGAATTCGACCGGAATCGCCGAGTTCAGCCTCGGCCTCGGCCACCGCGCTCTGCACCGCCGGCGCCTCGGCAACCGTCGCCTTATCAGTCACCTGGACGTTGATCAGCACCTGCGGCATGGTCTGCATCGGCGCGGCGAGTGCACTCAGCGGTGCCGAGGTCTGCGCCATCCGCGACATCAGCCGCAACCCGGTGACGATTCCGTCGCCGGTGGTGCCATAGGCGGGCAGCACGATATGGCCGGACTGCTCACCGCCAAGGGTGTACTCCCCCGCGCGCATCTCTTCCAGCACATAGCGGTCACCGACACCGGTCGTGCGGACCGTGATACCGGCCTCCCGCATCGCCAGGTGCAGCCCGAGGTTGCTCATCACGGTGGCGACCAGTGTGTTCGAGGCCAGCTCCCCGGCGTCCTGCATCGCCAATGCGAGCACCACCATGATGGCGTCACCGTCGATCACCGCCCCGGTGGCATCGACGGCCAGGCAGCGGTCGGCGTCGCCGTCGTGGGCAAGTCCGAGATCGGCGCCGAAACGCTGCACCGCGGCCTGCAGTACATGCAGATGGGTCGACCCGCAGCCGTCGTTGATGTTGAGACCGTCGGGGGTGGCGTTGATGGCGTGCACGGTGGCGCCCGCAGCGCGGTAGGCGCGCTCAGCGGCCTCCGAGGCGGCGCCGTTGGCGCAGTCGACAACGACAGTCAGGCCTTCGAGGCGGCCCGTCGCGGCCTTGCCGACGTGACGCAGATAGCGTTCCAGGGCGTCCTCGGCGTTGACCACGCGGCCGATACCGGCGCCGACCGGTCGTTGACCGGGGCCCGAGGCCACCAGGTCTTCGATCCGGTCCTCGGCAGCATCGTCGAGCTTGTGCCCGCCGGGGCCGAAGATCTTGATGCCGTTATCGGGCATCGGGTTGTGCGACGCCGAAATCATGATGCCGAAATCGGCGTCATAGGCGTGCGTCAGATAGGAGATCGCCGGGGTCGGCAGGACTCCGACCCGCAATGCGTCCACGCCTTCGCTGGTCAAACCGGCGATGACGGCGGCTTCGAGCATCTCACCGCTGGCTCGGGGATCACGGCCGACCACCGCGACACGGCGGCGGCCAGGGCTGAAACTGGCCAGGTGGCGGGCCGCGGCCGAACCGAGGGCGAGCGCCAGCTCAGCGGTCAGATCGCGATTGGCGAGGCCACGGACCCCGTCGGTGCCGAACAGTCGAGGCATACACACACCTTCCGAAAAACCGTGCCTCCATGAAATGCCGAAGGCGGGCGTGTCCATGGTGCGACACGCCCGCCCAACGAGCAGAAAGGATCAGCGCTTGGAGTACTGAGGCGCCTTACGGGCCTTCTTGAGGCCGTACTTCTTGCGCTCGATGGCCCGGGGGTCACGAGTCAGGAAGCCGGCCTTTTTCAGCGCCGGGCGGTCATCGGGCGAGACGATGATCAATGCGCGGGCGATCGCCAGACGCAAGGCGCCGGCCTGCCCGGACGGTCCGCCGCCATCGAGGTGGGCGAACACGTCGAACGCATCGACGCGGTCCACGGTCACCAGCGGCGCCTTGATGAGCTGCTGGTGAACCTTGTTCGGGAAGTAGGCCTCCAGGCTGCGCCCATCGAGCATGAACTTGCCGGTGCCCGGTGTCAGGCGCACCCGCACCACGGCCTCCTTGCGGCGGCCGACGGTCTGGATGGGACGGTCGATGATGATCGGCTCGCGCGGCGCCGACTCTGCTACCTCGTCAGAGGGTGCGTATTCGACAGTCTCGGTCTCCTCGACCAGCACTGCGTCGTCACCAAGGGCCTCTTCGACAGCTTCCACTTCGGCGGCTTCCACTTCGGCGGCCTCGGCGATTTCGGTGTTATCGGTGGACTCGGTCACTGGCTTACCTGCTTGATCTCGAACGGAACCGGCTGCTGGGCGGTATGGGGATGTTCCGGCCCGACATAGACGCGCAGCTTCTTCTGGATCTGATGGCCCAGCTTGGTGTGCGGCAGCATGCCGATGATGGCGCGCTCGACCACACGGTCGGCGTGCTTCTGCATCTCGTCGCCGATGGAGCGCGCCCGCAGACCACCGGGGTAACCCGAGTGGCGGTAGGCCATTTTGTTCTTCAGTTTGTCGCCGCTGATGGCGACCTTGTCGGCGTTGATGACGATGACGAAGTCACCGCCGTCGACATTGGGGGTGAATGTCGGCTTGTGCTTGCCGCGCAACAGGGTGGCTGCTGCAACGGCAAGGCGGCCGAGCACCACATCCGTGGCGTCGATGACGTACCACGTGGTTGTGGTGTCACCGGCCTTCGGTGTGTACGTAGGCACAGCGCTTACCTTCTCTTCTCGGGTTAGTTCCCAGTCCAAAAACCGGGTGTCGGTCCTGGCGGTGCAGTTCGGGGTGTTCTCGGCGACCGACATCGACCCGAGACCCATGACGCTCCGCACGCCAACCAGGGAGCCTACCGGCGATCGTCACCGCAGGTCAAAACGCGGTCGCCGCCTCAGGCAGCGTGAGCCAGCGGCGCAGCAGGGTGGCGTCACCGGTGGCCAACACCGCGCCGCTCATGCTGGCGGTCAGTTCCGCCCGAATTCTGCCGATTGCCGGTGACAGCGACTGCGGCAGGAGCGCGCCGGGATAGCTGTCCAGGGCGGCGTGCACGTCTCCGGCCTGCAGATGAGCGAAGACCTGCCCCAGATCGCTGGTGACGGGTTGGAGCAGCCGATAGGGCCGGGATTCGACGATTCCGGGGGCGATGGCCCGCCGCAGCCGCGACATCTCGGCGCGCACGGTGACGACGTCGAGGTCCTTCTCGTCGAGAAGCATCGCCAGGTGATCCGCACTGAGTCCCTCGGGATGGCGATGCAGGAGCACCAGGATGTCGGCGTGCCGAGGCGTCAGCGGCACCGCGTGAATACAGCCGTCCTGGTCGGTCAGATGCCACTGGGGCCGAGCACCGCCGAGCACCGACAGCCGGGCCCGTCCGCCGGCTGCGGCGGTCGCGTTGGGTTTGGTCAGGCGCACGAGCGCGAGGTGGTTCTGTACCGCGACGACGGTGGCCCGCACCAGCGCCAGTGTTTGCGACGTGGCAACTTCAACCCCGCCGGTCAGGTCGATCGCGCCGATCAGTACGCCGGTGATCGGGTCATGGACGGGCGCCGCGGTGCAGCTCCACGGCTGTGCGACGCGGGAGAAGTGCTCGGAGCTTCGTATCTGCACTTCGCGCTCGAGCGCCAAGGATGTGCCGGGCGCATTGGTGCCCGCGCTGCGTTCACTCCAGTCCGTACCCGGCACGAAGTTCATCGCCTCGGCTTTGCGCAGCGCCCTCGGATCGCCCTCGACCCACAGCAGGGTGCCGTCGGCCGCCGTGACGGCGACCACCACTCCGGAGTCGACGGCATCATCGACGAGAAGCCTGCGGATGACGGGCATCGCCGACGCCAGCGGATGGTTGTCACGCATTTGGGGCAGGCTCAGATTGACCGCAGCGGCGACGCCGCCTTCTCGGTCTGGATCGACACCGGTGGCGAGGCTGCGACGCCAACTGTCGGCGACGATGGGCCGGATGGTCGTGGAATCGAGGTAGGACGGGTCGACCTGTCCCGCGACGAACAGTTCGTGCACCGCACGCATGGCCGCGGACGCCATCCTGGCCGGCGCCCGGCCATCCGCAGTCCTCGACGGGCCCACCGGCGTTCACACTCCTCGCGCAGCCGGTGATCGCAATGCCGGGTGACCCGGTCCGCTGCGCCTTGAAGCCACCCTAGCCGAATGAACTGGGTTGGCGGCTGGACTCCGTTGGCACGGATAGTCCCAGCTCAACTGGTCTACTATTTCCTTGCGCTTGGCGTACAGGAATCTGGTGGGAATCCAGAACGGTCGCGCCGCTGTGAGCACACGGTGATATGCGGTGTGCGAGTCAGATGTTGGGCCACGCGCATCCTTACCGATCGTCGACGTGCAACACGAGGGACGCGTCATCCCTCGAAAGGAAACCGGTATGCCACAGGGACGCCCCCTCGTCGTTCCCGATGACGGCCGGACCACCCGCGCCCGTCGCAACACCCCGGTACTTGCCGTCCACACCGGGCCGGGCAAGGGAAAGTCGACGGCCGCGTTCGGGATGGCGCTGCGCGCCTGGAACAGCGGCTTCGACGTCGCGGTATTCCAATTCGTCAAAAGCGCCAAGTGGAAAGTCGGCGAGGAGGCCGCTTTCGGTCGACTCAATGACCTACACGTCGAGCACGGCATCGGTGGCAGCGTCGAATGGCACAAGATGGGCGCGGGCTGGTCGTGGACCCGCAAACCCGGTCAGTCCGAAGATCACGCGGCCGCGGCGTCCGAGGGTTGGGCAGAGATCGCCAGCCGACTCGCCGAACAGCGCCATGATTTCTACGTCCTCGACGAGTTCACCTACCCGATGAAATGGGGCTGGGTCGATGTCGACGCGGTCATCGACACCCTGGTCGCACGCCCAGGCAGTCAGCACGTGGTGATCACCGGCCGTGACGCCCCGGCCCGGCTGCTTGAGCACGCCGATCTCGTCACCGAGATGACCAAGATCAAACATCCGATGGATGCCGGGCGCAAAGGCCAGAAGGGTATCGAGTGGTGACCACACCCGCCGTCGTGATCGCGGCACCATCATCAGGTAGCGGGAAGACCACCGTCGCGACTGGACTGGTTGGCGCCCTTCGTCAGTCCGGTCACCGGGTGGCCCCGTTCAAGGTCGGTCCTGACTTCATCGATCCCGGCTACCACGGCCTGGCCGCTGGGCGCCCCGGCCGCAATCTGGACGCGGTTCTGGTGCCCGAGGAGCGCATCGGCCCGCTGTATCGGCACGGTTGCGCAGGCGCCGATATCGCCGTCGTCGAGGGTGTGATGGGGCTGTTCGACGGTCGCATCGACCCCGAGCGGGTGGCGCCTGCCCCCGGTTCGACGGCACACGTCGCCGCGCTGCTGCGTGCCCCGGTCCTGCTGGTCATCGATGCCAGTGGTCACAGCCAGAGCATTGCCGCACTGCTGCATGGCTTTTCCACCTTCGACAGCAATACCCAGATCGCCGGCGTCATCCTCAACCGGGTGGGCTCCCCCCGCCATGAACAGGTGCTGCGCCAGGCCTGCGCGCTGATTGGGATGCCGGTACTTGGCGCCATCCCCCGGGCCGACGCGTTATCGGTCCCGTCGCGGCATCTGGGTCTGGTGACCGCAGTCGAACATGGCCGACAGGCATGGGAGGCTGTCGAGGCGATGACCGCCTTGGTGGCCCGGCACGTCGATATCGCAGCGGTCGCCGCCATCGCCTCGTCCAATGTCGGTGCAGCACCCTGGGATCCGGTCACCGCGGTGGGCGGTCCGGTGGACGGTCACCCCGTCGTGGCGATCGCCGCCGGGCGTGCCTTCAGCTTCAGTTACGCCGAACACGACGAGTTGCTCCGCGCCGCGGGCGCGGATGTGGTGACGTTCGACCCGATGACCGAGCCGTTGCCCGCGGGCACAGCGGCCCTGGTGTTGCCCGGCGGGTTCCCGGAGCAGTATCCGGCCGAACTGTCGGCCAATACCGCAGTGCGTCAACAGATTCGCGATCTCGCAGAGCGCGGACCGATCTACGCCGAGTGCGCCGGCCTGACGTATCTGGTGACCGATCTCGACGGCCACCCGATGTGTGGGGTGTTGGCCGGATCGGCGCGGTTCACCCGCCGCCTGACCCTGGGCTACCGCGACGGTATCGCGATGGCCGATTCACCCCTGCATGTGGCGGGCCAGCACGTCGTCGGGCACGAATTTCACCGCACCACAGTGGAATTCGATATCGAGTATCAGCCGGCGTGGACCTTCGACGTGCAGGGTGCCACCGTGCGCGACGGCGCGATCCACCGACAGGTCCATGCGGCCTACCTGCACACCCACCCGGCTGGCCAACCCGAATCGGTGCGCCGGTTCGTGGCGAGCGCGCTGAGCACCCCGCGACTGACCAATGATGTTCTGATGGAAATGGAGATCTGATGGATGTCACCGAGTTTTCTGAGATCACGGCGCCCGATGCCGATGCCGCCGCGGCCGCCCGGTCACGCCAGGACATCCTGACGAAACCACAGGGCGCCCTTGGTCGTCTGGAGGACCTCTCGGTATGGGTGGCGGCGTGCCAGGGGGCCTGCCCGCCCCGTCAGTTCACCCGCGCCAGGGTGGTCGTTTTTGCCGGTGACCACGGCGTCGCCAAGGCGGGTGTCTCGGCATTCCCGCCGGAAGTCACCGCGCAGATGGTCGCCAATATCGACTCCGGTGGCGCGGCCATCAACGTGCTGGCCGGGATCGGCGGGGCGACCGTACGCGTCGTCGATATCGCCGTGGACTGCGATGAGCCGCTCTCAGAACAGATCGGCGCCCACAAGGTTCGCCGCGGCAGCGGCAATATCGCCGTCGAGGACGCCATGACCGAGGCTGAAACCATCGCCGCGGTGCAGGCCGGCCGCCGGATCGCCGACGAGGAGATCGATGCCGGCGCCGATCTGCTGATCGCCGGCGATATGGGTATCGGTAACACCACCCCGACCGCGGTGTTGATTGCCGCGATCACCAATAACGAGCCGGTCGCACTGGTGGGCCGGGGCACCGGCGTCGACGATGCCGGCTGGGCCCGCAAAACCGCCGCGGTGCGCGATGCGCTGTACCGCGCCCGCGGCGCCGTGAATACCGATCCCCTTGCCCTGCTTCGCATCTGCGGTGGGCCCGATCTCGCCGCCATGGCCGGGTTCTGCGCACAGGCCGCCGTCCGGCGGACGCCGGTACTTCTCGACGGTGTCGTGGTCACCGCGGCCGCACTGGTGGCCGATCTGCTGGCTCCCGGCGCGCGGCAGTGGTGGCAGGCCGGGCACCGCTCCACCGAGCCCGCCCATTCGATTGCGTTGGCGCAGTTGGGCCTTGAACCCGTCGTCGATCTGGGGATGCGCCTTGGTGAAGGGTCCGGCGCCGCGGTCGCCCTGCCGGTGCTGCGGGCGGCCGTCGCAACGTTGGCGGCGATGGCGACCTTCGGTGAAGCAGAGGTCTCCGATCGGGATGAGGCCGAGCGCTTAGCTCTGCGTCCGCAGTAGGTAGATATCCATGATCCAGCCCATTCGCTCCCTGGCCTCCGCCCTGGTTTGGACGATCTGGTCACCGACGTCGCCGACGGTGCCGCTGATCAGGATCTGATCGGGGGTGCCCAGATAGGCCCCCCACCAGATGTGATCGGCTGGGTCAGCGGTGGTGCGGAACGTGCAGTCGGCGTCGAGCATCACGATCTGGTTGGTATCGGCACCGGCCGGGGTGTCGGGCAGTCGACGGCCGGTGGTGATGTGGATCGGTTCACCGATTCGGTTTGCCAGGATCTGATGGGCCGCGGTCAGTGCTGATGCGCTGGTGACGCCGGGGATCACCTCCACGTGGAGGTCGCACAGGCCGCGCTCGCGGATCTCCTCGACAATGCGCAGGGTGCTGTCATATAGCGCGGGGTCACCCCAGACGAGGATGCCCGCAATCCCGTCTGGACCGATCTCGGTGGTCAGTGCCGCCGAGATCCTTTCAGTGCGGGCGCTGTGCCAGCGACGTACCTCTGCGGCGTAGGCGTCGTTGTCGCCGGAGACCTGCGCTCTGGGCGGATCGTCGACTTCCACGAAACGGGCTGCGCCACTGCGGATGTAACGGTCGCAGATCTCCCGGCGCAACCCGACGAGTGAGTGTTTCACCGCGGCATTGCCCCGACTTCCGGCCTTGTCGAGGACGAAGAACGCGTCGACATTCTGCATCGCTTCGATGGCCTCGATCGTGATCTGACGGGGATCGCCGGGGCCGATCCCGATCACTCGCAGTGTGCGCATTCCGGCGAGACTATCGGCGGTGCACGTCCGCAGCGCCGGCCCCGCGCCGGAAACTGTCCGTTTAGCCGGTTTTCTCTACCGCGACGCCATCTACTGTGAGCGGGTGCCCGGCTGTTCGTACGATTATGTCCGCGACGGCGCGGAGATTTACCGCCGTTCCTTCGAGATGATCCGGACTGAGAGTGACCTGCGCGGCATCCCCGTCGAGGCCGAAGGCACCGTCGTGCGGATGATCCACGCCTGCGGGCAGACGGATCTGGCTGCCGATGTCCGCGTGAGTACCGGCTGCGTGACGGCGGCACGTAATGCCCTAGCCGCGGGCGCACCGATTCTCTGCGATGCGCAGATGGTCGCCTCCGGGATCACCCGCACGCGGCTACCCGCGGACAATGACGTGCTGTGCTTCCTGCGCGATGCCACGGTGCCCAAGCTCGCGGCTGAGCTGGGGACCACCAGAACTGCTGCCGCTCTTGAGTTGTGGCGGCCGATGCTGGACGGGGCGGTCGTCGCTATCGGCAACGCTCCGACCGCTCTGTTCGCGCTACTGGAGATGATCGACGCGGGCGCCCCACGCCCCGCGGCCATCGTCGGGGCTCCGGTCGGATTCATCGGGGCGGCCGAATCGTGTGCGGCCCTGCACGCCCGCGACGATCTCGACTATGTGACCGTCCTGGGGCGCCGTGGCGGTTCGGCGATCACCGCGGCCGCGGTCAACGCCCTGGCCAGTACCGCCGAATAGCCGTGGCCACCATGGGACCTAGTCGTTCGACGGGGGTTTCGACCAGAAGGCGGCGGCGCCGACTAGGGTGGTCGAGTGGATAGCCAGCAGACTACGCCGGGAAAACTCTGGGCTGTCGGACTCGGCCCCGGCGACAGCGAACTCGTCACTTTCAAAGCGGCCAAGGCGATCGCAGCCGCCGACGTGGTGGCCTTCCACTGCGCCCGGCATGGCCGTAGCGTCGCGCTGACTGTGGCGCAACCGTATCTGCGCGAAGAAGGCCAGATCCACGAGCGGCTGATGTATCCGGTCACCACCGGGACCACCGACCATCCGGCCGGGTACCGCGGCGCATTGGACGATTTCTACACCGAAGCCAGCGAGGTGCTTGCCCAGCATCTGCGCGCGGGCCGCAGCGTCGCGCTGCTCGCCGAGGGCGATCCGCTGTTCTACAGCTCGTACATGCATATGCACAAACGTCTGGCGCATGAATTCGACACCGAGATCATCCCCGGTGTCACATCGGTGAGCGCGTCGGCGATGGCCGTCGGCCTCCCCCTGGTCGAGGGTGAGGAAACCCTGACGGTGCTACCCGGCACACTGCCCGCCGAGGAGCTGGTCCGCCGTCTACGCGATGGCGATGCGGTCGCGATCATGAAACTGGGCCGCACGTTCCCGAAGGTTCTCGCCGCGCTTGAGACGGCGGGCGTCGCCGACCGGGCGTGGTATGTCGAGCGTGCCTCGACAGCCACTCAACGGGTGCTGCCGGTACACGATGTGGATCCGACGACGGTGCCGTACTTCTCGATGGTGATCGTCCCCGGTCTGCTGAACAACCCGGTATCGCGCACCACCGGTACCACCATGGGCGAGGTGACCGTGGTCGGCCTCGGCCCCGGTGCCGATCGGTGGACCACTCCCGAGGTCCAGGCGGAGTTGGCGCGGGCCACCGATCTGGTCGGCTACAAGACCTACCTGTCTCGGGTCTCGCCGCGCCCCGGCCAGCGAATGCACCCCAGCGATAACCGTGTCGAGTCCGAACGTGCCTGTATGGCACTGGATCTGGCGAAGGGCGGGGCTCGGGTTGTCGTCGTCAGTTCCGGTGACCCCGGGGTCTTCGCGATGGCTGCCGCGGTCCTGGAGGTCGCTGCCGACCCGGCATGGGGCGATGTCCCGGTGCGGGTGGTACCGGGGATGACGGCAGCCAACGCTGTCGCAGCGGCAGTCGGCGCACCGCTGGGTCATGACTACGCCGTGATCTCGCTGTCGGACCGGCTGAAAAGCTGGGCGGTGATCGAACGGCGCCTGCATGCTGCGATCGACGGCGATCTGGTGATCGCCATTTACAACCCAGGTTCGGGCAGCCGCACCTGGCAGGTAGGCGCGCTCAAAGATATCCTCCAACAACGCCTTCCGGCCGATCGGCCGATTATCCTCGGACGCGACGTCGGCGGCCCCGAAGAGCAGGTCACCGTCACGACGGTGTCCGACTTCGACCCGGCGGTGGTCGATATGCGCACCCTGTTGATCATCGGCTCGTCGACGACGACGGTGGTCGACCGACCGGCGGGCCAGACGGTTTTCACGTCGCGGCGCTACGCTCCAACTTGACCATCCGTGCCTGCGAATACAGGTAGCTATCGGCAAATCCGGTCGCGGCCAGCACCGGACCGACGAAAATCACGGCGGTGCGCACGATTCCCGCCAGCCGCATCCGCTCCGCCAGGTCGGCCAGCCGGCACCGGATGATCTGTTGGTCGGACCGACTGGCGAAAGCCACCACGGCGGCCGGGCAGTCGGGGCCATACCGCGGGACCAGCACGGCGGCGATCTCTGCCGCCCGGTGTGCCGAAAGATGCAGGGCCAGTGTGATACCGGTGTCGGCGAGCCTGCTCAGCTCTTCACCGGAGGGCATATCAGTCGATAAGGTGGACACCCTGGTGATCAACAGACTCTGCCCGATCTCCGGAACCGTCAACTCCCGGCCGAGCGCAGCCGCTGCGGCGGCGAAGGCAGGTACCCCAGGGACCAGCTCGTAGGCGATACCACGCTCATCGAGAGCCCGTAGTTGTTCTGCCAGAGCCGAATACAAGGACAGATCACCTGAGTGCAGCCGGGCGATGTCATGACCGGCACTATCCGCGCGGACAATATGATCGATGATGTCCGACAATGGCATTCGCGCAGTGTCGACCAGTATCGCATCGGCGGGACAACGGCCCAGCAGCTCGGTCGGCACCAGCGATCCGGCGTACAGACAGGTGGCGCAGCGGGCCAGGAGATCGGCGCCGCGCACGGTGATGAGATCCGGCGCCCCTGGACCCGCACCGATGAAGTAGACCGTCATCGAGCGGTCGTGGCGCAGGACTCGTCGACATCGCGGGCCTCGCTGAGGTTCAACTCGGCCAGTTCGATCATGCTGCGCCAGAAGGTCGTTCGATCTACCCGGGTCCGGCCGACGACCACCGCCCGCCACTGCGCAATGAAGGGCGCGAAGTAGCCGTTCTCGTCGAGCAGGTCCGCAGTCTCCGTGACCAGGCTGCGCGCCACCGGCTCTTCACGGCTCAGCGTCCGCCACAACCGGGTCGCGGTCCGCACTCGCCGACGGTGATCGACCAGCGCCGCCAACAACCACCGAATGGCCCGCCGATCGTCATCGCTGATCCAGGTGGCATCACCGCAGCTGTTGAGAAATGACTGCTGCGCCTTGGTCAACTCGTTGAGCTCCTCCAGCACCCGGATGGCCTCAGCGGGCATCTGCGCTGCACTCCGCTGCCCCAGGCTCATGACAGCGCGTCCGTGCGCAGGGGGATGCCGACCACAATGCGAGCGGCGTTATGCCCAAGCGTACGAGCCAATGTCAGGTCCGTCGGGCCCTCGGTCGACAGACCAGGCGGTGACTCGGCGAGCTTCTGATGCTGGACCGATACCCGCCCCCGGCCATCAATACCGATACCTACGCTCAGCGACGACCGACCCGCAGCCAGCCGCCCGAGTGTGTTCGCATCCTCGTCACCGCGGGGGCGTTCGACCACACACGGCACACCCTCTTCTTCGATCCCGGCCAGCACCTCGTGCTCTATCACGCCGTTGTCGGAACTGAGAACCAGAATGGCCGGCTTGTCCGGTTGGCCGCCCTCAAGCATTGACCGCCGCCGGAACATCTTCGGACTCCAACGATTTCACGTAGGCCGCAACGAGACCGGATGCCACCGCATTTCGCGGGCCTTCGGTACCCCGGACGTTACCGGTACCGCAGACGATGCCGAAGGGGGCGACCGCGTCAGCGATCAACTCGGGAATCTCGAAGTCGAGCGCGCAGCCACCGAGCAGCACCACGAAGCCGATCTGCCGCAGATCACCAGCGGGTGCGATGGTCCGCAGGGCGCGAAGCGCGTTCACCACGAACACCCGGTCCTTGGCGGTGCGGCGCACCGTCCTGATCCGTTCGAGGGAATGCCGCGTCGGGATCGGGTTGAGCCCGGTCTCCCCCAGTGCGACCACCCGCGCAAACGCGGTCGGCGGCAACGGCGTATCGAAGAACTGCACAGTGCCGTTCTCCAGTCGAATGTGAAAGAAGCTCTCCGCCTTGCCCAACGGGCAGCGCTTGATCTCCTCGGCCAACTCCAGGTTGTCCAGCCCAAGTTCGGCATCGATCAGCTTGGTGACCAGGTCGCCGGCGCCGGCCAGGTGAGTGGCATCGGTATGGCCGTCGGTCTCGATCACCGCGGCGTCGGTGGAACCGCCGCCGAGGTCGAGCACGACCAGGGGTTTATCGGTTCCCGGCGTCGTCAACGCCCCCAGAACGGCCATCTCGGCTTCGACGCCTCCGACGACCACCGTGACCTTCTGCGCTCCGGCATCGCGCAGATGAGTCGCCACCGCGTCCGCGACAGCCTTCATTCCACTCTCTTTGGTGCGGACCATCGCCGCCAGCGCCACTGCATTCTCCAGCGCCACCTCGCCCGCGACCCCACCCCGGACCTCTTGCGGGACAAGGGTATCGATGGCCAGTAGATCCTGGATTCGGACGTCGGCGAGCGCGTGTTTAGACAGGTCGGCCATGCTCTGGCGGACATTGGCGATCATGCCGCCGGTATTGGTGCCCGCTTCGCCCACGACATCCACCAGCGGACTCACCCGCTGGACTTCAGCCATGATGTCAGCGGCGCCCCGCGAAACATCGACCGTCCCCTTCTTGGTCACTCCGAGCAGTTCGAGCGAACCGGCCGGGATGGTCCGGTCCTCGACATCGCCCGAAGGTGTCCGCACGACGACCGCCGAGCGGTTACCTGTCAGTGCCCGCGCGACCGGCGAGACCACTTTCGTCTGGTCGGAATCGAGGCCGAAGATGGTCGCCAGTCCGTAGGCGTTCGACAGTGTGCGGATCGACTGACCGGGTCCGGCGACCTCGACGGCGGCCACCATGCCCACCGGCACAAGGTCGATCCGCGACACCTCGTCAATGATCGGAATCTTGATGTCCAACCGATTGGCCACCAGCACCGCATCGTCGTTGCCCAGGATCGCCCCGGTGACGTCGATGCCATTCTCAACGGCAGTATTGATCGCCTTGGCCGTGACATCGAAATCGGCGCCACGGGGCACCAGGACGATAACCGGTGTCTGCGTGTCACTTTCGGCAAGAGACTCGAAGTCGACGATGGTGCCGACTCCGAGCCCCCGACCACCTGGCGTACGCGGATCGTGACCGATCATGGTCGACTCGGTGATGATCGTTTCGGTGATGGTCTCCATCGCCAGTCCACTGATCACCGGGGTGGCCTCGTTGAGCAGTATCAAGTCGAGGTCAGCCAACGCCATGCCGGCACCCTCGAGAGCCCACATCACCGACTTCGCCACACCGTCGACATTCTTGACAGTGCCCTTGATCCCCGTCGTGCGCGTCAACGCCGCACCGACATACTCGACCGATCCGTCGGGACCGATTGTGGCCAGACTCGCCTCCGTAGTGGAGTTACCGATATCGACCCCGACGACCGTCCGAAACACCGCGCCAACTCTCCTTATCGTTTAACTCAGACCGCCGCGGCGGAGAACTCGGGCATCACCTCGACGGTCTTGGCCCCCTTGCGCACCAGTTCGGTCTCCTTCAAGTGCAGGAGAGCCGCCTTGGCCTGCCACCTGGGCCGGGCCATCTGGTCATTGAGGGTCGGAACCGGCTCCGGTGATTCACCTTTGGCGTACTGCGCGGCATTCGAGCCGATGCTGCGGTAGGTCTCCAGCGTCAGCAGCGGACACTGCGGGAACAGCTCAAGGCTCGACAGTCGCGGCAGGTCACGCTGATGGATCATCGACGTGCCGCGGGCCAGGATTCCGATGCCGATGCCCGATCCCGACAGCTTCGCCGCGGTATGCGCCATCAGTGCCAGGTCGGCGCTGTGCTGAACCCGGATGATCCGCGCACTGACCTCCTGTTCCTCGATACCGGCGAGCATCTGGCGGATCACCTCGGCATGCGGAATATCGACGATGGTCTGACTGAAGAGGCTGCCGAACGCCGGCGAGATCGCGATGACCACCTCATCGGGCCGCTTCCCACGCTCCGCCGGGCCGATCTCGCTGAACGAGAGCGTCCGGCCACCTTCGGTATTGGTCGACACGGTCATTCCACCTCTGTCTCGGGGTTCGATGCGCTCGTCACGTGGCGCAACTTCTTCATTTCTTCCCAACGCGCTCCCGACGGCCGGTAACCGGTACCAGGGCCGGCGTAATCGTTGGCATCGTTGACGGCCGACAGCGGCTGCAGATCCTTCGTCATGATCGCTGACGTCTGCAGCAGATCACCCGAAACCCGTTGACGCAGAACAGCAAGCAGATTTTCGGCGATGTCGGTGAAACCCGTTGCTTCCAAGGCCTTCACCAGATCCAAACCGGTCACGTTACGGTCCATCACCTGCTGGGCACCCTTGAGGTCTTCCAGCACGTCACGGGGCAGAAGTTCCTTGCTGCCGTTGGCATACACCGCGGCGTCGATCTCGGCGTCGGTGATCGGCGGCAGATCCAGGTACCGGAACACCGCCTGCAGCGCGTTGGCTGCCCGGGTGCGGACGGCCAGGATCTCCGATTCCTTCACATGCCGCAGTCCACCGTCGATCTGCAGGTCACGCTGGATGGTATTGAAATCGTCGTAGTCGTCGCTCTCCAGATTCGAGCCGGCAAACATGTTGTCGTAGTTGGGCATCGTGGAGTATCCCGAACAGACGAAGTCCGTTCCGGGCATCATCTGCGGCATCAACCGCGCCGTGCGCCGCATGGCGGAATGCGAGAATGACTGGTCGTTACCCGAGGCGCATTCGAGGTCCACCGAGGACGCGATCAGGTTCTCTGCGGCGACCGCCCGGATACCTGCCGGGACAGCGCCAGGAACACCAATGCACGAGATCGAGCCGTTCTGCAGGCCCTGGACCCCGGCACCCTTGGCGATCAGGATGCAGCGAATCTCCAGATATAGCATCGACTTTCCCTGCGCATTGCCCATCTGCACCTCGGAGCCGGTGCCGGAGGTGAAGCGCATCTTGATACCGCGTGACGCGTAGGCGCCGGCCAGGAATGCCTTCGACCACGGCGTGTCGTCACCGTCGACGAAGACCGGCTCAGTGCCGTACACCGAGATGGTCTCGGCGTAGCCGGTGATGCCGCGCATGCCCAGATCCAGCTCGGTCGCCTCCTCCAGTGCGCACTGGGTCAGCGGGCCCCCGGTTCCCACCTGGCTGCCGATCTGCTGCGCCATGGCGACCAGCGGCGCATACCGCACCACGCCCAAAGTTGTTTCTACTTCGGAGAATCCGCGGATGGATGCTTCCGCCGCATCGCAGGCCACCTGAAGCGGGTTGTCCCTGGCGCTGGTGCAGTGCCCCTGGTTCGCCGGGGTGCGACGGGCGCGCATCTTCTGCATCCCCATCATGATCTCGACGATGTTGAGGTTCTTGGCAACGGCAAGCAGCTTGGCCGGGGTGAGACCGTTGGTCACCGCGATGACTTCTTGGCGGGTTACCGCCGGATCGACCAGCATCCGCGCGATGTCCTGCGCCGACAACGCCATCGACTCTTCGGTGGTCGCGGCGTCGACGGCTTTATCGGCGATGAACTGGTCGATGAAGTCGAAGTCAGCACGCTCGACACCGTCCATCTCGACGATCACACCGTTCTCCACCCGGACACTCGGTTCCGGGTCGAAAGCGCTGTCCATCGCGACCATGCCCACCTCGGGCCATTCCTCGACGAAACCGTCCAGGTTGACGGGGCGGTCTTCCAGGATCTGAGTTCTGGCGGAGTGCCGAACGCCGTCACCCGAAGCGCTCACCTTCTGAATTGCCTCAGCTGTCATAGCTCTCTCCTATTCGCTTTCCGCGAGAACGTCGCGTCGCTCATAAACTTCGGCGGCCTCGCGCACGAGTTCCGCAAGTAAGACCGCGCTGTACTGCGATTCCAATTCGTCGGCAATCGATTCGAGCTCAGCCTTGGTCGACGCATTTGGTCGGAGCGCGTTATAGATCTGCAGAACGCGCTCATCGGAGATGGCAGTCATTTCCGCCGCACGCCTCAGATTGGCGCCCAATTGCTTACGGCCGGCCTTTTCCGAGACCTGTGCCTGCAGCCGCAGTGTATCGGGTGTGATCCTCAGATCGGTGGCCTGAATCTCGCCGGAAACGACGGCTTCCAGAGTGATCTCGTCGATCGTTTTTCCGTTGGGCGTGAATAGCAGATCCTTGCGGTGGACACTCAGCGGATAGTCCACCGCGGGATCGAGGGTCGGTTGCGTCATGCACTGCTCCAAGAGGTGAGGGGTGACCTGCATCACCCAACGTCCATATACGTGACACGGTCGGTCGCGCGTGGCCCAATTGTGTCTCGTATCACGTTGCACCAACGTTGCAGCGATTCTGCTACCGAAAAGGCCAGGTGAGACCTGCCCGCTCGGGCGGGCGTGCGTCGACCGTTCGGTGAGTTGCGAACCGTTGCACACCGTCACAACGTCGAAGTCCGCCGCCGAATGCGTGCTCACCGAGCCAGTTCAGCACCGTCCGGGCAGGCAGTCAGGGCTGACCGTGAGAGCACGCCATCCCCATCTGTTCGGTCAGGAAAAGGCGTGATGACACCGTTCGATTCCGCGGCGGCAGACAGGGGAAGTTAGCGTGGCAGCACCATGGACCACGGCGCAGCACAGGCACCCGGGCCGGTCACTCCGGTCGACGGCACGGCCCTGCTTGCGCGGACCGCCGCCCTGGGCGAGTACTTCGCGTTGCCGTCTCGCGATAACACCACATGGCATGAATTGCCGTCATTATTCGATGACGACGTATTGATCGACTTCATCGACCTCACGAGAGTCGCCATCGCCACCTCGATGGGGTGCAGCGTTTCGGATATTCCCATCAAAATGGCGGCGTCGTCGTTTCAATTGGGGGTCGCAGCACGGCTGCTATCGCCGGTCATCGGGGCGGCATCGTGTTTTGGCACAGTCCCAGTACTGGATATTCGATCGATAATGTGGCAACCGACGTCGACGCATTCTCCTCGGTTCGCCGTGACTGACGTGCATTGGCTGCCGGCGCCGACGCCCGCTCGCGCAACGGGTGTTATCGCGGCGTCGCTACTGAAGCACGTGCTCGGCCCGTTGACCGACAAGTTGCGAGCGTTGGTATCGCTATCCCCGCAGGTGGCGTGGGGCAATATCACCTCGGCTGCCAACGGCGCCGTCACCGTTCTGGCCATGGCGCAACCGCAGCACGAAGGTGCAGGCCGGGAGCTGGTGCGGGCCTTGTTGGACATCGAGCCACTGGCCGGTACCGGGGAATTCGTGCACGGCGCGTTCGTGCGGCGCAGCTGCTGCCTGTTCTATCAGGCCCCCCAAGCGGGGCTGTGCGGAGACTGCGTGCTCGCAGTGTCGGGTGGGTCACACTAGGCCCAGGTCCAGCGACTTCATCGCATTGCAACGTTGGTGCAACGCACCCGGCGCTAACATTCGCCCCGCTGACCGGCAGGACGGAGTTAACCATGGGTTGGTCACAAACGCGCTACGCACCCACACACATCGCTCTGCGCGGAGCGGAAGTCGTTCACTCTCGCGGAATCGCAGATATCAGAAGCAAATTCGTCGATTCTCCACGTCTGCGGACTGTGTTCGTGATGAACGACGAACTGCTGCGCCACGGGCTCATGCATGTGGTGTCGCAGGCCAGCGGCGTCGAATTCGTCGGCGATCTGCAGCATGGCAGCGGGCTGACCGATCGGCTTCGCGCTCTGCGACCCCAGTTGCTGGTGGTCGGCGTCGAATCCGGCGTACCGCTGGCAGCGCTGCTGGCCGAGCTCGATCCGGTGCCGAAAGTGGTGGTCGTGATCGATGGTGAGGACGCCTCGCACCACGCCGTGGACTTGATCCAGGCCGGAGCGGACGCCCTGGTGGACCGCCGATCATCGTCGAGCGAACTGCTCAACACTGTGTTGAGGGTGATCAACGGGCAGACGGCACTCGATGCTCGCAGTGCCAATGCGCTTATCGCCGAGCTACGTTCACGACGCAGCGAAACCCCGACCGACTACTCACGGATGCTGACGAGGCGGGAACGCGAGGTGTTGAGTCTGCTCACCGACGGACTCGATAACCGGGCGATCGCGGCAAAGCTGTTCATCTCCGAGGCGACGGTGAAATTCCATCTGCACAACATCATGGACAAATTTGGTGTGCACAGAAGAGCGGCACTGGTATCCGCCGCCCTTCGTGGCAACCGGGGAGGGATGGATGGCTACCCGTCCGCTATCCACAATGGGTGAGGCCATCTACGACGTGATCGATCGTCGGCGCGACGTCCGCGCCGAGTTCACCGGTGAACAGATCGACCCGCAGGTGTTGGATCGCATTCTTGGAGCTGCGCACACCGCACCAAGTGTGGGAATGAGCCAGCCGTGGGACTTCATCTTGATTCGAGATCAGCAGACCAAGGCGGCTTTTCAGTCCCACGTGATGGGTGAACGCAAGGTCTTTGCCGAGTCGTTGCACGGCGAGCGGGCCGAGACTTTCGACAAGATCAAGATCGAGGGCATCCTGGACTGCAGTATCGGCATCGTGGTCACCTACGACCACCGCCGCGCGGGTCCGGCGGTGCTGGGCCGACATACCAATTCCGAAACCGGCCTGTACTCGGTGTGCCTGGCCATCGAAAATCTATGGTTGGCAGCCACCGCGGAGGGCCTCGGCGTCGGCTGGGTTTCGTTCTTCGAAGAGCCGTTCCTTCAAGAGCTGCTTGGGATCCCAGCGCCGGTGCGACCGATTGCCTGGCTGTGTGTCGGACCGGTGAGCGAACTGCAACGAACACCGGATCTGCAACGGCACGGATGGCGCAATCCGATGCCGTTGTCGAGTGTGGTGCATTACGAGCACTACGGACTTGACGAGGCCCGCCGATGACCGCCGACTCGATCCAGCCTGAACCCGCCCACTGGACTGAGGCGACAATCTCGCTAGACCTGCCGGTCCGTGGTCGTTCGGTAACGGTCGCCGGGTCGGGCGGCCGGGCCATGTCGACCACTGGGTCGTTGCTGCGCGCGGGCGCCACGGTGACGGTGGTCGCCACCGAGCCGACGCTGTATCTGTGCGACCTGGCCGATCGCGGCCTGATCACCATCCACCAGCGCGAGTTTGCCTCGACTGATATCGATTCTGCTGCACTGGTTTTCGCCTATACGGGGGTAGCCGCCCTCGATGCGGTGATTGCCGACGAGGCGGAGCGACGAGGGGTGCTGTGCATCTGCGCCGATCCGGCTGACACCCCGCCGTCGCGACCGGTGTTCGGTAACGGCCGGCCGCGGTCTGGCCGGGTGATCCTGGTGGGCGGCGGCCCCGGCAACCCGGGCCTGCTGACCGTTGCGGGACGCGACGCCATCGCCAGCGCGGACGTGATCGTCACCGACCGGTTGGCCCCGGTTGCGGTACTGAACGAGATCGCACCGCACGCCGAAATCATCGACGCCTCAAAGATTCCCGGCGGCCGTCGGGTGGAGCAGAGCCAGATCAACTCCTTGTTGATCAGCCATGCACGCAGCGGCAAGACGGTGATCCGCCTCAAGGGTGGAGACGGATTCGTCTTCGGCCGCGGTGGCGAGGAGGTCGACGAATGCGTGCGGGCCGGTGTCGCCGTCGACGTGATCCCCGGGGTGAGTTCTGCTATCGCGGCGCCCGCCTCGGCGATGATTCCCGCTACGCATCGCGGCCTGACACAAGGATTCACCGTCGTCTCCGGACACGTCCCGCCCGACCACCCCGAATCTGCAGTGAGTTATTCAGCACTGGCACAGGCGAATACGACGATTATCCTGATGATGGCGGTGGCGAACCTCGATGCCATCACCGCGGCGCTGATCGACGGGGGCATGGACGTCGATACTCCGGCCGCTGTGATCGCCGACGGCAGCCTGCCCAGTCAGCGTGAAGTTCGGGCCACTTTGTCCACGATTTCCGCTGCGGCCCAGGCGGCCGGTATCGGTCCGCCGGCGACGACGGTCATCGGTGCGGTGGCCGGTTTCGTTCCGGGCCATGCCGTGCGGCAACTGCCGGCCAAACTCAATATTGGCTGATGGAGCTTGTCGGCGCCCGCCGCAACCATCACCTCTGGGTGGTCCGGCACGGTGAGTCGACGTGGAATGCAGCGGGTCGGATGCAGCGCCAGATTTCACATCCGCCGTTGACAGCGCGCGGTACCACTCAGGCGTACGCGGCGGGATATGCGTTGCAGAGCAAACACATCCGCAGAGTTGTCAGCTCCGATGCGGTCCGGGCGATGCAAACCGCGCAGGCGATGGCCACGGTCCTGGGCATCGAGGTGGTGGTGGACCAGCGTCTCCGCGAACGCGGCCTGATCGCGGGAAAACTGGTTGACGCCCGCACACCTGGGCGGGAACGTCTGGAGGATCCGACCGGCCGGGTGCACTCCGCCCTGCTCGACATTGCGGCGCTACCGGGCCCGACGGCGGTGGTGACGCATGGCGATATCGTCTGCACGATCCTCGATATGCTCGGCGACCCCAGTGCGAGGCGCCAGCAATGGGTCACTGGCACAGATGTTCCCAATGGAGCAGTGATCGAGGTCAGCCTGCGAAGGCTGCGCGGTGTGGTCGATCCGGCCTGACGGGTCAGCCGTTCAGGGCCGCATCGACGCTGATCTGCACACTCGACAGCGCCCGCCCGATCGGGCATACCGACGATGCGGTGTTGGCGAGGTCGACGAACTCGTCGTTCGATCGATTGATATCGCGACCCCGGACGATCAGGGCAATACCGGCGATCCCGAAATCGACTTCTGGTCCACCCTGGGTGACCACCACCTCGACATGCAGTGCCGGGGTTTCCTCAGGACCGGGATCAAGGAGCGCCGACAGTTGCATGGCGTAACACGACGCGTAGGCGGCGGCCAGCAGTTCCTCCGGTGAGGTGGTGCTGGCCTGGTCCGCCGCTCGGGTAGCCAACGAATAGTCGAAAACCGCTTGCCCGGAGGATGTCAACGCGATGGTGCCTGCGCCACCGACCAGAGAGCCGCGCCACTCGGCGGTCGACACTCGTGTGCTCATCTGCTGTCCTGTCTGCGTCGGTCAGTGTTTGACGGCGCGGTCGCCGCCGGGTTTCCACAGCACATCACCGTCGGGGTTCTCGTATCGAGACAAGATGAACAGCAAATCCGACAGCCGGTTGAGGTAGCGCAGCGCACAATCGTTGACCGGCGCCGCTTCGGCCAGGCACCAGGCGCTGCGTTCCGCCCGTCGCGCGACGGTGCGCGCGTGGTGCAGATGCGCGGCGGCGAGTGTGCCGCCGGGCAGGATGAAGCTGGCCAGCTTCGGGAGCGCTTCGTTGAACTCGTCGCACCACGATTCCAGTTGCGTCACTTGCTCTTCGGTGACCCGCAGCGGCTCGTACTCGTTGACCTCGGCGATCGGTGTGCACAGGTCGGCACCGACGTCGAAGAGGTCGTTCTGGATGACGCCCAGCACCGCCACAGTGCGCTCGCCGGCGCCGCCGGCCGCGATCGCCATCCCGATGACGGCATTGGTCTCGTCACAGTCGGCGTAGGCACCGACCCGCACATCGGATTTGGCGACCCGGGACATGTCACCGAGGGCGGTGGTACCCGCGTCACCGGTGCGGGTGTAGATCCGGGTCAGATGAACGGCCACGACGTGTACCTCCTGCGTCTCGTCCAGATCCGCAAGCCCAGCGCGGTGGGCCACACCAGACCGATCGCCATATGCAGCATCAAGACGACGCCACCGCGGGCAGTATCAGCGCCAGACCCGCGGCCAGTGCCGCACCGATCAGCGGCGCTACCACCGGCACCCACGCATATCCCCAGCCGGGATCGGCCTTGCCCTTGATCGGCAGCACCGCATACGCCAGGCGGGGGCCGAGGTCACGAGCCGGGTTGACGGCGTATCCGGTCGGCCCGCCGAGCGCGAACCCGATCGTGATGATGACGAACGTGACACCGCCGTAGCCCAGTGCCTCGTTGGCGGGGGGATTCACCAGAACCCACAGGACCAGTACGAAGGTCGCGATGATCTCGGTGGCCATATTCCACGGCGTGTTCGGGATCGACGGAGTGGTGCAGAAGATGCCGCGGGTGCCTGAATTGTCTTCCATTTTGTCGAACTGCAGTTTGAACGCTGCCCAGGCCATCCACGCGCCGACGAAGCCACCCAGTAGCTGAGCCGCCCAGTAGACCGGTACCGATGACCATGGCACGCCGCCGGAGATCGCCACCGCGAGCGTCACCGCCGGGTTGATGTGCCCACCGGCAGGCGAGGCGATACTCGCACCGGCGAACACACCGAAGCCCCAGCCGAGCACGATGACGATCCAGTCCCCTCCCCCGCCAAAGGAGTACGAATTCTTCAGCACCACCGCGGCCACGGACCCGTTACCGAGGAGACACAGGATGGCGGTCCCCAGGAACTCCCAGATGAAGATGTCGATATTCGACACTGACACAACCTCTCTGACGGGCGGTATTGATAGGCGGTTTTGATAGCCACTGCTGACGCCTGCTGGCATGACTCGGCCAGCGCCGACTTCTCTTCAGTGTTTTCTCCCCGCTCGCCGAATTGGCGGATTGTGCACTGGTCCCGGCCATTTACTGATCCAGAGGTGAGCTTTTTGGATAGGTCCGGCTGACCCGGGCGCAAAAGATGGCCAAAAAACTGGCCTGACATCGACACCGGGCACTATCATCGTCGGTGAGCCACCATGTCGGCCGCTGGCCACTATCGCCAAATCCATTGCAGGCCAAATTTATTGCGCGCAAAACCGTCGAAAGGTCTCTCCATGAGTTGCATTTCCCTGCCTACCGCCACCACCGTGATCGAGGCCGCGGTCGCAAAGGCACGTGAGATCGGTCAGCCGATGAACATCGCGGTGGTCGACGACGGCGGTCACCTGGTGGCATTTGTCCGCATGGACGGCGCGATCAAAGCCAGCATCGACATCTCGATCAGGAAGGCTCGCACGTCAATTCTGATGAATGCGCCGACTCGCGCGCTGATGCCGTTGGTACAGCCCGGCGCCGAGCTCTACGGGCTGGAGCAGACCTCCGGCGGCATGGTGATCTTCGGCGGCGGAATCCCGTTGACGGTCGATGACGTGGTGGTCGGTGCGATCGGGGTCAGCGCGGGCAGCGTCGAGCAGGATTGTATCGTCGCCGAAGCCGGTGTCTCGGCTCTGTAAAAACCCAGCTCTCTAGAACCGGGTGATGGCATCGAGCAGGGCCGGCCACTCCTTGCGGACAGCGGCCCGCAGGTAGGGGCCGGTCAGGCCGACGAACGTATCGCAACGTCGCACCGCAATACCGCTCGCGCTCAGATGTTTTCGCATCGCGATGGCATCGGCCACCCGCACGAGCACAAACGGTGCTGCGCCCTCGGTGACCGCCAGACCTGCCGATCGCAATCCGGCCACCATCTCGCGTCGCAACGCGCTGAGTTGCCGGGCACCAGCGTCGGCTTCGGCAACCGCCTCGGGTGCACAGCACGCGGTCACGGCCTCCATCTGCAACGTACCCACCGGCCAATGCGCACGCCGCGCGGTCAGCCGAGCCAGCAGATCCGGAGAGCCAAGGGCGTAACCCACCCGCAGACCGGCCAGCGACCACGTCTTGGTCAAGCTGCGCAGCACGAGCACGTCCCCTAGCTCGCTGTCTGCATCACCGGCCACCGATTCCGGTTCACCGGGGATCGCATCGGCGAAGGCCTCGTCGACCACCAGAACGCGCCCCGGCCGGCGGAGGGCGAGAATCTGCTCACGCGGATGCAGTACCGATGTCGGGTTGGTCGGGTTCCCGACCACCACCAGATCGGCTTCCTCGGGGACCTGGGCATCGGCAAGATGGAACGGATCCGGCAGCACCACATGGCATATCGGTATCCCGGCAGCGGATAACACCGCGTCCGGTTCGGTGAACGATGGGGCGATCAGCGCCGCCAGTCGGGGTGCCAGATTGGGCAGCAGCGCGAAACCTTCGGCTCCACCCGCGAGCAGCGCGACCTCCTCGACGGAGCGTCCGTGCCGGGCGGCGACGGCGGCCACCGCGCGTCGTCGGTCCTGCATGTCGGGGTAGCGGCCCAGATCCCGCAGCCGGGACGCCAGCCGGTCGGTGAGCCATCCCGGTGGGGCCGCCGCGCGGACGTTGACCGCGAAATCCAGCATGCCGGGCACCGCGGCCTGGTCACCGTGATAGCGCGAAGCCTGCTGCACTAGAGGACGGGAAGGAGCTGTCGGACGATGCCCGCCGAGATCGCCGCGACCCCCTCGGCGAACGCCCCGAAATCGAGCGCGGAGTCCTGGCCCGCCAGATCGGACAGCGCCCGGATCACCAGCCACGGGACGCCGAACACCTCGCAGACCTGTGCTACCGCACCACCTTCCATCTCGATCGCTTGCGCACCGATGTCGCCGTGCAGCCGATCTCTGGTCAGTTCACAGTGCAGATACTGGTCGCCCGTGAGCACAGTGCCGTACACCAACTGCGGTGGCCGGTCCGCTCCCCCGGCGGAAGCCGGTAACGTCGGCAGCGTCGTGCCGTCGAGGTGCTCGCGGATCCGGGCGAGGGTGTCGGGATCGGCGTTGTAGCCGAGTTCGTCGGTCGGGTTGATGAAGGAGACGTGCCCAGCCTGATACATGAGCAGCTGCTCATCCTCGATGCGGCCGACGTCGTGCTGGATCACCCGCTCGGCGATGACCACGTCACCGATGTGTAGCGCCGGGTCGAGACCGCCTGCGACACCGGACAACACGATCACACGGCAGGCGAACCGGTCGGCCAGCAGCGTTGTGACGATGGCGGCGTTGACTTTTCCCATCCCGGCACCGACCAGGACGACGCGGTGCCCGTCGAGCATGCCTTCGTCGAATCGGAAGTTGGCGACCGATACGGTACGCGCAGCGACCAGAGCACCCCGCAGGTGCGCCAGCTCCTGCGGGAGGGCGCAGATGAGCCCGATCATGCGATTTGGGCGCGCTCAGCCGCGGTGAGCGCGGCTGAGCGCGCCGAAATCACGGTCAGGAGACGTCCACCCAATCCAGGGTCCGCTGCACGGCCTTCTGCCACCCCGCATAGCCCTCGGCGCGCTTCTCATCAGACCAGGTGGGCGACCAGCGCTTGTCTTCCTGCCAGTTGGCCCGAAGATCATCTGGTGTGGCCCAGAAGCCGACGGCCAGTCCCGCCGCATAGGCCGCACCGAGCGCAGTCGTCTCAGCGACAACAGGTCTCACCACGTCGACGCCGAACACATCGGCCTGGATCTGCATGCACAGGTCGTTGACGGTGATACCACCGTCGACCTTGAGCACCTCGAGATGCACACCGGAGTCCCGCTCCATCGCGTCGACGACATCGCGGCTCTGGTAGCAAATCGCTTCCAGGGTCGCCCGGGCCACGTGTGCATTGGTGTTGAACCGCGACAGCCCGACGATCGCGCCGCGGGCATCCGAGCGCCAATACGGGGCGAACAGTCCCGAGAAGGCCGGCACGAAGTAGACGCCCCCGTTGTCCTCGACCTGCCGGGCCAGCGACTCGCTCTGGGCGGCACCGCTGATGATGCCCAGCTGGTCGCGCAGCCACTGCACGGCCGAACCGGTCACCGCGATCGAACCCTCAAGGGCATAAACGGGTTTCGCATCCCCGAACTGGTAGCAGACCGTGGTCAACAGGCCATTCTGCGAGCGGACGATCTTCTCGCCGGTGTTCAGCAACAGGAAGTTACCGGTGCCGTAGGTGTTCTTCGCCTCACCGGGTGCCAGGCAGACCTGGCCGACCATTGCAGCCTGCTGATCACCGAGGATGCCGGTCACCGGCACCTCACCGCCGAGTGGCCCGGTCGCCAGCGTCATGCCATACGGTTCCGGTGAGGACGACGGTTTGATGGTCGGCAGCATTTGGCGTGGAATGTTGAAGAACGACAACAGTTCATCGTCCCAGTCGAGCGTCTCCAGATCCATCAGCATGGTGCGGCTGGCATTGGTGACGTCGGTGACGTGCACCCCGCCGCGCGATCCGCCGGTGAGATTCCACAGGACCCAGGTGTCGCTGTTACCGAAGATCGCATCACCGCTCTCTGCGGCTTCCCGAACCCCGTCGACGTTTTCCAGGATCCACTGCACCTTGCCCGCCGAGAAATACGTCGCGGGCGGCAGGCCGGCCTTCTGCCGGATGACGTCACCACGGCCGTCACGATCCAGTGCCGACGCGATGCGGTCGGTACGGGTGTCCTGCCAGACGATGGCGTTGTAGTACGGCCGGCCGGTCTTTTTGTTCCAGACCAGCGCGGTCTCACGCTGGTTGGTGATACCCAGTGCCGCAAGATCACTCGGCTGCAGGTTGGTTTTGTTGAGTACCGACATGAGCACCGACGATGTGCGCTCCCAGATCTCCACCGGGCTGTGCTCGACCCAACCGGCCTGCGGCAGGATCTGCTCATGCTCTAACTGATGACGGCCCACTTCGGCACCGGCGTGGTCGAAGACCATGGCGCGGGTGCTGGTAGTGCCCTGATCGATCGAAACGACAAAATCAGCCACGTTGCTCCTTTGACGAGGTGACCTACTTAGCGGCGCACCGCACAGGCATCGACGGCGTCGGCCACGACACTTGAACCGGTAGTGCGTAAACCAGTGTTCGAGCTTTGACCGCCGTGCTCGAACGCTACACCCGCCGTGGACCCCGTCACAGGCGTTTCCGACTGCAACAACCCCATTTCGGTGTCGGTGAACGCACGGCCCCTGGACAAGAATCGCTTTCCCTCTGGGGCTTCGAGGCTGAACCCGCCGCCGCGTCCCGGCACCGCGTCGATCACCAATTGGGTGTGCTTCCACACGTCGAACTGCGCAGCGCCGATCCAGACTGGCGTGCCATCGGGGTGCGCATCGGAGCCGATGTCCAGCACTCCGAGCAGAACATCCCGGTCCCCGACGATGAATTCGCCGGCCGCGTAACACATCGGCGACGACCCGTCGCAGCAGCCGCCGGACTGGTGGAACATCAAGGCGCCGTGGCGCTCTTGTAATGCTGCCAACAGTTCGGCGGCCACCGCGGTGATGAGCACGCGCGGCGGGGCTTGCCCCACCACGAGATTCATCAGAAGAAGCCCTGCGCCTTATTGCTGTAGGACACCAGCAGGTTCTTGGTCTGCTGGTAGTGATCCAGCATCATCTTGTGGTTCTCGCGGCCGATCCCGGACTGCTTGTAACCGCCGAAGGCGGCGTGGGCCGGATACTGGTGGTAGCAGTTCGTCCACACCCGGCCGGCTTTGATATCGCGGCCCGCCCGGTAGGCGGTGTTGCCGTCACGGCTCCACACGCCTGCACCCAATCCGTAGAGGGTGTCGTTGGCGATCGAGATGGCGTCTTCGTAATCGGTGAACGACGTGACCGCGACGACGGGGCCGAAGATCTCCTCCTGGAACACCCGCATCTTGTTGTGCCCGGTGAAAATCGTTGGTGCGACGTAATACCCGCCGTTGAGATCGCCGCCGAGCTGCGCGCGCTCCCCGCCGGTGACCACAGAGGCGCCTTCGCTCTTGCCGATTTCGATGTAGGACAGGATCTTCTCCAACTGATCGTTGGAAGCCTGGGCGCCGATCATCGTTTCGGTGTCGAGCGGATCGCCTTGGCGGACGGCCTTGGTGCGGATCGCGGCCAGTGCCAGGAACTCATCGTAGATATCAGCCTGGATCAAGCTGCGCGACGGGCATGTGCAGACCTCACCCTGGTTGAGGGCGAACATCGTGAAGCCCTCGAGCGCCTTGTCCTGGTAGTCGTCGGCCTGGGCCAGCACGTCGTTGAAGAACAGATTGGGGCTCTTGCCGCCGAGTTCCAGGGTGACCGGGATCAGGTTCTGGCTGGCGTACTGCATGATCAGCCGGCCGGTGGTGGTCTCACCGGTGAAGGCGATCTTGGCGATCCGGTTGCTCGACGCCAACGGCTTACCCGCTTCGACACCGAACCCGTTGACGATGTTCAGCACACCTGCGGGCAGCAGGTCGCCGATCACGGACATCAAGTACAGGATCGACGCGGGAGTTTGCTCGGCGGGCTTGAGCACGATGGCGTTACCCGCGGCCAGCGCAGGGGCGACCTTCCAGACGGCCATCAGAATCGGGAAGTTCCACGGGATGATCTGGCCGACGACACCGAGTGGCTCGTGGAAGTGATAGGCGACGGTGTCTTCGTCGATCTGGCTCAACGAGCCTTCCTGCGCGCGGATGGCGCCGGCGAAATACCGGAAGTGGTCGACGGCCAGCGGGATATCGGCGTTGAGGGTCTCGCGGACCGGTTTGCCGTTGTCCCACGATTCGGCAACCGCGATCGCCTCGAGGTTCTCCTCGATCCGGTCGGCGATCTTGTTCAGGATGACCGCGCGCTCGGCGGGTGAGGTCTTACCCCAGGCCGGCGCGGCGGCGTGCGCTGCGTCGAGCGCCTTCTCGATATCGGATTCGTCGGACCGAGCCACCTCGCAGAAGGTCTCACCGGTGACCGGCGTCGGATTCTCGAAGTACCGGCCGGCGGTGGGCGCTACCCAGTCGCCGCCGATGTAGTTGTCGTAGCGCGGCTTGAAAGACATCACGGAGCCTTCAGCGCCTGGGCGCGCGTAAACAGTCATGGGAAAACCTCTTCCTGCCATGGAGACGACAAATGTGTCGGTCGTCACTCAGGGTAGGAAAAACAGGGTTGCACCACCGTTGCACGCACATTCTTTGCGCCCACACCGACAAACGGGCGCATGAGCGGGATTAACCGAGCTCGAAGTCCAGCCCCGCCAAGTGCCCACCGGCCTGCGCACGACCGACCGGCCCGATCGCCGCGCTGGTGTGCAGTACCTGCCAACCGTCGCGGTCATCGCGACCTTCCGGTGAGTCCAGCCAGCGGCGCAGCGGGGCGAGATCGCCCTGCGCGCACTCGGCCAGCACCGCACCACGCACACTCGCCGACAGCTGGGTGCGCAGCCGGGCGATCGACGGCGATACCGATTGCGGTAGCAGTGGGCCGTGATAGCCGGCCAGCGCCGATTCGACATCACCGATATCGAGCGCGTCGAACACCTCACCGATATCGCTGGTGATCGGCATGAGCAGCCGGTAGGGACGGGATTCGAGCAGCTCAGGCCCGATTACTTTGCGCAACCGCGACATCTCGGCGCGCACCGTCACCACGTCGAGGTCCTTATCGTCGAGCAGGACCGCGAGGTGATCGGCGGACAACCCCTCGGGATGGCGGCTGAGCAGGACGAGGATATCCGCGTGCCGCCCGGTCAGCATGGATGCCCGCAGGTGGCCGTATTCGTCGGTGGTCACCCAACGCGGCCGGTCGGCGCCCAGCACGACGAGGTGGGGTTTTCGGGTCGCCGGCTCCGGGGCGGTCCCGGTCAGTCGCAGCAGCGCCAGGTGGTTTTCGACAGCGACCGCGGTAGCCCGGACCAGGGCCAACGTCTGCGCGGCGGCCGCCTGGGGTCCACCGGTCAGGTCGATCGCACCGAGCAGCGCGCCGGTGTCGGGATCATGCACCGGGGTGGCGGTGCAACTCCACGGCTGGACGATGCGGGAGAAATGCTCCGAACCGTGGATCTGCAATTCGCGGTCCAGGGCCAGCGCGGTTCCGGGGGCGTTGGTGCCTGCGCTGCGTTCACTCCAGTCCGCACCCGGCACGAAGTTCATGGCCTCGGCCCGGCGGCGGGCTTTCGGGTCACCTTCGACCCACAGAAGGGTGCCGTCCGCTGCGGTGACAGCGACGACGACACCGGCGTCCGCGGCGTCGTCGACGAGCAGTCGCCGGATCACCGGAAGCGCAGGGGCAAGTGGATGCGCGTCACGGAGCCTGGCGACACTGAGCGCGACCGGCGACGAGCGCGCCCCACCGAAATCGGGGTCGACCCCCTTGGCGAGGCTGCGTTGCCAACTCTTCGCGACGACGGGGCGCACGGTGGTGGAGTCCAGGTTGGCGACGTCGACCTCACCGGACACGAAAAGTTCGTGCACGGCGCGCAGCGCGCGGGAGGATTCCCGACCGCTGGGGCCTTTCATGATTCGCACCGTGTGATCACGCTCCTGGCATCGCCGGGCGTCTCACCGCCCGACCGCGTGCCGACACCATAGTCCGAAAATGTCCTCGAGGACACCCATTGTTCAGCTTAGGCCCGGTTGCTGTGCGGCCCCGCAGGCTCTCCTTTCCTGACGGGGCCGCACAGAGTCTGTGCAATGCCGGCGGGTCAGGCACCCCATGCGGTGGCGGCGCGGCGGTCGGTCTCGGCGACCTCGTCCGCCCCATCGCGGACGGCGTTGCCGAGGCGGGTCAGGATGTCGTTGAGTGCAGCGGCCGCCTGATTCCAGTTGGCCTGTTCGACGCGGTAGGCCCCCGCCGCCTCGCGGGTCCAGACTTCCTGCAGCGGTGCGATGCGTGCCACCAGGTCGGCGAGCGCGGCGTTGAACCGGGCTGAGGTGCTGTGGATGTCGCCGCGCACCGAATGCTCGATCTCCACGAAATCGTAGGACAAGACAGGATCCATGGGTGTGCTCCATCTTTCGGGTGTCGAGTTTGTCGGATGGGTCAGGAAGCGCCGAGGCCGCCGGCCGAGGCACCGATCTGGTGGGCGTGTTGATCCGCCGCCTCAGTCAAGGCACGTTCGTTGTAGCGAATGGTTTCGGCAATGGTGTCCAACGCGTGACACAGCCGGGTCGATTCCGAGTTCCACTGTTCGACAACGTCTTTGAATCGAGCGGCGGCTGTCCCACTCCACACCGACGGCGGGACGGCGGCCATCCTGCCGATGAACGACTGCAGCAAGGTTCGGATCTCTACTGACCGGGCATCTGTAGCCGCGGCGACGGTGTGCATCAGCGCGAAGTCCGTCGTCAGTGCACCTTGTGTTGCCGGTGTGGGTATTGCCGGTGTGGTCACCTATCCCCCTGGGGTCTGCGTCGCGCGGCAGGTTCCGCACCTTGTCTCTATTTGACTGTCGCGCGGCGCTTTTGGTTCCCATCTCCCTCAGCCAATCTCGTGTGCCGACCGGATGGCTTGATCGCAAGCCGCCGTGATATCGGGTTCTGCGGGTTCGGGCCCGGTCGCGCTCTGACAACCGATGCCGATCCGCATATCCCCGTCCAGGATCACCGTCCAGCGGATATCGTGACCGGGCCGGATCTCTCGGTAGGTGATGGCGGGTCGACCGGCCCGCTGATCGGATGGGTGGAAGTCGACGAAGACACCTGCCGGTTCGGCATCGATCGCCCGCCGAAGCATCGTCGCGGCCGCGGCAAGGCTGTCATCGGGTACCGATGTCTGGGTAAGGTGCAGCCCCGCCTCGCCGCCCATGGGCGATACCACCTCCACCCGTGCCGAACCCGGGCCTGAGCGGATCCGCTGCACCGCCCAATGCGAAGGGATCTCCATGGTGACCCGGCCTTCGACGAGGGCCGTCGTTTCTAGAGCCGTCGTTTCGAGGTTCGTCGGGCTGACATCGGAGCGGGTGATCACCCCTATTCCGATCACGACGACGCCTGCCACTGTCACCGCCGCCGCCACCAGTCGCCGTCGGGGGCGGCCGATCGACTCGACGGACTCGACGGGTTGCGTGCGGTCGGTGCGCACAATGGCTGCCGCACTGCGTACATCGTGGTCGGTGACCCGGTGGGTGGTACGCCCAGCCGCCCGCAATAGATCGTCGATCAGGATGGCAAGTGCGCCCGCACCGGGTACGCCGGCGGGAGCATCGAGCCAGACCGGAACGCCTCCCGTCGCCCGAACCACCTCGCTGGCAACTGATTCCACGACGTCGCGTGGCGCCGCGGTGCGGGCGTGCATACTCGGCGGGGTTCCACTCGACAGGGTGACGACGATCAGCTGGGGGCCGATCTCCACCACCGGAGCTGGCCCCGCCACCGCTTCCAAGAGTCTGGCACGCGACGCGGTGACAATTCCGATCGTCAGCGGGCGGGCGATCGCACACACCGCGTCGATCCGGCTGGCCGGCCACCAGGACGGGTGGACCAGCAGTGTCGACTCAGTCGCACAGAGCAATGGTTCGAGCACTGCCCGCCATACTTCGTCGCGTGCCACGGGGTGGTCGCCGAGCAGGACGACGGGTTCATCACCGCCATCGAGAGCCGCCTGCGCGAGCGCCGGATCGGCCACGCGCACCGTTTCATCTGCAGGGCAACATAATCGACGGATGGCTGCCGGGCCGATTTCGCAGACCGCGGTGACGTCTACCGCGGAGTCGTCCATGCCACCTGCACTGTCTGTTCGCCACCTGATCGCGTCGACAGGGTGCCTCTGCCGGGGGGCAATGGTCGCGGCCGGACCGTCCCCAACAGTGCGCCCTCATCCGAGGATCCACTGAGCTGCAGACCGGCGGCACCGAGATCGCGTACCGCGGCGAGCACCGGTTCATACAGCGCACGCGCCGCCCCGCCGTGGCGCCGGGCGATCACCATGTGCAGCCCGATATCCCTGGCATGCGGAAGGATGTCGAGGATGGGGGCCAGCGGGTTGCCGCTGGCGGTGGCCACCAGGTCGTAGTCATCGACCACCAGGTGGATATCGGGTCCCGTCCACCAGGACCTGGTGCGCAGTTGATGTTGGGTGACCGCTTCACCTGGTAGCCGTTGACGCAGCAGCGCCACCAGTTCCGGCAGCTGGGCCACTAGCGCCGCAGGCGTCGTCAGATACCCCGCAAGACGATCGCCGTCGATCTCCCCGAGCATGCTTCGGCGGGGATCGACCAGGAAGAGCTGCGCCTGCGCGGGCGATGTGGTGCGCAGGATTTCACGGCACAGCACGCGCAATGCGGCCGTCTTCCCACTCTGCGCATCGCCGAGGACCAGCAGGTGCGGCTCGCGTTCGATATCGATGGCCACCGCAGCCAAGCTCTGCTCGTCGATCCCGATGACCAGGGCCGCGGTCGGCGGTTCCGCGATACCAGCCAGCACGCCATCGTGGTCGATGTGGTTGGGCAGCAAACGGATTGTCGGGGCACGGCGATCGCCGTAGCGGGCACCGATCACCTCGCCGATGCTGATCCCGGGCGGGCCGACGGGCAGCGCAGCCACGAACGGAAGACCGTCCGGGGATAGCCCGCGGCCTGGGCAGCCCGGTGGCACATTACGCGCCCGCCTGCGGTCGATCTCGGAATCTGCCGGGTCCCCCAGGCGCAGCTCGATACGGGAGCCGATCTGGTCTTTCAGTGCCGGCCTGATATCGGCCCACCGGGTTGCCGCGAGCGCCACGTGCACGCCGTGCGAAAGTCCCTCTGCTGCAATGGTTGTGATTGCCTGTTCCAGACCGTCGAAGTCCTGGCGGATAGCGTGCCACCCGTCGACCACCAGAAAAACATCACCGAACCGGTCTTCGCGACCCGGCCCGCCGCGTTGCCTACGGCGCAGCACCGCTCCGATTTCGGCAACCGTGCGCCGGACCAGGTCGGCGTCATGCCGGCCCGCCACCACTCCGACCTGGGGCAGTTCCGCCAGCGGCGCGAGCCCTCCCCCACCGACGTCAAGGCAGTAGAACGCAACCCGACCCGCATCATGTTCGAGCGCGAGTGCTGTCACCACTGTGCGCAGCAGTGTCGACTTGCCCGATTGCGGCCCACCGACGATGGCAATATTGCCCGCGGATCCGGCCAGGTTCAGGACCAGCGGGCCTCGGTATTGCTCAAATGTGTTGTCGGCCAATCCGATGGGCACCATCAGATCGCCACCGGACCGTGGTTGCGCGAGCACTGCGTGCAGGGTCGGCGATTCGACCAGCGGCGGTAGCCAGATCTGGTGCGCGGCCGGACCGTGCCCAGTGAGACTGTCCAGCAAGGCGTCCGCGACGCTGACCCCGGACCCGGTCCCGTCGCACGCCTGAACAGTCGGCCCCACCGGGGCCGCGGTGAACACCATCGGTCCCGTCGCGACCGCGCCCATCGGCGCAGCGGGAGCGATACGCCCAGACACGTAGGTGGACTGGAACCGGATCGGCTCGGCGGCGGCGATTTTGAGATATGCCGCACCGGGTTCCCCCGGGAGTTCGTACGCGTCGGGAACGCCGATGCTGAGCCGGGATTCGCTCGCCGACAGCGTCCTCAAGCAGATCCGGTAGGACAGATGGGCGTCGAGGCCGCGCAGCCGACCCTCCTCGATACGTTGACTGGCCAACAACAGATGCATGCCCAACGACCGACCCAGCCTGCCGATCGCCACGAAGACATCGATGAATTCCGGCTGCTGAGCCAGCAATTCAGAGAACTCATCGACGATCACGAACAACGCCGGCAGTGGTGCCAACGGGCGGCCGGCGCGACGGGCCCGGTGGTAATCGGCGATACCGGCGAGGTCGCCCGCGCTGCGCAGGATGTGCTGTCGCCGGTTGATCTCACCGGTCAACGCGTCCCGCATCCGGTCCACCAGGTGGGCCTCCTCGGCAAGGTTGGTGATGACCGCCGATACGTGATTCGCCCGGTCCAGGCCCAGAAAGGTCGCGCCACCTTTGAAATCGATCAACACCAGGTTCAGCGCCTCGGGTGAATGCCGAGCGATCATTCCAAGTGCGATCGACCGCAACAGTTCCGATTTACCTGATCCGGTGGCACCGACACACAGACCGTGTGGACCCATCCCACCCTCGGCAGCCTCCCTGATGTCGAGCTCGAGTGCGGCCCCAGAGGGCATGTGGCCGATGGGCACTTGCAACCGCCGCGCCCCTACGCTGTCCCACAGTGCTTTCCACTCTCCGGCCACCGGTATTGCCGGGATCCCGATCAACTCCGGCCAGCTCGAGGCCGGGCCGTGCGCGCCAGGGTCGGCACGGCGGTATCCCGCCATCCGCCGCGCACAGATGATGGCGTCGGCCTGCGTCATCAGATCGGGTACGGCCACGATGTCGTCCTGGCCGGGGACCGTCACCGTCACCTGGCTACCCGCGTCGGCGGTGCCGATCTCGAGCACCGTCACTCCGGCGCCGGGTGCGTCGGCCCCGGCAACACCGTCGGTGACCACGACGACGCAGCGATCAGGCGGCACCGCAGCCAGCGCGGCGGACAGGGTGGAATAGACCATCCGAAGCGCGCCGAGCTGATCATGCATGCTGGGATGTCGATGGTGGGGTAACCATTTCAGCCAGTCCCAGTGGCGCGCCGAAGAATCCGCCACCACCGCCACCACCGCCAGGTCGTCGGGGCTATGCAGGACCGCGAGCTGGCAGACCATGGCCCGCACCAGTGCCCGGGCATCGGCGCTGTCTCCGTTGATCGTCACGGCGGTGGCACCAGTCAGGGCAACCGTCACCGGCGCTGAGGACACCGTCGAATGCACCCGAAGGAACCTGCGAAGCGCCGTCCAGGTGACCGGATCCGCACCTTCGTGGGGTTCGCCGCCGGGGTCGATCGGCGCTTCGACCGCTGCAACGGTTCCCACCCCGACCCGGACCTCGCCGAAGTCGGGATCGGCGCGGCGGCGCTCCCACATCCGGGGCCCACCGGCGAGAACCCACAACGCTTCCGGTGCGGGGTGGCGGCGATACATCCACTCCCGTTGCACCACAGCACTATCGGTGAGCCGCAGGGCTTGAGAGTGCAGGTAGCTCAGGTAACGTGCGCGGTCCGCGTTCAGTTCGGCGGCGCGCTGCCTGCCGCCACCGCCTTGCACGGCGGAGGCAATCGCGGAGCCGAGCATCATCACCGGGAAGAGCACAAACATCGGGTTGCGGGATATCGACGCCCCCGACAGGACTATCGCGGCCATCATCCCCCCGCCGGCCAGCAGCGTCACAGCCGGGATCAGCAGGCGGGTGACTGTGCCGGTACCCGTCGCCCGGGGCACTGGCGGCGGAGCGGTGATCGCTATTGGACTGCTCGGGTCGTTCACCGGCCTCCTGTCGTTATCGACGGACGGTAAGCAGCACCGGCGGTGCCCGCAATTCACCTGTGGATCAGCGCACACACCGTCGGGGTGATGAGAGTTAGCGTGACGCCGCGGTGCTGGACGACACCGCAGGCCCGAGCCGGCGGAGGTGGCAACGCGTGGAATCAGAAGTCGGGCCGGGACGTCAGGTCACCGGCCAATGCCGGGTGGCGGTGCAATTCGACGGCACCCAAGCCGATCTGGCGCTACCCGGCGACATCGCGGTGGGGCAGCTCATTCCCGCGATATACGACATCCTGAACTGGCCCGAGGGATGCCGACCGGATAGCTCGCCGGCCGGTGCGCCCTTCTGCCTGCACCTCCCAGGTCAGCCGGCGCTGGATCCATCGATGACACTGTCGCAGTTGAGAATTGGCGAAGGTAGCCTACTGATCCTTGCACCTGCCGTCTCGCGAACGGCTCCCCCGCCCGTGGTCTACGCCGCCGACGCGGTCGCGCACATATCGGATCCGCCGCCAGCGGAGTGGACATCGCAGCAGTCCCGGCTGGCGGCGCTGCTGGTGGTCATCGCCATGGCCGGGATCACCGGGCTGATGGCCGTCCCCGATGGATTCGGGGCGCCGAACGTCCTCCTGGGTGCGGCATCGGCAGCGACGGCGGCCGCCGTGTCCACCCGGGTCACCTGCTGCGGCCAGACCACCCTGATGGCGCTGACGACACTGGGCACACTTGTCACCACGGCCGCCCTCGGCGCAACGCTGTGCGCGGCGCCGTTGCCCGTCGCGGGCATGGCGCTCACCGTGCTGGCGGTCGGCGTGCTGACCGTCCCCCACCGCCTGGCGGTGATCATGTCGGGTCTGTCGAGGTATATCCGCGGCGGTCTTGACCCCGACTCCGATGGTGTGGACCCCAGCCTCTGGGACAGGTCACGTCGCGCCCAGCGGCTATTGACCGCATTGATCGCCGGGGCGTCGGTCGGGGCAGCGCTCGGCACCGCAGCGGTGGCGTTCGGCTCGGGCAGGCGTTGGCCAGACTGTGCCGCGGTCGCGGTCACCGCGGCATTGCTGATCCTGCGATCCAACGCCCAGCCCGACCCGGGCCAGCGGGCCGCCCTGCTGGGCAGCGGAATACTCTGTACCACAGTCGGCTTCGCGGGATCTTGGTGGGAAGATCCGCAGCTGACGCTGTGGCTCTGCGCAGCCGCGGCGGTGCTGGCGCTGGGCGCGCTCTGGTTCGGTTTCGATCCACCCGCGGCCGCTGCTGCCCCACCGGTGCGGCGCTGCCTTGACGTGGTGGAGTATCTCCTTCTGGCGTCGCTCATTCCGTTGTTCTGTTGGAGTTCAGGCCTCTACGGCCTGGCGCGCGGGCTGAGCCTGTGACAGTCGCACGGGCCCGCCGCATCGCCAGTGTGACCGCGGTCGGGGTGATCGCCGCCGGGCAGTCATGCGCGCCTCCGGCGTCCGCGATGACGCCTCCCGCCATCGATAACAGTCGGTTACCTGCCTCTTCTGCGCCCGCTCCGCCGCAACTGACCGCACAGCGTGCGATGTGCACGGTTCTTCGGCGAAGTCATGCCTCGACCCCGACCGCAAATCCGTTGCACGCCTTCGATTTGGACGCCGTGTGGCGGCTGACTCGCGGTGCTGGCCAACGGGTCGCCGTCATCGATACTGGGGTCACCCGTCATCCACGCCTGGCGCATCTGGAAGCAGGAGGCGATTACGTGGCGGCTAGTGACGGTACGCAGGACTGCGACGGGCACGGCACGATCGTCGCCGGAATCATCGCGGCGGCGCCCGAATCCACAGAGCAGGTGAAGTTCTCGGGGATGGCGCCCGCCGCCACCGTGATTTCGATCAGGCAGTCCAGCACGAAATTCGGACCGGCGGCGCAACCGTCGATCGCTGGATTCGGTGATGTGGACACCATGGCGCAAGCGGTCCGGACCGCGGCTGATCTCGGCGCGACGGTCATCAATATCTCCTCGGTCGCCTGCGCCGCAGGTGCGCTCGACGATCAGGCACTTGGTGCCGCCCTCGCCTACGCCGTCGACGTCAAGGATGTGGTGGTCGTGGCCGCCGCGGGCAATGTCGGCGGTGCCAGCCAGTGCCCGAAGCAATTCGACAACGGCGAATTGACCTGGGAGACAGCGACCGTCGCGGTGAGCCCGGCCTGGTACGACGACTACGTCCTGACCGTCGGCGCCGTCGGAGTCGACGGCGCTCCATCGTCGTTCAGCCTGGCCGGGCCCTGGGTCGACGTCGCGGCTCCCGGCGAGGACATGGTGTCCCTGGATCCCGCGGGGACCGGCCTGGTCGATATGCTGGCCGCGTTCGACCGCGAAGTCCCTATCTCGGGAACCAGCTACGCCGCGCCGGTCGTCAGCGGGCTCGCCGCATTGGTACGCTCCCGCTTCCCGGAGTTGACCGCACGCCAAGTCATGGCGCGTATCGAGGCCACCGCCCGCCGGTCGGCGGGTGGTTGGAACCCGGTGATCGGCAACGGCGTCATCGACCCGCAGGCCGCGGTCAACAACGAGGTGGCCGCCACCCCGACCCCACCACGTCCAGGCGTCGCGCCGTTTTATCCGGTAGCAGGCGGACAGACTCCATCAGGTGCGCGGCGCGGCACCAGGATCGCGGTGCTCGGCGCAGCGTTCTGTGCGGCCGTGGCCGCCGCCGCGTTGGGACTGTCAGCCGCCAGGACGCGGCGACTCCGCCAGCAACGTGTCGCGGGCGACTAATGCAGCGTCCCTATCTAATTCCGGCCCGAGCGGCAGCGTCTCCAGCAGCGATGACGGGGCCGACTCTGGGCGATCAGGCAGCCCGAGCACTCTGGCAGACTCGGTGTCCCCGACCGGAAACCGCACCCCGGTCTCGCTGATCACCGATCCGGTGCCCGCGGTGAAGCCTGCCGAGCCGATATAGGCGCTGCGCCCTGGCGGCAGGTACACCGCGTCGACGGCGGGTCCGGCGCCGTCGGCCTGCGCAAGTCGGACCGCCCCGTCCTGGTCGCGCACAGGTAGCGCCACACCGGCGCGGAAAGTCACCTCACCGGCCGCCCACGAGGCACACAAGACCCGAACATCACCGGCCAGCGGCGCGCCGATCCGGTCGGGAAACTCCGCCACCGGTAGCACCCCGACGGTCGGGACAGCAGCGATGACCGAGGCCGCAACAGCTGTTATCTCGGTGCCGGGTCGCCCAGTCGCGAACTGGATGAGATCTGCTGCGACGGCCCCGATGCGTTGCACGCCGCCTGCGAGCACTACGAAATACTCGGTGGCACTGGCACGTTCGACGCGCACTACGTCACCGATGACGAACCCCGGTAGGACCTGCGGCCCTGGGCGACCAAGATCCGGGATCACCGGAGCGGCAATCGGTGCCGCCTCACCGACGATGCCCAGCAGCGCTTGCGATACCGGCCGCGGGGTGCGGCCCTCGAGATGCAAGGCCCGCACGGTGGCGGTATCGGCCATATTCACCACCGCGCGTTTGCCGTTGTAGAGCAGGTAGGTGCGGCCCGATCGGCTCGATACCAGCGCCGGCTCATCCTGGGCGAGCGGGCTGGCCGCGCCACCGGTCAACGGGCCGGCAATGACGGTGGTGGTAATCGCGTCATCGCACACTGTCCAGCCTGCCTCCGGGCCGGACAGGGGTTTGCCGATCACCCCCGGCGCACCCGGAATACCCAGCAGTGCGCCATGTTTGGCACTTGCCAGGTCAGCGGAAGTCACCGGCCGTGGAGCAGTGTCTACCTGGGCGATCATCCGCGCGGAGCTGAGGTTCATGACGGGGTGGACGGTATCGCCCACGCGGACATAGAGCGCACCGGATACCCGATCCATCCAGAGCACACCCTCACCGAGACCTGGTTGCGGTCGCAGCCAGCCGAGCACTGCACAGCCTGCCACCGCCAGCACCGCGATCAACGCACCGAAAATCAGCGAAACTGATTGCAGCCGAACCGCATCACCGTCGGCAGCTGGGTCACCGTAGAGAACCGCAAGCTCGAGCCTGCGCCGCAGAAACCGGTGGCCGCTGAGCTGCAGCCGCGAGGTCGAATACCTGGCCACGGCTTCACGTTAGGCGTGCTGCGCCCGGCAGTTAGTCAACGATCCACAGGGTTCAGCGCCAGCGCGCCCAAACGTATGGCACCAACGATCGGAGAAAGTCGAGATCGGGGCCAGGCGCCGCGTCGGCGAACGCTTCTTCGAAGTACTCTTCGGCGACCAAGAGGATGCCCTCGGCGTACTCCCGGGTGAAGTCAATGCTGCCATAGTCGTCCATCAGCGCACGCAGTGCGCGTACGTGCTCTTCCGTGCGTTCGGATCGGGTTCGACGAAGATGATCACTGACGAATTTTCGGTCCTCGCCGCGCGCCGTGCCCATCAAGTGCATGAGTGTCAAAGAGCGTTTTCCCTCGTACAAATCACCGAGGATCTCCTTGCCATAGTCACCTTCCTCGCCCACAAGATTCAACAGGTCATCGCGAATCTGGAACGCCGCACCAAAATGGAAGCCGAACTTGACTAGCGGTCCGAGCTCGACCGTCCCACGTGAACCTACGATTGCCCCGACGCGCAGCGGATGAATCGTCGTGTACCAGCACGTCTTATGCAGGATGAGCTCGAGGTAGTCCTCAGGAACTAGATTCTCCACCTCATCGCGCTGCCAACCGATTTCGAGCGCCTGGCCCTCCAAGGTGCGCATTGCCATAGTGTCGAACTCGGCTATCACGATATCTGCAAGGTCGCGATCCATCCGGCGCGTTGCTTTACGCAATAGCTGTCCGGCCGCTACAGCGAGTCCATCACCAGCGTTCATCGCCAGCCCCAACCCGTGCAAAGCCGACAACGTCGGCCTGCCTCGACGCATCTCACTGCCGTCAGCAATATCGTCGTGAATAAGGAATGCGTTGTGAAGTAGTTCAATTGCGACCGCTACCCCGAACAATTCTTCGTCTTTGGCGCCGAACGCTCGCCCAGCTGAAAGACACAACGCGGGTCGCAGCCCCTTCGCAGGCCGAGCAGGGTAATCCCGCATCGGCGCGTACAGCCAGTTCACGGGCTCGCCGCCGGGTAATGCGTCGAGCATTGCTCGTCGAATCCCTCGCCCGACCTCCCGGAGCCGGACCTCGACAGCGGCGACGAAGTCGGGTGAGTCTGCTGCCACGGTCACCCGACAGTGAGCACAACAGGCAGTGAAACCCCCGGGTAGCCGTCCACGACAACTGTGCCGCGGTACTCCCCCGCAGGGGTACCGTCCTCTACTCGAATTTCCATTGTGATGCCGCGACTGCAGCGAGCGGGCATTTCTATGCTCTGTGGGGCAAAGTGAATGTCCTCGGCCGGCACCACTTCCCTGTCATGCGAGTGCAGATCGCTGCAGCGTAAAACAATCTCGCCGACATCGTCCGTGCTGCCGTTATGCACCCACACCTCTGCACCGGCTGGGCGAGAGCTCGTGATCTCGATACTGATTGTCGCAACGGCATTACCGTCGGCCATGCCGAGGGTAATGCCATTGCCCATCGGGACCAGCCCTGCGGCCGGGTTCGGGCGCACTGATTGCAGGAACCGCTCAACAAGCGGCTCCCACATTGCGAATAGACTGGTTAATTCCGGGCTCTGCTCACTGCCATGTGGGGCGGTGTCGGGATCATTCCGCCGCTGAGCTTCTGAAGCCCCGGGACTATCGGTAGGTCGGACAAACCGTCCGATTACTTCGCTGGCCGCTCGGAAACCCCTGGCTTGAATTGCAGTGAGAGCGCGAACATTCACTGCAGGGTCAAAGACGGTCGCCCAAGGGATCTCGACTATGTTGCCGTCGTCGCGCAAACTTTCATCCCCCATTGCCCCCCCTGGCGCCTATCCAGTTGCCTCTCGGATGGTATAACACGAGTTAGACTAGCCGGACGATCCTGGGGGGATAACAGATGTCCGATCTGCATTCTCTATTGGCAGTTTACGGCTCGATAGACCAGCTGATTGCCCGCCATGAACCTACTCTTGCGGCGACAGTTGAGAAGTTCCTTCCTGGCACTGCTGGTCGTGGCGAGATCGGTTGGTTCAGCCAGATCGAGGAATTCATGGGCCGCGTCGCTCCTGCTAGCTCCGGCCTCGAGTTTCCCTCCGTGAGTATGGCTTTGGATGACTTCGCCAAATCGCGGATGGAAGATGGCGACACAGGGTCACTGAACGACCCCCAGCTGGCGCGGCTGATTTACGCCATCGGAATGCTGAGTCGACTTCCCGCCGATGTCATTGATGAGCATTTGTTCGTCTCAGACGAGCAACTCGCATCAGTTCTGGCTCTCGCTAGCCCCTCCGACACTGCGAGTTCCGAGCGTGGACACCGCTTGCTCGCCCTCCTCCGCCAGGAATTCACGGATCGGCGGCATTGGGCCGATGTCATGGCCACCGCAAGAACCGAGAATCTGGTCAACAGCCAAATTGCCGCATTCGGGCCGCCGTGCGCCGGGTCCGTCAAGCGGCGCGGTCCTAACTACTGTGCGCTCATCACGACCGACTTTGTTGTCGACGAGCTGTCCATCGACGCGATAAAAGCCATCATCGATCCACTGAATTGGGCTGATACCGGGTCGGATAGCTTCTTTTGCCGGATGACGGAACTACAACCAAATACCGATGCGAATGGCTGGAGCCGAGTCCTCGAAGAGGGTAGTACCGACTGTAGTCAGTATCGGATCAAGACTGCGCTTAAATATTGGAAAGCTGAGTTTGACGGCGGTTTGATCATTAACTACGACGTCGATGACGAGCGCGAACGCACCGACGACAACGGGATGGTTGTCGTCGACAGCGGCTACCTATGGGTGACAGCTGCCGGAGGGGGCGGGGTCCGGATTCGTACCAGTAAGGAGTTCCTCATCCACGGTGTCGGCCCAACTGCGTCGGCGGTATTCGCCTGCGTACTGGGGTGGGCAGATGTCACCCGACATTGGTTCACCGAATCCGTGCAGAACGTGCAGCTGGATCGAGTGGGATGGAGCGTGTCAAGCGCGCCCGAGCGGGCATCGGTGCGACAAAGAAATCTGCGTCAACGGCCACCAGCGGTTCCAGCCGGCGTGCGGCGCCAGCTAATCGCGCAGTCGATAGAGTTTCTCGCTCAATGCGCAGACGCCGTCGTCGGACGACGACCATGACCAATCCCAGCGATGCCCGCGCCTTCGTTGATCAGTGGGCCGCGATCACCCGCAGAGTGGTGGCGAACTCGGGTGTGGTCGTGGCCGAGACGGCGGAACAAATCGGCGCAGGCACGTTCACAGGTCAAACGTGGGTCAAATCTGCCACGCAAATATTTGATATTGCTCTGCTAGGCAGCCTAGAACTCGCCGAGGCTACCCTCATCGGACCCGCGAAATTTGCCCCTGAAAGCGTCAGATCCCAAGCCATAACGGTCGACGCCGACACGGCCGTCGACCGCGTGTTGACCGTAACTACACCGTTTGTTCGACTCGGCGAATCGGAGGCCATCCACGGGGACCGGCTGACCTTCGATCCGCCGGCCGGACGGGATGCAAATCGCAACCCAGTGGGCGTACTCGCGGTCGGGGCGACAGAATTCCACATCGCCGTCAAGGTCGACGAGCTACCCAGCGGCATCTACGCGGGTGCAGTGTGTGTGACTAACCCAAGAGACCTCCAAGCATCCACCATTCCTGTCATGTTGGCGCTGTGAGAATCTCGGCGCGGAGGGTCCGCCCCGGGTGATCTCTTCGAATGGCCGGGTGGCAATCTTTGGCGGCGGAATGGCCGGTCTCAGCGCGGCATGGCGGCTCAGTGAGCCAGGCTGGCAGGACCGCTTCGACTCGATCACTGTCTATCAACGAGGCTGGCGACTCGGCGGAAAGGGTGCGTCGAGCCGCGGACCAAACGGTCGGATCGAAGAGCACGGCCTGCACATCTGGTTGGGTTCTTACGAGAACGCCTTCACGCTTCTTCGCGAGTGCTATGCAGAGCTCGACCGCCCGACAACTGACCCAGGCGCTCCGATCCAGAGGTGGGATCAAGCTCTGATTGCCGCCGATAACCCCGGCGTCGCGGACCACTGGGGCAACGCATGGTCGGTCTGGGTCGGTACCCATCCCCACGATGACAAACAGCCCGGTGATCCCAACGGCCCGAGCGATGAAACCACCGCTGTGTCAGTGATTGAGCGGGCTCTCAAACTGGTTCTCGCGTTCGCCGATTCGATCCGCGCCGACGACTTAGCAGATTCGGCACTATCTGATTCGTCAACGCCGTGGTCACGCGGGACGTCAGGAATTGTGCAGCGTGCGCTGCTGAACGCGGTGCGTGCCGTTACCGCTCCGAGAAAGTCCGACCTGACGCCAGCCCAGTACCTTGACGAAGCGCTACGCGCCATTAGCGCCGAGATTGACCGTGAACAAGAAGCCGGTTATCGGCGCTCGTGGCTGCTGATGTCACTGGTGGGCGCGGTGATTCGCGGCATTCTGATACACAACCTCGTAACCGATCCACGAGGATTTCGCACAATCAACGACGAGGACTTCTCACGTTGGGCAATTCGCCACGGCGCGCACCCAGAAATCCGCGACTACCCGCTTGTACGCGGTCTGTATGACCTGGTTTTCGGCTACGAGGACGGCGACCCAATGCGGCCGTCATTCGGCGCAGGTGTGATGGTGTTCCTTCTCGGCCAAGCGCTTTTTGAATACAAGGGCTCGTTCTTCTGGAAGATGACAGCCGGTATGGGCGATGTCGTCTTCGCACCGCTATATCAGGCGCTTCGCCAGCGAGGCGTCTGCTTTGAGTTCTTCCATCGTCTCGAGACGCTGCACTTGGACAGCAGACGCCAGGCCATCCATGCCATCACAGTAAGCCGCCAAATGGTCCTAGCCGACGGAGCTCAATACTACGAACCACTCACCACGGTGAAGGGCCTCCCCGTCTTTCCAGATCGACCGCTGATCGATCAGGTTATCGACGGGGACTCGGCCCGATCGTCGGAATCGCATTTCGGCGTCCGCAACGACGTAGAAACCCGGGTTTTGCGCCGAGGGGCCGACTTTGACCATGTTGTGCTGGCAGTGTCACTGGGAATGCTGGAGATCGTCGCAGATGAAATCATTGCCGACCGTCCAGAATGGCGAGAAATGACAGAACACGTCAAAACCGTTGCCACTCAATCATTTCAGGTATGGCTGCGTGCCGATGAAGCCGCACTTGGCTGGGTGCGGCCCGGCGCGACCATAAGTGCCTACATCCCCCCGTTCGAAACCTGGGCATCGATGCCGCAAACCCTATGGGCCGAGGATTGGCCCCACGACGACGAGCCAAAGACAGTTGCGTACTTCTGCGGAAGCCTCGACGCGGCGTGGCCGCCAGGGGAAGACACCGCCCACTACCAGCGCCGGTTCCGCCAACAGGTTCACGTCGATGCCACCGCGCACGTCGAACGCAACTTGGCACTGTTTTTTCCTCATGCGTATGACGAGGGCGAATTCGGTTGGGATCTGCTGTGTGGTGTGAACGGTGAGAGCGGTCAGGCCGCCCTTGCTACTCAACATATTTCGGCGAATATTGACCCGTCCGATCGCTATGTTCAATCGGTCCCCGGCTCCGACAAGTATCGGCTACGGCCCGATGAAAGTGGCTATGACAACCTCGTTTTGGCAGGCGACTGGACAGACTGCGGACTAAACGCAGGGTGCATCGAAGCAGCAGTCCGATCCGGCCTGCAGGCCGCAAATGTCTTGCTCGGCCGCACCCGGACTTATCGAATACGCGGCTTTGCCATGCCATAACACGGTCTGCCATGTTCCGCACGCATCGGTAGGCTGCCTGCAGGTTCGCTCTCTTCTTCCGACGTACTAACGCACTGCTCGATCGCCGGTAGTCAATGTCGGCCCCCACTTCCATCGTCACTGCCTCGGGGGATTACAGCGCGCTCCACCGTCCATCGTTGTGAACCGTCAAAGGAAACTTCAGACGTACGGCTAAGCGACTGAGACCTCACTCGCCCCATAGAGCCGTCAGGCAAGATAGAAGCCTCGGATTCGATGGAAGCGATGGCGTCCCAGGATGGCGTTGGCCGCTTCAAGCCCGGACATGACGGCTGATTCGATACACCCGGAGTTTATCCCGTTGTTGGTCCAGTCGCCGGCTAGGACGAGATTCTCGTACCCACTTTCGTCGGGCCGTAGCCGATACTTGTCGGAGCCGGGAACGGCCTGCACATAGCGGTCGGACGGATCGATGTTAACGCTGATGTATTGGGTATCGACCGCGTCTAAGGAAGCCAAGTTGTTGGCTCCGCACAACAACTCCCATCGGAAGCCACCGTCGCTGCTTGCACGAGGGAAGAACAGCGGAATGCTCTTCTCGACAAATGCGAGGGCGTCGTCGCGGACCACCCGCTTGTAGGGGGCGGCGTACTCCGGTCCGGTAGTGGTAGGCGGCCATTCGGTGACCAGGGTGCCGCAGTAGTAGGCAGCGGTGCCAGGCCGGTCATCGTCGGGCCAGTCTTCAGCCCAGAGGGTCTGCGGCATCGACGCCCACGTCTCAAACGGCGGCGTGTACGCACTGACTGTGGCTCCGGGTTCGTACCACCCGAGGTCGGCTTCATCAGGACGCAGCCAGAGCTGCATGGCTTGAGTGGCGGTAGTCTCGACTCGGCTGACAAGTTCACGCCATTCCGGTCGGTGTTCCAAGATGCTCTGGGCCACATATGGAATCATTCCCAGGGAGACCGACAGCACGACATGGTCGAAATCGATGCCTTGGCGCAGCACCCGGGATTCTGCATCGTCGTATCGGCTGAAGTGCGTCTCGAGTTCGTTCCAGTCTCGTCCTTCGGAGCGCCAGATGGGGGCGAGCTGATCTTGCAGAGGCGAAGCCGGAAACACGGTCAATCCGCGTACCCGCGTGAGCGGCTCGTAATGTTCAACGCCGTCCGAGAGAGCTAATTGGCGGCCCATCGTGATGGCCGCGATAGCTTGACGGTCTGGGGACAGCTGCACACCGTCGAGACGGTGAAAGAATTCAAAGGTGACACCGCGTCTACGCAGGGCCTCGTAGATCGGTGCGACAACCACGTCACCCATGCCTGCGGTCATTTTCCAGAAGAGGGAACCTTTGTACTGGAAGAGGACCTGGCCAGATAGGAACACCATCAGCCCGGCCGCGAATGCGGGCCGGGACGGGTCACCGTCTTGGTAGCCGAATACCATATCGTAGAGGCCGCGCAGGACTGGGTAGTCAAGCGCGTCGGGGTGAGCCCCGTGACGTAAAACCCAGTCGCGGTAGTCCTCGTCATTTATGGCCCGGAAGCCACGGGGATCGGTGACGAGCGATTCGACGACTATTCCTCGGATAGTCGCCACTATCAGCGATAGGAACTGCCACGTCCGATTGTGGTCTGGGCGAGTCTCGCAATCGAGTTGATCACGGATGGCCTTTAAGGCGAGGTCAATTGCCGCCGCCGCACCGCCGCTAGATGGGTCGGCCAGTGCGCCCAGTGCGGCCAGCAACGCGGCTTTGACTGCAGAGGCCGCAGCGCTCGCAAGTGGCGGCGTAGCGGTGTAGGACATGCTCAGTCCGAGCGACGGGGTGTTACCGACAGATTCCATAAAACTGAGGATCAGCTGGACCGCCCGTTCGGTGAATTCGATCGTAGTCAGTTCGCGGCCATCGGCACCAGGGTCTCCAGGCAGTTGATCGTTATTAGCGAATTTCGCCAGCCAAGTCAGCCAGCCATTGCCCATTCGATCGGCGAGACCGACATCCTCGGAGGGGATAAGTGCTTGGTTCCAGGTCTGGATCGGTGAAGTCGGGTCGGTGTTCGCTCGGTCCAGTTCGGCATAGCACTCGCGAAGCAGGGTGAAAGCGTTCTCATACGAACCGATCCAGATGTGTAGGCCGTGCTCTTCGATACGCCCGTTGTCGCCGCGACTCGATGCGGCCTTGCCGCCGAGCCTCCAGCCCCGTTGATAGATCGTGATGGAGTCAAATCGGTCACGCCAGCCGGGTTCGCTGAGCCGCCAGGCGGTACTGAGTCCTGCCATGCCAGCACCGATGATGGCTACTTTGCCCCCAGGACGCTTCATCCTCACGACTGTCGCGTGCCGCGAAAGCCCGCCAACCCCGGCCAGTTGCGGGCTGTCATAACGCAATCTCTACGGGGACGAGGTGAATACTGCCCTGGCTGGAAGTGACTCGGACAGTCCCTTTGTAGACCGCGGAAGGCGCGTCGGCGATGTCAACAACGAGGCGCGTGACAGGCACGCCCGCGGGGGCGAATCCCACCGGCCGACCGGCGGGATCGCGGTTCGCGGCGGGTAATTCAAAGGTGATCAGGCTGAGAGGGATCGCATCATCAGCTCCGAGACGAATTAACGGAGTCTCGATGGTGAGCGTGCGATCGGACTCGACGGAACCCAATGAGATTGGGTCAGACCACGTTTGCGAGGGCCCCGGTCGAGCCGGGCCCGCGACAACCGACTCGACCAACTCGATGGCGCCGAGGAACGCGACATCAAACATTTGGGTGGCGGCCGTGATCCAGCCATCTTGGTCGAAGACTCCGTCGTCGATGGCACGGGAGGCCTGGAGTGCGATCGCCTCTGTGTTCGTGATCATCCGTTGTGCGATCGCGGCCCACGGGCTCGAGCCGGCCGGCGTGCTAGGCATCGGTGACCCCGCTTCTATGCGTCTGAGTACCGTTATCCTTGCCCAACAAGTCAATGTAGTCATTGAGCATTTGGCTTGTCTGAGTAATCATTTGGCCACGTGCTCCGGCAGGCAGATGGGCGGCACGTCTTGGCCGGACAGGAGCTCTTTGGAAGGGTGCTGAACTGATTGACGTCGTCCAGGGGATGCAGCCCGGAGGGGGGTTGCGGGCGGCGTCATAGATGAGATTGCGTGCGACATCGGCCCAGCCGAGGACGCAGGCAAACAGGGCCGCAGCCGTTGGACTTAGCCCCTGAATGAGTACCTCTTTACTTGTACGTACGCGTACACCCTCCTGGATTGGCGACACCCAAAGGTATCCATGGTCGACCAGGACCAACCCGCAGTCTGCGGTGTCCTCGCGGTGGTCATCAACGTCATAATTGATGACGACCCCGCCGTTGACTTCTGCTTTCCAATATTTAACCGCTGTCACCATGCGGTATTTACTGCAATCGGTGCTCGTCTCCTCCAGCACCCTGCTCCATCCGTTGGAGTCGCAGCGAGGTTCGAGAGCTGTCGTGGAGCAAAAGAAGGTTGAAATGCTAGCCCAGTTCAACGGGTCAATGACGGCTTTAACCGCCGAAATGGTTATATCAGGATGTGTGGAGTCGGTTGTGATTCGTGCGCAAACGGTATCTTCGATCCGTTTCAGAGATCCGGTGCACGGCGCCCCGATGGCGGCGATATCGGATTCGACGAGGCCCTGGCGCAGCGCCTCTGCCATTACTGAGGGCCAGTGGGCGCGGTCGTCGAATCGTTCACGTAACAGTGTTAACAGGCGGCGACCGCGATCGTCTCGAGTCGACTGATTTGCTGTCCCACCGGCAAGGGACAAGATTGCCGCTAATTGTTCATCGGAAATGAGCAAGCTTTGGTCGGTCACCCGGGTGGGCAGTCGGCTCAAGACCCCGATGGCGTAAGTCAGCCGCGCAAGCTGGGCAGGTGTCAAGGTGTCGGAGTCATCGGAGCGGCCTCCTGTGATCTTGCCGAGGCCGTCGAGCGAAGCGCCGAGGTCCGGAAAGTCTGTTCTCTGTTCATCGGGGACAAGTCGATCAATGAGATCGCGGATCTGTCGGTACCAGCCGCGTTGACCTGGAGCCGTCGTGCCGGGAAGGAATCGTTCAACCACTGCGGCTGCAGCCCCGGAGTCCTCGCGTGCGACCAGTTCATCAAGTGCACCAAAAACGGCCAGTACTGATTGGAGTTTGGCTGCCATTTGTTCCCCTGGGGACAATTAGTCCGGTCTTAGCCGGGCACCTGGGTTACCATTCCATACCATTCTGGTTGTGTCCACTGGGTGGGGGGCTTTGTGTACGAGGAGGCTTTCGATGACGACGGGGGGGTCGGCGACATCCCGTGGGCCTCGGTATTTGATCCTGCAGTAAATATGCGCGCACTGAGTGCAATTCAGGCAAGGGGCTTTCGGGCCGCGACTGAAGTGATTGCGCGGTTCGTGCGCTCAACTGGAGGACAGACTGAGTTCGGGCGGGGCCCCTCGAAGGACGCCGGCGATCGCGACGACGGAATCGATCCGTTGGGACCACCGATGTATGAGGACAATGCGCAGCGATTGGAGTCGTGGTGGCAGCCGCTGGCTGGACAACTACTCGGCAAGTTATCCGATGAGGCAAGGCCCTCTGGCCCAGCACGGATGGACCTCTCTGAACAGAGAGCCGATGGCAACCTGGAATTAGCGGCCACCGTGGGAGGCAACGCCTCTGTCGAGGTGTGGCTCCATAACGGTGGTCCGGATAGTTTTGGTCAGGTGCGACTGCACTGTAGTGACCTATGGGCTCATGATGGTGCTCGCATCGGGTCGGCATCGGTATTAATCCAACAGCCCGAATTACCAATTCGGGCCCGCACCAGCGTGGGTTCGGTGCTGGAAATTACTGTGCCCCTTAATGTTTTGCCGGGATGGTATCGAGGCATGCTTTTCGCACAGGGACACCCTCTTGTCTGGCTACCTCTGTGCGTCGAGGTCAGATCCGTCGAGACATGACAGCCGTGATTGACGGTGCCGGACGTGTTGACGGCGTCGATGAACAGCTCCGTCGAGTCGCCCGGGCAGTCCGGAACGTCGCATTGGACGCGATCCCGGACGCTGAGCCGTCCGATTGGTTGTACGGGCCGATGCGTACATACGTGACTCGCCCCGGGGTCTGCTTTCGTGCGGCTCTGTGCTTGGCAGCCGGGGCTTCACTCGGCGCTTCACCTGTCGATCTCATGGGCATCGCCGTTGCAATCGAGTTGGTGCACACGGGTTTTCTCATTCATGCCGACCTCACCGATGGGGGCACAGAACGCCGCGGTCGGCCCACACTGGAGGCTGCGCACGGGTTTCCGCTGGCCATCAACGCAGGAGACGCGGTCGCGTCGATGGCTGGCCAGTTGCTTCGCCGGGCGACACGACGCTTACATCGCGATGTCGCTGATCAGGTTTGGGCAGAGTTTGACGCGATGGCCATGAGCGCGCTTCAGGACCGGACTTATTCCGAGGCGCATACTTTCACCAATCCTGACGAGATACACCCGGAGGCGTACTTCAACGGACTCTTGCCGGTCTGCGGTTGGCATAGCGCGGCAGCGCCGCTGCGGATCGGGGCGATCGTGGGCTCGGCGGGGGCCGCCGACCTCGAACCGTGGACTCGACTCGGGCTTCAGATCGGTTCCTTGGCGCGGGTGGCCCGCGAGCTGTCCGAGCTTAACGGTGGCGGCCGGGCCGAAGATGATGAATTGATCCCGGGCGCTGGCTCCGGCGTGCTGTCGCTAGCCTTGGTTCATCTCGCCTCAGGCTCCGAACTGCGCGACCGCACTGCATTGGAACACTATCTGCAAATCTACAACGCTGGTCAGCGATCCGAAGCGGCTCGGCAACTGCAGGCACTCGTGATTCAAACCCAGACCATCAGATTTGTGAAGTTATATGCGCAAGGCATGATCAACGCTGCGGAGTCTGATGCCGCGATTCTGCTGGCCGGAGCCCGGTCTCGCCCCGACTTGCCTCATCTCGGCACCGTGCCGCGGTACGTGTGGCTACGGAGCGTAGCCTCACAGAACCAGTTCGCCGCTGATCATGAGCGTGGGTCGAAACATTGACAATCCCTTCCGATGCCGTTGTGCGCCGTGTCGAGAGCAGACTGCGTGATATCGGTGATGCTGTCCGCGACGAGATGCTGGAGATGACGTCATCCACCGCCGTCGACGATTGGTTCTACGCACCGATGCGCGAATATCCGCGCCGAAGCGGCAAGGCCTTGCGACCGGCTCTATGCCTGGCGACGGGCCTGGTCTTTGGTGCCGAGCCGGGCGAGATGCTTGGTTTCTCTGTGGCAATCGAATTGCTGCACAACGCGTTTCTGGTGCATGACGATATTGTTGACGGCTCGGAGATGCGGCGCGGCGGTCCCACGTTGATTCAGAGCCATGGGTTGGGATCTGCGCTGGCATCTGGGGACGGTTTGGCGATCGTGGCCAGTAGTGCTCTGCGGGAGGCCACGGCGCGACTGGATCGTGATACCGCAGATCTGGTTATGGCCGAGTTTGACACTATGGCGATGCGCACCTTGGAAGGTCAAGCGACGGAGATCGGCTGGCAGGTAGACGATATCGAGGATATCGGACCTGATGACTACCTGGAATTAATCATGCGAAAGACCTGCTGGTACACGACAATTCATCCGCTTCGAGTGGGGGCGCTGGTGGGGGCGCGCGGATCGGTGGCGCTTGATCCGTTTGTGCGATTCGGCTTCCACTTTGGTGCGGCCTTCCAGATCCGCGACGACCTGCTCAACCTCGTAGGCGATGAGCGAACGTATGGCAAGGAAATTCTTGGTGATATCTACGAAGGTAAGCGGACACTTACCCTCATCCACCTTTTAGATCGCGCGCGCGGGAAGAACCAATCCTTGCTCCGCGACTATTTGCGCCTAAGCAGGGACGAAAGGTCACCAGAACTAGTCCGCCAGGTCCGCACCCTGATGGACGACTACGGCAGCATTGCGTTTACTCGCCAATACGCCGAAGGCATCTTGCTAGTGGCGGAAGAGTATTTCGAGGTAGCCTTCGCTGGTGCGGCGCCAGGTCCCGACCTCGATTTTTTGCGCGCCTTAGTGCCGTACGTGTGGGCTCGCTGGCATTAGACGCGATCCAGGTCCTTGTCGTAGACCGGCTCAACCACGAGCGTGGCAGCTTCAATCTTCGCTTGGTGATGACGCTATGAAATTCCCGGCCGGAGAAGATCTTCACCAAAGAGTGACTTCGGAACTGGAGGTTGGCGCTGCCAGGGCGGAGCTCGATCTAGCTGTCGCGCCCAGGGAGGTTGGTAAAAAAAATGTCTGACGACACACTAGACCCGTCGCTAATGGGTAAGGAATTTTGGTCTTCCAGCACGCCACCGCAACGAACAGAATCCTCGTAGTCAATGCTATTGCTGCTTTGACTGAAGACTGCAGTGCGGTCCGTCGTGACGTCAAAATGATTAACAGCCAACCGGCGTCGCCCTAATCACCCTGCTCGTCCGCGGGGGTGACGGTGCGCGACGCCTCCACATGAGCCGAGGCTGCGCCACGTCGAGCAAAGAAGTACTCATCGGTTACGACGCCGTATTCTCGGCTAACAATGTCAGTATTCCCTACGCAGAAGGTCATGTTGGTCAGCGAGCGCCTGCAGGAATTCGCCGAACGTTACGCCCCCAGCTAGCTCAGGGCCATCAGCAGGTCGCCCATTTGCCACGGCTCCGCTCGAACGCCGACGGGACGCCAATCCCTTCATTGCGAGCAGGGCTCCAGCGACAGCACATACGACTCCCGCTGAAAGGCTGCGAGTAAGCGAAATCGACATGAATCTCCAATGGCTCGTCACGAACGTATATGCCCGGTGGGACGGACTAAGATAACCGCACGTAGTTCGGACACCCGGGGGTAAGAGCGCGTAATTACCGACACGCAGAATCTACGCTTCATTCATTGCCATGAAAAGGTCAGAGCGCCTTACATTTGCAGTCATCCCAGTGGTAGATCTCGCCGGGCGCCTTAATCGAACGCGCGTTTGGCAAGTTGCGCTTACTTGCTAAGCCTAGAGTCCAACACCGCACCTGTTACTCGAAGGCCCCCGCGGCGGGAGCACGCGGACGACTAGGGCGACCAGCTGGGCTTGATCGTCGGCGCTCGCCGCCGCATTTCCGTCGTTAAATTTCGCCGACCTCGAATCGCATCAAAACCACACCGGGGCCCGATACATGTACTGCGATATCCCGTTCGAGGCGTTTGTTGGAAACGTCAGGAAAATGTTGCCAGCATGACAAATTGTGGTTGGTTTTTCCCGCGACGGCATCGGTTCATTTGCCTTGCCGAAGAAGGAGCCGGCATTGCAACATAAATGATCCGGACCCTTAGGCGCTGGATCTAGAGCATGTAACCACCGCGAATGTATCGGTCCAACCATGTAGTGATGCGAGTCCCAGGTTGTCGTTCATTTGCGCACCCGAATCCCTTCGTGCCCGGGGTGGCGCGGCCGCCGTCGAGGTCAAGAGATTCCCGCGGGCACGTGCTCACCGAGCCCTGGCTGGCCACAAGTAGCGCGAAGGCCGCGGAATCCCCGGCCGGTTTGTGTGCTACCAATATCGCGCTCAGCAGGCGAGGCGCTCGCTACGCGGTATCGGCGAACAGGTCGCCAAGGCCGAACGCGCCGTAAGTGGCAAGGCAGCGGTGAAAAGCAATCGGCTCATCAGCTCCCTGGGGCCACCAAGTCGCTGAACCGAGATCTGGAGCCAAGACTCGCGAGCTGTCGCGGTACACGGTGTGCTCCACAAGCTGATCGGCCAGACCCCGGAGTTCACGTTCGGCCCGCACAACCGGTAGTCGCAGATAGAGAAGTGCTTCTGGCTGTCCATCCACATTCTGCAGGCCCGGCCGATCTACCACCAGACAAACCTGAGTCGACCGACCCACACCTCGCGATCATGTTCGCCGCACTGACCGTCACACACCAGGTTGCGCACCAAACTGGCTGTGGCATCGAGAAGTTCGTCCGCACCGCGCGTTGCTACCCACCCAGATCGCGCCGGACAGCAGATCCTCACCGCCGCCGATCCCCTGCGATGACCTCGACCATGCCCTCGTCGCAATCAACCCGCCAAGCGGTGCGCACTGAATTGAGCAACTCGGGTGGCGGTATGACCGCGTGCCACTCGCACCAAAACAGTCAGGCAGGAGTAAACCCGCCCCCTTTGCGACAGGATGCTTAATTTGCTGCTCCAAGGACAGCATCGCGGCGCCGACGAAGCGGAGCAAAACAGTCGGCCATGACCGCGAACCATAGTGTTTACTGCATCAAAGGGGCGATGATGAAGCGGTTGCACCGTAAGAGCAGGGCCCGTGCCGTATCACCGGGGCGAACGGCGCGGCATGTTGAGTAGCGCTCCATGACTGCTCCGATGCTCGATACCGACGGCCGGATGTTCGGCCGGCAGCACGAGCTGTCGGTGCTGCGCGACGCGGTGCAGCGGGCAGAGCGCGACGGCGGGGCATGCGTCCTCCTTAGCGGCGCACCCGGCGTGGGCAAGTCAACACTGGCACAGGCATTCGGGACCGAGATCACAGGGCGAAGTTGCGTTTTCGCCTACGGAAGGTGCCGCGATGGCGCACCCGCACCGTACGCGGCGCTGGGGGATGCGCTCAGTTCGATCGTCAGCGTTATGGAAGCCACGGGCTCTGCCGAGCGTGACCGCTGGCGCACGGATCTCAGCGAGATATCGGGCCTAGCCAGCGTCCTGGGCACGCTCGTACCCGGTTTGGCGCATGCATTGGGCGAGGCTACGCAGGTAGCCGACCTCAACGCCGCCGATGCCCGCCGACGACTGCACCGAGCCGCCATCCGGCTGGTGTCGGCAACAGCGGCCTACCGTCCAGTGGTGCTCGCCATCGACGACCTTCAATGGGCCGACCGCGACACTCTGCTGCTGTTGTCGGAGCTGATGACGGTCGCGCTTCGCAACGTCCTGATCCTCGGTATGCACCGGACAGGCGAGTTCGATCCTGTAGAGGCAGGTTTCACCGTTTCGAGCCTCAGCAGTATCGAACTCGAACCGCTGGCACCTAAAGATGTCGAGGAGCTGCTTGCCGAGGTCTGCGGACGCGGTGTGGAGTTAAGCGATGTGGCCGCCGAATTCCAGCATCGGACGGGCGGTAATCCTCTGCAAGTTCGTCAGCTCCTCTATCGCGCTCAACGGGAAGGTGCCCTCACACCGGTGGGTGCAGATGGCCATCCCGGTTGGGACCTTCGGGTACTCGCGTCGATAGAGGTTTCTGCCACGACCGCCGAATTCCTCGGGGCCTATCTCGGCCAGTTGCGCCCCGTCGACAGAACAGTGCTGAGCACGCTGTCCTGCATCGGCGGCGAGTTCGATCTCGACGACGCCGCGGAGGCGGCCGCCGTGCCGCCCGACGTTGTCGCGCAGGCCCTGTGGTCATGTTTGGAGCTGCGCCTTCTCGAAGCGGTTGACAGCGGTAGCAGGCGCATCACCAACGCAATCAGCCGTGACGCACGGTACCGCTTCAGCCACGATCGGGTGGCCGAAGCGGCCCGGGCCGACTTCACCGACGACGCCCAACGCGAAACCCATCTGCGGATAGGCCGCCGGTTGGTCGAACTGGGCGACGCCCGCCTGTTTGAAGCCGCCCGCCACGTCGGTATCGGTGGCCACGGAGTCGCCGACGACGAACGCGTCAAGTTTGTCGAGGTGCTGCACCGTGCTGCAGGCATGGCGCGAGCCCAGGCATCGTTCCCATTGGCTTTGGAGTACTACCGAAGCGGTCTGCGCCTGCTCGGTAAGGAACGGTGGGTAACGCATTTTCCACTGGCCCGGCAATTGCAGCTCGATGCCACTGAAGCAGCGCTCCTGGTCGGCGACGTACCGGCGCTGCACATCCTGCTCGACGAAGCTGAGGACACTCTTCACGACCCAACTGACCGTGCACGGCTCGCCTACCTTCGACTCAAGGGGCGGGTGGCGCAGAACCGACTGCAGGAGGCGCTCGAGATCGGGTTGCGGGCCCTCGCGGACCTTGGCGAGCCGTTACCCCCAGATCCAGGTAAGCCGCGGCTCGCCACCGCGCTCGTGGGGATGAAGCTCTCCATGCGCCGCTGGACAAACGAGCGCCTGCTGCAGTTGCCCAGGTGCGAAGACGGACGGATCATCGAGATCCAGCGAATCCTTGCCGAGCTGCGCAGCATGTCCTACATCGTCCGGCCAAACATTTTCCCCATCGTCGTGCGCAAACAACTCGACCTGACATTCGCCCACGGCCACACTCCTTCGCTACCGCTTGTGCTCGCCAGCTACGGACTGTTGCTGGTCGTCACCGGCGACCGGGCCGGGGCGCAGCGGTTTGGCGAGGTCGGACTGTTGCTCGTTGGGCGTGAAGAATTTAGGGAAGCCCGACCACAGACTCTGTTCTTGCATCTGAATTTCATCCATCACTGGCGCCATCCCCTTCGCGACGGATTGGGCAAGCTTCGCGACGCCGTCAGCGAGGCTCTGGACCAAGGCGATCAGGAATACGCCGGCTTCCTGGCCGCCGTACTGCTTTCCCAATCATTCTGGGCGGGACGCCCGCTCGCTGAGATCGACGCCCTGGCCCAATCGATCATTCCCCAGATCCGCTCCCAGCCTGTACCCACCGCGCTGTGCCAGGCCATGCAGCAGCTCTGCCTGAACATGCAGGGCCGCACCAAGGACACCTTCCTCGTCGCTGGTGAGAGCGGCTACGACGAGCGCGTGGTGGTGCCGGCGGCGCGCCGTGAGAACGACGAGGTAGCCCTCAGCGTCGCCGCGAACGTCAAACAGGGGCTGTATTTCTGGTGCGGCGATGACGCGGGCGCAGTCCGCGCCACCGACGAGTGCTTTGCCCACAGTGATGGCATGGCAGGTACTGCGGTCCTACAACTCGTGCATCTGGTTAGCGCACTGAGCAGGATTCGGTCGGCTCCCGATGATCGCTCGACCGCGCAATCCGTTCGTCAAGCTCTTGCATTGCACCGCAAATGGGCAGCCGACGCGCCGTCCAATTATGCGGCGCCGTGCGCACTGATCGAGGGAGCGTGGGCTCGGGTGCGCGGGAAGCGGGTCAAAGCCGAACGGTACCTGCACCAGGCCATGGACCTCGCCGACGAACATCAACTCCCCTTGATCGGCGCGCTCGCCCGCGAAGAGGCCGCCTCGCTCTATGCCCAGACCGACCGGACCATGCTGCGCGAGCACATGCTGCGATCGGCGTACAAGCGGTGGCTGAGTCTGGGTCTGACGGTTCGCACGGACGGACTCGCGCAGGAGTACCCCTGGTTGCTCAATCGTGATCTCGTCCAAGCAGATTCGTCGGAGATCGACCCCGTTGGCGCGCATCACCTGCTGCGAGCGCTGGCCGCAGCGCGGACCCAGGACAGTTTGGCCGAGATAACTCTTGGCACCGTGGCAGACACAACCGGCGCGGACCGCGTGCTGTTGCTCACCGTCGAAGGGGCGAATATCGCGGTCCGGGCTGTCAGAGAACACGGTGAGACGACGACAATCGACGGCCCTTGGACCGAAGTCCCCTACGACCGGGTCATTGTTCAGCGCGTAGTGGACAGTGGCTCGACGCTGAGCATGGCAACTCTCCTGGCTACTCCAATAACGGTGCAGGGCAGGACCGTTGGTGTGATTTATGCCGAGTATCGCGATTCACGACGACATTTCGCACCTGAACACGAGGAAGCTGTCGGCTTTGTATGCGCGCAAGCGGCCGCGCCATTGTGGAATTTTCAGCTGGAGGCACAATTGCGTGCCGCCGACGAACACCGGCAGTCCCTCATTGATGTGCAATCACGTTTCGTGCCCAACGAACTGCTCCGCATCCTCGATATCGACGACCTGCGCCGTGTCCGTAGCGGTTACCGGGTGGAACGTGAGATGACGGTGTTGATCAGCGATATCCGCGGCTACACCACGATGCTCGAAGACATGGACGTTTCCGAGGCGAGCAACCTGGCGATGGGCTTCCTTCGAGCTGTCGAGCTACCGATCATCAGCTGCAACGGGATGATCCAGGACGTGCGCGGCGACGAGATTGTCGCTGTATTTGAGTCCGAGCCCGACGCAGTCCGCGCAGGCTTGGCCATGCTCAGGTCGATGCGCGAGCACAACCGGGAACGGGTGGCGCTGGGCACCGAAGAGTTGCGCGCGGGTATCGGTATCCATCGTGGGTCTGTCGGCGTCGGACTCGTCGGCGGCGTCAACCGGATGGTGCTGACGATCATCGGCGATGCCGTCAACCTCGCTGCCCGTATCGAAAGCACCAACAAGCGCTACGGGTCAGCGTTACTCATCTCGGATGCGACCTACGCCCGACTTAGTGGGCACGCCGAGTTCGACATCCGCCGAATGGAGCGCGTGATGGTGGTCAACCGTCGGCGACCGGTGACGATCTACGAGGTCTACAACGAAGATCCGTCCACGCTGCGGGACGCGAAGCATTTGGCCCAAACTGCTTTCAACAATGCGTTCGCCCTATTCGATGCCGGCGATGCCACAGGGGCTCGCGTCGCATTCGAACGATGCCGCCACTTACTGCCCGACGACCCCGTCGCCCCGCTGCACCTGGCGCACTGCGACGCCATGGAGAGGGGTGAGCTGACGCCAGGGCAAGACGTTGCACTTGTACAGAAATAACGAAGCGTCGATTTGACAAAAAGGCATCAATACGTAGCGCGCGCTGACATCGCCTGTCATCATTTGATTCACACTCTGAGGGGGGTAGTGATATGTATCTGAGCGCTGAGCGGTTGGCTCTCGCCAACCAAACGGTTCTGGAAACGTTCGAGCAAACGTGCGTTGCCTGGCAGGCCATCCCTCGCTGGGACACCGGTGACCCCGCTCAAACGTTTGTGCGCGCGGACAATATCAACAATGCGGCGGCAGTGCCCATCGCAATAGTTCCGAAGAATGTCGCGTTCAAAGTGACACTGGCGCAGGCGATCGCGCCGACCCCCGATACGTTGCTGGCACAGGTGATTGAGAAAACTGTCGATCTCGCCACCTTGGTCGATAAGTTTGTCTTGCCCAAGATTCGCGCGGCGGCAACAGAAGTTGAATTGACTGGTCTTGTGCCACCAGATCCCATCCTCGACGCACTCATCGATGCCCGGGTGAAGGTCGAGGACGCCGGATATCGAGCGCCGTCCTGTGTGGTGACAAATACCGAAGGCCTCAAGAAACTCAGCCAGCTGGTGAGCGGGTATTCGGTCCTGGAGACCTTGCTGATCGCGGCAAACGCCAACTCATTGCACCGTGCGTCGCAACTCGACGAGAAGAGGGCCGATGGTGTCACGCCCATGGTCATCGCGGTGCTGCTCGGCAGGCGGCAGCGGATAGCGCACGGGTCTGCGGGGGAGGCGTCGCCGGGCGAAGAGCCTGTGGATCTGGCCATCAGTATTCCCCCGAGTCTGGAAGTCATCGGGGAAACGTCCAGCAACGAAATCAATCTTGCCGTCCGGATCGGATTTGCTCTAAGAATCACTGACAAGAACGGCATCGCTGTCATCGTCGACGAGGCCTGACGTGATTTCCACCTTGATACCCGATGACATCGACCCTGCCTGACTTGCGCTCCGCCCAGGCGGCGGCCAATCCGCTCGAGGACTATCTCGCCCTGTGCAAGGAGGCCTGCGACGGCGAGATAAGGCGGTTGTACGGACCAGATAAACGCGGATCGAGCAGCCTGCACGAGCTGATTCTGGACTACCCGTTGCGCGGCGGAAAGGCACTACGCCCCGCCTTGAGCATCGCGATCTGCCTTGGACTTGGCGGCCACCTCGACTCGATACTGCCGACTGCGGCCACACTCGAGCTCTACCACAACGCATTTCTCATCCACGATGATATCGAGGACGAATCATGGTGGCGGCGCGGCAAACCCACGATGCACATCGATCACGGAATTCCCATCGCCGTCAATGTCGGCGACGCGATGCTCTCGCTGTCACTGCAACCGCTGCTCGACAATGTCGAGCGGGTGGGCCTCGGACCTGCTCTGCGCATATTGCGGGCCGTCGCCCATATGACCCGTCAGACCGTGGACGGTCAGGCGCTGGAGCTCGAGTGGGTTCGGTCCAACGCCTGGCAACTCCACGACGCCGACTACCTCACGATGGTCGAACTCAAGACTAGCTGGTACTCGTTCATCACACCGCTACAGGCAGGCGCAGTCGCCGCCGGAGCCGGAAGCGAGCAGCTGGAACCGTTGGAGTCCCTTGGCCGCCACCTCGGAGCGGCCTTTCAGATCACCGACGATCTCCTGAACCTGCGGGCGGACCCGGAGGACTACGGCAAGGAGATCGGCGGCGACCTGTGGGAGGGCAAACGAACCCTGATGCTATTGCACGCGTTGCGCTGTGCCGGGACCGACGATCAGGAACGTGCCGTGCAGATCCTGGCCAGGCGCCGTCCAGCCGCCGAGGGCGAACTGGGGCTGACCGACGTGCTGGATCGACTAACCGCGTGCGGCGAGCTATCACGATCTGGCCGCGCTGATATAGCGGCTGCCCTTGCGGGCCAACATATCTCGGAGTCGAAGAGCCTGGACGATATCCGCTGGCTTTATACCCTCATGCAGCGCGTCGGCTCGCTCAAACATGCCAGGGATATCGCGGCCCGGCACGCCAGAGAGGCCGCCGCGGTGTTGGCCGGCATGGAATGGTTGCCACCCAGCAGGCACCGCGACGCACTCGCGGCCCTCGTCGAATACGTACACGGACGCACCAGATGACGCCCGAAGTCCTGATTGGCATGCTGGCCGAGCTCGAACGCGTCCGAGAACTGACCCTCGACCTCATTGAGCAACAGACCCCGCGGCTGATGCCGGCGCCGCCGACGGGTGCGTCCGGGGCCGAGAACACGGTGTACGAACTGCTCCTCGGAGCACGCCGTGCGGTGCTCGGTAACCCCGCCGCGGCTCGCAGCGTGCACGACCTACTGGTCACTGAGGGTTGCCGCTACGCAGATTCACCCGCTGGTGCGCAGCTACGCGATGCCCTCGTCGCGTCCGAGGCGGTTGAAAACCTTCGGCGCGTTTGGGAGACGGTCAGTCTGAACATCCTCGACGGCCCGGCGTCGCCCGGTTCCGCTCCAATCGCCTGGGCCGAACTGCTCGCCGACGCGGTCATCGGGCATGGCCTCGACGAGGCCATCCTGGCGCGTCTGAGGCCAGAGGGATTCGCATGACGCTCACCGATCCGCGCGAGTCACTGGCCAAACAGAGCAACTTCATCGGCTATCTAATGGGCTTGACTAGCATCGCCAGCGTTGTACATGCCTTGGCCGCCAAAGATATTCGCCCTTCCGATCCACCACAGGAAGCCGACGACTTCATCCACCTGCTGCTGGGCCTGGCAAGCGTCGGCGAGGCGGTGGAGAGACTGGCCGTAGCGCCCCCGCCCCCACCGACTTCGACTGCATCCACCACTGAGCACATGAGGTGGCTGCGATGACCGCAGTCCTGGCCGGTAGCGACTTCCTCCGGACCCCGGTGCTTGCTGCCGCCGAGCCCACCGGGTTCAAAGAGTGGCACCACTTCGTGGTTCACACTCAGGGTTGCCGCCTGTTGATCAATTTCAGCCTCTCGAATGAGACGTCCCCGACGGGACATCATCAGCTGGCACCCCGGGTGATCGTGATTGCGCACGCCGAGCAATGGACAGGAGCCATCGAACGATTCGACCCGTCAGCGCTGGAAATTTCGGCTGGTCTCGGTGACGTGAGCGTCGGCGGTAACCGCATGACGCTAGGCTCCGACGGTTACCGCGTGGTGATCGACCTGCCCGGGCATGCCATCGCCGGTGAGATCGAATTCGCCGCGACGAGTCGGCCATTCGTCGTGAACAACCAACCCCTGGGCGAAGGCCGGATGTCCTGGCTGTTCGTCCCGCGGTTGCGCGCCGACGGCTGGCTGCGCATCGGAGGCCACGAGTATCGACTGCAGGACGATCTCGCCTATCACGATCACAACTGGGGTCGCTTCCTCTGGGGCGATGACTTCGGCTGGACCTGGGGCACGATCTTGCCCCAGCGGCACGAGGAACCGTGGTCGTTGGTTTTCCTGCAGATGACTGACCGGCGACGGTTGAACTGCCTGTCCCAGGCGCTATACGTGTGGCACCACGACGAACCTGCCGCCATATTTCGACATGCCGCCGTGCAGACCCAATCATCCGGGTTCCTCGACCGGCCCCCGGACTGCACGTTGCCGCCGCCGATGCGACTACTGATGGATGGTGCGACACCGGCTGTGCCGGAACAGCTTCAGGTCAACGCGACCAGAGCGGGCGATACTGTGCAAGTACAGTTTCGGCCACAGTCCTACGCCCGTCTCGCCCAGCCGAGCGAAGTACACCTGGACCGGTCGACAGTGCTGTGCGAGTCAAGCGGCACCGCCCGGGTGCGCGGGTCTATCAAAGGTGTAGCCATGGACTTTGTGGCTGCCGGTGTATTCGAGTTCCTCCATGGCTGAACCGATTTCATCCCTGCTGCAGAGGTCGATCGAACAACTCGCCGACGAGGTGCCCTCAAGCTACCGCGTGGTGCTCGACAAGCTCGGACCGCTGGTGGTCGAACTCGATATCGACGGCGAACTCTTCGCGCTCTCAGGTGGGCGACGGCTGGAGATTTCGCAAGGGCCTGCAGCGAGGGCGGGCGCCCGGATCGCCACCACCCGATCGGCGATCCTCGACGTGCTCGATGCCAGAGTCGGACTGGAGGATGCCGTCGAGGCGGGCACAGTGAACGTTCGAGGCTCGCTCGATGACATCCTGCGAGCACACGACACTCTGCTCGCCTACGTACACGCCGCGGTCCGGGCACCGACACAGCCCGGCTTGCTTGCCGCACTCCGGACGGGGCCGACATGACCGAGTGCATAACGACCCCCGCTTCATGTGAGCATCGCCCCACGGTAGCTGTTCTCGGCGCCGGAATAGCCGGACTGACGGCAGCTTTCGAACTGGCAGAGCGGGGTTTTGATGTCACCGTGTACGAGCCCCGCCAAGACGAACGACGCGGACTGGGAACCGATCCCGAGGAATGCTTCCCGCCCGTCAAGCTCGGGGGCCTCGCCGCTTCGCAGTATTCGACGGTAGGCACCCACGGCGGAAGCCAGGCCGAGTTGCGTCCCTTTCCGGGGCGACGCGGCCAGCCTCGCCAGCCCACGCGCGCGGTGGCCGGTGAACACGGCTTCCGCTTTTTTCCGGCCTACTACCTGCACACCTGGGATCTGTTCCAACGCATACCCGTATATGAACGCGTCGACCGGGACCATGGTGTCATCAAATGGCTTCCGACATCGCGCACCGTCCTCGACAACGTCAAGCGGGTCGTGACACAGGGCACCACAGTGGACGGTAAGCCGTCATTGGTCTTCCCGCGCGAGGCCCCGCGTAGCCCGGCCGAATTCCTAGGGGTCGTCGGCCAACTCGCGCAGCTGGGCTTCAGCGCAAACGACGTCCAGACCTTCGTGAGCAGGTTGTTGCGCTACCTGGTCACCAGTCCCCTGCGACGTGCGAGGGAACTCCAGAACCTGTCCGCCTACGATTTTTTCGTAGGGCTCGACGAGGCAACCGGTACTCGAAAGTTTGCCTACACACCTCGCTTTGACGAACTCCTGCTCGAAATGCCCAGGGTATTAGCTGCTTTCGATACCCGCTGGGGAGACGCAAGGACCAACCTCACGACCTACCTTCAGCTCCAGCTACAAATGGATCGCCGCGACAACAAGGCCGACGGGGTCCTCAATGGTCCCACCACCGAATCATGGTTCGACCACTGGTATCGGCACCTGGTCACGCTCGGAGTCCGCTTCGTGGCAGGTGCAGTCGAATGTCTTGATCCCCCCGCAAATGATCCGACCGAGCCGCCGCACGAGCGTGGGCGGGTGGCGATCACACTGGCCGACGGCACCCGCGTGTCGCCGGATTACACGGTGGTGGCCGTCGATGCGCCGGTGGCCGAAAAGATCACCTCGGCAATGCGCGCAGCCGGTGGCGGCGGAACAGTGGCTCAACTTGACGGATTCACCACCTCCGCTCCACCTCCCGATGGACCACTGCAGCCCGGCGTGTCACGACCGCAGGTTCGCCGAGACCCCTACGCCGTGGACGAAATGGGAAAGCTGCCGTGGGACCGCTTCCAGACACTCGGGGGTATTCAGTACTACTTCGATACTGAGTTTCAAGTGCTCCGGGGTCACATGTACTACTCGGGCACCGAGTGGGCATTGTCGTCGATCAATCAGCACGGAATGTGGGAGCGGCGGCCGACGCTGGCTCGCGACGGCCACGTCTCGGTGCTCTCGGTGGATATCGGAGATTTCAACACACCGTCGCGTCACCTGGTCGATGAGTTCGGTCGCGGCAAGGCTGCCCGCGACTGCACCGTCGATGAGATTGCCGCGGAGGTGTGGCGCCAGATCATGTGGGCCCTGACCAGCGGGGTAGATAGGCCTCCGGAGTCACTACTGCCGTGGCCGGTCTGGTACGCGCTCGACCGGGGTCTGATCATGGAGGACGGGCCCGGCCAGGGAACCGGCAAGGTGATACGGAACGAAACTCCCTACCTGGTACCGATAGTCGGTGACTGGTCCAATCGCCCGGGTGGCGGGCCCTGGAACCCGCACGACACCTCTTGGGGCACCACACCTTCGGAGGACTTGTGGCTTGAGGATCTCGAGTTGCGCAATGTCTGGCAGGCCCGCCACGGCGGATATCAGGTACACAACAACTCGGTGGTCTTCGCCGGCACCTGGACCAAGACGTTCACCAGAATGACGTCGATGGAGGCGGCCTGCGAGTCGGCACGTCATGCAGTCAACGCCATCCTCGATCACTACATTTGGGTCGAATCAGGCGGTGTAGACCGCCGCGCGAAAACCTCCCTCGGATGGCGCTTCCCGTACGGCTTCCTCGATCAGGGCATGTCGAGTCCAATCCGGATGCCGACGCCTGCAGGCGACTACTGCTACGTCTTCGACGTCGAGAACCGTGAGCCACCCGACACTCGTACCTTGCGCAATCTCGACACCCAGTACTGCCTCGAATCGCTGCCCCATCCTCTGGACCCACCAGCCGGATTTCCAGCCGGGTCCGCCGCACCACCCGTTCCCTCGCAGGTAGGAGATCCGACCATGACGAATCCCATGGACCACAACCAGCAACTGTCCTCCTACCTCCAAGCCTGGCAGCAGCTACTGGGGCAGTCGCCAACCGCGGCTGGACTGACCTTTCCCGGGTTCCCGTCCTCAATACCGATGATGCCGCCGCTCCCACCGTTACCACCGGCGGCTCCCACAGCTCCCGGTCCGCTGTTTGCACCACCGGGAACCGATTACGCCCAGCAACTATTCGGATATCTACAGGCGTGGCGGCAGTACCTGGAGCAGCTGACAACGGCAGCCCCCACACCTCAACAATCGACGGGTTCGCAACCTTCGGCCGGGCCGTTGAGTCCCCAGTTACCCGGCGTCCCCTGGGGCGCACCCCATAAGGGCGGGTACCAACAGGGCGGCTACCACAACGAAAACGGCACTGACAGTCCCGAGGCACCCGTCAAACCCGGTAATCCCGATGGCAGCAAGAGCATGTCGGGCAGCGGCGCCGGCGCGGGCATGAAGAGTTCTTATATGGATACGCAACCCGGAAACCAGGGAGGAAGCCAGATCAACGAGAACGCTCTGCGCGGCCCAGATTTGCGTTTCGGGCCCGACGTTCGGCTAGCTGACCGGTCAGTCCGTCGGCAGACTTCATCCCTTACCACCGGTGGGTCTTCCGGGCGCTCACCCGGATCAGCGTTCTCTAAGGCAATAAATCGTGTCGATACAGCAGCTGTCCCGCAGACGGCGTCGCGTTCGCTTTTCGGCGCCCCTACCGCAACAAACGCCGCCGACCGACTACAGAAGCCGACCGACCGCATGAGCGGCACCTAAAATACTGCCGACGATCAGCAGTGACGGACTTCAACGCCCGGTGATCCGGTACGACACGGAGGAACCGGCGGTGCTCGCTGTAATCGCCATCAGTTACCGGCGCAAGCCAAGCGACTCGGCGCTTTAGCAATACCGTTAGCAAGCGACTGCCGCCGCTTCCACACGCCGACAGAACCTCGGGATGGCATTCGCAGCCCACCCACCCTGTTACCCAGCCCACACGCATCCGTCGGCTGTGAGATTGCTGTCACGAGCAAAAATCATTTGACGCGTGACCTGCGCAGACTCTATCGTCATGACCAAAGAACTTTTCACTCATTACACCTATTGAGGAGGTGCCACATGCTGATGGCGAGGCCCGTTAACGATTTCCGGCTCGGCCTGCTGTTCGCGGTCGGGTCCGCGTTCACCTTCGGCATGTCCGGCCCCTTCGCGAAATCACTGATGGAAGCCGGCTGGAGCCCGACCGCGGCCGTCACCCTGCGACTGGCGGGCGGCGCCATCGTGATGGCGATCTTCGCCACCGTGGTCCGGCCCGGCTGGTTCCGCGAGACACTGCTGCACAAGAAGACCGTCGTGGTTTACGGCCTGATCCCGATCGCCGGCGCCCAACTCTGCTACTACAACGCCGTCTCGCACGTGTCCGTCGCGGTGGCGCTGCTGCTGGAGTACACCGCACCGCTGCTCGTGGTGGGTTGGCTCTGGGGCACCACCAAGCGCAGGCCCAGCAATATGACCATCGCCGGCGTCGGTCTGGCCGTCGCGGGAATCATGCTGGTACTCGGCGTCATCGGTGCCACGGGGTTTGCCAGCGCCCACATCAATGCCGCGGGCATCGCCTGGGGTCTTGGTGCGGCGGTCTGTGCCGGCTTCTACTTCATGATGAGCGACGAGGTTGCCGCCGACGGCAATGGGCTGCACGCCATCACGCTGGCTGCGGGCGGTCTCATCGTCGGGGCTGCCGCGGTGGCGCTCCTGGGCCTGACCGGCGTGATGCCACTCATCTTCACGTCCAACAACGTCGTCATCGCAGGTTTCGCCACCTCCTGGCTGGTGCCGGTGCTGATGCTGGGAATCTTCAGCACCGCGATCGCCTACACCTTGGGCATCGCAGGTGTGGCCCGGTTGCGTCCCAGCTTCGCCTCCCTGGTGGGTCTGGCCGAGGTGCTGTTTGCCGTGTTGTGGGCCTGGGTGCTGGTCGGTGAGGCGATGACCATGTCGCAGGCCGTCGGCGGGGCAGTGGTGCTGGCCGGTCTCGCGCTGGCGCGCCAAGGCGACAACTCGGTCGAAGTAACTGCGGCGAGTTGGCCCGACGCAGGCGTTGTTGAGTCGTTCAGCGCCAAGAATTTCGAGATGCCGCCGCTCGCTGCGCCGACTCCTGACGGCAGCGGCCGCTAAGCTGCTGAGGTGAAGACTGACCTGCGCCGCTCTGCGGCGACCGCCATCGCGATGGCCGCACTTATGGTGACCGCATCCACTGTGCTGCCTGGCCCGTTCGGCGCCGCAACCGCGAACGCTGCTTGCTCGGATGTCGAGGTGGTATTCGCCCGCGGCACCGACCAGCCCCAGGGTCTCGGCCGAGAAGGTACGGCCTTTGTGAACTCGCTCAAGAGCCAGATCGGTAACAGGTCGCTCGGCGTCTACGCCGTCGTCTACCCGGCGACCTACGACTTCCTTGCAGCCGCCGGCGGTGCCAACGACGCCAGTGCGCACATCCAGGGCACCATTGTCGATTGTCCCGCCACCAGGATCGTGCTGGCCGGCTACTCGCAGGGGGCGGCGATTGTCGACACCCTTGCGGCAGTGCCCTTCCCGGCCATCGGCTTCAATGCGCCCCTGCCTCCCGATGCGCCCGATCACATCGCAGCGCTAGCCGTCTTCGGCAACCCAACCACCAAGGTCGGATTGCCGCTGACGGTCAGCCCGGTCTACGGGGCCCGGTCGATCGATCTGTGCAATGGCGGTGACCCGGTGTGCTCCGACGGCAATGACGTCGCCGCCCACAGCAACTACGTGGCGACTGGCTTAATCAGTCAGGGAGCCACCTTTGCCGCCGGCCTGGTTTGACGAGAGAGTAAATACCTCAACAATTTCGGCCGAGCCGACCAGCTATGTAAGTATGTCTAAATGAGTTCAGTTGATGCCGTCGCAGCACCTTTTAGATGGATGGCGACTGCCCGCAGGCTGCTGACCGCGACTGCGGCGGTACCGGTCGCCGCTCTGGCGCTCGTCGCCCCCGCCGTGATCGCGACTTCCGTCGGCATCCCATCGGCGCATGCCGCGTGCCCCGACGTCGAGTTGGTGTTCGCCCGTGGCACCAGCGAGCCCGACGGCATTGGCCGCGTGGGTCAGGCCCTGGCGGACAATCTCGTACCGCTGCTCGGCGGCCGCACACTGGGCACCTACGGGGTTGCCTATCCGGCCACCTATGACTTCCTGGCAGCAGCCGACGGCGCCAACGACGCGACTGCGCACATCCTGTCCATGGCGCAGACCTGCCCGTCGACCCGGATCGTGCTCGGCGGCTACTCCCAAGGCGCAGCGGTGGTCGACATGCTCGGCAATATCCCCCCGCTGGGCAACAAGGTCGGCGAGGTCGGGTCGGCGGCTCCGCTCCCGGGCAGCGTCCTCGGCAACATCGCTGCCGCCGCAGTCTTCGGTAACCCCTCCACCAAGTTCAGTGTGCCGCTGACCAACAGCTCCTTGTTCGGCGGCCGCTCCATCGACCTGTGCAGCGATGGTGACCCGATCTGCAGTGATGGCCGCAATCCGTTCGCCCACACCCACTACGAGTCCAGCGAGTTTCCCGGTCAAGCCGCCAACTTCGTCGCCGGGTTGGTCTGATCAGCCCGCGGCCGGCTAGCGAAACGACGATTTTCCACCCCCGTCAGTTAATTCGTTAGCATGAAGCCTATGAGCCGGCTGCGAACTTGCTGCGCAACACTGATCTCCGCAATCACGGTCGCTGCGACGCTCTTCGTCGCCCCGACGCTGGTGACCGGCTTCGGTATCCCGTCCGCTGCTGCAGCGTGCCCCGATGTGGAGGTGATCTTCGCTCGCGGCCGGCTGGAACCGGCCGGTGCCGGACAGATCGGCAACGCATTTGTCAGCGGGCTCCGTTCGAAGACCGGCAAGAACATCAACCTCTACGCGGTGCAGTATCCCGCCGATAACCAGATCGACATCGGCGCCAACGATATGAGCCGACGCATCCAGAGCACGGCCGCCGACTGCCCGAACACCAGAATCGTGCTCGGGGGCTACTCCCTTGGCGCGGCCGTGACCGACGTCGTGCTCGCCGTGCCGATGGGATTCATGGCGTTCAAGAATCCGCTACCGGGCGATATGAGCGACCACATCGCCGCTGTCGCCCTGTTCGGCAATGGGTCGCAGTGGGTCGGTCCGCTCAGCAATTTCAACCCGGTCTACGGCGACCGGACCACCGAGTTGTGCCACGGTGACGACCCCATCTGTAATCCGACCGACCCGAACAACTGGCAGGACTACTGGCCGCAGCATTTGGCACCGGCCTATATCGGGGCGGGCATGGTCAATCAGGCCGTCGACTTCGTTGCGGGCCGGCTCTAGCCCAACCGCGGACGCACGACCTTGGTCACCTGGATCCGCTCCTCCAGTTGATCGTCGCTCGGATAGTCGACACCGATCATCGTCAGCCCCTTTGCGGGCGCCACGCTGTAATCGTTGGCCCGCCGGGTGGCATCAAGCAGCTCACTTGCCCAACCCCGTGGCCTGCGTTGCTCCCCCACCGCCGTCAGCACACCGATCAATGACCGGACCATGTTCCAGCAGAACGCATCCGCGGTTACCGACGCGGTGATCAGATCGCCGTCGCGGACCCAGTCGAGACGCTGCAACTCCCTGATAGTGGTGCCGCCTTCCCTGTACCGGCAGAACGCAGCAAAATCGTGCAGCCCCAACAGATCTCGTGAGGCGGCGGCCATGGCGTCGACATCGAGCGGCCGCGGCCAGGGCGCGACGAAGCGGGCCAGTTCCGGCTCAACGCCGTGGTGCGCCGTCGAGATCCGGTAGATGTAGTGCCTGCGCAGCGCCGAGAACCGCGCATCGAATCCTGCTGGGGCCCTGGTGATATCGCGGACCCGGACATCATCTGGCAGGATCCGCCCCAGCCGTCGGACCAGGGATTGAAATTCTGGGTCCAGTGGCCGCGGCGTCCGTGGGTAGGCCCGCGCGATCGCATCGAGCGGGACATCGACGTGCGCAACCTGACCGGTGGCGTGCACACCGGCATCAGTGCGGCCGGCCACCTTCAGTTCCACCGCCACCCGGAACACCAGCGACAACGCGTCACCGAGCACGCCTGCCACCGTGCGCTGTCCCGCCTGGGCTGCCCACCCCGAGAAATCGGTGCCGTCGTAAGCGATGTCGAGGCGAAGACGAAGATGCCCGCCATCGGAGTCGATGGCGGGCATGTTCGGTTCAGCTTTACTTGGCGTCTTCGGCCTTGTCGTCCGCAACCTCTTCGGCTGCTTCGGCTTCCTGAGCGTCCTCGATCGCGCTGTCTTCTTCGACAACGTCGGCCTCAGGTGTGGCCTCGACCTCGTCGGTCACCTCGACCTCGTCGGCGGGAGCGGCAGCAGCCGGCTCGGCCTTCGAAGACTTCACCCGACGGGCACGGTCGGCCTCAGAGGTTACCGTCTTCTCCCGCACCAACTCGATGACGGCCATCGGGGCGTTATCGCCCTTACGTGCCTCCACCTTGATGATCCGGATGTAGCCGCCGGGGCGATCTGCGAAGAACGGACCGATCTCGGCGAACAAGGTGTGCACGACATCCTTGTCACGGATCTTCTTCATCACCTCGCGGCGATTGTGCAGCGAGCCCTTCACGGCATGGGTGATGAGCTTCTCCGCGTACGGCCGCAACGCCCGGGCCTTGGGCTCGGTCGTCTTGATCCGGCCGTGCTCGAACAGCGACGTGGCCAGGTTGGCCAGCAGCGCCTTCTGGTGCGAGGACGACCCGCCGAGGCGAGGACCCTTAGTGGGCTTGGGCATTGCGACTGTCTCCTAAATGGGGCCGACCCCCGTATCAGGTAGGGCCGGGACGATTGTTGTTAGAGCTGTTCGGTTTCGGCAAAGTCCTGGTCGGTGTCCAGGTCATAGCCGGCATCGCTGTTCCAGGTACCGGTGGCGACGTCATAACCGGCAACCTCGGACGGGTCGAAAGTGGCCGGGCTGTCCTTGAGCGAGAGACCGAGCTGATGCAGCTTGATCTTGACCTCGTCGATGGACTTCTGGCCGAAGTTGCGGATGTCCAGCAGATCGGACTCCGTGCGGGCCACGAGCTCGCCCACGGTGTGCACACCCTCGCGCTTGAGGCAGTTGTACGACCGGACCGTCAGGTCCAGGTCGTCGATCGGCAGCGCGAACGAGGCGATGTGATCTGCCTCGGCCGGCGACGGCCCGATCTCGATGCCTTCGGCCTCGATGTTGAGTTCCCTTGCCAGACCGAACAATTCGACCAGCGTCTTGCCGGCCGAGGCCAGCGCGTCACGCGGGGTGATCGAATTTTTGGTCTCGACGTCGAGGATCAGCTTGTCGAAGTCGGTGCGCTGCTCGACGCGGGTGGCCTCGACCTTGTAGGTCACCTTCAACACGGGCGAGTAGATGGAGTCAACCGGGATACGGCCGATCTCCGCGCCCGAGGCCTTGTTCTGCACGGCGGGAACGTAGCCACGGCCACGCTCGACGACGAGCTCGACCTCGAGCTTGCCCTTGTCGTTCAGGGTGGCGATGTGCATTTCGGGGTTGTGCACGGTGACGCCGGCCGGCGGCACGATATCGCCCGCGGTGACCTCACCCGGACCCTGCTTGCGCAGGTACATGGTGACCGGCTCGTCCTCTTCGGACGACACGACCAGGCCCTTGAGGTTCAGGATGATGTCGGTGACATCTTCCTTCACACCTGGGACGGTGGTGAATTCGTGCAGCACGCCGTCGATGCGGATGCTGGTGACCGCTGCGCCCGGGATGGACGACAGCAGGGTGCGCCGCAGTGAGTTGCCGAGGGTGTAGCCGAAACCGGGCTCCAACGGTTCGATGACGAACTGTGAACGGTTGTCGGCGATGACCTCTTCGCCCAGGGTGGGCCGCTGAGAAATCAGCATGGTGTTTCCTTCTCCTTCTCGACACCCACTATTTGATGCCGATTGAGTTGCCCCACTGGGCCATTGGGCCCAGTGGGGGTACTGCTACTTCGAGTAGAACTCGACGATGAGCTGCTCCGCGAGCGGAACCTGGATCTGAGCCCGCTCCGGCAGCTGGTGCACGAGGATGCGCTGGCGCTCCCCGACAACCTGCAGCCAGCCCGGGATCGGGCGATCGCCGGCGGCCTGACGGGCAGCCTCGAACGGCAAGGTGTTGATCGACTTCTCGCGGATGTCGATGATGTCGTACTGGGTCACCCGGTAGCTGGGGACGTCGACCTTGACACCGTTGACGGTGAAGTGGCCGTGGCTGACCAGCTGACGGGCCATCCGACGGGTACGCGCCAGGCCGGCGCGGTACACGACGTTGTCCAGGCGGGTCTCCAGGATGCGGAGCAGGTTCTCGCCGGTCTTACCCGAGAGGCGGTTGGCCTCTTCGTAGTAACGACGGAACTGCTTCTCCATCACGCCGTAGGTGAAGCGGGCCTTCTGCTTCTCCTGCAGCTGGGTGCGGTATTCGCTTTCCTTGATCCGCGCGCGGCCATGCTGGCCGGGTGGGTAGGGGCGCTTTTCGAAGGACTGATCTCCACCGATGAGGTCGACGCCGAGACGGCGTGACTTACGGGTTGCAGGTCCGGTGTAACGAGCCATGAGTCTTTTCTCCTAATCCCGACTAGACCCGGCGCCGCTTGGGCGGGCGGCAGCCATTGTGGGGCTGCGGGGTGACATCAGAAATGGCGCCGACCTCAAGGCCTGCTGCCTGCAACGAACGGATCGCGGTCTCGCGGCCCGAACCCGGACCCTTGACGAAGACATCGACCTTCTTGACACCGTGCTCCTGCGCCTTACGCGCAGCGTTCTCGGCGGCCAACTGGGCGGCGAACGGGGTCGACTTACGCGAACCCTTGAACCCGACGTGTCCCGACGAGGCCCAGGCAATGACGTTGCCCTGAGGATCGGTGATCGAGACGATCGTGTTGTTGAACGTGCTCTTGATGTGAGCGGCGCCGTGCGGGACGTTCTTCTTTTCCCTGCGACGGGTCTTCTGCCCCTTCTTGGGAGCAGCGCCACCCTTCTTTGCTTGTGCCATCCGGGGTTACCTGGCCTTCTTCTTGCCGGCGATGGTGCGCTTCGGGCCCTTGCGGGTGCGCGCATTGGTCTTGGTTCGCTGACCGCGCACCGGCAGGCCACGGCGGTGCCGCAACCCCTGGTAGCAGCCGATCTCGATCTTGCGACGGATGTCGGCCTGCACCTCACGGCGCAGGTCACCCTCCACCTTCAGCGAAGCTTCGATGTAGTCGCGCAGCTGAGTCAGCTGGTCGTCGGTGAGGTCCTTGGTGCGCAGATCCCGGTCGATGCTCGTCGCCGCCAGGATCTCCTGGGAGCGGGTACGGCCGATGCCGTAGATATAGGTCAGCGCGATCTCCATGCGCTTATCGCGCGGGAGATCGACGCCCATGAGACGTGCCATCAGGCAGTGTTTCCTTCTTCGTTGCGGAGGTCTGATCCCAGTCCGTTCCCCGTCTTTACGGGGTCCGGCCTCCGTGCCGGACGTGAATAAGCGGGCCCATCTTCTAAAAGATGCCAGCCGCCTACTGGTACTGGGAGGTCTGCATTGAGTTGTGGGTGGTACTTCTGCGATCCGCCCGGGGATTAACCCTGGCGCTGCTTGTGGCGCGGATCAGAGCAGATCACCATGACCCGCCCATGCCGGCGGATCACCCTGCACTTATCGCAGATCGGCTTGACGCTCGGGTTCACCTTCACGGCTGTCGCGATCCTGTTCTTTGTCTGGGAGTGAAATATGTGGCTTCGGGCCCGGCGTGACTGCTGAGCCTGAACTTCATTACTTGTACCGGTACACAATGCGGCCACGGGACAGGTCGTAGGGCGAGAGCTCCACTACCACTCGGTCCTCGGGCAGGATGCGGATGTAGTGCTGCCGCATCTTGCCGCTGATGTGGGCGAGTACCTTGTGTCCGTTTTCCAGCTCAATGCGAAACATCGCATTGGGCAGGGGCTCGACCACGCGGCCTTCGACCTCGATGGCTCCGTCTTTCTTGGCCATACTTTCCGGCAATCCTCTGTTCTTCTTCGGGGTCTTCTTTGGTTTCGTATCTTTTTGGCGTGCTGCGTTCGTTTACGTCCGTGCTCGGCGCAGCGTCAACTCCGACTACAAAAACGTGAGCCAGGAGGCGGAAATTCCGAGAACTTCAACACAGGCACGCAAAGAGTCGGCGCGCAAACCGCACCGCCGACCTACGATACCCGCTCGGCGGCCAGGCTCCAAAATTGCTGTCACCAGCTGCGGGCAGCGGACGCGACGATCATCCCAGGTCGCCGAACTGAGGGCCAACCAGCATGCACCCGCATCCGGTTTCGCCCGCGGAGTAACGCTCACTCCCACCTGTGACGACAGGCCCGGCCCGGCGCATACTTACAGGCGATGACCGGATCTGTTGCCCAGGCCCCCAAACCGATAATCCTCACCGTCGACGACGATCCTTCGGTGTCCCGCGCGGTCGCCCGAGATCTCCGTCGGCACTACGGCGAGCATTACCGGATCGTGCGGGCCGAGTCGGGGCCCGACGCGCTGGACGCCCTGAAGGAACTCAAACTGCGCGGTGAGACCGTCGCGGTTTTCGTAGCCGACTACCGGATGCCGCAGATGAGCGGTATCGAATTCCTCGAACAGGCGATGGACCTGTTTCCGCTGGCCCGCCGGGTGCTGCTGACCGCGTATGCCGATACCCACGCGGCGATCGACGCCATCAACGTCGTCGACCTGGACCACTACCTGCTCAAACCCTGGGATCCGCCGGAAGAAAAGCTCTACCCCGTCATCGATGGGCTTCTGGAGGCATGGCGGGCCGCAGGTGACCGACCCATCCCCCACACCAAGATCATCGGGCACCGATGGAACGCCCGCTCAGCTGAGGTCAGGGACTTCCTGGCCCGCAATCGCCTGCCCTATCACTGGTTCATGGCCGACGAACCCGAGGGTGAGCGTCTGCTGGAGGCCGCCGGACTCGACGACCGGACCCTGCCCGTGGTCATCACCGAACAGGGTCAGCCGCTGGTGAATCCGTCGGAAACCGAGCTGGCAGACCGGCTCGGGTTGTCCACCACACCGTCGGAAGAGTTCTACGACCTCGTCGTCATCGGCGGCGGTCCGGCCGGCCTGGCCGCCGCGGTCTACGGCGCCTCAGAAGGACTCAACACCGTCCTGATAGAGCGCACCGCCACCGGCGGGCAGGCGGGTCAGAGCTCGCGGATCGAGAATTACCTGGGCTTCCCGGACGGGGTGTCGGGCAGTCAGCTGGCCGACCGCGCCCGCAGGCAGGCAGAGAAGTTCAAGGCCGAACTGATCACTACCCGTGAGGCGGTCGCGCTGGAGATCAACGGGCCGGTGAAGACCATCAAATTCGCCGACGGCACGTCGATCGACTCGCGGGCGGTGATCCTGGCGACCGGCGTCTCCTACCGGCAGCTGCAGGCCGAAGGTTGTGTGGACCTGACCGGTAAGGGCATCTACTACGGCGCGGCGAATTCGGTGGCGTCGGAATGCGAAGACGAGGACGTCTACGTCGTCGGCGGAGCCAATTCGGCGGGCCAGGCGGCGATGTACCTGTCGCGCGACGCGAAATCCGTGACGATCGTGGTGCGCGGGCCGTCGCTGGAAGCGTCGATGTCGTACTACCTGATTCAGCAGATCGAGGCCAACCCCAAGATCACCGTCCGAACCTGCACCGAGGTGCAGCGTGCCGCCGGCGACGGTCACCTGGAGAACCTCTACCTGGTGGACCGCAACTCCGGGGCGGTCGAAGAGGTCAGCGCTGCGCGGATGTTCATCTTCATCGGCGCTGCCCCGCTGACCGAATGGCTTGAGGACGTCGTCGCCCGCGATGACCACGGTTTCATCCTGGCCGGCCCCGACCTGAAGGCCTGCTCCCGGTGGCCGCTGGAAAGACCACCCCATCATTTGGAAACAAGTGTGCCCGGTGTGTTTGTTGCAGGGGACGTGCGTTCGGAATCCGCCAAGCGGGTTGCGGCGGCGGTAGGCGAAGGATCGATGGCGGTGATGCTGGTGCATCGCTACCTCGCAGAGGCATAGAAAGGTCACACGGCCATGGGCGAGCGCTGTCTACCCGAAGAGTTGCGGACGTTGTTCCTGTTCGAATCACTGTCCGACGAACAGCTGGCCACGCTGTGCAAGGACGGCCACATCGCCACGTTCGAGCCCGGCCCGATCTGCGTCGAAGGTGAGCCGGCGACGTGCTTCTACGTGATGATCGACGGCGAGTTGGTGATGTCCAAGCGCTCGGGCGGCGACGATATCGAGACCAACCGCACCTCGCAGCGCGGTGTCTACTGTGGCGCGTGGAGCGCTTTCGTACCGGATGTCCCGCAGCTGTATGAGTCCTCGGTGCGGGTGACCAAGCCCTCGAAGTTCTTCGTCCTCGACGCCCACGCCTTCGGTCATTTCGTCAAAGAAGAGTTCCCGATGGCGGTGCATCTGCTCGACGGCCTCAAAGTCGGCGGTCTTCGTCAGCGACAGATCATCGACCAGCGGGAGAAGCTGCTGGCACTGGGCAACATCACCGCGGGTCTGACCCATCAGCTCAACAACCCGGCCGCCGCCACGGCCCGCGCGGTGTCCGACCTTCGCGAAAAGGTCGCCGGCATGCGGCACAAGTTGGCGATGCTGGCCGACGGGAAATTCAGCCCAGAGGGGCTGCGCGTACTGGTCACCATCCAGGAAGAAGTCGCCGAGCAGGTGGCCAAATCCAAGGCTCAGGAGCTGACCGCGCTGGAGGCCTCCGACCGCGAAGACCGCATCGGCGACTGGCTCGATGACCACGACATCATCGGCGCCTGGGATTACGCCCCGACCTTCGTCGACGCCGGCCTGGACACCGACTGGCTTGAGCGCATCTCCGCGTCCATCGACGAGGTGGACGCGTCGGCGTCACTCCAGGGAGCGATGGGGTGGCTGAAGTACACCATCGACACCGAGCTGATGATGAATCAGATCACCGAGGCGTCCAAGCGCATCTCCGCCCTGCTGGCCGGCGCCAAACAGTATTCGCAGATGGACCGGGCACCGTTCCAGGTCTCGGACATCCATGAGCTGCTACACAGCACGCTGATGATGTTCGCCGATCGGATCGGCAAGGACAAAGCCATCAAATGCGTCAAGGAATACGATAAGACGCTTCCTGAAATCCCTTGCTTCCCAGGTGATTTGAACCAGGTTTGGACGAACATCATCGACAACGCCATTCAGGCGATGGACGGTAACGGCACTTTGACGGTGCGCACATCGCGCGAGAGCGAAAGCATGGCGCGCATCGAGATTTGCGATACCGGGCCGGGCATCCCCGAGGAGATCCGCAGCCGGATCTTCACCCCGTTTTTCACCACCAAGCCGTTCGGTGAGGGCACCGGTCTCGGACTGGATCTGGCCTGGAAGATCGTCGTCGAGAAACACCATGGCGACCTGCGGGTGGAATCGACGCCCGGCGACACCCGGTTCATCATCCTGTTGCCGCTGCAGGCCCCGGCGACAGAGGCGATAGCGCCGCTGGACGAAGCGGCACACGTTTCGTAGTTTCGATCTCTATGAAGGAATCGGAATACCGCTCGCCGCAGGACAGGTTGCAGCAGCCATGACCAAACCAGATCTCGGCCGTTTCGGAGTTTTCGGACGGGGCGCGAGCCCCGCACAGGCCAAGGACATCGAAGCGCTTGGCTACGGCGCCCTCTGGGTCGGCGGCTCACCGCCTGCCGAGTTGGATTGGGTGGAACCGATCCTCGCGGCGACCACCAACCTCAAAGTCGCCACCGGCATCGTCAACATCTGGACCGCCGCGGCCAAGCCCGTCGCCGCCTCCTTTCACCGGATCAACAATGCCTACCCGGGCCGCTTCATCCTCGGTATCGGCGTCGGCCATCCTGAGGCGCACGCCGAGTACAAAAAGCCCTACGACGCCCTCGTCGAATACCTCGATGAACTCGACGCGTACGACGTGCCCAAGGATCAACGGGTGGTCGCAGCATTGGGACCGCAGGTACTAAAACTGTCGGCGCGTCGCAGCGCAGGGGCCCATCCCTACCTGACCACCCCCGAGCACACTGCCCAAGCGCGTGAGCTGATCGGGCCGGACGCTTTCCTGGCACCCGAACACAAGGCCGTGCTGACCACCGATGCGGACAAAGCCCGCGCCGTTGGCCGCAAGGCGCTGGAGATCTACCTCAATCTGACGAACTACACGAGCAATTGGAAACGGTTGGGTTTCACCGACTCTGACATCGCCAAGCCCGGCAGTGACGCACTGGTCGATGCGTTCGTCGCCTACGGCACGCCGGACGCCATCGCTGCGCGACTGAAGGCGCACCTCGACGCCGGTGCGGACCATGTGCCCGTTCAGGTGCTGACCTCACCTGAGAAGCTGGTAACTGCACTGGCCGAACTGGCTGAACCGCTCGGACTGACCTCCGCCTGATCGACAGGACCCTCCCAAGAATGACCGACGCAGCATCACTCAAACCCGATCTCGGCCGTTTCGGCGTCTGGACCGGTGGTCCCGTAACGCCTGAGCAGGCCGTCCAGATCGAGAAGCTGGGCTACGGCGCGGTCTGGGTGGGTGCGTCGCCACCTGCTGATCTGTCATTCGTCGAGCCCATCCTCGAGCAGACCGAACACCTGCAGGTGGCCACGGGCATCGTCAATATCTGGTCGGCGCCCGCGGCGACGGTGGCAGAGTCCTACCACCGCATCGAAGGTGCGTATCCAGGCCGGTTCCTGCTCGGGGTGGGTGTCGGGCACCCCGAGCACACGCAGGAATACCAGAAGCCCTACGACGCGCTGGTCGAGTATCTCGACGCCCTCGATAACGCGACCGTGCCGACCAGTCGCCGCGTTATCGCCGCCCTGGGACCGAAGGTGCTGACGCTCGCCCGCAACCGCAGTGCGGGCGCCCACCCCTACCTGACCACGCCCGAGCACACCGCGCAGGCCCGCGAACTCGTCGGCAACACCGTCTATTTGGCTCCTGAGCACAAGGTGGTGCTGACCACCGATCCGGACGCGGCCCGCGAACTCGGCCGCAAGACGGTCGGCTTCTATCTGGATCTGAGCAATTACGTCAACAACTGGCGCCGGCTCGGTTTCACCGCCGACGATGTGACGAAACCGGGTAGCGATAAGTTGATCGACTCGGTGGTGGCGCACGGTACGGCCGAGCAGATCGCCCAACGCCTGGGCGAGCACCTCGAGGCGGGTGCCGACCACGTCACCATCCAGGTTCTGGGCGACCGGGACCAGTTGATCCCCACCCTGACCGAGTTGGCCGGACCGCTGGGGCTGTCCCCTTCCTGACCAGTTCGGCGTGGTGGGTAGCGAAGAGCGCTCCCCACCGCGCTGGACCCACACCTTGCGCGGCGATGTCTCCATTTACTAGGATATCCAAGTATCTCACTCGCCGACTCCACCGGGACGGATCATGACCACTCAGATTCCGCATTTCATCGACGGCCGCCGCGACACACTGCAGTCCACCCGGACCGCTGATGTGCTCAACCCCAGCACCGGCGAGGTGCAGTCCCAGGTCGCGCTGGCGTCGGCGGCCGACGTCGATACAGCGGTCGCCATCGCCGTCGAGGCGCAGAAGGAGTGGGCGGCCTGGAACCCGCAGCGGCGCGCCCGCGTGATGATGAAGTTCGTCGAGCTGGTCAACAAGAACGCCAATGAACTCGCGGAGCTGCTGTCCCTGGAACACGGCAAGACCGTCCCCGACTCACTCGGCGATATCCAGCGTGGCATCGAAGTCATCGAATTCGCCATCGGCATACCGCATCTGCTCAAGGGCGACTACACCGAAGGCGCGGGCGGCGGGATCGACGTGTACTCGCTGCGCCAGCCGCTGGGCGTGGTCGCCGGGATCACCCCGTTCAACTTCCCGGCGATGATCCCGCTGTGGAAAGCCGGCCCCGCGCTGGCCTGCGGCAACGCCTTTATCCTCAAGCCCAGTGAGCGCGACCCCTCCGTGCCAGTCCGCCTCGCCGAGCTGTTCTTGGAAGCCGGCCTGCCCAAGGGTGTCTTCCAGGTGGTGCAGGGCGATAAAGAGGCCGTGGACGCGATCCTGCATCACCCCGATATCAAGGCCGTCGGCTTCGTCGGCAGTTCCGATATCGCGCAGTACATCTACAGCACGGCCGCCGCCAACGGTAAGCGTGCCCAGTGCTTCGGCGGCGCCAAGAACCACATGATCGTGATGCCCGACGCCGATCTCGACCAGGCCGTCGACGCGTTGATCGGCGCCGGCTACGGCAGCGCAGGCGAGCGTTGCATGGCCATCAGCGTCGCGGTCCCAGTGGGCAAAGAGACAGCAGATCGCTTGCGCGCCAGGCTCGTTGAGCGAGTCAACAACCTGCGGGTCGGTCACAGCCTTGACCCCAAGGCCGATTACGGCCCACTGGTCACCGGTGCCGCACTGGCGCGGGTGAAGGATTACATCGGCCAAGGCGTCGACGCAGGCGCCGAGATCGTCGTCGACGGTCGCGAGCGTGCCAGTGACGACCTGACCTTCGGCGATGCCAGCCTTGAGGGCGGCTACTTCATCGGGCCCACTCTCTTTGACCATGTCACCTCCGATATGTCGATCTACAAGGACGAGATCTTCGGTCCCGTGCTCTGCATCGTCCGGGCCGACACCTACGAAGAGGCGCTGGCGCTGCCTTCGGAGCACGAGTACGGCAACGGCGTCGCGATCTTCACCCGCGATGGCGACACGGCAAGGGACTTCGTCTCCCGGGTCCAGGTCGGTATGGTCGGCGTCAACGTGCCGATCCCGGTTCCGGTGGCCTACCACAGCTTTGGCGGTTGGAAGCGCTCCGGCTTCGGCGACCTCAACCAGCACGGACCGGCGTCGATCGTGTTCTACACCAAGGTCAAGACGGTCACTCAGCGCTGGCCCTCCGGTATCAAGGATGGCGCCGAGTTCGTCATCCCGACCATGAATTAAGGCGCACCCGTGGCTATGCAGTTGTTCGGGCTCGACGACGACGAACGCGTGATCACCGAGACGGCAGCCGCGTTCGCCATCAAGCGGGTGGCCCCGCACGCCTTGGATTGGGAAGCGGCCAAGCACTTTCCGATCGATGTGCTCCGCGACGCCGCCGAGCTGGGGATGGCGGCCATCTACTGTTCCGAGGATGTCGGCGGTAGCGGGCTCACCCGACTCGACGCCGTCCGGATCTTCGAACAGCTGGCCACCGCGGACCCGACGGTGGCGGCATTCATGTCCATCCACAACATGTGCGCATGGATGGTGGACAGCTACGGCACCCGCGAACAGCGCAAGAGCTGGGTGCCGCGGCTGGCCTCGATGGAGGCGATAGCCAGCTACTGCCTCACCGAGCCAGGTGCCGGTTCCGACGCGGGCGCCCTGCGCACCAGGGCAGTGCGGTCCGGCCCAGAACAGAACGCGGACTACGTGCTCGACGGTGTCAAACAGTTCATCTCCGGGGCTGGGACGTCCGACGTCTATGTCGTGATGGCCCGCACCGGTGGCGACGGCCCACGGGGTATCTCTGCATTTCTCGTCGAAAAGGGCACGCCGGGACTGAGTTTCGGTGCCGAAGAGGAAAAGATGGGCTGGCACGCCCAACCCACCGCACAGGTCATCTTCGAAGGCGTCCGGGTGCCGGCGGATGCGATGCTGGGCGGGCCGGAAGGCGAAGGCACCGGGTTCGGCGTGGCGATGAACGGGCTCAACGGTGGACGGCTGAATATCGCCGCCTGCTCACTGGGCGGCGCGCAGGCCGCCTACGACCGGGCGGCCGCGTACGTCAGGGACCGCGAGGCATTCGGCGGTGCACTGCTGGACGAACCCACCATCCGGTTCACCCTTGCCGATATGGCCACCGGGCTGGAGACATCGCGACTCCTGTTGTGGCGCGCGGCATCTGCTCTTGATGCGGGGGCACCCGATAAGGTCGAGCTGTGCGCGATGGCCAAACGCTACGTCACCGATACCTGCTTCACCGTCGCCGATCAGGCCCTGCAGTTACTCGGCGGCTACGGGTATCTCCGTGAATACGGGCTGGAGAAGATCGTTCGTGATCTACGGGTGCACCGAATCCTGGAGGGCACCAACGAAATCATGCGTGTGGTCATCGGGCGGGCCGAAGCCGCCAGGGCCCGCGCCAGTGCATAGAGGGGTAGATCGATGAGCACCATTGCGTTCCTGGGCCTGGGAAATATGGGCGGCCCGATGGCGGCCAACTTGGTTGCAGGTGGTCACACCGTGCGCGGTTTCGACCCGGTACCCGCACTGGCAGAGGCTGCCGAAGGCAAGGGCGCCAGCATATTTGGCAGTGGCGCCGAGGCGGTCGCCGAGGCCGACGTGGTCATCACCTCGCTGCCGAACGGCGATATCGTCAAGAAGTGTTACGCGGAGGTCCTGCCGGCCGCCAAGGCAGGCGCCCTGTTCATCGACACCTCGACCATCTCCGTCGATGACGCGCGACAGATCCACGCCGACGCCGCAGCCGCGGGCTTTGCGCAGATCGACGCACCCGTCTCCGGCGGTATCAAGGGTGCGACCGCGGGCACTCTGGCGTTCATGGTCGGCGGTGAGGAATCGGCGGTCGAGCGCGCCAAGCCTGTCCTGGATCCGATGGCAGGCAAGGTGATTCACTGCGGCGACGCCGGTGCGGGCCAAGCGGCCAAGGTGTGCAACAACATGGTGCTCGCGGTGCAGCAGATCGCGGTCGGTGAGGCGTTCGTGCTGGCCGAGAAGTTGGGCCTTTCTGCGCAGTCGTTGTTCGACGTGATCACCGGCGCGACCGGCAACTGCTGGTCCGTGCACACGAATTGCCCTGTGCCAGGACCTGTTCCGACCTCTCCGGCCAATAACGATTTCAAGCCCGGCTTTGCGACCGCACTGATGAACAAGGACCTCGGCCTGGCCATGGCCGCGGTGTCGTCGACCGGTTCCAACGCGCCGCTGGGCAGCCATGCCGCACAGATCTACGCCGAATTCGCCACCGAACACGCCGATCAGGATTTCAGCGCCGTCATCGAGATGCTGCGCTGACCTTTAACCGCGAGCAGCCGCAAACGTCCCTCGACACGCCCGTCTGAGGGACCCCTTTACGTCTGCTCGCGGGAAATTCAGAAGTCGCCGGCGTTTCGGCGCATCGTCTCGATAGATGACACCAACGACCGCGACTCGGCTTCTGAGATACCGATATCGGCGAACACCTTCTCGTTGAGCGTGACCGTCGCATCCTCGACGGTGGATCTACCGAGTTCGGTGATGCTGACCAGCGTGGTGCGGCCATCGGTGGGATGCGGCACCCGTTGCACCAATCCGTTGGCTTCCAGCCGGCGGATCGCATGGGTGACGCTGGTGACGTGCACCTGGAGCCGGTCGGAGGCTTTCGTGATCGGCAGCGCACCGTTACGACTGAAAGCCAGCAGCCGCAGCAGCTCGAAACGGGAAAAGCTCAGATCGTAGGGCCGCAGCGCGTTCTCCACCCTGGCAAGCAGGATCTGATGTGCCCGCATCACCGATGTCACTGCCACCATGCCGTCGGCGACGTCACCCCAGCCGGCCCGCTCCCAGTTGATCCGCGCCTGCCCGATGGGGTCGTGCTCGTCGCGGGGACTGGTCGACGAAAAGGGCGGGGCCATCCGCCCATTCATACCGCATGTGCTTTGCACTCAGGGGTGAACGACGCGCACCGCGCCGGACAAATCACAGATTGCGCTGGAGCAGCACATCCCCGCTGTCAGCGGAAACCACTTGTACGGCAACGATCTCGTCGATCGGCATGGATGTGCTGCCGGTCGGACGCGCGGTGGTACCCGATAACGCCATCCAGGTTGCCAGTTGGGTGTGGTTACCGTCACGACTGACGGCCACCATCGCCAGCTTGTCCCCGGTGTCAGTCTCCTCGCCGGCGGAGTGCTCACCTTCCGGAGCCCACTGGTAGGTGCAGGCCATCTCGAGGTGGGTGCCCCAGCCCTGACTGGTCAGGGTCACCGTGGCCTCCAACGACGACGGCATCATCGGGTCCATGGTCATCGCGGCGGCCGACGCCCGCGGCGGGTCGGATACCGGCACCACCGGTCCGGGGCGCACCGCGATGAAAACCCCCAGCGCCAGCACGGCGGCGGCTGCGGCGGTCACCGACCATGTCAACCAGCGGGTCCGCCGACGGCGGCGGGTCACCTTCTCCAGCAGGGTGGTCAGTACCTCGGGGCGCAGCGGCGGCGGGGCCGCGGGTAGTTCATCGCTCGCCGCAGCCGTCTCGTCGCGGTCGAGCAGGGCCAGCAACGCGGGTACCCCGCACAGGTCGGAAACCGACGCCCGGCAAGACGGGCAGCCGGTGAGGTGGTTCTCGTACTCGCGGCGCTCCGCGCTCGACAACGAGCCAAGCACGTAGGCGGCATCCCAGAGGGCGTAGCGATCTGGCGCGTCGTCGATGGTCATCGTGTCACCCCCATCTCCTGCAGCGTCAGCCGTAGCGCCCGCACCGCGTAATGCAGTCGCGACTTGACGGTGCCCTCAGCAATATCAAGGTCCGCAGCTATTTGGGCTGTGGACCAGCCCAGATAATAAGACCGCCGGATCACCGCGCGGTGATCGACGGACAGTTGAGCCAACGCGTCGTCGATCAGCAGTCGGTCGAGGGCGGCGTTGACCTCATCCGGCCCGGTGTTCTCCGGTTCCCCCGCCGTTTCCAGAGTGCCCGATTCTTTGCGGAAACGCGCGCTGCGCCGTTCGTCGATGATCATGTTGCGCGCGACGGTGAACAACCAGGCCCTGGCCGAGCGTTCGCTGTCTTCGGTCACTTCCGGATGTGCCCAGGCCCGCAACAGGGTTTCCTGTACGACATCCTCGGCCCGGGCCCGGTCACCGGTCAGCCGCACAGCGTAACGCCACAGCGCGGCAGCGTGCTCGTCATAGAGCACGCGCATCAGCGCCGTTTCCGGATCCTCACGGCTTTCCACGTCAGCCAACCTCCCGCCAGTGATACGTGGTGGCGGGCCAATCGGTTCACTGTCAGAAGGTGGTGAGTATCCGGGGACCATCGTCGGTGACGGCGACGGTGTGTTCCCAGTGCGCGGCACGGGTCCCGTCGGCGGTCACGACCGTCCATTCGTCGTCGAGTACGACGGTTTTCACCGTGCCCAAAGTGAGCATGGGTTCGATGGCCAGCACCGAGCCGGGCGCCAGGGTCGGCCCCTTACCTGGGGCGCCCTCGTTGGGCAGGAACGGATCCATGTGCATCTGTCTGCCGATACCGTGGCCGCCGTAACCCGCGACGATGCCGAACTTCCTGTCGTACCGGATTTCAGCGGCCCGGGTGCCGAGCTCGATGGCATGAGAGACATCGGACAGGCGGTTACCGGGAATCATCGCCGCGATACCGGCCTCCATCGATTCCCTGGTGGCGGCGGACAGCGCTTCGTCGATCGGGATCAGCGCACCGACCCCGAACGTGATCGCTGAATCCCCATGCCAGCCGTCGACGATGGCCCCGCAGTCAATCGACACCAGATCGCCCGGTGCCAGTACTTCGGTCGCCGACGGGATCCCGTGGACCACCCTGTCGTTGACCGACGAGCAGATCGACGCCGGAAAACCGTGATAGCCCAGGAAAGAAGGGGTGCCACCGGCCTCGCGGATGACCGTTTCGGCGATCTCGTCGAGCGCCAGTGTCGATACCCCTGGCGCGGCAGCTTCCTTGACCGCACGCAGCGCGGCGGCGACCAACGCTCCCGCGATCGCCATCGCGTCCAATTCACCGGCGGTGCGTTGAGGGACGACCTTTCGGCTACGCAACCCCGGCAAGGACACCATCGTCTGGCCTAGCGGCCGAGGGCGCTCAATGCGCGGGCGAACACCTCGTCGACAGCGCCCACCGCGTCCACGGTCTTGAGTTCGTCGGAGTAGTAATCCAGCAGCGGGGCGGTCTCGTCGCGGTAGACGTTCATCCGATTGAGGATGACGTCATCGGTGTCATCAGCGCGTCCGCGCTCCTTGAGTCGCTTCAGCAGCTCGTCCTCGGAGACCCGGAACTCCACCACGGCGTCCAGCTTGAGGTTGCGCCGTTCCAGCATGTCGTGCAGCGCCTCGGCCTGTTCCACCGAGCGGGGGAACCCGTCGAGGATGAACCCTGACGCGGTGTCCTCATCGTTGAGCCGGTCGTCGACCAGGGCATTGGTCAACGTGGCGGGCACCAGATCGCCGGCGTCGAGGTACTTCTTGGCCTCCAGGCCCAGCGGGGTGCCGGTGCTGATGTTGTGCCGGAACAGGTCGCCGGTGGAGATTTGCGGAATCCCCAGCTTCTCCGCCAGCTGGACAGCCTGCGTTCCTTTGCCGGCACCCGGCGGTCCAAGCAAAACGATTCTCACTTGAGAAACCCTTCGTAGTTGCGCTGCATCAGCTGGCTTTCGATTTGTTTAACAGTGTCCAAACCGACGCCAATCATGATGAGAACCGCTGTACCGCCAAACGGCAAGTTCTGGATACCGCCACCGTTGCCGAAGCCGAGGAAGACGTTCGGCAGGACGGCGATAAGACCCAGGTAGATAGAGCCAGGAAGCGTGATTCTGCTCAGCACGAAACGTAGGTAGTCCGCGGTCGGCTTACCCGGTCGGATACCGGGGATGAAGCCGCCGTACTTCTTCATGTTGTCGGCTTGTTCGTCGGCGTTGAAGGTGATCGAGACGTAGAAGTACGTGAAGAAGATGATCAACGCGAAGTAGATGCCGATATAGATCGGGTCAGTGGAGTTGCTGAGGTGATTTGCGACGAACTTCGACCACCAACTGGTGCCGGGGTTGCTGCTGCCGCTCTCGACCAGCTGGGTGATCAGGTGCGGAATGTAGATCAGCGACGACGCGAAGATCACCGGGATAACACCGGCCTGGTTGACCTTCAGCGGCAGATACGTCGAGCTACCGCCGTACATGCGACGGCCCACCATGCGCTTGGCGTACTGCACCGGGATGCGGCGCTGGCCCTGCTCGACGAACACCACGCCGACGATGATGACCAGTGCAGCCACACACACCGCGGAGAACACCAGGCCGCCACGGCTGTCCAGGATGGACTTGCCCTCGGCCGGGATCCTGGCGGCGATACCGGCGAAGATCATCAGCGACATGCCGTTGCCGATACCGCGCTCGGTGACCAGCTCGCCCATCCACATCACCAGCGTCGCGCCTGCGGTCAGCACCAACACGATCACGACCAACGCGAAGATGCTCGTATCGGGGATGACGTCCAGCGTGCAGCCCTGCAGCAGGTTTCCGCTGGCCGCCAGTGCCACGATGCTCGTGGCCTGCAGAATCGCCAGCGCCACCGTCAGATAGCGCGTGTACTGCGTCATCTTGGCCTGACCGGCCTGGCCTTCTTTACGCAGCTGTTCGAACCGTGGGATCACCACGCCGAGCAGCTGCACGATGATGCTGGCGGTGATGTAGGGCATGACGCCCACCGCGAACACCGTCAACTGCAGCAGTGCACCACCGGAGAACAAGTTCACCAGGGAGTAGATCTGCGCGGACTCACCGCCACTGACCTGCTCGATGCACTGATGCACGTTGCGGTAGTTGACCCCTGGCGACGGCAACGATGCGCCGGCGCGGTAGAGGATGACGATGCCCAGCGTAAATAGGATCTTCCGCCGCAAGTCGGGTGTCCGCAGCGCAGAGATGAAAGCCGAGAGCACTCTTCCTCCTGGGCAGCCGGGCTCTATCGCGGCGTGCCAATGGGGCTGGCCGAGCCAGCGTTTGGTAGTTCTGCGTACTGTGCCGAACCGGCAGGCCCACGGCCTGCGGACTCACCTGTCAAACAGTCTACGAGAGTAACAGCTGGCCCAGTTAAACCCTCCATCCGCGTGAGCTCGCCAAACCCACAGGTCGCTCCCAGATCAGCGGGCGTACTCTCGTCAACAGGTCGTTATATAGACTAATTAACATGGACAGCAGTTGACTGCATGTCGAACAGCGGAGGTATTGGCGATGGCACGAACCGACAACGACACCTGGGATCTGGCCTCAAGCGTGGGTGCGACCGCGACGATGGTGGCCGCCGCCCGGGCGTTTGCCACCAAAGCTGCCGACCCGGTCATCGACGATCCGTTCGCCGAGCCATTGGTCAAGGCGGTCGGTATCGACTTCTTTACCAAGTTGGCCTCTGGTGAACTCGATCTCTCCGAATTGGACCCCGACGGCACCGGCGGTGTCGGCAATATGAACCGCTTCGCCGACGGGATGGCTGCCCGCACCCGCTTCTTCGACGACTTCTACGCAGAAGCCGGCGACGCCGGCATCCGACAGGCCGTCATCCTGGCCTCCGGCCTCGACGCCAGGGCGTACCGGCTGAACTGGCCGACCGGCACGGTGGTCTTCGAGATCGACCAGCCAGAGGTCATCGAGTTCAAGACCCGGACGCTGGCCGAGCTCGGCGCCCAGCCGACGGCAGACCTGCGCGCCGTCCCGGTCGATCTGCGCAACGACTGGGCGGCTGCACTACAGGACGCCGGGTTCGACACGTCAGCGCCGACTGCGTGGATCGCTGAAGGCTTGTTCGGTTACCTGCCCCCCGACGCACAGGACCGCCTGCTGGATCAGATCTCCGAGCTGAGCGCGCCGGGTAGCCGGTTGGCCGCCGAAGGCGTGGTCCACGATGCCGATCTGGATGAAGAGGAAACCCGTAAGAAGATGCAGGCGGTCTCGGACCAGTGGCGCGGCCACGGGTTCGATGTGGACTTCTCCGAACTTGTCTACCTCGGCGAGCGCGCCGACGTGACGGACTACATGGAAGGCCACGGCTGGAAGACCACAGCCATCTCGGCCAGAGACCTGATGGTCAAGCACGGGCTTGCGGCGCGTGAGGACAGTGACGCCCATTTCGCCGAAATCATCTACAGCACATCCACGAAGTAGAACGGGGCTGGCGATGGAACGCACGGATACCGATACCTGGGATCTGGCGTCCAGCGTGGGCGTGACCGCGACGATGGTCGCGGCAGCGCGGGCGCTGGCCACCGTTGAACCCGACCCCATCATCAACGATCCCTACGCCGCACCGCTGGTGCGGGCTGTCGGGATCGACTTCTTCACCACGATGGTCGACGGTGATATCGCGGCCTCGACCGCCGGGCAGAGCGCGGAGGCCGCCGACGGTGTCCGGCTGATGACCGATGCCATGGCGGTGCGCACCAAGTTCTTCGAAGACTTCTTCACCGATGCCAGCGGCTCGGGCATCGATCAGGCAGTGATTCTGGCCGCGGGCCTGGATTCGCGGCCCTACCGGCTGCCGTGGTCGGCAGGAACCGTTGTCTACGAGCTCGACCAACCGCGGGTCGTCGAGTTCAAGACCACGACAATGGCGGCGCTGGGCGCTGAACCCACCGCCGAGCGGCGCGTGGTCGCCATCGACCTCCGCGACGACTGGCCAACAGCGTTGCGCCAGGCCGGGTTCGACCCCGACCGGCCGTCGGCGTGGAGCGCCGAGGGACTGTTGATGTATCTGCCGCCAGAGGCCCAGGACCGGCTCTTCGACAACATCACCGCACTCTCTGCACCGGGAAGCCGGGTGGCCACCGAATTCCACGGCGGCGATTTTGGTGCCACCCTCGGTGAACGGGCCAAGGCGATCATGGGTCAGTGGGGCGGTAGCGGTCTCGACCTGGATCTCGGTCAGCTGTTCTACGAGGGCGCCCGCAACAACGTCGTGGACTATCTACTGGCCCGCGGCTGGCAGGTCAATACCCGCAACCGCCCCGATCTGTTCGCCGACTACGGCCGACGCTTCCCCGATCACACCTCGATGGCACCGCTACGTGACTCCGTTGCCATCACCGCACTCCGCACGTAAGGACTCTCAATGAAGAAGTCAAGCGGCTTTCTTGGTAAGTGGGGGTGAATCAGGATGCCAGGTGCGGTTGTCTCGGATGAGGGCGTAGAGGACGTTGGTGCGGCGCCGGGCCAGGCAGATGGTGGCGGGGATTGGCCGTTTACCTTCGTCGCGTTTGCGCTGGTAGTAAGTCCGAGAATGGGGATCGCAGCGGATGGCGGTCAGCGCGGACATGTACATGACGCGGCGCAGTCGTCGGCTGTAGCGCTTGGGAGTCTGCAGGCGTCCGGTGCGTTTGCCCGAGTCGCGGGAAACCGGGGCCAAGCCGGCCCAGGCGGCGAGTTCGTCGGCCGACCCGATCAACGCTGGATCACCCACCGCGGCGAGAAACTCAGCGCCGAGCCGGAACCCAATACCGGGCATGCTGGTGATCACCTCGGCGAGCGGATGACGGCGAAACCTGCCCTCGATATCGGCGTCAGTAGCTTTGATGCGCTCATCGAGGGCAATCACCCCCTGCGCCAACTCGGCTACCAGTCCTGCGGCGACGTCTTCGCCGGGCAACCGCACCGTCTGGGTCTTGGCAGCCGCGACAGCGGCCGCGGCGATAGTGGCTGCGTTGCGCACCCCGGCCTCGGTCAACGTCTTCGTCAACCGCGAAACACCGCTTTGCCGAATAGCTTTCGGCCGCTGATAACGCGACAACAAGACCACCCAGCCACGGTCCTGGGTCAGTGTGGCGACTCGTTCCAATGCCGGGCACACCGCTACGAGTTGCTGACGCAGCCGGTTGATCGTGCGGGTGCGGTCGGCCACCAGATCCGCGCGATGAGTAGTCAGCATCTGCAGTTCGGTGATCAGGTCGTCGTCGGGGTGCAACACCGGCAGATCGGTGCCACGCATCCGCGATTGATCGGCAATGACTCGGGCGTCTTTGGCGTCGGTCTTGGCTTCTCCGCCGCGGTAGGTCACCGAGGCTTGCCAGACCGCGCGGCCCGACAAGTAGCGCACCGATTTGCCGGCGTTGGTCAGCACCGTCAGCAACAAGCTGGCATACACCGTGGTCAAATCGACCGTCCAGGACACGGTCTGGCTCATCGTGTCGATCTCACCGATCAGGCCACGAATGGACTGCTCGTCATTGACGAGCTTGCGCGACAACACCACCGTCCCGGTGCCGTCGACCACGCACACCCAGTGATGTTCCTTACCAACATCTACACCAGCCCACAACTGGCCCATCAGAAGATCCCCTATTCGCTTGTCTGCCAACAGCATCCCCAGGGACAACTCCGCCGGCATTTCCTTAAACAAGCGATCACATCGCAGATCTCAATCAGCGGCCAGAGAAGTCCAGGCAGGTCGGGCGGCCAGTCCTTTCAAGCCGCACCACCAGGCCGGCAAAAACCCATTCCGCCTCACCCGACCCACCCGGGTTACAGCACAACGTAACAACACGTAAGTAACTGCACCTACGAACTTAAGGAAAACCCATGGCAGAGAGCACTTCTGTACGCACCGACGGCGACAGCTGGGACCTGGCATCGAGTGTGGGTGCCACCGCGACCGCGGTCGCAGCCGGCCGCGCAGTGGCGTCCCAAGGCCCCGGCGCCCTTCTCGACGACCACTTCGCCGAACCCCTGGTGCGGGCGGTCGGCCTCGAGCACTTCGTCCGCATGGTCGATGGTGAGGTCTTTGTCGACGACGATCCGGTGTTGAACCGACAGGCGATGAACGAACAGATCACCGTACGCACCAGGTTCTTCGACGATTTCTTTACCGACGCCACGACAGCAGGCATCCGGCAGGCCGTGATCCTGGCATCCGGTCTGGACACCAGGGCCTACCGGTTGGCATGGCCGGCGGGCACCGTCGTCTTCGAGATCGATCAGCCCCAGGTCATCGAGTTCAAGACCCGCACGTTGACAGACCTGGGCAACTCCCCTACCGCCGATCGCCGCACAGTAGCTATCGACCTGCGCGATGACTGGCCAACAGCGTTGCGCGAACAGGGTTTCGACGCAGATCTGCCCACCGCATGGATTGCCGAAGGGCTGCTGCCCTATCTGCCGCCGGACGCCCAGGACAGGTTGTTCGACAACATCACCGCGCTCAGCGCACCGGGCAGCCGGCTGGCGACCGAGCATATGGACATGTCCGAATTGCCCGAGGACTGGGCGAAGAAGCTCACCGAGCGGACCCGCCGCCTTGGTTCGGGTCTGGATCTCGCGGCACTGTTCTACACAGGTGAGCGCAATCTCGCCAGGGATTATCTGAGCGCCCGGGGGTGGGATGTCAGCATCTCTTCGACGCAGGAGTCCTATGCCGCGCACGGCTTCGTACTGCCCGACAATGAGCTCACGCGGCTGGTCGGCGGTTCCGGTTACCTCGCCGCGACCCTAAAGTAGGTTCCTATGGCACGCACTGGTGATGATTCTTGGGACCTGGCGTCGAGCGTCGGCGCCACCGCGACGATGGTGGCCGCGGGACGCGCCATCGCAACAGCGGATCCACGAGGACTGATCGACGATCCGTATGCGGCGCCGTTGGTTCGCGCGGTCGGGATCGAGTTCTTCTCCAAAATGCTCGACGGCGAGCTGGATGCGACGCAGTTCCCGGACGGATCTCCGGAGCGGGTGCAGGCCATGATCGACGGAATGGCGGTGCGCACCAAGTACTTCGACGACTACTTCACCGCGGCGACGGCCGCTGGTATCCGGCAGGCCGTCATTCTGGCATCCGGTCTGGATTCGCGGGCGTACCGACTGTCGTGGCCGGCGGGCACGGTGGTCTACGAGATCGACCAGCCGCAGGTCATCGAGTTCAAGACGCAGACGTTGGCCGGAATCGGCGCGACACCCACCGCTACGCACCGGACCGTCGGCATCGACCTGCGCGAGGACTGGCCTGCGGCCCTGGCAGCAGCGGGTTTCGATCCTGCCCTGCCGACGGCGTGGCTGGCCGAGGGGCTGCTGATCTATCTGCCACCCGAGGCTCAGGACCGGCTGTTCGACCAGATCACCGCACTGTCGGCGGCCGGCAGCACCGTCGGTACCGAATATGCGCCCGGCATCATGGATTTCGATGCCGAGAAGGCCAGCGAGATGTCGGCGCCGCTGCGCGCGCAGGGCCTCGATATCGATATGTCGACGCTGGTCTACGCGGGCCAGCGCAGCCACGTGATGGAATACCTGCGCGATATCGGTTGGCAGGTGACGGGCTCGTCGCGAACCGAACTCTTCGAGCGCCTTGGGCTGCCCGCCGTCCCGCCTCGCGAAGAAGGTGACCCGCTCGGTGAGATCGTCTACGTCAGCGCAAAGCTCGCCTAGGAAGCTCGCCTAGGAACCGCAGTCAGAAGCGCGACTCCCCCAGCCACACCACATTGGTCCCCGTCACCGAACGTTGTGCCTGACTGATCATCCCGGCCACCGATCGAGCCAGCACCGCACCGACCGCATCGGGTAGCGACGCCGCTGCGGGCAGCGAGGACTGCTTGGGCCTCATCATGTCCCGCAACGACGAGCCGGGGTAATTCACGATCTTGACCTCTTCGTCCTCGTCAAGGCCTGCCAGCACTTTGGCACGCCGGATAGCGGTCCGCAGACCGCCGAGCTCATCGACCAGACCCCGGCTGTGCGCATCGGCTCCGGTCCACACCCGGCCGCGGGCCACCTCCTCGACCGCCTCGATCGTGAGGTTCCGGCCGTCGGCCACGCGCTGGACGAAATCGGTATAGAACACTTCGGTTTCGGCCTCCACCTGCGCGTGCTGCTCGGGGGTGAACGGCGCGTTCACCGACCAGGCATCGGCATTCGCGTTGGTCCGCACCCCGTCGAAGCCGACCCCCAACCGGTCCTTGAGGTCGCGGGCCACCAGCTTGCCGGTCAGCACACCGATCGACCCGGTGATCGTTCCGGGGTTGGCCACAATCGCATCGGCAGACATCGACACGTAGTAACCGCCGGATGCTGCGACAGCCCCCATCGACGCCACCACCGGGGTGCCCGCCTTACGTGCCCTGACCACCTCGCGCCAGATGGTCTCCGAGGCGGTCACCGAACCGCCGGGGCTGTCGACCCGCAATACGATGGCGCCGACGGCGTCGTTCGCGGTGGCTTCTCGAAGTGCGGCGGCGATGGTATCGCCACCGGCACTTGAGGTTCCGAACGGCGACAGCCCTTGGCCACCGCGTCCGCTGACGATCGGTCCGGCGAGGGTGACCACCGCGATCGTCGGCTTTGCCTTGCGCCCGGGAACCGACACCGCGGGCAGCTGGGATTTGTTACCGCCGGTCGCCTTCGCGTAGCGGGCCAGGTACAGCCGCGGCGGCGCACCATCGGCGTCCGGGTCAGCGTCAGCGTCACCGGTTTCCGGCGAGATACCCTCGGCACCAACCTTTTCCGCGATACGCGCATACGCCTCATCGCGGAAACCGATGCGGTCGACGAGGCCACCGGTGACCGCGTCGTCACGCAGCAAGGGTGCGCGGTCGGCCAGTGCATCGACAGCGGCGGGTTCGATGTTGCGGGCGGCGGCGACAGCCTCCCACACCTGGGCGTGCAGGCTTTCCAGCAGCCGGGTATCGGCCTCCCGATGCGCATCGGTGTAGCTGTTCTGAGTGAAGACGTTCACCGCAGACTTGTATTCACCCTGGGCGATGAACTGGGCCTCGATACCGGCTTTGTCCAGTGCGTCGCGCAGGAACATCGCGTTGGTGGCGAAACCCACCAGGCCGACAGTGCCCGACGGTTGCATCCACACCTCGCCGAAGGCCGACGCCAGGTAGTACGACAGCGTGCCGGGATAGGTCTCAGCCCAGGCCAGCGACGGTTTGACCACGGTGAACGCCGCAATCGCCTCACGTAACTCCTGCACCGGGCCCGCTGCGGCCGCGGGGATCTGAATCCGTGCGATCAGGCCGGCCACCCGTGGGTCCTCTGCAGCCCGGTGGATGGCGGCGACCGCCTCGCGCAGCAGGAGTGGACGATGAGAGCCAAGAACCCCCGACAGCACCGCCAGCGGGTCGAAACCGCCGGTCTCCGACGGCACGGTCTGCAGGTCGAGTTCGAGCACACAGCCGTCAGGGACGCCGTGGTGGCGGGCGGTATCCACGTTGCGGGCGAAGGCGCGAACATCATCAAGACCGGGGATACCGGCGAGAGCGAACATGCCACGAGCCTACCGACGCCGCGAAGGTCGCCGAGGTGACCAACGGCGGGGCCTGTCCGTCGTACCGTGAGCCGATGACGTCATCCCCCCGCGTTCAGGAGCACTGATGGTTCTGAAGATGAAGGTGTCACCAGAGCGCATCGACGGCGGCGCCGACGAGGGCTACGGCAAGGTCGCCGACGCCTTCCGCGCCAATTTCGCCGCCAGTCGCGAGATCGGCGCTGCGGTCGCGGTGTATCGCGACGGTGTCAAGGTCGTCGATATGTGGGGTGGCTATCGCAACGGCTCCACCATGGCACCGTGGCAGTCCGACACCATGGTCAACATGTTCTCGACCACGAAAGGCGTTGCTGCGCTGACCTTTGCGCACGCGGTCTCGCGCGGGCTGCTGTCATACGACGCCAGGGTCTGTGACTATTGGCCCGAGTTCGCGCAGAACGGCAAAGCCGAGGTGACGGTTCGCCAGCTGCTGGCGCACCAGGCCGGACTCTGCGCCCTCACACCGGCCCCGACTCTGCGTGACGTCGCCGATCCGGCGGCGAAGCTGTCACCGATCCTGGCGAGGCAGAAACCCGCATGGCAGCCGGGCACCAGGCACGGTTATCACGCGATCACCGTCGGCTGGTACGAATCCGAGCTCATCCGCCGGACAGACAAACACGGCCGCACCCTGGGCCGCTATCTGGCCGAAGAGATCACCGGCCCCCTCGGGTTGGACCTGCATATCGGCTTGCCCGCCAGTATCGACCGCAATCGCGTTGCCCACGTGCACAATTGGAAGCGGGCGGAAACGCTGTTGCATCTGCGGGCGATGCCACCGGGGTTTCTCGCGGTGGCACTGAATCCCGTCGGGCTGACTGCGCGGGCCACGGCGGTGCCGTCCGACGTCAACGCCTTCGCCGGTGACTACAACCGCGATGAGGTGCGCAGTGCCGAAATTCCGTCAGCCAATGGCATCGGAACCGCCCGTGCCGTCGCGCGGTTGTACGGTATCGCGGCCACAGGTGGAGCCGAACTCGGCCTGACCCCAGAAACTGTCGACGAGTTGACGGCGGCCGCGCGAAACCCGTCCGGCGGTGTGCGCGACAAGGTGCTGAACACGCACTCGGAGTATTCGTTGGGCTTCTGCAAACCTTTTCCGGACTTTCAGTTCGGCTCGTCCGGCAAGGCCTTCGGTACACCGGGTTTCGGCGGATCGTTCGGATTTGCCGACCCCGATACCGGTATCGGGTTTGCCTACCTGATGAACCGGTCGGGGTTCCACCTGATCAGCGATCCACGCGAGCTGGCCCTGCGCCAGGCCCTGTTCCGCGACGTCGTGGGCGCCCGGCGCCAAACCTGACCTACCGGCCCAGGAGTGCGGCGTGCTCGGGGCAGTAGATACTTGTCGCGACCCGCAGCAGACCGCCCGCCTGAGCGCGAGAAAGACCGCCGCTCTGGAGTTGGCTGACCACGCCACGCACCACCGGAACCGGATTGACGCTGCCCTGCAGTCCGGTGTTCAGCATGTTGCAGACGCTATGCCCGACATCGGGCAGGTTTACCCCTTGGTCGTTCGGGATGCCCAATTGTGCAACCGCATTGGCGAAGGCGTCGTCCTCGGGGGTGGCACCCGCACCGGCAGCACCCACCACAGCCGCCAGGCTCAGGCAGGCCCCGGCCAGTATTACGGTGACGGCCCTGCTACGTCGGTGGCGGGTCATGGTCCAGCTCCTCGGGGTTGGAGACGCTTTCGATGATGATGCGAAACGAAAAGGCCCCCGCCGGGGCGGGGGCCTTCACGTTATCTGACTTTAGAGCTCGGTGGCCGTGCCGCCCGCGGCGGTGATCGCCTCGCGCGCGCTACCACTGAACTTGTGCGCCGTGATGTTGACCTTGACGGTCAGTTTGCCGTCGCCGAGAACCTTCACCAGCGTGTTCTTACGAACCAGACCCTTGGCAACCAGCTCGTCGACGCCGAACTCGCCACCCTCGGGGAACGCCTTGGTGAGATCGCCGAGGTTGACCACGGCGTACTCGGTGCGGAAGCGGTTGCGGAAGCCCTTGAGCTTGGGCAGCCGCATGTGGATCGGCATCTGCCCGCCCTCGAAGCGCACGGGGACGTTCTTGCGCGCCCCGGTGCCCTTGGTACCGCGGCCAGCCGTCTTACCCTTCGAGCCCTCGCCGCGACCAACGCGGGTCTTCTTGGTCTTCGAACCGGGAGCCGGCTTCAAATCATGCAACTTGATGGCAGTCATTATTTGGCTGCCTCCTCTACTGCTTCGACCTCGACGAGATGGTGCACGACCTTGATCAGGCCGCGCGTCTGGGCGTTGTCCTCACGGACCACGGACTGGCGAATCTTGCGCAGTCCCAGAGTCCGCAGGCTTTCCCGCTGCGTCCAACGTGCGCCAACAGTCCCGCGCACCTGGGTGATCTTCACTTGTCCACTTTCAGATGCCATGACTAGCTGCTTCCCTCACGCGCTGCCGACGCGGCCAGCGCTTCGCTTTCCCGACGCGCGCGCAGCATTCCGGCCGGCGCAACATCCTCGATCGGCAGACCGCGACGGGCCGCCACCTCTTCGGGACGCTGGATCATCTTCAGCGCGGCAACGGTGGCATGCACCACGTTGATCGCGTTGTCGCTGCCCAGCGACTTGGCCAGGACGTCGTGCACTCCAGCACATTCCAGCACGGCGCGGCACGCGCCACCGGCGATGACACCGGTACCCGGGCTGGCCGGACGCAGCATCACGACACCCGCAGCCGCCTCACCCTGAACGGGGTGGACGATGGTGCTGCCGATCAGCGGAACGCGGAAGAAGTTCTTACGAGCCTCTTCGACGCCCTTGGCGATCGCGGCGGGAACCTCTTTGGCCTTGCCGTAGCCGACACCGACCATGCCCTTGCCGTCACCGACGATGACCAGCGCGGTGAAGCTGAAGCGCCGACCACCCTTGACGACCTTGGAGACGCGGTTGATGGTGACAACGCGCTCAAGGTAGTTGCTCTTGTCGCCGCCGCTGTCGCGACCGCCACGGCCACCACCGCGGTCGTCGCGACGACCCCGATTATCACCACGACTGTCGCCGCGGCCTCCGCCACGCGTATCCGCTGCGCCGGCGGCTCCGGCACTGCTGGCCGCCACAGCGCCCTCAGTACCTGACGTCTGCTCCGCCATCATGCGGTCCTTCCGTTGGTATGCACTAGAACTTCAGTCCGTTCTCACGGGCGGCGTCGGCCAGAGCCGCGATCCGCCCGCCGTAGGTGTTACCGCCGCGGTCGAACACGATGGTTTCGACGCCGGCTGCCTTGGCACGCTCAGCGATGAGCTGACCGACCCGGACGCTGTGCGCCTTCTTGTCACCATCGACACCACGGACGTCGGCCTCGATGGACGAGGCGGCCGCAATGGTCGTACCGGTCAAGTCATTGACCAGCTGGACGTGGATGTGCCGCGACGAGCGGTTGACCACCAGGCGCGGACGCTCAGCGGTTCCGGTCACCTTCTTGCGCAGTCGGTTATGACGACGCAGGCGGGACACCCGGCGGGTGGCCGAAACGCTCTTGCCTACCGTCGCGCGCTTACCGGTCTCTTCAACTGTTTGAGCCATGACTACTTACCTGTCTTTCCGACCTTGCGGCGGATCTGCTCACCCTCGTACCGCACGCCCTTGCCCTTGTACGGGTCGGGGCGACGCAGGCGGCGGATATTCGCCGAGATCTGGCCGACCTTCTGCTTGTCGATACCGGTGATCGAGAACTTGGTGGGGGTTTCGACGGCGAAGGTGATGCCCTCGGGAGCCTCGATGATCACCGGGTGGCTGTAGCCGAGTGCGAACTCCAGGGTCTGGCCCTTGAGCACGACGCGGTAGCCCACTCCGAAGATCTCCATCTTCCTGGTGTAGCCCTCGGTGACACCGGTGATGAGGTTGGCCACCAGGGTGCGCGACAGCCCGTGCAGCGAGCGGTTGAGCCGCTCGTCGTTGGGTCGGGCCACCACAATGGCGCCGTCATCGTTGCGCGACACCGAGATTGGCTCGGCCACATCCAGGGTCAGGGTGCCCTTGGGGCCCTTGACCGACACGTTCTGTCCGTCGATGTTGACGTCCACACCAGCCGGGATCAAGACCGGCTGCTTTCCAATACGCGACATAGTTCCGTTCTCCTATCCCGCTACCAGACGTACGCGAGGACTTCGCCGCCAACGCCCGCTCGGGACGCCTGACGGTCGGTGAGCAGACCAGAGGACGTGGAGATGATCGCCACGCCAAGGCCACCCAGCACGCGGGGCAGATTGGTGGATTTTGCGTACACCCGGAGACCGGGCTTGCTGACCCGGCGGAGGCCGGCGATGCTGCGCTCACGGCTCGGGCCGTACTTGAGCGAGACCACCAGCGACTTGCCAACGCGGGCATCTTCGGTGCGGTAGTCGTTGATGTAACCCTCGCGCTTGAGGATGTCGGCGATATTCGCCTTGATCTTCGAGTGCGGCAAAGTCACCTCGTCGTGGAACGCCGAGTTGGCGTTACGCAGACGCGTCAAGAAGTCTGCGATTGGATCCGTCATTGTCATGACAGCGGTGTCACCTTCCTCGCAGCGGTTCCCTGCACAAGCTGTGCGGGCCTACTGCGCACCTTTTAACTAGGGTCTGTGGACCGGAATGTTCCGGTTACCAGCTGGACTTCTGGACGCCGGGCAGTTCGCCGGCATGTGCCATCTCGCGAAGGCAGATACGGCACAGCCCGAACTTGCGGTACACCGCGTGCGGGCGACCGCACCGGTTGCAGCGGGTGTAACCACGCACTGCGAACTTCGGCTTCTTGTTGGCCTTGATGACCAATGCCTTCTTTGCCATCTGCTCAGTTCTCCTTGAACGGGAAGCCGAGGGCCCGCAGCAGCGCTCGTCCTTCATCGTCATTAGTCGCCGAGGTGACGACGGTGATGTCCATGCCACGGGGCCGGTCGATGCTGTCGATGTCGATCTCATGGAACATCGACTGCTCGGTCAGGCCGAAGGTGTAGTTGCCGGTGCCGTCGAACTGCTTGGCCGAGAGGCCACGGAAGTCGCGGATACGGGGCAGCGCGACCGAGACCAGTCGGTCGAGGAACTCCCACATCCGATCGCCGCGCAGCGTGACCCGCGCACCGATCGGCATGCCTTCGCGCAGCTTGAACTGGGCGATCGACTTGCGGGCCTTACGGATCTCCGGCTTCTGACCGGTGATCAGGGCCAGGTCGTTGACCGCACCGTTGATCAGCTTCGCGTCGCGGGCGGCGTCACCGACACCCATGTTGACGACGACCTTGACCACGCCCGGGATCAGCATGACGTTGGGGTATTTGAACTCTTCGTTCAGCGCGGGCTTGATTTCTTCGCGGTAGCGAGCCTTCAGCCGGGGCTGGACCTTCTCGGAAGTTTCTACGGTTGTCATGTTCGTCAGATGTCCTTGCCGTTGCGCTTGGAGACGCGGACGCGCTTGCCGGACTCCTCGTCGGTGCGGTAGCCGATCCGGGCCGGCTTGCCGTCGGAGTCGATGACCATCACGTTCGACACGTGGATAGCTGCTTCCTGGGTGACGATGCCGCCCGAGGATGCGCCGCGCTCATTCTGCGAGACGGCGGTGTGCTTCTTGATCCGGTTGACGCCCTCAACGAGGATGCGGTTGCGGGTCGGGAACGCCTGCAGGACCTTGCCCCGGGCGCCCTTGTCTTTGCCTGCGATGACCAGAACGGTGTCGCCTTTGTGGATCTTCATCTACAGCACCTCCGGAGCGAGGGAGACGATCTTCATGAACTTCTTCTCGCGCAGCTCGCGACCGACCGGGCCGAAGATGCGCGTGCCGCGGGGATCGTTATCGGCCTTGATGATGACGGCAGCGTTCTCGTCGAACTTGATGTAGCTGCCGTCGGCGCGACGACGCTCTTTGACGGTGCGGACGATGACCGCCTTGACGACGTCGCCCTTCTTGACGTTGCCGCCGGGGATGGCGTCCTTGACGGTGGCCACGATGACATCACCGATGCCTGCGTAGCGCCGCGACGAGCCGCCGAGCACGCGGATGCACAAGATTTCCTTGGCGCCCGTGTTATCGGCGATCTTCACTCGCGATTCCTGCTGAATCACTAGATCTCCTCGACCTGGTTACTGTGTGCACGGCAGATTCCGACCTGACGTGCGCGGTCTTGTACAACAAAACGTTCGAGACATTCTCGTCACCCAAAGAGCACGCAGGGTTGAACCAACCGAGGTCTGCTCAAGGCAACCCCTAGATTCTAGGGGACGACCTGGTAATACCCAAATCGCTCCAGCTCACCATCAGGGCAGGTCGGCGGCGCAGCGAAATCCGATGTGTGTGGTGGCACTGTCCTGAGACTGCGGCGAGCGGGCCGCGGGCCGGTATCGGTGACAGTACTCGGGGGCGCACAGATGCGATCCGCCCTTGAGTGCCTGGTTGACGGTGGGGTCGGGGGCATGGCTGGGGGTGCAACAAGCCTTTTCCTGCCCCCCGGCCGTTTCCCGCTCCCCGGGCCGATGGCGCGGGGTGTACCGGGTAGACGTCCATTCCCAGACGTTGCCGATCATGTCGACCAACCCGAATGCGCCCGCCGGGAATGCGCCCACCGGCGAGGTGCCGACCCACCCGGCGGCGCCGTCGTTGCGGTAGGGAAAGCGGCCCTGCCAGGTGTTCGCCCTCAGCACTCCGCCGGGCGCAGGCTCGTCACCCCAGGCGTAGGTGGTGTCCGCGCCACCGCCCGCGGCGTACTCCCATTCGGCTTCGGTCGGCAGCCGACGGCCCGCCCAGGCCGCGTAGGCGACAGCATCGGGATAGGCGACCTGCACCACCGGATGCTCGGCTTTATCTGCGATTCCGGTGTCGGGTCCGAACGGATGGCGCCAGCACGCACCGGGTGACCAGTCCCACCACTGCCGCCAGTCGCGCAGGTCGACCGGGCCCACCGAGGGCCGGAAAATCAACGCCCCAGGTAGCAGGTCTGCCGCGGCCACCCCCGGGTAGAGCACCGGATCCAGGGGCTGTTCGGCGACGGTGACGTAACCGGTGGCGGCAACGAACTCGGCGAATTGCGCGTTGGTGACCGGGTGCCGTTCCATCGCAAAGCCCGCCACCGTCACGGGATGGCTGGGGGCTTCCTCCGGGTAGAACCGCGTCGACCCCATCCGGAACGACGCACCCGGCACCTCGATCAACTCGGTGAGCACGGATTCAGGGTATGACGATTCCGAAGTCCGCCATCAACACCGACTCGGCCGCATCGAAGCCGGCCACACCGGTGGCCCCCTCCAGGTGAACGGCAACAAGATAGTTCTTGGTGTTGGTCCAGATGTGCACGATCCGGTCGCGAAACTCTTTCGCCTGCCCCGGCTTGGCGGCCAGACTGCCCATCAGCCGTTGACCGCTGTATCCGCAGAGGTCGCCGGGCAACACGCTGATTGAGCTGAATTCCGTTCCGGCGGTGAGCTTGTCGCCGTACTGCTTGAATGCGGCCTCCGGTGTCAATTCGGTGGCCGCGATCGTTACCGTCGCTGACATACCGTCGGGTCCTGGCATCGTCACCGCCACATCACCCTCTCCGGTGGACGGCAGGAACCCGGCAGGCACACCGATCACCAGCTGTGGTGCCGCCGGATCGGAAACTTTCGCACCGAAGGTGACGTTGCCCGTGCCGTCCACCGGACATGTGTCGGCATTGGGCGGCAACGAGGTCCTGGTGGTGGGTTCGACGCCGTAGGCGGGCAATTCGAAGGATCCGGACGACCCTGTCGGTGTCGAGGTCGGTGTCGAGGTCGGTAAGGCTGTCGCTGTTGTTGTCGCCGCCGTGGAAGCGACCGGCGTCGAACTGGACGCGACGTCGGTCTCACCGCTGCCACCGCACCCGGCGGTCGCCGCGGCGACGAGTAACGCCGCAGCGACCGTACGGGTCGTTGGAGACCACATGTCAATCTCTGGCGAACGCCGCCGCCAGTTCCTTCTCGGTATCGATGTAGGGCGTGCCGGAGATGTCGACGACAACCTTGACGATGGTTCCACCGGTGAACTCATACGGCGTCTGATAGGCGCTGGATACCGCCTGCCCGCCGTTGCGTCCGACGCTGACCCCGCCGCCGGCCAGCCCGAAGCTGCCGGGGTGCGATCGCACGCCCGACCGCGTCGCCACGACGACATCGTCTACGTAGAGCGATACGTCACCCAGTGGGGTGTGGCTGCCTTCAACGGTCCCGGTGCGCTCATATCGAACGCCAAAGATGTTACTGCCCAACGGAAGTGGATCGGGTGCGGATACCCGCTGCTCCTCCTCGCCCATGAAGTTGTAGACGTACTGCAGTCGGCCGTCCTGCACGAACAGCACATGCCCACCGTGTCCGGCACCGTGTTTGAACACCACCCCCGCCACGTCGGCCGAATCCACGACCACTTCGGCCAGCACCGAATAGGACTGTCCGCGCAGTTCGACCGCCGCACCACTACCGACCTCGGCCGTACCCGGGTAGTAGGTGAAGTTCTTCCGGTCGACCGACAGATACGGCCGGAACCGGCCCAGGGTCTCGAAGATGTTCAGATCCGCCAGCGGTAGCCCGTTGTATTTCTCCGCCTCGGCGAACCACGCCGCCTTGAGTTCTTCGAGCTTCTCCGGATGCTGCGCCGCCAGGTCGTGGCACTGACTGCGGTCTGCGGCAATGTTGTACAGCTCCCAGCGGTCTGCGTCGAAATGACCCCAGCCGGCCGGGCTGGCGGCGTGCACGGTGTTGGCGAACCAGCCCTGCTGCCAGATGCCGCGAGTACCCAGCATGGTGTAGAACTGGGTGGTCTTGCCGGTCGGAGTATCCGAATTCTGCAGTGCGGCTTTGAAACTGATGCCTTCGAGGGGTCTCTGCGGGATTCCGCGTACCGTGGCGGGCGGCGTGATGCCGAGCAGGTCGAGGACCGTCGGGGTGATATCGGCGACGTTGACGTAGTTGTCGTGCACTTCACCATGCGCGGCAATACCTTTGGGCCACGAGATGATGGCCGGATCGGCGATACCGCCCTCGTGCGAGGCATAACGCTTGAACAGTTTGTACGGGGTGTTGAAGGCCATCGCCCACCCGATCGGGTAATGGTTGTAGGTCTCCGGTCCGCCGAGTTGGTCGTAGAACCGCATGCTTTCCTCGACGGTGTCGATATAGCCGTTGAAGAATTTGCCCTCGTTGACCGATCCGTTCGGCCCGCCTTCGCCGCTGGCTCCGTTATCGGAGATGACGACGACGATGGTGTTGTCGAGCTGGCCGGACTCCTCCAGATAGTCCAGGATCCGACCGATCTGCTCATCGGTGTAGCTCATGAAGCCGGCGAACACCTCGGCCATCCGGGCGAACAACCGCTTCTCTTCGTCGTCGAGAGACTCCCACGGCCGCACGGTGTCCTGCAGTGGCCACGGTTCGCCGTTCGGACCCGTGGTCTCGGCATAGGGATTGACCGGTGACAGTTCGGTATCGGGCGGGACGATTCCCAGCCGCTTCTGGTTCTCCAGGACGATCTCGCGGTACTGCTCGTAACCCATATCGAAGCGACCGGCATATTTGTCTGCCCAGTCTTTGAAGATGTGATGCGGCGCGTGCCCGGCGCCGGGGCAGACATAGGAGAACCAGGGTCGGTCGGGGGCGATCACCTTGGCGTCACGGATGAACTCAATGGTCCGGTCGGCGATGTCCTTGGACAGGTGATACCCCTCCTCCGGCGTCGCGGGCGGGGCCACCGGATGGTTGTCGTAGACGAGCTCCGGATACCACTGGTCGGTCTCGCCGCCCATGAACCCGTAGAACCGCTCGAAACCGCGTGACAGCGGCCAATGCCGTTTGGTCGACGCGAGATTCGACTCTTCCAACGGGGTGAGGTGCCACTTGCCCACGCAGTAGGTGTTCCAGCCTCGTTCGGCCAATACCTCGGGAAGTAGCGCGGTCTCCAACGGAATACGCCCGCTGCAGTTGGGAAATCCGTCGGTGAATTCTTCGATGGTCGCCATCCCGACAGAGGTGGGATTGCGACCAGTCAACAGCGCCGCGCGCGTCGGGGAGCACAGCGCGGTGGTGTGGAACTGCGACAGCCGCACGCCACGCTCGGCAATTCGGCTCATATTCGGCATATCGACCAGGCCACCGAAGCAGTCCCAGGTGGCGATTCCGGTGTCATCCCAGACGAGATAGAGCACATTGGGAGCGCCTTCTGGCGCTGTCGGCGCCGCAAAGGGACCCCAATCCGCCTCTGAATCGCGGATATCCAGCTCGATCTTGCCGTGGAACTCGGTGGCCATTTCAGACTCCGTTCTCATTGGTGGCGAGGCCGTTCACGCTGCCCCGCCGTCGCCCGCACAGTACACCGACTTCACGCCTGCCAACTGCTGAATTTGGTCACGGCTCGGCGCGCCGAGCTGCCCCTTCGCGGCTATCGTTGCGCCACCGACTCGTTCACCCGATACAGGCGCCAGTTCGGCTGGCTGTCACCGTCATTGGGAATCTCCAGCTCCAGTGTCGCGATATCGGCCCCTGTGTCGTACAACGTCGGATAGCGCCGGTTGAGGGCATCGGCGGTTCCGCGGCCCGACGGCGGCACCGCAAGCAGGTATTTCACCCCGGATTCCGATGGACTGTTGAGCAGTGTGGTGAAGTCCGGATCCGATGGCACCACAAAGGTGTCAGGACGCTGCGATGCCGCGATAATCGCGAAACCGTAGATGGTGTCGGTGATCACCGAACTCGGAGGCAGGTGCAACGACTCCAGGTAGTGCGCGATATCGCGTTCGGTGGAGAACGACGCTGCGATGCGATGTTCGAGGGCCTTCTGCTTGCTGACACTGTCCGGTTCGGGCGACAGCACAGCACCGAGTGCGTATTCCTGCGGGGCGTACTTCGGCTGCCCCATCCCCCACGCGGTGATCGGGATGGCCAAGGCAAAAGCCGCAGCCACCGGGAGGTAAGCAGCCCACCTTTGACGCGGGCGTGGTTCTGGCGGCGACAGCGGTGGGGCATATCGGCCTCGACGTTTGGCCGGTACCAGCACCCCGTCGGGAACGGCCAGGATGGCCAGGCAGGCGGTGAGCGGAATGGCGATGATGTAGAACCGCAGGAACGGGAACGTCGATCCCGAGGCATAGCTGTAGGCCTGGAATGCCAGCGCCGAACCGTAGATCAGCAGCGGAACCAGCAACACCCGCCAGTTCGGCTTACCCCATCTGCGGACCACGGCCCAGGCCGCGATCGGAACCAAGGTCGGGGCCAGCAGCAGTGTGCAGGCGGTGGCGAAACCGAGGCCCGCAGCGAAGTCCGGCTTCGTCTGGCCGGATTGCGCCAGGATCGCCGAGTTGCCGTACTGGGAAGTGAACTGCGCGAAGGCTTCGCCGGTGATCAACCAGCTGACGACGGCCCAGCCGACGAACGACGCGAAACCGGGCACGGCGACCATGATCAGGTCCATCGCCGCGCGGAGCGCCCGCGGTTCCTTGCGGGCCCGCCGATAGGTGGTGAAGCCGACCAGAAAGCCCGCTGCGGCAATACAAGCCACGGCGTCGTACCGGGTGAGGTACGCCAACCCCATGGCGATACCGCCCGCGGTGACCAGATGGTGGACGTCATCGTCGAGCATCCACAGGATCAGCCGACGGACGGCCCAGGACATGAAGAAAATGAACGGCGCCTCGCTCATCCCGTTGGAGCCGTAGAAGATGATCATCGGATTCAGGGCGAACAACACGGTGATCGCCAACGTGTAGCCGCGCGGTAATCCTCGGTCGACGCCCATGGTGAGGATCTGTGCAACGGCAGCGGCCATGAAGAACGACGACATGATCGTTCCGGAAAAAGCCCTGGCGGAGATATCGGGCCACAAGGGCGCGAACAGAATGGGCGGAACCTGCACCAGCGCGGTCAGCGGGGTGAAAATAAAGCCGATGGCGGCCAGGTGCGGATCGCGACTGAATACCACGGCCTGGGCTGCCGATACCCGCGACAGCGCATCGCCGAGAATGAAGCCGTGCTGCACCTGCAGCCAGAAGCCGACACCCAGATAAAGCGCGAACGCGAGGAAGAAAGCCGAGAGCTTCAGTCGACGGTCCGACCAGCCGATCGTGTTCATGTCTGTTGGGCTGACTGCTTTTCGGCTGACTCAGCGTCGAGTTCGTCGAGGTCGACCTTGGTGGTCAACCCGTGGAACGTCTTCTCCCAGTAGGACGGATTTCGGATCATCTGGTAGACGCCCTTGGCCGCAGCGACGCTCATCATCACCCAGAAAATAGGCACCGTGAGCGCAGGCCACAACAAATCTGATCGGTCGTCCTCGCGCAGGGCGATCAGATTCATGTACAACGTTGCGGCGTTGCCGAGTACCAGGGCGATCAGCGCAGGGAAGTAGATGATCGGCGGGAACACGTCTTCGACGATGCCGGGCTGACCGAGGAACCACAGCGCGGTGATCATCCAAAACAGCAGGTTCAGCACCGCGATGATCGGGGTACCGGCTAATACCAGATTGAACCGGACGAAGTTTCGGAAACCGATGGTGCGCAACAGCCGAATGGGGCGCCTGATCTGTACCAGCCAGGTTTGCAGGTTGCCCTTGTACCACCGCGAGCGCTGCCGGATCCAGTTGATCCCGTCGCTGTTGGCTTCTTCCAGAGTGGTCGAATCGATGACTGCGGTGCGGTATCCGTTCGCCGCGATCCGCAGCCCCAGGTCCGCATCTTCGGTGACGTTGAACGGATCCCAGGCACCGATCTCATCCATCACATCCTTACGGAGGTGATTAGAGGTGCCGCCCAACGGGATTGGCGAGGAGCTACCCATCATGCCCGGCAGCAGATAACCGAACCACAGACCGTACTCGGCAGTGAACCAACCGGTGAGGATGTTCTGATGTCCGTTGTGGTACACCAACTTCGCCTGAATGCAGGCCACCGTATCGGGCAGAATGCTGAAAGCCGTCACCACCCGACGCAGTTGGAGCGGCTCAGGTAGGTCCTCGGCGTCGTAGATGGTGATGATGTCACCGGTGGCGAAATGTAGACCGTAGTTACAGGCCTTCGGTTTGGTGCGGGGTTCGGCCGGGGGCACCAGGCAGATGGTGATCGCATCGGACTGGGCGCAGTTCTGCGCCGCCTCGATGGTTACGTCGTCATCTTCTTCCAGCAGCAGCAGCACCTGCAGCTTTTCGGTTGGGTATTCCAGTCGGGCCATGGCGCCGATCAGGTCGCCGACCACCTCCGGCTCGTTATAGGCCGGCACCAGGATCGTGTACCGCGGGAGGTCGGCATCCGGTATCTCGCGGGCCTCTTCCTCGGTGATCTCGATGGCGCGCGATGCCAGGCCCTGCCGGAAGATCAGCAGGCGATCCCCCATCGTCAACAGATAGCCGAAGGTGCAAATACCGATCAGGACGATCGCGGTGCGCATCGGATCCCAAATGGCACAACCGACCACGATGACGAGTAGCGACCACAGGATCACCCGCTGCCCGACGGTCACCGGAACAGATGCCGAACCCAGCGGATCATCCTCGCGCAGGCCGTTGATGGCGCGATCGAGCGCGTACATCCGCTCTGCCTCGTTCGCCACTTGGACCGGGTTGGACACCGGGCCCTCGCTACCGGTGCTCACCGTCTGCCCGCCGACGCGCCGAACTGCGCAGCCACCAACTTGCGGCCGAACTCGGTGAGCAGGTCGGCGTCTTTGTAGCTCGGCGTCTTCTCGTCGAGGACGGCGTTACCGCGGAACAGCAGCGTGAACATCGTGCGCAGGGTCGACGGCAGGGTGCCCGTCGGGGTCGGGAACGGTGCATTGGGGTCGTGGTTGTCGACGGCGAAGATGGAGACGCGCTGCGCCTTCTGGTCATTTCCCCAGGCGAAGCGCAACGAGTTCCAGGTGATCAGCAGGTTGTCGTCGACCACCGAAAGTAGCTGGCCCTTCAACCCGTAGCCGAGGTCGACCGTGCGGGTGACGCTGAACCGGGAATCGGTCAGGCCATAGATCATTCGGCCCGGATATACGTCGAACGAGAAAGGCCGCTGGCTGACGATGTTGTCCACCATGACCGTGCGCGGCCGCGAGAATTTGTCGAAACGTGGGTCTCCGACGTCGGCCGTCATCGCCTGGCGGACCAGGACCGCGTCGGCACCATAGAACCGGCTTACCTGCCGGTAGTTGGTCCGCGCGGTGGTCTGCCACCCTTGTGGTGCCACCAGCGGCTGGCCGAAGGTCAGCTCCCCGGGTGCAGGCTGAACAACGACGGTGGAGAACGCCGACGTGGGAAGACCGACCAGGGCCAGCACGATCGCCACCGCGATGACCAATGGGATCGCAGACCAGACCTGTTTGGCGGCAAGGGGTTCCACTTGGCGATCCAGGATCCGCTTTGGTACACCGCGGCGCGCCCGTAGATACATCACCAGGCCCACCGAAACGATGGCGGTGTATGCCGGAATCTGTTGAAAGGCAATCAGCGGCGAATCGGGAAAGAAGACATCCATGATCACCAGCACGGTCAACCCGACTCCATAGGCCGCGGCCGCCCCGATCAAACCCCGCTCCGTGGTCCGGCCCACCGCGATGCCGGTGGCAGTACCGGCGATCACCAGGGTTGCCGCGCCTGCGGCGAAGTTGCCACCGCCGAGCACGATCACCATCAGGTAATAGGGCAGCGGAAACATCATCGTCAACAAGCCCCAGATCGACGCGAATCGCGTCACCGGGCGCAAGCCGAACAGCACGATGCTGCTGCTGAGGACGAACAGCCACAGTGCCACCAGATCGAGGTGCAGCAGATGGAAGTACAGATCGAACCGGGCCAGCAATACGCCCTTGACCAACAAGGCCAGAATAAGGCCCAGGAGTCCGACGATGATGTCCGTCTGGCGGTCGTGAATCGGCAGCTCGTTGCGATGGCGGCGAGCCACACCGACGGCGGCCAGGAACGCGGCCGTCGGCACCGTCCACACGTATCCGCCGATACCACCGGCGTGGGTGGTCTGCAGCAAACTCACCAGGCTCGGGTAGAACGCCATAATGGTGCAACTAGCGATCAGCACCCATCGCAGCCCCGCCCGGAACAACGGACTGGTCGCGTAATACCGATCTGCCAGTGATCGGGACGGCGGGGGCTCGGTATCGGCGGGGGCGATCACGGTCATGCTCAGGCCTTGGAACGTCGGTTACGCAGCAGGATCAGACCGGCTCCGACGGCGACCACCGCCACCACTGCGGCGCCGATACCCAGATACAGTGTCGTCCGATCTGTGGTTGCCTCGGCCGGCGCGGCGGCGGCCGCATCGGTGGAGAGCAACATGGGCTCACGCCCCGGTGCTGAAATCAGCGCATTCCCGGTCAGGCCCGACCACCGCTGCACATTCGAATCGAGCCACCCCAGCAGTGCATCGACCTCTTCCGGAGCATTATTCGAGGTGGCCACCAACAGCGTCCGCTTACCGTCGTACATCGTCTGTAGCGAGCCGAACGGCGATCCGGGATCAAGGGTCAACGTGCCTTCGGCACCGCTGCCGTCGACGTTCTGGACGGTGATCTCGCCCGAGGTGTTCATGGCAACGGGCAAGGTGGTCGCGGTGTCGGTCCAACCGGCCGCGGCCACCACGACAGCGGGCCCGGCCGAGGTGATGGCCTCATCGACGGATGTGACGGCGGTGTCGAATGGCAATGCGCTCAGGCGTTGTAAGCCGACCATGATGTCGACCGCGCGCCTGGTGTCGTCGAAACCGTCACCGATGCCGATTTGCACGCGCGGCATGAACGCCTGCGGTAATGCCTGGAATCCACCGGGTACCGGCGGCGTCGAAAGCGAACTCTGAATCGGGCTGTCGCCGTCAATGGTCAGCGTGATCGGCTGGAACTCGCCGCAGCGACCGGTGTTTCCGCTGATGTTGAGGGCCACACCCAAATTCGTATAGCGCTGCAACAGACGGTCAGGGATGTCCACCCAACGATTGATCGTTCCGGTGTTGTCGGCGGGCCAACGGTCGATGACCTCGCCACCGATGGCCACGACAAGCTGACCGCCGACCTCCGACGGCAACGGGGTGTGGGAACCCTGAAGATGCACCCGAATGTCATGGGCCGGTCGGCCGAGACGGGTCTGGTCCAACGCGATGGACACCTGCGGCGACAGGGCTGTCGCGTTCACGCCCGGCTGGCCGAGCTGGCGCATCGTCGTATTGTCGGCCGCCAGTTGCGGACTCGACCGAAGCGGTCCGACAACGGCTTTCGAACTCAGGGCGAGGCGGCCAATGCCGCTGGACATCAGCCGGCTCTGATTCGTCAGTTCACTGGCAGGGCCGCTGATCGACAGTGCGGGCACACCGATATCGCCGACCAACGCCACACCGATGTCGGGAGATTCCCGGATGACGATATTGCGCTGCATCGGCAGTGACGGATCCAGCGGCGCGACTTCGCCCTGCGGCAGAGGCGATATCGTCACCGCAGGATTCTGCTTGCCGTAGTGCGCGACCACCGCGGTCGACAGCCGGATGGCCGCATCGGACTCGGCGCGCGTCGGCACCGGCGATACGAAGAGATTGAGCTGTTGCAGGACCGGCGGCAGGAAGTCGGCGATCGTCTGCGGCGCGCTTTCGACGCCGAGATATCCGATGACGGCATCCACGAGGCGAAGCGGATTGGTCGGGTCGAGGCAGTAGCCCGGTAGCGGCGACAGATAGCTGCGCAACGTCAGGGTGACTGCGTTGTCCACGACAGCCACGCCGTCGAGCGGAATGGTGATCGGCACCCGGTCCACGTCGGGCAAAACCACCCGCGAGAGCGTCCGGTTGTCCTGCGTGACAGTCAGAGTCCCGCTACCCAGATTCACCGGGAGTTCGACAACTGCACTCAGGTCACCCGGCACCAGACCGAGCGGCACGGGGACGGTGATCGAGGTGACGCCCTCGGTGCCATAAAAGGCCAATACCGGATCGGTGCCCACCTGTTGCAGACTCAGCCGGGGCGCGTCGGCAACGAGGCCACCATCTCCCGGAGCCGACCACGCCGCCGGCGAACTGATACCTACAGCAACCGCGGTCGCACACATCGCCACCATCGTGCGAACGACCCTTTTACCAGCTATCACGGCCGAATAGTGGTGGGGATTCTCTACTCCCGCAAACACATTGCCAAAATTGCGTGAAACACGCATATACGGGCGCAGGTAAAGATAGGAAACCCTTTGGGGCCTTTGCCACTCCGCCTAAAACGGCCCTAAGTGCGGGTTTCTCGCAAATGCCAGCGCCATTCCGCCTCGCCCGCATTAGCGCTCGTTCGAAAAACAGGCATGCCCGACACCCGACAATTCAGCCGCCGAGCAAATGTTTGCGATTCTTTTGGCAGCAACGGCACAGTGGTGTCGCCCTGATACCGGCCCCGGATCGGCGGCCGCTACGATCGCGAAGCGCCGCCCGGAAAAAGCCACTGGCGGATGGTGATTCGACGGGAACAGGCGTCACGACGTCCCGCACCTGAGCACACCCGGGCGGGCGTAGCCGAAGACTACAAGCTCAGAGCATTACCGACAGTATTTGCCAACCGCCGCAGGGGTGCCGCGATATTCCGTACACGCGCAAAAACTCCCGACACGCCGTACGTGTGTCGGGAGTCGTTGCGGATCTGACGTCCTGGCGGTGTTACTTCGCGCGCTCGAGGACCTCGACCAGGCGCCAGCGCTTGGTCGCCGAGAGCGGGCGGGTCTCCATCAGAGACACCCGGTCGCCGATACCGGCGGTACCGTTCTCGTCATGCGCCTTGACCTTGGTCGTGGTGCGAATGATCTTGCCGTACAGCGGATGCCGGTGACGCGCCTCGAGCTCGACGACGATGGTCTTCTGCATCTTGTCGCTCACCACGTAGCCGATGGCGGTCTTGCGACGGCCACGGACCTCTTCTGTGGCGGGCGTGTGCTTCTGGCCCGCTTCTGTCTTCTGGTCTGCCATTACGAATCCTCACCAACGGGTCCGGAAGCCAGACCCAGTTCACGTTCGCGCAGCACCGTGTAGACGCGCGCAATTTCATGTCGCACCGTACGAAGCCGACGGTTGTTGTCGAGCTGGCCGGTAGCCATCTGGAAGCGAAGGTTGAACAGCTCTTCCTTGGACTCGCGGACGCGGTCGGCCAACTCTTCGTCGGTGAGCTCGCGCAGTTCGCCAGCGGGGGTTCCCACTGCCATCAGAACTGCTCCTCTCGGGTAATGATGCGTGCCTTGATCGGCAGCTTGTGGATGGCACGGGTCAATGCTTCCCGTGCAACTTTTTCATCGGGGTAGCTCAGCTCGAACAACACGCGTCCGGGCTTCACGTTGGCGATCCACCATTCCGGCGAACCCTTACCGGAACCCATGCGGGTCTCGGCAGGCTTCTTGGTCAGGGGACGGTCGGGGAACACGTTGATCCACACCTTGCCACCACGCTTGATGTGGCGGTTGATGGCGATACGAGCGGCCTCGATCTGCCGGTTGGTGAGGTAGGTGTGCTCCAGAGCCTGGATACCGTAGTCACCGAAGCTCACCGAGGTGCCACCACTGGCGATCCCGCGCTGGCGAGGGTGGTGCTGCTTGCGGTGCGCGACCTTACGGGGAATCAACATATCTAGCTCTCCGTGTTTTCAGCTGCTTCGGGAGCAGCAGTAGCCTCGACGGCTGCAGCCTCAGTGGCGGCCGGTGCCTCAGTGGCCACCGGTGCCTCTGCCGGGTTTTCAGTCGCCGCGCGACCTGCGTCGGTGCTCGTCGCGGTGGTGCCAGAGGCACCGCTGCGGCGCGGCCGGGTGGCGCCCGTCGGACGCTCACGGCGCGGCCGATCAGCGCCTGCGGGTGCCGCCGCGGTCAGCTCACGCTTACCACCGACGATGTCGCCCTTGTAGATCCAGACCTTCACGCCGATCCGGCCGAAGGTGGTCTTTGCCTCATAGAGGCCGTAGTCGATATCCGCGCGCAGCGTGTGCAGCGGGACGCGACCTTCGCGGTAGAACTCCGAGCGGCTCATCTCCGCACCGCCGAGGCGACCGGAGCACTGCACCCGGATGCCCTTGACGTTGGGCTGGCGCATTGCCGACTGGATGGCCTTGCGCATCGCGCGGCGGAACGCCACGCGGTTGCTCAGCTGCTCCGCGACACCCTGGGCCACCAGCTGAGCCACCGACTCAGGGTTCTTGACCTCGAGGATGTTGAGCTGAACCTGCTTCTTGGTCAGCTTCTCCAGGTCGGCACGGATGCGATCGGCCTCGGTGCCGCGACGGCCGATGACGATGCCGGGACGCGCGGTGTGGATGTCAACGCGGACCCGGTCACGGGTGCGCTCGATCTCCACATCGGCGATACCGGCGCGCTCGAGGCCAGTGGCCAGCAGGCGACGGATCGCGACGTCTTCCTTGACGTAATCCGCGTACTGCTTGTCGGCGTACCACCGGGACTTCCAGTCGGTGGTGATACCGAGTCGGAAGCCGTGGGGGTTGATCTTCTGGCCCACTACTGCGAGCCTCCCTTCGCTTCGCTAGAAGCCTCAGCAGTCTTGGCGGGTGCCTTCTTGGAGGTGGCGGCCTTGCTGGCCTGCGCGCGACGCGAACGCGTTGCGCTGACCGAAGTCGAGACCTTCCGCCCACCCTTTTTGTCGGGCCGGCTCTCAACGATCACCGTGATGTGGCTGGTGCGCTTGCGGATCCGGAAGGCGCGACCCTGTGCGCGCGGCCGGATGCGCTTGGCGGTCGGGCCACCGTCGGCGTGGATGGTGGCGACCACGAGAGTCGCCGGATCCAGACCTTCGTTGTTCTGCGCGTTGGCGGCAGCGCTCGCGATGACCTTGGCAACCGGCTCGCTGGCTTCCTGCGGCGCCCAGCGCAGGATGTCCAGCGCCTCGGCCACAGACTTGCCACGGACCAGGTCGATCACGCGGCGCGCCTTGGTCGGCGACATGTGCACGAACCGTGCCACCGCCGTCGCAGACGGATACTCGATAACAGGTGTACTCATTACCGCCGCTTCGCTTTCCGGTCGTCCTTGATATGACCCTTGAAGGTCCGCGTCGGGGCGAACTCGCCGAGCTTGTGCCCGACCATCGACTCCGAGACGAACACCGGCACGTGCTTACGACCGTCGTGGACGGCGAAGGTGTGTCCGATGAAGTCGGGGATGATGGTCGACCGACGGGACCAGGTCTTGATGACCTGCTTGCTGTTCTTCTCGTTCTGAACGTCGACCTTCTTGAGCAGATGGTCGTCGACGAACGGGCCCTTCTTCAGGCTGCGTGGCATCGCTGGCTACTCCTAGCGCTTATTCTTGCCGGTGCGCCGGCGTCGGACGATGAGCTTGTCGCTCGGCTTGTTGGGCTTGCGGGTGCGGCCTTCCGGCTTACCCCACGGGCTGACCGGGTGGCGACCACCGGAGGTCTTACCCTCACCACCGCCGTGCGGGTGGTCGACCGGGTTCATCACGACACCACGGACGGTCGGGCGCTTGCCCTTCCACCGCATGCGGCCGGCCTTGCCCCAGTTGATATTCGACTGCTCGGCGTTGCCGACCTCGCCGACGGTGGCGCGGCAGCGCACGTCGACGCGGCGAATTTCACCACTGGGCATGCGCAGCGAGGCGTAGCTGCCTTCCTTGCCGAGCAACTGGATGCTGACCCCGGCCGAGCGAGCCAGCTTGGCACCGCCGCCCGGACGCAGCTCCACCGCATGGATCACGGTGCCCGACGGGATGTTGCGCATCGGCAGGTTGTTACCCGGCTTGATATCGGCGTTGGGGCCCTGCTCGATCGTGTCGCCCTGCTTCAGTCCCTGCGGCGCGATGATGTAACGCTTCTCGCCATCGAGGTAATGAAGCAGCGCAATGTTCGCGGTGCGGTTGGGGTCGTATTCGATCTCCGCGACCTTGGCGTTGATGCCGTCCTTGTCGTGGCGACGGAAATCGATCACCCGGTAGGCGCGCTTGTGGCCGCCACCCTTGTGACGCGTCGTGATACGACCGTGCGCGTTGCGGCCACCCGTGCTGTGCAGCGGGCGGATCAGCGACTTCTCCGGTGTCGAACGCGTGATCTCAGCGAAATCGGAGACGCTGGAGCCGCGGCGACCCGGGGTCGTCGGCTTGTACTTGCGAATTGCCATGTCTGTTTAAGTCCTCTGTGCTTCCGCCGGCCGGTTAGGCCGGTGCTCCGAACAGGTCGATCGGCTTGCTGCCGGGAGCCAGGGTGACAAGGGCACGCTTGGTGCTCTTGCGGGTTCCGTATCCCACCCGGGTGCGCTTGCGCTTGCCCTGCCGGTTCAACGTGTTCACCGAATCAACCTTGACCTTGAAGATCTTCTCGATCGCGATCTTGATCTGGGTCTTGTTCGAATCGGGGTGCACCACGAACGTGTAGACGTTGTCCTCGATCAGCCCGTACGACTTCTCCGAGATGACCGGGGCCAGGATGATGTCGCGGGGATCAGTGATGGTTGCCATCAGACTGAAGCCTCCTGCTTTGAATTAGAGCTGATGTACGCGTCCAGCGCCTCGACGCTGAACACCACATCGTCGGCGTCGAGCACGTCGTAGGTGTTGAGCTGATCCGGCGAGATGACATGCACACCGGGCAGGTTGCGCACGCTCTTGGCGCCGACCTCGTCGCTGCGGCCGATCACGACGAGAACCTTGCGGCGCTCGGTGATGGCGGCCAGGAACGCCTTCGCGCTCTTGGTCGACGGGGTCTGTCCCTCGATCAGTTCGGTGATCGCGTGGATGCGGTCGTTGCGCGCCCGATCAGAAAGTGCGCCACGCAGTGCGGCGGCGATCATCTTCTTGGGGGTGCGCTGGCTGTAGTCACGCGGCTTCGGGCCGTGCGACACACCGCCACCGGCGAACTGCGGCGAGCGGGTCGAGCCCTGACGGGCGCGACCGGTGCCCTTCTGGCGGTACGGCTTCTTGCCGCCGCCGGAGACCTCACCGCGGGTCTTGGTGGAGTGCGTGCCCTGACGCTTGGCGGCCAACTGCGCGATGACCACCTGGTGCATCAGCGCAATATTCGCCTCGACGTCGAACAGCTCGGCCGGCAACTCGACGCTGCCGTCCTTCTTGCCCGCCGGGGTCTGAACGTCAATCTTCAGAGCCATTACTTCTCACCTCGTTTGATCGCGCTGCGCACCATAACCAGTCCGCCGTTACGACCCGGGATTGCACCCTTGATCAACAGCACACCGTTCTCGGCGTCGACCTTGTGCACCTTCAGGTTCTGCGTGGTGATCTTGTCGCTGCCCATGCGGCCTGACATGCGAGTGCCCTTGAAGACACGACCCGGGGTGGCGCAGCCACCGATCGAGCCGGGCCGACGGTGCACAGCCTGCGCGCCGTGGCTGGCGCCCTGGCCCTTGAAACCGTGCCGCTTCATGGTGCCGGCGAAGCCCTTGCCCTTGGACGTACCCGTCACATCGACATACGCGCCGTCGGCGAAGATTTCGGCGGTCAGTTCCTGACCGACCTCGTAATCGGCGGCGGCAGCTTCATCGTCGAGACGAAGCTCGGCGAGATGCCTGCGGGGGTTGACGCCTGCAGCGGTGTACTGACCGGTGACCGGCTTGTTCACCTTGCGCGGGCTGATCTCGCCGTACGCGAGCTGCACGGCGCTGTAGCCGTCGAGCTCCTGGGTACGGATACGGGTCACCACGTTGGGTCCGGCCTTGACGACCGTCACGGGCACAACCTTGTTGTTCTCGTCGAACACCTGCGTCATGCCCAGCTTGGTGCCCAAAATGCCTTTTCTAGCCATTTTTCTCGGGTCTCCTACTGAATGTTGACGTCGACGCTGGCCGGCAGATCGATGCGCATCAAGGCGTCAACGGTCTTCGGCGTCGGGTCGAGGATGTCGATGAGTCGCTTATGGGTGCGCATCTCGAAGTGCTCCCGCGAGTCCTTGTACTTATGCGGGGACCGGATGACGCAGTAGATGTTCTTCTCCGTCGGCAGCGGCACCGGGCCAACCACACTGGCGCCCGTACGGGTGACCGTCTCGACGATCTTGCGCGCCGAGGCGTCAATCGCCTCGTGGTCGTAGGCCTTGAGCCTGATGCGGATCTTTTGTCCCGCCACGCGTGTCCTACCTCACTACTACTGGGCCCTTTCGGGCCTGGCCTGTCACAGCGCTAATTGCGCTCGTACGCCGCCGCTGTTTACCTGTCTGAAGTTCACCGGCCCCCGCGGTCGGGTGTGTCGCCCTAACGCAGCCTCGCCCGCTCTGAAAATTCAGATCGATCTAAGGTGGGACCGGACGCGCCCGTGAGGGCGCCGGTCGTAGCCCTGGCGAGCGAACCCGGCTCAAGGCAACCCGAACAGTATGCCTCAGATCCGGGCGTCCTCCAAATCCCTGATCAGGTGATCGCGCGCACCCCGGGATTGAGATAGAAGCCACTGCGAAGAAGTTCGAGTGGCGATCGCGGTGAGCTCTGGATCAACACGTCGAAAGTACTCACCGCGCGCCGCGCAATTCGCCCAGTCCCGCCCAGAACCCGCACTGATGATCTTCGCCGAAGGTGGTGATCAGCCGGCTGCCGGTGGGTTCGAAGGACATCGTCTGCCGCGCTGGGGCGTGATCATCGACCTGCGGCCAGACGGGGGCACCTGCCAACCCCGGCACTCCCGTGCTCACGAACTGGCCCCAGTAGGAGATCATCTGCTCCGATAGCTGCTGCTGCGCACCGTCCAGCGGTGGGGCGCCACCGACATCGAAGAGGTAACGCAGTTCCAGCGAGTGACTCGCGCCGACCTTGAAAGGCACCTGGCGCAGCGTTTCCGGGGCCGGGGCGTCGGGATCGTTGAATTCGTAGGCATAGACCGGCGCCTCGCCGGCCAGCGCGCCGGCCATCCGGTCGGCCAGACAGGCGAACACCCCATCGGTCACCGCAGCCGAATACGCCTGCGACACATTGCCGCCATACCGCGACAGCGGATAGCGCTCGGCGACCGCCGCTCCGTCGGCACCGAACGTGTCCGCCAGCTCCTTCGGATAGTCGGCCGCGGAAGGCAATCGGCCCTGGCGCAGATACTGAATGGCCGTGAAGAGCGTGAATTCATCATGGTTGGTGCCGATCAGCACCGGCACACGCGCGGCATTGCCGGAAGCGAAGGCCGCAACCGGATCGACCGGCAGCGTCGGTGTGCCCGTGACGGGCCCGGTCAACGCATCGGCGCCGATATGGAAGTACCACGGCGGCTTCTCCAGAGCCGACGGCGGCAGCGCCCGAAGGCAGGTGGCCGCGGTCGCCGCATCGGGGCAACCCACCGACCGGGCGTACCGCAGGCTGCTCTGTTCTGCGCTGGCCACCGGAGCCTGCGCCTGGCACGGCCCACTCTGGATGATCGCGGCGCGGAACAGCCCTGCGGATTCCGGCGCCACCAAGTGGTCGCAGACCGACATCCCGCCCGCGGATTCCCCGGCGATGGTCACTTTGGCCGGGTCGCCGCCGAAACCGGCGATGTTGTCATGGACCCACCGCAGTGCGGCTTGCTGATCCTGCAGCCCGTAGTTGCCGACTTCGCCCTGTTCACCGAGGGCAGGGTGAGCCAGGAATCCGAGTGCACCGAGCCGGTAGTTGACGGTGACGACGACGATATCGCCCTTGGTGGCCAGGGCACGGGCGTCGTAGAGGTCGCTGCTGCCGTTGATGAATGCCCCGCCATGGATCCAGACCATCACGGGTTTGCCCGCCGCACCTGCGGGCGACCACACGTTCAGGGACAGACAGTCCTCACCGGTCAGCCTGCCGAAATCAGGATCCTGCGACGTGTCCTGGATACACCGCAACCCCGGCTTACTGGCATCACGCATACCCGGCCACGGCGGGGCAGGCTGCGGCGGTTGCCACCGCAGCGGACCGACCGGGGCGGCGGCGTACGGGACACCTTGGAACAACTGGTAATTCGAGCCGACCAGGCCGCGGACCACACCCGTTTTCGTCCGGACCACACCCGCGGCGAGGCCGGGGTCGGGAGTGGCTGCGTGGGATTGGTCGCTGGTACCGGCCGGCGACGGCCCGCTGCCGTGGCCACATCCGGCCACCAGCACCACCGCCAGAAACATCGCCAGAAACATCGCCGCAAGAGCCTTTAGGCATCGACGAGACGATCCATTCGGCACGCCTAGAAGGGTAGACGAGCCACTCATCGGGCAAAGTGGTGGCGTAACCGGCGTCACTACATGACACTGAAGTTGACAGCCGTCAATTATCGACATGCAGACGTTGAGGAGACGACACATGAGTACGCCGACCCAGGAGCACCGAGCCAGCCAAGAGGGACAGGTGCTTGCCGATCCGTTGGCGTACAGCGACGAGCCGCGACTGCACAGCGCGTTGACACACCTACGCGCGAATGAGCCGGTCGCCTGGGTGGACAATCCGCCGTACCGGCCCTTCTGGGCCATCACCAAACACGCCGACATCATGGCGATCGAACGAGATAACAACCTGTTCGTCAGCGGTCCACGACCGTTGCTGATGCCCGCCGACGCCGAGGACCTGCTCCAAGCCCAGCAGGAGGCGGGTATCGGTCTGCGCACCCTGATCCATATGGACGATCCCCACCACCGCGACGTGCGCAAGATCGGCGCCGACTGGTTCCGACCAAAGGCCATGCGCGCCTTGAAGATCCGTGTCGACGAACTAGCCAAGCGCTATGTCGACCGGATGCGTGAGATCGGGCCGGAATGCGATTTCGTCACCGATATCGCGGTCAACTACCCGCTCTACGTCATCCTGTCGCTCCTCGGCCTGCCCGAAGAGGATTTCCCCCGGATGCTGCAACTCACCCAGGAGATGTTCGGTGGCGACGACGCCGAGCACCAGCGCGGTAGTACCCTCGAGGACATGCTGGCGGTCCTGATGGACTTCTTCTCCTACTTCGCCAGCCTCACCGCATCGCGGCGCGCGCAGCCGACCGACGACCTGGCCTCGGCCATCGCCAATGGTCTGATCAACGGCGAGCCGATGTCGGATATGGACACCGCTTCCTACTACGTCATTGTCGCCAGCGCGGGCCACGACACCACCAAGGATGGAATTTCCGGGGGCCTGCGCGCGCTGATCGAGCACCCTGATCAGCTGGCCCGGCTACGCAATGATCCGGCGTTGATGCCGACTGCGGTCGAGGAGATGATCCGGTGGTCGGTGCCGGTGAAGGAGTTCATGCGTACGGCCACCGCCGATACCGAGGTGCGTGGGGTGTCGATCGCCGAAGGCGAATCGGTGTACCTGGCCTACGTCTCGGGAAACCGGGACGAGGAGGTCTTCGACCAACCGTTCCGCTTCGACGTATCACGAGATCCCAACAAGCACTTGTCATTCGGGTACGGAGTGCACTTCTGCCTCGGTGCCGCGCTGGCCCGGATGGAAATGAACAGCCTGTTCACCGAGCTGATACCGCGATTGGACTCGATCGAATTGGCCGGGGCGCCAGAGCTTTCCGCAACGACGTTCGTGGGCGGACTCAAGCACCTGCCGATTCGCTACTCGGTGCGGTGACGCCGGGCCGCCTACCGTAGACGTGCATGAAACCTTCGACCGATGCCCGGATGCACTCTTGGTAGTTGATCCCGGGCAGGGTGGACATCTTGACCGTCACCAGCGGGCCGAGGAGCAGGCAAATCGCTGCGACGCGATCGTAGTCGCCGAGTTCGTCGGCCACCTTCGGGCTGTCGAAGATGGCATCGAAAGGCGCCGCGTACTGCTGCGCGATACGTTCCCGAAGCGTCTGCACCGCATCACTGTCCGACGCGTTTTCCGCTTCCGGTAGTTGCTCAAGATCGCTGCCGAGAGCCACCCAGTACATCGCGGACAGCATCATCGGCGTCTCGCCGATGAGGTCTGACCAATCCGTTAACAACTGGGTAAGTCGCTCGCGCAGTGTGCCTTCCGTCGGGGGCATCGGCGCCGGTGGCATGACACTTTGGAAGGCCGCCGCCAAAAGGTCATTTCCGCTGGGGAAATGGCGATACAACGTCGCGCGCGCCACGTTGGCCCCACGGAGCACCGCATCGACGGTGACCGCGGCGGGCCCGCCCGAGCGAAGCAGAGCCGTTGCGGCATCAAGTAACCGTGCACGTGAGCGCGCCGGCCGCGGGTCGACCCGACCGCTACTCATCCGCTTCCCATTTCGCGGCATTCGCCGATCCCATGCGCGCAGGTCATCGGTGACCCTTTCCTCCGCCAGGTAAGACCGCCATCGTTGCTACAAGACCGGTAGTTCGGAAAGTATAACCTTCATGGGATGCGACCCGACCATGGTCCGGTCCCAGGTCCAGCCCGCCCACAGTACCGATCCAACCCTGCCTGGTGATGTGAATCCGCGGCGCTCACCAGGTAAAACTCTGGGACCGCCATTACGCTGGCACGGTGCGATTACTGCTCGTCAATCCGAATACCACCGCGTCGATGACCGCCGCGATCGCCGCCAGCGCGGAGGCCGTCGCCAGGCCCGCGACACTGGTGGAGGCCACCAACCCGGTCGACGGGCCGGCCAGTATCGAGAACGACGATGACGAGCTCCGTTGCATCCCAGGCCTATTGGCACAGGTGCAGGCGGCTGCCAGTCGGCCCAGCGCCCACCGGCCGGACGCCTACGTGGTGGCCTGTTTCGGCGATCCGGGCTTGGAGCAGGCCCGCGAGCTCGTGGACGTGCCGGTTATCGGCATCGCCCAGGCCGCGATGCACGCCGCCGCGCTCGTCGCGGGCACCTTCTCAGTCGTCACGTCGATGTCGGCGACCGTGGCACGGGGTTGGGAACTCGCCAAGGCGTACACCCCGGCCGCCTGTCTCGGGGTGTACGCCACCGATATTCCGGTCCTGCGAATCGACTCCGACCCGACCACGATCGACCCCATCGGCGAGATCTGCGCGAAGGCGCTGGCGGCCGACGGCAGCCGCTCCATCGTGTTGGGCTGCGCGGCGATGGCGCGATTCGCCGAGCCACTGCGGCAACGCCTCGGGGTACCGGTGATCGACGGCGTGGTGGCGGCCACCCTGCTGGCCGAGGCGCTGGCCCCGCTCACCGCCGGATGAACTCGGCGGCGCGATGCCCGAGCATCGCCGTCGTCGCATGCGGACCACGACTGGGTATCGACGGCATGATCGAACCGTCGACCACCCACAGCCCGTCCACCCCGCGAACCCGGCATTGCGGATCCAGCACTGCGCGTGGATCATCCGCTGACCCCATCGGCGCGGATCCGCACAGATGCTGCGAGGTCGACCAGGCAGGCGGGCCTACTTTTGTTGTCGCACCGGCTAACTCGCGAGCCAGCTGGACGCCCGCCTGCAGCGCCGCAATATCGGCCGGCTCGCTGTCGTAATGATGCTCGATCCGCGGCGCAATCGCCGGATCTGCGGAAACCAGTGTGATCCGCCCCCGAGCCAACGGCTTCATCAAGGCCACGCCGATATGCGGCCAGTCCGGGTGGCCCGGCGTCCCGTCTCCGACCATCCCGACGAAACCGCCTGTGTACGGCCGGATCTCAAGGTTATCCGCCACACTGAGCACGACCTCGAGAACGGGCCGGCCGGGTGCGACCACCCAGTCGGTCGGTAGCACCCACTCGGGGTGGTCGGCGCAAAGCCACCCCACCGGGGCGGGGAGCACCACCGGAACACCGGCGGCCCGCAATGCCGACTCCGGCCCCACACCCGAGAGCATCAACAGGTGGGCCGAACCGATGGCTCCGGCGGACAGCACTATCCGGTCGGCGGTGAGTGTGTACGGCCCTTCCGGACCGACGACGTCGACCCCGCTGGCCCTACCGTCGACGATCTGGATCCGCCGGGCTCTGGTGCGGCTGCGCACGTCGAGATTCGGCCGGCCGAGTGCGGGCTGCAGGAACGCCGCTCCCGGTCCTCGCCGGACTCCGTCGACGATGTTCAGCGGTACCGCACCGATCCCGGTCGGCAGCCCATGGCCGGCCGGTTCACCATTGAGATCGGGGAGCCACCGGTAACCGGCGGACTCCGCCGCCTCGGCGAAAGAAGCTGTGCTGCCTACGAGTTCGTGAGTGCGTCGGATACGGATGGGGCCGGCATCGCCGTGATAGGGGCCGGTGTAATCCAGATCGGTCTCGATTGCCCGGAAATGCGGCAGCACGTCAGACCACGCCCAGCCCGGTACTGCCCAGTCGTGGTAGTCCTGCGGCACGCCCCGGCAGAAGTACCCACCGTTGACCGCCCCCGACCCGCCGACGGTCGCTCCCCGGACGATCGGCACCACCCGTTGCGGCGAGTCGGTGATGATGGCCTCAAACCGCGCCACCAACGGGCTGGCAGCTCCGATGGGTAGCTGCAGACCGTTCGCGGTCAGTGCGGCCACCCCGGCGTCGGCGGGCCCGAGCCCCGCCTCTATCACCCTGACCGTAGCGGCTGGATCGGCCGAAAGCTGCTCGGCCACCACTGATCCGGCGCTACCCGCACCAACGATCAGGACATCACTATGGGACGTGAATACCAATTCGGTCAGGTTCGGATCTGGGGTTTGAGCGGGCCGACATTGCGTTCCCGCACTACGCCCGTCCACAGCCCGGCACCGTAGGCCAGGTCGTCGAGGCGTTTGAGCACCAGATACGCGGTCAAGCCGATCGGCTTTGTGTCATCCTCGACGTTGCGGCGTCGGCTCAGCCAGTCGACCACCCCGTCGACGACGGCGGCGATCAGCACCACCCGCCGGCAGCGCCGCGATACGGTGGCCGCCACCAAGGCCAGCGGCCAGTAATGCCGACAGATCGCCGACGCAAGTTGCAGCGCCGCCGAGCCGATACCGCGCGCGGCGACGAAGGCGACGTCGCGGCGCTGAGCCTCTGGCACGTTCAGCGCGTTGTTGACCCGGCGACCGGTCACCAGCACCGCGACGATCGAAGCCAGATATCCCAACCGGGATCCGAGCGCCATCAGCACCCAGACCACCATCGTCGCGCCGGAGATCACCAGTGGCGCCGTCTTATCCGGGTGCCGGGTGGCCAGCGGTGCGGCCGATGTTCCGTAGAAAGCCTTGCGCGACAACCAATCGCGCAGCTCTGTTCGGTGTTCGTGGGCCACCAGTGCGATGGGTTCGTAACGCAGCCGCGCGCCCGCCTCGATCAGGCGCCAGCACAGGTCGACATCCTCCCCGGAGCGCATGGTCTCATCGAAACCACCCATCTCCTTCAGTGCTGTTGCCCGGCAGATCATCGCCGCGCTCGGCACATAGGACACCCGACCATACGGAATCACCGGGGCCTCCCGCTGCCCGAGATCCAGCGATGAGCGGACCGCTTCATAGCGTGCCACCACGTTCTCGTGCTGAGGCAGGCCGACGATTCGTGGGGCGACCAGGGCCACCGCGGGGTCGCAAAAATGGCCCAGCAGCGCTTCGAGCCAGCCTCGGCGCGGCACCACATCGGAGTCGAGAAAGGCAACGAAGTCGGTGGTGCACGATTCGAAACCGGTGTTGCGCGCGGCCGCAGGCCCTCGACTCACCGGGTGGCGGAACAGCTGGAGATCGCAGTGTGCGTCGGCGAAGTCACCGGGCACCAAGGGCGTGACTGAGCCGTCGTCAACCACGATGACCCGTAGTCCGCGTAGGACTGATACCAGGCGGATGACCCCGGATAGGTTGTTCCGCACGGGAATAACGACGGTGACGTCGCGGTGCGAGGGCCCGCCGGCCGGCCGCGGGTGCGCCACGGTCGCATCGAGCAGGGTGCGCGCCAGCTGGGCGGTGACCGCATCGTGGACTTCCAGGCGCCCCCCGGTCAGCAAAGTCTGCGCGGCCGGGGCCAGGCGTAACAACCGAGTCGGCGAGCCGCCAAGCAAGGCCGACCCGGAACCGAGCACGCGGACCCGGCGGTCGACCTGCACAGCAAATCCGTCGGGCAGTCGCGGCTGGGTCATATCAGCATTCCGTCGGCACGGGGCTGCCACCGGCCGATCCGGGCGGTAGCGCCCTGGACCATCTCGTCGAACAGGCGCGCTCCGTCGGCCGCGGTCGCCGTGGTCGGATCCCCCAGCACTCCCACCTCACTAACTGCCGCGACTCCCCCGCGGCGCATGCTCGGCATCAGCTCCGCGAGCGGAGCGCTGTTGCCAGGTCGCGACGCTTCGATTCTGACGTCCGAAGGCGAAATATATAGCAATACAGACGTTTCGGTGTGGCCTGCGTGCGCATCTCCCCCGCGTACCGAACAGGAGCACCAGCCGGCGTCGCGCCCCTCCGCCCGCAGGCGCCGCACCGCGGCCGCCAGCGCGCCGACGTTACCTCCGTGCCCGTTGACGAAAACGAGCCTGCCTGCCCAGTTGGAGGCCGATCTGCCGAACTCCAGCAACAGGTGCTCGAGCGCTTCGGCGCCGATCGAGATGGTGCCGGGGAATGCCTCGTGCTCACCGCTGGCGCCGTAGGCGATGGCAGGGGCGAGTAGGTAGGAGGCTTCTGAACCGGCCCCAGAGTTCGTGGAGTCCGGCTGCGCAAGCCCTGCGATCACCGCGCGAGCGACCGCTGATGCGATCCGGGTATCGGTGTCCATCGGCAGGTGAGGACCGTGCTGTTCGGTGGACCCCACCGGAATCACCACAACCGGCGATGTGCCTTGGCTTTGTAGCTGCATATGTAGCTCACGCGAGGTCGAGTTTCCAAGCTCGCTAGGAAGAGCCACCCGCCGATGGTAGGCCCAATTCACCTGGTGTGCCCCGATTGTTGGCGCACCGGATGATTTTCTTTGGGGCCTGCTCCGGTTGGCCCGGGCTAGGGGGTAACGCCAGTCCCGCCAGCCACGTCCGTACCACCGTTGTCCGACGCCGGACCGATGCGTCAGCGACGCGCCTCAGAGCTTGAGCTGATCCTGTCGGACTGGCTCCGAGGGCGAGGGCACACCGAGGGCACGCGTGAAGCCATCAGGAATGAGGATGTCCTCGGGACTGAGATCGTGGATCGACGCCCGACCGAGGCCGCGCAGTGCCGAGTCGATACCGCCGTGCAGAATGTCGAGGACGTTCTCGACACCGGCCTGGCCGTTGGCGGCCAGGCCCCACAGATAGGCCCGGCCGATCATCACCGCCCTGGCTCCGAGGGCAACGGCCTTGACCACGTCGCTGCCGCGCCGGATGCCCCCATCCAGCAAAACCTCGACCTGATCGCCGACCGCTTCGGCGATCGCGGGCAGGCAACGGATCGCCGCCGGTGTGCCGTCCAGATTGTTGCCACCGTGGTTCGATACCGAGATCGCCGAAACCCCGGCATCGACAGCGCGTTTGGCGTCGTCGACGCGCACGATGCCTTTGAGCATGAACGGCCCGCCCCACTCCTCGCGGAGCCAGGCGATGTCTTCCCAGGTCGGTGGCGGGGTGCCCATCCACTGCCCGTACGCGTCGAAGAACGTCGGGCCCTGTTCGCCGCGCTTGCCCTGGTTCGGCACCCGCAGGTCAGGTGGCTGGAAATTCTTCCCGAAGCTCCACAGCCACCGAGGCTTGGTGATCACCTCCGGCGACATCTTCAGCATCGTCTTGAGGTCCATCTGCTCGGGGATCGACGGGCTGCCCCAGTCCCGGCCGTGACTGAAGCTCCAGTCGGTGGTGGCGATCATCCCGACGGCCCCGGCCTCCTTGGCCCGCGCCACCCGCTCGGCGATCGCCTCACGACCACCCAGCCAGTAGATCTGGAAGAAGACCTTGCCGTTGGCGGCCACCACGTCCTCGACGGGCTTGCTGGCGAACGACGACAGGCCCATCGCGGTGCCGCGCGCAGCTGCCGCCCTGGCGACGGCAACCTCACCGTCGGGGTCGACCGCCTGGACGCCGGTCGGCGAGATGATCACCGGCATCGAGATGTCTTGGCCCATCACGGTTGTCGCCATATCGCGCTTCTCGAGTGCACCCACGACGTGCGGCGCAAAGCCCAGCTCGCTGAAGGACGCGACGTTATCGCCGACGGTGATGCCCTTCTCGCTGGCGGAGATCAGCGAGGAGTAGACCGATTTGGGCAGCCGCTTCTTCGCCCGTTGCTGGGCGATGGCGACCGTTTCGAACCAGGTATCGCGTGCCATGGTCAGACCGGACTTTCATTGCAGGCGCGCGCCGGCGGTTGGGCGGGCGGGCGCACGGACAGGGTGAGGGAAACCGGACCGGATGCGCGCTTACCGGTGCGGGAGTGGTCGACCGACGACTTCGGCTTGTCCCGTTCGGCGGCCAGTGCGGACTCGCCGTACCCCTGAACGCATTCGGGATCGGGCCCGTCCAGCGGCAGCCCGGTGAAGAACTTGGCGGCCATACAACCGCCCCGGCAGCTGTCATAGTGCCCGCAGCTACCGCACGCCCCTGCCGACTGCGGCTCGCGCAGTTCGCGGAACAGCTCGGAGTTCTGCCACACGTTTTGGAAACCGTTATCGGAGAGGATGTTTCCGGCCAGGAATTGATCGTGAATGGCGAACGGGCAGGCGTACACATCGCCGACCGGGTCGATCAAGCAGACCACCCGGCCCGCGCCACACAGGTTGAGGCCGGCGAGCGCGCCCGGCTCACCTAGCCCGGACAGGTGGAAGAAGGAATCGCCGGTGAGGATCCCGTCGCCGCGGGCAACCAGCCAGTCGTACAACTGCACCTGCTGGGCAGCGGTGGGGTGCAGCTCGTCCCAGACATCAGCGCCGCGTCCCGACGGCCGCAGGCGGGTGATGCGCAACGTGGCACCGTAGCGGTCTGCCAGTGCTTTGAACTCGTCGAGCTGGCTGACGTTGTGCCGCGTGACGACCACCGAGATCTTGGCGTCCTTGAAACCGGCGTCGGCGAGGTTCTCCAACGCCTTGATCGCCATGGCGAAGGAACCGGGGCCACGGACCGCGTCGTTGACGTCGGCGGTGGCGCCGTCGAGCGAAATCTGGACATCGACGTAATCGCTGGCCGCGAGCTTGGCGGCGACCTCGGCGTTGATCCGGACACCGTTGGTGGAAAATTTCACGCCGACGTGATGGGCGGTGGCGTAGTCGACCAGCTCCCAGAAGTCCGGGCGCACAGTCGGTTCCCCGCCGCCGATGTTCACGTAGAACACCTGCATGCGTTCCAGCTCGTCGATGATGTCCTTGCATTGCTGCGTCGACAGCTCGCGCGGATCGCGCTTACCCGAGGATGACAGGCAGTGCACACACGCCAGGTTGCACGCGTAGGTGAGCTCCCAGGTCAGGCAGATGGGCGCGTCGAGACCATGTTCGAACTGATCGACAAGCCGGGGTACCGGCATCGTTGACGTCATGAGTCCTCCTTCAGAACCAACATGTGCGACGCGGCGAGAACACCGAACGCATGAACATAGGGGGCCAGCTGGGCATCGTCGACACCCGCTGCGCGACAGGCGGACCGAATATCGTCGTGGTCATCCAAGGACTGGATGATCTCGAGGATGGTCCGGTTCTTCAGGAACGACAGTTTGCGGGTACCGAAGTGGTACAGCAGCGCGCCGAATGGCTCCGGCCGCACCGCGACCGACGGGTGCAGACGCCACCCGCGGTCCGGATCGAAAGACCCGGAAGTTGTGACTTCGGGTGCGGCCGGGGCGGTGCTCACGGTCAGTAAACCCCGCACATGCCGTCGATGGACACCTCTTCGACGAGGGACTCCGTGACAAGCTCGGTATCAGTACTGACCTGCTGATCGTGATCCATGATGAGACTGCCTTTCGTCGTGTGACACTCGACACATCGAGTGCGTGCGGATCAGAATATGGCATCGAGTGCCAGAAGGAAAGAGGGTTCGTGAAAATGAGGCGGCATGACTCTTGAAACCAGTCCCCGACTGGGACGACGCCCCAGCACTACCCGTGGCCATATCGCCGACGTGGCCATCGGCCTGTTCAGCGCCCGCGGGTTCGACGCGGTCAACGTCGACGATGTCGCGGCCGCCGCCGGGATCGCCCGTCGCACGGTGTTCCGCTATTACGCATCGAAGAACGCAATTCCCTGGGGAGACTTCGACGTTCACCTCTCCGACCTCCAGGATCTGCTCGACGCGGTCGATGAGAAGGTGTCGCTGCGCGACGCCCTACGTGGGGCACTACTGGCGTTCAACACCTACAGCCCCGACGAAGCGCTGCGGCATCGCGAGCGGATGCGGGTGATCCTGGAGACCGCCGAGCTACAGGCCTATTCGATGACGATGTACGCCGGTTGGCGCGAGGTGATCGCCGGCTTCGTCGCCCGGCGTTGCGGCCTGCAAGCCGACGACCTCGGCGCTCAGGCCGTCGGGTGGATGATGCTGGGGGTCGCCCTGGCGGCTTACGAGAATTGGCTTGCCGATGCCACCGTGGCACTACCGGACGCGATCGGCGAAGCATTCGACGCCGTCAGTTCCGGATTGGACGCACTGGAGCGTCGATGACTACGGCCATGATCGAGGTGTTGCGTAGACAAGGCCGGATCTGCGCGTCGCTGGGCTCGCCCATGTACGGCGAGTTACTCGACCGCATCGCCGACGATGCCGACGCCGGCGGGGCATTCGCCGATGTGCTGCGCGGCCACCAGGACGACCCCATCGGCTCGGCTATCGCGTTACGCCTGATCGGCGGACTGCATCGGCTGGTCTTCGAAGGCCGGGCCCCCGAGCTGGCCCGGTGGTACCCCAGTGTGGGTGGCACCTGGGACATCGCCGGGGCGTGGGCCGATATCACCGCCGCCGCGACCACGCACCACGACCGGTTGCGCGCGGCACTGGACACCGTCCCCCAGACCAACGAAGTGGGTCGGTCGGCCGCGCTGATCGGCGGCCTGCTTCGTCTCGTTGCTTCCAGGGAGACCCGATCCCCCATGCCGGTAAGGCTTTTCGAAATAGGGGCCAGCGCCGGATTGAACCTGCGTGCAGACCAATATCTCTACCGCTACCCCGACGGCCAATGGGGTCCGGAGGGCTCACCGGTGGTGATCGACGACGCCTGGCACGGCCTGCGTCCCCCGCAGATACCCCTGCGGATCGTCGAACGCCATGGCTTTGACATCGCGCCGGTGGACGCCGCCAGCGACGATGGCCGCCTGACGCTACTCAGTTATGTGTGGCCGGATATGCCGGTTCGGCTGCAGCGACTCCACGGCGCGATCGATATCGCCCGGCGGGTACCGGCCGGGCTGGACCGAATGTCCGCAGGTGATGCCGTCGCCGGTCTGCGGCTGGTTCGCGGCACGCTGACAGTGCTGTGGCATTCGATCATCTGGCAGTACTTGAGCGACGACGAGAAGGCCGCTGTCACTGCACGCGCCGGTGAACTCGGCGAACGTGCCGATACCGCAACACCCTTCGTCTGGCTGAGCCTCGAACCGCTCCGCCGGACACCGGGGGGCCGGAACGAATTCCTGGTACGGGCCCGCTGCTGGCCTGAGCACACCGACGAGATCCTGGGCACCTGCTCACCGCATGGGCCGCCGGTGGTCTGGGAATGACACCCATCCAGAGCTCAGTTCTGACCCGAATCAAAAAGATCGGGTCGAACCCGTCGGAGTTTGGCCGCGGACAGCGACGATAAGGGTGTGGATGCGCCGCGGGCCCTTCTTGAGCTGTACGACGAGGCGCTGCCAGCGGTGTACGGCTATTTCGTTCGCCGCTGTGGTGACCGCGGAACCGCGGAGGACCTGACCTCGGAGACCTTTCTGGCGGCGATGGATGCTGCCAGGAAACCGGATCCGCCGCCGATCTCGGTGCCCTGGCTGATCGGCGTGGCCCGACACAAGTTGGCCGATCACTACCGTCGGCGCTCCGACCGGTTCACCACCCCGGTCGCCGAAATACCAGAAATGGTTGATGCCGAGGACAACTGGGATGCCGAACTCGATCGCATCATCGCCGAGAGTGTGCTCGCCCAGCTGTCCGAATCGCATCGCACGGTGCTGGCTCTGCGCTATATGGATGACCGTTCGGTACCCGAGTGTGCCCGGGTGATCGGCCGCACGGTGCACGCCACCGAGGCACTTCTGGTCCGGGCTCGCCGGGCCTTCCGAGCGCAGTACCCGGAAGGAGGCACGTCATGAGCCCACTCGACGATCGCGACCCGTTGACCGTGCTGGCCGGTGACGACCTTCCGATCCAGCCTGACCCGGCGTTCGCGGCGCGGTTGCGTCGACGCCTGGAATCCGCGCTGAACCTGCCCGCAGGAACCGAAGGAGTAACGATGAGCGGTACGCAAGAAGCCCTCGACGAACTGAGCACCGACGCCAGCGCGACCGCCGTGCCCCGGCCCGCCGCTCTGCCCTACCTCACCGTCGCCGATGCCAGGGCCGCTATCGCCTGGTACATCGCCGTCTTCGGCGCGGTGGTGGTCGACGAGCCGATAGTGATGGACGACAACCGAATTGGACATGCCGAGTTGGGTATCGGCGGCGGGGTGCTCTACCTGGCCGACGAATTTCCGGAGCTGGGCCTTCGCGGCCCGACCCAGGGAACCGCGTCGGTCAGCCTGATGTTGCCCGTGGCCGATACCGACGCCGCGCTGGCACTGGCGCGCGACCGGGGCGCCACCGTCGTGCGGGGCGCCGCCGATAACCACGGTGCCCGCAGTGCCATCGTCGTCGACCCGTTCGGTCACCGGTGGATGCTTTCGGGGCCGCCGACCGGCACCTCCACGCGCATCCAGCACGGCGATATCGGCTACGTGTCGGTATGGACGCCCGACGCAGACCGAGCCGCAACGTTCTACGGGCACGTCCTTGGCTGGACCTACGATCGCGCGACACATCGGGTCACCAACACCACGCTCGCCATCGGCATCTCCGGAATCAACAGCCACCGCACGCTCTTCTGCTGCTACGCCGTCGCCGACCTGCCCACCGCCAGTGCGGCCATCATGGCTGCGGGTGGTGCGGTCGCCGAACCCCAGGACATGGGCTTTGGCATCATGCTGGCGGCGACGGACTCCCAAGGTGCGCCCTTTGCCATCTACCAGCCGACGGGCGACGTCGCCCGACCTGAGCTCAATGGTGCTGGCCCAGGCGAACTTTCGTACATCACCTACGAGGTGGGCGATTCCGCGCCATTCCGAGAGTTCTACAGTCGGGTGCTGCACTGGAGCTTCGAGCCGGGCCGGGTGCAGGACGGGTGGGCGATTTCACCGGCCCACCCGATGGGCGGAGTGGCCGGCGGCAGTGCGGCGCCGATGACGGTGCCGATGTGGACGGTCACCGATATCGGGGCCGCCATCCACCGGGTGCGGGCGGCCGGCGGTACCGTCATCTCCGAGCCGCAGCAGCAGCCCTACGGATTGATGGCCGAGTGCGCCGACGATCAGGGCTCGCGGTTCTACCTCGGTGAGTTCTGACCGCTGACACCGAGAGGTTGACAACGGAATTCGTTGCCGAAACCTGATATGGCGCCGCGATCCGCATCACAGCAGTGGAGATTTTGGGTAAATCCGAAGCTCACAACGCACAGTTGACTATCGCTACGGAATTGGTCCGCAGGTGCGGAATTCGTACTAAAGTAGGTCCCGGTTGAGCTTGCAGCCGTGGGTCGTCTGCCATCACCGCACCTAATTGGTACCCGTCGAGTCCAAGTGTCACGATAGCCGACCCCGAAAACGTTCCCGCACAACGATTTAGGGGGTGCCATGACAGTCGTCGGCACCATCAGACTGTACCGGCCGGCACCGGAGTCGATCAGCGAACCGGAGCAATGCGGCCGGGCGACGTTCACCGTGTGCCATCCCGGCCCCGGTCGGATCCACATCGACGCCTCCGGGGAAATCGACGCCGTCAACGGTCGCGCGCTCGGCCGCTACGTCGAGCGTCATACCGGCATCTCCCGACAATTGATCCTCGACCTACGCACCGTCGACTTCTTCGGCAGCCAGGGTTTCACCGCGTTGTACTACATCAGCGTGCACTGCGCTCGAAGCGATGTCGATTGGGTCATCGTCGACAGCCCGCCAGTGCGCAGGGTCTTGCAGATCTGCGACCCACATGGCGAGTTTCCGGTCGCGGCACAGTTCGACGCCGCGGTCGACCGCCTGGACCGACTTGCCCTCTCACGTCAGCGCACCCACTCGACCGGATAGAGCGCGAGTCAGCCCAGCACGTCGGAAATTGCGGCACCTGCGGCGATCTTGGCGCGCGACTTCATCACCTTGCCCGGCATCCCGCCTCCGACGACACCGACAAATACGCCGTCACGTTCGTAGTACGCCAGGAACTTTCTACCGTCGTCCTCGACGATATGCACGATGTCGTCGGCTTCCGGCTCGCCGAGGCACTGGATTTTGACGTCGTACTGATCGCTCCAAAAGTACGGCACCACGATCACCTCGGGTGGTTCCTGGCCGAGAATCACCGGCACCAGGACCCGGGCCTGCTCAGCGACATTGCTCCAATGCTCAACGCGCGCTTGATGTCCCGTTGCGTCTCGCCATGATGCGACGTCCCCGAGCGCCCACACGTGCGAGGCGCTGGTTTGCCCGACGTTATCGCAGATGACGCCGTTGTCGACATCGATCCCGGTGCCTTCCAGCCAGTCGGTGTTCGGGCGGGAGCCGATACCGACGACCACCAGGTCGGTCTCCACCTCACTGCCGTCGGTCAGCACGACCTTGCGGACATGGGTATCGCCGACCACCTCCGCCACGCCGATGCCTAGGCGGACATCCACCCCCTCTTCGCGATGCAGCCTGGCGATCAATGCGCCGATCTGCTCGCCGAGCACCGAGGCCAACGGTGCCGGTTGCGGTTCGATGATCACCACGTCGACGCCGAGTCCGCGCAAGCTGGCCGCCACCTCGCACCCGATGAAACCAGCGCCGATCACCACGGCCCGATGCGCCGAGCCGGCATGGGTGCGCAGTGCCACGCTCTCGTCAAAGGTCCGCAACACCCTGATGCCCTCGAGGTCAGGGAAGGACGGGATGCGTCGCGGTACCAGACCCGTCGCGATGATGAGGTCGCCGTAGCCCAGCGTGGCGCCATCGGCCAGCGTCACCGTCTTGGCGTCGATGTCGACTCCTGTGACGGCCGAACCCAGCATCAGTGTGATGTTGTTGTCGTCGTAGAACTCGCGGGGTTTGAGCGTGACGTTTTCGACCTCACCGCGGAGCACGTCCTTCGACAGCGGCGGCCGATCGTACGGTAGATGGATCTCGTCGCTGACGATCGTGACCGGGCCCGCGTACTCGGCGCGGCGCAGTTGCTCGGCTGCCCGCGTGGCGGCCAGTCCCCCACCCACAATGACTATTCCCGTTTGTTCCACGGGAGCTTCTTACACGATCCACGAGACTGGCGGTCTACCACCCTGCCCGCAGGGATCGTCGCAAGCCTTTTCCGGCCCTGGTCTCACCCTTCCGGCCGCACCCTGTCGATGATGTTCGAGAGCACCACAATGCTCTCGCTGCGCTCGATATCGGCACTGGAGCGGATCCTCTCCAATGCCGACTCCAGATGCCGCATATCGCGGGCGAGCACATGCAGAATCGCATCGGACGTGCCCGTCACCGTTGCGGCGCTGACTACTTCGGGGATGTCCACCCAGGCCCGGCGCAATTCGTCAGGAGCGATGGTGCCGTGGCAGTAGACCTGCACGTAGGCCTCGGTGCTCCACCCGAGGGCGTTGCGGTCGACCACGGTGGTGAATCCGCGGATCACGCCGTTGTCCAGCATTCTGTCCACCCGGCGTTTGACGGCCGGTGCAGAGAGATTGACCCGCTCACCGATCTCGGCGAACGTTGCGCGCGCATGCTCGCCCAGCTCGGACAAAATCCGTTCGTCGGTGTCATCCAGGCGATCCATCGGGCTCCTTCAGTCGCTGCCGCAACAAACTGCCAGATTCGGCCGTCTGGCGCAAGGAATCGCGCCTAGACACGCAAGAAGTGGCGATTGATTGCACAATTATGGGCGAATACCATCTATCCATGACGATCTCAGATGTCACGGGTCCCCCCGCCCACTCCGAGTCCGCCGTCCGGGAAAGCCTCCCAGCGGAAAACCCTTCAGCAGAAGAGCCGCGCGTACCCACCACCCGGCACTACGTCATGACGCCGCCCACCCATTTCGCCGTCGAATACGCCATCAATCCCTGGATGGACACCTCCACTCCCGTCGATCCCGACCTGGCCACCCGCCAGTGGGACTACCTGCGGCAGACGTATCTGCGCCTGGGCCATACCGTCGCCGTCGTCGAACCGGTACCCGGACTGCCCGACATGGTCTACGCCGCCAACGGCGGTCTGCTGGTCAACGGCACGGCGATCGTCGCACGATTCAAATACCCGCAGCGCGACGGAGAGTCGGCGGCATATGCGCAGTGGATGACGACGAACGGACACACCCCCGAATACACCAGGCATATCAACGAGGGCCAAGGCGACTTCCTTGTCGTCGGCTCAAAGATCCTGGCGGGTAAGGGTTTTCGTACCGACCATGCCGCCCACGACGAGGTTGCCGCCCTGACCGGACTGCCGGTGGTCAGCCTGGCCCTGGTCGACCCGCGTTTCTACCACCTCGACACCGCACTGGCAGTTCTCGACGACACCACCATCGCCTACTACCCACCGGCGTTCACCGACGAATCGCGGGCCACGTTGGCGCAGCTGTTCCCGACAGCGATCGAGGTGGCCAGCTCCGATGCCTACGTCCTGGGACTGAACGTGGTCTCCGACGGTAAGCATGTGGTCCATCCGGTGGCCGCGACCGGATTTGCCGAGCAGCTCTACCAAGCCGGATTTGACCCCATCGGGGTGGATTTGTCAGAACTGCTCAAGGGTGGCGGATCCGTGAAATGCTGCACGTTGGAGGTTCACCCATGACCACTGTGGAAGCCGACACCCGACCTGGTACCGCTCGTCCTGGCGCTGCGACGGCCGCGGCGATCGCCGTCGATGACCAGTATGCGGCACATAACTATTCGCCCTTGCCGGTGGTGGCGGCCTCCGCAGAGGGTGCCTGGATCACCGACGTCGAGGGACGCCGCTATCTGGACTGCTTGGCCGCCTACTCCGCGGTGAACTTCGGCCATCGCCATCCGCAGATCATCGCCACGGCGCACGCCCAACTCGACACCGTGACTTTGGTCAGCCGGGCCTTCCACTCCGATCGGCTCGGACCGTTCTGCGCCGCACTGGCCGCGTTGTGCGGCAAGGAGATGGTGTTGCCGATGAACAGTGGCGCCGAAGCCGTGGAGAGCGGTATCAAGGTGGCCCGCAAGTGGGGTACTGACGTCAAGGGCGTCCCGGCCGGGCAGGCGAATATCGTTGTCGCGGAGAACAACTTCCACGGTCGCACCATCAGTATCGTCAGCTTTTCCACCGACGACTCCGCGCGGCAGGGCTTCGGTCCCTTCACCCCCGGTTTCCGCACGGTGCCGTTCGGTGATGCCGACGCAATCGCCGAGGCCATCGACGAGAACACCGTTGCGGTTCTCCTGGAGCCCATCCAGGGCGAGGCCGGAATCATCGTCCCCGCCGCCGACTATCTGCCTCGGGTACGCGAAATCTGCACCGCGCGTAACGTTCTGATGATCGCAGATGAGATCCAGTCCGGCCTGGCCCGCACCGGGCGGACCTTCGCCTGCGATCACTGGGGCGTGGTGCCCGATATCTATCTGCTGGGCAAGGCACTGGGCGGCGGCGTGGTTGCCCTGTCCGCGGTGGTAGCCGACGCCGACATCCTGGGGGTGCTGCATCCCGGTGAGCACGGTTCGACATTCGGCGGCAATCCACTGGCCACGGCCATCGGCGCGACTGTCGTCTCGTTGCTGTCCACCGGCGAATTCCAAGACCGCTCAGCCGACCTCGGCGAACACCTGCATGCCCGGCTGCGCACCCTGATCGGGCACGGCGTGCTTGCCGTGCGCGGGCTCGGACTGTGGGCCGGGGTGGATATCGACCCGGCACTGGGCACCGGTAAGCAGATCAGCCTCATGCTGGCCGCGCGAGGAATCCTCGTCAAGGACACCCACGGCTCGACGCTGAGGTTCGCCCCACCACTGGTCATCTCGGCTGACGAGATCGACTGGGCTGTCGACCAGTTCGCCGCGGCGCTGGCCGACGCACGGTCACACAAAACAGGTAGCGCTATTTAGCGCATAACAGGAGGCACCATGACCTCAGCTGATCGAGCACCTACCGTCACCCTCATCGAGCAGATGCTCAGACGCAGACCGGTCGTCGGCGCGCCCGTCGCCCATGGTGCTTCGTCGAACCTGAAACGGACCATCGGCACCTTCCAGCTCACGATGTTCGGCGTCGGGGCCACCGTCGGCACCGGTATCTTCTTCGTGCTGTCGGTGGCGGTGCCCAGCGCGGGCCCAGCGGTGGTCGTCTCGTTCATCATCGCGGGTATCGCGGCCGGCCTGGCCGCCCTGTGTTACGCCGAACTCGCCTCGGCAGTACCGGTGTCGGGTTCGACGTACTCCTACGCCTACACCACGCTAGGCGAGTTCGTAGCGATGGGCGTCGCCGCCTGTCTGCTCCTGGAGTACGGCGTCTCGATCGCCGCGGTGGCGGTGGGCTGGAGCGGCTATCTGAACAAGCTGCTCGATAACCTCTTCGGCGTCCAGATACCGCACGCGCTGTCCGCCGCCCCGTGGGATTCCGATCCCGGCTGGTTCAACCTGCCTGCGGTGGTCCTCATCGTGATGTGTGCCCTGTTGCTGATCCGCGGCGCCAGTGAATCAGCCGCGGTGAACACCGTCATGGTGGTGATCAAGCTCGGTGTGCTGGCCCTGTTCGCCATCATCGCGTTCACCGCATTCAACGCCGATCAGTTCGCCGATTTCGCGCCCATGGGCGTCGCGGGGATCGGTGCGGCGGCCGGGACAATCTTCTTCTCCTACATCGGCCTTGACGCCGTCTCCACCGCCGGCGACGAGGTCAAAGACCCCCAGAAGACGATGCCAAAGGCCATCATCGCGGCCCTGCTGATCGTGACCGCTGTCTACGTCATCGTCACGGTGGCGGCGCTGGGTACCCAGAAGTGGACCGAATTCGAGAATCAGGAAGAGGCCGGGCTGGCCACCATCCTGGATAACGTCACCGGGAGTACCTGGGCCTCAACAGTTCTCGCAGCGGGTGCGGTGATCTCCATCTTCTCGGTCACCCTCGTGGTGATGTACGGCCAGACCCGAATTCTGTTCGCGATGGGCCGCGACGGCCTACTGCCTGCGCGATTTGCCAAGGTGAATCCGAAAACGATGACGCCGGTGGGCAATACCGTGATCGTCGCGGTGATCGTATCGATTCTCGCCGGGTTCGTGCCGCTGGACAAGCTGGCCGATATGGTCTCGATCGGCACCCTGGTGGCCTTCATGATCGTCTCCCTCGGCGTCATCATCCTGCGCAGGCGAGAACCCGATCTGCCGCGCGGTTTCAAGGTGCCGCTGTACCCGGTGACGCCGGTGCTGTCGATCCTGGCGTGCGGCTACATCCTCTACAGTTTGCACTGGTACACCTGGATCGCCTTCAGTATCTGGGTGGCCGTCGCGTTGGTCTTCTACCTGGTGTGGAGCCGGCACCACAGCGCACTCAATGACGGCGGTGACGGCGTGATCGCCACCGCTGCAACAGGAGTCGACGTCGTGCACCCGCCGAGGGATGCGCAGTGACCGTCGTCGCCGCATATCTGGCAGGTAAGGGCGGATCGGCGGCCCTGCACCTCGCGGTCGAGGCCGCCAGGACGCTCAATACCTCGCTGACCGTCGTCACCGTGGTACCGCGGCCATGGCTGACACCGTCGCCCGCGCGCATCGATGCCGAGTATGCCGAGTGGGCGGACAAGCTCGCCGCGGACTCCCAGCATGAAGCCGCCAGGCTGCTCACGCCGCTGGCCGACGGTCTGGCGATCGTCTACCACAAGGTGGCGCACCGGTCGGTATCCGGCGGACTGCTGGAGGCTGCGGCGGAACTGAACGCCGATGTGCTGGTACTCGGTTCGGCAGCCAGCGGCCAACTGGGCCAGGTGGTGCTCGGCTCGACCGCCGACCGCCTGCTGCATTCGTCACCGGTCCCGCTGGCGATCAGCCCGCGCGGTTACCGGGGCAGCGAATCAGGCCAGCTCACTCGCATCACCGTCGGTTTCCCTGGCACGCCAGACGCCGTGCAGATCGTGCAGCGGGTCGCCGCGCTGACCGATGACCTCGACGTTCCGCTGCGGGTGGCGACGTTCGCGGTGCGGGGTCGGACGATGTACCCACCTGAAGTCGGCCTGCACGCAGAGGATTCGATCCTGGCCGAATGGGCCACCCACGCCCGAAAAGCGCTGGCCGAGCTCAAGACCGATGGCGTGATCGCCGACGGTGTCGAACTGCTGGTGGTCACCGGCAACGGTTGGGATGAGGCACTGGACGCGGTGAACTGGCTCGATGGCGAGATCTTGGCGCTTGGCACCTCACCCCGCGGCGGGATCGCCAGCGTGTTCCTGGGCTCCCGCGGCGCGAAGATCGTCCGGCACAGCCCGGTACCGGTGCTGGTCCTGCCCGCCTAACTGTTTCTCCCGCGAGCAGACGCAAACAGATACTTTTTGACGCCAAACGGTACGAGTTTGTGTCTGCTCGCGGGAAAAAAGATCAGTACTTGGCGGTGCCGCGGTCGACGGCGATCTGCGACCCTGAGATGGTCGCCGAACCGTCACCGGCCAACCAGGACACCACGTCCGAGACTTCTTCGGGACTCATGAACTCCTTTAGACCCTTCTTGCCCGCATGATTGACCGGGTGGTACGGCATCGGCGAGAAGCTGTGCAGGAAGGCCGGGTACTTGCTGAAGATCTCCATCATCGCGTCCGGTTCGACCATCGGGGTGTCGATCGAATACGGGTGGATGGAGTTGACCCGTATGCCGAACTCCCCCACCTCGATCGCCAGCGCGTTGGTGAGCCCGACGAGGCCGTGCTTGGAGGCCGAGTAGTGACCGTTACCCGGAGTGGCTTTAAGCCCCGCCGATGAGCTGACGATGATGATCGACCCGCCGTTGCCGGGTGTGATCATCGCTGGAATGGCTGCACGGATCGTGCGCCAGGTGCCGGACAGATTGACCTCGATGACGGTGTCCCACTGCTCTTCCGACATCTCGAACATCCGGCCCCAGCTCAGGACACCGGCGTTGGCCACCACGATGTCGAGCCTGCCGAACTGCTCGATACCGTCGGCCACCACCTGCTGTTGGGCGGCGAGATCACGGATATCCACCTCACGGGCCAGGACCTTACGACCGGTCGACTCCACGGCGGCCACCGTCTCGGCGAGATCGTCGGCCGACGGCATGGGGTAGGTGATGGTGTCCGAGATGGACCCACAGCTGTCGATGGCGATGATGTCGGCGCCGTCCTCGGCCAACCGGATCGCATGTGCCCGGCCCTGCCCGCGAGCCGCGCCGGTGACGAACGCCACCCGTCCCTCAAGTGATCCGCCAGCTGCCGACATCGCCAGTCCTTTCGTGAGCCCGCGCCAAGGCTAGCAGCCGAACTGAAACGTGTTCTAGAAAGGCGACGAGGCGTTACCAGTCGATCGCGTCGCGGATGATCGGGCAGGTCATACAGTGCCCGCCGCCGCGACCGCGCCCCAGTTCCGCGCCGACGATGGTGATCACCTCGACCCCGGCCTTACGCAGCAGCGAGTTGGTGTGGGTGTTGCGGTCGTAGGCGAAGACCACACCGGGCTCGACGGCGACCAGGTTGTTCCCGCTGTCCCACTGCTGACGCTCCGAGTCATACGCGCTACCGCCGGTTTCCACCACTCGCAGCGACCCCAATCCCAACGCCGCAGCGACCACTTCGACAAAGGGTTTGCTCTCCTCGACGACCTCGACACCGCGCTCGTCATCGCTGGGCAGCAGCGTGAACGGTGCTATGCGGTCGACGATTTCGGGGTAGATGGTCACCACGTCCCGGTCGGCGAAGGTGAAGACGGTGTCCAGGTGCATCGCTGCCCGCAGCTTGGGCATGCCTGCGACGATGACCTTCTCAGCGGCGCCCCTGGCGAACAACTGCGCGGCGACCTGGGTGATGGCTTGGCGTGACGTGCGCTCGCTCATCCCGATGAGCACCACCCCGTTGCCGGGGACCAACACGTCACCGCCCTCGATGGTGGCCAGGCCCCACGACCGCTCCGGATCACCCCACCACACCGTCGAACCCACGTAATCCGGGTGGAACTCATAGATCGCCTTCATCAGCAGCGTCTCGTCGTGGCGGGCGGGCCAAAACAGCGGATTGAGCGTCAGACCGCCGTAGATCCAGCAGGTGGTGTCCCGGGTGTAGAGCGTATTCGGCAGCGGCGGCATCAAATACTCGGTGACGCCGTGATCTTCACGGGCCAGCCCGCGGTAGCCCGATTTCAGGTCGGCCGGCAGGTCTCGGGTGGACATGCCGCCGATCAGGAACTCCACGAGTCGACGGGTTTGCAAGGAGTCAAGGAAGCCTCGGGTGTCATCGACGAGGCCAAGACCCACTTCGTTTGCGACGATCTTGCGGTCCAACAGCCAGGTCTTGGCTTCGGGAATGTCCATGGTCTCGGTGAGCAGATTGTGCAGCTCGACCACCTCGACATCGTGGTCGCGCATCTTGTCCATGAAGTCGAAGTGGTCCCGCCGCGCGTTCTGCACCCACAACACATCGTCGAACAGCAGGTCGTCGCAATTGCTTGGCGTGAGCCGTTCATGGGCCAGGCCCGGGGAACAGACCAGTACCTTGCGCAGTTTGCCGACCTCGGAATGCACGCCGTAGTCAGCTGACTTATTGCTCATCTCAACACCTTTCGATTGCCAGCTCAGCTTCTAGATTGCGATCGCGCCGGTGGCCAGGGACACCACCCCGGCGATGGCGCCACAGACGATGACGCCGAAGAGCACTGCCTCCGCTGGACGGAACACCCGCAGATTGCGTTCCTTCCGGGCCACGAAATACAACAACGCCCCTGGCGCGTAGAGGACGCAGGACAACAACAGCTTGTCGAAGCCGGCGGCGTAGATCAGGAACAGCGTGTAGAAGGTCGCCAGTCCGGCGACAGCCATATCGCCCGCCACCGATGCGCCGTTCCCGTAGGTCTCGCGGGTGGCGGTCAGTTTCAGCATGTAGCCCGCGGCGAGCAGGTACGGGATCAGTGACAACGCGGCCGTCAGGTCGAGCATGAAATCCAGCGCGTCCGAGGTGAAGAGGATGAGGATGAGCAACAGCTGGACCAGTCCGGCCGCCAGCACCAACGCTGTCACCGGCGCACCCTTGGCGTTGGCCCGGGCCAGGAAGCGCGGCATATCATCGCTTTTGGCCGGAATGTAGAGAATCTCGGCCGCCATCAAGGTCCACGCCAGATACGCGCCGAGCACTGAGAGCACGACGCCGACCCGGATGAAGATCGAGCCCCAGTGTCCGACAATCGATTCCAGTACCGAGCCCATCGAGGGCTGAGCGAGCTGCGCCAGGTCGCCCTGCGGCATGATGCCGTAGGAGACCAGCGTCACCAGCGCGAAAACGCTGAGCACACTGAGGAATCCGATGACGGTGGCTCGGCCGACATCCTCGCGTTTGCGGGCGAACCGGGAGTAGACGCTGGCGCCCTCGATGCCGAGGAAGACGAACACCGTGATCAACATGGTGCCCTTGGCCTGTTCGAAGATCGCCGAGAAGGATCGATCCTTTCCGCCCCAGAAGTTATCGGCGAAGTAGTGCCCCTTGAACGCGATGACGGCCACCACGATAAAGACCAGGATCGGCATCACCTTGGCGATGGTGGCGATCTTGTTGATGATCGCCGCTTCCTTGACACCCTTGAGGATCAGGAAGAAGAACAGCCAGACCCCGATGGAGGAGGCGATGACCGCGACGACGGTGTCGCCGGCCCCGAGTGCGGGGAACAGCGCGCTCGCCGTCGTCATGATCACCACCCAGTACGACGTGTTGCCCGCACACGCCGATGCCCAGAAACCCCAGGCTGAGTTGAATCCGACATAGTCGCCGAACCCCGCCTTCGCGTAGGCGAAAATGCCGGCATCGAGATCGGGTTTGCGGGTGGCCAGTCGCTGAAAGACGAAGGCCAGCATCAACATTCCCGCGCCGGCAATGGTCCAGGCGATGATCGCGCCGAGCACTCCGGTCTCGACCCCGAACCGCCGCGGCAGCAGGAAGACACCCGAGCCGATCATCGATCCGACGACCATCGCCGTCAGGGTCAGCAGACTGACCTTATCGCTCGATTCGACGCGCTCCTCGGTGCTGGTCATCAGCCGCCCCCGGCCTTCTCCCTAGGTGAATCCTGCACGATCCTGAACCCGGCTAGAGCTCGGAGATGATCTGCTGGCGCTTCGTGGCGTATTCGGTATCGGAGATGGTGCCCATGGCCCGCAAGGTCTCCAGCTCCTGCAGTCGCTGCGCCGTCGACGCCGGGGGTGGCTGCACCGGCGGTGGCGAGGGCACAGGTTGGGCCGGGCCGGGTTGCGAGGGGGCCGCCCCCTGATGTGCCGCCGCACGGCGCACCACCGCCATCACCTGCTGGCGCACTGCCGGGTTCGACCGGATATCGATGGTGCCGTTCATCGGCACGTTGTTGGCCTTGAGGATCTGCATGATCTCCATCAGCGGCGCCGCCTGCCCGGACAGGTCATAGGTCTGGTTGTCTTCGGCGAGGGTGAACTGTGCCGGCACCATGCCACCGACCAAAGCGCTTCGCTGCCAGTCGATCTCATAGGAATTGTTACTGGGATCGACCAGTACCACCAGTTTGCGTCCGGTGATCAGCGGGAGGCGTGTCACCGAGGCGATCACCCGGTCCTGACTGGTGAACGGGGCGATCCCCGGCCCCTCGACGCGCAGGTCGATCTTCACCAGCGGCTGATCGTTGATCCGGGTGCCGGTCTCGTGGATGCCGACCACCTGGGCGAGCGCAAGCACGCCCTGCTGTTCCAGGAATTGGGACTTCGCCGATGACTTGACCCCGTAGCTGGTGAGCGCCAACGCGATCAGCACATCGGCGGCCGTGATCAGCAGACCGACATAGAACATCCACTGGATGTACGGGCGCGCCGACTGGCCGAGCGCGAAGTACACCACCAGGAAGATCGGTCCGACCAGGCCGCCGCACAGCAGCACCATCGCCTGAGCCTTCAGATAGCGCAGCAACATGCCGGTAGGTTAACGCACCGACCCCCTGTTACCGATCCCAATCTTGAACTGCCGAGCAGACACAAAAGTCCCCCATTTCGCGAAGAAATGGGGGACTTTTGCGCCTACTCGCGAGCAGAACCTACTTGTTGATCTTGGTGACCCGGCCGGCGCCGACGGTACGGCCACCTTCACGGATCGCGAACCGCAGGCCCTCGTCCATGGCGACGGGCTGGATCAGCACGACGGAGATGTCGGTGTTGTCACCGGGCATCACCATCTCAGTGCCCTCGGGGAGGGTCACAACGCCGGTCACGTCCGTCGTACGGAAGTAGAACTGCGGGCGGTAGTTGTTGAAGAACGGCGTGTGACGGCCGCCTTCGTCCTTGCTCAAGATGTAGACGCTGCCGTCGAACTCGGTGTGCGGCGTGGTGGTGCCGGGCTTGACCACAACCTGGCCACGCTCGACGTCTTCACGCTTGACACCACGGACCAGCAGGCCGACGTTGTCGCCCGCCTGGCCCTGATCGAGCAGCTTGCGGAACATCTCGACACCGGTGACCGTGGTCTTCGTGACGGTCGGCTTGATGCCGACGATCTCGACTTCCTCGTTCACGTTGACGACGCCACGCTCGACGCGACCGGTGACAACCGTGCCACGGCCGGTGATGGTGAAGACGTCCTCGACGGGCATCAGGAACGGCTTGTCGGTTTCGCGGATCGGATCCGGGATCGACTCGTCGACGGCATCCATCAGATCCTCGACGGCCTTGACCCATTCCGGGTCGCCTTCGAGAGCCTTCAGCGCAGACACCTTGATGACCGGGGCGTCCTCGTCGAAGTCCTGGGCGGCCAGCAGTTCGCGGACCTCCAGCTCGACGAGCTCGATGAGCTCCTCGTCGTCGACCATGTCGGCCTTGTTCAGCGCGACCAGGATGTAGGGCACGCCGACCTGGCGGGCGAGCAGCACGTGCTCACGCGTCTGGGGCATGGGGCCGTCGGTGGCGGCGACCACGAGGATTGCGCCGTCCATCTGGGCGGCACCGGTGATCATGTTCTTGATGTAGTCCGCGTGGCCGGGGGCGTCAACGTGTGCATAGTGACGCTTCTCGGTCTGGTACTCAACATGCGAGATGTTGATCGTGATGCCACGCGCACGCTCCTCGGGCGCATTGTCGATCTGGTCGAATGCGCGCGACTCGTTCAACGCCGGGTACTTATCGTGCAGAACCTTGGTGATTGCTGCAGTAAGCGTGGTTTTGCCGTGGTCAACGTGACCGATGGTCCCGATGTTGACGTGCGGCTTCGTCCGCTCGAACTTCGCCTTCGCCACTTCTGTGTCCTCCTGGACTTGTTGGTGCTTGATTAAGCAGTTGTGTTGATGTTTTCAGTTGTGTGGTCGTCGGAAGAAACCGGGGCTATTCCCCGGTGGCCTTCGCGATGATTTCCTTCGACACGTTCGCCGGAACTTCGGCGTAGGAGTCGAACACCATGGAGTAGTTCGCCCGGCCCTGAGTCTTCGACCGTAGGTCTCCGACGTAACCGAACATCTCCGATAGCGGCACAGTCGCCCGCACGACGCGGGCTCCACTGCGCTCCTCCATGGCTTGAATCTGACCACGGCGGGAGTTGAGGTCGCCGATCACTTCACCCATGTAGTCCTCGGGTGTGGTGACCTCGACGGCCATGACGGGCTCCAGGATCGTCGGCTGCGCTTGCGCGGCAGCCTTTTTCAGCACCTGGGAGCCGGCGATCTTGAAGGCCATTTCCGAGGAGTCAACGTCGTGGTACGCGCCGTCGAGCAGGATGAGCTTGACGTTCACCAGCGGGTAGCCGGCGAGCACGCCGTACTGCATGGCGTCCTGCGCACCGGCATCCACCGACGGGATGTACTCGCGCGGGATACGACCGCCGGAGACCTTGTTCTCGAACTCGTAGGTCGCGCCATCCTCGCCGACGAACGGCTCGATGCTGACGAGAACCTTGGCGAACTGGCCGGAGCCACCCGTCTGCTTCTTGTGGGTGAACTCGACCTTTTCGACCGCGCGCTTGATGGTCTCTTTGTAGGCCACCTGCGGCTTGCCGACGTTGGCCTCGACCTTGAATTCACGACGCATCCGGTCGACCAGGATGTCGAGGTGCAACTCGCCCATACCGCCGATGACGGTCTGACCGGTCTCGGAGTCCTGGTGAACCTTGAAGGTCGGGTCTTCCTCGGCCAGCTTCTGAATGGCCAGGGACAGCTTCTCCTGGTCGCTCTTCGTCTTGGGCTCGATGGCCACCTCGATGACCGGATCCGGGAAGGTCATCGACTCAAGGACAACCTGCTGCTGCGAATCGCTGAGGGTGTCACCGGTGGTGGTGTCCTTCAGACCGATCACGGCGTAGATGTGGCCGGCCGCGGCCGTCTCCACCGGGTTCTCCTTGTTGGAGTGCATCTGGAACAGCTTGCCCAGACGCTCCTTCTTACCCTTGGTCGCGTTGATGACCTGGGCGCCGGAGTCGACCTTGCCCGAGTACACCCGGACATAGGTCAGCTTGCCGAAGAACGGGTGCGTCGCAACCTTGAACGCCAGGGCCGAGAACGGCTCCGTCGTCGACGGCTTGCGGGTGACCAGCTGGTCTTCCTTGCCCGGGACGTGCCCGGTCACGGACTCCACGTCCAGCGGCGACGGCAGGTAGTCGATCACGGCGTCGAGCATGGGCTGAACGCCCTTGTTCTTGAACGCACTGCCGCACAGCACCGGGTAGATCTCGGAGTTGACGGTCAGCTTGCGGATCGCGCCCTTGATCTCGGCGACCGTGAGGTCTTCGCCACCGAAGTACTTCTCCAGCAATGCCTCGTCGGTCTCGGCGACCGTCTCGAGCAGCTTGGTGCGGTACTCCTGCGCCTGCTCAAGCAGGTCGGCCGGAATCTCGATGGTGTCGTAGGTTTCGCCGAGCTTGGTCTCGCCCCGCCACACCTTGGCGTTCATCTCGACCAGGTCGATGACGCCCTCGAAGCCACCCTCGGAACCGATGGGCAGCTGGATGGGCAGCGCACGGGCGCCGAGGCGCTCCTCGATGGTGCGCACGGTGAAGTAGAAGTCCGCACCGATCTTGTCCATCTTGTTGACGAAGCAGATGCGCGGCACGTCGTACTTGTCCGCCTGGCGCCAAACCTGCTCGGACTGCGGCTCCACACCCTCTTTACCGTCGAAAACGGCGACGGCGCCATCAAGGACGCGCAGCGAGCGCTCTACCTCGACGGTGAAGTCGACGTGCCCGGGGGTGTCGATGATGTTGATCTGGTTGCCGTCCCAGAAGCAGGTGGTGGCAGCGGAGGTGATGGTGATACCCCGCTCCTGCTCCTGTTCCATCCAGTCCATCGTGGCGGCACCGTCGTGCACCTCACCGATCTTGTAGCTGATACCGGTGTAGTAGAGGATGCGCTCGGTCGTTGTCGTCTTGCCGGCATCGATGTGCGCCATGATGCCGATGTTGCGGACCTTGGTGAGGTCGGTCAGCACGTCCTGTGCCACGGCGGTGTTCCCACTCTTTCGATAGTTCGGTTGCTGTTCTCGTTACGCCCGGCCGGCGCCCCGCTATTCGGTGCTCCGCCGGCTCACAATCACCAGCGGTAGTGCGCGAAGGCGCGGTTTGCCTCTGCCATCTTGTGGACATCCTCGCGACGCTTGACTGCGGCACCGAGGCCATTGCTGGCATCCAGAAGTTCATTGGCGAGACGCTCGACCATGGTCTTCTCACGGCGCTGCCGCGAGAAGCTGATCAGCCAGCGCAGAGCCAGCGTGGTGGACCGATCAGGACGCACCTCGACGGGGACCTGGTAGGTCGCGCCACCGACACGGCGGCTGCGCACCTCAAGTGCGGGCTTGACGTTGTCGAGTGCACGCTTGAGGGTGACGACCGGATCGGTACCGGTCTTCTCGCGAGCCTGTTCGAGCGCACCATAAACAATGCGTTCTGCCAGCGATTTCTTCCCATCAAGCAGCACCTTGTTCACCAGCTGGGTAACCAGCTGCGAACCGTAGACCGGGTCGTTGACCAGCGGCCGCTTCGGTGCGGGCCCCTTGCGTGGCATTAGCTCTTCTCCTTCTTGGCGCCGTACTTGCTACGGGCCTGCTTGCGGGCCTTGACACCCTGGGTGTCAAGCGAGCCGCGGATGATCTTGTAACGCACACCGGGGAGGTCCTTCACACGACCGCCGCGCACCAGCACCATCGAGTGCTCCTGCAGGTTGTGACCTTCGCCCGGGATGTAGGCGGTCACTTCGACGCCGGTCGTCAGCTTCACGCGCGCCACCTTGCGAAGTGCCGAGTTCGGCTTCTTCGGGGTGGTGGTGTACACGCGAGTGCACACACCGCGGCGCTGCGGGCTGCCCTTGAGGGCCGCGGTCTTGACCTTCGCGACCTTGTCGGTGCGACCCTTGCGGACCAGCTGCTGGATGGTTGGCATGTACCGGCTTTCTGTGTTGCTTCTACGTTGCTTCTAGTTCTGTGGAGCTTTAAAGGTCTTCTGTACTGCAGTTATGCGCGGTCCGCGTACCCCGCGACCGGGCGTGTCGCACGCTCCCGCACCGAATCAAATCTGATTCAATTCCCGATGCTTGGCATGCGAATTGGCCCGGCCCGCGCGCATGCTCACTGCCAGACAGAGCTGTCAAACAGAAGCGTGCGCCAACTCCCGGCTAGGCACGAGCTACCACGATACCAGGGCCGGGCAGCCCGACAAAACCTGCGCGCAGCCCTCGCCCTCGCGAGCGGGCTCTGACGTAACCGCAGGTCAACGCTAGCGGCGATGCTCCATGCCGGCAGCCAACCGCAACACCATGTCAGAGAAGACCACGTCAGTGTCCACCTCATCCATGACACCGGTCATCTCCAGCAGGACAAAACCGTGTAGCGCAGACCAAAACTCCAGCGCCGCATAGAAGGCGTCCTCACCCTCGAGTCCGTAGGAGGCCAGCACCGAGATCACCGGACCCGCAGCCCCCTTGGTGGCGGCCGAATATTCGGGATCTTCCCCGCCGAAGGGCATCCGGGTGAACGCGGAGTACCGACCAGGATGGTGGTGGGCGTAGCTGCGGTAGGCGCCGGCCATCACCAGCACCGCATCATCGCGGGTGCGGCCCTGGCCGACGGTATTCAGCATCTCGATGATGTCGCCGATCACCCGCATGCGGACGGTGCGACGCAGGTCGTCAAGGCTCTGCACATGGTTGTAGAGCGACGGCCCCTTGGTGCCGAGGTGGTTGGCCAGTGCGTTGATGGTCAGCGCATCCCAACCCTCACGGTCGAGGAACGCCAGGGCCGCGTTGACGATGACATCGCGGCTCAGCTTGGCGGTCCTGGCAGGCGGCCGGCCCGCAGGACGCGACCTGGCGCCCCCTGGCGGCGGGTCGAGCCGTGCTGCCATCAGATTTCGTCCTTCGCGTTGACAACCGATTAACGGTCAGCGACGAACTCTAGTTGAGTCGACAACGCCGACGTGGCCGTAGGACGAGGGCGACCTCGCCCAACAACCACAACAGCGAGAGTCGGGGCCGTAGGCTCAGGCCCACAGAACTGGCGACACCGCGGGAGGGCGAACACGTGAACCGGACATCTCAGGCTGTGGCAGCGACCGTTACCGCTGCCGTCGTCGCCGCCGGGGTTGCGGGCATGCCGGCTGCGGCCGCCAAGAACGGTGACACTCACATCACCTCGATCGGCTCGGTCCAGACCGTCGACTGCAACAACGCGACGCTGCTCATCAATGGGTCGTACAACACCATCACCGCGGTGGGCAGCTGCTGGGCGGTGACCATGCAAGGCTCGGGCAACACCGTGATCGCCGATAACGTCGTCAACGACATCACTGTCTATGGTTTCGATCAGACGGCGTACTACAAAACGGGTGACCCCTTCATCGTCGACCGTGGCCGCGAGCTCGGCATGGTCAACCGGATCGACCGCATCCCCGCGTAGTGGCTGCTAGTAGACCTCCGCACCCACCGTCACGTCCTCTGCCAGTTCCCTGTCACGAGAATCGAGAACGCATGCGTATGTACCGTTCGGCCGCCCTCATCGGCGCTATCGCGGTGGTGGTGGCCGGCTTGGCTGGCTGCGGTAACGACGACACCAATTCCCCGACGGTGACTGCGGGCAGCTCTGGCGCGCAGGTCGAGGTCGGGAACACGATCAACTACGGGTCATTCGGCACCACCGCGGATATCGACTGTGCGGACGGCAAATCGCTCAATGTCGGCGGCTCGAACAACACATTGACGGTCAAGGGCACCTGCGCATCGGTCAACATCGGCGGCGCCGACAACAAGATCTCGCTGGAGAAAATCGACAAAGACCTCTCCGTCGTGGGTTTGAACAACACGGTGAGCTACAAAGACGGCGATCCGAAGGTCGACAACCTCGGCTCGGGCAACAACATCAAGAAGGGCTGACGCCGGGCCAATTTAGGCCCGCCCGCCGTGCCTGCCGGCCCCGTCGGCGAATTGTTTCGCACCGGCCAGCGACTCGGCGGCCACCCGCGACATGCTGCCGAATTCGACATCCATGGCAGCTGTTTCGCTCATCCCCCATTGACCCAGTAGTGAAAGCCGATCCGCGCGCAGGCACTGTTGCGGCAGAAGCGCCAGCTCGGCGGCCAACTCCTCGGCCCGCTGGCGCGCCAGCCCGGTCGGCACGACGCGGTTGGCCAGGCCGATGGCGAATGCCTCCGCCGCGTCGACGCTGCGACCAGTCAGGACCAGATCCATCGCCCGGCTGTGCCCGATCAACCTGGGCAACCGGACGGTGCCGCCGTCAATGAGCGGTACGCCCCAACGCCGGCAGAACACACCGAAGAACGCACTGTCCTCGACGACCCGCAGATCGCACCACAGCGCAAGCTCGAGACCGCCCGCTACCGCATAACCACTGACCGCGGCGATCACCGGCTTGGACAGGGTCATCCGCGTCGGCCCCATCGGACCGGGCCCGCTGCGGTGCACGGCGTTGGCATCGGGCGTGCCGAAGGCCTTCAGATCGGCTCCGGCACAAAATGTTCCGTTATCGCCCCACAACACCGCCACGGCCGCCGAGTCATCGGCGTCAAACTCTTCGAAGGCGGCGTACAACTCCGCGGCCGCAGGGCCGTTGACCGCATTGCGTGCCTGCGGACGGTCCATGATCACCGTGGTCACCGCGCCGTTGCGCTCGACGCGCACTCCCCCACTCATCAGCTACGTCGCCTCCATCAGTTCGGTGTGATCCCGCCGGGCAGCCAGCTCGGCGGCGAATTCGTTATAGGACACCCGCAGCCGGTCCCCCGGCCAATCATCCGGCAACAGTTCGCCGGGCAGCATCGGGTCGGCCTGTAGATGCCGGACGATCGTCGCCGCGACGATGAATCGACCTGGTATGTCAACGGCTTTCGTCATCGCCGCCATCTCATCGAGGAGCCGGCGGGCGATATCGGCCCACCCTGGCAGGTCCCAGAGCTGACCGGCCAGCTCCGTCGATGCGCCGTCGTAGCTGTGCAGCACCCGGACCCGGCGCCGGATCTCGGTATCCAATTCGATCCCGAGGTTATCCGGGCGCAGCCATACCCCTTCACGTAACTCTCCGAACCGGCTGTCCTGCAATAGTTTACGTAGATCAGCACGACCCCGCGGCGCGATTCCGACGCTGGTGATCACCAGGGTCGTCCACCTGCCGTCCCAGGGCCGCAACCGGGGTGCGAGCGCCTCGTCCTGGCGGCGCTGCCTAGCCAGCAACCGGTCGGACAACCGGTAGCCGTCAGCCGAGCGGATCAGGTCGCCGGTACCGACCATCCTGGTCAGCGCCACCCGTAGCGTCGGCTCCCTGATATCGAAATCTGCTGTCAGCCGGACTAATTCAGCGGCACTGGCCCAGGCGGGGTGGGCACCCAGCAACACCGACAGGACGACCGACCTGGCGGTGAGCCTCGATAGCGAAGGGTGGGCCGTCATCCCTACACCCCGGAGGCCTGGCGTCCATGGTCGCCGAACGGTTCGTCCCGGTGCCGGACCGCCTCACGGAAACCGTGCTCGACGGCATCAGCGACGAAGGCGTGGCCCTCCGGTGTGTGCCGGGCGACACCGTCGAAAACCGTACTGACCATCTGGCTGGTGGCCACGCCCTGGTTGAACAGCGCCGTGTTCAATGCCAGCTTGGCCATGATGAGTTGATTGACGGGCATCGCGGCGATCCGGGCGACCAGGCGCTCGGTGCGCTCGTCGAGATCGGCGGGATCAGCCGCTTCGACGGCCAACCCCCATTCGGCGGCCTGCGCCCCGGTGAGGCAATCACCGGTAAACAGAAGACGTTTGGCGCGCTGATCACCGAGCCGGTGTGCCCACAGCCCGGCCGCGGGCACACCCCACACCCGCATGGGCGGGTAGCCGATGATGGCGTCCGTCGCGACGATCATCTGGTCGGCATGTAGAGCGATATCGGTACCACCTGCGACGCAGTACCCGTGGATCTTCACCACGGTCGGCTTGTCGGCGTGCATCAGACTGGCAAAGCCGCGAACGAAGCGGCTCATCATCTGATAGTCGATCATCGGATCCCACGGCGCATCGGGCCGGTGATTGATGCCTTGGGTTTTGCCGTCGAGCACCGTGCCCTGGTAGCGGCCGGTACCGCCTGCCGAACCGGTCCGGTCGGCGTAGGCGGACAGATCGAAACCGGAGCAAAAGCCTTCGCCGCGGCCCGATACCAGGATGACGTGCACCGCGGGATCCAGATCAGCCCGCTCCACCAGGGCCGCCAGTTCCAACGGTGTATCGGCCACGATCGCGTTGCCTTTGTCGGGGCGGTTGAACGTGATGCGGGCAACCCGGTCGGTGACCTCGTAGGTCATCGTCTTCAGATTGTCGAAGTCCACTCCCCTGATCGCGTTGGTCACCCTTTCACCATTGCGCGTTCCAGGATGGGACCGAGGTCCAATCCCGTTGGCAGCGTGCCGAAAGCACCACCCCACTGCCCACCGAGGCGGGTGGCCAGGAAGGCTTCGGCCACCGCTGGGTGGCCGTGGCGCACCAGCAGCGAACCCTGCAGGGCCAGGCAGATGTCTTCGGCGACCTTACGAGCGCGGTACTGAATATTGTCGAGATCGCCCAGCTCGGTCTGTAACCGCAGCACGTGGGCGTCCAGGCGGGCATCCTGCCCGGTGGAGACGTCGAGCTCGTCGAAGAACACCTCGATACACTCGGGCCGAGTTGCCATGGCGCGCAACGTGTCCAGCGCGCTGACGTTGCCCGATCCCTCCCAGATTCCCATCAGCGGGGCTTCCCGGTACAGCCGTGGCATACCGGATTCCTCGGCATAGCCGTTGCCGCCGAGGCATTCCATGGCTTCCGCCGCGTGCGGGGTGGCGCGTTTGCACACCCAGTACTTGCTCGCCGCCAGACCGATGCGACGCAGCAGGGTCTCACGCTCGTCGCCACGCACCGCCTTATCGGTGGCGCCGGCCATCCGCATCGCCACCATCGTTGCGGCTTCGGCCTCGACCGCCAGGTCGGCAAGCACGTTGCGCATCAGCGGCTGGTCGATCAGATACTCGCCGAAGGCTTTTCGGTGCTGCGCATGGTGAATGGCGCGAGTCAGGCCCGACCGCATGCTGGTGGCGCTGCCCAGGGTGCAATCCAGCCGGGTCAGGTTGACCATCTCGATGATGGTCGACACCCCGCGACCCTCCTCGCCGACCAGCCAGGCGGTGGCCCCGTCGTATTCGACCTCGCTGGACGCGTTGGCGTGGTTACCGAGCTTGTCTTTGAGGCGCTGCAGGAACATCCGGTTGCGGGTGCCATCGGGCAGGACGCGCGGCAGGAAGAAACAGGACAGTCCGCCCGGCGCCTGCGCGAGGACCAGGAAGATATCGGACATCGGCGCCGAGGTGAACCATTTGTGCCCGGTCAGGCTATAGGAGCCGTCAGCGTTCGGGAGTGCGCTGGTGGTACCGGCCCTGACATCGGAGCCACCCTGCTTCTCCGTCATCGACATACCCGCGGTGATACCGACTTTCGTGGTCGGAACGCTCAGTTCGGGGTCGTACGTCCGGCTGGTCAACAGCGGTTCGTAGACCTTCGCGAGTTCGGCGTTGCTGCGCAGCGCGGGCACGACGGCGTAGGTCATCGAGATCGGGCAGACATGGCCGGGCTCGACGTTCCAGACGGAGTTCTTGGCCGCGCGCACCACATGCGCACCGGCTCGGTCATCAGCCCATGGCGCGGCATGCAAGCCGTGCCCGATCGCCACCGTCATCAGCTCGTGGTAGGCGGGATCGTATTCGACTTCGTCGATGCGGTTGCCGTAGCGGTCGTGGGTGCGCAGCACCGGCTGATTGCGATCGGCCAGTTCACCCCACCGGATGGCTTTCGCGCTGCCCGCCAACGCACCGAGCTCGGTGACCTCGTCGACGCCCCACTGCCCGCCCTCGCGGATCAGCGCCTCGATCAATGCCGGCGATGAGGCCGGATTGTGGTCCAGCAATGTCGGTGTCTGGTTGGTGACGACGTGCGTGTCTGACATGGCGTCGATGTTACAGATTTCCGACAGTCGCACAAGAGCTGTAATGGCACCGGTCCCCGGCCGACACGCCGGGCCGATAAGTGGCAGACCGCACGCTCGCCCACCAAGGTGGGCGGGTGACCGAATTGCAGCCCAACACCGTCGTCCACGCCACAGCCACCACGCTGACCCATGAGCCCGTCCCCGCCGCCCAATCGGTGCGTGACAGTCCGACCACGGGCACGCACGCCCTCGGTGACTTCGACGGCCTCGAAGTGGGCGTCTGGGAGATGTCGCCGGGAGTGATGACCGATGTCGAGCTCAACGAGCTGTTCATCGTGCTGTCCGGCTCAGCAACGGTGGACTTCGCCGACGGCAGCCCGAGCCTGCAGCTGGGCCCCGGTGACGTGGCACGCCTGGCCTCGGGAGCCGAGACCACATGGACCGTCACCGAGACCCTGCGGAAGGTCTATCTGACCTGATCCTGCCAGGTGTGCGTTTTCCCCAGCAAAGTCGGTTACGTTCGAGTGGTGATACTTACTGGAGCGCTCCTTGCCGAATCCGCGTCCGTCGTCGACAACAAGCTGAACATCCAAGGCGGCGTCGTCAGCTCCTTCCGAGCCGGACCAAGCCGGGTCGCCGTTGCGACGCTGGTGGTGCTCATCCAACCGGAGCCCCTCGACCAAACCGCCACCATCAACCTCACGCTCGCCGACCCGGCCGGCGAGTCCCAGCCGTTCAGCTTTGAGGTACCCAAATCCAGTCTCGGCGGAGAAATCGGCTTCGCCTATTTCCCGCTGCGGATAGCGGTGCCCGTCGACGGCCGCTATCTGCTGGCGGTCAGCGCGCGATCAGGGTCGGTCACGCTGCCGCTCACCGTCACGACGTAACTGATCTAGCGCGAGCAGACGTAAAAGGCCCTCGACACGCCGGGCTGCGGTAACCCTTTGCGTCTGCTCGCCAGAAAAAATCAGGCGGCCCGATCTAGCTGACGGTGCATGCGGTCAACGAACCCCATCCGGTCGCGATAGATGTCGTGCACGACAATCGGCACCGTCGTCCAGCGACAGTCCTGAATCGCCGCGGTGCGGATGCGGTCGTTGAGCATTTCCGCAGCACCGGAATGCCAAGCGATACTCTCGTATTCGGCCACCACCCGATGCTGCGGCCATGCGAAGTCCACCCGCCACACCCGGCCCTGCCGATCGACGATTTCGTATTGCAGCTCAGGCATCGGGAGTCCGCCGTCGATCATGATCATGCGCGCCATGCTCTCCATGGCCGATTCGGCACGGGAGTCCGCCAATGGCAACAACTCCCGCACCTTGACGACACCGCGTCGGCCTTTCTGCTCGCGCAGGGCCGCAGCTAGTTCCTGGCGGTCGCACGCTCCGCTACGCAGGGCCGCATCAAGCGTCGCCAACGCACCAGGGCGCCACTGCGTGCGGGCCACCTCGACTGCGGTCCACGCGGGCGCGGTGGCAAGCCGGCCCTGGACCCGTTTCAACGGTGCGCCGAGTCTCTGGTGCACCATCAGCTGCGAATTCGGCCGCACCCGCGCGCCGGGATCGAGCACATGCATCCGCCCGGGATCCTCGGTGCCGAACCCGTAAAGCGTTGCGGCACTGTGCATACACGCAACTATTGGCCGACCGACCGATAGTTCCAAAGCCGCCAGCCGGCCCGGCAGATCGGGCATGGCCGCGGCGTACACCCCGTGCCACACCCGCACCAGTGCACCGGCTGCGACCTGTCGAGCCAGTGTCTTGGGATTCATTGACGCGAGCAGTTGGTCGCGGGTCGCCAATCCCGCGTCTGCGCTGAACATTTCGTCGATGGGCATCCGGCGATCGTCCACAACACGACGCGCGACGGGTAGTCAGCGCTGTGGATAACCCGCCCACCAGACACAAACAACCCCCGACACGCTGGGCGCCGGGGGTTGTTTGTGTCTGCTCGCGCAGAGTTAGTTACCGATAATCGCTGTAGCCGTAATCGTCCAACGGAACCGCGGCACCAGTGGCCTGACCGAAGTCCGGGCTGTAGTACTGATCCTCGTAGGACGGGATCGTGTACGCCGCAGCGCGGGCCTCTTCGGTCGGCTGAACCTGGATGTTGCGGTAACGGTTGATACCGGTACCGGCCGGGATCAGCTTGCCGATGATCACGTTCTCCTTCAGACCCAGCAGCTTGTCGCTGCGGCAGTTGATCGCCGCATCGGTCAGCACACGCGTGGTCTCCTGGAACGACGCTGCCGACAACCATGAATCGGTGGCCAGCGACGCCTTGGTGATACCCATCAGCACCGGACGACCCGCTGCGGGCTCATTGCCCTCAGCGACCACCCGACGGTTGGCGGCCTCGAACTCCGCCCGCTCGGTCAACGAGCCGGGCAGGAATTCCGTTGCGCCAGAATCGATGATGGTCACGCGGCGCAGCATCTGGCGAACAATCACCTCGATGTGCTTGTCGTGGATCGACACACCCTGAGCGCGGTACACCTCCTGGACCTCGCTGACGAGGTGCACCTGCACCTCGCGCGGGCCCATGACGCGCAACACCTCGTGCGGGTCGGCGGAGCCTTCCATGAGCTGCTGGCCCACCACGACGTGATCGCCGTCGGAGAGCAACCGCTCGCTGCCGTCTTCGTGCTTGAAGACACGCAGCCGCTGACGCTTGGAGAGCTTGTCGTAGACAACTTCCTCGCCACCGTCGTCGGGGACGATCGTCATCTTGTAGAACTTGTCGCTCTCCTCGAGACGAACCCGTCCTGTGACGTCCGCGATCGGTGCCCGGTTCCGCGGAATCCGGGCCTCGAACAGCTCCTGCACACGCGGCAGACCACCGGTGATGTCGTCGCCGACGCCACCCTGGTGGAAGGTACGCATGGTCAGCTGCGTGCCGGGCTCACCGATGGACTGCGCGGCGACGATGCCGACGGCCTCACCGATATCGACCAGCTTGCCGGTGGCCATCGAACGGCCGTAACAGGTGGCGCAGACGCCGGTACCGGTGGTGCAGGTCAGCACCGACCGAACCTTGACCTGCGTGACACCCGCGGCCAACAGTGCCGCGATGGCAGGGTCGCCCAGGTCGTGACCACGCTCGACAACAACGTTTCCGTTCTTGTCGACCGCATCGGCGGCCAAGGTGCGCGCATACGCACTGGTCTCCACATGCGGATCGGTGATCAGCGTGCCGTCCGGCTGCTCCTCGGCGATGGTGACGGTGACGCCACGCTCCGTGGTGCAGTCGTGCTCGCGGACGATCACGTCCTGGCTGACGTCCACCAGACGACGGGTCAGGTAACCCGAGTCGGCGGTGCGCAGGGCGGTATCAGCCAGACCCTTACGGGCACCGTGGGTGTTGATGAAGTACTCCAGCACCGTCAGGCCCTCGCGGAACGAGGACTTGATGGGGCGCGGGATGTACTCGCCCTTCGGGTTGGTCACCAGACCCTTCATGCCGGCCAGGGTGCGCGTCTGCGTGAGGTTGCCTGTCGCGCCGGACTTCACGATCGTCATGATCGGGTTGTCGTCGGGGTAGTAAGCCTCAAGAGCCTTACCGACCTCTTCGGTCGCTTCCTGCCAGATCTTGACCAGGCCGTCTTTGCGCTCGGTGGTGTTGAGCGCGCCACGCTGGTACTTCTTCTCGATCGCTTCGGCTTCTGCCTCGTAACGGTCGAGAATTTCCTTCTTCTGCGGCGGCACCAGCACGTCGGACATGGCCACGGTGACACCCGAACGGGTGGCCCAGTGGAATCCGGCGTCCTTGAGCTTGTCGACGGTCTGCGCGACGACGATCATCGGGTAGCGCTCGGCGAGATCGTTGATGATCGCCGCCTGGACCTTCTTGTGCTGCTGCTTGTTGACGAAGGGGTAACTCTTCGGCAGCAGCTCGTTGAAGATCACACGACCCAGCGTCGTGTCGGCGGTCCAGGCAAGGCCTGGGCGCCAACCGTTTTCGCCGAACAGCTCGGTCTCGACCTCGACCGGCGGACGCAGCTGCGTCAGACGGATCTTGATCTTGGCGCGCACGGACAGCACGCCGCGGTCCAGGGCCATGATGGCCTCGGACGGCGAGCTGTACACCCCGAACTCGGGCTGATCCGTGCCGGCTGCGACGTATTCGCCTGTGTCACCGGGGATCTCGGTGGTCAGGAAGAACAGACCGGTCACCATGTCCAGACGCGGCATGGCCAGCGGGCGGCCCGACGCGGGAGACAGGATGTTGTTGCTCGACAGCATCAGGATGCGCGCTTCGGCCTGGGCCTCTGCGGACAGCGGGAGATGGACGGCCATCTGGTCACCGTCGAAGTCGGCGTTGAACGCCTCGCAGACCAGCGGGTGCAGCTGGATGGCCTTGCCCTCCACCAGCTGCGGCTCGAAGGCCTGGATGCCCAACCGGTGCAGGGTTGGTGCACGGTTCAGCAGCACCGGGTGCTCGGCGATGACCTCTTCGAGGACATCCCACACCTGGGGACGCTGACGCTCGACCATGCGCTTGGCGCTCTTGATGTTCTGCGCGTGGTTGAGGTCAACCAGACGCTTCATCACGAACGGCTTGAACAGCTCGAGAGCCATCAGCTTGGGCAGACCGCACTGGTGCAGCTTGAGCTGGGGGCCGACGACGATGACCGAACGGCCCGAGTAGTCGACGCGCTTACCGAGCAGGTTCTGCCGGAAGCGGCCCTGCTTGCCCTTGAGCAAGTCGGACAGCGACTTCAGCGGACGGTTGCCCGGTCCAGTGACGGGCCGGCCACGACGGCCGTTGTCGAACAGCGCGTCCACGGACTCCTGCAGCATCCGCTTCTCGTTGTTGACGATGATCTCGGGGGCACCGAGATCGATCAGCCTCTTGAGACGGTTGTTGCGGTTGATCACGCGGCGGTACAGATCGTTCAGATCGGAGGTGGCAAAGCGGCCACCGTCGAGCTGGACCATCGGGCGCAGCTCCGGCGGGATCACCGGAACAGCGTTGAGCACCATGCCCATGGGCGAGTTGCGGTTCATCTGGAACGCCGCGACAACCTTCAGTCGCTTGAGGGCACGAAGCTTCTTCTGTCCCTTGCCGTTCTTGATGGTGTCGCGCAGGCTCTCGGCCTCGGCGTCGATATCGAAGTTCTCGATGAGCTTCTGGATCGACTCCGCGCCCATGGCGCCCTGGAAGTACTCGCCGTAGCGGTCGACGATCTCGCGGTAGAGGTTCTCGTCGACGATGAGCTGCTTGACGGCCAGCTTGGTGAAGGTGGTCCAGATCTCGTCGAGCCGGTCCAGCTCACGCTGGGCCCGATCACGGAGCTGACGCATTTCGCGCTCGCCACCGTCACGCACCTTGCGCTTGACGTCCGACTTGGCGCCCTCGTCCTCGAGCTCCTTCATATCGGCTTCGAGCTTCTGGGCGCGCGCCTCGAGATCGGCGTCGCGCTGATCGGCGACGGCCTTCTTCTCGACGACCATCTCGGCTTCGAGCGTGGAGAGCTCGTTATGCCGCATTTCCTGGTCGACGGCGGTGATCACGTAAGCGGCGAAGTAGATGATCTTTTCGAGATCCTTCGGCGCCAAGTCGAGCAGGTAGCCCAACCGGGACGGCACGCCCTTGAAGTACCAGATGTGCGTGACGGGTGCGGCCAGTTCGATATGGCCCATCCGCTCACGACGCACCTTGGCGCGGGTCACCTCGACGCCGCAGCGCTCGCAGATGATGCCCTTGAAGCGCACGCGCTTGTACTTGCCGCAGTAGCACTCCCAGTCGCGAGTCGGTCCGAAGATCTTCTCGCAGAACAGGCCGTCCTTCTCTGGCTTGAGCGTGCGGTAGTTGATGGTCTCCGGCTTTTTGACCTCGCCGAAGGACCAGTTGCGGATGTCGTCCGCGGTGGCAAGGCCAATGCGGAGTTCATCGAAGAAGTTGACGTCTAGCACGTAACTCCCTTTCCCCTTTCGGGTTTAGATAAATATCAAAAAATCAAAGCGGAGGGTTAGAGCCCCGCGGCGGAGCCGCAACCTCAGGCCAGGTCCTCAACAGAAGCAGATTCGTTGCGCGACAAGTTGATTCCCAAGTTGGCGGCAGCGCGTTCCAGGTCTTCGTCATCGCCGTCTCGCATCTCGATGGCAGCACCATCGGATGAGAGCACCTCAACGTTGAGGCACAGCGACTGAAGCTCCTTGAGGAGCACCTTGAACGACTCCGGGATGCCCGGCTCGGGGATGTTCTCGCCCTTGACGATCGCCTCGTACACCTTGACCCGGCCGACGGTGTCGTCAGACTTGATGGTCAAGAGTTCCTGCAGCGTGTACGCCGCGCCGTAGGCCTGCATGGCCCAGCACTCCATCTCACCGAATCGCTGACCACCGAACTGCGCCTTACCACCCAGCGGCTGCTGCGTGATCATCGAGTACGGACCGGTGGAGCGGGCGTGGATCTTGTCGTCGACCAAGTGGTGCAGCTTCAGGATGTACATGTAGCCGACCGTCACCGGGTACGGGAACGGTTCACCACTGCGGCCGTCGAACAACTTGGCCTTACCGTCGGCGTTGACGAGCACCGTGCCGTCGCGGTTGGCCAGCGTCGAGGCCAGCAGACCGGTCAGCTCACCTTCCTGTGCACCGTCGAACACCGGGGTGGCCGTGTTGGTGTCCGCCGGCGCCGACAGCAGCTCCTCGGGGAGCTTCTGCGCCCACTCGGGGACTCCAGCTGCGACGTCGATGTTCCAGCCCGTCTTGGCGACCCACCCGAGGTGGGTTTCCAGGATCTGACCGATATTCATCCGTCGCGGCACACCGTGCGTGTTCAGGATGATGTCGACCGGCGTGCCGTCCTCCATGAACGGCATGTCCTCGATGGGCAGGATCTTGCCGATGACGCCCTTGTTGCCGTGGCGTCCGGCGAGCTTGTCGCCGTCGGAGATCTTGCGCTTCTGGGCCACGTACACCCGGACCAGCTCGTTGACGCCTGCGGGCAGCTCGTCGTCATCCTCGCGGGAGAACACGCGGATGCCGATGACCTTGCCGGACTCGCCGTGCGGCACCTTCAGCGAGGTGTCGCGGACTTCGCGGGCCTTCTCGCCGAAGATGGCGCGCAGCAGGCGCTCTTCGGGAGTCAGCTCGGTCTCGCCCTTCGGAGTGACCTTGCCGACGAGGATGTCGCCGTCACGGACCTCGGCGCCGATGCGGATGATGCCGCGCTCGTCGAGATCGGCCAGCACCTCATCGGAGACGTTCGGGATGTCCCTGGTGATTTCCTCGGCACCCAGCTTGGTGTCGCGGGCGTCGATCTCGTGCTCCTCGATGTGGATGGACGTCAGGACGTCCTCCTCAACCAGGCGCTGCGAGAGGATGATCGCGTCCTCGTAGTTGTGGCCTTCCCACGGCATGATCGCCACGAGCAGGTTCTTACCGAGGGCCATCTCACCGTTTTCGGTGCAGGGTCCATCGGCCAGCACCTGGCCGGCCTCGACCCGCTGACCACTGTCGACGATCGGGCGCTGGTTGGCGCACGTGCCGTGGTTGGAGCGGGCGAACTTGCGCATCCGGTAGGTCTGGCGGCTGCCGTCGTCGGCCATCACGGTGATGTAGTCGGCCGACACCTCCTCGATGACACCGGTCTTGTCGGCGACGACAACGTCACCGGCGTCGATCGCGGCGCGCAATTCCATACCGGTGCCCACCAACGGTGCCTCGCTGCGCACCAGCGGAACCGCCTGGCGCTGCATGTTGGCACCCATCAGGGCACGGTTGGCGTCGTCGTGCTCGAGGAACGGGATCATGGCCGTGGCCACCGACACCATCTGGCGCGGCGAGACGTCCATGTAGTCGACCTCGGTCGGGAGGACGTTCTCGACCTCGCCACCCTTACGACGAACCAGGATGCGGTCCTCGGTGAACCGGTCCTCGGCGTCGACCGGCGAGTTGGCCTGCGCCACGACGTGGCGGTCCTCCTCGTCGGCGGTCAGGTAATGGATCTCGTCGGTGACGACACCCTCGACGACCTTCCGATAAGGCGTCTCGATGAAGCCGAACGGGTTGACCCGCGCGTACACCGACAGCGAACCGATCAGGCCGATGTTCGGGCCTTCCGGGGTCTCGATCGGGCACATGCGGCCGTAGTGGCTGGAGTGCACGTCACGAACTTCGAGGCCGGCACGCTCACGGGACAGACCACCGGGGCCCAGCGCCGACAGGCGGCGCTTGTGGGTCAGACCCGACAGTGGGTTGTTCTGGTCCATGAACTGCGACAGCTGGCTGGTTCCGAAGAACTCCTTGATCGCCGCCACGACGGGACGGATGTTGATCAGGGTCTGCGGCGTGATCGCCTCGACGTCCTGAGTGGTCATCCGCTCGCGGACGACGCGCTCCATGCGGGACAGGCCGACCCGGATCTGATTCTGGATCAGCTCGCCGACGGTACGCAGGCGACGGTTACCGAAGTGGTCGATGTCGTCGACCTCGACCGGAACCTCGGCGCCACCGGGAGCCGTCATGAACGCGGGCTGCCCATCCTGAGCATCGTGCAAGCGCACCAGGTACTCGATGGTCGCGACGATGTCCTCTTCGGTCAGCGTCGAGCTCGTGATCGGCTTGCCCACGTTCAGGCCAAGCTTCTTGTTGACCTTGTAGCGACCCACGCGAGCCAGGTCGTAGCGCTTCTCCTTGAAGAACAGGTTCTCCAGCAGGGTCTGCGCGGACTCCTTGGTGGGCGGTTCGCCCGGACGCAGCTTGCGGTAGATATCCAGCAGCGCCTCATCGGGGCCGGCGGTGTTGTCCTTCTCCAGCGTCGACATCATGATCTCGGAGAAGCCGAAGCGCTCGGTGATCATCTCGTTGGTCCAGCCGAGCGCCTTCAGCAGCACCGTGACGGGCTGGCGACGCTTGCGGTCGATGCGGACACCGACGGTGTCGCGCTTGTCGACGTCGAATTCCAGCCATGCACCGCGGCCGGGGATCACCTTGACGCTGTGCAGCGTCTTCTCGGTGGACTTGTCGATGGTGTCGTCGAAGTAGACACCCGGAGAGCGGACCAGCTGGGACACCACGACACGCTCGGTGCCGTTGATGATGAAGGTGCCCTTCTCGGTCATCATCGGGAAATCACCCATGAAGACCGTCTGGCTCTTGATCTCACCGGTGTTGTTGTTGATGAACTCGGCCGTGACGAACAGCGGGGCCGCGTACGTCATGTCCTTGTCTTTGCACTCGTCGACCGGGGCCTTGACCTCGTCGAAGCGCGGATCGGAGAAGCTCAACGACATCGAGCCGGAGAAATCTTCGATCGGCGACAATTCAGCGAGCACCTCTTCGAGGCCGCCGACGGGGTCGACGACATCGCCGCGGTCCAGCGCCTTCGCACGCCAGCGATCGGAACCGATCAGCCACTCGAACGACTCCGTCTGGACGTCGAGTAGCCCCGGAACCTCAAGAGGTTCGCGGAGCTTTGCGAAGGAAATTCGGTTTGGTGCTCCAGGTACCGATGAATTCGATGTACCTGTGTTTGTCTGGCGGGAGACTGCCAAGATGCGTCCTTCCAGCACCTCACGCGACTACCGGGTGCCGGGGTGCCGGACCGTGTGTCGCTTATCTGCGATGGTTCGGCTGGATGACCACTGTCCGGGTCACAGACGCACGGCACGCAACTAGGTCGCTGAGCAGGAGCTCAGGCTAGGACACAGAGGTCAAATGCGGTCGGAGGCGGTTAGTGGGCAGGAGGCAGCCAGCGCAACGTCCAACAGTACCGCAGGACGGCCTATTCCTCAACTACCACACGTCGTGCACAAAATGGGGGACAAAAAGGCGCTGGCTGGCGTCTCGTTCAACCCATTCAAACATGCTGCGAAACAGATTGACCCCTAGTTGCGGTTCCGTCAAGAGGTGACGCGCCTTTGGTGGGGATAAGTTGCCGAGCAGCGATCAATGCGCACGTCACTAGGCGGCCAGCCCAGCCAGCGTGGACGCCGCGCCGCCGGTTGAGGCCGCCTGCGGCTGCCGCGTCGGGGTGATCCACCGGTTGACGCCCTTGACCGACGCCCGGTTCAGCAGTTCCTGATACAGCGCGTCGGACACCGTCGGGGTGCGACTGAGCAGGAATCCCGTGCCTCCGGTGGAGTCGGAGACGATCGCCCAGCTGTAGTCGGGAGCCAGATCGACGATCCAGTAGTTGCCGGGCGGGGTGGCCGAGGCCGGGCCCAGGAAGCTGACGTTCAGCTTGTTGTTATCGACATTGAGTGACACGGCGTTGCCGACGATGGTGGACTGCGGGCCGTTGTTGACGAAGTAGTTACCGGAGTTCTCGACCTTGATCGATCCGTCGAGTAGCGGGGTGTACACAGCTGTGGTGTTGACCAGACCGATCGAGAAGAACTGCTTGACGCTGCCTACCTCGTACCAGAGACCGGAGTAGTCGTTGACATCGACGACCGGCGGCGGCCCGAGGACCACGGCAGCGGTCGGGCCCATGACGATGTACTGGTCGGGGTCGCCGTAGATGCCATAGGTGGGACCGGGAGTGGTCGGGGTGTTACCTGCGTAGAAGTCGTTGATCCAGCCGGTGGCCAGGGTGTATACGGCCTGGGTGTTGCCCGCCGGTGAACACTTGACGAGCAGTTGGCTGGCGATATCGGCAAGCAGATTGCCACCGATCAACGAGTCGACATGCGAGCCGTTGGCCAGCACGTCACCGACGAACTGATCGGGCCGCAGCGCCACCAGGTCGGTGGTCGTCTGACCGTTGGCATTCCACGGCTGCGGCGGGGCGGCGATCTGGTACACCGGGATATCCCCGAGTTTGGCCAATGAGTCGGCAAAGGTGGCGCTCGAGGAGACGCCGTCGTACATCACGACGCCCTTGAGATGGTTGTCGCCGCTGGGTACGGCCTGGTTGTAGAAGCCGCCCGCAGTCGCGGCCAGTCCGCCGCCTGCCGAGTGACCGGTCAGCACGAAGTCCTGCGGCAGGGGCCCACCTACGTAGCCGGCGGCGTTGGCGCTGGCGGTCAGCCAGGTTCGATCGGGATCAGCGAACAGCCCCGCGACCCCCTCCGCCATCGGTGCACCGCTGAGCAGACAACCCGTGCAGTCCCATGGAAATTGGAACCACGGGACGTTGGGCGCCACGACGACGCTGTTGGTCTGCAGGGCGAGCTGAGTGGCCAGCGCCGAGTACCACGACTTGAATCCGAAGAAGCCGTGCTGCAGATAGATGACGCCTTGGGCATTGACCGTGCCGTCGGCTTGCGTGGGGAAGTACCAATCCGCGGCCGCGGTGTAGCTCTCGTCGGTGCCGATCGGGATATAGAGATCTGAGTGGCCCACCTTGACGCCGGTCACCCCGTCGCCGACCGCGGAGGCGGCAACGGCACGCGCACGTGCGCGGACCGCCGGCGCCCCGTCAGAGCGGGCCGACGAACGAGGAGCGGATCGGGTCTGTGCCGCAGGCACGGTTTCCACCGGAGCGGCAGCTTCGGTGACATCGGTGGCTTCCACCGCCACCGTCGTCGTGGTCGCAGTTGCCGTCGCCGTCACTGCCGCTGCCGTCGTCGGAACAGCAAGCGTGTCAACGGTTTTGGTGTCTTTTACCGTCGCCGTCACACTCGGTCGGCGGTCCGTGCCGCCCTGGGCGCGCAACGCAGTCGCAGGCTTGGAGCGGGCCGACTTTGCAGTGGCAGCAGATTTTCCGGCGGATGTCGTAGAACCCTGGGGCGACGCGGAGTCGGCCGAGCGACTGCTCGACGCTCCCGATGAGCCGGCGTCGGCGGAGGCGACGCCGCAGCCGATGGCCATCGCAGCCCCGATACCGATACCGATCGCTGCCGCGGCAAGCCACCTTCGTTGGTGCGCCATCAACGACTGCCCCCCTTATTGACGTTGACGAAACGCTAACCCGCGACTGGTCGACTCGGTGGAATTTGCTCAAGACGTCACAAACGCGAAATGCCCGGCATCAGCCGGGCATTTCACGTTGCTTGAGAAGCCTTGAGGGTCAGGCCTCGCGCTGGGCGGGGATCGACGCCGTCGGCGCATCGTCCTCGACGGGGACGTGGTGATGTGACGTCGAGGCGGTATCAGTTCCAGGGAACTCGTGCGACTGGTTTTTCCGCGTGTTCTCCAGGTCATCGAGGATGGCCTGTTGGGCGTTCGGGGGCAGCGTGCTCATGATCTCGCGCACCCGGGCCTGACGGCGATCGACAGCTTGGCGGTGCGGCATCCCCGGCGTGGCGATGATCTGCGGCGGCACACCTTCGATTTCCTCGACACCACCATCGTGATGCCCGGCGTCGACGAGTGCCTGCTCCTCGGCCATCTGCGACTCGTCCTTCTCTTCCGACATACCGATCGGACCGAGACGACGACCATTGAGGAACTGCTTGACCACCGGCTCGTCAGAGGTCAGCAGAACCTCGCGCGGACCGAACATCACCAGGTGCTTACGGAAGAGCATGCCGATGTTGTCCGGCACGGTACGGGCGATGTTGATGTTGTGCGTGACGATCAAGATCGTGCAGTCGATCTGGGCGTTGATATCGATCAACAGCTGCGACAGATACGCGGTACGCACCGGGTCCAGACCGGAGTCGGGCTCATCGCAGAGGATGATCTTCGGGTCGAGCACCAGCGAACGGGCCAGCCCGGCGCGCTTGCGCATACCGCCGGAGATCTCACCGGGGAATTTGGTCTCATCGCCACCGAGGCCGACCAGGTCGAGTTTGTCCATCACGATCTGACGGATCTCGGACTCTTTTTTCTTGGTGTGCTCGCGCAGCGGGAACGCGGTGTTGTCATAGAGGTTCATCGACCCGAACAGGGCGCCGTCCTGGAACATCACCCCGAACAGGGTGCGGATCTCGTAGAGCTCCTTGGCTGAGCACTCCAAGATGTTGGTGCCATCGACGACGATAGAGCCGCGCTCCGGGCGAAGCAGACCGATCAGCGACTTCAAGAAGACCGACTTACCCGTACCTGAGGGGCCCAGCAGGACGCTGACCTCACCCTCCGGGATGTCGAACGTGACGTCTTCCCAAATTCGCTGGGATCCGAAGGACTTGGTTAGTCCCTCAACCTGGATGCCAATGCCCACGCGAAATCCTTCCGAATCATCAACCCCACCACCTGCCTCCCGCCTGTGGCTTGAGTCACTGTAGCGCACAGCCGTTTCACCGACCGCTTTTGTGTCATTACGTGCACACCGCCCTCTGAGCCTCCCGCGAGCAGACGCAAAGAACCCCCGCCACGCCGAGCGTGCGGGGGTCTTTGTGTCTGCTCGCGCAGAGAAAAAACGACTACTTGACGGTGACCGAAGCGCCGGCGGCCTCGAGCTTGGCCTTGGCGTCGTCGGCCTGATCCTTGTTGACCTTCTCCAGCAGTGCCTTGGGCGCGCTGTCGACCAAGTCCTTGGCCTCCTTGAGGCCCAGGCCGGAAACGATCTCACGGACGACCTTGATGACGCCGATCTTCTTCTCGCCGGCACCTTCGAGGATGACGTCGAATTCCGACTGCTCCTCAGCGGCCTCGGCGGGGGCAGCGGCAGCTGCCGGGCCTGCGGCGGCGACCGGGGCGGCCGCGGTGACGTCGAAGGTCTCCTCGAACGCCTTCACGAACTCAGAGAGCTCGAGCAGGGTCAGTTCCTTGAACGCATCAAGCAGTTCGTCAGTGCTGAGCTTTGCCATGGTGTGTGTCCTTCCTGATTTTCTGAAAACGGGGCTTTGAAACGGAAATTGGTCTGGTTATTCGGTTGTCTCTGCGACAGCCTCGGTGGTCTCCGCGGCGGGAGCCTCCTCGACTGCTGCTGCTTCTGCCACGGGAGCCTCGTCGGCTGTGCCCTCCACCGACGGCGACTCTGGGGCGCCTTCGGTCTCGGCCCGCTTTTCCTGCAGCGCAAAGACCAGACGAGCGACCTGCGACAGCGGCGCCTGGAACAGCGCAGCGGCCTGACTTGTCTTCGCCTTCATCGCGCCGGCCAACTTGGCCAGCAGCACCTCGCGTGATTCCAGGTCGGCAATTGCCTCGACCTGGGCCACGGTCAGCGCAGCGCCGTCCATGTAACCGCCCTTGATGACCAGCGCCTTGTTTTCTTTGGCGAAGGTCTTCAGAGCCTTGGCGGCGTCGACCGGTTCACCATTGATGAACGCGATCGCGGTGGGACCGGCGAACAAATCGTCGAGCCCCTCGATGCCCGCCTCTGACGCCGCACGCTTGACCAGCGTGTTCTTGGCGACGGAGTACGTGGCTCCGGCGCCGAGTGAACGACGCAGGGCGGCCAGGTTGGCCACCGTCAGACCGCGGTACTCGGTGACGACGGTGGCAGTCGAGGCCTTGAACTGCTCAGTGATCTCTGCGACAGCAGTGGCTTTGTCAGCCTTGGCCATGCATGCCTCCTCGGTTGTGTAGCTGCTTTGTCTTGCAGGTCTCGGTCTTCCACCGGACCCGGAAACGACGAACGCCCCGACGCAGGATGCGGTCGGGGCGTTGATATGCCGGGCGCGTGGGCCCGATCAAGTAGAAGCCTCGTCCTCCTGCGTGGGCCGTCCGGATGACTCCGGACCTTCGACCGATTGCTCGGTGACCGACGGTCTTGGGTGGATCGCCGACAACGATAGCGCGCTACACGCCCATCAGCCAAAACGCCGACCCACACCAGGCACACCTGCTGCGCCGACACGGGCCAGCCCGCCCGCGTGTCGGATGGCGACACGCTGAGGACATTTTTATTTTCGACTTCGGGCTTACTCCCCCTCCTCTGCCGTTGCCAGCCGCGATCTGCACCCGGCCCCACGGGCTCGCTGTGAGAGTTGCACCGCTAAGCCGAGCAGCTTTTCTGCAAATGACCGATCGGCGGCGACATGTGACCCTTGCCGCAACCCTCGATTCGGTTGCTCGCGCGTCAATAATTTGCTGCGAAGTTCGGCTCCTACGGAACATGCATGTAGCCGAGCTAATTGCCCCCAGCAACAAACTTACCTGAGGAGAAGCTGAGTAAATCGTAATTAGGAACTAAGTCAGGAGATTTGTCTAGACAAAGTCAGAATTGCGCACGGTGAACAAAATGGCTCTTGAAGTGCTCACTTGCCTTCTGCACTCAGTTCGACGCCCTGTCGGGGGTGCCGAATCTCCCGTCGCATCCCGGTCTGACCGCCCCAGCCCAGCTACCTCACAGGCGACGGAAAAATGAATTTCCTATGGAAACTATGGCCTGCCACGTGACCGTGGTGTTACGTTGCTGGTGATCTTGCAGGCGCCACTAATCCAGGGAGTTCCATCTATGTCTCATGACGCTAGCTCGTCCGGTACCAGCGAACGGACGATCGTGACCCATCGGCGACCGAAGTCGTCGCGTACCGGCTTAGCTGCCGGCGCTGTCCTCGCCGGAGCAGGAATCTTCCTGGCCGCGCCCGCCATCGCACTCGTGGCCGCCACCGGCGAAGCACACGCCGCGCCGGTCTCGTCCCTCGAGCTGCCGCCGTTCCTCTTCGGAAACTCGGCCGCACCGACGCCGACCGCGCTGTCGAACGCCCTCATCGGCAACTCGGCAGCTGCAGCCTTCGTCGCACCCGCCCCCGACCCGTTCGAGGCTTTCCTCGACATCGCCGGCCAGATTCCTGTCTTCAACTTCTTCGTCGGTAACGGCGCAGACGCGATCCTGCCCGGTACCAACGGGGGCAACGGCGGCATCTTCATCGGCAGCGGCGGCAACGGCGCAGCGGGTGACCCCACCGGCGTGATCAATAACGGTGCCGGCGGCAACGGCGGCACTGCCGGGTTGTTCTACGGCAATGGCGGCAGCGGCGGGGCGGGTGCGCCGGGCGTTCTCGGCATCCTGCCCGGCGGTGCCGGCGGTAACGGTGCCAACACCGGCCTGTTCTCTGTCTGGGGTAACGCAGGCAACGGCGGCAACGGCGGCGTTGGCCAGGCCGGCGGCAGCGGTGGCAGCGCCGGATTCTTCTCGCTGTTCGGCAGCGGTGGCGACGGCGGCACCGGCGGTAACGGGTACACCCAACCGCTGGGCCAGGCCCAGGACGCCGGTAGCGGCGGCAACGGCGGTAGCGCCGGGTTCTTCTCCCTCACCGGCAGTGGCGGAAACGGCGGAAACGGCGGAAACGGTGTCGCGGGCACACCGACGATCGGTAACCCGGTAGCTGGTACACCGGGCAATCCGGCAATCGGCGCAATCGGATCGCCGGCCGTCGGCGTCGTCGGCGTCGCCACCGGTGGAGCCGGCCAAGACGGTGGTGACGGCACAGGCAACGGCATCCTCGGTGCCGGCGGCACCGGTGGTATCGGCGGCGTTTCGGTCAATCCGCTCGGCACCGCCGTTGGCGGCGCAGGCGGTAACGGCGGCGACGGTTCCGCTGGAGGCGCTGCGGGCGGCGCAGGTGGCCTCGGCGGCGCCGCGACCAGCGTCAACGGGTCCACCGGCGGTGCGGGTGGCAACGGTGGCAACGGTGGCGCGGGCACCGCTGGTGGCGCCGGTTCCAACGGCGGCAACGGCGGTAGCGGCGGCGGCGGCGGCATCCTGCTCGGCAACGGCGGTAACGCAGGCAGCGGCGGCACGGGTGGCAACGGTGGCAACACCAGCGCGACCGGTGGCGCAGGCGGCGCAGGCGGCATCGGCGGCCCGGCGGTCAGTGTCGGTGGCACCGGCGGCAAGGGTGGCAACGGCGGAAACGGCGGCAAGGGCGGCACCGGTGGTGCGGGCGGTAACGGCGGCACGGCCGGCACCGCTGGTTCCGGCGGCTTCTTCGGCTCCGGCGGTAAGGGTGCAACCAGCGGCAAGGGTGGCACCGGTGGTACCGGTGCGGCTGGTGGCGCCGGTGGCGCCGCGGGTGGAGCCGGAGCTGGCACCACTGCCGGTGGTACAGGCACCGGAGGCACCAACGGTGCAGCTGGCGGAACCGGAGCGAACGGCAACGACGGCTAAGCAGAACAGATGACAGTGGGGGCGTCGGCACAGCCGACGCCCCCACTGTCATTGACGGGTCCACCGGCGTGTCATCGATGAAACGCCAGATGAAAATTCTCGACTGCTCGGCTACTGCGTCAATGAAATCTCAGTTGCCGCAGACGCCGCGATGCGGCAGCGCGGAGACCGCACCACGACTACATAGCTAACGCCCGTTGATTCACGTGCTCGGATCTGCACTGATCCCGAAGCGCATCCGGACCATTATTCCGGCAGAAGATCTCGACACTCGTAAAGTTTGCCAGCCAACCCGCATAGTGCGGTTGTCCAGCGCCCGACCGATATGCCAGCACGGCGCGTAGTGGCTGAGAATTGCCTGAGAAACCTGTGATGGGTCCCATCTGGGCTGTCTTGATCTGCCCACAACCCGAATCTGCGCTCTCTCAGAAATATATTCTGAACTGCAGATGTGCTACCGGACGACCTGAGAACCAGCCGCGGCATCCTCCCCGCGCCGCTGTCCCAGCACCCCACCTGGTGGCCGCCAAGGGATCACCGCGTGAATTGCTCGGATCAATACGCCCGCGTTACCTGATAGTGATGTTACGTTGCTGAGAGCTTATTAAGCGAAAATCAACCAGGGGGATCCTTGATAACTCAGAACGCTAGCTCGGCCCGCATCAGCGAATGCAAGACCGCAACACACCGTCGGCAGAAGTCGTCGCGAACCGGCTTAGCTGCCAGCGCTGTCCTCGCCGGAGCAGGAATCTTCCTGGCCGCGCCCGCCATCGCACTCGTGGCCGCCACCGGCGAAGCACACGCCGCGCCGGTCTCGTCCCTCGAGCTGCCGCCGTTCCTCTTCGGAAACTCGGCCGCACCGACGCCGACCGCGCTGTCGAACGCTCTGATCGGCCCCTCGGCCGCCGCGGTACCCGGTACCGAACCGTTCGAGGCGTTCCTCGACATCGCCGGCACCATCCCGGTCCTGAACCTCTTCGTCGGCAACGGCGTCGACGGGGTGCTCCCCGGCCAGAACGGGGCCAACGGAGGCTTCTTCCTCGGCAGCGGCGGAAACGGCGCAGCGGGCGACCCGACGGGGCTGATCAACGGCGGCAACGGCGGCAACGGCGGCAGCAGCGGCTTCTACTGGGGTAACGGAGGAAACGGGGGGGCCGCCGGCCTGAACGGCAATGGCGGTTCCGGCGGTAACGGCGCAGCCTTCTCGATCTTCAGCAGCGGCGGTAACGGTGGCAACGGTGGCAACGGGTACACCTCGCTGGCCGGCGTAGCCCAGGACGGCGGCAACGGCGGCAGCGGCGGCAGCGCCGGGGCATTCACCATCTTCGGCTCCGGCGGTAGCGGCGGCACCGGTGGTAACGGCGTGAACGGGTCCAACACCCTGATCAACCCCGTCCTGGGCGGCACACCGGGTAACCCGGCAATCGGCGCAATCGGCGCACCGGCCGTCGCCATAGTCGGCGTCGCCACCGGTGGCGCAGGCCAAGACGGCGGTAACGGCACCGGGACCGGTATCACCGGCGTGGGCGGCACCGGTGGTATCGGCGGCGTCTCCATCAACCCGCTCGGCACCGCTGTCGGCGGTGCCGGCGGTAACGGCGGCAACGGTTCCGCCGGAGGCGCTGCGGGCGGCAACGGCGGCCTCGGCGGCGCCGCGACCAGTGTCAACGGGTCCACCGGCGGCGCGGGCGGCAACGGCGGCACCGGCGGAGCGGGCACGGCCGGTGGCGCCGGATCCAACGGCGGCAGCGGCGGTAACGGCGGCGGCGGCGGGTACCTGACCGGCACCGGCGGCAATTCGGGCAACGGCGGCACCGGCGGCAATGGCGGCAACACCGCGGCAACGGGTGGCGCAGGCGGCGCAGGCGGTCTCGGCGGCCCCGCGGTCAGTGTCGGTGGCACCGGCGGCAAGGGCGGAACCGGAGGCACGGGCGGCAAGGGTGGCACCGGCGGTGCGGGCGGTAACGGCGGCAGCGCCGGCACTGCAGGCGGCGGTGGCTTCTTCGGTTCCGGTGGCTCAACCGGCACCAGCGGCAAGGGCGGCACGGGTGGCACCGGCGCCGCAGGCGGCACGGGTGGCGCGGCCGGCGGCGGCGGAGCCGGAACCACTGCCGGTGCTCCCGGCACCGGAGGCGCGAACGGTGCAGCCGGCGGTTCCGGAGCCAGTGGCACCGACGGCTAAGCAGAACGAATGAGGTTGGGGCGTCGGCGAAAGCCGGCGCCCCACTTTCGTTTCCCCGCGAGCAGACGTATACACCCCGCCCCACCCGGCGTGTCGGGGGTCGTATGCGTCTGCTCGCGGGAAGACGGTCAATCCCGCAGCAGTGCCGCCGCCCCGATCAGGCCCGCGTCACCGCCGAGTTCGGCGGGCAGCACCCGCAACGCGGCGAGGAAATCCAGCCGCGCGTAGCGACGCAGCGCCTGCCGCAGCGGATCGAACAGCAGCGCACCCGATTTCGCGACTCCCCCGCCGATCACCACCAGGTCGAGGTCGCACACCGCGCCGACCGAGGCGATCATCGCCGCGACCGCACGAGCGCCACGGGTAAATGCCTGCAGCGCAACAGGATCACCCGCGACGGCCGCGTCCGCCAGCTCCTTGGCGTCGGCATCCGGCGGCCCCACCCAGCCGTGCTCGCGCGCCCAGCGGGTCATCCTCGGGCCGGCCGCGATGGTCTCCACGCAGCCATGTCCGCCGCACGAACAGAGCTCGCCGCCCTGATCGACCACTCCGCTCACAACAACGTGACCGACGTGCCCGGCGTTACCGGTACGCCCGTCGTACGGTGCGCCGTCGAGGACAAGCCCGCCGCCCACCCCGGTCGACACCACCATCCCGAGCAGGAACGCCGCACCCCGCCCGGCGCCGCGCCAGTGCTCGCCGAGCGCCATGCACAGACCGTCGCCGCCGAGCCGGACCGGCACGCCGGGCAGTGTTGCCATGACTCTGTCGCGGATCGGGAAGTCTTGCCAGGCAGTGATATTGATCGGGCTGACGGTGCCGGTCGGCAGGTGGATCGGCCCCGCTGACGCTATCCCGACACCGCGGATCCCGGTACCGGTCGTCATCGCCGCGATCAGCTCCGCAACGACGTGCCAGATCGCTTCGGCGTCTGTGTCCGGGGTGGGCAATTGCTGGGATGCGACGAGCGTGCCGTCGGCATCGACGAGTCCGGCGGCAATCTTGGTACCGCCGATATCGAGGGCCAGCGTGAGGTCGGCCATCAGTGTTTGTGGGTGTTGTCGGGTTGGCGGGGGTCGCCGGGATGCTCGTAACCGGGGGCGAGTACCACCAGTGCCGCGACGCGCTCGTCGAGCCAGCCCCGAAATGCGCGGCGGCGGGCAGCGGCCATCAGGTGCTCGGTGATCATCGGCCTGACCTCCTCAAGCTCCGGCGGCGGTGCCGGCATCCGCCAGCCTGCCGCGGTCTGTGTGCTGGTGGCGAAGCGCAGTGGGTTGCGCTCATGGTAAGCCGCGACGTCATCGTCGATAACGGATACCGGAGCCGTCACTACTCGAAATAAGGCCCGCGCCAACGGATCTGCGAGTATCGACGCGGTGATGCTGCCGATTTCCAGGCGGGCGGTCACATCGGGCAGCACCTCCGTTTCGCTCGGCGCACCGTCGGCGGTCACGCCCAGCGCGGCGGCCTGCGCGACGATCACCCGTTCGGTCACGATCAGTTGGGTCAACCAACGACGGAGCTGCCTGCCCTCGCTGGTACCGGGAATCGGGAGCGCGTCGGTCAGCGGGCCAGAGCGCAATCGTTGTTCGCGGGCATCGACCTCGGCGGCGGTCACTGGTTGCCCGGCCACGATTGCCGCGGTCACGGCGTTGCCCCGATGACTCGCACCCGCACGGCCGGGGTGTACAGAAGCTCACCGGCGCAGGCGATTCGGATCAGTGCCCACCACTCCCCCGGTTCGATCCACGGTGGCGGTGCCACGTCGAAGGCCACCTCGACGGTTCCCGAAGCGGGCAACACGATACCGACGGCCGCGGGGCCGACCCACTCCCAGGTGCCCCATGGGCTGATGAGGTGGGCCTCCACCGTCAGGTCGGCATGCGCATCGGTGCCCACTGTCACCGCCAGTCGGGCACTGGTACCGGCGACCAGCTCAATATCGTTGGGCTCGTTGACTATTCGAAGCAAACCACTGACCGCGCCGCCGACCGTCACCAGAGCGACGTCTTCGACTGTCTGGTGCCATGCGCTGGGAATATCGGCACTGTCGAGGCTGAGTTGGGCGCGGACGGGATAGCACCCCGGCTCGGCGTCTGGCGGCCCGGCGATGGTGATATCGGCGTCGAGGTACCCACCGGGGGTCAGCTCGAATGGCAACTGGGCGGGGCTGGCCGACCACCCCGGTGGGCACCGCAGTGTCACCGTGCCCGACAGTGGGGTGTCGGTGCAGTCACTGGCCGCGGTCAGGCGCAGAGTCACCGGATCACCGGCGACGGCGTCGCATCGGTGCGGGTGCAGGTGCGCGACGGCGGCGAGCCCACCGAGCGGCGCGGGGCCCCGATTGTGCAGCCAGTAGCGGGCGTAGAGCGGTTGTGCCGCTTCGGCATCGGGTGCGAGCTCAGCCGCGTTGCGGGAGCCCGACGAACGCGGTTCGAGGCGGGCCAGGACGGTGCTGATCTGATAGCCGTGCAGCTCAAGGGTGTCGATGGAAGCCCTGGGCTCCTCCAGAAGGTTCGCGGTGGTCAGGGCCGAGACTGCCGCCACGTCGGAGTCGATGCTGACTGTGGTTGGTGCACCGTGTGTTTCGATGACCCGCAGGGTGACCTCTGACGGGTCGACGGGGCGTGCACTGCCACCAGCGGTCGGGTTGCCCGACGCTTTGAGCGCGTCGAGATGGACGGCACCCGCGCCCGCGTCGAGGCGCAACAGTGCCCCGACCGCGGGTAACCCGACGCCGCCGGCGGTCCTGACTGCTAGCAGCGGGCGGGAGAATTCGGCACTGCGAGCCGGGATGCCGGCCTGGCGCCAGTCCCCGTCATCGGCGATCAGCGCGTAGTCGAAGGTATGGGTCCAGTGCTGCTGTTGGAAATGCGAGCCATCGGGCGCGCTGCGGCGTTCGTGGGTGGTCCACACCCCCGACGGCCAACCGGTGCAGGATCGCATCAGCGATGTGTGCAAGGTGCCGTCGCGGTCGACCGCGAAGCTGGGCACGCCCCGGTTCAGCAGCGCCACCGTCCTTGATTCGGCCCGCTCCATACCGGCGGGTGCCTGTTGGGTGACCCGGATTTCGGCATCGTCGAGATCCTCGGCGACCGTGGCGATCTCCGCGCGCAGGGCGTCGGCGTCGCGTCCCGCGATCACCAGTACCGGCAGTGTCCGCACTCCGCGCAGGTCGGCATCCGGTACCCACTGCGCGGGCAGCGGGCCGCTGGCGGGTACCCAGACCCGCGCGGTGCCCGAGTCAGCCAGTTGGCGCCGCAATTCATCGGTGTAGGCCGGATCAGCGTCAGCCAGAAGCTCCGCGGTGAAGGTGTTCTGCTCTGGACCGCCGAGCGCGATGCGGGTATCGGGCAGGTTGGAGTCGACGTCGAGATAGCCGTAGCGCGGTTTGCCCGCCGACGAGCAGGTGGCCGTCACCCCGGCCCGGACCAGCGCCACCATCAGGTCGCGGGCCAACGGGCTGGACTCGACCTCGGTCGGCGCCACCACCTCGGCGACCGACACCGCACGAAACACCCCGTCGTCCAGTCTGATTCGCGCAGCCGACGAGGCACCGAACCAGGTGTAGGCCGGGTTCTCCAGCGTCCACGGATGGGCGGCGGTGTCGACCGAGACCGAGGGATCAGCCGGGTCGTGAATCAGCCCGAACCCGCGTCCGATCACGGCGTCGCCGACCTCGCTCACCGGCATCGCCCCTGGGACGGGGCACGGCCAGCGCAGTCGCAGCAGCCGGTCCGCGCCGGTGAATTCATCGATGACCGTGCGGCAATCCACCCGGTCGATGCCGTCCCAGAGCGTCAACGTCTGGGTGTAGCGCAGAACATCGCCGATGCTGCCGCGTACCACCAAGCGTTCACCGAGTGCACTGCGATAGGCCTGCACCGTCGCGGCGGTGCCCGACGAGACGGTGACCGGACCCTTGGGCAGCAGATGCCACGGGCCCTCCCCTGCCGTCGGGTGTGCCGAATACTCCTCGTACACCGCGAGTTCGTTCCCCACCTGCCCGTCGGCGATCAGTTCCCGACCGTCACGCAGTAGTGACGCCACGCCGCCACCGCGGGCCGGGTCCACCCGTAATCGATAGTGCCCGTTGGCAATCACGTCACCTGCCAGCGGCAGCCAACCCGTCGCCGCACCGGCGGCCACGCGGTAGCCGCGCCAGCCCAGCGACGGGATATCGCGCGCCACGAAGCTGATCGAGTGACCCCCGTGCTCGACCAGGGCGGGTATTTCGTCACCGCCCGGACCGACAATCCGTGCTTCGTCACCGATCGGCTCAGCCAGTCGAACCGTGACGATATCGGTTCGACTGTGCGCCAACGGGTTCCACACCACGATCTCGCCGTCCACCGCCTCTGACAGCAGTGCCAGCGAGTTGTCCCTGGCTGCCCGGCCGAGCTCCCACGCATCGCGCCAACTGGTCAACAGGTCGAGGTAGACCTGATCGGACTCCGAACCGGTGATGGCATCGTGATGCGCGCCGTACGCCAGCTGCACCCAGGCCTTGGCGAACGCCGGTTCCGGATACGACGCACCAGCGAGGAGCGCCGCGAATACCGCGAACCGCTCGCCGTCGAGTACCGCGGCTTCAGCGGCCCGGTTGGCTTGTTTGGTGTCGATGAACGACACGTCCTTACCGGTATAGATGGGGTTCATATCCCGGGTCTGCGGCGAGGCGGCCACCCCGCGATCGTCGAGTTCGGCGCGGACCGCGGCGAAGAATTCGCGCGGCAGGGCGCAAACGAACTTCGGCCAGGTGTAGCGCGCGTTCCAGTCCCGGTGAATCTCGGTGACCCACTTGTTCGGTGGCGTGTAATCGGTTCCGACCGGCAGCAACACGTTGCGGGTGGCCGCCACCGCCTTGAGACCCTCGAACAGGTGGTAGGTCGCGGCCTGCGCCTCCTGCAGCGTGGCGGCGGAATCCATCCACCAGCCCGCCGAGTAATGCGCGGGCATGTAATGGGTGAGCAGTCCGACGCCCGAGGGTGCGATCCACTCGAATTCGCTGGCGAACTGCATCCGCGCCGGATCGCCGTCGCCTGCCATCGGCCCCCACTGGTGAAACGGCCCACGCGCCCACGAACTCGAGGTCAGCCCGGCATCGGCGGCCATCCCCGGAAACTGCGGATCGTGTCCGAACACGTCGAGTTGCCACGCGGTGGCCGGGTCGGCGCCGAGCACGTCACGCTGGAAACCGATCCCGTGCACCAGGTTCCGGATCCCCGTCTCGGGGCCGGTGAGGTTGGTGTTCGGTTCGTTGTAGGTGCCGCCCATGATTTCGACGCGGCCCGCCGCGATCAACGCGCGCAGATCTGCCCGGTCGTGCGGATGGGTGTCCCAGTACGGCTTGAGGTAGTCGACCTCGGCGAGGACAAACTTGTACTCCGGTTCGCGGCGCGCCATCTCGAGGTGGGCGGCCACCAGCTCGAAGCTGTTGGTCTGGCGCGCTTTACCGGGCGGGTCCTCGGTCCACAGGCTGGTGTACGCGGCCTGGGTGTTCCACCACACCGGGTCATAGTGGAAGTGGCTGATCATGAACATCGTCCAGCCGGGTTCGGCGTCGACGAAGGTGAACGGGGTTACCGCACCGTCGGCGATCACCGTCGCCGCCCGGTTCCGGCCAGGCTCGGGTGTGTTCACCGCGACCGGGACCTCCACGGTGGAGTCCCCGACAGCTGCCATCGTCAGACCAGCCGTCACCAGGCCGGTGCCACTGACGTGGATGGGGGTGGGCTGGGTGGCTCCGATGACGCTGACCCGCACCAGTTGCAGCGGCGCATCGGCCGGTCCGATGAACAGCCCGGTGGACTCGGCGGTGAGCACCGTCAGCGGCATGTCCGCACTGTACGCATCTGCGCACCACGAATTGCGGGTATCCGCGCAGCAACGAGAGAAACGCCCGGTAAACGGGGCTCTACGGCAGACACCGGTGTTGTTGAACGGCAGATCATTTGGCTGTGGCGTGCGGCGGGTCACATTGACCGATGCCGCGGTTGTGCCACAGTGGAGACATCATGAGGACCGATCCACTCGCCCTGTCCTTCGAGGCGCACCGGCGGCTGCTGCTGTTGCGGCTGCGGTTGCGGCACCCTTCGGACCGACCGACTGTCCGCCGGCGGCGCCTGCGCGACGCAGTCGTTCGCCCATCGACTGTGCGGCGGCGACTACCTCGGGCGGGCCGATGATCTCGAAATCGCAGCTCACCATCGCCAGATAGAGCACCAGGCGTTCCGGGTCGTCGGCCCCAGCGGTGACCACACACGCATCGGGCCCGTCGGCCTCGATGGTCGCTGATGTCGGTGAAAAGTGTTGTGCCACCGCCTCAGCAGCGGCGTGATAGCGGACTGTGGCGATATACCGGTAGGGCGAGCTACTGATCGACCGGCTGACATAGCTTGCCGCGTCGGGCGCATCCCGCGCGGTGAAGGTGGTGCCGCGCGCCACGACATTGGCCATCCGGTCCAGCCGCAGGCTGCGCCAGTCCTCGCGGTCCCGGTCATAGGCCAGCAGGTACCAGCGCCGTCCGGTGGTCACCAACTGGTAGGGCTCCAGCCGGCGTTGCGTCGCGTTGCCGTGCAGGTCGGTGTAGCCGGTGTCGACATGTTCACGGTCCCGGCTGGCCCTGGCCAAGGTCATCAACACCTCGGGGTCCACCGGATTGTTCGCGTTCGGCGTCAACGTGACCGTGGCGTCGTGCACCGCAGCCACCTGCGAACGCAACCGCGCCGGCATCACCTGGTCCAGCTTGCTCAGTGCCCGCAGCGCCGATTCCCCGATACCGGCCACGCTGCCGCCGGCAGCCAGCCGCAGGCAGACGGCCATCGCGACGGCCTCGTCCGGGTCCAGCAGCAGCGGTGGCAGCGCCGCCCCCGCCCCGAGCTGATACCCGCCGCCGTGGCCCTTGCCCGCCTGGACCGGATAGCCGAGATCACGCAGCCGTTCGATATCGCGTCGCACACTGCGCCCTGTCACCCCGAGGCGCTCGGACAGCTCCACTCCGCTCCAGACCCGGCGGGACTGCAGCAGCCCCAACAGCTGCAGCACGCGACTGGTGGTTTCGGACATGGCGCCAGTATTTCCCACTCTTAGGACCGGAACTGTCCTAAACGCCTGAGACGGTGTGACCATGACAGACCTGAGCGCGTCGCTGGCCGAGCAGTTGGACTGGCATTGGCGCACACAACTGCGGCCCCGCCTGGCCGGACTGACCGATGACGAGTACTTCTGGGAGCCGGTCCCTGGGTGCTGGTCCCTGCGTCGTGACGGCGGGATCGATTTTGAGTTCCCGGCGCCGGAGCCGGCACCCTTCACGACCATCTCGTGGCGGCTCGCGCACGTCATCGTCGGTGTCCTCGCGATGCGAAACCACTCGCATTTCGGCGCTCCGAGCGCCGATTATCAGAGCTGGCCTTATGCCACCGCCGCCGCTACCGCACTCCAGCAACTCGACGATGCCTACCGGCATTGGTACGACGGGGTGCGGGGTCTCGACGATGACGCCCTGGCGCGGCCGATCGGTCCCGCCGAAGGCCCGTTCGCCGAGAAGCCGATGCTCGACCTGGTTTTGCACATCAACCGCGAAGTCATCCACCACGGTGCCGAAATCGCCTGTATCCGTGATCTTTACGCACACCAGCCCACACCCCACAAGGAGAACTGACCATGCCCGCCATGCCGCCCCCCGTTGCCGATGAGCGCCAAGCCCTGCGCGCCTACCTCTTCCAACAGCAGTACGCCTATCACGCGCTGGCTTTCGGGTTGACCGATGAGCAGGCCCGGGCCACCCCGACCGTCAGCGCGCTGTCGATCGGCGCCCTGATCAAACACGCCACCGGCGTTCAGCGCATGTGGATGCAGCGCGTCGCCGCAGCCCCGGCGGCACCCGCGGACGACGACCGACCGATGGACGTGCGGCAGGCCGAATACACCGACGAGTTCGTGATGCGTGACGACGAGACGCTGGCCGAGCTGCTCACCAGGTTCGAGGCACAGAGCACCGAGACGCTGCGGTTGTTGGAGTCGGCCGATTTCGACGCGGCGGTCCCGGTACCCCAGGATGCGCCATGGTTCCCCAAGGACGTCGCCGCGTGGTCGGTGCGTTGGGTGTTGTTCCACATGATCGAGGAACTGGCCCGGCATGCCGGCCAAGGCGACATCATCCGGGAGAGCATCGACGGCGCAACCCTCTACGAGCTGCTCGCCGGTCTGGAGGGTTGGGAAGCGACGTCATGGCTGACGCCGTGGGGTAAGGCTCCCGTCAGCGGGTAGGAACGCCGTCGGCGGCGCTGGTGAGGGCGTCGCCCGGTGATCCCGCGGACGCCACAGGGGCATTGCAGTTCAGGTTGATCAAGTAGATGTTCTGCTGTCGATTCCCGGCACTGTCGAGTGCACTCGACTTCTGCCAGGAGGAGACCAGGCATTCGTCGGTGGTCAGCCGGCTGCCGACGACGGTGGAGACCTTCGGTGTCCCGTTCCACCCCGCCACCTCGGCGGAGGCTTCGGCATAGGTTTTTCCGATGAGGGGATCACCCGTTGCGGCGGACAGACCGCCGGCGGTGGCCAGCAGGGCCAGCGCTGCAACGAACACTCCGGCGATACGGACGATCAAGCTCATCGATGCCTCCGGTCTTGATACGGAACCCAGTGACATCGCACCCGGCGCCGTACGCGCGTACTAGCACCTCGGATATCCGCTGAGTTTTGTTACACCGCAACAGCCTCGCCCGTTCACCCGAACACGGACGGGTCACCGGCCAGGAACGCCGGGTAGAACGGTAAGGATGCAGAGCACCACCGGCGTCGCTCGCCGCGAGACCCCCGACGGCACTGTCGAGCTGTTCTACGAGGACCTCGGTAATCCGGCCGACCCTGCGGTGCTACTGATCATGGGGCTCGGCGCGCAGCTGCCGATGTGGCCTGACGGGTTCTGCGCGCAGCTGATCGACGCCGGGTACCGGGTGATCCGCTTTGATCACCGCGATTCCGGGTTGTCGGCCAAGATGCACGGCCGTCGTGCCGACGGATCGCTCTACCGGCGCATTGCCCGCTACACCTTCGGCAGGTCCAGTCCCGTGCCGTACACGCTGGTCGATATGACCGACGATGTGCGTGCCCTGCTGGAGCATCTCGGTGTGGACGGTGTGCACGTCGTCGGTGCGTCGATGGGCGGCATGATCGCCCAGATCCTGGCCGCCACCAGTCCCGAGCGGGTGCGCTCGCTCGGGGTCATCATGTCGACCACCGGTAGGGCGTTCTCGGCGCCACCGGCCTGGCGGGTGATCAAGCTGTCCTTCGACACTCCTGCCGCCGACGCCTCCGATGAGGAGAAGCTGGCCTATGAGGTTCGCAATGTCGCGGTGATGAACGGACCGAACTATCTGCCCTCCGATGGCGAACTGCGGCAACGGGTTTCCGATCTCGCGCAGCGCTGCACCTATCCCCCCGGCATGTTGCGCCAATTCGACGCGGTGCTCGGTACCGGCAGCCTGCTGGCCTACAGCAAGGCGGTGACGGCGCCGACGGTGGTTCTGCACGGTTCGGCCGATCCGATGCTGCGGCTGCGCAATGGCCGCGCCGTGGCGGCGGCGATCCCTGGTGCGCGCTTCGTGGTGATCGACGGGATGGGCCACGACCTGCCGCCGGCGGTGTGGCGACCCATCGTCGATGCCTTGACCGAAAATTTCGCAGCGGGCTCCAGCTGACCGCAGCAACTCGTGTTTTCGGGCCGCTGCGCAGCACTGACGATCAAACGAGATCGTCGTGCACCGGTGGCCAGGATCTGAGACTGCTCCCCTTCTGTCAGTTCCGGTCGAAAAGTGAGCAGGTGATTCCGGAACAGGCTGCTGACAATTCAACCGGAGCTGACACCCTTCCTCGCGAAGATCGACCAGATCCACTCTTGTGAGCGCGGCGCGCGACGCGGTTCTCCCTGGCGGTGACCCCTAGAGCGGGGAGATCGTGGCGATGAAACGCTGCCCAAGCGCGGGTCGGCAGCATGGATATCTCGGGCAGCGTTGAACGAGTGCGCATCATTCCAATCACGCTGTCTAAGAAGTGCTTTACGCAACTCTCTACAAATCTTGGGTGTAGACACCAAGGACCCGGTAGGTCACCGTGACGGGAACACTGTCGTCGGCAACGTCTGTCTAGGACCAGCGGATACCTCTAGGGACTGCCCCGAGTTCAGTTGACTCGCGGGGTGTGAATTTCAGGCCGCGGTTGCGGCTGGGGTGTGGAGCAGTTCGAACTCTATCGGGGTGAGCTTGCCAAGGGCGCGTTGGCGGCGGCGTCGGTGGTAGGTGCGCTCGATCCAGGTGACGATCGCCAGTCGCAGTTCGGCTCGGGTGGACCACCGTTGCCGGTCGAGGACGTTACGTTGCAATAGTGCGAAGAAAGACTCCATGGCGGCGTTATCTCCACATGCCCCGACGCGGCCCATGGAGCCTCGTAACCCGTTGTGCGACAGCATGTACACGAATTTCCGTGACCGGAATTGGCTGCCGCGGTCGGAATGCACGATCGTAGCGACGGGCGAGCGGACGCCGACGGCGTGACGCAGGGCGGCCACGGCCAGCGACGCCTTCATCCGCGAGTCGATCGAGTAGCCGACGATTCTGTTGGAGTACACGTCCTTGATGGCGCAGAGGTAGAGCTTGCCTTCATCGGTGCGGTGCTCGGTGATGTCGGTTAACCAGATCTCGTTGGCGGTCTGGGCAGAGAATTGGCGGCCAACGAGGTCGTCGTGCACGGGTGGCCCGGCCTTCCTGTTCAGTCCGCGCTTCTTGGCGAAGACCGACCAGATGCGTTCTTGCGAGCACAGTCGAGCCACTCTGTTCTCGCCGGCGATGATCCCGAGTGCGGGGAGTTCATCGGCGATGAAGCGGTAGCCGAAGGTGGGGTCGTCGGCGTGGATGTCGAGGGCGGCGTTGATGAGATGTGCATCGTCCAAGTCGCGTTGTGTCACAGGGGCTTTGCGCCACTTGTAGAACGCTTGGGTAGAGAAGCCAAGAACCCGGCAGGTCACCGTGACGGGGACACCGTCTGCGGCAAGATCAAGGACCAGCGGGTACATCATTTTGGGTTGACGTCCCGCGACAAGTAGCCGACGGCACGGCGCATGATCTCGGCTTCTTGCTCGAGGAGCTTGATCCGTTTGCGCGCTTCACGCAGCTCGGCAGAGACGTCACCCGCGGCCGCGGTTGCTCCTTTTCGGTCGATACCGTCTTCGCGGTCGGCGATCTTGAGCCAGCGATGCAGGCAGGCCTCGGAGATGCCGAAGTCCTTCGCGATCTGACGTAGCGGCGCCTCACCCTTGCGGGCTACAGCGATCACGTCAGCGCGGAACTCGGCGGGAAATGCTTTCGGCACGGAATTGATCCTTCCAGCAAGGACGAATCCTCACAGGTCAGGAGTCAACCAAACTGGGGGCAGTCCCCTACTTGGCCACCAGTGGGCTACTTTTTCATGGCCACGGACAGCAGTGTTGACGCTTGGCTCGGCTCGTCTGACTCCGGGTATATCCGAACCGCTCAGCGCGTGTCTCCAAAATGCCCTGCCCGCGAGTGGAACCGGCGTCGACACTGCTTTTCCTCGCCCTGCTCGCTTCAAATTGTTGACGACGGGGTGAGTTCTAGCCAACGTCGGGACTGGCCGGGTCTTCAAACCGTCGTCAACAGGTTCCATGGGTGTTGCGACGTTGACTAGTACCCATCCCGCGCGACTGGCCGGGTTTTCAACCTTCGCCAAGAAACGGGCCTGCCTTTTGCGATATCCGTGGCACCACAGGGACATCGAGGTGCTCGATGAGCTGCCTCCAGATACACAGCTTCGAGAAAGCTACCCGGTGCCACGGGCGAACGTGTCAGTACTGGAAAGCAGGCGGCACAACCCAGTGCCAGTGCCCGATTGCTCGGGAGGTAGGGGCGCGACGAGATCCATTAACCGGCGCAACAGAGCCACCACGTTCTACGCGCCCCTTCTGATGCCACCCATCGCTGCTTTGAGATCGGACCCGCAGGCGGCCCGTATACCGACTCTCCCGTGCTCGATAGGCCTCAGTCCAGCTATACGTTTTGCGTTGGCGGTCGCTGAGGCTAGCTCAGCGGAACCCCGGCGGCTTGGAAGGATTCGGCGATGACTGGGTAGATCTTCCTCCCATATGCGGGAGCCAGGTGCGCTTCGTCGTACTTCGTCGGGGTCACACCGGCGAAGGCCGGGCACAGCCGTCCGGTGCTGCAGAACCAGGTCCGTGAGTCGATCCACGCGCCGCCGATTTTCTCGGCGAGCGCGCGTTCGACAGTGGCGATGTCGTTCCACTGCTTGGTCACCTTGCCAACGCAATCGGCCGGTCCGTGGGATCGCTTACCGAAGCACTCCTTGATGTCGACTTCGCCCGGCGGTGAGGACATCAGTACGACATGTTTGGTGCTCGGGCGGAACTGTTCAATCAGTTTTTCTAGCGACTCGGACCAGTCGCCGGGGGTCATCGGCCGTTGGGCCCCGACCACCTTTCGGAGCCAGTCGAGGTTCGCGATGATGACAGCTTCTGGCTTCACGGCGTTGATGGTGTCGACGACGAACTGTTTACGGCCTGAGCAATTCGCTGCGAGGGTGGCGCTCTCGATTAGTTCGGTTGTGAACTCACACGACGCCATAGGCAGCACGATCAGCTGCACTTGACCGCCTGAGTTCATGACAATCTCTCGTAATGGCCCTGCGTAGCCGATGGCTACTGAGTCGCCTGCGAGAAGGATTTTTCTCGGTGCGGATGAGGATCCGAAAGTGCACGTGTTGAGGTCGATGGTGACGCTGCCCTTGTCGCAGGGGAGGATCGGAGTGTCGACGAGGCCTTCTTGAACGACGGTCTCGATCGACGGGTCAAGCTTGGGCCACCCGGTGGCTTGCAGCGCGGTGACGATCTCTTCCTGCAGGGCGGTGCCCAGCGGGCCTACTTGAAGCTGTGGTCCGGACGGGTCGACCTCGCTCGCATCGATCACCGGCGGGGCGGTCGGCTGCTTATACGCGTCAGGCCGCGTCGAGTACGCGACCAATGCGACGAGTACAAGTCCGAGGGCCCCGATGGCGGCGTATCTATTGCTCGGACTTGGGTCAAATTGGCGTCTGCGCATACCGCGCAGGGCCTCGTGGAAACTCCCATAGCTGGCGCTGCGTAGCGGTGTCTCGATGAAATGATACGACAGGATCGCCAGCCCGAATGCTGATGTGATAACGACGAGGTTGAAGAAGGCTCCGCCATCCATCAGTTCGGCGGCGAAGATGATGATCGGCCAGTGCACCAGGTACAGCGAGTAAGAGATGTCGCCGATGTAGCAGCTCACCGGGTTTCGCAGGAAGGCCTGATAGTTCGGCTCCCCACCCACTCCGGCGGCGATCACCAAGGCGGCACCGGACACTGGTAGCAGCGCCCACGGGGCAGGGAAACCTGACGAGTCGTCGGCGATAAGAATCAGACTCGCGGCGATCAGCGCCAGCCCTGCCCAAGACAGAAGTGGTTTCACCACCTCGGGGATCCGGGCAAGCACCCCGACAGCGGTGGCGAGTAGCGCTCCGACACCAAGCTCCCAGACCCGGGAGAAGGTGTTGAAGTACGCCCACGTCGGCGATATCGCCGTCTCGTACAGAGCCCACCCCAGCGACGCCGCGATGATCGTGGCCATCACGGCTCCCGCCAACTGCATGCGGTGCCGGTGGTCCCACGCCCTTCGGGCCACAACCAGGCCGATGACGAAGATCAGCGCTGGCCACACGAAATAAAACTGTTCCTCGATAGACAGCGACCAGTAGTGCTGTAGCGGGGACACAGTGTTGGCTGCCACAGCGAAGTAGTCGGTTCCTTCTATCGCGAACCGCCAGTTCGAGAAGAAGAAGAACGCGGTCACGGCGTCTAATCCGACCTGCTGCGATCGGAACGGCAGAAACACCAGCATGGATGCCACGTAGGTGAGCACCAGAACGACGGTGGCGGCCGGGATGATCCTCAAGGCCCGCTTCTTATAGAAGTAGCGAAACGACACGTTGCCTTTGGTTTCGGCCGCACGCAGCAAATTCCCGGTGATGAGGAACCCGGAAATCACAAAGAACACGTCGACGCCGACGAAACCGCCCCGCGGCCAATCCCACAGATGGTTAGCGAACACTGTCAGGACTGCGACCATCCGCAAACCCTGGATGTCCAAGCGCTGATGTGATTTCGCAGCTGCCCGCCGTCGGCGCCGCGAATAACTCTGGTAACGCTCCAGCACACTGGTCACTAGCTAATCCCCCCGGAAACTGAACTTGCCAATTCCGGTCACATCATGGCCCAGAATCGGGGTCCCCGCATACCTTAAGGCGAAGGCGCTTTCTCGATTTGGTGTCAGCGGAGGTGAGGCCTGCCGTGCGACAGCCGTCGCAGGGATCAGATCTGGGCGGCCATAACCGTAGCGAGGTGGTGGCCGATCGCCCTGTATGACGCTGGGGTGAAGTGGGTGCCGTCCACCGTCAAGGATGGTGGGACTTTCCCGTCCGCGACCGCCTGGACGTCTTCAGGCGTTGGTGCTACACCGGCTGCGGACAGGCCGTCAGCGATGAGCCACTGCCGCAAATCTACAAAGCGCGATCCGTAAGTGGGTGACAGCTCATCCCTGATGCTTGGAATGGTTCCGATCACCAAATACCTTTTGGGATCTGGTATTTCATTCACCATCGACGCAATGTCCCGGGTGATCGCCGCTGGCTGTGCAGCATTGTTGGTGCCGGCCCAGATGATTTGGACGCAGTCTCGGGAATCGTTCCCCTGGTCGCCGACGAAGACAGTTTGGGGTGGCACGGGGACAGCTTCAGTAGGTGGAGCGTCGGGTACGAACGAGAAGCCACCCTGGCCGGGCCCGAGGGTGTGCTGCATGGTGCCGGCCACACCAGCCAGCGTGCCGTGCATCTTCAATGTTTGCGGCTGGGGGTTCAAGCTCCATCCGTCGATAGGGTTGACGGCAGTGATGGCGCTCGGGGCGATAGTCCCGGGTTGGATGTGGTCGCCGCTCAGGGTCACTGCTGGTTTGAGTCCGCCTTGCCGAACTGCTATCTCAGCAGACCCTTCTGATGGGTTGCCGAAATTCTTGGTGTTGACATGAAGATCTTCGCCGAGCACCTCAAGCCATGTGGGAACACTGGCCACGTACTTGCCGGAGGCGCTTCTCGTCGCCGAGTACGTCAGCGAATCGCCCCAACCAACGACTTCGCCCTGCTTGCAACCGATGTCGGCGGCGCCGGTGCCCATTACCGAGCAGCACGTAAGACCCGAAAGGGAGACAAAGCAAGTCAACATCACAGCGATGCGGCCGCCAAAGATCATTCCTGGAGCCTAGATGTCCGTACCCTTTTCGGCGCGCTTCGGCAGCGTGAGTAGCGTCGCACGCTTCCATATTTGCCCGGACGATTTCTCCACGGAACCGCTGCGCCCATCTGCTGACGACGGTTGAAATCTACCCCTCTTCGACGGGTGAGTTTTAGTCATCGTGTGCGACACAGTCGGACGACACGGGGTTACCTTTCAGGCACTGTCGACAACGTGAAGCAATCATGCCGTTGTTCGATATACCGAACCTCGGCGAAATCTCCGGTCTGTATGTGCCGCAGGACGAAGCGGCACATCACCCAGCGTCTGGGACCGGGAACAATGGTTGCCCTTCTTCGATCGCCCAGACCTTATCGAAGTCGAAAACTTGGGCGGCGGGTGGTCGTACGGGGTATTCCTGCCAGGATGCCTGGTTGCCCAGCATTTCGGCCGTCGACACCTTCTTGGTCACATTCTCTGCGCCGGGGACGCTGACAGTCACAGCGTCATCGGTGACCGAAAACTCGAACAGATAGTCGCGGTCGAATTCGAGATTTGGAGAAAACGCGCCGTGAGCCAGCGTATTGAAGGGACGCCCGAGTTGGCGCACTTTGATGCTCCAGTCCGTACGGGTCGCAAAGAAGACGACCGTATTGGTGTCGTGCGGATCCCCGGTGAAGATGTTCATGGCTACCCCCGTTTGGACCAGTCCGGGTCTCACCCTACGGAATTGCCCTGCGGCGCCCATACCTCGCACATTCCCGGAGAATTGGCGGATGGCAAGTACTGGGCTCGCGCCCGAGTAGGTGAAGTGACCGCCCTTGATAAATCCGTCAATCGCCGGTCGCACCGTCGAGCTCCCCGACACTGCACTACCTTGCATATCCCAGCCGTCCCCCAAACCGAGGGTGGTGTCAGGGCGGTCGAAAAGGTCAATGAAAGACGCCTGCGACGGTTGCGGCGGAGCCTCCACTTGAGGCGGTACCGCGACAGCCGGAGCGGAGGAGGTTTCGGGTGGAACGTAGTGAGACTCGTACGCGGGGGGTTCGCGGCTGCACGATGCCAGCAGAATCAATAGCACCGCGAGGCAAAGGCAGCGCTTCACAGCCAACACTGTGTCACACACTGGATCTGGTTGCCAGGCAACGCACTGAAGCCGCCCCCTTGTACAGGCTCCAATACTGTTGTAACAGTGTCGATTCGAGGTGGTCCCACACGACTAATTCGAGCAGAATCTATCGCCCACCAACGAGATTGTCACTGCGCAGCAACATCGCAAACGGATTCGTGATACTTACAAAACGTTGCACAATTCTCATTGTCCACCTGCTCCGGTAGCGCACACCATGTGGCGACCTTAATATTGTGCTTCGCTAACTTGCCTTCAGGGCTGGCCGCCGAATTGCCAGGCGTGCCAGCAGAAGCAACCGTCTCGTTACAGTTGAGATTCAGTAAAAAATCACCATATCGCTTCTCACCTCCGATACCAGTAAAGATCGATTTCTGCCACGAGGTGACGATGCAGTCATCGGATGCCAGCCGACTGCCGACGACCGTATTGATGATCGGGTGACCTCCCCACCCGCTCACCGTCGACGACGCCTCGGCGTAAGTCTTTCCGTTCAATGGGTCGTCTGCAGCTGCGATTCCGCTAGCCGAGCAAAGTAGGGCTAATGCAGCGCCTGCGACAGCAACGACGCGAACTGTAAAATTCATCCAGGCCCCCCGGTTTCGAAGTTCGGTGCCCACCTGCGTTGACGAGCAATCGTGAAAATAGTACCCACAGTTGAGCGATTGCGGCCACCGTTCCATGCTCACCGGAGGTGTGTCGGCGCCGCGCTGCTGCAAGCCGCCTGCAAACTGGACTATGGCGCTTGCCAATTGGCAACTTTAGAAATGTTGGTCCTCACAATCGGCGCATGATCGTCGAGGCCTGTTGCGCGCCAAGGGTTCCCGCCAGGCCGACGTGAAGCTCGAAACCGCGCGGCCCGCTCCGGCTGTGAGCCCCTGGCAACTCGTCGAATCGAAAGTCGGGCCGCCAAGCCCCCGGCGACTTCGGTGTAGCGGTCCGTCGATTTGCCGATCGGTGCACCGCTACGCATGCCAGCAACTCGTGGGGACGAGACAACGTGACAACCGTCGACATGCCCCCGAGCTCGATACTTCAGCAAACACGGCAACAGCAGGGCCGCTGCTGGTCGTAGCGTGAGTTGGCTCTCGTTGCACTACGACGATGCCAGCCACTGGCCTTCGCATTGACTGTGCTGGGTGAAAGAGTTGGATCGTCCACCGTGTGTGTGTCTACCGTCGTACGATCGCGCGTCGCGGATGGGAACTCACGGCCAAGGGGCGCTTTGCCACCGCCCGGCGATACCAGCTCAGTACGCGCCTGAGGGACCGATCACTGCTTTCACAGTTTTCAAGGCGATCAGCAGGTCAGCAATCATCGACCAGTTCTCGACGTAGAACATGTCGAGCCGGACCGAGTCCTCCCAGGACAGGTCCGAACGTCCGCTGACCTGCCACAGACCGGTGATACCGGGCCGCACCAGTAGGCGGCGCTTGGCATAGTCGTCATAAGACTTGACCTCGCTGGCCAGTGGCGGGCGGGGTCCGACAACGCTCATATCCCGCTTGAGGACGTTGAAGAACTGCGGCAACTCGTCGATGCTGTGCTTGCGCAGGAATCGGCCGACCGGTGTCACCCTCGGGTCGCTGCGCATCTTGAACAACACCCCGCCGTCGCTTTCGTTCAGAGCAGCGAGTTCCCCCAGCAGAGCATCGGCACCATCGACCATGGTGCGGAACTTGATCATTTCGAAGGCCCGGCCGTCCAGACCGATACGCTCGGAACGGTAGAAGACGGGACCCTTGCTGGTGAGCTTGACTGCGATCGCGACGGCTAGGAGAACGGGCAAACCACACAGCACCACCAAACTGGAGAACATGAGGTCGAACAACCGCTTCTGAAAACGCTTGGCGCCGTTGTATTGCGGTTTCTCGACGTGGATCAAGGGCAGACCGGCGACAGGGCGCATCTGGAGACGAGGTCCCGCGACATCCACCACACCCGGCGAGACAAGGAGATCGACGTCGAGCTTCTCCAGCTCCCACGACAGATCCCGGATACCACGACCGTCGAGACGCTCGGTGGCTGTAACGGCCACGGCGTGGCTGTGCGTTGCCGTCACGGCGCCAACGACGTTGGACTCATCACCAAAGGTCGGTATTGTTCCGACGCCGGGGACCTCGAGCTCGGTGCGAATGACCGGGCCGGGAATGCAAGCGCCTACCACGAGGTATTCCGATCGTGGCTCTCGAGCGAGAGAAGCAGTGAGGTCCCGTACCGCTGAGGCGTTACCGACAACCAGAACACGGGTGATGCATGCGCCTGTCTTCGCGCGCGCATTGACGATGACGCGGCGCGCAATCCAGCGAAAGAGGATCAAGGCCACGAGACCAGTGGGCAACGCGATCATGAGATATCCGCGAGCTATGTCTAGCTTGAATACCATCGACATGATGGCGACGCCGCCAAAGACCGAAAGCGTAGCCAGCCATACCCGCCGGTATTCCTCCGCGCCGGTTCCAATGACACGCGGCGAACGAGAGCGGTTGATCGACAGCGCCAGCATCCAGCCGACCCCGATGGCAAGCGACACCGCCGTATAGTTCCAGTACTGATATGTCGGTGTGGTACCCGGCAAAGCACCAAAGCGAAGCCACTGGGCCAAGCCGACCGCCAAGACAACACCCAGCAGATCTACTGCCACAAGTCGACGCGAATACCCCCGCTGCCACGCCGGAATTTTGCTTAGTGTCGGTTCTGCACCAGGTAGAGCGGCCACCATCCGATCGTTTACTGCCGTCATGTGCCCCCCAAGACGTTTGATTCTCGGTGGAACCTTATCTGTCAGCAGCAATCATCTCAAGGTGAGCGGGTCCTCACAGCGAAACGTAACAATCCGGCAACGGTTCGGAGATTTTAAGGGCTTCACTTTCACCTTGCGGTGCACTACCCACCGGTCCCGAAAATGACAATACGGAGATGGACCCAGAGGGCTGAACGGTCACAAGGGTTAATGCCTTGCCGGGGCGGCATCCACAGGCCGCGCTCGCGAGCGTCTAGGGGCGGCGCGCTGTACGAGCGACAGCGCGCCCACCAGTACGTACGCTGGTGTTTGTTGCTTTCTGCAACATACGACGCTCGCCGCCGCGGCATCTCGATCGGTAGACCCAGCTCCGTACCTCGGCAGAGCGGCGCCCACCAGATGCACCCTCTTGGAAGTCGCTGTGAACGCTCTCGTTCGGCACTCGACAATTCCGAAATGTTTGCCAAATATGCGATCTAGGGGCGATTCGGCCGCAACATCCAGCAGTGCGACCGACCGGTCGATATATGGCTAATCAACCGTCTCAGTCGCCGATCGTCGGCAAAGATCGAGCACCGGCTCCAAGAGGTCCGCAATCAGCGAACCAACCTCAGCGAATACGTCGATACCTTGGCCTATTGGATCGGAAATATCCGCGCGCTCGTGCGGGGCCAGTTGGGGCCGTCGCATTGCTAGATCAGCGACGTCCTGTGCGTTGCACACTGAGACGAGTCGGGACGCTTCGGTCAGCGTGAAGGTTCGCTGCAGTTTGTTCGGGGCGAGTTCCAGTAGCGAGTCACGATGTGCCGTCGTCATGGTGAGGACCAAGTCTGCATCGGTGGCTATGCGCCGCGTGAGCTGACGCGCTGCGAATTCGGATGTGTCACCGCCCAGCTTTTCCAGAACGAGCGCAGCATGGCGGTGAATCGGGTGCGCGATCACAGCGCGGGTGCCAGCGCTCGATGCCGTCAGGTTCGGCACGTTGTGCCGTTCACAGTACGCAGTCGTCAGTCGCTCGGCGGTAGGTGAACGACAGATGTTTCCCGTACAAACGAAGAGTATGTGCAGGGGAGTCTCCTAGTCCGGTCAACTATCCTTCCGGCACCGCTCAGAATGAGCTGACCCTACTTCACGCGCCGTCGTTCTCGCACGTCCGCTATCTCGGCGTGAGCCTGTCTCAGGTGCGCGACCCGCAGCTACCGCGCACTCCGGCAACGGCCCGCTTAGTTCGTAGCGAGATCCGATGGGGCACAGGCATGGGCGCGCCAAGCTGCCTGTCGGTCAGCCACATTCATCGGCGTATGCCACGATGTCCCTGTGAGGGGCATTATCTTGGCGGGGGGGTCCGGCACGCGGTTACACCCGATTACTCTCGGAGTGTCAAAACAGCTGATCCCCGTCTACGACAAGCCGATGGTGTATTACCCGCTATCGACGCTGATGTTAGCTGGCATCCGCGACATACTCGTGATAACGACTCCGCATGATGCAGAGCATTTTGAGCGCCTCCTTGGTGATGGATCGCGATTCGGAATATCGATAACCTTTGCCCAACAACAGTCACCCGATGGATTGGCACAAGCATTCACAATTGGTGCTAATTTCATCGGGACCGACAAGGTTGCGCTGGTTCTGGGCGACAACCTGCTGTACGGGCCAGGTTTGGGCGGGCAGCTCACACGCTTTGCGGACGTCGACGGCGGCGCTATTTTCGCCTATTGGGTAGCCGAGCCTTCTGCGTACGGCGTGATCGAGTTCGACAGTGGCGGATTGGCAATAACCCTGGAGGAAAAGCCAGAGCACCCGAAGAGCAATTATGCCGTCCCAGGCCTCTACTTCTACGACAATGACGTGGTCGCGATGGCCGACAGCTTAAAGCCGAGCACACGCGGCGAATACGAGATTACTGATATCAACCGCACGTACCTGGAGCAGGGCCGCCTCCAGGTGGAAGTGCTGCCACGCGGAACAGCATGGCTCGACACCGGAACATTCGACCAAATGACCGACGCGGCAGACTTTGTGCGCACCATGGAACGAAGAACCGGCCTGAAGATAGGCGTGCCCGAGGAAATCGCTTGGCAGCAGGGCTTTCTCACCGACGAAGAGTTACGCAAGCAGGCTTTAACGATGGTGAAGTCCGGCTACGGGGCCTACCTGCTGCAACTGTTGGAGAGAGAACGCCGATGAAAGATCTTCTCGTAACCGGCGGTGCCGGATTCATCGGCTCTAATTTCGTCCATCACATCGCGGAGCACACCGAGCATCACGTAACCGTGCTCGACAAACTCACGTACGCCGGCAATCGCGCTTCGCTGTCGGGTCTATCCGAAGAGCGCGTCAGATTCGTCCACGGCGATATCACCGATGCCAAGCTCATTGATCGGCTGGTGGGTTCCGCTGACGCGATCGTGCACTTTGCCGCCGAATCGCACAACGACAACTCACTTGATGACCCATACCCGTTCGTCCACACCAATTTGGTGGGCACGTTCACGTTGTTGGAGGCGGCACGTAAGCACGGCACCCGGCTACACCACATCTCCACCGACGAGGTGTACGGCGATCTGGCGCTGGACGAGCCAGGCAAGTTCAGCGAGGGCACCCCGTACAACCCATCGTCGCCCTATTCCTCAACGAAGGCGGGCAGCGATCTCTTGGTACGTGCGTGGGTTCGGTCGTTCGGCGTAGCCGCGACAATCTCGAATTGCTCGAACAATTACGGCCCTTACCAACACGTCGAGAAGTTCATCCCGCGCCAGATCACCAACATCTTGCGAGGTGTGCGCCCCAAGCTCTACGGCGAGGGCCTGAACGTCCGCGACTGGATCCACGCCGATGATCACTCGTCGGCCGTTTTGACGATCTTGGACAACGGCAAGATAGGAGAAACGTATCTCATCGGCGCCGACGGTGAAAAGGACAACAAGACCGTTGTCGAGCTGATTTTGACTCTCATGGGTCAGGACGCGGACGCCTACGACCACGTCACTGATCGGGCCGGCCACGACCTGCGATATGCAATCGATCCCACCAAACTCAAGGACGAGCTGGGCTGGCGGCCGCGCTACCAGGACTTCGAGCGCGGCCTCTCCGCGACGATCGACTGGTACCGCGAGCACGAGAATTGGTGGGCCCCTGCAAAAGATGCCACTGAAGCCTTCTACGCCAGGCTCGGCCAATAACCAAAGGATATGAGGACGGTCGTGATCGAGTACGGAAAGACCTTGCGTACGAACGCGACTCCGATCCCCGGGTTGCTGTTGTTGGATCTGCCAGTCCACGGCGATAGCCGCGGCTGGTTCAAGGAGAACTGGCAGCGCGAGAAGATGGTGGCTGCCGGATTGCCCGACTTCGGACCCGTGCAGAACAACGTGTCATTCAACGACGCCGCGGGGACGACGCGCGGTATCCACGCCGAGCCCTGGGACAAGTTCATCTCAGTCGCCACTGGCCGTATTTTCGGCGCTTGGGTCGACCTGCGCGCAGGGCCCTCGTTCGGCAATACATTCACAGCCGAGCTCGACCCGTCGCGAGCGGTGTTCGTGCCACGTGGGGTCGGCAATGCGTTTCAAACTCTCGAGCCGAACACCGCTTACGTATACCTGGTCAATGACCACTACTCCCCCGATGCTATCTACACATCGGTGAACCTGGCCGACGAAACAGCCGCTATCAATTGGCCGATCCGCCTGGACCGCGCTGAACTGTCAGTGAAGGACCGCGGCCACCCGCGGCTGGCAGATGTCAAACCCGTTCCGCCCCAGAAGGTTTTGGTCCTAGGAGCCAACGGGCAGCTGGGCCTTGCGTTATGTGAGACGTTTGCGGACGTGCCTAATGTTGAGTTCACCGGGCGCGCCGACCTCGACATCACCGGGCTCGATCTTGATGGCGCACGCCGCTGGCGCGATTACGACACGATCGTTAACGCAGCCGCGTACACCGCGGTCGATGCTGCCGAGACCATAGAGGGCCGACGTGCGGCGTGGGCCACAAACGTCACTGGTGTTGCCGCATTGGCGCGCATTGCCGCCGAGTACGACATCACACTCGTGCATATCTCCAGCGATTACGTGTTCGACGGCGCCGCATCGGTGCCCTACCGCGAAGATGATCCCGTAGTGCCGCTCGGTGTCTACGGTCAGACGAAGGCCGCCGGCGATCAGATCGTCGCCACCGTTCCACGCCATTACATCGTGCGTACATCGTGGGTAATCGGCGAAGGCCGAAACTTCGTGCGCACCATGCTGTCGCTAGCTGAGCGCGGTATCAATCCGTCCGTGGTCAACGACCAACACGGACGGTTGACATTCACCTCGGAGCTATCCCGCGCCGTCCGGCATCTGATCGAGACGCGTGCGCCGTACGGCATCTACAACGTGACCGGCTCCGGGACGGTTGCCTCCTGGGCGGACATCGCACGGCATGTGTTCACCCACGCCGGACACGACCCGGATCGGGTGACCGGCGTGAACACCGCCGAATACTTTGCCGCGGCAACAGGTCCGGTCGCGTCGCGCCCGCGTAACAGTGTCCTCGACCTGACAAAGCTTGAGGCCACGGGGTATTCGACGGGCGACGCCGAGGCAACACTCACCGATTACGTGAAGGCCGCAGTCGCGGCGACAGACGTCCCAGATCGGAGTGGTCGGTAATGCACCCGCTGTGGACGCCTACTTCTTCGCGCGGTCGCGCGGCCGCTGGGAGCTGCTCCATTACACACGCTAAATCACCTGTGCAGCAACGAGGGTTAAGCGAGAAGGTCTCTCAGACTCCGGCACAATGGACGATTGTCGGTCGATGATGGGCCACTTCCCCCCGACGTCGGTTCGTCGCGCTACCGACGATGGGACCGGGAGCGATGTTCAGCGCCCAGTGTGTACGCGAGTTGCGCAGTGACGGGCAGTCTCGTACACCGCTGGCTGACTCTGGGCCAACCTGATCAGCACAACAATCCGCGAGCAATTGATGCGGCGCATCATCAGCTAGTAAGTCGCGTGAGCAGTCTGGTGCTCGCGGCGCTCGCGATAGCAGTGTGTGGCGTTGTCGTAGCCCGGTGTCGCTTCACCGTCAATGGTGATTCACAGTTCACGCTGGTCGACGATGCGATGATCAGCATGCGGTATGCGCGCTACCTCGCCAGCGGCGATGGACTGGTGTGGAATCTTGGTGACCCGCCGATTGAGGGGTTCAGCAACCTCGGCTACACGCTGTTGATGGCACCCGGCTTCCTGTTCGGGAACACGCTGTTCAGCCGGTATTTACCCATTTGCATCACCATCGCAGGATTCGTCGCCAGCACGTTGCTGACTGCCGCGCTGACCCGACAGATTTGCCCGCGATCAATCACCGCCCCGCTCGCCGCCGGCGCCATGGTCGCGCTTGACTTCGGCCTCGTCTTCTGGACTGCGCGGGGAATGGAAGTGTCGCTGGTTATCGCCGCCATCCTCGCGATGACGCTTCAGCTGATCCGGTGGCGACACACGCGGATCACACGCTGTCTCTGGTTCGGAGCCGCGCTGGGCGCAGCAGCCATCGTCGTTCGAATGGACTCGCTTGCCCCAGTGCTCGTCATCGCGGTCTGGCTGCTCATCTGCGAATTTGTCAATCACCGTTCCGTACGTGAGTCACTGGTCGTGGCGGCCGTCGCAGTCGGAACGACAGTCGCGCTTATAGCATTTCAAGCCAGCTACTTCGGCGACGCGCTGCCGAACACCTACCGGTTGAAGATGGAAGGAGCCTCGATAGCGGAACGCGCGGCGGTCGGCTGGCAGGTGTTCCTCGAGAACGCGAAGCCGCAGCTGCTCGTGCTGTTACTGCTCGGCATCGTCCTGCTCGCGTTGTGCTCCCCGATGACGATGCTCAACGGCGATGCGCTGGTACTCGTCGCCCTTGCTGCCGTTTCGATTAGCTATTCATTGTGGGTTGGTGGGGACTACGCAGAACCGCAGGTTCATGCGCCCAACCGCTTCATTCTCGTCGGCATCCCGGGGTTATGTGTGCTCGCGGCCGCAGGTGCCGCTGCCGCGGGTGCAGCAGTGCGCCCCCTGGTGCGCACTGCTGCGGTGGGGCCGGTGTTGGGCATTCTCGCGGTCGCCGCCGTCCTACAACCGAATTACGAGAATCTCCGCTCGCTATGGTCGGGGGAGATCCCGTTACTGGATTACGACGAGCAGCGGACAGCGCTCGGCTTACACCTTCGTGCGACGCTGCCGCCGGAGGCAACGATTGCGACTCACACGGCTGGTCAGATCCCCTTCTACTCCCAGCTGCGAACAATCGATCTGCTCGGAAAGAGCGATAAAACCATCGCCTCATTACCTCAGACTTCGGACCGCTTCCGCCCCGGCCACAACAAATGGGACTACGACTACGGGATCAACGAACTTGCTCCCGACGTGGTTGCCGACGAGTGGGGCCCGGTGCGGTCATACCTTCAAAAGCACGGCGGCTACACACGGTTACCTAACGGTCTGTGGCTATCGAACACACCACGTGTGCCGATCGACATCCAAGCACTCGGCACCTGTTATTGGCAGTGCAAGCCATAGCGATTAGCCCCCTACCCGCGTGCCCCGTTTAACGGTCTCGGGCGCCAATGTGATGGTCGCGTACTATGTGAGTTGGAAAGCACTGGGATACAACAGCATCGCTAGCACCTATGTCAGCTCTACGCTTACACCGAGCAGTAATCGATCGCAGCGCGGCTACAATTGCACCTCACGGATGGATCCCAGAGTCGGGCTCCCACAGACTCGGACATCTCACGGAGGGACGGCATTCCGCGTGTGGCTATCGCTTTCACGCCGAGCCTTGATCCGCCGCACCGCGCGACTAGCGGCGGTCGCAGTGGGAGCTCCAATCTTAGGGGTTGGGCCAACATCGCCGGCAAACGCTTCCGCGAGAATCGGGGGGACCGCGCCTAACGCCAAGCCTGGTATGCCTACGTTCTACGTCTCGGCGTCGGGCAGTGACAGCGCGAATGGGCTCAGTCCGGCGACTGCGTGGGCGACCATTCAGAAAGCCAACGACGCGCTTCCAGACGACGGATCGATCGTTTTATTCGAGCGCGGCGGTACGTTTTACGGGGAACTAGATCTGCCCTTGGGCTGCGAAGTCGGCGCCTACGGTTCCGGTGATAGGCCGGTTCTAACGTTGTACAAACTCTTGAACAATGCGGGGGGTTGGTCCGAGCACGCTCCAGGTGTTTGGCAGATTGACCTCGGCGACCCCGATTCGCACGGCGGGTACACCGCATCAGACGACGCAAATGTCGGCTTCCTTTTGGTCGATGGCTCGATCAAGCCGAGCTTGAAATTTGACATGTCAGAACTCAAGTCCCAGTGGGATTTCTATTGTGATATACCGAACCACACGCTCTATGTCGCCGCTTCGACCAACCCCACTGCAGCCGCGGGCGATATCAAGGCAGCACCCAACGGAAACGCTTACGGCGCAAGCGGTTGCGTCATCTACTGCCAACGAGGTCAAAATAGCGTGCATGACGTTCACGTCACGGGGAGCGGCGGCTGTGGCATTCGCGGCGCAGCAGCTGACGTACACGTGCACGATTGCCTGATCGATTTCATCGGTGGGGCGGTGTTGGCAGGCTACGGAGGCGGCAATGTCCGCTACGGCAATGGAATCGAGCACTGGCGTCACGCGAGTCGCTGGACGATTGAGGAGAACGAAGTAGCCAATGTCTACGATGTCGCATGGAGCCCACAGGGCGGCGACCTGAACGGCAGAGGACCCGGCTGGACGGACATGACGATTCGCAACAACCATTTTCATGACTGTGGGCAGATGTTCGAGTTCTGGTCTGAAGGTGGCAGCGACGCACCTGGTTTCGTCCGAATCATCGTTGAGGGAAACCTATGCGAACGCGCAGGCTATGGGGCCTTCTCAGATGTTCGGCCCGTGCAAAGCCTCCGCGTTCATTTGTTGACCTGGCAGCTGGATACGCCCGTTGATATCACCATCCAAAATAACGTCTTCGACGATGCCTACGGGTCGTACACCTATACCGATAAGGATCTACCGCCCGGTTTCGTCACACGCGGCAACACAATTCGATTAAAAGCAGGGCACAAGATTGAATACCAACGCGCTGAGACGGTGGAGCAGGCCTCTGAATGGCAGTCGGCAACGGGGCGCGAAACCGGCTCGACCTTCGTGATCCTGCCCTAGTCCGCAGACGGGGCACGCGAGTCGGTTACGCTGAATTCAGCACGCTGGGAAAGAAGATCTCTTCGTGACGGCGGGTTACCGCGTCCCAGCTGAATTGGGCCTCCGCGCGTGTCCTGGCAGCAACTGCGTTACTGGCCAGCTCGGGCGCGTGATCGAGCGCGTAGCTCAGCTTGGCCGTCAAATCCGCGGTATCGCCCTTACGAAATGTCACGGCGGTGTCGCCAACGACAAATAGGTTCTCGCGAATATCACTGCAGATCACCGGCGTCCCGAGACCCATGTTCTCAAGGACGACCGGCGAGAGGCCTTCCAAGTCCGACGGCTGTACGTACGCGTACGCATTACGCATCAATGTGTGTACATCAGGCCCGTAGAGGTATCCAGGAAAAAGCACGCGATCATCGGTGGTGCTCTTAAGCGAGCGCTCGAATTCCGAACCCCCGGTCGTACCGCCGACGAGCACGAGTTTCCGGTCGGTGTTGAGCGCCTCGAAAGCGGGGATCAGGTACTGCAATCCCTTATCCGGAATGAAGCGGCCGACAAAGAGGAAGTAGCCCTGCTTATCCAAGCCCAGCTTATCGAGGATATCAGATTCAGTCTGGTCTTCGGCTGGATCACTGCCGAAAGGCACGAAATGATATGACTTCGAATATCGCCTCTCAAACATTTCGCGCACGAAAATATTGTCAAAGATCACGCCATTGGGGACATGCGCTGTGATCCAACGGGTCATACGCAAGTAGAGGCGGGCATACCAAGGCCATTTTCCCCTGGCCCACTCGGCTCCGTCTTCGCCGATGAAGACCTTCTTCCCGCAAAGTCGAAGCAGGATGGCGAAGATGCTGTTGCCACCATTTTGGACGTGGACAACATCAGCCGTATTGTGCCGGATGATATGCAACGTAGCCTGGAACGAGTGCCACAACGCCTCGATACCGCTGCGCCGTGGCGTCCGGATGTCGATAAGCGTCACGCCTCGATATGTGCTCGTTGCCAATCCGGGCGAGTCGTGGACCCGGTTGTACCCGGTGACCTCGTAGCCCCGCTCCACGAGCCGCGGATAAAGCTCTTCCGCAAATTTATCTGCCCCGGCACAGCCCGGTTTCGACGGCACTGAACGAAAACCGAATGCGGCGACCCTGCCCTTACTAGCCATGACCTACTCCGATCAGAGATAGTCGTGGTAGTAGCCCTTGAGGTACTCCTCAAGGCCGATACGCCAGTCCCGCATAACGTTCACGCCCCGGAGGCGCAGCTTGCGGTTAATCAGTCGCTCGGAATCAGGCCGCAATGCGAAGTACTCCTTCGCAAAAAAGCTCGAGTCGACCTCGTTGATGTTCACTTCGTCGGCGAGTCCCAGCAGTCGGACCATTTCGCGGGCGACGTCGAGGCGGCTCGTAAGACCGTCGCAGACCGTGTTATATAGACCCCAGTATTCCTTTTCGAGCAGTACCTTGACATTGGCCGCAAAATCGTGGGTGTAAGTCGGCGTACCCAACTTGTCGTTCACCACATTCAGGTCGGTCTTACCGGCTTTCAGCTGCGCCATCATCTTCTGGACGAATTTCTTGTCCTTGGCAGGACCGCCACCCATCATCCAACCGGCCCGGCACACGATGTAGCGACGGGCGTGCTCGACGACGAACCGTTCGCCTAGATACTTCGATCGCGCATAGTGCCCGAGCGGGTTTGGTTGATCCCAGTCGTCGTAGACTTCCTTTGTCCCATCAAATATGCCGGCGGTGCTGATGTACAGCAGAGGAATGTCCAGCTCGTTCGCGATGTAGACCGCGTTCTCCACCGCCATTGTGTTGGTGGCATACGTGTCTTCGACGTTGAGTTCACAGAATTCCAAACCTGTGTACGCGCCGAGGTGAAACAGCATGTCAGGCTTGAAATCGTGGACGTCACGCCGGTAAGCGTCGAGGTCGCGGAAGTCCAAATAGGACAGCCAGGTGTCGTTCACATCGATATCAGTGCACTTGAGCTCCGCGTCCGCGAACTTCTGGTAGAACGCCTCCCCGAGCATTCCCCCGCAACCCGCGATGTAGATCTTGTTCAATCTCGAATCCCCCCAATGGATTTCAACCGACGGAGCCGTACGCCGCATAGTGAGTACATCCGACCGCGAAGCCAGACTGTTTGCGGATTCAGTTTGAACCCTCTTGCCCCACCATGCTGGTTGCAGTGGCCTGAAGCAAGCCGAACAGATCTTTAGCGCAGTCCATCTGTGTCACATCTGAGCACCTTGCTCTGAACGCGCCACCAGGATATCCGGAGAGCTCCGACTATGGATACTCAGCCGGTCAACCCGACGTCCCGCTGCCTGGTGCACCCCGGTAGGTAATACTTGAGCAGGACACGGCGTACCGGTTCGCTGAATCGCCAGTGGTCGGGGCCTATCAGCACGGGGATCTTGAAGTCTGGGGCCGGGTGGACCGTCACAGCGGTGAACTGAGGGGAACAGTGTGGTAAACATCGCCATCATCGGCCTCGGGAAGATGGGGCTGTCCCAATTCTCGATCATCAATGCGCACAACGACGTCAAGGTTGTCGGTGTCTGCGACGCCAGCGGGTACATCCTGGATGTACTCGGAAAGTACACGGGCGTGGACACATACAGCGACCTCGGAAAAATGCTCGACTCGGCAAATGTCGAGGCAGTGGTGATCTCGACACCGTCGAAGTTTCACGCGCCCATGGTGCGTGACTGTCTCGAGCGCGGCCTCCACGTCTTTTGCGAAAAGCCCTTCTGTCTCGACCCGGCAGATTCGATCGCCCTTGCCGAACTCGCCCGGGAGAAGAGCCTCGTTACGCAGGTCGGCTATCACAACCGCCACGTCGGAACGTTTACTGAGGTGAAGCGTCTGCTGGACCTCGGCGTGCTCGGCCAGGTCACGCACGTCCTCGGCGAGGCCTACGGCCCGGTGGTGCTGAAGCCCAAGGGAAGCACCTGGCGCAGCAAGAAGGAGGAGGGTGGTGGCGCGTTATACGACTACGCGGCCCATCCGACCGACTTGTTGGCCTGGTACTTCGGCCGCCCTGAGTCCGTCTCGGGAACGGTTCTAGGGCAGGTGTTTTCGGCAGAAACTGAGGATGAAGTGTTCACCACACTCAGGTGGCCTGGAGGCGTCAGCGGCCAGCTCTCGGTCAGCTGGTCGGACGAATCGCATCGCAAGATGACGACGCGAGTCTCGATCTGGGGCACCAACGGCAAGATCTACGCCGACCGCCAAGAGATCCAGGTATACCTGCGTGACGAGGCACTGGCTCCGGCGGGGTACGGCAAAGGCTGGACCGTCCGCTACACAACAGAACTGACCGACGAGGTGGACTTCTACGTACGCGGGGAAGAGTACTCGGCGCAGCTCGATACCTGGATCAAGCGAATTGCCGACCACGCGGTGACCGGTTCATCAGACTTCACCGAGGCCAGTGTCACTGACGAAGTGCTCTACGCCATCCTGAACAGCGCGGATGGCAACGTGCGAACGTTAGATTCGAAGAGTAACGGCGCCAACACGCAAGAGCCGGCGACGGGGTTCTGGAACCGACTACGTGCGCGACGCCGCGCGCGCAAAACGCGCACGGGAAGGATGAACTGAGGGTGGATCGCCTCTTGTTCGGTGACAATCAGTTCTTCGGTGTCAACCACATGTCGGAGGAAAAAGCGCGCGCCCAGGCGATGCGCTTTCAATCGACCGACGCCATCATGTCCGTACTCGATTCGGCGTACGACGCAGGTGTGTCGACGTTCATGTGCACGACCCACGATCGCATCGCCGACGTTGCCGACCGGGTGCGCGCGAATCCTGAGCGTTACGAACGGCAAGTCTTCTTCCCCTGTATGCCGTACGCCCATAAATACGCAAATGCGATGGCCGAGGCGGGTGTGTTCGGGGCGATCAAGCAGTTCCTTCCGGATGGTGGTTTTGTCGACGCCGCAATGCGCAGTGGCAAATCGTTCGCCAAAAAGGATATCGAGGGCATCATCACGTTGCTCGTCGATGCCGAGATGAAGATGTTCCATGGCCTGAAGACGCCAGTGGTGTTCCTGCAGAACGTCATCGTCGATTTCCTGCTCGGCATGGGCTTCACAGAGGCGTTCCGGATCTTTGCCAATCATGTGTCAAGCAAGTACGACGCAGATCCGGGTTTCATCACCATGAATATGCCTCGCCTGCTCGACGCACTCGACTCAGTCGGAATCGAGAACCCGATCGTCTGTTCGAACATCAATAAGATCGGGTTCCGCATGTCCGGCGGCATCGACACCTACCTCGACGCGCTCAACAACAGGAAGTTCCGCGCCGTCGCGATGTCGGTCTTCGCCTCCGGTGCAATTCGACCAGACGAAGCGATCGAGTGGGTGGCTTCGCTACCGAACATCGAGTCCATCGTCTTCGGCGCCTCGAGCCGCGCCAACATCGAATCCACCGCGGAACTCGTTGGTAGATACTGGCCGGCTCGGTAGTCCGTGAAGCGCGGTCCGCTAGATCCGGGAAGGGGCAACCACTAGGCGCATCCTTAAGCGTGACCGATTGCACACCGCGTCGTGAGCACCGATTAAAAACCAACCTGTGGTCAAGTAACTTGACGCCGACACCTTCGTAAACTCTTGCTGAAGCAGCGATTTCAACGCCGCCGACAAGCCGCTAGCCGCTAGCCGCATGGCGTCCGGTCGCCATGCAGTTCGCCTGCAAATGTGTAGCATCGACTTGATCCGTAGGGAGTGATCGTGAATGAAGGGGGTAGGTCATGAGCACAAGCGCGGGCAGTGACATGGACAAGTTGAAGAGGTTCACCTTCGTCCGTCGACTCCTGGCTGAGTATCGGTATTCGCCTGCTGTCGTGCCAGTACTATGGCAAAGGCTCCGAACGGGATCGCTACCCAATACGCGCGAGGTAAACCGCGCCATGTGGGGTTCGTGGAATTGGGCCACCGGCGGCAACGAATGGTCGAACTCAGAAGTTAGCGGCTGGAAAGAAAGCATCGTCGGCAAAATCTTGGTGCCTTTCGTGGAGAACGATTTTTCCGTACTGGAAATCGGTCCCGGCGCCGGACGGTGGACCGAACATCTCGTCGAACGGTCAGCGAAACTGACACTCGTCGATGTCACGCCTGAGTGCATTGATTTGTGCAAGGAGAAATTCGCAGGGCACGGAAACATTGAATTCCATGTCAACAATGGAAACGATCTCGGATTCATCGCCTCGTCCAGCATTGAACGCATCTGGTCCTTTGATGTCTTCGTTCATATCTTGTCGGTCGATGTTGAACGTTACGTCGCTGAGTTTGCTCGCATCCTTGTGCCTGGAGGCCGAGCACTCATCCATCACTCCAAGAACGGCCCCGATTCAGGGCCCTGGCGAACTGACATGACTGCTCAACGCATGCGCGAGTTTGCGGCGAGTTACGGACTAGAGGTGATCGATCAGTTCGAGTCCTGGGGCGAGGGCACGGAACGTTTTTGGCCGACCCTGCCCCCCGAAGCCAACCCCGACATCGTTTCAGTCTTACGCAAACCGGCTTAGCCCGGCTCGGGGGTCACAGTCGTGACGGTGCCCTTAACGAATGGCGATTTTGCGTTCAAGTGTAGCGAGTGCTTTGGCGTCGAACCGCATCCGAAGGGTGAACTAATTGCGACACCGACGCGGCCCAGGTGCGTTACTAGCTTTGGGCCAGTCGTCAAGTCGATAGGCTGTCGCCACGGTCCGCGTGTAGCTTTCGATCGAATAGCGAGATCCAACCTCCGCCCGCGCCTGTTCGGATAATTCGCGCCCTTTATTTGGATAGGTTGCGAGTTCGATCATCGCCTTGGCCAATACCTCAGCCGAATCGCTCACGGCAAAAAATAGCTGGTGCGATATCGTGCCTTCTACCGCAATCGGCGTCGCCACAATATTTTTGCCGGCGAGGATAGCGGAAACCGTCTTGAATTTGACTCCCGCGCCGTATCGGAGGGGTATCACTACCGTACTGAACTGGTCGTTGAAACTATCGATGTCATCCACGTACCCTGTCACCGTCACTGCATCTCCGAATGCAGTCGCTGCGTCTTGCAATTCCTGAGATGGCCTCGACCCGACAAGATAGAGCCGCCCAGCGGGACAATCTTCAAGCACGAACGGCCAAATTTCAGAAAGTAGCCACATCGCTGCATCGTGGTTCTCGGGACGTTGAAACGCAGCCACAAACCCGAAGGAAGTACAGGCGTCATCCGAAAGAGAGTCGGCATTCACTGCGGACGCCGGGTGGCCGAGGTCCAGCGGCGGATCCAGGACAACCGCTCGGACCGAAGTCGAGCGCTTTGCTATGAGTGAGGCGTCCTTCGAGCTCAGAACCGTCACAGTCGGTATCCCGCGAAGCAGCATACGTTCGAGCCATCTGGCGTATGCGATGTATGTACGAAGCAAACCGGCCGGCCAATGAGAAAATGCGCGCTCGAATTTCTGACTAGGGATGTCATGAGCAAATCCAATGACTTCGGCCCTCGAGTTGATACGGTGGACGAGCCCGCGAAAAAAGAAGTACTCAAACCATTGAAGTTCCACAATATCAGCCTCTAAAAGGCTTTCACGAAGGGCCTTCGACGATGCGAATGCGGCCCAAATTCCAATATCGGGTAAGACAGGCAAAGCAAAATGCCATATCCGAGCCACAATCTTCCCGAGTAATGACCTGCGCCAGCGCGGCAACTTCACAATTACCGCGCTATACGAATCTGATGCGATATCCGCGTCACGATTCGCTGCACGCAGGTTTTCGTCGAAGTCGACGGCGAACGCGGCCACGCTATCGCACCTTTCAGCGAGCACCCGATAGTGGTGTAGCAGCAACTCGCCACCGGCATGATCCACCCCGCTGTAAGGGAGCATCAAAGAAATTGACACGAGTTTCGGTCCGCACTGCATTTTTTCTACATCACCTGGCTCCGGTGATTGCCGCCGTGGCTGTTTACTCAACGTTCGCGTACTCCTGGAAATACTCTTTTAGGGAAACTTCTTCTCTATGCAGTCGGCCCTTTACCGCCCAACGCATGAACCATAGAGCTAGCCTCTGCTGATTCGTCATCCAGTCAACTTCGTCGCGAAAATCCGCGTGGCGGAACAATATTCTGGCCGTCGCGAGTAATGGCGCCGCCACGAGCCGCGCCGCGCCGCCGGCCAAGACGGTCAACCGCAACGAGAGCAGCCCGTACCCCTGCAGCCGGTACATGCATTGCACAGGAGCCTCGACAAGTTCCATGATGCGCAGCGCATGTTCGTGATCAGTGACTGACTTTCGACTGGCGCCACCAACGTGTACCAATTCAAGGTCGGCGTGCAGGCGTACTGGCAAGCCTTTGCTAAGGCTCCTCAGGCAGACTTCCTGATCTTCGAGGTACATGGGCAAAAGCGTGTCCATACCATCGGCGAGCACATCGGCGGCGATGCACATCAGTCCCCCACTGACCATCGCCAACTCTGACTGGTCGTGCGCAATCTCGTACTCATTCAGGCTGCGCGGAGTAGTCCGCAGTGCTGTCACCAAATCGTGGTAACCCACCAGATGACTGAAGAATCGGCGACGGTTCCAGACGCGCCTTGCACACCCACGATCGATGGCACCGTCCTGATCTCTCAGGACCGCGCCCCAAACGCCGACGTTGGCGTCACGCTGATCGACTGCGCGGTTCACTAGTTCGCTCACCACGTGACCAGCGGACAAGACATCGGGGTTCAGTAGGACGATGAACTCGAAATCCCCCCAAAGATCCTGTGCCAGCTTATATCCGAGGTTCACACCATGGCTGAAACCCTCGTTGCGCGGCACAACCTCGACGTAGACGCTGTCGGACTTTATACGTGCCTCGATGGAGTCCTTCACGCGCGGGTCTTCGGAGTTCTCAACCACTATCGCGCGATTTCCCCGATGATCCCCCACGAACTTTTCGATGGAAGAGACGAGGTCTGGTAGCGAATCGTGGGAGTTGTACGTGACGATGATCAGCAGGGCGGCGCGGACATCGGCCCTCGGTGCGTTTATGTGATCACCGCCGAAAGTGCAGCGCTTTCTCGGGTGCTCATGACGCGGCTGCGGCATAGAGCTCGTTCAATCCTTTGAGATGGGATTCGTCGCTCATGGAGCGCTTTGCGACAGCCTCTCGCAACGTGGTAGTACCCGCACTTCGTCGCGTGAGCTCGCCAAGAATCGCCTCGCTCAGCGCCTTAGGGTCCCCCGGGGGTACCACTGTGCCCGACAGGGAATCGACCATCTCGGGCATTCCCCCGACATTACTGACGATCGCAGGCACTCCAAAAAGCAAGCTCTCACGGACTGTGAAAGGGCTGTTCTCGTACCACTGAGACGGATGGACCGAAACAGCGACCTGCCCAAATAGATCCCCCAGCTCGGACCGTTCATAACGACCGAGAAATCGAACGCTTTCCAAACCAAGTTCAGTTGCTTTCGATTCCAGGAAACTCTGCTCGGAGCCGCTCCCTGCGATAATCAGCTCGCAGCCCTTTTGTCGTTGTTGGACGAGCTTCCACGCATCGAGCAGAACATCGACGCCCTTCTCTCGTTCTAACCGACCGACGTAGATCGCACGCCGTGCCCATCCATCGGCGGCGACGCGAGGTTCCGGATCACCCCATGGTAGGTCCAACGTATGTACTCGATTGGGGATATAGGGTGCCTTCTCGATTACGTCTCCCATGAACTGAGAAGGGGCATGAATGACCACGTTGCTTTTGCCCCAAAGGTAATCGGCAATCGGAATCTCCGGCAGTGCGAACAGGCTTGCCGCCGTCGAGCCTCTGACGCATCGGCGCACCGCGACGTTCTTCATGCGAGACAACGCACTGCCGCTCAAACATGCCGTGCACACCCGCTGCTGGCGTTCGTCCCACAGTCGCTGAGTCGCACATACCTGTTTGTACTCGTGGGCTGTTAGAACACCTGGGAGTCTTTTACGCGTTACAGCGCGAGCGACGCTGGGGGTTAGCTGACGGCAAGTCGAGTGAAAATGGACAAGGTCAGGTTGGAACCTATCGATTTCTGCATTCAGCATCCGCTCTGTGAGCGGTGAATACACCGAGCTCAGGGCAGCTTTAGCCGCTGTTAATTTAGCGCCGTTAAACTCGCGATTCGGAGTAAGAGTCACGCGATCCCGGATACTAGGAATAATTTCTCGACCAACGGGGGGCGCCATACCGAAGAAGTGGGTGTCAATACCCAAAAGTTCAAGATTTCGGGCTTGCCAATCGACATATGTCTCTACCCCGCCCACATGGTGGAGAAATTTATTTACAATAAGAACCCTCACGGCAAATGGCCGTTACGTCGGGGGCCGAAATACACCCGACGGTCAAATTTAGAGTTCGCCCTGGACATTTCCCCCGCCATCATGCCCTTCCCTCACCTATCCCCGCCGTGCGCTGGAACCGAATATTCCCCCTCGGCTGGCGCCCGTCAAGCCGAGGAGAACGGAGACGACCATGATCACAACATCATCGTCTCTGACGGCCCCAAGACTCGGGAGTTGACCCAAGCTTGCCAACACATCGATCCCCCTATGGGACGCGCAGGTCTTGTTGGACTAGGGCCGTACGCCCCGCTGCAGGTTAGCCGTTGCAGGAGCAGTTCGCCGGGCTGGCCTGACGCGCCTGCACTGACATTAGTGAACCGAGTTCACCGCAGGGAGGTCTTCGAGGCCTCCCAGCAATGAGTTTCCGCCGCGTGCGACCAGTCGTTCATCAGTCGCGGTGTCGTCGTCCAATCCGGTTTCGCACCAATGCATTAAGAGTTGGCCCACTCGCATCGTCGCCTCTCGACCTCAGGGTACGACCCTTTTCCGCACCACCGGACTGTTTCGCGGCCTGAGAATTTATATGGGACAGAGCCCCTACGCGGCTCACGGATGCCTCAGCGGTGTTATCCGGCGAACGCCCCTTGAACCGCCCCTCGAACCCCGGTCGACACCACGAAAACCGCACCCGCATCAGGCTCTTGGTCAGCATCTAGCCCTTGCCGGGATGTGGTGATGTAGAGCACGTCTCGGTCCTGTCCCCCAAATGCACAGGAGCTGGCCTGAGTAACGCCAGGCACGCCAATCGCTTCAACGATGCGACCCGTCCTATCGTAATGATTCACTGCCCCACCTCCCCACAGAGCTATCCAGAGTCCATCGTCCTCATCGATGGCCATACCGTCCGGAAAGCCCTGCCCATCTTCGACGCGAATGTGGGTCCTACGGTTCGACCACGCGCCAGTGTGTGGATCAACATCGAAAACGTCGACACATCGAGAAGGAGTGTCGATGTAGAAGACGCGCTTGCCATCGGCAGACCACTGCACTCCATTTGAGATCGACACCGGCCCAAGGATTTCAGTCACGACAAGTTCGGGCGTCACCCGATACACCGCGCCGCGGCCTGGCATCCCTTCGTGTGACATGGTGCCGATTACCAGCCCGCCGAGTGGATCGCAACCGCCATCGTTCGTCCGCACACCCGCATCAGTGGTCGCCACTGCGATTTCCTCAAACGTCGTCAGATCGTCGTCGGCGGCCACGATCCCGCGCTCTGTGGCGATGACGAAGCCACCAGTCGAGCGACGTCTGATCACCGTCGCGACCGAGCTCGGCACTGCGTGACGTCGGGTTTCGCCTAGCGAATCAATCGAAACAACCGATCCAGCAAGCACATCCATACATAGGAGACGATCGCCGCGCGAATCCCAGAACGGCCCTTCTCCGTGATACGCGAATACTGATGTAAAACGCTCAGCGGTGCGCGCAGATCGTCCGTCAGTCATCATTGCCGCCAATGTTAGACCCTCATTTCTTGCGCATATCCCCACGTCGGCCGCGTTTGGGGCGCCAACAACCATCAATCCCGAACGGCGCGCAGAGCGCGAACGTGTTAATTTCTACGGGTGTCCTCGCTGCGGTCAGCTCTAGTTTCACGACTCCCGCACCCGGTCGCCAGACGGTTGCGGGCTGCTAAGCGCGCCATGGTGCCCGACTGGATCGACGAGCCGGAGATTATCGCAAGTCTTGCATCAACACCGAAGTCAGCTGGGTCGGTTTTGGTCGACGTTGGCGCGCATAGCGGTTTAGTGACCAAGATGTTCCTTGAGCTGGGCTGGTCGGTGGTCGCATACGAGCCTGACCCCTCTAACCGTGCAAAGTTCGAGCGAAACGTCGGTACGGAGCCACGGGTACAGCTGTCTACAGCTGCAGTATCGGATAAGCCCGCGGCGTCCGCGTCGCTGTTCACTTCGCCGACATCAACCGGAATCAGCACCCTCGCCGCGTTCCACGAGTCACACGAGCCGACCGCTGTAGTCGATGTAGTTACCCTTGCAGCGGATCTGCGCGCACGTGGTGTCCGGCGTGTTGATTTCCTCAAGGTCGACATTGAGGGCTTTGATTTTTTCGCGCTAAGGGGCTTCGACTGGACGTATAACCCTCGGTTCGTCCTCTATGAGTTCGAGGAGCGGAAGACTCGCCCGCTTGGCTACTCGCTCGACGACAGCAGCGCCTACCTTGCCGAGCACGGTTATCACCTCGTGTACTCAGTCTGGGAGCCGATCGTTGAATACGGCACCCGGCATCGGTGGCGAGGCTTGTTCACCACTCTGCCGAGTGATGTCGAGTCATGTTGGGGAAACGTGTTGTGTTTCCGCGATAAGGCCGATGCGGACCGTTGCATGAAACGGTTTGAGTCACGATACCGTCGGGTTATTGACCAACTGCAAAATGGCTAGGTCATGAGGACTGTTGATCATTTGCGGGCACTGACTACGCGTCGACGCCGTTATATCTTCGAGGGGCCTGCGGCACAGCGCACAATATATTCTTTTTTCTCGGTTGGCCGTTACTCGTTCCCGCGATCTCAGCGCGTCAAGCTCGCAGTGTGGCGGTTGGCGAATAGTTCGGCAGACTTGCTGAGGAGCCCGATTCGGCGCCAAGAAGTACTACTCATCACTGGAGCATCCTCTTCAGAGAAGATCAGCCAAGTCGAAGATCGCCTGCGCTTCCTGCTTTCCCACTTTGAGAACAAGCTGAAAATCCGGCAGACGCCGGCGGCGTCACCTCTGGAATATGTTCGCAGTACGGCTGTGGCCGCGGCGGACGCCAGCGCACTTTCCAACTTCGCCCGCCAGCGGTTGCAGTGGGTTGCCGATCTCGACTACGAAGCCAATCCAATAGACGGATGGGATCTGATGGATCTCGGCTCCGCGATCAGCCGCCGAGACCCGCAGCGTAGGCCCGTATCGGTGGTGCACCGATCATTTGTCCAGCACGTCACCGAACTTAAAGCTGCGGGGCCCCGTCCCGTCTACCTCTTCGGCACCGGGCCATCTCTGCAGTTGGCCGGCGATCGCTCATTTGCTGATGGAATCACTGTTGTATGCAACACAATCGTGCGCGACGCGGAACTCTGGCACCATCTTGCTCCAGCGTTCCTTACTGCGGGGGATGCGATCTATCATTTTGGCGATAATGCGCACGCTCGTGCGTTTCGCGCCGATGCGTTGTCGCGACTTCTGGAATCAAAAGGCCGGACGTTATTCGCGTACCCCTCCAAGTTTGATGTCGTAGTGCGTTCAGAATTCAAGGAAGTTCAGTCCTCTTTGGTCCCAATCCCTCTCGGCGAGCACACCGATGTAAGCGCGGACCTCACATTGCAGTTTTCCTTCCCCCTCATCGAGAATGTGCTCAATGGCATGCTGCTACCCCTCGGCTGCACTCTGAGCCACGATGTGCGGCTGTGGGGATTCGATGGGCGTGCACCAACAGACTCCGGCTTCTGGGCGAACTCTGACCGGCATCACTACTCGGAGCTGATGCAGACGATCCGTGATTCGCATCCGGCGTTCTTCGCACAGAAAGTGCCCAAAGGGAACGAAAATAAGTATGTGAACCATGTCCACGGCGATCTCTTGGAAGAACGTCTGGTGGAAGCGGAATGCCGCGGGTTCACCTTCGAAATGCTGCATCCGTCATGGACGCCGACATTACAGAAAAGATATCGCGCGGCTAGTTAGTGCCGTTTGCAACTGAGAAAGTGCCTGCCGGTATGGACGGCGAACGCAGGATTGAGAGCTGCGCGTCGACAGGTCTTGCGTTTGGCGTATCTGTGCCGGCCTGACGTTCGTCAGCCTGGCAAGCGACCGCGACAAGGATGACCAGCAGCCAGAACGTGCCCTGAGCCGGCCCCGGCACCGCCGACACCTCAGTCATTCCGCTTAAAAGCAGAAGACTCATTGCGGCAATCGCAATCAGCCCCCAATTGCCCCACGCACGCCGACGTTTCGCCAGTCGCGCGCTAGCCCAGAATACGGCAACGAACAGGAGGAGGACGCCGACGATGCCGCCGTCATAAAGCTGCTGCAGGAACGAATTATGGACCGATGCCAGTTCCGGACTTCTCGTGATCGAGGAGATAAAGTCCCGATAACCTAATGATGCGCCAGATCGGTATTGTCCGTTAACGCCGAATCCAAACCAGACATTCAACGGGTCGGACACCCAATCATTCCAATAGCTGATGGAGCGCTCCCAGATCGTGTCCCGACCGTTGAGCGTGGCGATGGTTCCTATTCCCAGGTCTCGGCCCGGTATCAAAGACAAGACTGGCGCGACAAGAAACTGCGTGACTGTGATGACTGTTGGCAATACAAACACAGACGCGGCGGCGAGTATCGCTGTTGCCTGCGCCAACCAACGAGTTGCCATCGGAAGGCAGATCACTATCAGCGATATCACTGCCACCGCGATCATCGGCACGCGAGTACCAGCGCTCACAAGCACCACCATTGCCGCCGCCAAACAGGCCAGTCGCAACGTGCGCCGCACCCACCCTGCCTCCCATATCATAAAGATAAAGGCGACAACGTAGATTGACGCAATAGTCGGAGGAGTATTGAGTGTCGAAGCCAACGGGAAAATAATGCGGGTAAATCCCGTAGATTCGACGAGCGCGCCAATACGCGAACCCGCAGCAGGCGACCGCAATCCCGCCGCATAAGCGATGACATTCAGTGCGAGATACAACCCGCAGCCGTCAACCATCGACGAGATAATTCTGGGCGCACCGACTGTCATCACCAGCCGGATTGCTAAGGCTCCGACGAGGATAAAGGTCAACACTGAGCCAGTATCCGATGGCCTGATGAATACAATTGAAGATGCCGCGAATAGAAAAAGGACAGGGCCGGGCTGGATTCCGAACTTGCCCTTAGTCGGCTTGCGTAAGAACGCTGCGGCAACTAACAGTCCTATAGCCAGGAAGAATCCTCGCTCGCTGAAAGGCCGAACGGCGATGACAGTCGGGAGAAGCACGATGATCCAGTCGGGCCGTACGGTGCCAATCACATCGAGTCCGCGGAAATTAAACACGCGGAACCGAGTCCAGACAACAACGGCCAGTACACACAGCGCAATCGCTGCGATCGCCAAGGCTGGGTAGAACGTAGCGGCAATCCCTAAAGAAAACACAATGACGAGGTAGGCGACCGTGGCCCCTGTGACGTCCATACGATCCCTTTCTGATACATCCCTCGCCGTGCGCTGATGCTATCCGTCGCCGGTCCAACCCGACGGTGAAGATCCCGCCCGTATAGCGTCAGTGGGCTTTTCGGCGCGCGGCCAAGGCCGCCGCTCCCACACCCGAGACCAGGCATCCGCAGACGAATGCCCAGTAGAGCGGGGAGCCCCCCCGAGACGCAAGTGCCGCGACACTGCAGGCGAGCGCTGCGGTGGCGAGGAGCGTCTCCGGCCAGTTTGCTAGCCATGATCTCCACGCGATGTCTACCTTATGCATAAATACTAGGGTCAGCGCGACGATCGCCATGGTCAGGTACCCCGCGACTGTGACGTAAGAAACCCCGACAGCGCCGAATCGCCGGCCCACTACCAATATGCCCACCAGAATCACGGTGGCGCCGGCACCGGATGCCACCGCACTGAATTTAGGAAGTCCAGCAGTTTGGGTCAGATAGTTCATCGGTATGAGGTACAGACCATACGCGGCTTGGCCAACAAGGAGGATTCCCGTCAGGAGGAATGACGGCCAGTACGCCTCAGCGAAGAGCAATCGACCCGCGACTGCCACCCCGACGCCCACGATTGCAGGCACGAGAAATGCGGCCATCACTTGCCACGTGACAGCCCCGCGCGTCTCATGGGTCGGAGCCGGCAAAGTCTCACGCGAATAATGCGGAAGAGCTGCCCGGTTGGCCTCCGAGAGGATCAGAATCGCGACCGACGCGAGGTTCAATCCAAAAGAAAGTAGACCTACCTGCTCAAGCGAGGACACCGCAGCCATCGCAGGTCGGCTCAGGGACGTCAGAGCCCACAGTGACGCAGCATGCGGAACTAGCGGCAAGGTGAATTTCACAAGGTACCGAAGGTGACTGGAATCTGTCTGTGCCCGCGGTAGACGGACAAGAACGATCGCCAGGACCGCCGAGAAAACTGCAGTAATCAGATCGGAAAGGACCCAGCCAAGCACGCCCATCTGCAATACGACGACAAGTACCACCTTCGAGGCCGCCGTCACGAATATCGAAGTTGCCGAGAGCCAAACGAATTTGGGCAGATCCGCCCTTGCTTGGGCCACCCACATCGCGAATGTGGAGCTCGCAGGTTGAAATCCGATTGCTAAAAGCTCAATACTCCAGATATATCCCGATACGCCGAGCAGCGTGGGGACAAACAGTGCGACCGCGCACGCCACCAGCGCGATAGCAATTGGCAGCACCACGTAGCAATAGGTGCCGGCCGTGCGGAGTATGGCCGGACCATTTTCTTCGCCGCGGGCAGCCGCCCGGACTATCAGCTGAATCAGCGGTGCGGCGACAACGGCGGTAAGGAACAGCGACGCTGCCGACAGCATCGACGCAGCCCCGTACTCGACAGGTGACATCACATGTGTCACGAAGGGCAGGATCAGCAGCGAAATGCCACGTTGCAGCGCCGCTAGCGAGACGTAGGTGGCCGCTGCGCGTCCGGTTGTTCCGAGTCGAGCCACGGCTAGCGCGCCCGAGGAAGTGCGATATCGGGTTGCTCTACTGGTTCAGCCATGAGTTATCAATCATTCCGAGCCCAGACGCGCAGTAGCCCCACCGTCGACGACGAGAACCGCACCAGTGATGAAGCGGGCGTCGTCCCCGATCAGGAACGACACCGGGCCGGCGACGTCCTCAGGGTCTCCGATCCGACGCAATGCGGTGCGCTGGCGTAGGACTGCTTTGCGCTCTTCGGCCGACTCCTCGCCCCAGCGCGCGAACCCTTCCCGGAGCTTCGCGGTGTCGATGGCGCCAGGGACGAGAGCGTTAACCCGGATATCGGGGCCCAGGTCTAGTGCGGCGGAACGTACCCACCCTTCCAATGCCGCCTTCGTGGTGGCGTACGCCGTGATGCCGCCCGTTGTAGCTCGCCCATGCACGCTTCCGACGACGACCACTGACCCGTCGTTCGCCGCCAAACTCTCTCGGGTGCCCGCTACCAGCGCGTCAACGGCAATAACGTTGACGCGCAAAGCATCTGACCAATCGGCGAGCGACGTCTCCCCTGCCCCTGCGAGTGGTTGCACCGCACCGTTGTGCACGATGGCCTTCAGCTCGTAGTCCCGGGCCAGCTCCCGCCCCAGTTCGATGAGGCGTTCGGAATCGCGCAGGTCGACTCTGAGGTCCACGTCGGCGTCGACTGCGACGTTTTGGTCGATCCCGATTGCGAGGTACCCGTCTTTGCGCATGCGTTGGCACAACGCTGCGCCGAGCCCCCCAGCCGCCCCGGTCACGATGACCGCACGGGTCACCTTGCAAGCTCCTCGATGAGGAAATCGACGGCAGTGTTACTGGCCCGCACCACGCCCTCGCGGGTGTTCGACGCGTTGTGCGCGCCCAGCACGACATTTGCCAACACCCGAAGCTCGCTGCCCATCGGCAGAGGCTCTACCTCGAACACGTCGAGCGCGGCTCCGGCGAGTTGCCCGTTCTTGAGTGCGTCGACCAGGTCCGCCTCCACGACGACCGGCCCCCTCGCCACGTTCACCAGATAGGCGTCTTGACGCACCACAGCCAGACGGTCGGCGTTGATCAGGTGGAAAGTATCGGACGTCAGCGGACAGGCCAGCACGATGAAGCGGCTCGTCGACAGGAGAGTGTCGAGATCGACCATCGAGGCGCCCGCCGGTGCGGTGTGGACGAAAGGGTCGAATGCGACGACGTCCATATCAAAACCGCGGCCCCGCTTGGCGATAGCACGACCGATGGCACCAAAGCCGACGATGCCTAGCCGCGCGCCGGCAAGTGTTATCCCCTCCACCTTGGGCCACTCCCCGCGGCGGACAGCGGAATCCACCGCGATATATCCTCTGACAAGGTTCAGTATGTATCCGAAAGCTGAATCGGCGACTTCGTAGCCGAAGACACCAGGGGTGTTGCGGACGGTCACACCATGCGCTCGGGCGGCTTCGTGGTCGACTGAGTCCATTCCGATCCCCCAGCGGATGACCGTCTTGAGTTCCGGCGTGCCGCCGAAGAATTCACTGTCGAGCTCATCGTCGCCAGCGATGATTCCCACCAGGCGCGCACCGTATTCGAGCAGCTCGGCAGCGCTAAACTGTTGGCGCCCAGCGAGATCCGGCGCTACGACCTCGTAGCCTAGGCTCTCGATGCGTTCGCGGTGTTTGGGTAGTTCGACCTGCATCTGCCTGCACGTCACGAGAATCAGTGGCTTCGTCACGTACTGATCTCATTACTCTCGGCGATGGCGGCCGCCATCGCGAAGTCCGCCTCGGTGTCGATGTCGACGGCCTCAAGGGGCGCCATCTCGACCATCAGCGGACGGTCGCCGATCCGGTTTCCGCGCTGCCGGAGGACATCAGGAGTGAAGATAAAGAAGCACGAGTTCTCGATGTAAAGCGGTGCTAGGTCCTGGGTGCGCAGCAAGACTGCCGGATCGTGGTTGACCGCGCGGCAATCGCCGTCCCAGAGGCGGGCTTGCAAGCGGGTGACGCTGAAGACAGAGTCGAACTCGCTACCTGGCTCCGTGAACAGCTTCAACGCGGACGAGACCGTTTCGGCTTTAAGGAACGGGTTGGTCGAGTGCGTCTGCAGCGCGATGTCTGCGTCGACCTGAGCGAGGGTATTCAGCAGCACATCGTTCATGGCGATGGCGCCATCACGCAGGTGCTCGGGCCTAAGCAGCACCTGGACGCCAGGGAAGTGCTCGGCGCAGTCATCAATGATGAAGTCACTATCTGTATCGATCACCACCTGGTCGATCTCGCGCACCGAAGTCAGCATCCGAACGACGTGGTGATATAGCGGGATACCGGCTAACGGTCGATAGTTTTTGCCTCGGACGCGCTCACTGTTGTGGCGCATAGGCACAATGGCGACAGTGTTGGTCATTGCTCTCTACAGATGATTCATAGAAATGTCATCGGAATATAGGATCTTGCGGCCTGGAGCCGGCGGCAGGTCACTTCCCTGCGAATGGGCGGGATAGTAGAACCGTTCCAGAAGCCGTGATGACACATGGTCAGGCGCCCGAAAGCCCTCCCACGCACCGATGAACTGAGCGAACCGAAACAGCGGAATGCCGAGGACATTGGTACGCAAGCGGCCAGCCTTCGCCGCGTCGACGTAGTCGCCCGCGATGTTCGATACCGCCAGACCCACGGCCCTTGGCAGTGACATCTCCGAACCTTCGACAATCCGTGCATAGGCGATCGCTTCCCGCCGATACCTGTTACGAGTGACGTTCCAGGTTTCTTCATGAACGTGGACCACCGGCGCGTCTGCGACGTACGCGATTTTATGCCCCTTGTCGATTGCCCGCTTAGCGAACTCGAGGTCCTCTAGACCTGTCAGAGTCTCGTCATACGGCCAGTCTTCCCAGACCGACTTCAGCACCGCAGCGTTGGCATTGTTACTGAAGGGATGGCCCTGATCCCAAATATTCTCGGTGGGGAACCATTTCAGCATCACGCGCGCCTCGGAGAACTTTGTGCGCTCGTCACCGACCTGACGCCCGTAGGCGATGGCAACGCGGTCTCGGTCGAACGCATTGACGATATGCTCAACGTAGGTGTCATAAACTGGGTAGACATGCGCCGAGGCAAACAACAGGATGTCGCCGGTGGCCGCAGCGCAGCCCCTGTTCAGAGCCCGCCCGAACGAGAACTCGCTCTTGTCGATGTGCACGACGGTGCACCCGCCCGCCTCGGCGATCGCGACTGTGTCGTCGGTGGAACCGGAGTCAACCAGTATGATTTCATCGAGTTTCACCGTTTGCTGCTCAAATCCTTTGAGCAATCGGCCAATGTGTTTACCCTCGTTCAGGGCGCGGATAACAGCTGACACCCTGCGTTGCGGCATGATTTCACTCATTCTGTCAGACCTGCCCCCACGTCGGTCGACTGCCTACCGTCAATGTTTTGCGAAATCACATGGCCCAGAAGGCTATTCCGACCATGACGATACCGGAGGCCATGACGGCGCGCATCCGCTGTTCAGCGGGGTGCCTGCGGTTCCCCGGCGCTCCAAAACGCCTACAACGGGCAAGCTAGAAACACCATCAGACCCGTCATTTTTCATTTTTGGCGCTGCTCACCTTTGGCGCATCGGCATTGAGTGGCGTACTGACCGTTGCCGATGACGACGAGTCAGGTGAAGTCATCTTGGCATCGTCGCCGTAGTAGCTGTAGCTGTAGTACCCCGTGTTGCCGCGCGTAGGTGTCATGGTGAATACGGCGCCGAGGACCTTGGCATCAACGCCCTCGAGATTCGTCACAGCATGCGCGAGCTGATCACGCTTGGTCTGTCCGAACCGCGCTATAACGAGCACACCATCCGAATGGGCCGCCAAGACAGCCGCGTCAGTCACTGCAAGCAGCGGCGACGAGTCGACGATTACGTAGTCGAACTTCGACCGCATTTCCGACAGCAGATTCTTCGCTGACTGCGACCCCAGTAATTCGCTCGGGTTCGGCGGGATGGCGCCCGACGTGAGAACGGTCAACCCGGGAAAACGAGTCTTCTGCAGCGCCTCGTCGAGAGATGCCTGACCGCTGAGCACCGTGCTGAAGCCCACTTGCCCGATCAACTCCAGGTACTTGTGCAGCATCGGCCGGCGCATATCACCATCGACCAACACGACATTGTGCTCGGCCTCTGCCAACGCCAGCGCGATATTAATGGATGTCGTCGACTTGCCCTCGCTGGGAGTCGAACTGGTGACGACAATTACGCGTGGCGGGTTGTCCACCGCGAGGAATTGCAAGTTCGTACGCAGTTTGCGGAACGCTTCCGCGATAGAGGAATTCTCGCTCTCAAACGCAATCGCTGCGTGCTTGCGACGTTCCTTGTCCAGGGGAATGTTGCCGACGACGCCGGCGCCGGTAATTCCTTCAAGGTCAGTTCGGTCTTTAATCGTACTATCGAGCACGTCACGCAGTACCGCCAGGCCGATACCCAGCAGTAGGCCCAGCGCTAATCCGATAGCAATATTGCGCGTCGTTTGTGGCACGACAGGATGACTGGGAATGGACGCTCTCTGCTCGACAATAACTCGCGCATCGGGAGTCGCGCCGTCCTCTGGCGTCTCCAGTTCGCGCACTGTGACGACAAATTCGTCAGACAGAGTATTGGCGATGTCACGCGCTCGCACCGGCGATGCATCAAGCACCGCTACGTCAATCAAGACAGTATCGGGCTTTGCGCTCGCCTTGACATTGGCACGCAGGGCCTGCGCGCTCATATCAAGGTTGAGCTTGTCGACAGTGCGTTGGGCAACCGTCTCGCCCATGAGGAGCTCAGAGTAGGACAGCACCCGCTCCTGTGATAGGCGGTTGCCCTGATAGACATCCGACAACGAGGAACCGGCGGCAGTCGCCACGAAGAGCCTCGTCGAAGCCTGGTAAAGCGGAGTCGTTAGCAAACTGACCGCCACTGCCCCCAGCACCGCGACCAAGACCGTCACGCACACGGTGATCCACCGCGTACGCAACAGTTTTACGAAGTCCTGCAGATTCAACGCAACTCCTCCACCGCTGATTATCCAACAGCCCGCGCTCCGTGAGTCGAAGTGACGAGCTTCGAGCCTATACCCTCAGCAACCTCCCCGCAGCCCAACCGCAACTGCCCCAGCAAACATCTACTGTGCGGTGCACTTCCGTGCGCTCACCCTGGACACTGAGGAACCGAAACCTTAGGTGTGACCAAGTCGACTAGCGGCTGAACAGGGACACGGGCCGCCCCCGGAGCCGTCGGCTCAGACAGTCGGAACGTTAATTCGCCTGACTTGCCTGGCGGTATAGCTACCTGCACCACATAGCTGGGGTGGCCACGTTCCGTCTCTTCGAACACCGGGACCTTCTGCCCGTTTGAAAGGGTGCTGACCAACTTCGCGCCCTGAGTGGCGAGAAGACGAACCGAAGTCAACATGGTCCCCTTCGGAACGTTGAGCGCTGATTTGGACGTAAAACCCATCTTCCCGGCAACGTATTCTGGCAGGGGCGTCACATCGCCTACTGTGTTGGTCAGCCGGACTGTCACAGTCGACATCCGAGTCTCACCGTCGCAACCGTCGGCAACATATTCGATTTGTCGATCGAGGTAATAGTCCATCTTGTTGCCGCCAAGGTTATTGACAACGACCTCTGCATACGGCGCCGGATCATCCGGAATCACGTGGGCGAGTGGAGTTTGCTCAAGCAGTGCCTGGTCGGCGGGGTTCGCGCTCCACACCGCGATTCGGCGTTCGCTGACTGCCCGCCCCAATGCGTCGAGCAACTTACGCGGTGACGGCACCGGTCCGGACACCTTCTTCACCACTTCAGCAGCGATGTCTTGAAGATATCGCTTGCGCGCCGGCTGATCATCAGGAAAACGCACATAAGCGGTCGACTCGGTCAGCTCAACGACATTGTCGTTGGTAACCACTTCGCCGTCTGGCATCTTTACCGGGCCCAACGCGTCAAGTACATAGCTCAACGCGACTGGATCGATGGCAATCACCCCGTCGACGTTCATTCCCGATTGCTGCGCCCACATCGACTTCCAGATTTGAGCGGTATAAGGAAAGTGCGAGCTTTGATTGCTGTTCTTCCAGTCCGTTGTCGGATTGGTGAATCCATACTGCGTCGCGAACTCAGGGCCGAGATCGATCGGTGCGAACTGCTTGTCGAGCTCAGTGTTAGGCCCCAACGCGTCCATGGTTGGACTGCCATTGTCGAAATGAAGAATCCCGAACCCGCCCAGCAGCCCCCCGGTGCCGCGAGCTTCCGCATTGGTCTGGAAACCCATGAAGTAGGTCCGCGGGCCGTCGGCCCCCATCATCGAAGGTGCCAGGCGCGCAGCAAGGGCGGTATTCCCCAGCAGTTTTGCGATGTCCGCCGTCTGCGCTTGAAGTTGGGTTCGCGCCTCGCCGAGGGCGGGGATGAAGCGCGGATCCGCAATCCCTTCGGCGTCGGCGTTGATACGGGCAGCATCTGCCGCCAGCTTGCTCAATGCCGGCTCTTCCTTCCGGAGGGCCACGACGTCCAGCCGGCCGTCGGCGAGCAGTTGATTCGGCGCCACAGTAGTGCCCGCATCCGTGGCGGGCTTCAACACATCGGCGGTCAGACCGAGCACCACGTCCGCGATCTGTTGGCCCGTCTTGAATGGGCTCCCTATCCACGGCACGGACGAAGCGATGGTCCACGGCAGAGAGTGCGTTGCATCGCGGGCTGACTGCGCATGAGTCTGCGCTTCGATTGCAAATCGTGACGCATCTCCGGTATTTCCTTGCAGCAGTGCGTCTTTGGCCTGTTGAGCACTGTGACGCGCTTGCTCGAGACCTGATTTCGCGGCCTGTGCCCGGAACCCGAGCCAACAACTAAATGCCACGACGATAGCCAGAACGACAACCGCGCCCCAAGCGACGCTGCGACGCCTGAACCAATGAGGCTTATCGCCGTCGTCCTCAATCACAATTACATTGTCATCGTCGCCACTCGGTTCATCGCTGAACTGACGTCGAGAGAAAATACTCAAATGAAGGATTCCCGTGCTCGGGTGTGGAATAGCCCGTAGGTGACGGTCATCCACAACAGCGCTAAATCCGAAACGGCGCGACTCGTCATTTGACGAATCGCGCCGTACGGACTAGCGACAGACGGTGTTGCGTCGGACGGAACTACTGACTAGCTGCGTCCTTAGACGGCGTAGGGGCCAACCTGGAAGAACCGTGCGACTCCGTTGGCGACAGCGATGATCGTGTCGCCGATGAAGGTAAGCGTGTCGTAGACGATGGTCGCGAAGAACTTGACGACACCGTCGATGATCGCAAACGGCTGGAAATCAGTCACCGCTGCAGCTGTGGAGACGTCTCCAGGCGCCGACGACCCGACGTAGGGCAAGATTTCATCGAAAGAGCTGCCCAGTGCCTGCGTGACAGGAGCGAAGCTCACCGACGGCGCGGCTTGCGCGACAACCGGCGTAAGCGTGGCGGCGGCCAGGACTGTCGCTACCGCGGCAGTGCCGACCTGGAGCTTGGCCGTAGAAAACTTAGTGGCGATGGTGGACATGTCCCCCCCTTGAGTGGGTTAGTGGTGTTCGTTCCTGCAGGTGTTGCTGAAATTCCCCTGTGAATTGAGAACAGAATCTCAGACTTCACAGGTCCTGTCAACACGAAACGGTGCTCTTGCCAGGTGCTTTGTAGTCCGGTAACCAAAAGTTGGCCGCCACCAACACCACCGGTGAGCTTAGTTGCGATCATGTTGCTGGCGACCTGTCCGAGTCGTCGAACCGCCGCTCATTTGCAGTTGCGTAACGCGAACATTTGCGACAAGTGCGCGAGTGGTGCGCTTGTCCCTCGTCAGAGGGCTACCCGCGAGTTAACTGACGTCACCAGGGTCACAAACTGCGGATACTCGACCGACGCGGCATCCGGGGGCTGAACAGGTACTTTAGTTACCAGAAGTAAATCACCCGCCGCGAGCGGCGGTCCTCATACCCTCAACTTGCTAGACGCTGTCCCCCAAAATTCCTGTGCGTGTCCTTGAGGTTGAGCCAACCCGCTGTCGATGGACAGGTGTCGGCGAAGGACCCGCAAACTGGTGGGGCCGCTGGTATTCGGCGAAGGTCATCAGTTTCACAACGATGGCCGGCTGATCGTTCACCCTCCACGTCTCTGTCTAGCGGCGGGGCGCACACGCACCTATCCCATACCGTTTGCCACGCCGCTTCAGCTGCCTTGTCCACAGGAATAGGCCCCGATACCGCGAAGTTCTGTTCAACACTCATTTCGGTGCGTCAGCTCTGCCCCGGATCCGGCTGTTGTTCAACGGGCGAGATCTCATCGTTGACCGCACGCCGCCGCCACAATCCGACAGTGGGGGAGCGCTGCCACGAAAAAGCCCCCGCCCGCTTGCGCGCGACGGAGGCATCTTCGGACCTGGGGGCGGCCTACGTGACCGCACCCGGCTTCAGGTAGGTCACCAGACTGACGTCGATGGTTTCGTCGATGAAGTAGAACTGACAACCCTGCAAGTACTTCATATAGCGGTTGTAGTTCTCTTCGTCAGTGGCCGCGATCGCCTCGTCTTTGTGCTGTTCGAGGCGGCTGGCCCAGATGCCCAGCGTCTTGATGTAGTGGTTACGCAGTGACAAGGCTTCGGGCACGGTGAAACCGGCCTTCTCCCCGTGCTCGATCATCATCTTGGTGGTCGGGATACGTCCACCGGGGAAGATCTCGGTGACCATGAATTTGATGAACCGGGCCATCTCAAATGTCAGCTTCTTGCCCCGCTCGGCCATGTCGTACGGGTGGTAGCCGACACTGCTCTGGATGGTCATCCGACCGTCGTCGGGCAGGATATCGAAACAGGTCTTGAAGAACTCGTCGTAGCGTTCGAAGCCGAAGTGCTCGAAGGCCTCGATCGACACGATGCGGTCAACGGGGCTGTGGAACTGCTCCCAGCCCTCAAGGCGCACGTCGTGGGTGCGCTCGGAGCCGATGCCGTCGAGCAGTTGGGTGCAGTAGGCCTGCTGGTTCTTGCTCAACGTCAAACCGATGACATTGACGTCGTACTTCTCCATGGCGCGCCGCAGTGTCAGCCCCCAGCCGCAGCCCACTTCCAGAAGCGTCATACCCGGCTTGAGGTCCAGGCTGTCAAGATGCTGATCGACGTTAGCGATCTGGGCCTCTGACAGCGTGACGTCGGGACCGGTGAAGAAGGCGCAGCTGTATTTGCGCGTCGGATCCTGGAAGACGCCGAAAAAATCGTCCGACAGGTCATAGTGCGCCTGGATGTCCTCGAAATGCGGTCGCAAATCGGTGGATTGTTCGGCCATCTGCGTGTATTGCCTTTCCTGATACTCCCCGGCGGGTATGCGCTCCGCGTTGTGACGGATGCCATACTTTCGACTTGGAACGATGCTAACGGTCTGAACATCGTGAATGCCCGGCGACGCGGGGATGAAACTGTTTCTACTTCTCCAGCGTGAACTGGCAAACGTCGACTTGGCCTTGCCGGAACATCTTCGCGCAGCCGGTCAGGTACTTCATGTAGCGCTCGTAGACCTCTTCGGACTGGATCGCGATGGCCTCGTCTTTGTGCGCCTCCAGAGCGGCAGACCAGGTATCGAGGGTCCTGGCGTAGTGCGGCTGCAGGTGCTGAGTCCGGGTGAGGGTGAACCCGCCTTCGGCGGCACGCTCCTCGACCATCGGCACCGAGGGCAAGCGCCCGCCCGGGAAGATCTCGGTCATGATGAATTTGACGAACCGGGCCAATTCGAATGTGACCGGGATGCCCAGTTCCTTGGCGTGCACCGGGTTGAAACCGACGATCGTGTGCAGCAGCATCACGCCATCGGCGGGTAGTGAGTTGTAGGCCATCTTGAAGAAATCTTGATAGCGGTCGTGCCCGAAGTGCTCGAACGCGCCGATCGACACGATGCGGTCGACGGGCTCGTCGAACTGCTCCCAGCCCTGCAGCAGCACCCGCCTGGTGCGGGGGCTGTCCATCTCATCGAACTTCTGCTGCACGTGGCCGGCCTGGTTCTTGCTCAGCGTCAATCCGATGACGTTGACGTCGTACTTCTCCACGGCCCGGCGCATGGTCGCGCCCCAGCCGCAGCCGACGTCGAGCAGGGTCATACCGGGGTGCAGGCCCAGCTTCCCCAGCGCCAGATCGATCTTGGCGAGCTGGGCTTCTTCGAGCGTCATATCGTCGCGCTCGAAGTAGGCGCAGCTATAGGTCTGCGAAGGGTCCAGGAACAAAGCGAAGAACTCGTCGGATAGGTCGTAATGGGCCTGAACATCTTCGAAATGCGGCTCTAAGTTTTTGGGCATGGCGTTTACCGCCTTCCTGATAGTTCAAAGGCGGACGACACGTTCCCCGAGACGCATCAATGGTCCGACCTGATGCATGTCGCCAAAAATATTATCCGATGGGCGATCAACCAGCCGAATCGAGCACGTCAGACCTGTTCAGGCCCTCGTTGAAGGTGACGTGCAATTGGTCGATGATCTGATCCCACAGTGGTTCGGGCAGCTCATGGCCCATACCCGGGAACAGCACGAACCGGGCGCGACGGATGGACGTGGCGATCGCCCGCCCGCCGAGAGGCCGCATCAGTTTGTCGGCCAGGCCGTGAATGACCACGGTGGGCGCGGTGATCATCCGGTCATAGTGCCGCAGGCTGCCGCTGCCCATGATCGCCCCAAATTGCCTGGCGATACCGACGGGGTAGTAGCTGCGGTCGTAACCTTCGGCCGCCTCGGCCCGGATCCGCTCCTCTGGCGCCGGGTAGGCCGGGCTGCCGATGATCCTGGTGACGCGTACCGCGTTGTCGATGATGGCTTCGCGGGGTGAACCCGGCGGCGGACCCTTGATCACGGAGAACAGCGCCCGCGGCGCCGGCGGCGGCAACGCGGGCTGGTTGTTGCTGGAGAAGATCACCCCCAGCGACAGCGTGCGGGCGGCGTGACGGGCAGCGAAAACCTGGGCGATCATCCCGCCCATCGATCCGCCGACGATATGCGCGCGGTTAATCTCCAACGCGTCGAGCACCGCGGCGGCGTCGTCGGCCATATCTTCGAGCGTGTACACCGACGGACTGCGAAAGCCGAGGAAAGAGCGCACCATTCGCGGATACTGCGAGCCGGCCACCCGCTGACCCTCCAGCTTGCTCGACAACCCGACATCGCGATTGTCGAACCGGATGACGCGCAGCCCCTTTTCGACCAGCTTCTCGCAGAAACCGTTGCGCCACAACAGAAGTTGCGCGCCAAGCCCCATGATGAGCAGGACCGTCGGGTCGCCGGGGTCGCCCATCTCCTCGTAGTAGATATCCAGATCGCCCGATTTTGCGTAACCGCTTCTGACGTCCACCTAGACCTCTAGTTCGTTTGTGTCCGAAGCACTTTGATGCTCGCGGCTGACATCGACCATGAAGTTGGCGAAGTAGCCCGTCAGTTGCGGGTCCGACATCATCTGCCAGCGCGGCGCGAGCAGTTTCATGTAGCGCTCCACGTAGAGGAACTGCTTACCGATGAGCACCAGTTCCCGCGGCAGTTTGACGTCATAGGCCTCTGCCAGCGTCGAGAGTTGTTTACCGATATCGGCGTAGGACATGTCGCCGAGCGTGGACAGGGTCAGCGGAGTGGCGAAGGCCTCCAGGTCCTTGGCGGCTTCGGCCTCGGGCTTGGTGGTGCCGACCGCACCCATCAGGACGACGATCTTGCCCGCGGCGGCGTGATCCTTCTTGACCAGCAGCGCGTACACCAGTTCGCGCAGCAGCCAGCGGGTGCGCGGGTCGATGCGGCCCATGATCCCGAAGTCCAGGAACACGATGCGGCCCTGATCGTCGACGAACAGGTTGCCTGCGTGCAGGTCGCCGTGGAACAGACCGTGTTTGAGCCCGCCCTCGAAAACGCTGAACAACAACGCTTTGACCAGCTCGGTGCCGTCGAAACCGGCCTTGCGGATGGCGGCGACATCATCGATGCGCACGCCGGAGACGCGTTCCATCGTCAACACGCGCTCACTGGTGAAGTTCCAGTGCACCTGCGGAACCCGGATGTTCTTGCCCAGCGGAGAGCCCTGCAAATGGGAGATCCAGGCATCCATCGACTGTGCTTCCAGGCGGAAGTCCAGCTCCTCGGCGAGGTTATCGCTGAAATCGGCGACCACATCCTGGGCAGAGAGCCGCCGGCCCAGCTTGGCCAGCTCCACCACCTGGGCGAACCGTCTCAAGATCTGCAGATCAGCGGCGATGCGGCGACGGATGCCGGGGCGCTGAATCTTGACGACCACCTCTTCGCCACTGTGCAGCGTCGCGAAATGCACCTGCGCGATCGATGCCGACGCAATCGGCGTCTCGTCGAAGCTCTTGAACAGGTTCGATGGTTCGTCGCCGAGCTCCTGCTTGAACAGTTTGTGCACTTCGCCGGGGTCTGCGGGCGGTACCGAGTCGAGCAGGCTGCGGAATTCGCGGGACAGCGGCTCGCCGAAAGCGCCGGGCTGGACGCGATGATCTGGCCGAATTTGACGTAGGTGGGACCCAGGTCGGCGAAGGTCTGGGGGATCTCTGAGATGAACTTGCCCTGCAGCGATCCCGGTTTGGTCAGCTTTCGAAGGAAGCGTGCGCTGGTGCGGGTGAGTTGCCAACCCGTCACGCCGACGCGGGCCGCCTCGATCGGCAACGGCACCCGATCGAGCTTGGCCGCTTCGCGGTGTTTGGTCGGAGTCATAGGTGCAGTGTGCCAAATTGGCCAGGTCTCGCCCAATTTTGTTATTTAGCACAGTCGTCGCGGGTCCGAAGCGGAGCCACGCGGCGACATCTCCCTCTTACTGATAGCTTGGCGGCTTGCAGGCGCACAGGCAGCACATGCCCTCTCGGTCCGGCACGCGCCGCCGTCGACCATGGATGGTGCTGGCGATCGTTGCACTGCTCTTCACAGTGCTCAGTCTGGTGATACGAGCCCGACCGCTGACGAACCTGCCCGCCCTGCTCGTCGCAGTCGGGTCGCCATATACGACGTTAGTGGCGCTGCTAGGAACGGCAATCCTGATACTGGCCCGCCGTGTTCGGCTCTCCATTGTGGCTGCGTTGATAACAGCAGTAGCCGTGGCCGTCCAGGTGCAGTGGTATTACCTCGGCTCACCGACCGACGTCGGCGAACATGTCGATATCCGCCTGCTTTCATCGAATCTCCGCAAGGGTCAGACGGACGCGACGGCTTTCGTCGAGTTGGCCAAGGGCAGCGCGGACGTGATCACCGTGTCCGAGCTGACCGCAGAGGCAGTCGACCTCTTCTCACGAGCCGGCATCGACGACGCATTTCCGCACTCCCTGCTCGTCCCCCGTCCCGGCGCTGGAGGAATCGGCCTGTGGAGCCGGTATCCATTGACCAATGTGACGCAGTATCGAATCGCCACCATCGCCGCAGTGCGTCTGGAGGTGCCCGACGTCAGGTTCGACCCACTCATCGCCAGCGTGCACGCCATGTCACCGGTCGCGCACGATGAAAATTCGTTTGGCGCCTGGCGAATTGGGATCGCCGACGCAAAAGCGGCCTTCGACGACTACGCCGCGATCGTGGACCCGGCCGCGGTGATCGTCGGGGGCGATTTCAACAGCACGCCGGACATGCGCCAGTTTCGCGATCTGCTCACCGATGGCTACCGCGACGCGGTCGATCAGATTGGCGCGGGCTTCGCGCCGACGTTTCCGTCCAACACCTTCCTGCCGCCGTTCATCACCATCGATCACGTGCTGACCAGAAACGCCGCCGCCTCCTCGATCCGGACGGTGGACGTCCCGGGTTCCGACCATCGCGCGCTGCTCGCCACGGTCCAGGTGCCGCTGGATCCGACCGCGTCCTAGACCTGTCGGATTGTGGCGGCGGCGTTCGTCGGACAGGTAGAGAGTGGAATACAGGGTTTCGCTCGCTGACCTTAAGGACACCACGATGCATTACTTCGCACTGCTGCTGAGCCCCGAACGGACCGAGCCTGCCTCGCCTCAGGAGCAGGCCGCCGAGATGGCCGCTTACCAGAACTTCCACGCGGCGGCCGCTGGGGCGATCCGCGCCGGCGACGCACTGGCACCTTCCGCGACCGGGAAACGAATCTCCGGCGGACCTGACCACCCGGCCGTCACCGACGGCCCCTTCGCCGAAGGGGCCGAAGTCGCCGGCGGTTATTACGTGTTCGAAGCCGAAAATCTCGACGAGGCCCTGACCTTGGCTAAGGGCATCCCCGCCGCGGGTTACGGTGCCGTCGAGGTTTGGCCGATGGTGCACTGGACAGCACCCAGCGAGCCCCTCGCCGGCACCAACTGGATTGCCCTGCTCCTCGAACCGGCCGATCAGACCAATACCCCGGGCAGTCCCGAATGGCAGGCCAGCGTCCAAGAGCACATGGCCTTCGGCCAGGCCGCAGGTGACCACATCAAAGGCGGGGCACCGCTGCATCCCCCGTCAACCGCGACGACAGTAAAGGTCCGCAATGGGGAAGCGGTGTTCACCGACGGTCCGTTCGTCGAGGGCGCCGAAGTCGCCAACGGTTTCTACCTGTTGAGCGCGACTGATCAGGACGAGGTGGTCAAGATCGCGTCGATGATCCCGGCTTCCGCCGTTGGATTGCGCCAGCTGGCCGGGATCTCCGGGCTGTAGTCTTTGCACGAATGGCCAACCTGGACAGCATCTTTCGACGCGAGTGGGGACCGGCAGTCGCTGCGCTCGCACGTTGGTGCGGTGACCTCACCGTCGCCGAAGATGCTGTCCAGGAGGCCTGCAGTGAGGCGCTACGGACCTGGCCACGCGACGGGATGCCCGACCGCCCAGGCGGTTGGATCGTCACCGTCGCCCGCAACCGCGCCAGGGACCGACTTCGTCGCGAATCCCTAAGACCTGCCAAAGAATTCGAATCGGTGTCGGGCAATATCGGAGAAATCATGGCGCGCACCGAGGGTAGCGAGCCACACCCGGTACCCGATGACGAGCTGCGGATGATGTTCACCTGCGCCCATCCCGCACTGGACCCGTCATCGCAGCTGGCTCTGACACTGCGGCTGGTCTCGGGCCTGACAGTGGCCGAGATCGCCAGGGCCCTGCTGCAGACCGACGTCGCGATCGGACAACGCATCACCAGGGCCAAACACAAGATCCGCCACGCCAACATTCCGCTGCGAGTGCCACCTGCGGAGCTGCTGCCCGAGCGCACACCACATGTCCTTGCCTGCATCTATTCGGTGTTCACCGAGGGCTACTGGTCCACCGCGGGTCCATCGGCGATCCGCGATGAACTCTGCGACGAGGGCGGTCGGCTCGCCGCCGAATTGTGCACGCTGATGCCGAAGGAACTGGACGCCCAGGCATTGACTGCCCTAATCCTGCTTCATGATTCGCGACGATCAACCCGCGTCGACCGCTGCGGTGCGCTGGTTGCTCTGGACGAACAGGACCGTAGCCGCTGGGACCGGGCCCGAATCAATCGCGGGCTGGACCGGTTGCGGTTGGCAGAGGGGTCGCCGGGGCCATACCTGCCGCAAGCCGTCATCGCGGCGATGCACGCGACAGCGACGTCCTGGGATCAGACAGATTGGGTGACGATCTGCGCGGCATACGACCGGCTGCTCTCGATGACGGAATCGCCGGTGGTGCGCGCCAACCGCGCCTTGGCGATCGGCTTCCGCGATGGACCCGACGCCGGATTGGCGGCATTGGAGAGCGTCGCTGCCGACCCCCGGCTGGCCCGATCGAACCTGGTGCCGTCGGTGCGGGCAGATCTGCTGCGACGCGCGGGTCGCCCCGCCGAGGCAGTGCAGTGGTACCGGGTTGCCCTAGAGCTCAACGGTTCTGTGCCCGGACGCGATTTTCTGCGGCGCCGGATCGTGGAGTGTGGGGGTTAAAGCCAACAAACACCCCCCACACACGCCGAAACCCCCGCACGCGCGCGTGCAGGGGCCTCAGACAGGGGTTACTAGACCTCTTCGGTGAAGTTCCTGGTGACCGCGGGGTCGACCGGGATACCCGGGCCCGTGGTGGTCGAGACGGTGATCTTCTTCAGATACCGGCCCTTGGAGCTCGACGGCTTGGCGCGCAGGATCTCGTCCAGGGCAGCGCCGTAGTTCTCGGCCAGCTTGGCTTCGTCGAACGATGCCTTGCCGATCACGAAGTGCAGGTTGGCCTGCTTGTCGACGCGGAAGTTGATCTTGCCGCCCTTGATCTCGGTGACAGCCTTCGCGACATCGGGGGTGACGGTGCCGGTCTTGGGGTTCGGCATCAGGCCACGGGGGCCCAGCACGCGGGCGATCCGGCCGACCTTGGCCATCTGATCGGGGGTCGCGATGGCGGCGTCAAAATCGACCCAGCCACCCTGGATCCGCTCGATCAGGTCATCGCTGCCCACCACGTCGGCGCCGGCAGCTTCGGCCGCTTCGGCCTTCTCGCCCACGGCGAAGACGATGACACGGGCGGTCTTACCGGTGCCGTGCGGCAGGTTGACGGTGCCGCGCACCATCTGGTCAGCCTTACGGGGGTCGACACCGAGGCGGACAGCCACCTCGACGGTCGCGTCCTGCTTCTTCGAGGACGTCTCCTTGGCCAGCTTGGCGGCCTGCAGCGGGGTGTAGAGGTTGTCCTTGTCCACCTTCTCGGCGGCTTCGCGGTATGCCTTGCTTGTCTTGCTCATGAATCTTCCAATCAGTTTCGTTGGTTGTGGTTGGCGAGCCGATGCCAGCTCTCCCACGCTTTCTTCAGCCACCGGCCCGAAGGCCGGGTGTAACTACTTGACCGTGCTGTTTGGTCAATTCGTCCTGCGAGTTCGTCGACTGGGGCTCATTCTTCGCCCCGCCTCCTCACTCTTGGACTACTTGACCGTGATCCCCATCGACCGAGCAGTACCGGCGATGATCTTCGCGGCCTGGTCGATGTCGTTGGCGTTGAGGTCGTCCTTCTTGGTCTCGGCGATCTCGCGGACCTGATCCCACGTAACCGTGGCGACCTTGGTCTTGTGCGGCTCGCCGGAACCCTTCGCCACGCCTGCGGCCTTCAGCAGCAGCCGGGCAGCCGGCGGCGTCTTCAGCACGAAGGTGAAGGTGCGGTCCTCGTAGACAGTGATCTCCACGGGGATGACGTTTCCGCGCTGCGACTCGGTCGCGGCGTTGTACGCCTTGCAGAATTCCATGATGTTGACGCCGTGCTGACCGAGCGCGGGACCAACCGGCGGCGCGGGGTTAGCCGCTCCGGCCTGGATCTGCAGCTTGATCAGCCCGGTGACCTTTTTCTTCTTCGGGGCCATGAGGTGTTCGGTTTCCTGTTCTTGTTCTTGTTCTTGAGGGGTCTTAGATCTTCGAGACCTGGGTGAAGGTCAATTCAACGGGTGTTTCGCGACCGAAGATGGACACGAGCACCTTGAGCTTCTGCTGCTCGGCGTTGACCTCGCTGATCGACGCGGGCAACGTGGCGAACGGGCCGTCCATAACGGTGACGGACTCGCCGACCTCGAAGTCGACGAGGATTTCCGGACGCTCCATGTTGACCTCGGAAGCTCCGCCACCGGAGGTGCTCTTGGCAGGCTTCTTCGGCTGGCCCTGGGGCAGCAGGAACTTCACCACGTCATTGAGCGACAGCGAGGTGGGGCGCGACGTGGCGCCCACGAATCCGGTGACACCGGGGGTGTTACGCACCGCCGCCCAGGAATCATCGGTCAGATCCATCCGGACCAAGATGTAACCGGGCAGCACCTTGCGGTTGACCTGCTTGCGCTGGCCGTTCTTGATCTCGGTCACTTCCTCGGTCGGGACTTCCACCTGGAAGATGTAGTCGCCGACATCGAGGTTCTGCACACGGGTTTCGAGGTTGGCTTTCACCTTATTCTCGTAGCCGGCATAGGAGTGGATGACATACCAATCGCCTGGCTTGGCGCGCAGCTCAGCCTTCAGCGCGGTCGCGGGGTCCACGTCTTCTTCGTCGGCGATGTCGCCGGGCCCCTCGTCGACCGCAGCGATGTCTGTCGCTTCGGCTTCCACTGCTTCGGCGGTCTCGTCGATCACGTCGACCGACTCACCCGCGGGCGTCTCGCCCTCGAAGCTAGTCACGGTTGTCAGTCCTCTCTTGCGTTATACGTCGGTGGCTGGTTGCCGGCGGCTTAGCCGAAGACCAGCAGTACGAGCCTGGCCCAGCCAAGGTCGACACCACTGATCAGCGCCACCATGAAGACCAGGAACACCAGCACGACGGAGGTGTAGCTGACCATCTGCTTGCGGTTAGGCCAGATGACCTTCCGCAGTTCGCCGATGACCTGCTTGAGATATGTGATGACGAACAGGACCGGGTTGCGGGACGGACCATCTGACGATTTCTTCGCCGTCTTGGCCTTGCTACCCGAACCGTTCTTGCCTGCGCTGTCTTCGACCGCGATGACTTCGGTATCCGTGGCATCGTCGCCGTCGGTCAGCGCCCGCTGACGCGTCCGCTTGCCTGTCGGACGCTGCGGCGTCACGACAGCCGTCTGGCCGCGTGTCCCGCTGTCCTCGGTGCCGTCGCCTGAGGCGTCGGCACTGTCGCGCTCGTCGCTCACGTTCGTCCTACCCTTGTCTCGGCGTGGTTCACACTCTCCAGTGTCCACCACCTAAAAATATTCAGTTGAGCAGGGGCGACAGGACTTGAACCTGCAACCTGCGGTTTTGGAGACCGCTGCTCTGCCAGTTGAGCTACGCCCCTTCGATACTGCCGCGGCGGTTGGCAGGCCAACCTGCGCCTTCTCTCCAGCATCTCTTCACAAAACTTACGCGCTCTCCGATCGGTCAGACGCGACCGCCGGATAGCGCGCTTGTTCAGGGAGAAATCCCGAGGTCCGAGTGTACATCGGGGTAACTGGGAACTACTAATCCGTTGCCGCGGTCCTGGTGACCTGACCGGTCTCCGGATCCCACTTCGCCGAGATCGAGTTATCACCCTCGTGACCCATCAGGGTGGTCCAGGCTTCCATCACCAGCTCCCCTTCGGGGGTGCGGCACATGTTGTGCGTGGTGACGATGTCGGCGCCGAACCGCTGATCGACCGACGTCACCTCCAGCCAGGCGGTGAGCTTGTCACCAACCTTGATCGGTCGGTGGAAGAAGAACTTCTGATCGACCTGGACGATCTGCATGGTTTCCACGCCGACGTCGACGTTCATGAAGAAGTCCTTCTGAACCTGCAGCGCAAGGATGGAGGCGAAGGTCAGTGGTGCGATGAGCGCGTCATGGCCGAGTTCGGCCGCAGCTGCCTCGTCGAATGAAGCGGGGTCATTGGCCTTGATCGCTCGCGCGAACTGGCGCACGGTTTCACGACCGACCTCGAAATAGTCGGGATACTCGTGAACCATTCCGAGGATGTCGGCCTTGAGTGGCACCTCAGGCCAGCTTCGCGGTAGCGACAGCTCTACCGAAGATCTTTTTGCCGCCCGTGGTGGCGGAAATCGCGATCACCACGGTCTTCGATTCAGGCTCCACGGATTTCACTCGACCATTGAAGACGATTTCAGCTCCGACGCCGTCGTTGGGCACCGGCACCACAGCGGTGAACCGGACGTTGTACTCCGTGACCGCACCCGGGTCGCCGACCCAGGCGGTGACGTAGCCGCCACCGAGGCCCATGGTCAACATGCCGTGGGCGATAGCGGTATCGAGGCCGACCTGCTTGGCGATCTCGTCGTCCCAGTGGATCGGATTGAGGTCGCCGGACACCCCGGCGTAGTTCACCAGGTCCTGACGGGTCAGGGGGATGGTCCGCTCCGGCAACTCGTCCCCGACCTTGACCGAATTGAACTCACGCAGTGCCATTGCTGAAGCCACTCTCTCCGTTTTCCTCACTACGCCCCGCGAGCGTGGTGTACGACTCCTGAACTACTTCACCGTCCTGGTTGGTGATGACATTCTTCGTCACGATGATGTCGGTGCCGTGGGCCTGCCGAAGCGAGTGCAGATACACATCGCAGAAGAGCTTGTCGCCGGCCTGGATCGGGGCGTTGATAATCAACACCTGGTCGACCTGGACAATCTGCCGATCCGTGATGCCGATATTCGCGTGTTCGAAAAACGCGAGCTGCGCCACATAGCCGAACACGGAGATGAAGGTCAGCGGGGCAAGCAGAGACGAATAACCCAGATCCGCCGCAGCGCTTTCCTGGTGATACCACGCTTCATCGTTTTTGACCGCGATGGCGTATTCGCGGACCTTTTCGCGCTCCACCTCGTAATGGTCGGGATAGCGATAGTGCATCCCGACAATTTTTTCCGACAGGGCCACGGACTCGAACCTACCTAGTCAACCTCGACAAACCTTCATCGGTCACAGCGAACCTCCGCAGGACCTACCTCACCTATTGCAGGTTTAACGCGACTCACGGTGCGGCTGGTGATGTCCACAGTTCGGGCAGAACTTCTTCAGTTCCAGCCGATCGGGGTCATTGCGGCGGTTCTTCTTGGTGATGTAGTTGCGGTGCTTGCACACCTCGCAGGCCATGGTGATCTTGGGCCGTACGTCTGTACTTGAGGCCACGTCCGTTGCTCTCTTTCACGTCTAAATGTTGTCTTGTAGCGGTGGGGAGGCTCGATCTCCCGACCTCACGATTATGAGTCGTGCGCTCTAACCAGCTGAGCTACACCGCCCCGATGGGCACGGGGCCGGCATGCCGCACCCGTCCACCGAGCCCCCTAACGGAATCGAACCGTTGACCTTTTCCTTACCATGGAAACGCTCTACCGACTGAGCTAAGGGGGCCTACCTCATACCCACGGCCGGAGTAAACCGAGCCGAGGGCCTTAGAGAGGGTACAGCCTGGGCCTTTTCAGCACCAAACCGCTGGTCACCGAAGCGCCCGAGGATCGCTACCCGAGCAGCCAGTCGTTGGGGCTGAAAAGCTCGCAGTGCACGTGCGATGCGTCGATTCCGAGCCCGCTCAGCTGTGCGCGAACAGCCCGCACGAAGCCGTCGTTCCCGCACACGTAGACCTCGGCCCCGTTGGGTAGCCCGGCGCGATCCAGGGTCAGCAGCCCGGCGTGGGCCCCCGCCACCGCGCCGGTTTCGTACCAGAGCTCAAGGGTGGCATTGGGCAGCGCCGCCACCGCTTGGTGCTGGCGGTCCCGCAGCGGATGGCTGCGTTGGTCACGGTCGGCGTGCAGCACCCGCACCTGGGTTTCGGGCGCCTCGGCCGCCAACGTCTCGAGGATGCCGATCATCGGGGTGACCCCGATGCCTGCCGAGATGAGCACCACCGGAGCCCCGACGGCCGGGGCGGGCAGGTCCCCGAACGGAATGGTGACATCGAGTAGGTCGCCCACCCAGACGTTGGCAAGGATCCAATTGGACACCTCACCGGCGGGCTGGTTGTCTACGGCGCGAACCGGTTTGACCGCGAAGGTCAGCTCGCCGCTTCCCGGTGCGTTGACGAGGCTGTACTGCCGCAGCTGACGGGCACCGTCGGGCATCGTCACGCCAACCGAAACATATTGTCCACCAGCATGATCCACGGCATCGCCGGGCACGCTCAACAGAACGACACCAGATGGGTCGTCCACTCGTGACGTCACCCTCACCTGGCGATAGACGTCACCGTCGGCGACACCGGCAGCGGCGTAGAGGCCACGCTCCAATTCGATCAGCGTGTCGGCCATGATCCAGTACACCTGGGCCCATGCCTCGGCCACCTCATCGGTCACGGTGTCAGCACCGAGCACCTCGACGATCCCGGCGAACAGATGCTCGTGCACGATCGGGTACTTATCGGCGGTGATCCCCAGCGATGCGTGCTTGTGCCCGATGCGCGAGAGCAATTCGGCCGGGTGCGGCAACGCCGGATCCACCAGATGGGTGGCGAAGGTGGCGATCGACGCGGCCAGGGCGCGCTGCTGTGCACCTTGGGCCTGATTGCCGCGGTTGAACAGGTTGCGCAACAGATCAGGGTGGTTGGCGAACAGTCGCCGATAGAAGGCCGTGGTGATCTCGTCGATATGCGCGCCGATCAACGGCAACGTCGCGGTGACGATGCTGGCGTTCTGCGGATCGAGTTCTTGTCGAACCGCGACAGCTTCGGGTGTACTCATGGGGTTTTCCTCTCGATGGAAAGTTGCAGAACCCCGGGAAGCCCTGCGCCCCCGGCTAAATCACTGATGGTGTGGCGATCCAGCTCGGCGTAGAACGCCTCCTTGGCCTCAGCCAGTGCCCGGCGCAGCCGGCAGGCCGGAACCAGCGGACATGGATGCTCACCGAGGCAGTCGATGACCTCGCGATCACCTTCGAGTCGCCGGACCAGCCAGCCGACGGACGCCACCCGGCCCGCCTCGGTGAGCTCAAGACCGCCGACCCGACCACGACGGGCGTGCACCATCTCCAGCTCGACCAACCGCGATACCGCCTTGGCGATGTGATGCTCCGAAGCGCCTGCGGCAACGGCGATGGTGCGGGTGGTGACCCGACGCTCCCCCAACTCCCCGGCCGAAAGCAGCATCATCGCCCGCAGACCCAGATCGGTGAACCGCGTCAGCTGCATACCGAGCACGTTAGTTAATTGCGCATCAAGCGTGCGCCTTTTGTCGCTGTGACGTTAAATACCCGATGACGTGCGGTTTTTGTACCTGCAGTTAGTGGTCCCGACGGGGCCGCCCTACGCTGTGCGCATGGCCAGCTCCCCCGACCGCCTCTACTTCCGGCAGCTGCTTTCCGGTCGCGATTTCGCGGCGGGGGACATGATCGCCCAGCAGATGCGTAACTTCGCCTATCTGATCGGCGACCGCGAGACCAAGCAGTGCGTCGTCGTCGACCCCGCGTACGCCGCGGGCGATCTGCTGGACGCGCTCGAGGGCGACGGTATGACGTTGTCCGGCGTGCTGGTCACCCATCACCACCCCGACCACATCGGCGGCTCGATGATGGGTTTCGAACTCAAGGGCCTGGCCGAACTACTCGAGCGCGTCAGTGTTCCGGTGCACGTCAACACTCACGAAGCCGAATGGGTGTCACGCATCACCGGTATCCCCCGCACAGACCTGACCGCCCACGAGCACGGCGATAAGGTCGCCGTCGGCGATATCGACATCGAACTGCTGCACACCCCCGGGCACACGCCGGGCAGCCAGTGCTTCCTGCTCGACGGCCGCCTGGTCGCCGGCGACACTCTTTTCCTGGAGGGCTGCGGGCGGACCGACTTCCCCGGCGGCAATGTCGACGAGATGTTCCGCAGCTTGCAGCAGCTCTCCAAACTGCCCGGCGATCCGACGGTGTTTCCCGGGCACTGGTATTCGGCCGAGCCGAGTGCCCCGTTGGAGAACGTCAAGCAGACCAACTACGTCTACCGCGCCTCCAATCTCGACCAGTGGCGCACCTTGATGGGTGGCTGAAACTCCCCCACGCCGGGTGAGTAGGTTGCCGAATTCACGCGTCGACGCAGACAGTGCGCTGATGTCCTGCGGGACGGCCTGACCTGGGATATCTTCGCGATGCTTGGCATTTGCTGAGCGACGCCTGGGGAGGGCCTGTCATGACGACGTCGAACACACCGGCCGGGCGGTATCCGGACCCGGACGGCTCTGGGGGACAACGTTTCTGGGACGGCAGCCGGTGGACCGAGAACCATGCTCCCTCCTCTGCCCCACCCGGGGTGACCGCCGAGCCCGAACCTGAACCCGCGCCGGCGACCGTTGCGGCACCGATTTTCGAGCCCCCGCCGTACGCACCTGACCCTCCCGAGGATGCCCGTTCGACGCTGATCAAGCAGTACAGCATCGGGGTCGGCGTCGGGCTGGTCTTAGTCGTGGCCACCGCGGTGTGGGCGCTGACAGCCACCCCCGACTCGAACACGATTCAACTCGGTTCGCCGGCGACGAGCACTACGTCGACCACCGCGACAAGCACCGCCACCAAATCCGAAACCTCTTCTGCCGCTCCGACAACCGAGCCGGTACCAGTTCCCGAGGATGGCGTCACCCCGGATATCACCTTCCTGATCACCGCCGTGGATTCGGCCACCTCGGTGACGAGCCCGAACAATGAGTACCTGACCAAAGAGGCGCAGGGCGAGTTCATCATCGTCACGATGGAGGTCACCAACACCGGCACTCAACCGGCCACCTATGTGGCCAACCTGCAAAAGCTGCTTTCCGCGGGCACCGCCTACGAGTCGGATCCGGAAGCGACGTTTTACCTGGGCAGCCCCTACGAAGAGCTTGCCCCTGGCGACAAGATCAACGCGACCATCGTCTACGACGTCCCGCCCGGTACCGTGCCCGACGGCATCGAACTGCACGGCGACACCATCGGCCCCGGCATCACGGTGCCGTTCCAGTAGCAATCGAGTAGTCGGGTACGCGCGACGTTGCAGTACCCCTCGGTAAGCGTGGTGAGCATGAAGAACATCGTGTTGTGCTTCGATCATGAGCGGGCCGGGTCGGCGGCCGGGACCAACGTTCGCGCCCTGTTCGACCTGCTTGAGGACGAGCCCGCCGAGCAACTGACTTGGTATCACTGCGGCGTGACCGAACCGTCCGGCGCCGGCGATCGCCCCAGAAGCAATCTGACCGAGGCATACCTGTTCCTGGTGGACCGGTACGAGCCCGACGACCGGATCTTCATCTTCGGCGCCGGGTGCGGTGCGTACTGCGCACGCGCCCTGACCCGGCTGCTCAATACTGCCGGCGTACTGCCTGCCGACAGCGATCTCCTCGAATACGCACTCGCACACTGGGTCCTGCCCCATACTCACCGCACGCCCCAGGATTGGGCGCGGCTGGGCCGGCTGGCGGGTGAGCTGATCGGCGCCACCGCCGTCGGAGTTCACTACCTCGGATTGTGGGACACCGCGAAAATTCCTGGTGTGCAACGGTTATCGGGCCAACATCGCGATACCGACCCGATGGACAACGTCACCGAAGGGCGCCATGCCGTCGCACTCGATGAGCACCGCGTGCCCACCGGCGAATATCTGCTGTCACAAGCGGCCGCCGAGCGGATCGAGGAAGTCTGGTTTCGCGGCACGCACGCCGATGTGATGGGGGCAGGCGCCCACCGCGGCCTCGGGCGCATCACCTTGGAATGGATGCTCGACGGCGCGCGGCGGGCCGGCTTGCGTCTGCGGGCGGGCGCGGGCGATGAAGTGCCCTCCCCTACCGAACTCGATGTGCTCACCCCAAGCCGTCGACCCCCGGCGATGACGTGGCTCGCCGGGGTTCGACTGTCCCGCATACCTTCCGACGGCGCGCTGGTGCACACCAGCGTCGATATCTATCTGCGCCACCATCCCGAATATTGGCGACGTCTGCCGGCCAGCGTGGTGTGGGCCGACGCCGATTGGCCTGCCCGCAGCGAACGCTTGCTCGCCGCACCGGCTGCGCCGCGGCCCTCCGGCCGAGCCGCCAGGCTGGCCTCTTGACGTTTCGTAACATCGTTACGTAACGTCGCCCTGAATTGGGAACGCGCCAACGAAGGAGCATTCATGAGCGGTCCGGTCACCTACCGACACGATGACACGATTGCGGTCATCACCATGGACGACGGCAAGGCCAATGTGCTTGGCCTCGGTATGCAGCAGGCCCTCAACGAAGCCCTCGACCAAGCCGATAGCGATAACGTCGGCGCCGTGGTGATCGCGGGCAACCACAAGGTGTTCAGCGGCGGGTTCGACCTCAAGGTGTTCCAGTCCGGTGACGTCGCGGCCTCGGTGGCGATGCTCAAGGGCGGCTTCGAGCTGTCGCATCGGCTGTTGTCCTATCCCAAGCCGGTGGTGATGGCCGCGACGGGGCACGCCATCGCGATGGGCGCCTTTCTGCTGTGCAGCGGCGACCATCGAATTGCCGCGCCGGGCTACAACATTCAGGCCAATGAGGTTGCCATCGGCATGGTGCTGCCCTATGCGGCACTGGCGGTGTTGAAGCTGCGGCTCACCCAGTCGGCGTATCAGCAGGCGGTTGGCCTGGCCAAGGTGTACTTCGGCGAATCAGCGCAGGCCGCCGGATTCATCGATGAGCTCGATCTTCCCGACCGGGTGCTGGAGCGCGCCGAGGAGGCGGCCCGCGGACTAGCCGGTCTGCATCAGGGTGCGCACGTGGCGTCGAAGTTGCGGGCCCGCGCCGACGCGCTCGACAGTATCCGCTCGGGCATCGACAACATGGAAGCCGAGTTCGGCATCAAGGCCTAGCCGTCCCATGCCCAGGGTCAAGCAGCGCACGCCCGAACTGCGCGACCGGGTGCTCGGAGTCGCCGTCGACGTACTCAGCGAGGATGGCGTCTCCGGTTTCACCACCCGCCGCGTCGCCGAACGGGCCGCGACGTCGGTGCCGGCGGTCTACGAGCTGTTCACCGATAAGGCCGGCCTGGTGCGGGCGGTCTACTTCGAAGGTTTCCGACGGCTGGGCCGCGCCCTGGCCGAGGTCACCGAGACCGCCGACCCCATCGGCGATCTGGAGCGGGTGATCCCGGTGTTCCGCCGGTTCTGCCTGGACTATCCGGCGCTGGCGCGAGTGATGTTCTCGCGGCCGTTTCAGGATTTCGATCCCGGTCACGCCGAGCAGGCGGCCGCCCCGTCGGTACGGGAAATATTGATCGGCAAGATCCGACGCTGCGTCGACGCCGGGCTGCTGGCTGGCGATGCCACCGATATCGCGCACGTATTGCTTGCTCTGGCACAAGGTTTGGCGGTCCAGGAGGGCGGGCGCTGGCTGGGCACGTCACCGGTGTCGGTGGACCGTCGCTGGGAGGTCGGAGTGACCGCTCTGCTGCGAGGGTTCGCGACCTAGGGATTCCACCCGAGGATGCGTTCGGCCAACTCGGGCCCGGCGTCCTCCTGGATGAAATGCGAGGCATTGATGCGGGCGTGCGGTTGACCGGCAGCACCGGGAATATGGTCGATCAGGGGCCGATCGGCCTTACCCAAGATCGGGTCGCGGGAGCCGAAGACGGCCAGAAACGGCTTCTCCCATCGACCGAGCTCAGCCCATGCGGCGCGGTTGGCGGGCACGGCAGGATCATCGGGTGAGGTCGGCACCAGTTGCGGGAAAGCCTTTGCCCCCGCTTGATATTGCTTTGCCGGGTAGGGGGCGTCGTAGCCGGCGCGAATCTCGGCGGACAGTTTGGTGACAGTGCCGATGGCCACTATTCGGCCGCACGGCAGCACCGGGATGTACTTGGCAGCGGCCCGCCATGTTTTGAAGGCGATATTGGCCGAGCGGTCCGCCGTTGGCAGGAAACCGTTCGCGACGACAATTCGGGCGATCCGGTGGCCTTGCTCGGCGGCGATGCGCAAACCGATCAGCGATCCCCAGTCCTGCACCACCAGCGTGACCCCGGTCAAATCGAGACTCTCGAACCAGGACGTCACCCACTCGACGTGCCGAAGATAGGTGTAATCCGATGTGCGCGTGGGCTTATCGCTACGGCCGAAACCGATGAGATCGGGGGCCAGCACCCGACGCCCAGCCGCGGCCAGCGGCGGGATCATCGTGCGGTAGAGGTAGCTCCAGGTTGGCTCGCCGTGCAGCAGGACGATCGGCTGACCATCGGCCGGCCCCTCATCGACGTAGTGCATCCGCAGTGGTTGCGTAGCACTGGCCGTGACATCGACATAGTGCGGCGCGAAGGGATAGCCGACGAGATTAGCGAAGCGGGAGTCGGGAGTACGCAGCACGTTCATGTAGGGAAACTACCGGCCGCGCGACTAAAAGTGAGACGAAATCAGCACCAAGCCCGTGCGAAGAATGCGCAGCCGACGATGCCGATGGCCAGAGCGAGATTGGTGAGCCCCATGGTGGCGGCCACGATGACACCCGCAATGGCGCCGATACCGACGACGACCATCAGTAACGCGAGCACCCAATGCGTGTCGGACTTTGCGGCCCGCCTAGCGGCGGCTGTAGCCGGAACAACCTGACCATCGTGTGCAGCGGTCACTGGCGATCCCCTTCATCGTGATGAGGAACACACTATAGCGCGTTTTGTGATCCGCGCCACAACACTTAAATGCGCTAATTGTATTGCGGCGCAGGAGGTTCGCGGCACGCCCGACGAGACTCTTCGTCTCGTTTGGCGGATGAGCGAGACTGTGGTGATGACGGAACCCGGTGCCACCCGCGTCGCGGTCTATCTCGACTTCGACAACATCGTGATCTCGCGATACGACCAGGTCAACGGCCGCAATTCATTTCAACGCGATAAGGCCAAAGGCCTCGACCCGGACCGCCTGAAACAGGCGACCGTCGACGTCGGCGCGATCATCGATTTCGCGTCGTCATTCGGGACGCTGGTGCTGACCCGGGCCTACGCGGACTGGTCGGCCGAGCTCAATGCCGGATATCGCGGTCAGCTGGTCGGGCGCGCCGTGGACCTGGTCCAGCTGTTCCCGGCGGCCGCCTACGGCAAGAACGGTGCCGATATCCGGCTGGCCGTCGACGCCGTCGAGGACATGTTCCGGCTACCGGATCTGACGCATGTGGTGATCGTTGCCGGCGATTCCGACTACATCGCGTTGGCGCAGCGTTGCAAAAGGCTCGGCCGGTATGTGGTCGGGATCGGGGTGGCGGGGTCGTCGAGTCGGGCTTTGGCCGCCGCCTGCGACGAGTTCGTCATCTACGACGCGCTCCCCGGCATCCCGGTGTTCTCCCCGGCAGAGACCGCAGACCCGCAGCCCGAGGCCCCCGAACCCAAGGAACCAGACCCGCAGGCCGCCGCCACCGGCCTGCTCCTTCGCGCCTTGCAGATCGGGCTGGAGAAGGACGACGTCGACTGGCTGCACAACTCCGCGGTCAAGGCTCAGATGAAGCGGATGGACCCGTCATTCAGTGAGAAGTCTTTGGGCTTCCGATCTTTCAGCGATTTCCTGCGCTCGCGTACCGAGGTGGTGGAACTGGACGAGAGTTCGACGACGCGAATGGTGCGCCTGCGCGGAGACACCTGAGCCCGGACGCGGGTGCATCCGGGCTCAGGGCTCGCGGGGGTTACTTGTTGTTCTGGTGGCTGTGGTGGATCTGGGTGCCCGGCTGCGGGGCGTTGGTCTGGATCGGGAAAGCCGGGTGCACCTGCGGGGGGTAGATGAAGCCGTTGTTGTTCTCGTGCGGGTCGGCGTTGCTCACCGATGCGGTCCCGAGGGCGATCAGGACCGGGGCAGCGATCAGGGTGACTCCGACAGCAATGCGACGGACGGTAACGTTCATATGAATCTCCTTGTGTGCGTTTGATTTTGGTCTCCCCCGGGCATGTTCCGGCGTTGACCTAACTCTGTCGCACACAAGGTGGCCGGCCTGTCAGCTGACCAGCCCCTAGCAGGGATGAACCCGTCGTCCCCCAATCGGGGGACGGTCGCTCACATCGACAGCGCGCTGCCCTTGAGCCACTGATCCCACGGCACCGTCCAGTCGCCGCCCTGCGAGATCTGCAGCGGCGGCCCACCGGTGTTGCGGACCTCGACAACATCTCCTGGCACCGCGAAATTGAAGAACCAGGCGGCGTTGTCGCCGTTGAGGTTCAGGCAGCCGTGGGAGGTGTCGGTATTGCCTTGGGCCCATACCGTCGAGTTGAGCTGGTGCAGATAGATACCGTCGATGCTGATCTTGGTGGCGTACGGGATCGTTTCCTTGTACCCGAGCCTGGAGTTGGTCGGCAGCCCGAATGTCGAGGAATCCATGATCACCGGGTTGGCCTTGTCAATGACGGTGTAGACACCGGGCGGGGTGAAGAACGAGAAGGTGGTGCCGGCGATCGTCTGGAATCCGCCCATCCCCATCGAGGTGGGCATGGTGCGTACCAGCTTCCCGTTGTCGAACACCTCGACCTGGTGAGTGTTGTCATCAGCGATCGAGACGTGCGAATCACCGATGGTGAACGCCGCCTTGGTGTTCTCTTCGCCGTAGAGACCGTCGCCCAACGGGGTGCCGTAGATATCGGCTTCGACACTGACCTTGGTACCCGGGGCGTAGTACTTCTCCGGACGCCAGTGCGCCACCTGGTCATTGACCCAATACCAGGAGCCGGTGACCGGCGGGACGGTGGTGACCTTCAGATGCTTTTCCGCATTGGCCTTATCGGTGATGGCCTCATCGAAATGCGCGACGACCACGTTGCCGACACCGTAGGTGCCGCCATCCTGCAAGAGACCACCCGCCGTGGTTTCCAGGTAGACCTCGGTCTGATCGCTGGGGGTCAAGGTGCTGAAGCTGGATGTCTCTCGAGTGGGCATACCGCCGGTGCCGCGGCTGGCGACCGTCATCGTGTAGGTATGGCCGTAGCCGAGCTGTGTGGTCGGCTTCCAGGCCCGGTTGTCCGGCGTCATCACACCGGGAACGGCCTTACCGTTTTCGTTGACCATCTCGACATCGGTGAGCGTTCCCGTCGCGGCGATGATCAGGACACGCTTGGTGGGGTCGACATCATCGGCACCGGGAGCGGGCGTGATCGACAGCGCCGCGGGTTCCGGTGCATTCTGCGGGGCCGGCGCCGGGGCCGCGGTCGCCATCGGCGCGTGGCAGTGATCCGTGCAGCTGACAGAGGAGGCGACGACGTCACCTCCGAGCACTGCAAGTACGGCCACCACAGCGGCCAGACAGAGACCACGGACACGGCGAGAAGACGACAACGGTTCAGTTCTCCAAAGTTTGGTGGCCGGAAGCCGGATTGGCCGATCGACGATTGATCGGTTGGTGCGATTTTAGCGGGTTCTCGGGCCAACGTGGACGCAGCAAGGTGACGACCTGATGGCGAGTCCCTAACGGCCGAGCTCAGGAGTGCGGCGGACACGCCGGATCTTCTTGCGTAAGTGGTGTTACGGGCAGAAATCACTTGTGAATCCGCATGATTCGCCGTTGCGCGGACTGGTCCGCTGAGCTACTCCGGATAGGGCGCCGTGCGGACCAGCACGGGGAATGCCGCCCAGCGGTTGGCCAGATGGATCCGGCCGCGCGGCACGGCGTTGGCCTCGGCCCGCAGCGCCGGGACGATCTGCGCCTTGAGGCGGTGACGCGGGTGGCGCAGCTGTAGGTCGCCCAGCCACCCCGGTTCGATCTCATCGAGACGGCGGCCGATGCAATCGGCCATCGAACCGGCGAGCACGAAGCCGGCCGGGTCGGCGAGGGTGTGGTCCACCCCGGGGGTGGCGTGCGCGCCGGTCGCTGCCGCGACGGCCTCGGCAATCCTGGGATCGGCACCCCAGTCGAGCAACAGCTGGTGCGCACGTTCGCCGCCGGTCACCGCGAAACACCGACCCGGCGTGGGGTGTTCCAAGTTGATGTCGTGCAGCAGCGCGGCCAGGTAAGACACTTCGTCATCGATGGTGACACCGTCGAGGTCGGCGAGCGCCTTGCCCAGGAAGTAGGTCCGGTAGGAATGCGCGAGCACGAACGGTGACAGTTCCTCGCGCACGAAGGATTCCGCACGACGGGCGTGGGTCGATTCAGGTGCCGGCACCTCGGCCAGGTCCGCGCGGCCGCTTCCCCGCCTCCCCAGGCGATATCGGATGACACCGGCCAGTCCGCCCGGCACATCCCGCAGGATCACGCCGACGAGATGGCGGTATTCCTGCCTCGACAGATTCCCGCCGGTGCGTCGAGCCCAGTCCCAGTCCAGCGTGACGACCGCCATGGAGGCCGACGATAACGATTAGCGGCGGTAGGCCGGCAAGTTTCCTGCGAGTTCGTCGAACATCGCCTGGTTCAGACCGAAGGCGACCTTGACCTCGTCGACCGCGCGACCGATGTCATCTGCATCCAGGCTGAGCCCGTCGATCCGGTCTCGATAGGAATCTTTGTAGGGCTTGGGCCGCATCGGGAAGTCATAAAACGCCAGACCCGCGCCGTCCAGACCGAAGGTGCGGTCGAGAATCCGGCCGATGGCCTGGCCACCCGAGAGGTCTCCGAGATAGCGGGTGTAGTGATGGGCCACCAGGGTGCCACCCCAGGAGGCCTCGACGATGCGGTGTCGGTACGCCTGCGCAGCCGGGGATTCCACGTCGAGCGCAATGCCCGGAGACCAATGCTGCAAGTCCTCGTCGATGGCAGTGAGCCGCTCCAGCGCCGGGTCGTAGACAGCGGCGACGATCGGATCATCGCGGCGCACCCGCACGGCGTCTTCCAGCGCGGCGTAGACCATCCGCAGGCGCAGCAGGTAGTCGATGTAGCCCTGCTCGTTGACCCGACCGGACAGCAGTTCCGAGACGAACGGCGACTGCTCGGCCGCCTCGTGCTCGGACATCGAGCCTTCCTTCATAGCGACGGATAGGGGTCGGACGGCCTCGGCGGCGCTCAGCGACATGCTCTGCTCCAAGTAAGTCGGCGAATCAGTGACAACATGTCAAAACGATATTGACAGTCTGTCAGGAACATAGCATCGCCGCATCCCAAGATGGGGCCTACGTTTTTGCACCCAGCGCACGCAGAACAAAATGCTCGATAGCCGCGCCGGGCAGATCGCGAGGCGCCAAACAGGCATGGATCAAACTCATCGTGGCGGTCTCGTCCTCGATGGTGAACTGACCGGCCGCGGCGCCGTCGGTGAGGATCTCCCGCAGCACGTCTTCGATCGCCACCACGTGCTCACGGATGGCGCGCATCGTGTCCTGCGAGAGCGCGCCATAGAGCTGCGGGCCCAACCCCATATGGAATTGCTGACCGGCATCGAGCTGATATCGGATGTACATCGCCAGGCGCTCAACAGGATCGTCCACCCCGGCCAGGTCGGCCCGCAGCCCGTCGATATACCGACTGGTCTCGTGCGATGCGAACGCGACCACCACCGCTTCCTTGTCGGCGAAGTGGTGATAGATCGCCGTGCGTCCGATATCCGCGGCGGCCGCAAGTTTGGCCATCGTGATCGCATCGAAGCTGTGCTCGGCCATCAGCGTGGCGAAGGCCTCGAAGACGCGTCGTTGAATGTCCTCGCGATGCTCCTCCACAGATGAGGCGCTGATCTTGGGCACCCGGCGACTCTATCCCCGGTGTCGTCATTCCCCGTTTGTCCTGCGACATGACACGGGCTATCCGATCTCGACCCCGGGATAGCCTTCGACATACGTCTCGTCGCCGAGGCCGAAATAGGTACAGGTGCGATTGTCGAGGTCGACGACATAGCGGACCACGCCGGCCCGCCAGGCCGCGACCGCGAAGTCCACAAAGGTGGTCTCCCCCGCCTGATCGGCTCTCAGGGCGGCAACCAGGGCCGTTCGGTCGAACGGCGCAACGTCAGCCATCCCGTCGATCAGCGGATCACCCTGCACGACGACCGCTCCCAGATCCGTGTCATAGCGGCTCTGCATCGCCGGCAGCCACCATGTGTTGGTGCGCACGCCGGCACGTCGCAGCGTCTCGGCCAGATGTGGAAATCCCTGCGCCACCGGGCGGTTGGCAAACGCAGCATGTTGTGCGGCTTGCAGATTGGCGATTGCGGCGCTCACGGTTTCTCCAGAGGATATCGATCCGATATGTGAAAACAGACTGTCATCTAGACAACATGTTGTCAATAATGAAGGATGAACCCATGGCTGACGAGATAGCGCTTCTGGTGGCCGACGTCTATGAACTTGCCGGCCTGCTCCGGCGTACCGGTGAGGCGATAGCCGCCAGGGAAGGCCAAACGCAGGCTCGGTGGCAGCTGCTCAGCGTGATCTCCGACGAGGCGCTGACGGTGCCCCAGGCCGCTCGTCGCCTGGGGGTCACGCGACAGGGTGTGCAGCGGTTGGCCAACGATCTGCTCGACGCGGACCTGGCTGAATTTGTCCCGAATCCCGATCACCGCACCTCACCGCTGCTGGCGCTGACCGATAGTGGTCGCAGGGCGCTGCGGGCAATCGGTAAGCGGGCGGCGGTGGTCCACAGTCAACTCTCCAAGGAACTCGGATCCACCACGGTGGCGACCACTCGCGAGGGCGTGGCGCAACTGATCGCCGCACTCAAGGCCCGACCTATTTGATGCCCTGCATGCGCTGCCAGTGGTGATGCTCGCGGGAACCGGGCTTGATGTTGGTGCCGTTCACGCCGCCGCCGTAGTTCTGACCGGCGTGGATCTGGGGTCCTGGGTTGGGGACGACGATGCTGTTGCCGGCATGGCTGGTGGCTGCAACCCCGACCGCGAGCAGCGCCGGGGCGATCGCCAGGGTGGCTCCTGCGAAGATACGGCGTACGGTGGCGTTCATGTCAAACCCCTTGCGTGAGTGGACTTTTAAGTTTCTCTGCCGGTGTGTTCCGGCCTTGAGATAACTATGTCGCACTCACCGGCGCCCGCCTGTCAGCCGACCGGCCCCCGCAACGGATGAACCCGCTGTCCCCCGATCGGTGGACAGCGACCGCCTGCTACCAGACGCGGACCCAGTCGATCAGCATGTCGGCGGGGTAGGTACCCGCGCTGGGATCGCCGCCGCCGGAACCAGCCACAGCCAGATCCATCACCGGGAACAGCTGGTAGCCGGGCTCGTTGAACTGCCAGTCGGGCAGAGATTGTGCCGCGACGTTGAAGTAGGGCTGGGCTCCGTCGGAGTAGTCCTTCCAGAACCGCATGCCCGCGTCGTCCCACTGGACTCGCCAGTTGTGCCAGGCGCTGTCCGGTGCGATGGTCTGGCTGACGTGCTCGCCACCGTTGAGCTTCGCATGCACAGCGGTGCCGGCGGCCCACTTGCCGTTGCCGTACCACTCCATGATGTCGACTTCGCCGCCGTTGACCGGGCTGTTGTTGGCCAAGTACCAGGCCGGCCAGGCACCGGGGGTGAGGCAATTGAGCTTGATGCGCGCTTCCCAGGTGGTGCCGATGCCACCACGCCACTTACCGAAGACTTTGCCGCTGTAGTACGTGTTGCCGTCTTTGGCAGCATGGAAGACGAGGTTGGACTTGCCGTCCTGATAGACGTTTCGGCGGTCGTCGCGGTACTGGCCGACGTTCTCCGGTAGCTCCCAGAACGTCGGGTCTTCCATGGTCTCGCGGGCCAGTGCCACCTCCCACTTCGACGGGTCAGGCGCGGAACCAGCCGGACCGTTGAAATCGTCCTGGAAAAGGTAGGTCTGACCAGCTGGAGCGACGGGTAACGGCATCCGGCCGGTCGGGACATTCGGACGCGGCTGGTCAGCTCGGGCTTCGGCGACGGGGATCGCTGCGGCCAGCAGGCCAAGCCCCGTCATCATCATTGCGCGGCGGCGATCCAGTTCAGGCATGACCTCCATACAAGCCCGAAGGTCAGGCCGGGAGCAAGTTGACCGGGTTCGCTGACTACTTCTGGTGGTGGTGATGCTCGGGGGTGCCGGGCTTGATGTTGGTGCCGTTCACGCCGCTGGGGGCGGCCGGGCCTGCGAAGACGGTCGGGCCCGGGTTGGGCACCACGCTGCTGGCGGCCTGGCTGGAGGCAGCGACACCGACGGCGAGCAGTGCAGGGGCGATGGCCAGGGTGACACCGGCAGCCATGCGGCGGAAAGTAACGTTCATGATGAATCTCCTTGCGTGAGTGGTCTTTTGAGTTTCTCTGCCGGTGTTGTTCCGGCGATGAGATAACTATGTCGCACTCAGGCGCCCTGACCTGTCAGCCGACCGGCCCTGCCCAGGGGTGAATCCACCGTCCCCCGATCGGTGGACGCGGACGCTAGTGGACGACGGTGTCCGTGCTGGTCAGCGCAGGTATGTGCTCGACCATGCGGTGCGCCACGTCAGGAAACGCCAGGTAGACGACCACCGCGACGACAACGCAGGTGATGACGGTGCGGAGCACGCGACGCCAGAGCCGCCACGTCAGCCACGCCGCGATCAGTGCACCAGCGCCGGTGGCCGGCATGACGGCGGACTGCGCCGTCAGATCCAAGATGCCCATCGATGACCATCTTGCCGTCCGCACGCTCGAACTCCGTCGGGCCACGGAAGTATTCTCGAAATCGTTATGGCAGGTATTGCCGCCGGATCAGGGTTTGACCGGATGCCTGCTGAGAATCGACACCCGGTTGAACGCGTTGATGGCGATCGCGACCCACACCACCGCCGAGACCTCCTCTTCGGTGAGCACGGCACGAGCGCGGGCATATTCGCGCTCGGCAATATCGTGCTCGGGCAAGGTTGTGGTGATCTCAGCCAGCCGCAGTGCCGCCTGCTCGCGGGCGTCGAAAAGCTCGGTCTCGCGCCACTGTGACACTGTCGCAAGCTGTTTCGGTGTCACCCCAGCCTCGGCCGCTTTGCGGAAGTGCACTTCCAGGCAGGTCGCACACCCGTTGAGTAAGGACACCCGGACGTTCACAAGCTCCACCAGGGTGCGTGAGAGCCCGGCATCCTTGGCGGCCACCATGACGGCAGTCGAGACTCCGACCGCTGCGCGGTAGGCCTCAGGGGCCTTTTTGTCGATCCAGACATGCTCGGTGTCCATCGCGCGCTCCCGGTTCTCGGCTCCTGCCTGAGAGCGTAGCGACGTGCCCTTTAGCCGGCGTGCAGGTGCGGCCGCCTCTCCGGATGCTCAGCGAACCACTTTTCCTCGACTCGCTTGACGCGGTGATGCTCGAGGGCAATCAGCAGTCCGCCGGCGGTCACCAATGCACCCGATACGAGGCATAACGGCAGCAGCCATTCATCGGCTTGATAGGCGATTGACGCCAACATGCCGGCAATCGTCAACACTCCGAGCCCGATCAACCACAGCCCCGGCAGCCACAAGGTGTCGATGAACGATTCACCGGCATGGGGCATCGTCGTGCGGGAGTGATCTATGGGGTCGCGATGCGCGCCTTTCATTCGCATCTCCCTTCGTTGCAGCAACCTCCTCAGGGTACGCCGATTGTGAGGTGGGTCACAGAAAAGCCCAGGGCCCGGATGCGTGAGCATCCGGGCCCTGACCCCACTTCCGCGACAGTGGTGGCTTTATCTTTGTGAACTACTTGTGGTTCTGGTGGTGGTGATGGACCGCGGTACCGGGCTGCGGGGTGTTGGTTTGGTGCGGGAAGGCCGGGTGGCTGATCGAGGGCCCCGTGTTCGATACCGAGGTCTCGGCGTGGCTGATGGTGGCGGTGCCCAGGGCGATCATCACCGGGGCGGCGAGCAGAGCGGTGGCAGCTGCGATGCGGCGAGTAACGGCGTTCATGTGAATCTCCCTGTGCGAGTGGCTTTTTAAGTTTCTTGGCCGGTATGTTCCGGCGTTGAGATAACTATGTCGCACCTCCGAGGCCCGGCCTGTCAGCCGACCGGCCCCCACACCGGATGAACCACGTGTCCCCCGATAGGGGGACCATGGGAGCCGGACCATGTGTCGCCCTCGTCGTGGAATCATGCAGTCATGTCGTCGAGGTGGCAGCACGATGACCTGCTCCATGCCTGGTGGGTGGAGCAGGGCCGTCTGCTCGCCGGCGAATACCCGGGCACCTCCACCCCGGAAAGGACGATCGCCAAACTGGGTGTGCTGGTTGAATCCGGCATCGACTCCATCGTCGATCTGACTGCCGACCAGGACGGACTCATTCCGTACCGAGACCGGCTCCAGGGGATCCGGTATGCCAATCACCCGATCCCGGACATGGGTGTCATCGACCACGCCGGTTATGACGGGATCCTGGCCCGCATCGGCGAAGAGATGGATAACCGACACACGGTCTACGTCCACTGCTGGGGCGGAAAAGGCCGGACCAGCACGGTGATTGGCTGTCTACTCATCGACGGCGGACTGGACTACGACGCGACCATCGCCCGGATAGCCGAGCTGCGCGAAGGCACCCGCAAAGCCGGCTCCCCGTGCCCGGAATCGGCTGCCCAACACCAGCTGCTGAAAGCCCGCGCCGACCGAAAGCGCTAAGACCGAATCCACCCGACGCTACGGTTCGACCATGTCAACGGAAATCACAGTGCGCGGAACGTTCTCGGCCTTTCAGGCGCCCGAACGCGCAACGGTGCACGCGAGCATCTCCTACGAAGGACCGTCGATGCAGCCGGTTTATGACCGGGTGGCCCGCGACCTGGACGCCGTGAAGCGCTCGGTCGAGCCGCTGAAATCCAGCGACGCCGTCACGTGGTGGTCGGCGGAACAACTGCGGACCTGGTCGAACCGGCCGTGGCACAAAGACGGTAAACAACTCCCCCTCGTCCACCACGCGAGCGTCGATGTCGAGGCCAAGTTCAAAGACTTCGCCGCGCTATCGCGCTGGGTCGGCGAACACACCGCCAACACCGAAGGCTTCCGCGTCGGCCGAGTCGAGTGGGCGCTCACCGAGCGCCGCAAGGAGGAACTGACCAAAGACGTCCGCACCAAGGCCGTTCGCGATGCTGTCACCCGCGCCCAGCAGTACGCCGACGCACTGAACCTCGGCACGATCACTCCGCTCGCGATCGCCGATGCGGGCATGCTCAGTGCGAATCTCAGTCCCGCAACGAGCCCGAGCGGAAACTACTTCCGCGCCCAAGCGGTCCAGGGTGGCGGAGCGCCCGACGTCGAGTTCGCCCCCCAACACATCGAAATCACCGCCCAGGTCGATGCCCGCTTCGAAGTAACCCAGGCCTGAAATGCTCAGGGCCCGGATGCGTGAGCATCCGGGCCCTGACCCCACTTCCGCGACAGTGGTGGCTTTTCTTTGTGAACTACTTGTGGTTCTGGTGGTGGTGATGGACCGCGGTACCGGGCTGCGGGGTGTTGGTTTGGTGCGGGAAGGCCGGGTGACTGATCGAGGGCCCCGTATTCGCAACCGAGGTCTCGGCGTGGCTGATGGTGGCGGTGCCCAGGGCGATCATCACCGGGGCGGCGAGCAGGACCAGACCCGAAGCAATGCGGCGAGTTACGGCGTTCATGTGAATCTCCTTGTGCGAGTGGCTTTTTAAGTTTCTGGTCCGGTATGTTCCGGCGTTGAGATAACTATGTCGCACTACCGAGGCCCGACCTGTCAGCCGACCGGCCCCCACACCGGATGAACCACGTGTCCCCCGATAGGGGGACCATGGGAGCTGGGCTATGGGAAGCTCACACCGTGCGAATGGCGGAGTGCTGATGATTCAGAAGATTCGCGTCGTGGTGGGGGACGATCACCCGCTCTTCCGTGACGGCGTGGTGCGTGCGCTGCAGAACAGCGGCGAGATCGAAATCGTGGCCGAGGCGGACGACGGAACCTCCGCGTTGGAGGCGATCAGAACCCACAAACCCCAGGTCGCACTGCTGGATTACCGCATGCCGGGAATGGACGGCGCGGAGGTGGCCGCGGCCGTCACCCGCGACGAGTTGCCGACCAGAGTGCTGCTGATCTCCGCACACGATGACGCCGCGATCGTGTATCACGCCCTCGAACAAGGCGCCGCGGGTTTCCTGCCGAAGGAATCCAGCCGCAGCGAGATCGTCTCGGCCGTACTGAGCTGCGCCAAAGGCCGCGACGTCCTACCGGCCTCGATGGCGGCGGGGTTGGCCAGCGAGATTCGCAAGCGGTCCGAACCGTCGGGGCCGACGCTCAGCGGGCGCGAGCGCGAGGTACTCGTGATGATCGCCGACGGTAAGACCATCCCGGCCATCGCCGCCGAGCTGTACCTGGCGCCGTCGACGGTCAAAACCCATGTACAGCGGTTGTACGAAAAACTCGGCGTCAACGATCGGGCCGCAGCAGTAGCCGAGGCCATGCGGCGCCGACTGCTGGAATAGCGGAGTGCGCTCGCTCAACCGCATCATCGATTACCTGGCCGCCGAACCGGTGCGCGTGGCGGCGGTGCTGCGGCCGCCGATGATCGGCCTGATCGTGCTGATCTCCGATGTCGGTGGCGTGACGAATTGGCTTCCGGTGGTCTACGACTCTGCCCTGGTCATCTACCTCACCATCGCGGCCCTGTGGCTGTTCTTTGCCCTGCGCGGGCCACTACCGTCGTGGGCCGGCTGGATGTCGACGACGATCGACGTGGTCGCCGTCGTCACCCTGTGCCTGTCCTCGGGCGGCGCCACCGCGTGGCTGCTACCGGTGTTTTTCCTGCTGCCGATTTCGATCGCCTTCCAGGATCGGCCATGGCTGACCGGGGTGCTCGGAATCAGCACGGCGGTGGCCTATCTCGGTGTGTGGATCGTCTACTCCAAACGTGATGACACCGTGGGATTGCCGAATATCGTCTACGTGCACTTCGGCTTTCTGTTCTGGTTCGCTCTGGCCACCACCGCCCTATGTCTGGTGCTCTCCCGCCGCTCGGCCCGGGTGAACGCGCTGCTCGAAATGCGCCGCCAATTGGTGTCGGAATCGATGCGCGCCGATGAGATCTCCAGCCGTGAACTGGCCGAAACTCTGCACGACGGCCCGCTGCAGAATCTCCTTGCGGCGCGCCTGGACTTGGAAGAGCTCGCCGAGCGCTACAACGATCCCGATCTGGAAGCGGTTCGGCTGGCTGTGACGCGAACCGCCGCACAGTTGCGCTCGACCCTGACCACGCTTCATCCGGCGGTGCTGGCCGAGCTCGGGTTGGCACCCGCGCTGCGAGAATTGGTGCGCCAGTACAGCGATCGCGACCACTTCGAGATCGAGACCGAACTGACCGAGGTCGGCAAACCGCCCGTGCAGGATCTGCTCTACCGGGCGGCCCGCGAGCTGCTGACCAACGTCGTCAAACACGCCGATGCCACCCACGTGCTGGTCCGCCTGGTTCGCGAGGACCGGTGGATCACCCTGTCGGTCATCGACAACGGCCGCGGGTTCGACCCGGCGCTTGTCGACGAGCGCATCACCGAAGGACATATCGGGTTGGCCTCGCTGGTCGCCCGGGCCGAGGCAATGGGCGGGACGATGGAGTTTGCGCCCGCCGATGGCGGCGGCACCCGCGCTACGATGACCACCCCCGCCACCGCCGACTGACGCTAGTCGTGTTGGCCGCAATCGGTACTCGTCGGCTTCGACGGCCATGCGCAGGCTTCGACATCGCTGATGCTGCCGTAGCCGCCGCCGGTGAATACCCCGTAGGCGTCGCCATTGGTGCCCGTATAGGTGGCACCGCCGCCTCCGCCACCACCACCTGAATTGGTGGCGGTGACCGTCCAGCCGTTGCCTTCGAGCGCGGTCTTGTATGCGTTCATCACGTCGACGGGTGACCCGTTGACGACGAAATGCTGATGGATACCGTTTTCGGCGATGGCGTCGGGGCCGTCGGTCCGCTGATTGCCAGCCGGCGTGGGGATCAACGACGGCAGGTCGGTGCTGGCGCTGGCCGCCGTGCTGGTCGCCGTGCTGGGCGCCGCGCTGGTCGCCGACGCAACAGTCGCCGGCGATGCGCTTGATGGCGAAGTCGCGGCGCTGCTGGCGGCGGCCTGGGTGGTCGCGGCCGGCGACGGCGAAGAGCTGCTGCAACCCGCGAGGGCGCAGCCGGCAATCGCCGCGACGGTCAGAACATAGATGGCGCGGTTCGTGCTTTCTCCGTGGTGTTGTGCGCGCGCGGTGAACAACGAGCCCCGCTGGCGCCGGTCGATGGGTGAATCTGATGTCGCGGAAGCGAGGTCCTTCACGTGAATCTCCTTGTGCAAGTTGGTCTTTAGGCTCACTAGCCGGCATATTCCGGCGATAGCTCAACTATGTCTCACCCACGGTTCCCGGCCTGTCCGCCGACCGGCCCCTACCCGGGTGGAACACCTCGTCCACCGATCGGAGGACACACCTGCCCGGTTTGGCGGGGTGGATCAGGCAAGATCAGTGAGGTGAGCTGCTGCGCGAGGCCTGTAGAGCGATGAGTGACATCGGTAAAGGCATGCGCTGGCTGTTGCGGTTACCGCTGCGGATGCTCTCGCTGCGCACCATCGTCATCGTCGCCGCGCTGGGAGTGGTGACCACGGTCATCATCATCGGCACGTGGGTGTGGGTCGGTATCACCAATGACCAGTACAGCCAGCTCGACCGGCGACTGGACTCGCTGAGCAGCCTCGGCGATTTCAGCACCCTGCTGGGCAGTGCGCTCAACTCGGAGTCCTACCAGCCCACACAGGAAGGCAGCCTGGTGCGCACCGCCCGGATAGGTGGCGCCACCGTCTCGGTGCCGAGCGATATCGTGCTGCCGGAATTCCCGAACGGTTACGCCAACACCACCATCGACGGGGTGGATTACCGCGTCCGCACTTTCGTCGCGGGCCCGGCCACCATCGCCATCGGCGCACCCGTCGCCGAAACCCAGAAACGGATCAACGAACTACACCTGCGGGTGCTGATCATCTGCGGCAGCATCATCGCCGGCGCGATCCTGGTCGGCTGGGTGTTCTCCCTGATCATGATCAACCCGTTCCGACTGCTGGCCCAGCAGGCCCGCGTCATCAACGCGCAATCCAAACCCGACGAAGTCCAGGTGCGCGGGGTCTGGGAAGCCGTGGAAATCGCCGAGGCCGTGGAAGGAATGCTGGCCCGTATCCAGACCGAACAGGAACGCACCAAAGCTGCCCTGGAATCGGCGCGCGATTTCGCCGCCGTCGCCTCCCACGAGTTGCGCACCCCTTTGACCGCGATGCGCACCAACTTAGAGGTGCTGTCCACCCTTGACCTGCCGGACGAACAACGCGACGAAGTCATCGGCGACGTCATCCGCACCCAGGGCCGCATCGAGGTGACGCTGACCGCACTGGAACGTCTGGCCCAGGGTGAACTGACCACCACCGACGATTTCGTTCCCGTCGATATCACCGAGCTACTCGACCGGGCCGCACACGACGCGATGCGCACCTATCCCGAGTTGTCGGTATCGCTGGGGCCGTCGACCACAGTGCTGATGCTCGGCCTGCCGGCCGGCCTGCGGTTGGTCATCGACAATGCCATCACCAACGCCGTCAAACACGGCGGGGCCACCGAAATCCGGCTCAACGCAATCAGTTCCGCCGACGGGGTGGAGATCACCGTCGACGATAACGGCAGTGGCGTCCCCGAAGAGGAACGCAGCGCGGTCTTCGAGCGGTTCGCCCGTGGGTCGACAGCGTCACGGACCGGTTCGGGACTGGGTCTGGCGTTGGTGGCTCAACAGGCCGAGTTGCACGGCGGCACCGCGTCGCTGGAAGTGAGCCCGATGGGTGGTACGCGATTGATGCTGCGACTGCCCGCCCCCGGATCGCGCCCGGAAGACACGTCATTTTGACCCCGCCCGTTTAACCGTGACGCGCCATTTATTCGCCAACAAATAAGGCGTTCCCGACGGTATTGCGGCGTAATGTTCTTTCATCTCACGCTGTTAGAACATTGGGGAAAAACTTGAAGCAAAAAATTGCTTTGGCGGTCGCCGCCGCGGCATTGATCATCGGCCCGATCGCAGGTGCCCAAACGGCACAGGCCGCGCAGGCCACCACGCCCGATACGACGGTCACCACTCCCGCCCCCGTGCAGGGACCGAAGACACTCATGCTCGACTGCCAAGGCAGCACCGGCAACATGGGCTGCGGACCCGGCTGGTTCTGGCGCGACGGCTGGCGCGGCTTCGCGTGCTACCCATGCTGACCGCTGTGCGGCGCGTGACGGCGGGCGCGCTGATGATCGCCGGCGCCACCGTCACGGGTATGGGTGTTGCGGTGGCCGATCCCGGTGACTACACCGGACTTTTGGTTCATCCCAACGACGTCACCGATTCCAACGCCTATTCGTCCGGGCCGCCGATCCTTGATCCCAACGGTCAGCCCGGCGCGCAGGCGGTCTACACCCACCGCGACGGCACCCGCGCCATCACCGATACCGTGCTGGTGCTCGCCGACCCGGTGGCGGCCACCGCCGCGTTGGAAGCGGCGCAAGCCAACAGCGGCATCGCCAACCCGAAGTCCTCACCGGCGCCGGTCGGAGTCGGCGGAACGTTGCTCACCGGAACCGGAGAGAACGGACAGTCGGTCAGCGTGTTGTTGTTCACCCAGGGCAACACGGCAACGACAGTGGAATTCGATGGCCCCGGAAACGATCCGGTACCGCAGGATCTGGTGGTCGAGTTCGGCCAGCAACAGGACAACACCATCAAAGGTTGGCAAGCCGCCGCAGGCTGAGCCACCTGCGGTGGAACAACCAGAAGGACCGGATGCGCGCATCCGGTCCTTCTAGTTTTTGCGCGGCAGGCGCTGGAGCTTTTACTCCTGGCAGACCAGCTGCGTGGCAAATTCGTCGAACATTAGAGATTTACTTAAGAGTCAAATCTTGCCCTCATTTATTGACTCGCGGAATAGAGTTTGCCGAGGCGTCGGTTACCCTCTCCACCAGGAGCAAATCATGTGGGCTGCAAAGCATTTGGATCTCGTTTCTGGATTCGCTGTCGCGGTGGGGGTGAGCGCGGCGATGCTCACCGGATACGGTGTGGCATCTGCCGACACCGGCTCCACCGGCACATCAGCGAATTCTGGTAGTGCCGCACACAGCAGCCCTGCCAAAGCGTCTGCGGGACCGGCGAAATCATCGGCATCACGACAATCGCCGGGGTCGGCGGCCTCGGCAAAGAAGACCAACACCCAGGTCGTCGCGACCACCACCACCGGTAGCACCGCTGTCGATGACAACGCGAAGGCTTCAGCCACCGAGGCCACGGTCTCGGATACCGCCACTGCGTTGCCGGCGATCACCAAACGCTTCGCGCCCATCCGCACTCCGAAGGCGACGGCGACTGTATCGACCCTGACGACCACACCCAGCGGACTCCTCGTACCGTCCGCGGCAGCAACGGCGTCGGGACCGACCGGGCTCGCCGGACTGATCCACGACCTCTTCGACCCACCGGCCGGCAACTCCCCCACCACGCCGTCGGCACCGACCGATGTCCTACTGGCTGCCGCCACCCGCCGTGAACAGGCCGCCGCGGCAGTACAAGTGCAGCCGACGTTCAACCTCACCAACGGCGTCATCTACGGCAGTGTCAATGGAACGGGCACCAGTCCGTTGACCTACACCGTGATCGGCGATCCCAGCGCCGGCGGGAAGATCACGCTCGACCAGACCACCGGCACCTTCAGCTTCCTGCCGGATCTCTCGGTGGTGCAGAACCACACTTCAGAGACCTTCACGGTGTTGGTGAACGAGACAACGCCACTGGTCACCATCTTGACCGGCATCCCGGTGGTGGGATCGCTCATCGTCGAGCCGATCGTGATGGCGCTCTACCAGGTGCCCGTCCTCAACGACCTGCTGGCACCGCTCATCGGCGCCTCGACGATGACAAATGTGGTGGTCCCGGTCGGCACCCTCGTCGGCGATAACCCGGTGGCGTTCACCACCAAGATCGCGTCGTTCGACGGCACGCTGATCAGCGTCAACTATTTCCCCGCCACGGGGCTGACCACCGGTGACGATGCGCCCACCATTCTGAATGGTCCGGGTCTGGGCACGGCAGGCAATATCGACCCGACGTCGACGTCGATTGTCGGCGGCCTGGTTCCGGGTCTGGTCCCGCTGCGCGACGGTGGCTACAACGTCATCACCTGGGACCCGCGCGGCGAATTCGCTTCCGGCGGGGTGCTGCAATTGGACTCCCCGGCATATGAGGGCCGGGATGTTTCGGCCATCATCAGCTGGGCCGAAGGCATGAGCGCGGTCGAGAAGGATGGCACCGGCGATCCACTGATCGGTATGGTCGGCGGCTCCTACGGCGGTGGTATTCAGTTGGTCGCCGCAGGCATCGATAGCCGTATCGACGCGATCGTCCCCGGCATCGCCTGGAACAACCTCAGCGCCTCGCTCTACCCCAGCGACACCTTCAAAACGTCCTACGCATCGCTGCTGCTGCTGTCGCTGGTGACCACCGGCGCCCGGATCAACTCACAGATCTACGCGGGCATCCTCACCGGCGATCTGCTGGGCGTGCTCACCGAAAGCCAGCAGGCGTTGCTCAACAGCAGTGGCCCAGATTTCTTGATCGGCAACATCACCGCCCCAACGCTGTTCATCCAGGGCACGGTCGACGTGTTGTTCCCGCTGGCCCAGTCCATCGCCAACGCCGACGCGTTGAACCCGGCCGTCCCGACCAAGATGATCTGGTTCTGCGGCGGCCACGGCGCGTGCCTGACCCTCACCGATGAGCAGCAGCAGGCCCAGACGGACTTCCTGGTCAGCCAACAATTGGATTGGCTGGATCATTACGTCAAGGGCGAGGACATCGAAGACGGACCCGCTTTCCAGTGGATCGACCAGAACGGCAATGAGTTCGCGTCCGACCTGACTCCATCCGCGGACGGGTTCAATCTGCCGGCTGCCGACAACCTGGTCACGACGGGCTCCGGTCACATCCTGCCCATCGTCCCGCTGATCGGCGGCTCGGGACCGCAGACGGCAATCTCGCTGCCGTACTCGCTCGGTCTTGGCGCCCCGGCAAGCAATGCCGTCAACATCCCGTTGAACCTCGGCACCGAAGAGGCACAAATCGTGGCGGCACCCACGCTGACCATGACGTACTCCGGCATCGGTACCAGTCGTAGCGTCTACGCCCAGATCGTCGATGAGGACACCGGGCAGGTGGTCGGCAACATCGTCACCCCGATTCCGGTCACGCTCAACGGGCAGGAGCAGACGGTCGAGATCCCAATGGAATACATCGCCTACACCGTCAACCCGGACGGCCAGGCCAGTCACCTGACCCTGCAGATTGTCACGACGGCGACACCGTTCCTGAACTTCACGCAGTACGGCGTCATCAACATCTCCGACGTCAGCGTCTCACTGCCCGTCTACAACCAGGCGAACAACGCGGTCGACGCCGCCGACCTGGTCAGCGTGGCGTAGCTCGCCCAAGGGCCCAAAAAAAAACTTTGCCAACCCACTGACTCCCTCTCGTCTTCGGACGAGGGGGAGTTTTTTCTGCCCCCTCACAGTTCGCCCAATGCGCACAGCGCGGTCGATGATCCGCACGCCGGGATTCGCACAGGCATGACAGCTACCATCGGACCCACAACGGCGTGTTGTTCTTGACCTAATCAGGCACATCTATGACCGCGAGGAATTCAAAGTGACAACTGTTCTGGCTGATCTACGCCGAAAAACGCGGGTTGTCCGCAGGCGCATCCGCCATAAAGTTCTTGATATCGATTCGCGCTACCCAACTCTCGGGCGGTGGACCCAGTATGTGGTCATCGCCGCGTTGGTCCTGGTGACCATCGGCTTGGTCATCTACGCCCTTCAGGCTGCCGGCGGCCGCTGAGCAGAGCGCTCTATTCCCTGGCCCCGAGACGGGCATCGCTGTGATGTAACCGCTGCACGCACTCGAGCAGTGCGCGGTGCAGATCGGCATCGGCCACATCGCGCAGGCGCGGATCGGTTGCGCTGCCGTAGACACCCGCGGCAATCATCGATGTGGTCACGCGAGAAGCGATAGTGGGATCTGGCCCGGTCAGCAGGGCGCTGAGCCGGACGGTGGCATCCTCGAATTCCACGTGTGAGTGCACCACGGATTCGATGGCGGGATCCCCGTAGAAGGCGGCGGTCAGCCGGCGATGGCGGACGGCGAATTCAACCAGGCCGCCGAGGACCGCCTCCTGCTGCGCTTCCGGTGACGTCATCGATTCGGCGATGCGCAACAACCGCAGGATATCGTCGAAGACCGGCTGGATCACCGCGATGACGATGTCTTCCTTCGACTGAAACTGGTAGTAGACAGACGCTTTGGTGACCCCGAGACGGTCGGCAATCATCTGCAGCGACGTGCCGTTGACGCCGTGCTCGGCGAACAACTGCAGTGCTGCCTCCAGAAGCCGCTCGCGGGCGAAGCCACGAGCTGATACCGACTTCGCCACCACCGCCCCTTCCCACTAGCAATTTGTCCGTGAGCTTAACGCCGTTCCTGCGTGATGGAGCCAATATGCCGTACGACTTGCCTCAAGTCAGCTCGTTGGATAGTTTTACTCTGCCGATCGACTGATTACCGACATCAGCGGTGGTGCGGTCCTCGGCCGCGCAGGGCATTGCCCACGGGCGTGGCGAGTAGGGAGAAGTGATGAAGTTTCTTCAGCGAGTGTGGATTCCGATACTCATCGTCATCATCGTCGGGGTCGGGACCTTTGCCGTCATGCGAGTGAAGACGTTTTTCGGTGCTCCGGATCCGGCCAGCCAATCCAGTAAGCCCGCCGAGGACACCAAGCCGTTCAACCCCAAAGTGGTCACATACGAGGTCTGGGGTAACGGCAGCTCAGCCGATATCAACTATCTGGATCTCGATGCCCAGCCGCAGCGGATCGACGGTGCCGCCCTGCCCTTCACGCTGACACTGAGCACCACCGACCCGTCGGTCTTCCCGAATATCGTCGCCCAAGGTGACAGCACCGATATCACCTGCCGCATCACCGTCGATGACGAAGTGAAAGACGAACGAACCTCCACCGGCGTCACCGCCCAGACCTTCTGCTTGGTGAAATCTGCATGAGTTCCCCCCATAACGACGAGCCCACGGACGCCATCCCGACCGGACGGCACGCCACGACGACGACCACCGAACACCAGAATCGCGGCGGTATCGCCTTGTGGATTCGCCGGCTGGCAGTGCCAATCGTCCTGATCTGGATCGCCGTCATCGCCGTCCTGAACGTCATCGTTCCCCAGCTGGAAGTGGTCGGACAGCTGCGTTCGGTATCGATGACGCCTGACGAGGCACCGTCGATGATCGCGATGAAGCAGGTCGGTCACGTCTTCGACGAATTCAACTCCAACAGTTCGGCGATGATCGTGCTCGAAGCCGATCAGCCGCTCGATGACACCGCGCACAAGTACTACGACGAGATCGTGTCCAAGCTCGAAGCGGACACCAAACACGTTGAGCACGTGCAGGATTTCTGGGGCGACCCGCTGACCGCCTCCGGTGCGCAGAGCCCGGACGGTAAGGCCGCCTACGTCCAGGCGTACCTCGCGGGCAACCAGGGCGAAGCCTTGGCCAACGAATCGATCGAAGCAGTCCAACACATCGTCGACGGCATCCCGGCGCCGAACGGGGTCAAGGCCTACGTCACCGGCGCGGCAGCCATCGCGGCGGATCAGCAGATCGCCGGCGATCGCAGCATGCGGATGATCGAGGCGCTGACGTTCACGGTGATCATCGTGATGTTGCTGCTGGTGTACCGGTCCATCATCACAGTGCTCATCGTGCTCGGCATGGTGGTGCTGGAGTTGGCCGCCGCCCGCGGATTCGTCGCCTTCCTTGGGTTCCACGAGATCATCGGGCTCTCGACGTTCGCCACCAACCTCCTGGTGACGCTGGCCATTGCCGCCGCAACGGACTATGCCATCTTCCTGATCGGGCGATATCAGGAGGCCCGAGGGGCGGGCGAAGACCGAGAAACCGCTTATTACAGCATGTTCCACGGCACCGCACACGTGATCCTCGGCTCAGGCTTGACCATCGCGGGGGCCACCCTGTGCCTGCACTTCACCAACCTGCCGTACTTCCAGTCATTGGGGATCCCGTTGGCGGTTGGCATGTTGATCGTGGTGCTCGCCGCACTCACACTGGGTCCCGCTTTGATCACCATCGTGGGGCGATTCGGCCTGCTCGAACCCAAGCGGGCGCTGCAGACCCGGGGTTGGCGCAAAGTCGGTGCCGCCGTGGTGCGTTGGCCCGGGCCCATCCTGATCGCGACGATCGCGCTGTCGCTGGTCGGTCTGCTCACGCTGCCCGGCTATCGGACCAACTACAACGACCGCAACTACCTCCCGACGGATCTGCCTTCACAGCTGGGGTATCAGGCTGCTGACCGGCATTTCTCGCCGGCGCGGATGAACCCCGAATTGCTGCTGATCGAGTCCGACCATGATCTGCGGAACTCGGCGGACTTCCTGGTGATCGACAAAATCGCCAAGGCCATCTTCAAGGTGCCGGGAATCTCACGTGTGCAAGCGATTACGCGGCCACAAGGCACGCCGATCGAACACACGTCGATTCCGTTCCAGATCAGCATGCAAAGCACCACGCAGAAGATGAACGAGAAGTACAACCAGGACATGACGGCCAATATGCTCAAACAGGCCGACGATATGCAGAGCACCATCGATTCGATGACGAAGATGTCGAGCATCACGGTGCAGATGGCCGACACCATGCACATCATGGTGGCGCAGATGAAGAACATGACCGTCGACATCCAACAACTGCGCGACAACATCGCCAACTTCGACGACTTCTTCCGGCCGCTGCGGAACTACTTCTATTGGGAGCCGCACTGTTTCGATATCCCGGTGTGCTGGTCTATCCGCTCGATCTTCGACACTCTTGACGGTATCGACACCATGACCGATGACATCCAGGCGCTGATGCCGCAGATGGAAAAGCTCGACACCCTGATGCCGCAGATGGTCGCCTTGATGCCGTCAATGATCGAGACCATGAAGAGCATGAAGACCATGATGCTGACGATGTATGCCACCCAGAAGGGTATGCAGGATCAGCAGACGGCCGGCTCGGAGAACGCCACCGCGATGGGCCAGGCCTTCGACGCCGCACAGAACGACGATTCGTTCTATCTACCCCCGGAGACGTTTGACAACCCCGATTTCAAACGCGGTATCAAACAGTTCATCTCGCCGGACGGCAAGGCGGTCCGCTTCATCATCAGCCATGACGGTGATCCGATGACGCCCGAGGGCATCAAGCACATCGATGCCATCAAGCAGGCCGCCAAAGAAGCACTCAAGGGCACCCCGTTGGAGGGGTCCAAGATCTTCCTGGGCGGAAGCGCCGCGATGTTCAAGGATATGCAGGAGGGCGCCAACTACGACCTGCTGATTGCCGGAATCGCCGCTCTCTGTTTGATTTTCATCATCATGCTGATCATCACCCGCAGCGTCGTAGCCTCGGCGGTGATCGTCGGCACCGTCGCATTGTCGTTGGGCGCGTCCTTCGGCCTGTCGGTGCTGATCTGGCAGCACATCATCGGGATCGAACTGCACTGGATGGTGCTACCGATGTCAGTCATCATCCTGCTGGCCGTGGGTGCCGACTACAACCTGCTACTGGTCTCCCGGTTCAAAGAGGAAATCCATGCCGGGCTGAACACCGGAATCATCCGCTCGATGGGTAGCACCGGATCGGTGGTCACCTCCGCGGGCCTGGTCTTCGCGTTCACCATGATGTCGATGGCGGTCAGCGAGTTGACGGTCATCGGCCAGGTCGGCACGACGATCGGCCTGGGACTGCTGTTCGACACCCTGGTGGTCCGCTCGTTTATGACACCTGCCATCGCCGCGCTGATGGGCAAGTGGTTCTGGTGGCCGCAGCGCGTCCGGCAACGGCCGCTGCCCGAATCATGGCCCACTGCCCCGCCTAAAGAAGAGGTCAACGCAACATGACCGGAAATGTTGGTCGACCGATGCTCGCCGCTGCGTTACTCGTCTGTGCGGCAACGGTTCTGGCTCCGGCGGCACACGCCGATCCTGATACCGATTTCGCGAACGAGCTGCACAGTTACGGGATCTACGGTCCGCGGGACTACAACGCCTGGATCGGCAAGATCGCCTGTAACCGCATGTACGACGGACTCGACGGCGACGCCTACAAGTCCGCCCACTTCGTCTCCATGCAACTCCCCAAGGGCAGCACCACCGCCCAAGCCTGGCAATTCCTGGGCTCGGCCATCAACTTCTACTGCCCCGACAAACTGCCCGTCCTCCAGGCAGCAGCGGTGCCCCAATGAAAGGTCAGGTGACCGCGATGCGCCGGTCTCACACACGTCGTTTGCTCCGCACCACCGCCGCCGCACTGGTCATGACCGCCGCCGTCACCGCCGTGCCAGGCATCGCCTCGGCCGACGCCTCCGACGACTACCCGATCCCCAACCGGATCATCAAAACCACCTGCACCGTCGACCAATACATGGCCGCCGCCCGCGACGTCGAACCCATCTACTACTCCCGGTACATGATCGACTACAACAACCGCGGCCCCGCCATCGAACAAATGGCCCGCGACCGCATCTACTGGTTCTTCTCCCTCGACGCCGCAGGCCGCCGCCAATACTCCGAAGACACCGCCACCAACGTCTACTACGAACAAGTCGCCACCCACTGGGGCAACTGGGCCAAACTCTTCTTCAACAACAAAGGCGTCGCCGCCAACTCCACCGACATCTGCATGAACTACCCACCCAGTGACCCCTCAGTCTGGGTTTACTGACGTTCGCAAACATCTGACAGCAACTGCACTTATCGGCACTTGCGATCGACGTAGACCGCCGTGCGCGCTGCGCAACCGCGAGCCCGGGGAATCGCGGCGCAACTCCTGCGACACTCCGGTTTACCTAAACGTGATCTGACCTCGCGTTTCGGGCTGTACCTCATTACCGCCAAGTAAGTTAGCCGCCGATGTCATTAGTTAGCGTACGTAACGTTGCCTCCGACAGTGGCAGCCCCTTTGCCCAACCCGACTCTATTAGCCAGCAACATTAGTGCCTTGGCCAGCACCGGAGCACTCACTACCCTTCTGGATAGGTCGTTAAATTCATCCTTGAATTCCGCTCTTACTCGGGAGTAAGTTGCGTTAGCGTCAACTTCGTTCGGAAGGTTAGAGCCCCTATAGGAAGACTGGGAGAATCATGCAGATAGCAGTTCGGTCGTACCTCACCGCCGGTATCGCGGTCGTCGGCGCAACCGCGATCGTCGCCGCACCGATAGCCGTAGCACCGCCAGAGGTGCACATCCCTGCAACGCTTGGATCCTCCGCCGCGGTCGATCTCACGGCGCTGGCAAACCCCATCACCGAATGGGTGCAGGTCATCCAGACCAGCCTCAACAATGTCGCCGCACTGGGCGCCCAGGTGCAGTCCGACCCAGCTCCTATCCTCCAGCAGCTCATCACCAACCAGCTGGGCTACGCAGCTATCGCCGCCCCGGCGATCGAGCAGGCGGTAGGCAGTCTCGTGGCACAGGTGGCCGCGTTCCCCGCCGCCCTGGCCACCGCCGCCAGCCAACTCGCGGCAGGCCAATTCGCCGATGCGGTTACGACGGTGTTCCAAGCCGGGTTGGCCGTGGTTCTCGGGCCGGTCATCAGCCTGCTATCGCTCCCGGTGATCTTCACCGATATGGCGCAGAATTTCGCGAACGTCGTCGCTGCCATCCCGAATGTGCTCCTCCCCATCGGCCTGTCCGCGATCTCCCCGATCGCCGGTGTGGTCGGCACCTTCGGCAGCACCGGACAGGCGGTCATCGACGCGGTAGCCGCCGGGCACTTCGATGACGCCATCAGCGCGATCGTCAACGCCCCCGCCGCGTTCACCAACGCCTTCCTCAACGGGGTGCCCTCACAGGGCACCGTCGGACTGCTCACCCCGTTCGATACACCGTTCACCTCCGGCCTGTTCGCCACGCTGTTGAATGCTCGGGACACCATCGCCCAGGCGTTGGGCGCCCCCGCACCGACGGCATTGGCCGCCACGAGCAAGGTTTCCGAGCTCCCCACGGCCGCCCCGACGGTCACCCTGTCAACCGCAACGCCGAAGCCGGCGTCGTCCGGACGGCAGGCGCCCGCCGAAAACGCAACAGCTGCAACGGCATCTGCCGCCCCGGCCAGCACCGAATCGACATCCACCGACTCGTCGAGTGCTACCGACACCTCGTCGACGTCTACCGCAGTGACCACAGCGACCGCAGGCGGTAAACACCGGGCCCAGTCCGACAAGCCGGCCAGTGCGGCTTCCGACAAGAGCAGTGGTTCGGGAAAGACCGGCTCCGGAACGGGTGCACGCAGTAAGCGGGCCGCTTCGTCAAACAACGGTTAACGGTCAGCCGGGCTGGCTACCTTATCGCCGAGGACCCCTCCTTCCATCGGGAAGGAGGGGTCCTTTTTTTGCCCCAAGAAGGCTTGCGTCGGTGACAGGGCAATGCGCTTCGACCACGACTTACAGGTCACGAGGGTGTAGCCTCAGAGGTGCTGGCACTCCCAGCCCATCCGGAATGGCTCAGCATTCTGACGCTGATCTGTCGAGCATCCGCTCACGCCGGAGACACCGCTTGACCGCTTAGTCGGGATAATCTTGAATGCTCCATCGTTGGTTCAGTCGTTAATCACCCCTATTGGGATGCAACACTTTTCGTACCTGCCAAGCGTTGCCATCCTCAGCACGTATCCGCCGACTCTGTGTGGCATCGCGACGTTCACCGCGGCCTTGTCCGACGGATTGGCTGCCAAGGGTGTCGCGGTCAGCGTGGTACGCATTGCTGACGACCAGGTCTGTGCGCGCGACAACCTCGTCGGTGAGCTCGTCAACGGCTCGCCAAGGTCGATAGCGGAAACCTCGGAGCTGCTGAACCAAAGCGATATCGCTGTCATCCAGCACGAGTACGGCATCTACGGCGGACCCGATGGCGACGAAGTCATCCAGATCATGGAGAACCTGCGCGTCCCATCGATGGTCGTCGCCCACACAGTGCTCAAAGACCCGACAGCTGAACAACATTGGGTACTCGGGCGGGTAGTGACGCTGGCCGATCAGGTCGTGGTCATGTCCGAGACCGCCCGCCGCCGGCTGTGCGAGGCGTACCCTGACGCGCGCCACAAGGTCACCACGATCCCCCACGGCGCCGCACTCCCCCAGACCGCCGCCCTGAAGCGTTGCGCGCGACCGATCATCTTGACCTGGGGACTCATCGGCCCGGGCAAGGGTATCGAGCGCGTCATCGACTCGATGGCAGTACTCAAATCGTTGCCCGGCCAGCCGCGTTACGTCATAGCCGGTCGCACCCACCCCAAGGTGCTCGCCACCGAGGGTGAGGCCTACCGCGATGCCTGCATCGCACGAGCGCAGCGCCTCGGGGTCTCCGACTCGGTGTCCTTTGACCCCATGTACCGCAGCCCCGCCGCGTTGACCACCCTGATATTGCAGGCCAGCGTCGTCGTGCTGCCCTACGACTCAAAGGAGCAGGTCACTTCCGGCGTGCTGGTTGACTCCGTCGCGACCGGTCGGCCCGTGGTCGCGACCGCCTTCCCCCACGCCGTCGAGTTGCTCGGCACCGGGGCGGGCGTCGTCGTCCCGCACGACAACCCCGATGCAATGACCGAGGCGTTGAAGCGGATTCTGGTCGACCCCCGGACCGCAGGCTCGATGGCCTCCGCAGCCCGCGGGCTCGCGCCAACCTTGGCGTGGCCCGTCGTCGCCGACGCGTATCTGACCGTGGCCCAACGCCTCGTCGCGGCGCGCTCGGCCAGGGCGTGACCGCCGTGACCGGCGCCGCGCCCGCCCCGCTGTTCGCGCACCTGCTCCGGATGACAGACCACCGGGCAACCTACGAGCACGCGACGTTCGCCGAACGCCGACCCGAGCACGGTTACTGCACCGACGACATGGCCAGGGTGCTCGTCGTCGCCACCAGGGAGCCCGAAACGCCAGGTGTGTTGAACGGGCTCGCAGGCAAAGCGCTGACCTTCCTCAACGATGCCCAGTCCTATAACGGGGCCTGCCGCAACCGGATGGACAAAGCCGGGAACTGGACCGATCAGCCCAGCACCGACGACCACTGGGGTCGCTGCATCTGGGCGCTGGGCACCGCCGCCGCGTACAGCGACGTCAGCATGGTTCGCCGGCTGGCCGCGATTCAGTTCGAACGCGCCGCCAAGGTCAGGTCACCGCACCCGCGGGCGATGGCCTTCGCCGCGATCGGCGCCGCCGAACTCCTCAGCATCGAGCCCGGCCAGACGACCGCGCTACGACTGCTCACCGATTACGCAGCCGGCCTCGCCGTGCCCAGCGATGACCTCGCCTGGCCATGGCCCGAGCCGCGCCTCACCTACGCCAACGCAGTGCTTACCGAGGCGATGATCGCCGCAGGCGTTGCGCTCGTCGACCCTGCGCTGACTCAACGTGGCCTGGCACTGTTGGAGTGGCTGCTGGCCTACGAGACAGCAGACGGTCATCTGTCGCCCACCCCAGTCGGGGGCCGCGGACCACAGGACGACAGGCCCGCATTCGACCAGCAGCCGATCGAAATCGCTTCGCTCGCCGACGCATGTGCGCGCGCCGCCACCGTCGATCCGCGACCGCTCTGGCCTGAGGCCATCCGCTCCTGCGCTGACTGGTTCCTTGGCGATAACGACGCCAGCCAGATCATGTGGGATCCGGAGACCGGGGGCGGCTTCGACGGTCTGCTCGCCGACACGGTGAACCTCAACCAGGGTGCGGAGTCGACGCTCGCGGTGATCTCCACCTTGCAGCAGGCGCGCCGCTTCGCCGTCGTCCCACAGTGACTGTCCCACAGTGACTTCGGTGCGGGCAGAGCTCGTCACCCGCAGCCCACAGCGGCTCGCCGCCAACCCCGCACGAGTGATCACCCGGCTCTTCGTGCCTGGCCAGGAGGGCTTCGAACTCCAGGAGTCCCGAGCGGGTTTGGTGCTCAAGCGCATCCTCGCCCTCAGTGACGAGGACGTGCAATCGGCCCTGGACGACGTGGTCGTTCGTTTCGACGGACGCCACCGTGACCTCGCGGGCATTTTTCGTCACCACGCCCAGGAGCTAGCCGACCGGCTTGATCCCGAACGTCGCCTCTCCGAGGCCCGAACGTTGTTGCTGGGCGCCACCTTCACCAGCGAGTACGCCATCGAGGGTGCCGCCTTGTGCAACCCCAGCATCGTCGCCCACCCCGATCAGAGCGATACGGCGCCGGGCAGCCTGCGTTTCGTAATGAGCACCAGGGGAATCGGAGAGGGCCACCTGTCGTCCATCGGGTTCCGCACCGGCGTCGTCGACGCTGCGGGCCGGGCCACGATCGACGAACCCACGCCCTACACCCAGACCGGAGGTGTCAGTGACGCGCTGCTGGACACCGCGGTGTTCCGCAGCGAACTCGGCCGCATCGGCAATGTCGGCGAGGCGGCCAATTACGTCCTGCACTCGCTCGATGACAGGTTCACCCGATCCGACCTCGAGGAGCGCCTGGACCACCTTCGCGCCAACCTGCGCACCCGCGGACACGGCGAACGCGCGGCCGATCTGATCCGCACGATCGCCGACCGTTTCTACGCCGTCGAATTCCCCAGTGAGACAACTCTTTCCGAGCGGGTGCTGTGGCCGGCGATGGAGGCCGAGCAGGCCGGCGCGGAGGACGCACGCTTCGTTCGCTTCGTCCACGACGACAACTCGGTCACCTACTACGCCACCTACACCGCCTACAGCGGGTCCGTCATCAGCCAACAGCTGCTCGAGACCAAGGACTTCCGGTCCTTCACGTCCGGGCCGCTCGTCGGCAAGGCCGCGGCCAACAAGGGTTTGGCGCTGTTCCCCCGGCGCATCGGCGGCCGGTACGCCGCCATGTCACGATCGGACCGCGAAACCAACACTGTCGCCTTCGCCGACCATCTTTCCGTGTGGCCGAGCGCGTCGCCCTGCCAGCAGCCGACCGAGACGTGGGAAGTGCTTCAACTCGGAAACTGTGGCCCGCCAATCGAAACCGATGCGGGCTGGCTGGTACTCACCCACGGCGTCGGGCCGATGCGCACCTACAGCATCGGTGCGATTCTGCTCGACATCGATGACCCGACCCGCGTGCTCGGCCGACTCCGACGCCCCCTGCTGAGCCCCGCCCGCGACGAACAGGACGGCTATGTGCCCAACGTCGTCTACTCGTGTGGCGCGCTGGTACACGCCGACACCCTGGTGATCCCCTACGGGATCTCCGACGGTGCGATCGGCCTGGCCACCGCACCGCTGGCGGAACTCATTGCCGAGCTGCTGGCAGGCACGCTGAGCTGACCTACGTGCCCGTGAACGCAGTCAGGCCCCCTCGAAAGGGGGCCTGACGTCGTGTGGCAGGTACAGGATTCGAACCTGTGTAGGCGTTAGCCGACGGATTTACAGTCCGCTCCCATTGGCCGCTCGGGCAACCTGCCGGATTCGCCCCATTCCGGAACCCCGGTTTGGTGCGACTAGCACGGTACTACGAGGATGGTCCCAAGACGAAAACGCACCAACCCAGAAGGGAGCGAGTCAATGGCGGATTCCAGCTTCGACGTCGTCAGCAAGGCCGATCGCCAGGAGGTCGACAACGCTCTGAACCAGGCCGCCAAGGAGTTGTCGACCCGTTTCGACTTCCGTGGCACCGACACCACCATCGAATGGCAGGGCGAGGAGGGCATCATTCTCGTGTCGTCCACCGAGGAGCGGGTGAAGGCCGCGGTCGACGTGTTCAAGGAGAAGCTCATTCGGCGCGACATCTCCATGAAGGCCTTTGACGCCGGCGACCCGCAGCCGTCGGGCAAGACCTACAAGGTCATCGGCAGTATCAAGCAGGGCATCGACAGCGAGAACGCCAAGAAGATCACCAAGCTCATCCGCGACGAGGGCCCCAAGGGCGTCAAGGCGCAGATCCAGGGCGAGGAGATCCGCGTCAGCTCCAAGAAGCGCGACGATCTGCAGGCCGTGCAGTCACTGCTGCGGGGTGCCGACCTCGAGGTGGCGCTGCAGTTCGTCAATTACCGGTAGCGGCTATCTCGCTGGCTGGGCGGTTGCCTACTCTGGGACGTGACGAGTACCACACCCGCGAGCGAGCGAGGTTGCATGACCGCGACACCCCAGACAGAGCCGCAGCCGGCCGCACCCGATGATGCCGACGTCCTGGACGTCGTCATCGTCGGGGCGGGCATCTCGGGTATCGACGCGGCGTACCGCATCGCCGAACTCAACCCGCGTTTTTCCTACGCAGTCCTCGAGCGACGGGCGCGCATCGGCGGCACCTGGGACCTGTTCCGCTATCCGGGGGTGCGCTCCGACAGCGATATCTTCAGCCTCAGTTTTCCGTTCGAGCCGTGGACGCGTGATGAGACCATCGCCGAGGGCGCGCACATCCGCGAGTACGTCACCGCAACCGCGCACAAGTACGGCATCGACAGCCACATCCGGTTCAACACCCAGGTGGACTCTGCGGACTGGAACTCGCTGACCAACCATTGGACGCTCTCGGTCACCGAGAACGGCGCGGCCCGCACGATCCGCGCGCGGTACGTCTTTTTCGCTTCCGGCTATTACAGCTACGACGAGCCCTACAACGCCGAGATTCCCGGTCTCGACCAGTTCGGCGGAACCATCGTTCATCCGCAGTTCTGGCCAGAGGATCTCGACTACACCGGCAAGAAGATCATCGTCATCGGCAGTGGCGCCACGGCGATCAGCCTGATCCCGGCGCTCGCGCGCGACGCCGCCAAAGTCACCATGCTGCAACGCTCCCCCACCTACATCGGATCGGTTTCGCGCGAAGAGGGCAGCACCAAACTGCTACGACGACTCCTGCCGCTTTCCACCGCGCACTCGGTGGCCCGCTGGTATCACGCCCTGTACACCGCCGCGGCGGTGCATCTGGCCCGTAAAGCGCCCGGACTGTTCAAGCGGATACTGCGGAAGATGGCCGAAGACAACTTGCCTGCGGGTTACGACATCGACACCCACTTCACCCCCACCTACAACCCGTGGGACCAGCGGATGTGCGCCATCCCAGAGGCCGACCTGTATGTGGCGATCAGCGAAGACCGGGCCGAGGTCGTCACCGACCACATCGACCACGTCGACGCCACCGGTATCGCGCTGGCGTCCGGGACGCATCTCGATGCCGACATCATCGTCACCGCGACCGGGTTGCAGCTCCAGGCGCTCGGTGGTGTGGCGATCAGCCTTGACGGCGTGGAAATCAAACCGCAGGACCGCTTCGTCTACAAAGCTCATCTGCTCGAGGACGTACCGAATCTGGCGTGGTGCGTGGGCTATACGAACGCATCCTGGACGTTGCGGGCCGATATGACTGCGCGCTCGGTGGCAAAAATGCTGCAGTACATGGACTCTCGGGGATATACCTACAGCTATCCGCACCGCGGTGACGAACCGATGACCGAAAAGCCGACCTGGGATCTACAAGCCGGGTACGTGCTGCGCGCACCGCACGCGCTACCCCGGTCGGGGACCAAGCGACCGTGGAACGTCCGGCAGAATTTCGTCGTCGACGCCATCGATCACCGCTTCGACCGGATCGACGAGTGCATGATCTTCGGGCGGGTCGCTGACCGCGTTCCGGTCGGCGAAGCGGCACTGAAAGGCATTGCCGCGCAGTAGCACTGGGCGCTCTGCCACACCAGCAACACCTGCCTCAGATTCCGGCGGGTGTGCTCTTTGCCCGCCTCGTAGCGACAAGTGGTCCTGGCTTCACGCCGACAACGGCTACCGAAATGCTCCGTAGGTCACCAGGCATATCACGCCCGCTACCGCCGCTGCCGCGGAACCGAGCGCGAAGCCGCGCGTCCGAGGGCTGAATGCGAATGCACCCGCTAGAAGCAGTGGTAGCACTGGAACAAAAAAGCCGAGAAGAGGGTAAGCGATCAATAGATTCGAACCCACCGCCAGCCCGAGAACCGTGCTGAACCCGCTGGTCCGCGCCTGCCTGACACCTAGTGCGTCTCGCCTGTCAGCCATACTGATTCACCAACCATCCGACAAAAATCTCCAACACGATTGGGCCGCCTGCCAACGGAGCGATCGCCAGAGAAGCTGCTGCGGTCCGCAACTCGGTCGTTTTGCCCAACACGGTAAGGGGAACACCGACCAACAGCATCGTCATTATGACGATTCCCATTGGGAGCCAACCGATTAGACCGTCCCCCATGGACTCGCCACTTCCAAAACTGCTCGCCAACAAGCCGTAGGCGATACCACCCACTACAGCGGCAACAAATACCGCGACCGTCCAGTTGATCTGCCCCGCGGCCGATCCCGGCGACTGCACAACTTTGGTTTGCTCCATAACAGCTCTCCCCCATCAGTTCTCACGCCGACCACCACAGCGCCAAGCCGAGCCCGGGCAGCGTCAGTAGCGAGCACACTGCGCCGTAGGCGAAAGATCTGGATCGAGGGTGAACAAAGCCGATACAGATCATTGCGTAGACGGCGATCCCGATTGGGAGCGCGAACACCAACAGGATGGCGGGAACGAACCCGACGATCAGGCCGAGCACCTGAAAAGCCCAGTCTTTGTGTGTGCGACTCACAGCCCGGCACCGCCTGTAATGCCCCACGCAGCGGCGACAACACCTGTTAGCGCGAGACTGGTGGCGATTACCGTTGTCCAGAAGTGTTTTTCGCTCTGCTTCCGTCGCACGATGGTGGCGAGCAGAGAGAGGCCAATGACCGCGAGAAGTCCAATCGCCGGCCAGGCAAATCGCCACCCGTCCCGTGCCACGATGACGAGGAAACCGCCGATCAATCCGGACAGCACAGCAACGGCGGGCGCGTAGCGAAGGTCGACATCCCCGATTTTCATGGTGCCGCCATCTTAGTTCCGCGCGAACTGACCATCGGCCTTTCGAGCGGCTCCTCGACCTGAATGCTGCCTCCCGGACCGTGGAACGTGGTGTGGGTCGGCGAGAAGCCAACCTCTTGTTGAACGTGTTCGTCTGGGAGATCACCGACAAAGTGGTAAGACCCCAGTTCTAGGATCGGACCGAAAGATGTGCGGTTGTCCTGCTCATCTTGGAGCAGGACGCTAGTCGCCCCGCCAGGTCGATCCGCGTAGATTTCGGCCGATGGATAGTCGCCAATGAGTCCCGAGGCGGTGGGGCCGGCGATTCCAGGCGATACGAGAATGGTTCCTGCTACCGGCTTTCCAGAGAGTTCGGCAGTGTTGACCGGCCCTAACATCGCCGCCGGGTTGGGCAGGTTGTAATCCATTCGAACGGTCCCATCGCCAGCCTGGGTAATGCGGACATCGGGAGAACCAACTTTTACCTGCCCGGCGGTGTCGTGAGTTGGGTTTTGCCGGAAGATCACCACACCGCTTTCGTAGTCGATAAGGAACGCGCCCTTGGCATTTCGAGGATCAAAATTCGCGGAGAATCCGCGGTTGTTCCCGTAGTCATATAGCGAAGAAAACGATGACGGATCGTATCCATCAGGCGCGAACGGATCGACAACCTTGTCATCCATGATGAACAGTGACCCACGGACGACCCCTTGCCCAGGGACTGGTTTGATTCGAGTGACGACGACCGACGAGTCCACGCCCTTAAGCGCTGGATCAACATTGTCTGGGTCGAGCCAGCTTGCCTTCATCCAGTCGTCCGATGACGTCGGGTCACGCCCGTATACCTGATTGAAGGCGTCGATCTGATTTTGAAACTGGACAACCGGGCTGGCCGAGGACCCCGGAATCTGCGCAATGGAAGCGTCGCCGTCGGCAATGTTGACCGCGTTGGCCAGGGTGTCGTCGACCTCGTCGGCCTCGGCGAGGATCGCATCGAGCTCCTGCTGCAGATCGATGGCGTTGATCAGTCCGACCGCAGGCCCGCCGTCTGCATTAGGAGTCAGTTCGACACGACTGGTGGCCGGATCCACCTCCAGCCCCAGCCCTTCGGCCTTGGAGATCAACGCCCCGAGCTTGGCTTGGACGTTGTCGATAGCGTCGGCCGCGGTCCGGGCCGCATAGGCAACGGCCAACAGTTCCGCGCCATGCGAATCCAGATCTTGGCGGGTGACTGCGATCGCGGACTTTGCGGCCTCTGCGGTATCGCCGCCCCAGCTGTCGAACGATGCGAGTTCGCCCAGCCCGCTCGACACACCCGAGGTCGTCGTCGCGAGACTCTGTCCGATCTGAAAGACGTCGCGCACCGAACCAGCGCTCCACCGCTGGATATCCCCTACCGACAGCCCGAGCCCGCTCACCCGCCAGAGTCTGGCAAAGACACGTCGCTTCGTCACTTCACCCTCCAACGGTGAAGTGACGCAGCCAAACACGCTTGGTATTGATGGACCATCCACACCGAGGAGGTCACTGATGGCGGCAGAGTTCAAAGTCGACCTAGCCGACCTGACCCAATGGGCCTTGGCGATAACAGGTCACGGTGAGCATCTTGCCGCCGCCCACGTGACCGCCGACGGCCGGATCGCCACCGCCGAGCTGGGGTGGAAGGGTAGATCCGGGGCGGCACTGAGTGGTCGCGCACCGGTATGGAGCGCACGGTCAACCGCGCTCGTCACCAGGATCGGTGAGCACGCCACCGCCATGCACTCCAGCGCGCACGGCTTCGCCGCCGATGAAATCGACGCCAGCGCGGACATGGATGAGCTCAACCCGGGCTGATGCTGACCATCACCAGCCGCGGACGGCGCGCGCATATTGCGCGATTGTCGCTGCGAGGCGGACAAACATTACTCACTCCGGTCGCACGGCCCACCGACTCTAGGCCAGCTCGGCTTCCCGGTTGGCGCTGCTGACCACCGAATCCAACAGGCCGGGCACCGCAGCCTCCACCTCGTCGGCGCGCAACCGCTGCCACGTCACGCCCTCTGACACCGTGCGCTCGGTCAGACCCGCCTCGCGCAGAATCTTGAAGTGGTGCGTGGCGGTCGATTTGTTTATCCCGTCATAGAGCGCGGAACACTTCAGGGGTCCGCCGTTGTTCTTGAGTCGACGAATCATTTCCAGCCGGACCGGATCCTGCAGCGCAGCCAGCACCTGCTGCACCGGGCCAACGGGATGGCTCAGCGGTTCAGTAATTTGCACTTCGCTCATGCTGTGCCCTTCGTCACCACGACACTCGGTTTGATGATCATCAAACCTAGCGTAAGCTCGGCCCGGTTCGATGCACATCAAACTTACCTGATGGGGAGATGCCTTGACGCTCGCCGCGGCCGACACCTCGATCGGTCATGACACCCAGCGTTGGGCCTATCCGCTGCTGCTCGTCCTCAGCGGCGTTGCACTCGGCGTCTCCGGCCTACCTGCACCGCTCTACGGCATCTACGAAAAGACGTGGCACCTCTCGCCGCTGTCGACGACCATCGTGTTCGCCGTCTATGCCGTCGCCGCGTTGGCCGCAGTCCTGGTCTCGGGCCGCATCTCCGATGTCGTTGGCCGCAAGCCGGTGCTGATCGGCGCACTGATCGCCTTGCTGGTTGGGCTCGGCGTCTTCTTGATCGCTGACAGTATGGCCATGCTGCTGCTCGCCCGCACCATCCACGGTGCGGCCGTCGGCTCGATCGTGGTCGCCAGTGCGGCAGCACTTCTGGACCTGCGTCCACTTCACGGCACCCGCTCCGGGCAGCACAGCGGCGTCGCCTTCAACATGGGCATGACGGTCGCGATCGTCGGCTCCGCGGTGCTCGCCCAATATGCACCCCACCCCCTGCGCACCCCGTACGCCGTGGTCGCAGTGGTATGCGCGATCGTCGGCATCGGCGTGCTCGCACTGCGGGAACCGCATACCGCACGATCGCCTGGCCCGATCCGAATCTCCAAACCCTCTGTACCACAAGAGATTCGTTCCGATTTCTGGTTCGCCGCCCTCGGCGCGATGGCGTCCTGGTCGGTGCTCGGGGTTCTGCTTTCGCTGTATCCGTCGCTGGCCGCACATGAAACCCACATCGACAACCTCGTCTTCGCCGGTGGCGTCGTCGGTGTCACCGCCTTCGCCGCGGCCATGGCCCAGCTGGCCGCGACCCGCGTGCCCGCCCGCACCGCAGCCATCGTCGGTGATATCGGCATGGCCGTCGCGCTTGGCGCGACGGTGCCGATTCTGCTGACGCATTCCTGGCCGCTGGTGTTCGTCGCCGCCGCGCTGCTTGGCGCGACCTTCGGCCTCGGATTTGGTGGCTCACTGCGACATCTGGCGACCATCGTGCCTGCGGGCCGTCGCGGGGAAACCATGTCGGCCTTTTATCTGCTCGCCTACTCCGCGATGGCAGTCCCGACGATCGCGGCCGGCTGGGCCGCGACCCGCTGGTCGTTGGACGTCGTCTTCCCGTGGTTCGCCGCCTTCGTGGCATTGGCCTGCCTGGGCGCCGCCACCGTCGGCCTGATCACGACGCGGAGCTCGCGGGTTCCCGCCTGAGCCGGGCGCACCAGCCAGTTCGCCGAGTTCGGTGAAATCGAGCCGCTCCCAGCAATACGCTAACCGGCATGGCACCTGCTCAACGCGAACCGCACGTCGTCGTCCTGGGAGGCGGCTCCTGGGGCACCACCGTCGCATCGATCTGCGCACGGACAAGTCCCACCCTGCAGTGGGTGCGCTCGGAGGACACCGCCGCGGATATCAACGACAACCATCGCAACAGCCGCTATCTCGGCGACGATGTCAGCCTCCCCGAGAAACTCCGTGCCACCACCGATTTCTCCGAAGCCGCCAACTGCGCTGACGTCATCGTCATGGGCGTGCCATCGCACGGATTTCGCGGGGTACTGACCGAACTCGCCAAAGAACTCCGCCCGTGGGTTCCGGTGGTATCGCTGGTGAAAGGCCTTGAGCAGGGCACCAATTACCGGATGTCACAGATCGTCGATGAGGTACTCCCGGGCCACCCGGCCGGAATCCTGGCCGGGCCGAACATCGCGCGGGAAGTGGCCGACGGTTACGCCGCCGCCGCCGTCCTGGCGATGCCGGACCAGCATCTGGCCGCAAACCTCGGACAACTGTTCCGCACCAAGCGATTCCGCACGTACACCACCGACGATGTCTGCGGGGTCGAGATGGCCGGCGCCCTGAAGAACGTGTACGCGATCGCCGTCGGCATGGGCTACTCATTGGGCATCGGCGAGAACACCCGCGCGATGGTGATGGCCAGGGCGGTACGCGAAATGTCCAAGATGGGTGAGGCGATGGGCGGACACCGCGACACCTTCGCGGGCCTGGCAGGCATGGGTGACCTGATCGTCACCTGCACCAGCCAGCGCAGCCGCAACCGGCACGTCGGCGAACAACTCGGCGCAGGCAAACCGATCAACGAGATCATCGAGTCGATGAACCAGGTCGCCGAGGGCGTCAAGGCCGCCAGCGTGATCATGGAATTCGCCGACAAATACAACCTGACTATGCCGATCGCACGTGAAGTCGACGGCGTGATCAACCACGGGGCGACCGTCGAGGATGCCTACCGCGGACTGGCCGCCGAGAAGCCCGGCCACGAAGTGTACGGCTCGGGTTTCTAGAGCCGCGCCCTTCTTTTCTCCGCCGAGCAGACACAAACGGGTACTAAATCGGCGGATTTTGTACCCGTTTACGTCTGCTCGCGGGGAAAAGGTGCGGGAGGAAGATCAGTTGGCGAACGGGTTGGTGCCCTGCGGGCGATCCACCAACGGATTGACGCCACCAAAGGTGAAGCTGCCCGCTGGGGTCAGCACGAAACCGGACTGATCCGACGAATTGGAGCAGGTGGTCGTGCCTGAGCCGTCGACGCCACAGCTGACGCTGCGGAAGCTGAGCCGGGTGTTCGCCGGCAGCGGCTTGACCGGTCCGAGCGATCCGAAGATCGGCGTAGCGGCGCTGGCGAACCCAGGTTCGCCCCAGGGTCCACCGCTGACGACGTTGGCGCCGCCCGGCGCTGCGGGAATGGGCCCGCTGCAGCCGTAACCGCCGTTGCCGCGCTCGAACGCGCACGTCAGACCGTCGGGGGTACTGAAGGCGTAGTAGCGATCGCCCATCACCGCATAATCCACCGGACTGACCGGCGGCAGGGCATTGACGTTCGGGGGCGGGGGTGGCGGCGCCGGTTCAGGATCGGCCCAGGCTGTCCCCGGCAAACCGACTATCGCTGCCCCCGCAACGCTGACCGCGCCGATCAGAATTCTGCTCAGCACGGGACCAGACTAGGGGGTGTTGTCGATTTGCGCATCAAGTACCCGGGGCTCAGTAGTGGCCGGGACCCCGGCCGGCCATATCTTCCAGCCGCGCGATCCGGTCGGCTATCGGCGGATGCGTCGAGAACAGCTTGCCGATTTTCTCCCCGGCGCGGAACGGGCTGGCGATCATCAGGTGCGCCTGGTCGGCGAGCTTGGGTTCCGGCGGTAACGGGGCCACCTCGACACCACCGGAAATCTTGCGCAGTGCCGACGCCAAACCCAACGGGTCACCGGACAATTCGGCCCCGGACTGGTCCGCCTGGTACTCCCGCGACCGTGACACCGCCAATCGCACCACCGTCGCCGCAATAGGACCCAGCAGCTGAACGAGCAGCAGCACCAAGAAATTGCTGCCACCGCCCTGGCGGTTATTTCCGCCAAACATGCTCGCGAAGAACGCAATATTGGCCAGCGCCGTGATCACCGACGCCATCGCACCGGCGACACACGAGATCAGGATGTCGCGGTTGTACACATGCGAAAGCTCGTGCGCCAGAACGGCACGCAACTCGCGCTCGCTGAGGATGTTGAGAATCCCGGTGGTGCAGCACACGGCTGCATTGCGCGGATTTCGGCCGGTGGCAAAGGCATTGGGGTTTGCGGTATCGGAGATATACAACCGCGGCATGGGCTGGTGTGCGGTAGTGGCCAATTCGCGCACGATCTTGTACATCACCGGCGCCTGCACCTCGGTGACGGGCTGCGCATGCATGGCCCGCAGCGCGAGCTTGTCGCTGTTGAAATAGGTGTAGAAGTTCATCCCGATCGCGAAGACCAGTGCACCCCAGATCCAGACGGTGTTACCAGTCGCCGAGGCGAACAGCGCGCCGATGAACGCGATGAGCGCCGTGAAGCCGATCAGCAGCACGAAAGTCTTGATCCGGTTACCCGCGGGGTGCCAGGTCATCAGCGTCCTCCTACAACAATTCAAGTGTCAGCTGATTAAACGACAGAGCACCGCCATTGGGTTCCGCGACTCGTGCCTGGTGGCATATGTCTCGTCACTAGCCGTGGCGGTTCACCGTGTAATCCACCAGCGAAGCCATCGCCCGTCGCCCAGCCACGTCGGGCAGTTGGTCCAGCTCCAGGCGCGCCTGCTCGGCATAACCCCGCACCGTCTCCTTGGCCTTGACCATGCCCGCCGACGCACGGAGCAGGCCCAACGCCTCGGCGACCAGCGCGTCGTCCTCGACCGGACCGGCCAGCAGCTCGCGTAGACGGTCCGCGTCGGGCCCGGTATCGCGCAGGGCATACAGCACCGGCAGGGTGTGCACACCCTCACGCAGGTCGGTGCCCGGCAATTTTCCTGACTCGTCGGGATCGCTGTCGATATCGATGATGTCGTCGGAAATCTGGAACGCCGTCCCGACGATGCCCCCAAGGCGCGATAACCGCTCGATCTGCTGGTCGTCCGCACCGGAGAACGTCGCACCGAACCGGCCCGAGGCCGCGATCAGGCACGCGGTCTTCTCGTAGACAACCTTGAGGTAATGCTCGACGGAATCGACACCCTCGGCACCGCCGCGGGTCTCCCGCATTTGGCCCGTCACCAGCTGCGCGAACGTATCGGCGATGATCAGCACCGCTTCGGGGCCCAGGCGAGACACCAGTCGCGACGCTGTCGCGAACAGATAGTCACCGGCCAGGATGGCAATGTTGTTGCTCCAGCGCGCATTCGCACTGGCCGCACCGCGGCGCACCTGCGCTTCGTCCATCACATCGTCGTGGTACAGCGTCGCCAGGTGCACCATCTCGATGACGGCGCCGGCAACAGAAACCTGCCAGGCATCCGGCTCGGGGCCCATCGACGCCGAGAGCACCGTGAACAGCGGCCGGAACCGCTTACCGCCGGCGCGGAACAGATGCTGCACCGCCTCGGCCATCAGCTCGTCGGCTTTGCCCAGCTCGTCTTCCATCAGCGCCTCGATACGCGCCACCCCGTCGCGAACGTTCTGGGCCAATTCGGCATCGCCGAAATCCACCCCCGCGACCACGCTCGCCGGTGTCCTCATTGGTCCAACATACTGGGAGCTGTGAACAGCGACGCCGCGACCACTGACGGTCGACCGGAGGGCCTGACCACCGACGTGGTGGTCGTCGGGGCCGGACCGGCCGGGTCGGCGGCCGCCGCATGGGCCGCCCGCTCCGGCCATCAGGTACTGGTCATCGATTCGGCGACCTTTCCGCGGGATAAGGCCTGCGGCGACGGCCTGACCCCGCGCGCGATCGCCGAACTGCAATTGCTGGGCCTCGGCCCATGGCTCGATGGTCATATCCGGCACCACGGGTTGCGGATGACGGGGTTCGGCGCGGCAGTTGAGGTGCCATGGCCGGGACCGTCATTTCCCCCCACCAGTTCAGCGGTGCCGCGCACCGAACTCGACGAACGGATCCGTCAGGTCGCGGAAACCGCCGGTGCCACCATGCGGCTGGGCGTCAAAGCGGTTGCCGTCGAACGTGATTCACAAGCCCGGGTGACGGCCGTCATGCTCGCCGACGGGACCCGGGTGACGTGCCGGTCGCTGATCGTCGCCGACGGCGCCCGCTCCCCGCTGGGTCGCGAGCTCGGCAGGCAGTGGCACCAGCAGACCGTGTACGGCGTGGCAGCCAGGGCTTATATCGGCTCACCCCGCACCGACGAGCCGTGGATCAGCTCGGATCTGGAATTGCGTTCGGCGGACGGCGCGGTATTGCCTGGCTATGGCTGGATCTTCCCGCTGGGCAACGGCGAGGTGAATATCGGGGTCGGCGCACTCGCGACGGCCAAACGTCCGGCCGATGCCGCCCTACGCCCGTTGATCAGGCATTACACCGACCTGCGGCGGGCGGACTGGGAATTCGACGGCGAACTGCGCGCGGTGGCGTCGGCCCTGCTGCCGATGGGCGGTGCGGTCTCGGGGGTGGCGGGGCCCAACTGGATGCTGATCGGCGACGCCGCAGCGTGTGTGAACCCGCTCAACGGCGAGGGCATCGACTACGGGTTGGAGACGGGCCGCTTGGCCGCGGAATTGCTGGATTCGGGCTCTGCTTTCGCCGACCTGTCCCAAGCCTGGCCCGCGCTGCTGCAATCGCATTACGCCCGAGGCTTTTCGGTGGCCCGACGGTTGGCGTTGTTGTTGACCATCCCGCGGTTCCTGCCCATGACGGGCCCGCTGGCGATGCGCTCTCACGTGTTGATGGGGATCGCAGTTCGGGTGATGGGCAATCTGGTCACCGACGATGACGCCGACTGGATCGCCAGGGTCTGGCGCACAGCCGGAGCCGGATCGCGATTAATTGACCGCCGAAAACCCTTCGAGTGACGTACGCTGCTTCCGCGCGCGGGCAGTGGGTATGCAGGATGCGGCCAAATTCGTGGTGCGGGCATACCATCGAAGGATGACCTCGACGGAAATAAAGACCGAAACGAAGACTGCCGCTCCTGCTAAACCCGCCGCATGGACGGCGGATGGAACGGAAGTCTCGTTCGCGGACGCCAGGGTCGAATGGGCGAAAGTGGCCTATGACGTGCTTCGCGAGACAGCCGGCCGCTATGGCGACTACATCACCTACAGCGCTCTGGCAGAGAAGGTGCAGGCGCAGTCCGGCATCTCGACGCGCCTCCTCACCCGTAACTGGGTCGGCAAGGTTCTCGATACGGTCGCCGAGCGCTGCCAGGCCGACGATGAGCGTCAGCTGACCTCGTTGGCCGTCAAAACCGCTGACGAGACGGTCGGCGACGGATACGGCTACGTCCTGGAGTTGGCGGGCACTCCGTTGCCCGACGATCTTCAGCTGCACGCCGCGCAGGCCCGGCTCGAGTGCTACGAGTTCTACGGCGCCACCATTCCGCGCGGCGGCGGCCGGCCGGCCCTGACCAAGAAGGTCGCCCGGGTACGCGATGTCGCCGCGGCCAAGCGTCGCGAAGAGATCCCGCCGGTGTTGTGTGCCATCTGCAACGTCCAGGTGCCCAAGAGCGGGCGCTGCGACGAGTGCGAGAACTAACCCGCTCCATCTGATTGCCTGCCGCGGCGGGCCATCGACGCTGGACCGTCATCAATTGATGACGGTCCAGATCAGTATGTGGGGCCTTAGCGGGCTTTTTTCGTCGCCGCGTGCAACGCCACGATGCCGCCGGTCAGGTTGCGCCAGCGCACTGCTGACCAGCCGGCGGCGGCGATCTGGCGGGCCAACGTCGGCTGGTCCGGCCAGGCCCGGATGGACTCGGCCAGATAGACGTAGGCCTCGGGGTTACTGGACACGGCGCGTGCCACGGTCGGCAGCGCCCGCATCAGGTACTCCTTGTAGACCGTGCTGAACACCGGCACCGTCGGGGTGGAGAATTCGCACACCACCAACCGCCCGCCGGGTTTGGTCACCCGCGCCATCTCGCGCAGGCCTTCGCTGTGGTCGACTACGTTGCGCAGCCCTAGGCTGATCGTGACCGCATCGAAGACCTCGTCGTCGAACGGCAGTTTGGTGGCGTCCCCGGCCACCTTGGGCACCGGGCGCTCGGCGCCGGCCGACAACATGCCGACCGAGAAGTCACAGGCCACACACCAGGCTCCCGACCGGCCCAGCTCGACGGTCGACACCGCCGTTCCCGCCGCCAGGTCGAGCACGGCGTCACCGGGTTCGATCTGCAGGGCGGCCCGGGTGGCGCGGCGCCAGTAGCGATCCTGGCCCAGCGACAGCACCGTATTGGTCAGGTCATAGCGGCGGGCGACGGCGTCGAACATCGATGCCACCTCGTGCGGGTCTTTGTCCAGGGTCGCGCGGCTCACGGAAGCGACGGTACCTGTGAAGTTCGGCAATACGGGAATGGCCAGCCCGTGACGACGTTGCAAAGGCCCATGACTGAAAAAGTGTGGTTCATCACCGGCGCTTCCCGCGGTTTCGGGCGCGAATGGGCGATCGCGGCTCTGGACCGCGGCGATAAGGTCGCCGCCACCGCGCGGGACACCTCGACACTGGACGACCTGGCGCAGAAATACGGGGACGCCCTGCTGCCACTGGCTCTCGACGTCAACGACCGCGCCGCAGACTTCGCCGCCGTCAAGGCCGCCCACGATAAATTCGGGCGTCTCGACATCGTCGTGAACAATGCCGGTTACGGCCAGTTCGGCTTCATCGAGGAGCTCTCCGAGGCGGACGCTCGCGGGCAGATCGAAACCAACGTGTTCGGGGCGCTCTGGGTCACTCAGGCCGTCCTGCCGTACCTCCGCGAGCAGCGCAGCGGGCACGTCATCCAGGTGTCGTCGATCGGCGGTATCAGCGCGTTCGCGAACGTCGGCATCTACAACGCGTCCAAGTGGGCACTTGAGGGCTTTTCGCAGGCACTCGCTGCTGAGGTCGAATCGTTCGGTATTCACGTCACGCTGGTCGAACCCGGCGGCTTCTCCACCGACTGGAGCGGCTCGTCAGCCAAGCGCGCCACCGAACTGCCCGCCTACGAGGAAGCGAAGGCCGTAGCGGCCAAGGCCCGCGATCAGCGTTTCTCGAAGCCCGGTGACCCGCAGGCCTCGGCGGCCGCCCTGCTGAAGGTCGTCGACGCCGAAAAGCCGCCGCTGCGAGTGTTCTTCGGCGAGTTGCCGCTGAAGATCGCGAAGGCCGACTACGAGAGTCGACTCAAAACGTGGGAAGAGTGGCAGCCGGTCGCGTTGGAAGCGCAGGGCTGAGTTCTTCGCGCCGACTGTGCAGGATTCCGTCGAAGGATCGCCGCATCCTCGACGGCTACCCGCACAGTCGGCGTAGCTGTGGATGACGGTATGAGCCTTTCCGTCGCAACCGGCACAGTTCGGCCGTGGACAACCACATTTTTCGCGGCGGCCAGGCGGTCCGCGCGGGCATGCTCACCGACTATCAGCTGCGGAAGCGCTACCGCGCGGTCTACCGGGACGTCTATGTCGCCAATGAAGTGACGCTCACTGCCACTGACCGAGCGCGTGCCGCATGGCTGTGGGCGGGCGGGGACTGTGTACTGACCGGCATGTCTGCGGCCGCGGTGTTGGGCACGAAATGGCTCGATGACGATCGTTCCGCCGAACTCGTGCGAGATAACCGCCACAGTCCGCGAGGTATCGTCGTGCGCTCCTACCACCTCGCGCCGGACGACACGTGCCGAAGGCGGGGTATGCACGTGACCACACCGTCGCGCACCGCGTTCGATATCGGCAGGACACTGCCTGCGCCCGCGGCCGTTCCGGTCTTGGATGCGCTGGTCAGAGCGACCAGAATCAAAACTGAGGACGTTATCGCGCTGGCTGAGGCCAAATCGGGTGTCCGCGGGGTACGACGGCTGCGCGCAACGATGGAGTTGGTGGACGGTGGCGCGGAATCGCCGCAGGAGAGTCGGCTACGTCTGATCCTGATCGACGGGGGGTTGCCGAAACCACAGACCCAGATCGAGTTTTTCGACGACTTCGGCGAGGCGTTCATCCGGGTCGACATCGGCTGGCGAGAGTGGAAGGTGGCGGTCGAATACGACGGCGTACAGCATTGGACCGACCCCAAGCGTCGAGCATGGGATATCGAGCGGATCGCGATACTCGAGTCGTTGGGTTGGGTCGTAATCCGCGTCAGCGCGCAGATGATGTCCCGACCGCACGTCATCCTCGACCGGGTCCGGGCCAAACTGCTCATGGCAGGTTGCCCACTCTGACGCCGAATGTGTAGGTTTCCGTGGCTATTTCGCCATATTCTCGACGACTTCCTGCACAGTCGGCGGCTGGGCCGATCTACGCCGCCTGGGTGCGGGCGGCCGCGGGCAGCACAGCCTCGTAATGCGTCAGCAGTTGATCGCAGATCGACGGCCAGGTCCTACTCAACACGCTGCGGCGAGCGAACTGGGAGTACCGGGGCCGCTCGGCGAGTAGGTGGTCGATACCCTCGCCCAGTCGGGCCTCGAATTCGGGCACATCGAGTAACAGCCCGGTGCGCCACGGCACCACCAGATCGCGTGGGCCGCCGGCATTGGGGGCGATGACGGGAACACCCGAAGCCATCGCCTCCTGGACGGTCTGGCAGAACGTCTCGTGCTCACCGGGGTGAACGAAAACATCCATGCTGGCGTACGCGGTGGCCAGCTCGGCACCATAGAGCGCGCCGGTGAAAACTGCTGAGGGTAAGGTTTTTTGGAGCTTGTGACGATCGACGCCGTCGCCGACGATGACCAGTTGCAGATCATCACGGTCGGCCAATGCGGCAAACCGTTCGACATGCTTCTCCGGAGCCAACCGCCCGACGAACCCGATGATCGGCTTACCCTGCGGTGACCACTGCGCGCGCAATTCGGTATTGCGCGCCGACGGCACGAAGCCCGCGATATCGACACCCCGGGCCCACTTATGTACCCGGGGAATGCGATGGGCCGCAAGGTCTTCCATCGCCGCGGTGGACGGCGCCAGGGTGCGGTCGGCGCGGGTGTGCAGATGCCTGGTCCAGGCCCAGGCCGCGCGCGAGGCCATCCCCATTCCATAGCTGGCCGCGAAACCCGCGACATCGGTTTGAAATACCGCCACCGTCGGAATATCGAGATAGCGCGCCGCTTGCAATCCCCCATAGCCCAACAGTGCCGGCGACGCCAAATGCACTACGTCCGGGTCGAATCCGCGCAGCACGCCCACAATACGGGGCAGCGGCACTCCCAGTGGCAGCGACGTCACTTTAGGGAAGATATGTGACGGCACCCGGTGTACCCGGATACCGTCGTAGATCCGCTCGGCTGCTGGCTCGCCGCGCGGCGTATCCGGTGCGATCACCAATGCCTCATGGCCGGTGCTGCGAAGATGCTCCAGCACCCGCAGCACCGAGTTGGTGACGCCGTTGACGTTCGGGAGAAAACTCTCGGCGACAATTGCAACGCGCACGCCATGAGCGTGACAGTTGCGTGTTTCCTAGAGGTTGCGTCGAGGCAGACGACACGCGAAGACCACCCCATCTCACGGGTTTGGAATTACTGTTGCTAACGGATAGTTCCGCTGGAACGAAGGGGTTGACGTGCGCAGGGCCTGGAGCACACTGACAGTCGCGGTGATACTGCTCGCGCCCACCGCCTGCAGTCGCCAGATCGACGGCGTCGCCCAACCGGACCCGCACAAGGCCGGCGTCGCGCTCAGCTCCGACGGGTTCGGCATCGTCGCGGGTTTCGCCGATGCTCCGGTGCAATTGGAGATCTTCACCGAACCGCAATGCACGCACTGCGCCCACCTGCAGGCCACCGCCGGCGAAGATATCAAGCGTCACATCGAATCCGGCCAGATCGCGGTCACCTACCGGCCCATGACATTCCTCGACGACGAATACGAAATCGACTACTCCGCCGTCGTCAGCAACGCCCTGTTCCTGGCGGTCGAGCCGTCGACCCCGGCGGCGACGTTCCAGAACTTCGTCGAAGAGTTGTGGGCCAATCAGGAGTTGTCCTTCCTCGATTACACCGACGAGGACTTCGCCGATATCGCCCGCGACAGCGGTTTGTCCGAAGAGATCACCACGCGCATCGCAGACGGTGACTCGGCAGTCGACACCGACGATTTGGCGTCGGAGAACGCAAACCTGCTCAGCGAGCAGAGTCCCACGAGCCCGGGCACACCGGTGGTGTACAACCTGACCGCCAAGGAAACTGTCGATATCAGCGATGACGCCTGGCTGGAAAAGCTGTTGAAGACCAGCTGATCAGCTCGGGCGCTCCGACCGTTTCTCCAGTAGCGCCAGCCCGATCAGCGCCGCCGCCGCGATCAACCAACCGACAACGGCGATCGACCCCGCGGGCACGATCGCCAATGCGGCATTGCGGTGCGCAACCCGGACCAGGTCGGGGTTGGTCGTGTCGTATTCGACGTAAATCCGCATCCCCGTAGCTAATTCGGATGGATACAGCACACCCAGTTCGGGCCGGTAGGTCACCCGGTCCGGGGTGACGAACTCGACGGTGGACCGACGCGGTCCGGCACTGAGCACTTCGGCCGGGGCCACCCCCATATTGCTCCCGATAGCCAGATCGTTGCGCACGGCGCCGGCGACCAACAGAAGCGACTGCAGCGTCACCAGTGTCACCAGGATCAGCACCCCGATCCTGGCAAACCGGATCAACCGGCCCGCCTTGGTATGCGAGGTTTCACCACCCGGTCCGTGAATCAGTGTGCGCCACAACGCTTTCACCGCTCCCAACGCGGGAATTCTGTCCGTCGCCGATGCCATGACGTTTACAGCGAGGCCTTGATCGAGGCGTGCAGCTGCCGCAACGAGGACCGGTCCGCCTTCACCTCGAGGACCCGCATACCGGTGAACGGTTCGTCGAGCGCGGCGCGCAGATCGACGGCTTCGATCTGGCGGCTCTCGACGTGATACGCGCGGCACAACGCACCGACGTCCACGTCATGCGGGGTGCCGAACACCCGCGCGGACACGTCGGAGAACCGCGGATCGCCCTGTTCCAGCAGCTCGAAGATGCCGCCGCCGTTGTCATTGGAGACCACGATCGTCAGTTGCTTCGGGATCGGCTCCGTCGGGCCGATCAGCAGACCCGAGCTGTCGTGCACGAAGGTCATATCCCCGATCAGGGCCACCGTCCGGCCACCGGTTCGGTCATGGGCGAGCGCCGCCCCGATGATCGTGGAGACCGTGCCGTCGATTCCGGCAACACCGCGGTTGGAGCGCACTTTCACCCCCGAGGCAGCCAACCCGACCAGCGCGATATCGCGAACCGGGTTGGACGCGCCGAGCACCAGCTGATCACCCTCGCGCAGTGCGTCGGCCACCACGGCGGCCACGTGCAGGCCGGTGGTCAGCGCATGGGTATCGAGCTGGCCGTGCACCGCACGCAGGGCAGCACCGTTGACTTCCGCGCAGCGGCGGAGCCAGGCGGCGTCGGGCGCACCCGTTGTCACCGCTCTGGTGCCGGTGGCCTGGGAATTGCCCGACACATCGGGCCAGCGCGGTCCGGTGGTCAGCGCGATGACCGGCACCGACGGGTCGGCCAGCAGCGTGGACACCGGGCGGTGCAATGTGGGCCTGCCGACCATGATCACCTGCTGTGGCCGCAATAGCGGCAGGGCCAGCGGGTGCAGCGGATTGGCGGCTACCGGCGCGGTTGGTTCGGCGACCGTGGGCAGCGCGGCCAGGTTGGGATGCACACCGGCACCGTGCCCGGCAACGACGACGGTGTCCGGCGTCAAGTCGATATCCACCGGCTGGTCGAATGTCACCGGCGGCGTATACGTCCACGGCCTGCCGTCGGGGCGGCCAGGTGGCAACAGCGCGTCGTGGCTTTGATCGCGGTCCGGTACCAGCGGCTCACGCAGCGGGATGTCGAACTGCACCGGGCCGGCGTTGGCGGTGCGGGCTCCCGTCGCGGCGACGAGCACCCGGCACGTCGCCGAACGCCACTGCGCGGCGAGTGCGTCCATCCGTTCCGGTGAGCCTTCGGCAAGCCCGAGGCTGATGGTTTCGCGGACCTGATTGCCGAAGAATCCGAGCTGTTCCATGGTCTGGTTGGCGCCGGTGCCGAGCAGCTCGTAGGGACGGTTGGCGCTGAGCACGATCAACGGCACCCGCGCGTAGTTGGCCTCCACGACGGCAGGTCCGAGGTTCGCCACAGCGGTGCCTGAGGTCATGGCGATACATACCGGGCGCATCTCGGCACCGGTGGCCAGCCCGATCGCCAGATAACCGGCGGTGCGCTCGTCGATGCGGACGTGCAGGCGCAGCCGGCCGGCCCGGTCGGCGTCAGCCAGCGCGAACGCCAACGGCGCATTCCGCGAACCGGGGCATAACACCACGTCGCGGACGCCGCCGCGGATCAGTTCGTCGACGACGATGCGCGCCTGTGCCGTCGATGGGTTCATGTTTACAGGGTGTCATATAGCGGTGTTGCCGAAGAATCCCAGGATCTCGGCATTGACGATCTCCGGCCGCTCGATGAAACCGAGGTGTCCGGTGTCCGGAATCTCCACGTAGCGGGCGTTTGGCAGGGCATCGGCGACCTCCGCACCCAGGTAGGGCGGGGTGACGACGTCGTCGGCGAATCCGACCACCAGAGTCTCGTTGGTAATACTCCGGTAAGCAGACAGCCGGTTGGTGGTCGGCGCGACGCTGAGCTGCGTCCTGGTGCCAGGGGTGGGTTTGTTCGGCCACAGGGTGAACATCTCGATCCACTCCCCGGCCGCCCGGTCGTCGTTGAGGGTCTTCGGCGAGAAGCTCTCCATCATCCGGATCTTGGCCTGGTACTCGGGTGTGAGCTGGGTGCGGGAATCAAGCCGGGTGGCCTCGGCGAAATTGAAGAATGCGCGGGTACGGTCGAGGCGGCCGCGGGTCGCCAACAACACCGCCTGGCTGACCAGCTCCGGGCGGGCGAGCATCAGCTCCTGCGCGATAAATGAGCCCATCGACACTGAGACCAGGCGCACCGGCCCGCCGACCAACTCCTCGATCAGTGCCGCGGTGTCGGCGACCATCGTCGCGGTGTTGAAACCGACTTCCTTCTCGGTGGCACCGATCCCGCGGTTGTCGAACGTGATCACCCGGTATCCGGCCTTCTGGAAAATCGGGGCCTGATGCAGGTGCCAGGTACGTCCGGCTCCCCCGAGGCCGGCGATGAACAGCACCGGGTCGCCGCTACCGCGGTCGTCGTAGGCCAGATCCGTCACCCGGACAACCTACCTAAGCGCGACTTCGGCGCGGTCAGCGGCGATTCACCCGCCGACGCCGCACGGTTTTGATGGCCTGATCCCATAACAGCAGGGTGCTGGTCTTGAGCCCGGCCGGCGTCAGCAGTTCTTTCGACAGCAGGGCGGTGGCGGCCGCCTTCGTCGCCAACGAGGCCTTCGACAGATGCCCGGAATCGAAGGGCGGTTGGGGGTCGTACTCGATGGCGAGCTGGACTGCCCTGGCGCGGGCTTCACCGCCCAACTGACCGGCGAGCCACAATCCGAGGTCGATACCCGCCGACACTCCTGCGGCGGTGACGGTATTGCCCTGCTGAACGATCCGCTCGTCACCGACCGGGATGACTCCGAACGCCTTCAGGGTCGGCACCGCCATCCAGTGGGAGGTGGCGCGCTTGCCCGTGAGCAGGCCCGCGGCCGCCAGGATCACCGATCCTGAACACACCGACGCCGTCCAGGTGGCACTCTCGTGCGCTTGGCGCACCCAGTCCAACAAGACCTCGTCGCGCGCATGCTCGAAGGTGGTCATCCCACCGGGGACCAGCAGCACATCCGGGGCAGGCGTCTCGTCGAACGAGTGCGTCGCACCGATGACGAGCACCCCCGAATCGGCTGTGATAGGACCGGATTCGTGCCAGACAAACCGGATATCGGTGTCAGGCAGGTTGTGCAGCACCTCATACGGTCCAATGAAGTCCAGGGCGGTGAATCCCGGATAGATGACGATGGCGATCTGGGTCATGTCGATTCCCTACTCAGGCAAAAGCGTTGCGGTAACGGTCGGGCGATACCCCGACTCGACGAATGAAGTTGCGGCGCATGGTTTCTGCAGTACCAAATCCACAACGGCTGGCGATGACGGCGACGGTGTCATCGGTTTCTTCGAGCTGTCGGCGGGCGGCTTCGGTGCGGATCCGCTCGACGTAGGCGCCGGGCGCCTCGCCGACCTCGTCGGTGAACACCCGGGTGAAATGCCGCGGACTCATCGCCGCACGGCGGGCCATATCCGAAATATAATGCGCTGCACCAGGTTGCGCTTCGATAGCTTCCTGCACCTCGCGGATCGGTGCCCGTTTGGCCCGCGGCATCCACACCGGCGCAGCGAATTGTGTCTGACCGCCCGGCCTACGCAAGTAGAGCACCAGCCAGCGGGCGACCGACTGCGCGACGTCGTGACCGTGGTCGTCCTCGACCAGCGCGAGCGCCACGTCGATACCGGAGGTGACCCCGGCGGCGGTCCACACCGACTCCGAACTGCGCAGGAAGATCGGGTCCGGATCGACCTCGATGGTGGGGAATTCGGCGGCGAGGCGATCGGCGTACGCCCAGTGTGTGGTGGCGCGGCACCCGTCGAGCAGACCGGCTTCGGCGGCGAGGAAGGCACCGGTGCAGACGCTGACCACCCGTCGCGCGTTGCCGCTGATGGTCCGGATCCAACCCATCAGCTCGGGGTCGGCACGCACCGCGTCGGTACCGCGCCCGCCGGGCAGCACGAGGGTGTCGAGCGGCACCGTCGGATCGGGCAGCGGAGCCGCCCCGAACGCAAGACCGGTCCCGGTCGAGAACTGCGCGCCACCCGCCGAGACCACGGTCACGTCGTATCCGGCGTCAGCCCGCCCAGAGGCGGCCAGCTTGAGCGTGGCCGCGGTGAACACTTCGAACGGACCCACCAGGTCGAGTGCCTGGATGCCCGCGAAGCCCAGTAGCACCACCGATCGCGTCATGCCTGCCATCGTCACCCCTGGACGCGATGGCGTCTACGCCGGATACCCCACAGATCAGGACATGCCCGCGGCGTAACAGGCGCGGATCCGGTGAATCCACCAGTCGCGGCGGGCACCGGTTACCTGCAGCGCCGCCAGTCGCGCCGGGTCCGGCGTGACGGGTCCGACCGGGAGGTGACCGTCGACGGGTGCGGCGATCTCCGCGACGTCTTCGACGAACAGCCGGCCGGTACCGAGCCCGCAGGCATACCGCAACGTCGGCAGCGCGCCCGCGGCCGTCAGCCCGACCCCGATGCCGACCGCCGAATCGAGCGCGCTGGACACCACGATGGGCAGGTTGATCTGCTCGGCGATTGCCAGCATCTTCGAAATACCGCCCAGCGGAGCAACTTTGAGTACCGCGACATCAGCGGCCCCGGCGTGGGCGACGCGCAGCGGATCGTCAGCCTTGCGGATGCTCTCATCGGCGGCCACCGGCGTATCGATGCGGCGCCGCACCTCGGCGAGTTCGGGGACCGTCGCGCAGGGTTGTTCCAGATACTCCAGCGGGCCGTCGGCGGTCAGCGCATGAGCCGCCGTCACCGCCTCCTCCACGTTCCAGCCTCCGTTGGCGTCGACCCGCACCGTCGGGATCAACGCCCGCACCGCGCTCACCCTGGCGACATCGTCGGCCAGCGACTGTCCGGGCTCGGCGACCTTCACTTTCGCGGTCCGGGCACCGGGAAAGCGGGCCAGCACATCGGGCACCTGGTCGGCAGTGACGGCGGGCACCGTCGCGTTGATCGGGATGGTGGCGCGCACGGTCGGCGGAGGTTCGCGGTAGGCCGATTCAATCGCCGACGCCAGCCAGTGCGCGGCCTCGACGTGGTCGTATTCCAGGAACGCGCCGAACTCACCCCAGCCTGCCGGCCCGTCGATCAGGGCCACCTCGCGGACGGTGATACCGCGGAACCGCACCCGCATGGGCAGGGCGACGACGTGGCTTCGGTCCAGGATGTCGTCCAGCGCCGGCCGCATAGGCCGATGTTAGTTCGCCACGGTGTCGATGAGTTCCGCGGCCATTCGAGGTCTATAGGACGAAACGACAAGGAGAGCTCAATGCGCTACATGCTGATCATGCGAACCACGCCCGAAGCCGAGGAAGCATCGAAGGACATCCCGTTCGACGAGATCATCGACGCGATGGGCCGCTATAACGAGGAACTGATGAATGCGGGGGTGATCCTCTCCGGCGAGGGACTGGCCCCGCCCGAGGACGGCGGCTTCGTCGTCGACTTCAGCACCGACCCGCCGGTGGTGACCGACGGACCGTACGCCGAGGCCAAGGAACTCTTCACCGGGTTCTGGATGCTGGAGGTGTCCTCGAAGGAGGAGGCCGCCGAATGGGCCAAGAAATGTCCGCTGGGGCCGGGAGTGAAGCTGGAGGTCCGGCGCGTCCCGACGCTCGACGAGTTCCCGGCGGACAACGAGTACGTCCAAAAAGAAAAAGTGTGGCGCGAGCAGCTCGAGGGCGCCAAAAAGTAAGGGACCGACGCCGGAATCGACCCACCTGGCTGACGGAAACTGCAACACGTTCTAGTCTGGCGGTTATGAGTGATGACCTGTTGCGCCATCCCGTCCACTCCGGCCACCTGCTGATCGGGGCCCTCAAAAGGCACAAGGACAAGCCCGTTCTGCATCTCGGTGACACGACGCTGACCGGCGGTCAGCTGGCCGCCAAGATCAGCCAGTACATCCAGGCGTTCGAAGGGCTGGGCGCGGGCTCCGGTGAAACCTCAGGGCTGCTGTCGCTGAACCGCCCCGAGGTGCTGATGATCACCAGCGCCGGGCAAACCCAGGGGTACCGCAGGTTGGCACTGCACCCGCTGGGGTCACTCGACGACCATGCCTACGTGCTGTCGGATTCCGGTGCGACCACGCTGATCATCGACCCCAATCCGATGTTCACCGAACGGGCCATCGGGCTGCTGGGCAAGGTGGGCACCCTCAAGCAGGTCCTGACGATCGGTCCGGTGCCGCCAGAGTTGGCAAGCGCCGCGGCCGCGGCCGAAAGCACAGTCGTCGACCTGACCGCCGAGGCGGAAAAGTACGAACCGGGACCGCTGACCGCCGCGAATCTGGCACCCGATCACGTCAACGGCCTGTCCTATACCGGCGGCACCACCGGCAAACCCAAGGGCGTCATGATGACGTCGCAGGCCACCACCACGATGACCACCATTCAGCTCGCCGAGTGGGAGTGGCCTGAGCGCCCGAAATTCCTGATGCTCACGCCGCTGTCGCATGCCGGTGCCGCCTACTTCCTGCCGACCCTGATCAAGGGTGGCGAGATGCATGTGATGGCGAAATTCGACCCGGGCGCGGCTCTGCAGTACATCGAGGAGCACAAGATCACCGCCACATTCGTGGTGCCTGCGATGCTGTACGCCCTGATGGATCATCCCGATTCACGCACCCGCGATCTGTCATCGCTGGAAACGGTCTACTACGGCGCATCGGCGATCAACCCGGTCCGCCTGGCCGAGGCCATCGACCGGTTCGGACAGATCTTCGCGCAGAACTACGGACAGTCCGAGGCACCGATGGCCATCTCATACCTCGGCAAGAAGGACCATGACGAAAAGCGGTTGACCTCGTGTGGTCGGCCCACCCTGTTCGCGCGCTGCGAACTGCTCGACGCCGAGGGCAATGCGGTGCCCCAGGGCGAGGTCGGCGAGGTCTGCGTCTCCGGGCCGCTGCTTTCGGGCGGCTACTGGCAGTTGCCGGAGCAGACCGCCGAAACCTTCAAGGACGGCTGGTTGCGCACCGGCGATATGGCCCGCGAGGACGAAGACGGCTACTGGTTCATCGTCGACCGCGTCAAGGACATGATCGTCACCGGTGGCTTCAACGTGTACCCGCGTGAGGTGGAAGATGTTGTCGCCGAGCATCCTTCGGTGGCACAGGTATGCGTCGTCGGCAGTCCCGACGACAAGTGGGGCGAAACCGTGACAGCGGTGGTGGTGCTGCGCTCCGATGCCGCCAGCGATGAGACCGCCGTCGCAACATTGACTGCCGAGATCCAGGCGGCGGTCAAGGAACGCAAGGGTTCGGTCCAGGTGCCCAAGCAGGTGTTCATCGTCGACGCGCTGCCGGTGACCGGGCTCGGTAAGCCGGATAAGAAGGCGGTGCGGGCGCGGTTCTGGGAAGGTGCGGGCCGGGCTATCGGCTGATTTTTCCCTCGCGAGCAGACGCAAATGTCCCATTCGCCGCGGCGTGTCGAGGGATGTTTGCGTCTGCTCGGCGGAAAAAGATGCGCCGCAACACCGACGGATGGACCAGGGCGCTGGGCGGATCGATGAATCCCGCTGTTCGCAGAAACTTCTCGGCGACAACGGTATCGGTTTCCGCGGCGGCCAACACCTGATCGGTGAACCAGTTGGTCAACCGGATGGCCGTCGTTCGCTCCCCCTCCACGCCGGGAAGCGCGAGATCCGATCCGGCGGCCATCTGCCAGGCGACCGCCACCACCTTGGCCGCGGCCTTCGAGAATCGCCGCGGAAGCTGCGTCGTGCCGCGCAGCAGGCAGTAGCGCAGGGCGATCGCTTCCATCGCGGCCACCGTCATGCCCTGGCCGTAGATCGGGTCAAAACTGCAGACGGCATCTCCGAAGACCAGTAGTCCCTTCGGCATTCGTCGCAACGTGTCGTAGCGCCGCCACCGACTCGACGGCACCCGGTAACGAGCCACCTCAGAGATCGGTTCGGCAGTTCGCAGTGCGTCCATCGCATACGCCGGCATGAAATCTTCGATGAAGTCCAGCATTCCGGGGAAATCGCCTGGCGGGTCGAGTCCGAGCATCCCACCCACGGTGAGCATTCTGGTGTCGTCCTCGTAGGCCGCACATGCTGCCAGTCGCGGCCGATCGGGCACCGGGAAGACATTGACCAGATGCTCGGTCAGGGCCCCTTGCTCCATCTTGAGCAGCTGGCTTGAATAGGCCACTCGCATAACGACTTCCTGTTCCACCGGTCGGGCGAAGCCGAGCTGTTCCAGGAACGCCGGAGCGCGCGAGCCCCGTCCCGTCGCATCGACCACCAGATCGGCCGTCAGCGTCACCGCCTCGCCGCCACCCCTGGGCATCACCACTGCGCCGTCGATGCGGTCAGGTTGTGCCCGCGAGGTGAGCCGCGCGACGTCATGGCCGTCGCACACCGTGACATTGGGAATGGCCCGAAGCCGTCGTCGCACATGGCATTCGAGCAGTGGTCGGCTCGGCGAGTACACCGCGAACGTCGTATCCCGAAACGTCCCGAACCTGACGATCCGGTGCCCACGAATCGACAGGTCGATACCGGAAAAATCACCCTGATCCAACACGGGGGCACCCGCTGCGACCAGCTCATCGAGCAGGCCGGGAAACAGCTCACCGACGATCCGGCCACCGCCGGCAGTCAGCGCGTGGGCATGCCTGCCCTGCGGCACCCCGCGGCGCGGCCCGCTGGCGTCGGGCGGCAGCACATCACGATCCACCACCGTGACCGTCCGGTAGAAATCGCTGAGCACCCGAGCCGCCAGCATCCCGGCCATGCTTGCCCCGAGTACGACGGCGTGGTCGCCAATGTGTGCCATTCTCATCCCCCAATGTCGGCTGCGAACAGCGTCGCCGACATCGGGGGGCAGCACGTGAGTAGTGCACTACTGCACTTGGGGGGAGGACGGGATGGGCACGGGCCCCATTTCCCATCGCGAGCAGTCGCAAAGTGCCTACTCGTCGCGGCGTGTCGGGGGCATTTTGCGTCTGCTCGGCGGAAGAAGGTGCGCCCCGAGTCACCGCGCGCCGGGTACACCTTCGCGGACTGCGACGGAGGGGCCGTCGGCTCCGAATACTTCGATGACGACATCGTCGTCGCGATAGCGGCCCACCGACACCAGGCCGGGTGTGGCGGCAATGACATCGTGGGCGGCGTCACCGGACAGCGGGTAATCGGCCACCTCGTGGCGCCAGTGCGCGGCAACAACGGTCGCCCCGGGCAACCGCGCACACTCCCGGCTCAACACCTGCGCCAGCAGTTCGGCGTCGAGGTAGTAGGCAACCTCGCTGAGCATGACCAGGTCGAATGACTCAGCAGGCCATGGCACATCCAGTGCCGACCTGCTCAGTGTCACCTGGTCGCGGCAGCCCGCGGAACGCAGCCGGTGATCGGCTGTGGCCAACGCGGCCTCGGCGACATCGACGGCGGTGACGTGATCGCATCGCTGGGTGAGCAATTCGGTCACGGTGCCGATGGAACAACCGGGTTCGAAGGCGTGCCGATAACGTGCCTGCGGCAGCAGCGCCATGGTGATCGCATACTTGCGTTGCTCATACCAGCGGGTCGCCAGCTGCCACGGATCCTCAGCATCGGCGTAGATCTGATCGAAGTAGGTATCGGGCAGGCGGCCGCTCACCGGAACACCACCTCCCCCACCGCCAGCAACCGGCGCAGCACGAACGGTGGCAGCAGGGCCGGTTGGGTGGGTGTGGACTCGAACTGGCTGTGAAAGCACTGCGCCGCATGCTGTTTGCGTCCCAGTGCACTGCGATCCAACGGCACCGAGAACGCGTGATCCCACGGCACGTCGGGGTCACCCGGGGTGGCCCAGTGCCACATCCACACCGGGTATTCCACCAGCGTCGCGCCGCAGCGGGCGACGGCCGCTGCGGCGGCCCGGCCGACGGCTTCGTGGTCGGGATGGCCGTCGCCGCGCCAGGTGGCCGCCACCCAGGTGTTACTGGCCGCGCCGTCGAGGATCTCCACCAGAAGATCGGTCAAGGTGCCCTCGTGCTCGCTGACGGCACCATCGGGTAACCCGAAGAAGATCGGCGCCCGGACACCGAGACTGCTTGTCGCCTTGATCAATTCGACCCGACGGACGCGTTCCAACTGGATGCGGTCGAAGACCGACATGTCGGGGTAGGCCGCGCCGCCGTCGGTGACAGAAACCACCTGCACATCGACACCCGCGGCCGCGAGCCGCGCCGATGTGCCGCCAAAGCCCAGGGTTTCGTCGTCGGGATGGGCGCCGACGACGAAGAGCCTCTCGCAGCCAGTGACATCCAGCGCGGGCAGGCGGTCACCGGCCAGCCACTCCTTGACACTCGTACCACCGCCGTCGAGGGGAACGGCCGCAAAGCGCGCGCCATTGCCATCCCGCGTGCTTGTCACTGACGGGCTCCCGCAAGACGACCCAGCGCTTCCAAATCCCGTTCGGCGTGACTCTGCCGGACATACACCGTCAGGTCCGCCACCCGGCGGGCGTGCGCGGCGTCCTGGACCAACGGACCGGGCCCCAGGGCCCGACCGGTCCGGGTGATGGCTTCGTCGACGGCATGCTCGACAACCGCGCGGGCCCGGCGCGCCAGCAGTTCGGCGCCACCGGACTGGTTGACCGGGTCGGCGTCGATCTGCGTCGCCGCAGCAGCCAGGGTCGCCTCCGCGGCGACCAGGGCGGCGTCGACCGCACCCAAGTGCGCAAGTGCGTGCGGGTCGGCAGATTCGCTAGCCGCCCGCGCATACAACGGCGCTGCTACGACGCGGGCGCCGCCAAGCCAGCAAGCGGCGACACCGATGGCACCGTGCCAGAATCCCGGCCGGTTCAGATAGTCGCCTGGGTCACCGATCGCAACCGCCGGAGCGTTGGTGAATTGTACTGAGCGCGTGTCACTTCCGGCCATTCCCGGGTTCCACCAGGTGCTCGGCAGCGGCCGCACCGCCGGGTCGGTGATGGGGACGGCGAACAGTCCCCGTTTACCGTCCTCCAGGCGCGCCGTGACCAACGCGTTGGTGCAGAAGCCCGCGCCCGAGCACCACGGTTTGGTGCCGCTGAGGCTCACGCTGCCACCGCGGATGGTGGCAGTCAGCACGGCATCCGAGGATTCAGCTGCCCACACCGCCCACAACTCACCAGAACGAGGCGGGACACCACCGAGCTCGGCCAGGATGGCCACCGCGTCGACGTGTGCCTCGGCCAAACGGCCGGCGACGATATCGTTTTTGGTCAGCTCGGCCAGGCGTTGCCAGCGCGTCACTGTCTGGCCTGCGGCGGGCAGGGGCAGATTGAGCCGGCCGGACTCCAACCAGTGCCGGACCAGCCCGGCCGTCACACCGAATCCTTTGCCGTTGAGGGTCTTACCGACTTCGACATGTCACGAAGATGTTGTGCGAAGCCCTCAGGGGCGCGGCCCTGGGCTCGTGCTGACGTCGTCACCGAGATACCTGCGTCCCGGTGGATCCGATAACCGGCGGTCTCGAACCTCTCGACCAGTTCGACATCCTCGCCGGTGGCAAGGGCCCGAAATCCGCCCACCTTCCAATACGCGTCGGCCCGGAAGCCCATATTGGCGCCGTGGACGTGATCGTGGCTGCCGGCATGAACGCGGGCGTAGTACGCCTTCACATATCGCGCGATCGCCGCGGGAGACAGCTTGCGCCAGTTGGCCACCCGCACCACACCCAGCACCATGTCGGTGTTCCCGGCCAGTTGGCGCAGCAACCAGTCCGGGTCGACCCTGCTGTCGGCATCGGTCGTGGCGTACCACGTCTTGTCAGCCCCCGACGGTTCGGTCAAGGTTTGCGCGTAGCAGAAGCCTGCGGCGCGAGCTGCACCGACATTGCCCGCTTCGACAGTGACAAAGTGCACGTCGGGCCCGTATTGGCCGGCGAGCTGTGCACTTGTATCGGAGCAGTTGTCGAGGACGACGACGACAGAAACCGGTACCGGCACGCACGTTGCGGCGGTGAGCACGGCACGCAGCGTCCGCGGCAGGTTTTCCGCCTCATCGTGGGCGGGGATGACGACGGCTACCTGCTGGAAGGACGCCGAGACGGGGGCTGGGCCTGGCACCCGGTGTGGATAGCCGTTTTCTGCGTTTTCAATCCGTCAGGAGCCAAGCGCGCATCATGGCACGATCAGATGGTGTCGCCATCCCGATCTCCTCGTGGAGCCGCCCTTTTCGACTTCTCCGGCACGTTGTTCCGGTTGGAAGAAGACGACAGCTGGTTCGCGGGCATGTCGGTCGATGACAAAGAGGTAGACGGCCACCTACAGGCCGAGCTGATGCGTCGGCTGACCGCGCCGACCGGACGCTCGGTGGAGATGGGGCCCGCGGAGTACCACGCCTGGGTCAACCGCGACCTCGCACCGCACCTGCACCGCGAGGCCTACCTGCATGTGTTGCGCGAATCCGGCGTGGCCGATCATCACGCCGAATCGCTCTATCAGCGGGTGATCACCCCGGCCAGTTGGGCGCCGTACCCCGATACCGTCGCCGCCCTTCGGGGGCTGTCCGAGCAGGGCGTCCGCACCGGTGTGGTGTCGAATATCGCGTTCGATGTCCGGCCGGCGTTCGCGGCGATCGGCGCGGACCGCTACGTCGACGACTTCGTGCTCTCATTCGAGGTGGGGGCGGTCAAGCCCAACCCGAAGATCTTCACCACCGCACTGGAGCGGCTCGGTGTCGCCGCCGCCGATGCCGTCATGGTCGGTGACAGTGAAGAGGCCGACGGCGGGGCTCGCGCGGTCGGCTGCGATTTCATCCTGGTCGATCCGCTACCGACATCAGAACGCCCCGACGGGCTGCTCACGGCGCTGCGTGACTACGGCTTCGATCTCTGATCAGGTACCCCCTACAGTCGACGAGTGAGCGATACCAACCCGTTCGATCCCAGCGCCTGGCAGACGGTGGCGGGGTTCGAGGATCTGACCGATATCACCTATCACCGCCAGGTCGCCGAGGGCGTGCGGCAGCCGACCGTGCGCATCGCGTTCGACCGGCCCGAGGTGCGTAACGCGTTTCGCCCGCACACCGTCGACGAGCTGTACCGCGCACTCGATCACGCCAGGATGAGCCCCGACGTCGGCGTGGTCCTGCTGACCGGTAACGGTCCGTCGGCCAAGGACGGCGGGTGGGCGTTCTGTTCGGGAGGAGATCAGCGCATCCGGGGGCGCAGCGGGTATCAATACGCCGCCGGAGAATCGGCCGAAACCGTCGACCCGGCCCGCGCCGGCCGGTTGCACATCCTGGAGGTGCAACGGCTGATCCGATTCATGCCGAAGGTGGTGATCTGCCTGGTCAACGGGTGGGCCGCCGGGGGTGGGCATTCGTTGCATGTGGTGTGCGATCTGACGTTGGCCAGCCGCGAGCACGCCCGGTTCAAGCAAACCGATGCCGATGTCGGCAGCTTCGACGGCGGCTACGGCAGCGCTTATCTGGCCAAGCAGGTCGGGCAGAAGTTCGCCCGCGAGATCTTCTTCCTCGGCAAGCCCTACAGCGCTGAGCAGATGCATCAGATGGGTGCCGTCAACGAGGTCGTCGATCACGCCGATCTGGAGAAGGTCGGCCTGGAGTGGGCGGCGTTGATCAACGGGAAGTCCCCGCAGGCCCAGCGCATGCTCAAGTATGCGTTCAACCTGCTCGACGACGGCCTGGTCGGGCAGCAGATGTTCGCCGGGGAGGCCACCCGGTTGGCGTATATGACCGATGAGGCCGTCGAGGGCCGCGACGCGTTCCTGGAGAAACGGGACCCAGACTGGAGCCCGTACCCCCGCTACTTCTAGGGATTTGGGCGCGCTAAGCCGCGGTGACCGCGGGTTTCCGCGCCCGAATCACAGGGACCTAAACTCCGTGGGTGAGTAGTAACCCCTTGCGACGCAAGCTGGCCGAGGCCATCTCGCTGACCGCGATGCGCCCGCCACTGAGTCTCGCTTCATTGTCTATCGGCACCAACATCGACCTGCGCGGTAAACGCATCCTGGTCACCGGCGCCTCGTCGGGGATCGGTGAGGCCGGCGCCGAACAGTTGGCCGCCGCCGGAGCGACGGTGATCGTCGTGGCCCGGCGGGTCGACCTGTTGGACGCACTCGTGGAGCGCATCAGCGCGGGTGGTGGCGACGCGCAGGCCGTCCCGTGCGACCTCGCCGACCTCGATGCCATCGACGAGTTGGTGGAAACCGTTGGGGCGGTGGATATTCTGATCAACAACGCCGGTCGCTCGATTCGCAGACCGGCCGCGGAATCGCTGGACCGCTGGCATGACGTCGAGCGCACCATGACGCTGAACTACTACTCACCGCTGCGGCTGATCCGCGGCTTTGCGCCCGCGATGATCGAACGCGGTGACGGCCACATCATCAACGTCGCGACCTGGGGCGTGATGACCGAGGCCGCTCCCCTGTTTGCGGCGTACAACTCGTCGAAGGCCGCGCTGTCGGCGTTCAGCAGGGCGATCGAGACCGAGTGGTCGCGCTACGGGGTGCACTCCACCACGCTGTACTACCCGCTGGTGTCGACGCCGATGATCGTCCCGACGAAGGCCTATGACGGCATGCCCGCATTGACACCGGCCGAGGCGGGCGAATGGATGGTCACCGCGGCCCGGACCCGGCCGGTGCGAATCGCGCCGCGGGTGGCGGTCACCGCCCGCGCCCTCGACCTCGTCGCCCCCGGTTGGCTCAACGGAATCATGAAACGGCAGAACGTTCAGCCGAACCGCTGACCCGCTTCGCCGAGATCGACGACATGGTGCCGAGCACTCGCACAAAATGACCCAAAGGTACGTTTGGGCGATGGAAATCCTGGCCAGCCGGGTGCTGTTCCGGCCGGCGGACTACCAACGTTCGCTGACCTTCTACCGCGACGACATCGGCTTGGCCATCGCCCGCGAATACGAGGGCGGCACGGTGTTCTACGCCGGCCAGTCACTGATCGAGCTTGCCGGTCACGGCGCACCTGCCGCGGGCGCCCCGCCGTTCCCCGGCGCACTGTGGCTACAGGTCCGCGACCTCTACCAAATCCAGGCCGAACTTTGCGGCCGCGGGGTTGCCATCGCACGCGAAGCCCGGCGGGAACCGTGGGGTCTGCACGAGATGCACATCACCGATCCGGACGGCGTGAACCTCATTTTTGTTCAGGTCCCTGAGATGCATCCATTACGGCACGACACCAGAGGTTAACAACAGGCGAACATCGCACGGCGAATGCAAGTTCACCTGCGAATTCTTTGTCCATTGGTTTTACAGAAGACCTCACGAACCGCCACAATTCTCGGCGTGGACCTTCAGCTTTTCCTCCTGATCATTGTCGTCGTCACGGCGCTCGCCTTCGACTTCACCAACGGCTTTCATGACACCGGAAACGCCATGGCGACGTCGATTGCCAGCGGCGCCCTTGGCCCTAAGACTGCGGTGACGCTTTCGGCGTCGCTGAACCTCGTCGGCGCCTTCCTGTCCACCGCGGTCGCCGCGACAATCGCCAAGGGCTTGGTCGACGCCGGCCTGGTCACTTTGGAGATCGTGTTCGCCGGCCTGGTCGGCGGCATCGTCTGGAACCTGCTGACCTGGCTCCTGGGCATCCCGTCCAGCTCCTCGCATGCGTTGATCGGCGGCATCGTCGGCGCCATGCTCGCCGCGGTCGGTGGCCACGGCGTGATCTGGAAGGGCCTGGTCTCCACGGTCCTCATCCCCGCCGCACTGGCGCCCTTCATCGCCGGCCTGGTCGCCACCGTCGGCACCTGGCTGGTGTACCGATTCGTCCGCGGCGTTCCCGAAGCCCGCACCGACAAGGGTTTCCGCTACGGACAGATCGGCTCCGCCTCGCTGGTCTCACTGGCCCACGGCACGAACGACGCGCAAAAGACGATGGGCGTGATCTTCCTGGCGCTGATCTCCTACGGCGCCGCCAGCAAGACCGACACACTGCCCCCGTTCTGGGTGATCCTGTCCTGCGCGGCCGCGATCGCCGCCGGCACCTATCTGGGCGGCTGGCGCGTCATCCGCACCCTGGGCAAGGGCCTGGTCGAGATCAAGTCCCCGCAGGGCATGGCTGCCGAAACCTCTTCGGCCGCAATCATTCTGCTGTCCAGCCACTTCGGCTACTCGCTGTCCACCACCCACGTCGCCACCGGCTCGATCCTGGGCAGCGGCGTCGGCAAGCCCGGCGCCGAGGTCCGCTGGGGCGTGGCAGGCCGGATGGCGGCCGCCTGGCTGATCACCCTGCCGTCGGCTGCGCTCGTCGGTGCCATCACGTACTGGATCACACACTTCATCGGCGGTTTCGCCGGTGCGACCGTCGGGTTCCTGATGCTGGTCGCCGCCGCCGGTGCCATCTACCTGCAGTCGCGCAAGGCACCGATCAACCACAACAACGTCAATGACGAATGGGAAGGCAGCCTGACGGCCGGCACGAGCGATACAGCCGCCCCGAAGACCGCCAAAACCACCGTTTAACGATCGACGACCTAGACAGACTGAAAGGCCTTACATCGTGAACGGCTGGATCAACCCCACCGCCATCTTCCAGATTATCGTCGTCGGGCTCATCCTCGGCGCCGGACTGCCCTCCCTGTTCTCCCTCGGAGTGCGGCTCAATGCCGAAGGTGTCGGTGTCGTCTCCCATGGCGGCGCCACCAAGAAGAACCCGGCATTGCTCGCGCTGAGCTATGTGTTGTTCGCCCTCGTGCTCGCTGCGGTCATCATCGGTGTGTTGTTCATCGCCCGTGATTTCATCGGCCAGCACACGGGTATGTACATCCTCGGCGCGAAGCACAAGTAAAATCGCGACCCTGCAAGTCTCCAGGCTGACTGGACCGCCCCCGTGGGGAAGTTGAAGGCGTGAACGGATTTATCAGCAAGATCGTTTCGTGGGTTACCGCCGGTTACCCGGAAGGCGTGCCCGGCCCTGACCGGGTGCCGCTGTTTGCACTGCTGTCCCGGCGACTGAGCAACGACGAAATCCAAGTTGTGGTGCAGGAACTCATCGACCGCCACGAGATCGATGATGTGGACATCGGGGTGCTGATCACCCAGATGACCGACGAGCTGCCGACACCAGAGGATGTCGAGCGCGTTCGGGTGACGCTGGCTGCGCACGGTTGGCCGCTGGACGATCCCCGCGACAGCGAGGCAGCCGAATAACGGTCCTGCGCACGCTCGTCGTCCCGCCGGGTCCCTCGGCGCTGTCGATGTTGGCTGCGCTGGAAGGTGTGCTGGATGGGCGTGAGGCCGCGGTCCTTCCGGTGCCTGGCCACGATCCGCGCCAATCCGAGCTACTGACAACGGCTTTGCGGGTCGGCGAGCCCATCGACGACGATGTGGCGGTTGTCGTGTCGACGTCGGGGACCACAGGTACCCCTAAGGGCGCAATGCTGACCGCCCCGGCCCTGATCGCGAGCGCATCGGCCACCCATGACCGCCTCGGCGGACCTGGCTCGTGGCTGTTGGCGCTGCCGCCCTACCACATTGCCGGTGTGCAGGTCCTGATCCGCAGCGTGCTGGCCGGGACGGTTCCCGTCGAACTGGACGTCTCGGCCGGCTTCAACATCGCCGCACTGCCCGCTGCGGTGCAGGCCATGGGCTCAGGGCGTCGCTACGCCTCGCTGGTGGCCGCCCAACTTGCCAAGGCGCTGTTCGATCCCGCTGCGACGGCGGCGCTGGCCGAGCTGGACGCGGTACTCATCGGGGGCGGGCCCGCTCCCCTACCGGTCTTGGAAGGTGCTGCCGCCGCCGGTATTTCGGTGGTCCGCACCTACGGCATGAGCGAGACTGCCGGCGGATGCGTGTACGACGGGTTACCGCTTGACGGTGTGACGGTACGGATCGACCCCGACGGGCGAATTGTGCTCGGTGGCGCCCCACTGGCGAAGGGGTACCGCAATCCGCCCGACCAGGACCCGTTCGCCGAGGCGGGCTGGTTTCACACCGACGATGCTGGTGTGCTTGATGATTCGGGGGTGTTACAGGTGTTGGGCCGACTCGACGAGGCGATCAGCACCGGCGGGCTGACCGTGTTGCCGCAGCCCGTGGAGGCGGTACTGGCCACCCATCCCGCCGTGGCCGACTGCGCGATTTTCGGCCTGCCCGACGACCGGTTGGGCCAGCGGGTGGTCGCGGCGATAGCCGTCGCCCCCGGCGCGGTGGCCCCCACCCTGGCCGAACTCCGCGAACACGTCGCGGCGTCATTGGATCCGACGGCCGCACCGCGTGAGCTGCACATCGTCGACGAACTCCCCCGCCGCGGGATCGGCAAGCTGGATCGGCGCAGGCTGGTCGAGCACTACGGAGGCTGAATTTTGCGGCCCGCGTGGCGCAGAATGAAGCGATGCGGCATGAAGTCAGCAATGTCGAAGACCTCCGCGCCATCGTCGGCCACCCGGCCAAAATGGTGGCCGAGAAAGTGGTGGACACCCTGGCGCCGATCCATCAGGACTGGCTGCGGCACTCGCCGCTGGGCTTCGTCGCCACCACCGATGCCGATGGCCGACTTGATGTGTCACCCAAGGGCGATCCGTCCGGGCGGTTCGTGCACGTCATCGACGAGACCACCATCGCGATCCCCGAGCGACCGGGCAACAAGCGGGTCGACGGGTTCCTCAACATTTTGCAACGCCCGCACGTCGGCACGCTGTTCGTGATCCCTGGGCGCGGTGACACGCTGCGCGTGAACGGACGCGCGACCGTGTTGTCCGACGCCGACTACTTCGACGAGATGACGGTCAAAGGGAAGCGGCCGATCCTGGCCCTGGAGATCGCGGTCGAGGAAGTGTTTTTCCACTGCCCCAAGGCTTTTCTGCGATCCGACACCTGGCAGCCCGACACCTGGAACCCCACCGCGCTGCCGAGCGTCGCGCAGATGATCCACGCGATCGACCAGGGACTGAGCCTGGCCGAATGGGAACGTGAGCTCAGTGAGGAGAAAATCCGCAGCCAGCTGTACTGACCGGTTCTCAAAGATCGTGGCGGATCGCGACCTCTATAAGGGCAGGTTTGCAGAATTCTCATCACGATGGCGGAAGTGTTTTTCTCACCTCTGTGGCGGATCCGACAACGAGACGGTTGTATAAGACGTCCGGTTGCGCAGGTCGGGGTGACTTTTTCCTGTGCCAGGTCGTGGGTGAATGTTGCTGCTTGGTCGTCGTTGCTCATAGTGACTGTCCCCACCCTGTTCTCACACCGTTAATTGCAGAATGGCCAGATGTCAGTCGCTGTTCAACAGGAGGAAGAACTTCGGTCGGCGAGCAGATCGGACAGATACCGTCGGCCGGCGATTTGCGCGGTCAGTCCGTCCCCGCCGTACTGCTCGATGCAGATCGGCCCGGTGTACCCGTACTCCAGCGCCATTGTGAGGAGCAGGCGATAGTCGAGGTCGCCGTCGGCCAATTGCGTCGGCCACGCCAGGAACGGCCCATCTGGGTATCCTTCGGTCCGTCGATAGTTCTTGACGTGCCAATAGTTCAGGTGCGGCAGGCACACGCTGAACGACTCGAGCCAGCTCTCAGTCAGCCGCCGCGGAACGCGGTACAAGTTGGCCAGGTCGGCATTTATTCCCAGTGCCTGCGAACCGACGTCCTCGACAAGCCTGGCGGCCAATGCACCGCTGCCGAGCAGTGTGTCCTCGTAGAGTTCAAGCGACAGTTGGACATTGACGTCGGCGGCATGTCGGGACAGGTCGCGGAGCCGCGCAATGGCCACTGTCCACACCTCGGGATCCTCGGGGTCGTCGCGCGGACAAGGCACCGACCAGAACGCCCATTCCCTTTGCAGTGGCGTCAGGGGACGGTGAAAGCCGATCGACAACACCGGCGCGTCGGACGCGGCGGCGACGTCGAGTGCGCGATGGGTGTAAGCCAGGTTGGCATCGCCGTCAATCGGGTCGATGACACTGCGCCTAATGGCAGACATTCCGGCAAGCTGCAGTCCAGCTTCTTTCACGCTCTGCCCGAATAAGGCGCCCTGTTCGGCGGACAGGTCACCGAACGGTATCCACGAGTCGACGACGTCGACCCATTCGAATCCGCCACGGGCCAGTGCCGCCAGTCCACGATGCCAGGTATGAGAGTCCGCGACCGCGACCGACGGTAAGGGCAGCGTGCTGCCCGCAATGACGGGACCTGTTGGTGCTTGAGTCATGAGGCTCCTCTCAACTGGTATGACAGGCTAGACCAATATATGGCCGGCGCGCTAGACTTATCCTGACTCCCCGTCCGCGCCCCATACGGACGATCCACGCCGAGGATGGCGCAAAGTCCCAGTTCAGCTGGGCAAGAAGGAGACGAATAACGTGACTTCGACTACCACCACGCCGTCGATCAACGACTATCTGACGCGCACGCCACAGTCACGCGAGCTTTTTGTCCATGCCAATCTGGTAATACCGGGCGGGGTTTCCCGCGCAACGCTGGCCTACCAGCCCTACCCGTTCTATGCGGCTACGGCAGCTGGCGCCGTGATCACAGACGTCGACGGTAACGACTACCTCGACCTGATCAACAACTTCACCAGCCTCCCGCACGGTCATGGCCACGCCGGCACGACCGCAGCCGTCGTCGCCGAGCTGTCGACCTCGTCGGCCATCGGCACGGCTCATCCGCGCGAGGCGCAGTACGCGTCGGAACTGCAGCACCGGGTGCCCGCCATGCAGCGCCTGCACTTCACCACGACCGGATCGGAAGCGGTCGAGTTCGCGGTACGGGTCGCCCGGGCGAACACCGATCGCAGTCGGATCCTGAAATTTGAAGGCGCTTTTCACGGCTCGTACAACGAGCTCTACCAGGACATCGGGCAGCCGCCGCTGCCTTTGGCTTCCAGTGCGCCCGCACGCCCCGAGTCAGCGGGTCTGGAACCCACACACACGGTTACCGCCATCTACAACGACGTGGCGTCGGTCCGGGATGCTTTCGCACGCTGGGGAACTGAGATCGCCGGTGTCGTCATCGAACCCTTCCTCGGTAATTCTGCGCTCATCACGGCCGAGCGGGACTTCCTCGACGCCGTGTTCGAGTCTGCCCGTACGCACGGCGCACTGGTCGTCTTCGACGAGGTGCAGTCGCTGCGGGTGGGCTACCACGGCGCGCAAGGCCGATGGGGTTACGCCCCTGACCTCGTCGCGGTGGGAAAGATCATGGGCGGCGGCTATCCCCTCGCCGCGTTCGGTGGCCGTGCCGACCTGATGGAAGTGCTGTCCGGCGACGGACCGCGCGTGCTGCAGACGGGTACCTTCACTGCGTCGCCGGTGTTCCTCGCCGCGGGCCAAGCGGCGATGCGCGACCTCGGGCAGGCCGACTACGACATTCTCGAAACCCGCACCGAGCGGCTGCGCGTGGCCATCCGGGAGGAGTTCGGGCGTGCTGGTGTTCCCGTGCACGTCAACGGGATCGGTTCGATGTTCAATATCGCCATCACCTCCGAGCCGGTGACGTCGTATCGTGCCCACCGTCGCACGGATACTGCGAAGTTCGCCGACCTACGGCTCGAACTGTTGTTGCGCGGGGTGCTGGTAATGCCGCGAGGCACCGGTTGCCTATCCACCGCCGTCACCGACGATCACATCGACCACTCAATCGCCGCACTGCGCGAGGGCCTTGCGGCAATCAAGCGCTAACAGTCAGCGCGGCTCAAGTGCGATCGCGCGCACCGGCGACCCGTCGAGCCCGACCAGCGGCAGCGGCAGGCACACCAGCCACGTCTCGGCACGGAGGCTACCGAGGTTGACGAGGCACTCGGTGATCACCACCTCCGCGCCCAACAGCACCCGATGCACCTCGTGCAGATCTGTGAAACTCGGCGTCGGAGTGTCTAACCCGAGGAAGACGACACCAAGGTCGACCAGATAGCCGGCCGCGGCGACAGAAACCTCAGGGATGGCGGTCCAGTATTGCGCGGTACCCAAGTGCACGTCCCACCCGGTGCGGATCAGTACCCGACGAGTGCGGCGCAGAGACTCCTCGTAGGGTGCCAAGTGGTGCACTTCGATGACCGCGCCCGCCGAGGCCGGGTGGTCGATCACCAACGCCGGTCCGATGCAGCGACGCAGGTCGAGCGCATCCACTCCTGCGCCACCGACTACGAAGTGGCAGGGCGCGTCGAGATGCGTGCCGAGCTGGCTGAACATCTCGACACTCCACATCTCGATACCGGTGTCGTCGTACACCGAGGAGAACCGCGAGAAGCGCGCAGTTGGTTCTCCCGGAAAGGCGTCCATACCGTCGGCTATCGGCATGGTCAGATCGACAATGCGGCATGGCCCGGTGGGGCCCGACGTAACGAGTTGATCTTGCCCGAATGCATTCGAGGATGGCATCCTTGAACAATACGGGTCTGGTATTACCAGTCAAACCGACGAGAGGGAGCCTTGGTGGCCGAGAATACGGTGACCCAACGGTCGCGGATCGCCGACGATCTGCTGCGCGCGATTCGCGACGGGCAGTATCCGGTCGGCACCAAGCTGCCGTCGGAACGCCAACTCGCCGAACAATATTCGGTCAGCCGCCCAGTGATTCGTGAAGCTCTCGGCATGCTGTCTACCCTCGACGTCATCGAAACGCAGATGGGCCGGGGCGCTTTCGTCACCAACGCCGACGTCGAGATTGAGCCGACGCAGACCTTCGGACTGCTCGACATCGTCGATACCCGCGAGGTTATCGAAGCCGGCGCGTTGCGACTCGCCTCGGCCCGCGCCGACGACGGGGACCGGCGGAAGGTCGGCGCAGCGTTCCAGGCTCTCGAAGAGGCGGTGTTGGGTGGGAAAGAAACCACCGAGCCTGATATTGCCCTGCATCTGTCGATCGTCGAGGCCGCCCGCTCAGGAATGCTGTTGAAACTCTGGTCGGACATGACCGGGGAAATTGCCCAGACGGTTCGCATCAGCCCCCACGGCAAGGCCATGAGCAAGGATATCCTCGAAGACCACCGCCGCCTCGCCGCGGGCATCACCGCGGGCGAACTCGACGAGGCGCTGCACGCATGCTCCGGCTTATACAACGACCACCGACAGTTCCTGCGGTCACTTCTCGGCTGACCCTGCCTCACGCAGGAAAGGCGATAGTCGACATCGTCGCGTTCGCCGACTGCCGGGTGTCAACCCGGGTGTGCTGCACCACTATTGGCTGATCGCTGGTCACCACGATGCAATAGTCGACTCCCAGTTCGATAACTTCGGGATCGTCCAGGTCGTTGATCCGTTGGTGCAGCGCCCGTTTGGGGGCGATGGTCAGATGGAACGGGCCCGCAGGCTCGCGGTCGGTGAAGTAGAACGTCAGCTGTAGACAGGCCGGAGTGGGGTTGGCATTCAGCATGCAGAGGCTCTCGTGGCTGGTCATCGCCGGTGCCGGGCCGGTGCTCGTCGGCGGGATGAAGCCATCGCCAACGACCCAGCGGTACGCACCCACAGGGGTCCGTACCGCCAGATCATTCTCGGCTTTAGCCACGGTCACTTCGCGGGGTCGACGACCGGACCGGTGTGGTCTTCGGCGGTATCGGGCTCCAACTCGGCCATGCTGTCGCCGGCGCGCTTGAGCCAATCCTCATGCTTGAGCAGGCGCATCGCGATCAGGATGCCGACGCCGATGACGGCCCAGACACCGACGGCTACGGGTGCCCAGCCGATGGGCTTGGCCGGCAGCGGAACAAGTGAGAAGTACCCGACTGCCAGTAGCGAGACGGTGCTCACGATCGGCAGGATCACCTGAGTGAGGATGTTGCGGTCCGGTCGGCGCCAGAAAAATCGGATCACCCCGATGTTGCCGAGGCTGTAGACGAACACCATCACCACGGTCAGCGCAAGCCCGAAGAAGAAGAACTCGTTTTCCGGCCCAATGAGGGCGCCGACGCCGAGACCGACGATGACGACCAGAATCGCTTGCAGGACAACGGCGTTGATCGGCGTGCGGTACTTGGGGTGCAGTTTGGCGAAGGTCTTGGGCAACGAGCCTGATCGGGCCATGGCGTACCACATTCGCGTCGAGACATTGTTCGACGCCACTGCGACGGCCAGCACGGAGTTCACCAGTGCAAACAGCACAAGCACCCATCCCCCACCCCAGAACTTCTGGGCCAGGACCAGGGCCGGCGATTCGGTAGAGGAACCGAAACCGGCGGCATCGTTTACTCCCCATCCGACCTGCAGGCCCCAGGTCACGAAAACGAAGAACACGCCCGTGACGACGACCGCGGCGATCAGCGCGCGGGGAATGTTGCGGCGCGGGTTGACTGTTTCCTCGGCCGCCGGGGCGGCGCCTTCCCATCCGGTGATCGCGAAGATCGAGAAGATAATCCCCAGGAGCAGGGCGTTGGCTGACGGAGCATTCGTCGGCACCAGCGGCGCGGCGGAGAAGCCGCCGTCGCCGGGCACGATCATTCCCCAGACCGCAAGTGTGACCATGATCGCGATCTCGGCGCCCGCCAGGATCATCAACACCTTGGCGGACAGTTCGACGCCTCGCCAACCCATGAAGACCAGGAACACCGCACCCAGCAGAATGCCGAGCCACCAGGGAAACCCGAAGCCGAAGTGGGCCTTAAGGGTGTTGTCGAGGATATAGCCGAGCACGGCCAGGTTGAAGGCCGGTGCGACCGGTGTGTAGAACAGCCATAGCCAGGACACCAGGAAACCCAGCCGGGCACTGAGCGTCCGACTGATGTAGGTGTAATAGCCGCCGGCCGAGGGCATCTCGCGGGCCAGCTGACCAAGCGGGATGGCGGCGACCAGCATCAACAGGAACCCGACCAGGAACGCGAACGCCCCGGCCGTACCCGCGATGCTGACGATGAATGGCGTGGTCATCAAGGCACCGATCGCCGGCCCAATGAGGCCAACGCTCTGCACCGTCACCCCGACCACGGACACTGCGCCGGCTTTGAGCCCGCCGGCCTCCCCAGGGGAGACTATGTGCTCTGCGTCCCTTCCGGTGGACGGCGAGGTGAGATCTGAGGTCATCGACCCGTTCCCTTCCAACATCTTCGATAGTGGGTAATACGCGGTGGCCGCGTCAAACGGGACAATAACAATCAAACGGTCAACTGGCTAGACCAGTAATGCCAATTTAACACGACTCTATAGACCTCATCCGGGCGCTGCACGTCTTGAGCAGTGCTTTTAAGACTCCCCTTCTGGTATTACCAGTATTGCCGTAGAGTTGCGTCGAACGCCCCGCCCCACGATCGACACCGGAGGATTTGCTGTGATCGCCATCGACCTATCAGGACGCTCTGCGATCGTCACGGGGGCCGCCGCCGGCATCGGCGAGGCCATCGCCCGCAGCCTGTCAGACGCCGGTGCGCGGGTGATTGGCGTTGACCGCCAACCATTCTCGACGTACGCACCCAACGTCGAAATCGTCGGCGACATCACTGATGCGGCCATTCGCAAGCACGCCCTGAACAAGCTCGCCGAGCAGCCCCTGAATAACGCCATCTTGGTCAACAACGCAGGCATCCAGTACGAGGAGCGGTTGTCAGCCACCTCCGACGAACGCACCCGCGCCCTGTTTGACGTGAACGTCTTCGCGGCGCTGCGGATGACGATCGAGTTCGCCGAGCGCATCGACAAGGGTGTCATCGTGAACACCGCCTCCATCCTCGGCTTCACCGGTGACCCGTTCCTCGGTGTCTACAGCGTCTCCAAGGGCGCGGTAGTCAACCTGACCCGCACCAGTGCGCTCGAATACGCCGGCCGCATCCGCGTCAATGCGATCTGCCCCGGCGCCATTCGGACGCCGCTGACCACGCGAGCCTGGGAGAACGCCGACGACCCCAGGGAAGCCGAACGCCGAATGTCGGCGGTCTACCCGGCCGGCCGGATCGGTGAACCGGCAGAAGTGGGGCCACTCGCGGCGTTCCTCGCCAGCGACCTCGCCTCCTTCATCACCGGCAGCTTCTTCAACGTCGACGGCGGAATTCTCGCCGCAAACCCAGAATGGGCACTCGAACGCATTTGAGACGGCCAGGCCGCCATCCCGACCATCAAGAACTCCAACGATCCGGCGTAGATGACGGCGGCGAACACCGGAGCCCACCACCACGCCAGTCCGGCGTGTACGACCAACAGCCCCAACGCCATCCCCAGCGGGATGAACGCCAAGCCGATCGGCGCCGAGATCTCCAGCACCCTGCGCAACGAATGGTCGGGGGGCTCGGGGATGTCCGCGCGCGCCATGGGTGTCAGTTTCGTACGGGGCCGTCACCGAAACGTCAGCGGGTGCCCGGCCGGTGGGCAATAAGGTGGAAAGGCGTGACGCCCCTCAAAGCCCACCGCCGCGAACTCGTCGCCGTCCTGTTGGCCGTAATTCTGGTGGTGGCGGCGTTCGTGGTCCCGCATCTGCATCTGGGCATCGTCACCCCGCTGATCAACATGACGCCGCAGCAGATTCACGATTTCGCCAATACCGCGCCCATCTTCGGGTGGTGGAACGCCCATGCCGGCTGGGGCACCGGACCGGCAATCCTGATCGGCGTCGCCGCGGTTCTGTGGGGCCCCGTGGTGGCGCAGCGCCTGGGTTGGCGGGCGCTGACCCTGCTCACCTGGGCGACGTCTGGCGCCTGGGCGTTCTCGCTGGCCATGGTCGACGGCTGGCAACTCGGTTTCGCCGGCCGCCTCACTGCGCGGCACGAATATTTGCGCCAGGTGCCGACGATCACCGATATCCCGGCCGCACTGCAGAGCTTCTCCCGTCGCATCATCGACTTCCAGCCGGACTCCTGGATCACCCATGTCTCCGGCCATCCGCCAGGTGCCCTGCTGACGTTCGTCTGGCTGGACCGGATCGGGCTGGGCGGCGGCGCCTGGGCGGGCGCCTTTGTGGTGCTGGTCGGGTCCAGTGCGGCCGCTGCCATCATCGTGACGATCCGCGCCCTGGCCGATGAGGACACCGCCCGCCGGGCTGCCCCGTTCGTCGCGGTGGCGCCGACGGCCATCTGGATCGCGGTATCCGCCGACGGCTATTTCGCCGGGGTGGCCGCCTGGGGCATCGCGCTACTGGCGTTGGCGGTCAGCGCGACGGTGCGGTTCCCGGCTCTCGCGGCCGCCGCGGCGGGTCTGGTGCTGGGCTGGGCCATCTTTTTGAATTACGGCCTTGGGCTGATCGGGTTGCTCGCGGTGGCGGTGCTGGTGTGTGCCAGGAACTGGCGGGCCGCACTGCGGGTAGTGGCGGTGGCGGTGCCCGCCGCGTTGGCGGTGGTGGCGGTGTTCGCACTGGCCGGGTTCTGGTGGGTCGACGGTTACCATGCTGTGCAGCAGCGCTATTGGCAGGGCATCGCGGTCAACCGCCCGTTCCAGTACTGGAGCTGGGCGAACCTGGCGTCGGTGGTCTGCGCCATCGGACTCGGCAGTGTCGCGGGGATCGGACGGGTCTTCGATATCACCGCAATCCGGGCGCGGGCCGGGCTGAACCTGTTGGTGCTGGGCGCGCTCGCGGCCATCGTATGCGCCGATCTGTCCATGCTGAGCAAGGCAGAAACTGAACGGATCTGGCTGCCATTCATGATCTGGCTGACGGCCGCCCCTGCGCTACTCCCGCCGCGCTCACACCGGTGGTGGCTGGCCGTCAACGTGATCGGCGCCCTGGCGCTCAACCATTTCATCCTGACGAACTGGTAGCCAGCGGACGGCGAGCAGATACACCGGCACGCAGACCCAGACCAGCCCAAGCGAAATCCAGAGTCCCAGTGGATAATTACGGTCCAGCACGGTCATATTGTCGGCGTGCGCGCCCGGCCGACTGAACACCGGAATCGCCAGCAGTGCCAGTACGACGCTGCACAGCGCGGCCACCGCGATCGGTGGCCGCCACGTTAGCGGAATCAGCCGCCGCCCGGCAAAACCTGCGGCCGCGCTCAGGGGCGCGAAGACGAAATCGTGCAGGAGAACCCCGGCCGCGGCCCAGATCGCGATCCGGATGATCACCTCGGCCGGGTTATCCCAGAGCAACGTCAACCCGTAGAGGCCGAGAGCGACGCCGATCAGTCCCAGTGCGGCACGAATGACGGTCACGACACCACCTCGATGCGGGTCAGCCATTTGGTCTGCAGCACACCGGGTCTGGTGGGCGCGATCAGTCGGCACGGGTACCCGTGGTCGATATCCAGCGTCTCGCCGTTGACCTTGAGCGCGATGAGGGTTTGAGAATCCCTGGCATGGCGGGCCGGCAGCGTCGTTCGTGAATACGGCCCCGGCGGCTCGAGGGAGATCATCCTGACATCGGCACTATCCGAGCCGCCGACCGCGGCCACCAGGTCGGCCAGCACGATACCGGTCCACTCGGCGTTGACGCTCCAACCTTCGACGCACGCAATCGGCAGCGACCGGGTGCGCTGCGGCAGCGCGGCCAACTGCTCGACGGTGAATGTCTTGGTCACCGGGCCGTTGACCACGGTCAGCCGGTAGTCAGGCGAGCGCGCACTGCGCAGCACACCGGCGGCGAGCGCCGACCTGTTCACCGGCACTCCTTGCGGCCCGTCACCGGAGCGCGGCGCCAGCACCGATACCTTGCGCAGCCACGGAATCGTCTGGCCCGCAGTGACAACCGAGGCCAGGCCGACTGCCAGCCAGGTACCACGCAGCACCGTCCGTCTGCTCGGGCCAGGCCCGGCCGGTTGCTCTTCCAGCGGTTCACCCAGCGCCCGGCGAATGACCGGCAGTTTGACCGCGATGTGCACCACGACGGCACCGATCGCGACGTAGGCCATCGCGTAATGCACCGTGGTGAAGAAGAAGTTGAACTTGTACCACTGCGCGATATTCATCAGCCCGGTGGAAAGCTGGAAGATCATCGCCGCGACGAGCACCAGGATCGAACCGCGCTCCAACTGGCGGGTGATACCGCCAAATATGGGGCGCTCAAAAAGCTTGGGCCACACCGACCACAGCTTGACGACGAGAAGGGGGATCGCCGCGATACCGGAGATGACGTGCAGGCCCTGGGTGACGCGGTACAACCAGACCGGTCGGGTGGGCCAGACGGCCAAAAACCATGGCTGCGGGTGCTGAATGAAATGACTGATCAGCCCGGTGAGGAAGCACACCGATACGGCGATTCCGAGCCAGACTCCGACGCGGGCAGTGACGGCTGTTGAGCGCAGGCTGGAGAAGGTAGGCGTCGTCATGATGGCGCCATCAGCCGAAAGGTGAAGGCAAAGAACAAATCCCACTCCGACATGGTGAATCGGTGGGGCCATTCGCGGGTGGTCACGTCCTACCCTCGTTTCCTTCGGTATAGGCGCCTTCTGCTGGTCGAGGAGCACCGCGTGACATCTCGAAGCCGCTGGTCATCACTAGTCTGTTCCCCAGAAAAAGGACTGTCAAGTCCTCTTCATTACGGGTCTGTGACACCTTCGGCCGCGTGCGCGCGGACGTGATCAATCGCCATGGCAACGGCGATCTCCATGGGAGAGGAGTCGTGGGCGGCCTGCGCCAACAGATAGCCGCCCTGAATGGCCGCGAGCACCGCCACCGCAAGACGCATCGAGTCGAGATCTCTTCTGAGCAAGCCTCGGTCCCGCATCCGGTCGAACGCTTCGGAGAGCAACCTCTCCCACTGCTGAAAATGGTGGGCGAGCCGACTGCGGGAGAACTCGTCGGTATCGGCGAGCTCGACCGACAGCGACCCCAGTTCGCAGCCCCAGGCGCCACGTCGCAGGGCGCTGCGTTGGACGAAAGCGTCGCCCCATTGCCGCAATCCACGAAAGGAGTCGAGATGACGCAGCCGTTCGGTCTGCTTAGCCATCGTCTCCTCGGCACGTAACGCGATCACCGCGTGCACCAGATCGGCCTTGGCCTCGAAGTGCCGGTAGAACTGCGATTTACTCGCCGCGGCCGCTGTCAGTACTTCGTCCAGGCTGGTGGAAGCGACTCCGTTGACATACATGAGTTGGGCCGCAGCCTGCACGATCGCAGACCGGGTGGCCGCCCCGCGCGGGGTGAGCTTGACCGGCGGACGCTCCACACCGTCATCAACCACACCGTCATCAACCACGGACCAACTTTAGCGTTGTGGACCGTTCATGGGAAAAGGACCGGCCGGTACCGTTTAACAACTTCCCAGACCGAAGACGGGCCAACCCGAGGTGGTTTACGCCAGCGCCAGCGACGCGACCACCCGTCCGCCGATGGGGTGCACATCGACCACAGCGAGGCCGACCTCCTTGGCCAGCTCTGCGGCGGCATCGATTCCGACTGTCGCCCAACGGAACCACGGGCCGATGGCCTTCTTGGACTCCAGCCGGACCCAGTCGACGCTCACACCGGTGAGTGCGGCGTCGAATTCGGCCAGACAGCGGCCGCCGTTCCCAAGTAGCTCAGCCGCGCGCCGCAGCACCCGCCACGGGTCACCGCCAAGGCCGACATTGCCGTCGGCCAGTAGCACGGTATTCCACCGCCCCATCCCCGGCAGCGGACCGAACAGATCACGGTGCAGTGCAGGAGCGCCGCTCTCGCGTGCCAGACCGATCGCGGTCGGCGACAGATCGACACCGAGTGCCGGGATCCCCCGCTGCACCAGGCTGACCACCAAACGCCCAGGGCCACAACCTAAGTCGATCGTCGGACCGGCACACATCCCCACCAGCGCCTCATCGAACGCGGTGTCGGCCCAGCGGCCGCCGAGCCAACTGTGCACCGGCAGCCGTTCCACCCGCCCGTCCCTGTGCCGCAGGGAACATCGTTCGCCGGTCAAGGCGCGCTCGTAGAGATTGCCGAACATGGCTACACCCCAGCCAATCTGGTGATCTGCGCAAACCGGCTGCCCGGCATGCATGCGGCCCGCACGATATCGACATCCTCGATGGTGTCGACATCGTGCAGCTCATCTACCAGTGTCACATCAATTCCGTTGTGCTCCAACGCCATATGCGTCAGGGCACCCGTTTCCGCGGTGGACATCGGCACTGCGCGCAGGCACGCCGCCATCGCCGCCGACCGCACCCCCAGTACCCACCACCCGCCGTCGCGGGCCATTCCGAGGACAGCGGGCACGTCGATCAGGGTGTCAGCGCAGGAACCCAGCAGGTCCGGGGTGACCTGTGGGGTGTCCATCCCGATCTGCAACACCGGCCGCTCACCGGCCACGACGGCGGTATCGACATGTGCACATGCCAGGCGCTCGGCAAAGCCGTCACCACGTTGGTCGACGACAGTGAAATCGGCCAGTCGGCAACGAATTTCCTGCGACTTGCTGGCACGGTCCAGGTCGCCGGTCATCGCGACGACGCGTGCGGCAAACGGCGTGGCCGCCACCGCGTCCAGGGTGTCCAGCAGGGCGGCCGCGGCGATATCGGCGGCGGCCTGATCGCCGAGGGTCGCGGCCAGCCGGGTCTTCGCCAGACCGGGGATCGGCGCCTTCGCCACCACCAGCGCGGTCACGGGCATCGTCATCAGCTGATCGCCTTCCAGAAGTCGATTGCCGCGGTGAAGCTGCCGCGTACGGAACCGCTCACTTTGGACTTACCCCCGGTACGTGGCCCGTAGTCGATATCGAGCTCGACCACCCGCCATCCGGCGGCCGCAGCGCGGACCAGCAGTTCCAGCGGATACCCCGAACGGCGGTCGCTAACCCCCAGCGCCAGCAAATCCGCGCGGCGGCTGACCCGCATGGGCGCGATGTCATGGACCGGCAACCGATGCTTGGTGCGCAACCGCCAACACACGGCGGCGTTTCCCAGTCTGGCATGCCAGGGCCAGTTCAGCCCCGCCACCGCGCGGCGCCGACCGGCCACCAGGTCGGCACCGTCGAGGGCGGCCACCAGGCGCGGCAGTTCCCGCGGATCCATCGAACCGTCCCCGTCGATGACCGCCACGATCGGCGTCGTCGCCGCGAGTACCCCGGCGTGTACTGCGGACCCATAACCCGGGACAGGTTCGGCAACCACGTCGGCACCGTGGCGCCGCGCCACCTCGGCCGTCGCATCCGTGCTGTTGTTATCGACCACCAGGGCTCGATATCCCGGCGGCATCGCGTCCAGCACCCCAGGTAGAGCGTCCGCCTCGTTGAGACACGGCAGCACCACCGTCACGGGACACTCGGGCATGGAACCCGACGTTATCAGCGCAAAGAGTCGTCAACGGTGACGAATGCGTGACATTCACGCTGGTAGTGGCGTTTCGAACGGGGCTGCGGCGGCTAGTGTAGGGGCGTGGCCGCCCGGGTATTGATCGCCGATGACGACGTCGTCGTGCGCGACGTGGTGCGCCGCTACCTCGAACGCGACGGGTTGGACGTCTCCGTCGCCGACGACGGTACGGAGGCCCTGCGGCTACTGGGCAGTGAACGGATCGACGTCGCGGTGCTCGATGTGATGATGCCGGGGCCGAACGGACTCGCGTTGTGCCGGAGCCTGCGGCAGGCCGGCGACTTCAGCGTTCCGGTGATCCTGTTGACCGCACTCGGCGAAGAAGACGATCGCATCGCCGGTCTGGAAGCCGGCGCCGATGACTATCTGACCAAACCGTTCAGCCCGCGCGAGCTGGCACTGCGCGTGCGTTCGGTGCTGCGCCGCGCACCGTCACCGTTGGGCGTGCTTCCGTTGGAGATCACCGTCGGCGAACTCACCGTGTCGACCGCGGCCCGCACCGTCTACGTCCTCAACGAACCCGTCGGGCTGACCAATCGAGAGTTCGACCTACTGCTGTTCTTCCTGACCCATGCCGACACGGTGTTCACCCGCGAGGAACTGCTGCAACGGGTGTGGCACTGGGATTTCGGCGATATGTCCACGGTGACCGTGCACGTCAAGCGCCTGCGCTCCAAGCTCGGTGACAACCACCGCGTCCAGACGGTGTGGGGTCGGGGTTATCTGTGGCGCGGTGCTGACGGGGGTGACCGTGCCGCCGGATGATCTCGCCGAGATCGTCGGCTGGGTACTGGTGTGTTCGGTTCCCGTAGTTCTTGCCGGCGCCATCATCATCCGGCTGGCGAGGTCCTGGTCGCTGGCCGTGAGCATGGTGGTGCTGGCGCTGATTCCGGTGGTCGCCACCTTCACCGGGATCCTCGGGGCCAGCGGTTTCATGATCACCGAGACATTCGAGAAGACCGCCGTCGTACTGGTGGTGGTCTCGGTGGTGACGGTTCCCGCCGCGGTGATGCTGGGCCGGTACCAGGCCAGGCGCACTGTCTGGGAACGGCAGATCCGAGATTCCGAGCATGCCGCCGAGCAGTCTCGGCGCCAGCTCGTCGCCTTCGTCAGCCATGACCTGCGCACTCCGCTGGCCGGTATCCGGGCAGTGTCCGAAGCCATCGGCGACGGCGTGCTCAGCGAGGACGAGATCCGCGAACATGCCAAACATATTGAGCAGGAATCGATCCGACTTTCCGAGATGGTCGACGATCTGTTCGAGATGTCAAAGATCAACGCGGGCGCGATCATGCCTGCCTACGACAAGGTGGCGCTTGACGAGGTCGTCGACGATGTGGTGGCTGCGCACCGGATCGCCGCCGAGCGCTCCGGCGTACAACTTCTGGCCACCCTGCCCGACCAGCCGATCCGGGTGATCGGTAGTGATCGGGCGCTGGTGCGCGTGCTGTCGAATCTGGTGGCGAACGCGATCGCCCACACTCCCACCGGCGGTTGCGTGAAATTGGAGCTCGGCGCCGACGAGAACGGTGCGTGGGCCCGAGTGGACGATACGGGTGTCGGTATCGACGAGGCAGATCTGCCACGCGTCTTCGACGTCGCCTACCGTGGCTCCAATACCCGTGTGCCGCGCGCAGATTCGTCGCTGCCGAGCGGGTCTGGTCTTGGGTTAGCGATCGCCGCGGGGCTGATCCAGGCCCATCGCGGCACGTTGTCGGCGCACAACCTGGCCACCGGCGCGCGCTTCGAGGTCCGGCTACCGCTGGCTGCCGCGGACTGACGATTTAGAAGTCGGCCAGGACGGCGGCGAACTCGGTACAGAACCAGTCCACATCGGAGTGCGAAAAAACCAGCGGTGGACGGATTTTCAACACATGCCCGGCTGAACCACAGACCGAGAGCAGTACGCGGCGTTCCCGCAACACGTTGACCAACCACCGGGCCCCGCCCCGGTCCGGCGTCTTGGTATCCGGATCGGTCACCACCTCGACGCCGATGTACAACCCGGCCCCGCGGATATCACCGATTCGGGGATGCCCGGCGGAGGCCGTGGCGAGATCGCGGCGCAACGCAGTACCGACGGCGGCCGCGTTGAGCAGCAGCCGCTCCCCTTCGATGACGTCGAGCACCGCCGAGGCCGCCGCCATCGATACCGGATTGCCGGCAAAGGTGTTGAAGTACGGCACACGTGAGGCGAACGGTTTGAGGACGTCGGAGCGGACGGCCATCGCCGCGACGGGTAGTCCGTTGCCCATCGGCTTACCCATGGTGACCAGTTCGGGGACCACCTGATGCCGGGTGAAACCCCACATCGTTTCGCCGGTTCGGGCGAAGCCAGGCTGCACCTCGTCGGCGATGAACACTCCCCCGGCGGCGCGCACGATATCGACGGCGGGGCGCAGCACCGACGGGTCCGGGTAGATCCCGTCGGAGCTGAAGATGGTGTCGGCGATCAGGGCGCTGACCCCGTAACCAGCCGCCTGCAGGTCATCGATCGCCCCGGCGACACCGGCGGCAAAGCGGGTCGCCACCTCCTGCGGCGGCGCGCGATAGCTGTCCGGGCTGGGCACGGCGCGCACATTCGGGCCCAGTGTGGTCGCACCGCCGAGTGAGGGTGAGATAGCCGTCAACGCCGTGGTATTGCCGTGATAGGCATCTGCTGTGACGATGACACCGGTTGCCCCGGTGTACATTTCGGCCACTCTCAGGGCGAGGTCATTGGCTTCGGAACCGGTGCAGGCATACATCACCTGATCGATGTCGGCGGGCATCGAGGCCAGCAGCCGCTCGGAGTAGTCCAGGATGCCGCCGTGCAGGTAACGGGTGTGGGTGTTCAGCGTCGAGAGCTGCCGGGCCACCGCGTCGGTGACATGCGGGTGGCAGTGGCCGACGCTGGCGACGTTGTTGTAGGCATCCAGGAAGCACGCCCCGTCAGCGTCGAACAGATGGCTGCCCTGTCCGCGGACCAGGTGCACCGGCCGGTCGTAGAACAGCCGGTTGGCGGGGCCAAGTAGACGCGAACGTGCCTCGATGAGCGGCGCGGAAGCGCCAGGGGAAGCGGAGTCACCCTGGTAGCTGTTCGAGTCCATGATGTTGGAGAACGTCATCGGCGCTAACGATGCCATCGATCGGCTCACCGTGCCGTGCCAGGCGTCCTGGTTCACACTGTGCACATGTCCGGTGTGCCGCCCAACCACGAGTCGCTGGCCCGCGCCGCGCTGCCCGCCTACGGACGCGACCCCGATACCCGGGTTCGGCTACTCAGCCTCTCGGAGAACGCCACCTATCTGGTCGAGCGCCCCGATGCACACGGCGACCCGATGGTGCTGCGGGTACACCGTCCCGGCTACCACTCGCTGGATGCGATCCGCTCCGAACTGTCCTGGATGGCCGCGCTGCGCGGCGAAACACAGGTCACGACACCGCAATTGATCCGGGCCTCGTGCGGTAGCGATGCAGGAAAAGAAGTGGTGTGCGCCACCGCGGGAAACACCACCGTGCACGTCGACGCGGTGACCTTCGTCGCGGGCTGCACCGCGGAGGAGGCGCCCGACGCGGTCGGTTTCGACGAGCTCGGGCGGATCACCGCGATCATGCACGACCACGTGCAGAGCTGGGCGGCCCCGGAGTACTTCACCCGTTTCCGCTGGGATCTCGACACCATGCTGCGTCCGCAGGCCCGCTGGGGTGACTGGCGCAACGCGCCAGGACTGACCGAGGACGGCGCCGAGGTGATCACCAGGGCGGCCGCGGAGATCGATCACCGACTCACCGAATTCGGCTGCGGTCCAGATCGTTTCGGTCTGGTGCACGCCGACCTGCGGCTGGCGAACCTGATGGTGGACCCGAGTACTCCCGGCTCACCGATCACCGTCATCGACTTCGACGACTCAGGCTGGTCCTGGTATATCGCCGACGTCGGCGCGGTGGTGTCGTTCATCGAGGACACCCCGGAGGCCGAGCGGATCATCGCCGACTGGTTACGCGGCTACCTGACCGTGCGCGATATGCCCGAGGAACATCGTGAGTTGATCCCGACGATGGTGATGTTGCGCAGGATCATGCTGTCGGCATGGATCGGGACCCATGTCGATGCGGGTGCGGCCATCTCCGTCACCGACAATTTCGCCGCGGGCACCGCCGCGCTGGCCAGGCGCTATCTCGAAGACCAGTCCTGGCTGCGGGACGCACTTTTCTCCCGCGAGCAGACGTAAAGGGGTACCTCGACTCGGCGTGTTGCTGGACTTTTCCGTCTGCTCGCGAAATATAGGGTGACTCATGCCTGTGCCCCCTGACCGGCCGGCCTCGCCAGCCGGGGCTCGATCACCGGCCAATCCGATCGGTGGTCTGTTCACCATTCGCCCGGCACACCACCGCTGGCCGTTCGGGCTCAAGTCGGCACTCGGCTCGGGGATCATGGTCACCGCCGGGGTGGCGGCGGGCAATGTCGGTGCGGGGCTGATCGGCACCATCGGCACGTTCACCTCGCGCTACGGCAACAGCCGCCCCTTCCTCAACCGCGGTGCGCAGCTGGCCGTCATCGCCGTCGCGCTGGCCGGGGCCGTCACGCTCGGTGTCTGGGCCGCACCCGTGCCATGGGCGGGGGTGCTGGTGGTATCCCTGGTCTCGGTGGCCGCCGTCTGGCTGTGCAACACGCTGTCAGTCGGGCCGCCGGGGGCCTACATGTTCGTCGTGGCCTGCGCGGCCGGGATCGGGGTGTCCGCCTCGGGCCTGACCCCGTGGCGGATCGGCCTGCTGGTCCTCGCCGGCGGGGTGGTCGCGTGGTTGCTGCAGATGTCGGTCGTCGTGCGGGGATTCCGGCGCCCGGAACGCTCCGCGGTGGCGGCCTCGGGGGCGGCGGTCGCGGAGTACATCACCGCGGTGGGCAACCCTGCGGTGGGCGACCCTGCGGTGGGCGCCCCGGCGATAGGAGCGGCCCGCAACCACGCCGCCGCGACGCTGAATGAGACCTGGCAGGTGCTGGTGAACTTCCAGCCGGTCAACCCGCCGGCGGACAGTGAGCTCAATCGGCTGCGGGCCACCAACCACGCCTTGCACGTATTGTTCACCGATGCCCTGACGGCCGCGGCGCGCCACGAACCCCAAGCACCTGGCGCGGCGGCTCAGGCCCGGGCGCTTGGCGATGGGGAGCTGTCCCCGGACACCGTCGCCACCCGCGATATCGACCGGGTACCGCTGGGTCGACCACCTGCCAGGCAGCTGCTGCGCGAAGCGGTGATTCCCGGCTCTCAGATCCGGTACGTGATGCTGCGCGTCGCGATCGCGGTACCGATCGCCGGAGCGATCGCGGCGGTGCTCGGCATTGGGCGCGCCTACTGGGCGATGGCCGCCGCGGTACTGGTGCTGCACCAGGGCGCCGACTGGCTCCGCACCCTGAAACGCGGCACCGAACGACTGCTCGGCACCTGGATCGGGTTGGGGCTGGCCGCGGTCATTCTCCTGATCCACCCGCAGGGGTGGTGGCTGGTGTTGGTGATCGCGGCGCTGCAGTTCACCATCGAACTGCTGGTGGTTCGCAACTACACCCTGGCCGTCGTCTTCATCACCGCGACGGCGCTGACCATTGCCTCAGGTTCGCGCAAGGTGGACGTCGGCGAACTACTGGTGTCCCGCGGCGTGGACACCGCGATCGGCTGTGCGGTGGCGATCGCGGTGTACCTGCTGGCGGTGCGTCAACAGGAAACGACCCGGTTCACCGACGCCATCACCCGCACGTTGGACGCCACCACGGCCCCGTGCGTCCACCTCGCGCGCGGTGACGCCGCCACGCTGCCCGCGCGGATGGCCCGCCGGGACTTGCAAGTGGCGACCATCGCCATGGTCGATGCCTATGACGCCATGCTGGGTGGCTCGGCCAGCGTGCGCACATCTGCCGAACCCCTGGGGGCGGTGGTGACGGGAACCGAACAGCTCGCCTACCGCATCATCGCGGCCTGCTGGGCGATGGACCGCTACGCCGATGCGCAGAACCCGGCCGGTATCGACGTCTCCGATTTCGAGGCCGAGGAAGCGGCGTTGCGGGAGGCTATTCCTGCAGTGATCCGCCCAGGCGTTCGGCGGCGGCAACGTAATCCTCGATGAACTCCACAACGACGTCGCGGGCAGGCTTGACCTTGTTCATCAGGCCCACCCCCTGGCCGACGAAGTAGGTCGCCAGCGCCTGCGCACCCGGGTGACCGGTGGCCGCCAGCTTGTCGATTCGACGCAGCGTCGGTTCCACCAGCATCGACTGCAGCGGTAGCGGCAGCGGTTTCTGTCCGCCGTCGTTGGGCGCCCAGGCGTCAGTCCAGTCCGAAACCAGTTGGCGCGACGGCTTTCCGGTGCGCCCGGCTGAGCGGATGGTGTCCCGGGAGCTGGCGGCGAGGAACTTTTGCACGGTATGCGGCGCGGTCTCCGCCTCCTCGGTGGTCAGCCACACCGACCCTGTCCAGGCACCCGCAGCACCCATCGCGACACAGGCCGCCATCTGCCGCCCGGTGACGATGCCGCCCGCGGCCAGCACCGGCACGTCGCTGCCGATCTCAGCGAGCGCGTCCAGCACCTCAGGTACCAGCACCAGCGTTGACACCTCACCGCAGTGCCCACCGGCCTCGGTGCCCTGCGCGATGATCAGGTCGACGCCCGCAGCGACCTGTTTGACGGCGTGCTGGCGGGCGCCCACGAGGGCGGCGACCGGGACACCGGAGGACTGCCCGGCTTCGATCATGTACTTCGGCGGGACCCCGAGCGCATTGGCCATCAATTTGATCGGGTGTCGCAACGCCACCTCAAGCAGGGCCTCCCCGGTGTCACCGGAGAGGCTACTGCCGCCGACCCGGCGCTTCTCGTCAGCCGGGATGTCATGGGAGGCAAGCAGTTCGGTGACAAACGTGCGGTATTCGGTCGGGATGCGGTCGACCAAGGCACCGGCTGTGAGGTTCTCGCCCTTGCCCTCGAATTTGGCAGGCACGATGATATCCACGCCGTAGGGCTTGCCGCGGACCTGCTCGTCGATCCAGGCGAGTTCGGCTTCCAGCTCCTGCGGGCTGAACGCGGTGCCGCCCAGCACGCCGAGCCCGCCGGCGTTGGTGACCGCGGCGACGACGTCGCGGCAGTGACTGAAGGCGAACAACGGGAAATCGATGCCGTACTGGTCGCAGATCGGTGTCTTCACCCGTTCAGTATTACTTGACGGGTGTCAACCAGGAAAGGTCAGGTCCGCAGCGGGGCGAACGCGAACTCCCGCAAGCCGTCGGCGGGGTCCACTGCGGCCCGGAAACCCAGCAGCTCAGCCGCCCGCGCCGGGTCGGCGACGATATGCCGGACATCGCCGCTGCGGTACTGACCGGTGACTTCCGGCGGCAATCCACCGCGGGCCTCGCAGATCAGCGTGGCCACGTCCAGGATCGACACCGGCCGTCCCGAGCACACATTGGCCGCGTGGAAGCCGGGGTGGTCAGCCTCGATCGCCGCGACGTTGGCGGCTGCGATATCGTCGACGTGCACGAAATCGCGCATCTGCCCGCCGTCCTCGTAAACCTTTGGTGCTTCGCCTCTTTCAATCGCCGACCGAAAGATCGCGGCCACTCCGGAGTAGGGCGTGTCGCGCGGCATCCCCGGTCCGTAGACGTTGTGATAGCGCAGTGCGACCACCGAGCCGCCGGTGGCTTCTGACCAGGCCAGCGCGTAATGCTCCTGGGCGGTCTTGCTGGCCGCGTACAGGCTGCGGGGGCGCAACGGCGCATCCTCACCGACCAGGCGCCAGCGCACCTCTTCGCCACCGACCGGGCAACGGTGCTCGAAGATCCCGGCGTCGAGATCTTCCTTGCGCCGCGGCAGTGGGTCGACGGATCCGTGTGCCGGACAATCGAATCCGCCCTGGCCGTAGACCACCATCGACGATGCCAACACCAGCCGGGTGATACCTGCGGCATACATCCCGGCCAGCAGCACCGTCGTCGCGTAATCGTTGTGGCTGCCGTAGGCCGGTGCGTCAGCAGCGTCGACGCCCGCCCCCACCATCGCCGCCTGATGACAGACGACGTCGATCTCCGACAGCACCGGCGTCAGCCGCTCGGCGTCACGCAGATCCAGCCGCTGCACTCCCGGCGGGAGTTCCGCACCGGGCCCGTGGGCGGCATCCAACATGACATCGACGCCGACGACCTGATGACCGCGGGCCACCAAGGCCGCACTGATCCGGGCGCCGATGAAACCGGCGGCACCGGTCACCAGCACCCTCACGGCAGGTCGATCGGCAGTGTCACTCCGGCGTGGGGCAGGCAGTGCGTGCAGGTGCGCTCGCTGGGCGTGTTGTCCAGCGCTTCGAGAACCACTTGCTTGAACGGCACCAGGTTCTTCTCGAACTCGGCGAAGACGTCCACCGCCCGCACCCCGCCACCGTGGTCGATACCCGCATCCAGATCGGTCACCAAAGCAATTGCCGCATAACACATTTCCAACTCGCGGGCGAGTACCGACTCGGGGTAGCCGGTCATGTTGATCAGTGAGAAACCGGCACTGGCGAACCACCGACTCTCTGCCCTGGTGGAGAACCGCGGACCTTCGATGACCACCATGGTGCCGCCGTCGACCACGCCGGGCAGTCCCGCGGCCGTCGCCCGCAACTCAGGGCAGTAGGGATCGGCGAATTCGACGTGGATACCGCCATTGTCGAAATACGTGGCGTCACGTCCGCTGGTGCGGTCCACCAATTGGTCGGGCACCACCATCGCGCCGGGGCCAAGATCGGGCGTGAGGCTGCCGACCGCGCACGGCCCGAAGATCCGCCGGACCCCCAATGCCCGCAGCGCCCACATATTCGCCCGGTAGGGCACCGTATGCGGCGAGTACTCGTGGTTGAGGCCATGGCGTGGCAGAAACGCCACCTCATGGTCACCCACCTTGCCGACCGTGATCGCTGCGCTGGGCGCACCGTAGGGGGTGTCCAGGCTGACACTGCGGGCGTCGGTTCCGAAGAACGAATAGAAACCGCTGCCGCCGATAACTCCGAGCATCAGACCATTGTGGGGTATCGGCAGCGGGGTATCCCCAGGGGTCGGCCGCCCGCGGCGAATCATGACGTTGGTATGACGGGCCCGCCCCCGCCGCGTCCAGCGGGGCGGTCAGCGGGCAATCTGGCAAGCACCCATGTCGTATTTGCGATCGACTGTCCTGTTGCTGATCGCCATGATTGGAGTGCTCAGCGCGCTCGCGCTGCCGTTCGCCCCGGTCCTGGCCAGCCAGACGATGCTCACCTGGCCCGCCGATAACGCAGCCGTGGCGTCAAGCAGCGCGGTGTTCGCGCCGTACCGGCCTGCAGAATTGACCGCAACCGTGCCGTGCGCAGCATTGCGCGCCGGGATGGCCGGGTCGGCCACCATTGTCGCCACCTCCGACGCAGGAGGAGCCGGCCTGATCGTGCGCGCGGGACCCGACGGAGCCCGCCTGGTCCTCGGCGACCGGGTGGTCGAGCTACCACTGCCGTCCACCGCGACGCCGTGTACCGTCACGATTCTTGCTGGGCCCCAAGGTGTTTCGATCACTCAGGCCGACGGGTCAGTGACAGTGCTGGCCGGTGAGGGCGTCCCCGAGGTATTCGGGTTTCACACCGAGCTCAGTGCCCGCCAGGCCGAGGGCATGTCCGTCACCGCCACGGTGGACAGCCCGTTCGGCACCAGCCCGAGCACGCGCAAGCGGCTGCTGATCGGTCTGCAACTCCTCGCCGCGGCCGCCGCGCTGGCCTTGTTGCGACGCCGCCGCGGGGTGCGTCGGTCGATGGCACCGCGGGTGCGCTGGCGAGCGACGTTGTTCGTCGATGCCGGCGTGATCGGCATCCTCGGCCTCTGGGCGGTCATCGGGCCGCTGGCCGTCGACGATGGGTGGTCGACGATGATCGCGCGCAATGTCGCCGCGACCGGCAATCCGGGGAACTACTACCGCTGGTGGAATGCCTCGGAGGTGCCCTTCGCGCTGGGTCAGCAACTGCTGGCCCCGCTGACCGACATCAGCCTGGCCCCACTGTGGTTACGGCTGCCCAGCACCGCATTGGCCGTCGCGACGTGGCTCGTCCTGAGCCGGGGAGTGCTTCGGGCTGCGATGCCCAGTTTGGCGGCAACCGGTCGGCTGCGGTTGTTGGCTGCGCTGTTCTTTCTGCTCGCGTGGTTGCCGTTCAATCTGGGCACGCGGCCGGAATCGTATGTCGCCTTCGGGGTGACGACGGTGCTGTGGCTGCTCTGGCGGTCCAGCACCCCCGCCGGCATCGGATTGGCGGTACTGGTTGCGGCACTGACGATTCCGATCAGCCCGACCGCGATCATCGTCGCCGCACCGTTCCTCGTCTTCGCCCCGCGTGTGGTCACGATCCTGCGCCAGGGTGCCCCAGCGCGACTCGACGTCGCGGCACAGGCGGGGCTGCTGGGGGCTATCGGCGCGGTCGCGCTGACGGCGATCTTCGCCGACGAGACGTGGGCGGCGCTGGTCACTGCGACCGACTGGCATAGGTTCTTCGGGCCGTCGCTGCCCTGGTATGACGAGATCGACCGGTACCGCTACCTCCTCGGCGACGATCAGCAGGGCAGCTTCGCCAAACGCGCGCCGATACTGCTGGCGGTGGCGATGCTGCCGGTCGTCGCCTTCCTGCAGTGGCGTACCCGCCGGGACGGGTTGCGTCGCTCGGCGCTGCGACTGTCGGTCGTCCTGGTGCTCAGCCTGCTGCTGCTCGCGCTGTCACCGTCGAAATGGTCGTATCACCTCGGCTCGATAGCCGGCGTGGTGTCCGCATTCCTGGTGACGGCCGTGGTGCTGGTGGCACGGCGCTCCGGCAGCAAGCGGGTGGCGGGCGCCGCTGGTGGCGCGCTACTGGCCGGTGCGGCGGCGCTGTCCTTCGCAGGTGACAACGTGTGGTGGCTGCCCGCGGTCTATGACGTGCCGTTCGCGACGGGTGCCTGGCGGCCACTGGGTATTGGGTTCGTCGTCGTCCTTGCGGTGTCGGTCCTGGCATGTCGGCGCGCAGCTGCCTCGGCACCGGCCATCGTGGCGGTGAGTGCGGCACTGGTGGTCGTCGTGTTCCTGGTGGGCTCCTTCGCCCTCGCGCCGGTGCGCCGGTCGGCGGGATCGTTGACGGTGGCCAACGTGCACCGGGTGAGCGGCGGACCGGTATGCGGGCTGGCCGACGATATCGAGGTGCTGCCCGACGGCGCGCCTTTGGTGTCGGCCGATCTGGGGGGTCAACTCGACGGCTTCACCGCCGGGGGCGGCTTTTTTCCTGGCGCCCCTCCCCCGGATCCGCCGGGAACTGGCGCGTCGGCCTCGCTATGGGGCAGCTGGTCCAACACTCCGCAGCACAGCGGAACCCTTGTCAGCCCGTGGTTTTCGCTACCACCACTCGGCGTGCGCGACGGGTTGGCGGTATCGGTGTCCGGCCGCATCGACGACGGGAACAGCCTCCACTTCGAGTTCGGCCGGACTGCGGTCGGCGGTATCGAGACCGTCGGTGACGGGGTGGCCCCGGTCGATCGCGTCGCCCCTGACGAGAATCCTGAGCATCCGTTGTGGCGCTCGATCGGCATCGACTCCGCACAGGTAACGCCCGGCGCGGATCGGGTCCGGCTGCGGGCCGTCGACGGCCGGACCGATCGCGATGGCTGGTTGGCCGTCACCGGTCCCCGGCTGCGATCTGTGGTGCCGCTCAACGACTTCCTGACCGCGCACGGCCCGGTGCTGATCGGCTGGCCGATAGCATTCCTGTTCCCATGCCTCCGCGATATCCCCGTGGTTTCCGGCGGGCTGGCCCAGACACCCGGTGCGGTGATCGCCGGGCCCCGGCCGCGCTTCGACGAGGAGCGCGACCGCGGTATCGGTGGCACCTTCGCCGAACTCGACGTCTTCGGCCAACTCGGCGAGATACCGACCCGGTTGGTCGGACATCCAGACGTCGACTGGGGCGCACTGTTCGTTTCATTCGACCCTACCGCGCGAGACACCTACCAGCGCAGCATAATTCGCGTCCCACGGTCCGGCCTGGACACCACCGGACGCGAACGCCCGCAGCGCTGACGACCGACCGGCAGGTTGGGGGTGTTTACTCACCGGGATGAAGATCTTCGGTGCGGACGCGCCGGCCGCGGTCCGCCTTGGCGTCGCGGTGGCCGCCGCTGCGGTCGCCACCGCAGTGGTGGCGACAACAGCAGGCTGGCCCTACGCACCAGCGGCCGGGTGGATTGCCGCGGCAGCCGTCTACATCGGCTGGACCTGGATGCTGGTCGGGCCGATGGATGATGCGCAGGCCAGATATCACGCCACCAGGGCACATGAGGAGGACGCCACCCGCCGCGTCTCGCAGGTGGTGGTGCTGCTGGCCAGCCTGGGTAGCCTGGCCGGGGTCGGCTACCTGCTGGTCGCCGAATCCGCGAAAGGCGGCGACGTCTCCGCGGCGACCGTCGGGATCCTCAGCGTCGCCGCGTCGTGGTTCTCGGTGCACACCATCTACGCACTGCGCTATGCCCGGCTGTATTACACCGGGCCGGCCGACGGGATCGACTTCAATCAGCACGAAGAACCCAACTACGTCGACTTCGCCTACCTGGCCTTCACGATCGGGATGACCTACCAGGTCTCCGATACCAATCTGCAGACCCGCAGGATCCGGTCGACCGCGTTGAGCCAGGCCATGCTGTCGTTCCTGCTCGGCGCGATCATCCTGGCCATCACGATCAACCTGGTCGCCGGACTGGTCAACCTGGGCCACTGAGCGGCCCCCGTTTTCGACACCATGGCACGATTTGACGATGGCAACCGTCGCGCAGTGGATCGAGGGCGCCCGTCCGCGCACGCTGCCCAATGCCGTGGCGCCCGTGATCGCCGGAACCGGAGCGGCGGCCTGGCTGGGCGACGCGGTCTGGTGGCGCGCACTGTTGGCGCTGCTGGTCGCGGTCGCGTTGATCATCGGGGTGAACTACGCCAACGACTACTCCGACGGGATCCGGGGCACCGATGACGTGCGGGCCGGCCCGTTGCGGCTGGTCGGATCGAAGGTCGCATCGCCGCGGGCGGTACTGACCGCCGCGATCATCAGCCTCGCGGTCGGTGCGGCGGCCGGCCTGGCACTGGCTCTGTTCAGCAATCCCTGGTTGATCGTGGTCGGCGGCGCCTGTATCGCCGGTGCCTGGCTTTACACGGGCGGCTCAAACCCCTACGGCTATCAGGGTTTCGGCGAGATAGCGGTCTTCGTCTTCTTCGGTCTCGTCGCGGTACTGGGCACGCAGTACACCCAGGCGTTGCGGGTGGACTGGGTTGGGCTGGTGTTGGCCGTCGTGCTGGGCTGCCTGTCGTCGGCGGTACTGGTGGCCAACAACCTGCGCGATATCCCCACCGATACCGAGTCCGGCAAGATCACGTTGGCCGTACGCCTCGGCGATGCGGGCACGCGACGGCTCTACGTGGCGCTCCTCGCCGTGGCCGGGTTGCTGACCGTCGCCTTGGTGTTCGCCTCCCCGTGGTGCCTCGCCGGGCTGATAGCCGCCCCGCTGGCGGTCCGGGCGGCCAGGCCGGTGACCGGCGGTAAAGGCGGGCCGGCGTTGATCCCGGTGCTACGCGATACCGGCCTGACGATGCTGGTGTGGTCGATCGTCGTCGCCGTGGCGCTCACGCTGGCTTGAGACAGAACTGACTGCGATCGCTTCTCGCACTTTGTCGCAGTGAGCTCTGGGTCAACTGGCCTGTGGATGACGGTCTGCGCGCAAATATCTACTTCTGACACCGTCACCCCTCGTGGGCGTGTTCATTGGCAGCGAGGCACTGGCTTCGGGAGTGCTCACCCCCTATGAGCTCCGCACGCATCACGCCCGGGTGCTGCCCGACGTCTATACGCCGAAACGGGCACAGCTGCTGCTGCGGGACCGCACGGAAGCGGCCTGGCTGTGGTCGCGGCGCCGAGGAGTGATCGCGGGGATTGCTGCGTCGGCACTCCACGACGCCAAGTGGGTCGACGACGACGTGGCGGTCGAGCTGATCCACCCCAATTGCAAACCGCCCGTGGGCGTCATCACCCGAGAAGACACTGTGCCCGATGACGAAATCGTGACGGTTGCGCGCATGCGCGTCACCAATGCTGCCCGGACGGCTTTCGACCTGGCGCGCCGCGGGCCCGCTGACACCGCGATCGCGAGACTCGATGCACTGACTAGAGCCACCGATCTGAAGACAACTGAGGTAATGCAGTTGGCGCAGCGCCACCGTCACGTGCGGGGAATCAGTCGATTGCCGACCGTGCTGGACCTCGTCGATCCCGGCGCCGCGTCGCCGAAGGAAACCTGGTTGCGACTGCTGCTCATCAGCGAAGGGTTTCCGCGCCCGCAGACGCAGATTCCGGTGCTGTCCCCCACCGGACGTCCCCGGTACTACCTGGACATGGGCTGGCCCGAGATCAAAGTGGCGGTCGAATACGACGGAGAGCAGCACCGCATCGACGGGTACCAGTTCAGGAAAGATATTGAGCGCCTTGAGTACATCCAGAATCAGGGCTGGATCAACATCAGGGTGGTCGCCGGCGATCGCCGGGCAGATATCGTCCGGCGGGTGCGGTACGCATGGCAGTTGAGACAGAACTGACTGCCATCGCTTCTCGCACTTAGTCGCAGTGAGCTCTGGATGAACCTGGCCCTACGTCGGTGGGTTCTCGCCTTTGAGCCGCGCCCGCAGCTGTTCGCGGTCGGCGCGGCGCCGCTCATCGACTGCGGCGATACTGGCGGTGGCCCGTAGGCGCAGCGGCTTGAACAGCCAGATGCCCAACGGCAGGGCGATCACAATCGCGAACAGCATGGCAATCACCAAGGGGAACTCGTCGATCCCGAGCAGGTGCGCACCGTAGAAGATGACGACAGTGAGCGCGGCCACCAATAGCAGCCGGGCCAGCAGGTACGTGAACATGTCGACCAGCATTCGGCCGGTGTGACGGTCATCGGGCACCGCCCGAGCCTACCGACGCGCGTATATTTGCACCAAGGAGGTTCATCCGTGCTTTACCTGATCCTCATCTTGGTGCTCGCAGGCCTGGTCTACACCGGCTGGCGGCTCACGAAGGCGTATGCCGAACGGCCGAGGACTCGCGTGATCGGTCCGGACGACGATCCGGACTTTTTGTGGCGTCTTGGCCGTGACGACAACAGCCCGCGCTAGAAGGACCTGTGGTCGCCCTTGCCGGGAAATGCGTCGGCCACCACCGCAGCCAATTCGAGCAGCGCGTCGCGGGTTTCCCGTTTGAGCCGATCGAGATCGACCTCGGCACCCTCTTCCAGATGCGGGTCGAATGACACCAGGCGCACCGCCCGGCAGCGCCGCGAAAAGTGCTCGACCACCTTCTGCAGATCGACCTTCCCTGAGCGCGGCCGCACGGCGTTGATGACGGCGACCGAGTTGCGCACCAGATCGTCATGTCCGTGCGCGTCGAGCCAGTCCAACGTCGCCGAAGCACTGCGGGCGCCGTCGACCGAACCGGAGCTGATGACGATCAGTGCATCGGCTTTCGCCAGCACCGCCGACATCGCCGAATGCATCAGCCCGGTACCGCAATCGGTGAGCACCAAACTGTAGAAGCGGTCCAGCACCTCAAGGGTGCGGGTGTAATCCTGCGCACTGAACGCCTCCGATACCGCGGGGTCGCTCTCCGAGGCAAGCACCTCGAGGCGGCTCGGGCCCTGCGAGGTGTAGCTGCGGACGTCGCTGTAGCGCGCGATACCTTCGGCATCGCGCAGCAGATGCCGCACCGTCGCCGAGGTTTCCAGGGGCACCTTCTGGCTCAGCGTGCCCCGGTCCGGGTTCGCATCGACGGCGACGACGCGGTCGCCCCTGATGGAAGCGAACGTCGCACCGAGTGTCGCCGTGATCGTGGTCTTGCCGACACCACCCTTGAGACTCAGAAGGGCAATGCGGTAGCACCCTTGAATCGGCTGGTTGACATGCGCGACCAGGCTGTTGTGGTGGTTGGCCCGCGGGCCTTCCCCCACGTTGATCAACTTGCCCGACATCAGGTAGAGCAGACGGCGCCAGCCATCTGACGGCGGCGGTTTGATCTGACGCAGCAGCGCGCTGGTGGATAGGTCGGGATAGGGCGTGGGCGGCACAGCCGGCCGGTGCAGCGGGGCTGGCGCGGGCGGCTGATGGCGCGCGTAGGGATCGAGCGCGGGGATGCCCGTCGGCGGCGTTGCGTCGTTCCACACCGGCGGCTGCGGGACCACAGGAATGCCGGTGGGATCGGTGAACCGCTGCTCGGAGCGGAATCCGCTGACCGGACGCGGTGCACTGTCGGTGGGTATCGGCGTGCCGTATCCAGGGGTGTGGAACTCCGTGTACTCCGCGGGGAGTGCAGCCGCGGGCTCAGCTCGGCCATGGGCGGGCGGCTTAACCTCGGAACCACGATCTGGCGTCGTGCGGTCGGTCAACCAGGCTGGCAGATCGGCGTTCTCGCGGCCATGTCGGGACTCGGCGCCGTGCGCAGGCTGGTCAGCCACGCCTTACCCGACGCCCGCGTAGGAGTGCAGACCGACCGTCACCAAGTTGATGAAGAACAGGTTGAACACCATCGCGACGAACCCGACGACGTTGATCCAGGCGGCCTTTCGGTCACGCCAGCCGGCGGTCGAGCGGGCATGCAGATAGGCGGCGTAGACCACCCATGCGATGAACGCGACGGTCTCCTTGGGGTCCCAACCCCAGTACCGACCCCACGCCTCCTCGGCCCAGATGGCACCGAAGATGACGCCAAAACCGAATACCGGGAAGGCAAAGATCGTCGTCCGGTAGGCGATGCGATCCAACGTCTGCGCATCGGGCAGCCGCTGCACAATGCGGGCCACCGTGCCGTCCCGGTCCGGGGCGCCCAACGGTGACATCTTCAGCAGGAACAAGATGCTGGCCACCCCGGCGACCAGGAACACCCCCGAGCCCAGGCTCACCACCGACACGTGGATCGGCAGCCAGTACGACTGCAGGGCCGGCATCACCGGCGCCGCGTTGGTGTAGAGGTATTTCACCGAGACGGCCAGCAGGATCAGCACCGGCAGCAACACGAAAACCCACAGGGTGCGGTATTGCGGTTTGCGCAACATGATGGCGGCGGCGACCAGACCGCAGAAGCACGTCAGGTTGATGAACTCGTACATGTTGCCCCAGGGCACCCGCTCGGTCGCCAGTCCGCGCAAGATGATGCACAACAGCAGCAGTCCGGTGCCGAGGTAGACCAGGGCCAGGCCCGCGGTGCCGAAGCGTTCGTCGGCGGATTTGCGTGGTGCCGCGGCGATGACGCCGGGGGTGGCACTGTTCGAGGCAACTCCGCCGCCGCCGGCGGCGACGAGTTCGCGGGCGTCACTGCGGCGCCCGCGGGAGGACGCCAGTTCCACCGCCAGGAGCACCAGTGCGACCACCAAGACCACCAACGCCGAGGTGAAGGCCCAGTCGGAGTAGCGGGCCAACCCGACGTCGACGTTAATGGTGTTCATCAGACCTTCTCTCTCGACGACTCGGCGGCGGCAGTGCCGGCGGCCGGGCCCTGCAACCCCGCCAGCAGCCTGTCGGTCAATCTTTCGAACTCGTCTCCCCAGCCCGAGTTGTCGGTACGCGCCAGGCCGCCCAGTTCGACGTCCACGGTACCGGCGGCCTGGCCGTTTGTGCTGGCCGGGGAGAGCCGCACCCAGATCCGCCGCCGCCGGATCAGCAGGGACACGATCAACCCGCCCATCATCGTCAGCGCGAACACCAGCACCCAGAGCTGGCCAGGATCGTGCGAGACCTGCAGGTTGACGAAGGGGGTGGCGGAATCGAACCGCACAATGGTGCCGTCGGCCAGGCGTACCTGCTCACCGGCGCGCAGGTTGACCCGGTCCTGCTTGGTCAGTCGGCCCTGTTCGATCAGCCGCGAATCGAGGGTGAACAGCGATTGCGGGCGGCCGGTGTCCAGACCGGCATCGCCGCGGTAGATATCGATGGCGACGGCAGGGTCACGCATCGCCGGGAAGCCCGACGACAACAGCTTGCCGTCGAGTTGTTCGGTCGGGGCGAACAAACCCTGAATCGCTATCTGGTGTTTGCGTCGTTCGTCGGCGTCGGGATAGGTGCCTCCGGGCGGATCGAACCGGACCACTCCTGACGACAGCAGCGTCAGCGGATTGTCGGGGCGGAACTGCATCGTCTGGGTCCGGGTCTGACCGTCGGGGAAGGTCACCGTGAACGTCGGTGCATAACCGTGGCCCTGCAGGTAGACCCGGTCACCACCGACCCGCAGCGGGTGGTTCACCTCGAGGCGGTACGGCTGCCAGGTGTCGCTGGAGAGGTCCTTGCCCGCCTGGTAGTCGATATTCGCGGCGAAGGATCGGGCCTGCCCGCTTGGCAGGTACTCGGCCTGAAAATCGTTGACCCGCACGCATATCGGGTACAGCGAGGTGCCGTCGACGGTATTACCCGCCCGGAACGAGTCGAACGCTGCGGGCGAGGCCGAACAGAAGCCGGGGCCGCCGTCGGCGATGACGATGACGTTGCCCTCGTAGCCGAACATTTTGCCCGCGGCCACCGCGACCAGCAGACCGAGCAGGGAGAAGTGGAAGACCAGGTTGCCGAACTCGCGCAGATATCCCTTCTCGGCAGAGATTTCGGTGGCGCCGTCGGGTTCGGTGCGCACTACCTTGCGCCACCCGCGCAGCCGCTCGGCCATCGCCGCCGCGACCTGGTCTGTGCTGCCCACAGCTTCGGCCTCGGCGTGTTTCGGCAACCGCGCCAGGTTGCGCGGCGCCGGTACCGGCACTGCCCGCATGCTGCGGGCGTGCTCGATGATGCGTGGCGTCAGGCACCCGACGAGTGAGATGAACAGCAGTGCGTAGATCGCGGTGAACCAGAAACTGGAGAACACGTCGAAGAACTGCAGCCGGTCCAGCCACGGCCCGATCAGCGAATGTTCGGCGATGTACTCGTCGACCTTGGCCGCGTTGAGGCTGCGCTGCGGGATCATCGCACCCGGTACCGCACCCAGCGCGAGCAGGAACAGCAGCACCAGGGCGGTGCCCATCGACGTCAGACCCCGCCAGGTGTTGCGCAACCACTGGCCGAGCAGACGCAAAGTTCCCTTTTTCTGACCCTTTTGAGGGCTGTTTGCGTCTGCTCGCGGGGAGAGGATGCTCACAGCGGCAACCTCACGTCGCTGACGAAGGCGTCGCGCACCCAGGAGACGAACTCGGCCCATACACCGGTGACCAGTGCAATACCCACCAGGATCAGCAGAATCCCGCCGACGAGCTGGATGGTGCGGGTATGCCTGCGCAGCCAGCCCAATCCCCCGACAGCCCAGGATGATCCGAAGGCCAGCAGCAGGAACGGGATGCCCAGCCCGAGGCAGTAGGCGATGACCAGTATCACCCCGCGCGCGACGCTGGCGCCGTCGGTGGCCGATGCGACGGTGATCACCCCGGCCAACGTCGGGCCAAGGCACGGCGTCCAGCCCAGGGCGAAGACCGCGCCAAGCAGCGGCGCACCTGCGACGGTCGAGAGTTGCTTGGGGGTGAAGCGGGCCTGGCGTTGCAGCGCGGGAATGAACCCGACGAACACCAGACCCATGATGATGGTGATCACCCCGCCGACACGTTGCAGCAGTAGCTGATTGGTGATCAGCGACGTCGTCATGCCGAGTACCGCGACGGTGCCGAGGATGAAGACGACAGTGAAGCCGGCGACGAACAACAGCGCCGACCCGGTCACGCGCAGCCGGGTCCGCGCCTGGGTTTTGACTGTCGCGCCATCCTGATCTACCCCGACCACCGCGGCCAGATAGGACAGGTAGCCGGGTACCAACGGCACCACACACGGCGATGCGAACGACACCAGTCCGGCGAGTACGCACGCCCCGAGCGCGAACAGCAGCGGGCCGGACGCGGCGAGTTCGGTTATTCCGCTCATGCTTTCGGCTCGGGTTCAGCCACCAGCCGGGCCACCACCGGCTCCAGGTCCTCGGCGAGCAGCTCACGCAGGAAGACCGCGGCGACCCGGTGCTGGCGATCGAGCACAATCGTCGACGGGATGACGGTGGTGGGGTACTTGCCGCCGAAGGCGATCATCGTGCGCATCGACGGGTCGTAGATCGACGGGTAGGTGACTTTGCGGTCGACGATGAAATCGTGCGCGGCATCGCGGTTGTTATCGCGGACATCGATGCCAAGAAAAGCCACGCCCTGAGAGCGGGTGGCGTCGTACACCTTCTGCAGCTGGCCGATTTCCGAGCGGCACGGCGCACACCACTGGCCCCAGACGTTGATCACCACGACCTTGCCGGCGAAATCGTCCAGCGATAGCGTGCGATCGGGCGCCATCAGGTCGGGTCCGCTCAACGGTCCCGGCCGGCCACGACTCTCGGGCGGATCGTAGAAAATATCGGTCTTACCACCGGGCGCGACGAATTCGAACGTGCCACCCTGGGCCACCGCATCGTCACCGGTGGAGCAGCCGGAGATCAGCAGGGCGAGAATCGCCACCACCGCAATCACCAACCGCCGCATGAGTTATCGACCCGCGGGCTCGGAGTAGGACACGTCGATCAGCTCGTCGCCGTGGTAGGTGAGCGTCGTCAACGAGGCCAGCTGGGTCTGTCGTTTACGCGGATCGTGCGGCAGGCCCTTGCCGGTCAGCGATCGCCACAGGGTTTCCACCGGCAACTGGTGGCTGACACACACCACTTCGTGGCCTTGCCCCTGCACCCGGGCCCGGGCGATCGCGGCGGTCATCCGCGCGGCGATCTCTTTATACGGTTCACCCCAGGACGGTGTGAGCGGATTGCGCATCTGCCACCAGACTTTTGGATCCCGCCAGGCACCGGCCCCCGGCGAGACACGTTTGCCTTCAAAGTAATTCGACGATTCGATCAGGTCCTCATCGACGCCGATGATCAAGTTGTGTGCGGCAGCGACGGGCGCCGCGGTCTCCTGTGCCCGCTGCAGCGGCGAGGCGATGACGGCCACGATGTCGTTACCGGCCAACGCATCCCCCACCGCCTGGGCTTGCGCCCTGCCCTTCTCGGACAGGTGATAGCCGGGCAGCCGGCCGTACAGGATGCCTTCCGGGTTGTGTACTTCACCGTGGCGCATCACGTGGACCTTAGTAATCACCCCGGGGATCGGACCGTTATCGTTCGCCACTCAGGCTCCTGGATTTTCAGCGCTGGCGGCAGCCTGGGCCGCGACCGGGAGTGCGGCGGCGATCCGGTCGAACGCCTCGTCGTCGAGGGCCGCCGAGACGAACCACGCCTCGAACGCACTCGGCGGTGGGTATACCCCGGCGTCGAGCAGGGCGTGGAAAAACGGCGGGAAACGCCAAGTCTGGCTGGCCTTGGCCGACGCAAAATCGGTGACCGGGGTGTCGGTGAAGAACACGCTGAGCATATTGCCTGCGCGCTGAACCTGGTGTGCCACAACGGCATCGGTGAGCGCATCGGCGAACAGGCCGGCCAGCCGATCGGCATTGGCGTCGAGGGCGGCGTAGACGGCGTCGTCAGCGGTGCGCAGCGTGGCCAGCCCGGCGGCCATCGCCACCGGGTTACCCGAAAGCGTGCCCGCCTGGTAGACCGGCCCGAGCGGCGCGAGGCGCTCCATCACGTCGCGCCTGCCACCGAAGGCCGCGGCAGGCAGTCCGCCACTCATCACCTTGCCGAAGGTGAACAGGTCGGCCTCTACGGGATCGATTCCGTACCAACCACTTCGGCTGACCCGGAACCCCGTCATCACCTCGTCCATGATCAGCAGCGCACCGTGTTCGGCGGTGATCCGGCGCAGCGCGGCGTTGTAGCCGGGCAGCGGCGGGACGGTGCCCATGTTGCCGGGGCTGGCCTCGGTGATGACCGCGGCGATCTGATCGCCGAATGTCGCGAAGCTCTCCTCGACGGCGTCGACATCGTTATAGGGCAGCACAATGGTGTCAGCGGCCGTCGCACCCGTCACGCCCGGCGAGGACGGCAGGCCCAGGGTGGCCACACCGGAGCCGGCGTCGGCGAGCAGCGCGTCCACATGGCCGTGGTAACAGCCGGAGAACTTCACCACCTTGGCGCGACCGGTGAACCCGCGGGCCAGCCGGACCGCACTCATGGTGGCTTCGGTACCGGAGTTGACCAACCGGACCCGCTCGACGGGGGCAACCCGGTTGATGATCTCGGCAGCCAGTTCGGACTCCGACGGGGTCGGCGCACCGAAGGACAGTCCGTGCGCGGCGGCGGCAATGACCGCCTCGACCACGGCAGGATGGGCGTGCCCCAGGATCATCGGGCCCCACGAGCAGACCAGGTCGACGTAGCGGTTGCCGTCGGCGTCGGTCAGCCAGTACCCCTTGCCCGAGGTGATGAAGCGCGGCGTCCCGCCCACGGAGTTGAAGGCACGGACCGGGGAGTTCACGCCGCCGGGGATAACGGCGCAGGCATCGGCGAAGAGCTTGGCTGACAGCTCGGTACTGCTCATGGCAACCAGTGTCCCAGCCATTGCTGATGGGACCGACTACAGGGTGTAGTTGTCAGGCGGGGGTGAGGGCGAAAACGGGGTGATCAGCGGGGTTCGGCAGCTTGGCGAAGTACCCTTCGACGGTCTTACCTGCCTTGATCCGGTAGGCCGCCAGCACAGGTTCACGCTGGTCGACGGGGATTTCTCTGGACAGGAACTCGACCGCACCGGCCTGGGTGGTCAACGTCACCTTCGGGGTGGCGCGCACATTGCGGACCCACTGCGATTCCCCCCGGGTGGAGACCAGATATTTGGTGCCACCCACCTCGACGGTGATCACCGGAATCTGCTGGTGGTGGCCCGAACGCCGGGTCACGGTCAAGGTCTCACAGCCGGCGACGCCGGTGGCCATCGCGACCTTGTTGAAGATCTTGGCGGTGAACCACGGCGGCTTGAGGTAGGCCATCGCCTGAGTCTGCTCAGTTCGGACACCATTGGCAACGAGGACCGCGATGATGGTGAGCCTGTGGCTGCCCTTCAGCAGGCCGTCGTGCTCAGGCGTGCCAGCTCAGGACGTCGCCGGTGCCTGCCGTCATCACCGTGCCCGGCATCACCCGCAACCGACGCGGGGTCAGATGCAGCGCCGCGAACGCCGGCGAGGTGGGCCCGTCGCGCCACGGTTCGATGATCGCCGGGTCGTAGCCGACCGGTGCGGGAGCGTTTTTGAACTTGTCCCACACGGCGATCCGTGTCTCGTCGTCGAAGTACCACTGGACCGAACAATCTGCGGCGGCGGTGTCCTGCGTGGTGGTCCAGTAACTCACCGACACATCGGGGTGTAGCGCCAGGTCGGCATGTTTGATCGGGGTGGGCGAGGTGGCGATCCAGCCGACGAGGTCGGTGCCGTCCCACTCCCAGATCGGATGCAGGATGCGACTGCGCGGCCGTGCGTCTCGGTCCACTGTCGCCACCGACGCCCAGACAATCGAATGGGCCATCTCGACAAAGGCGGGGGCGATCACCTCCAACGGCGTCATCGGTACAACGCTACCCAGCAACCCCGGCGTTTGGTACCGACCCGGACAGGAAACACCAGGACCACACCAAACCAACCAGGGAGGCACCCCGATGTCCTTTGTGGGAGCACAAGACCAAGCCGACAGGGCCGTGGCCAAAGCGGCTGAGGCCGCCGGCCACACCGACGACGAAGCCCAGAAATTGTTGGCCGAGGCCGTCGGGCACCTCGGGATGGCGATCTCGGCGATCGCGGTGGAGCTCAACAGCCGCTGAGGGCTCAGACCGGCGCGCCGACCTTGCCGGCGTGCAGGGCAGTGGGCAGGCTCGGCACAAAGTGCGCGACGGCGAAGGCGCGAATATCCTCTGCGGTCTCCAGCGGTGCCGGCCCGGGCATCAGCAGCGCCATCATCACGTAACGCAGGGTGGCGTCGGCCAGCCCGGTGACCGCGGCGGGGCCGATCCGCTCGGCGAAACCCGGCGGAAAGATCACCCGCAGCGCGTCGACGATCCGTAGAACGGCGGCGTGGTAATGCTGGTGTGCCAGTTCAAGGGCCAGAGCGGGCTCATCGACGACCAACTGGTTCAGGACGCGGTGCTCACGGAACCGCAGGATCGCCGAGGTGAACGCCTCGACATAGTAATTCGATTGTGGGCCAGCATTTTTCAATTCTTCGGCGATAGCGGCATATAGCGTCGCATTCTCCCGGTCGATGACGGCGATAACCAGTTCGTCCCGTCCGGCGAAGCGCCGGTAGATGGTGGTCCGGCTGACCTTCGCGCGCCGCGCCACATCGTCGAGTGCGGCACGACGGAAGCCGAACCGTTCGAATTCGATGATGGCGGCGTCCAGGATCGCCGTGGTGGCCGGATCAGGATCGGGCATAGCCGACCTGGGCAAAGGTGTTGTAGCGCACACGCATCGGCAGCCGATCCCAGATCCAGTTGACCGGCCGGGTCCGCCACAACGCGGCGAAGCGCTGGTAGCGCCGCTCCTGGCGGTCACTCCACGGCAGCCCGAGCATCGGCCGCGTCTGGGGCGGCATGCCGCCGGTGGTGATGAAGGCCGCCACCGGGTTGAACACCGGCGCCACCAGTCGCCACACCAGGGGCGATACGCCCTTGGGACGGGGAAAGCCCTTGGTGACGTAGCCGACGCCGTACTTGGCGGTCTGGTGCGGCACGATGACGCGATCCAGCATGTCGTCCCAGTACTTCTTGAACGCCGCGTAGTCCTGCGGCATCGGTCGGTCACTCACGCCGTAACGGCGGTACCACGTTTTCGATTCGGCATAGATCTGTTGCTTCTCGGCATCGGTGAGCCGCTTGACGAAGGTGTCGGCGAAGTACAGCACCTGCTCGACGAAGGTGGCGTGGGCCCAGTAGTAAACCTCGGGATCCAGTGCGTGGTAACGCCTTCCGTCCGGCATATCGCCCTTGATGCTGCGATGGAAATCGCGGACCTGGGTGCCTGCGTTATCGCCCTCGGCGCCGTACACCGTCATCATGATCGGGGGGATCGACCGCTTGACGCGGGCGGCGGTATCGGCGAAGAACACCGAGTGGTCCAGCACGCCCTGGCCGAGCTCGGCGAGCATGTTCTGCAGTACCGCGGGCCGCGGGCCGATCAGATACATCCGGTTGTCGCCGAAGTACTTCCACACCAAGGATTGCGGGCCCAGTGGCAGCGCATCTTCTGCGGTGCCAGGTTCGGAGGTCTCGGTATTGGCGAGATCAGTCATTGGCACAGTGTTACATATTTTGAACTCTGTACCAACCGGGGAATGCTAGGCTCGCGCCCAACAAGCCAGCGGAGTGCGACATGTCCTGCCGAAAGAGCTTCTCCCCATTCGCCCACGGGTTCGGATGAGCGATAAGCAGAGTGCCGAATTGGCGGCTGTCGTTGCCGCGCTTGCGCCGACAGGGCCTGACCCGGCGGCCGGGCCGGTGACGTCAACCCAACTGCGCGCCGGAGAGCTCCTTGGGCCGCGCGTGGTCGCCTGGGCGGCAGAGGTCGCCGGCGAGGTGGCTTCTGGCACGAAGGCCAGACCCCTCGGTAAGGCGGCGCCGGTAGGCGATATCGCCGCCCAAACTGAGATCCTGATCCTGCGTATCTTGTTCAAGCTCACCGATACAGAGGATGTCGTCGGCGCGGCGGAGCTGGCCGACCGCACAGAAGACTCGATAAGACAGCTGATCGCCACCGGGGTTCCGTTCGACCGCATCGCTGAAACAATCAGGCTGGCAAACGAACTCGTGATACGAGCCCTCCTCAGTGTGGCGATCTCCCACCAAGTATCAGCCGCAACACTGACCACCATCACCCTCACGGTGGCAACGTCGGCGGACGCGGTGCTCGATACCATGGCCAATCAGTATCTGACTGAGAGGCAACGCTTCTCGTCCTCCGGGGTACACGCGCAGCAGGAATTGATCGAGAGGCTGATCACCGGCCGTCCGGTCGACCCGCGCCTGACCAAGAGTGTCTTGAAGATCGTCGTCGACGACCACCACCTGGGGTTCGTCGTTTCCGGAACCGATTCCTCACCCCTGAGCCTCCGCACGCTTCGACGCTCGGTGGAGATCATCAGTGGCCAGCTACAGGTGTCCACCGTCGTCGTCCGGGAACACCCCGACTCACTCTGGGTGTGGGCCACCTTCCCACGGCAGGCACGCCTGGACGACATGCGGCTTGCCGCCGAACTGGACACCGCGGTGCGGGTGGGCGTCGGAACAGCACAACCGGGGGCGGCGGGATTTCGCCGAACTCATCTCGAAGCTCTTGCCGCCAATCACTTCGCGCAAACGCGGACGAGTCGCGTCATCGACTACCACCGGCACGGATTGCCCATCTTGATCAGCCGCGACCAGGAGAAGGCCGACTGGTTCGTGACATCGGAACTCGGCGAGCTGGCGGTGCCGAGTCCGCGCAACCGGGACCTGGTGCTGACACTGCGGTGCTACTTCGACTCGAAGCTGCGTATCGCGGTCGCCGCCGAACGCCTGCACGTCCACCGAAATACCGCGATCAGTCGGTTGGCCACACTGGAAACGATCCTCGGCCATCCCGTGACCGAACGGATGGCCGAAGTCCAGGCCGCGCTGGCGATTCTCGACTTCGGCCATCTCGACGACGGCCAGTCCTAGACCGACTGCGATGACAGGGCGGCCTCGATCACGCTGCCGTCAACCCAGTTGCCGTGGAAACCCATCGGAACACGCTGATTGAGCTTCACCCGGGCGACCGGTTCGGCGCCGAAGTGCAGCGCGTCGTGGATCAGTAGCTCCGACAGGCGGGTGAAGGGGTTCCACCACAGCGACATCATCCAGCCGTCGTCCTCACCCGTGGCCGACTCACGCGCGACGAATACCGGCTCTGAGGGCGAGATGAGCTCGCCATTGGAAATGATCGCCGTCTGGTCACCCTGGTAGTCATGCTTGGCCAGACCGTCCGTCAGCCACCCGTCGACGCCTCTGGTCGTGGCGTAGTAGCCGAAGCGGTGCTCCCGGAGCGCATAGTCGTCGTTGATTCTCGGGAATTCACCCACCACATCGGTGATCTGGTGGTCGGTCATCAGGCCGGTACCCAGGTCGATCACCCAGCGCCACGGCGTGGCGACCATCGTGTCGAACCATTTGTTGAAATCCTGCCCCGGCTGGATGGAGTCTGCCTCCTCCTTGAGCCTGCCCCACCGCTCGGTACGGTGACCGTCGACGACGATCTGCTCGCCTTCGGAGTACGCGTTGTAGAAGTGGGTCGCGGAGTACGCCCCACCGCCGTCGATCCAGGTGATCGCGTGAGTGTGGCGGTTGAGCACCGCAAATCGAGTTCCGTTGGACGCCAATGGGTCCCAGATGGCGCCGGGTAGCCCAGCCATGATGTCTTCTGGGCGGTACACAGTGGGATTGATGACGAATATGGCGTAGTCGTCGGTGGCGGCGAAGTCGTGCATGAAGCAGGAGACGCCCATGTCGAACTTATAGCTATCCAGCAGCTTCCCATGGGAATTAGCTTGATACCACGTCAGTTCCGAGCCGCTGACGCCGTAGAACAACATGTCCCCGTTGCGGGGGTCCGTCTTCCAGTGCGCGGTGACAGGCCCGGCGACACTGCCGTGGTAGTCGTAGTGGCCGCGCGTCTCCAACGTGGTGGGATGCAGTTCATGTGGGAGGTCGATCTCGGTGAAGACCAGGAGCCGGTCATCAAACAAGGTGACATGCGTATTGGCGGGGTTCTTCATCGGCGGGTCAAGCGAAAGGTCAGGAATCACACCACCATTGAGGATGCTGCCGTAGACGGCCTTGCCGTTTTCCTCCTCGATCTTGAACCCCGCCGTCTTGACCCACCGGTTCGCGGCATGGGCCCGACCGTCGCGGAGGAACACCGCGTAGACCATCCCGTCGCCGTCGAACCAGTGATAACGGTCTGGATTGCTTGGGCGCACATGCGGGTTGGAACTGGTGCGGTACAGCGCCCCGTTGAGTTCGCGCGGGATCTCGCCCACCACCTCCAGATCAAAGGTGTTGGCCTCCTGGTGCCACGGCTCGAATGGTCCGTTCAATGACCTGTTGTTGTCGTCCCACATGGGGTTCTCCTCGTCGGATTATGAGTTCGGGCGGGCCTGCCCGGCTCCTGCATCCAGTGTGGGGGACGAGGAAGCGACGATCATCGGCCAGAGCGCACACACTTGCGCGCACACAGTGGGCACTCTGTCTGGCGCGCTCGACGAGTGATTTGGGCGCGCATACCCGCGCACACCGCGGGTTTGCGCGCCCGAATCGCTAGGAGAACCGGCGCAGGCGCAGGCTGTTGGCCACCACGAGCACCGACGAGCACGCCATCGCGGCCCCGGCGATCATCGGATTGAGCAGACCGAACGCGGCCAGTGGGATCGCCGCGGTGTTGTAGGCGAACGCCCAGAACAGGTTCACCCGAATCGTGTGCAGGGTGCGGGCCGACAGCCGCAGCGCCAGCGGCACGGTCCGCAGGTCACCGCGAACCAGCGTGACATCACCGGCTTCGATGGCCGCATCGGTGCCCGTGCCCATCGCCATCCCGATATCTGCGGTAGCCAGCGCCGGGGAATCGTTGACGCCGTCGCCGACCATCGCCACCCGTTTGCCTTCGGCCTGCAGGCGCTTGATTACATCGGCCTTACCGCTGGGCAGCACGCCGGCGATCACATTCGCCCGGCCGATTCCGACCTCGTCGGCCACCTTCTGCGCGACGGCCTCGGTGTCCCCGGTCAGCAGAACCGGCGTGATCCCCATGGCGGTCAGTTCGGCGATCGCCGCCGCGCTGCCTGGCTTGGCCTTATCGGTCAGCCGGATCACGCCGCGGACCTGACCGTCCCACGCAACCTCGACACCGGTACCGACCTCAGGCGGCGCCAACAAGTCGACACCCTTGATCGACCCCTCGCGGGAGACTGACACCCGGCTGCCCTTCACGACTCCGGACACCCCAATCCCTGGTTCGTTCACGAAATCGGTGACATCCGCCAGCGAGAAACCCCGCCCCCTGGCCTCAGCGACGATCGCTGCGGCGACGGGATGTTCGGAGGCGGCCTCGACCGCGGCGGCGTACGCCAGCACGACGTCGGGGTACTCGAACGGTGCTGCGTCGATACTGCTGACGCTCATCACGCCGGTGGTGATGGTGCCGGTTTTGTCCAGCACCACGGTATCGATACCGGTAACGGTCTCCAGCACCTGCGGGTCTTTGATCAGCACACCCAGCTGCGCGCCACGGCCGGTGCCGACCAGAATCGCCGTCGGCGTGGCCAGCCCGAGCGCGCACGGGCAGGCGATGATCAGCACGGCGACCGCCGCGGTGAACGCGGTCGATACCGGCGCCCCGGCGATCAGCCAACCGATGACCGTCAGCGCGGCGACCGCCAGCACCGCGGGCACGAAGACAGCCGACACCCGGTCGGCGAGCCGCTGAATCGACGCCTTGCCATTCTGCGCATCGGTGACCATCCGGCCCATCCGCGCCAACTGCGTATCGGCACCGACCTGGGTTGCCCGCACCTGGATGCGGCCATAGGTGTTCACCGCGCCACCGAGTACCCGGTCACCGGCCCGCACATCGGCGGGCACGGATTCACCGGTCATGGCCGATATGTCGAGCGCGGAGGCGCCGTCGATGACCACACCGTCGGTGGCCACCCGCTCCCCCGGCCGCACGACGAACACATCGTTCACCCGCAGGTCGTCGATCGGGACCCGGACCTCAAGACCATCGCGCAACACCATCGCGTCCTTGGCGCCCAGCGACAGCAGTGCCCGCAGCGCCGAACCGGCAGAGCGCTTCGCGCGGGATTCGGCGTACCGGCCCGCGAGCAGGAACACCGTGACTGCCGCGGCAACCTCGAAGTACAGGTGGCCGTGCGCGTGACTACCATCCCGCACGAGCGCCTGCTGCACCACCGTGAAGGCCGACCACAGGTAGGCGGCCAGAGTGCCAAGGGAGACCAGGGTGTCCATCGTGGACGCGCCGTGGCGGGCGCTGCGCACGGCCGCCCGGTGGAACGGGAAGCCACCCCACACCACGATCGGCGTCGTCAGGGCCAGGACCAGCCATTGCCAGCCGGTGAACTGCCAGGCCATCACCATCGAGAACGCGACGACGGGGACAGCGAGCACCGCGGACACGATCAGGCGTGCGCGCAACTCGGTATCAGCGGACCCCTCGTCGGGCAACTGTGCATCCGGGCTGCCGAGCACCTCGGCGTGGTATCCGGTGGCCTCGACCGCGTCGACCAAATCGGCGGGTGACACCGTCGCGTCATGTTCGACGTGCGCGCGTTCGACGGCGAAGTTCACCGTGGCTCGGACGCCGGCGATGTCGTTGAGTCCCTTTTCGACCCGCGCCGCGCACGACGCACACGTCATACCGCGCAATTCGAGATCGGTGGAAGTGCGGCCCGATACAGAAGTAGCCATCCCGCCATGGTACCCCCAGGGGGTATCTTGGCAAGGGCTACTCCGGGGCGGCTGCCGAGATGATCACCTGGCTGCGGGTGATGCGCCGCCACGCTGCCGCCGCGATGATGACCAGCACGGCGGACACCGTCACCAAGAACAAGGTCAATATCAACATCGGGGGGTCATACGCCGCCGAGGTCGTGGCCCGCTCACCAGCGATGATCGGTGCCACATCGACGATCGACCGGACGTTGCACGCACTCCAGACCGCGCCGGCCAGGGCCAGGACTGCCAACACGAACACGGCCATGACCCGACGCTTGGCCGCGGTAACCGTCACAGTTGCGCCCCCGTCACCCCGTCGCGTTCCTCCACCAATCCGGTCAGTACCGCCCGCAACTGCTGGTGGTTGCGCGCCCAGGCCTGGACGGTGCGACCACGTTTGAGCTTGAGGCCGATGCCGGTACGCCCGCGCGGAACGCCGGTCAGCTCGCCGAGGGCGTGCGCCGACTGCCACTTCTCCAGCTCTGCCTTCTCTGCTTTGTTCGTCGACCCCAGATACTTGCGCTCGAAATAGCTACCGGGGCCGGACGACGTCTGCGGGGCCGGGTAGATCTTGGTGATCTCGTCGACCCGGATCGTCTCGGTGCCCTGGCGCAGATACTCCCGGGTCAGCTCGACCGAGGTATGGATCCGGGCCGCCTTGACCTGCACGGTGACAAAACCCGAGACCAGGACGAGAAAGGCCAGCGGAACGATCACCTGCACCCCGACGCCACTGGTGATCTGAATCAGCAACATCGCCAGTGCTGCGGCCGGTCCGGCCAGCACCCAGTTCCAGCTGGCACCGCGCTCGACGAACAGCAGCTCCGCGGGCACCTCCGACGCCACCGGCGTACCGGTGTCGGAGCCGGGATCGCGATCAGGCACCGGACGGTTCTCCGGTTTTACTCGCCCCGAACCAGGCGGCCGCACTCGCCGAGCGCACCGCCAACCCGGAGGCGACGATCAAGAACAACACCACCGGGGCGACCAGCAGGCCCAGCATCTGAATTGCCAACAGGACGCTCAGAAACAGCACCAATGCCATCGACAATGCCACCGCTGCCCTGGCGTAGCGCCAGTCGCCGGTGCGGACGCGACCGGCTAGATAGCCGAGGGCTATCCCGGTGACGATCAGGATGGCGCCGCTCAACCGAAGAAAAAGCGCAGGCCCGGCGATCGGGACAGACACCACAAAGAGACCATAAAACACCAATAGCACTACTGACAGCAGCCACAACCAAAACGCGGCGGTGACCGTGCGGGGACGATCGGCGGGGGTTGCTGTCATGGTCGGGCCAGCCTAACCGGTCACCTGGTGAAGAACTCCTGGGCGTCCTTACGGTGCAACAGGAAGATACCGCCGGCGATCAGGACCGCACCGACAATGCCGGTGACCGCGAAAACCACCGCGGCGACCGCCGGTCGTTCGGTATTGAACAACCCACTCACCACCGAGACGATCCCGACGAGCCCGCCACCGGTGAGCACCGTCCTGGTCCATCGGTAGCCGTGCCGCATCAAGATCAGGAACGTCACCACCACCGCGGCGAGCACGGTGACGAACAAACCGGTGATCACCAACACGACCGCCGAACTCCCCGTCGGCAGCGTCGCGGCGTCGACGATGTAGCCGATCACCAGGAGCGGTAAGGCAATCACCCACAGCCAGAAACCGGTGTCCACATCGGCCGGGCGCGGCGGCGGCGACTCGGGATGGCCAGGAGGGGGTGGGGTGTGCGGTGCCGTCACGCGAGCCAGCCCGCAACATCGGCCGCCCAGTAGGTCAGCACGATATCGGCGCCGGCGCGTCGGATGCTGGTCAACGTCTCCAGCGCGGCGGCCCGACCGTCTATCCAGCCGTTGGCCGCGGCGGCGGCGATCATCGCGTACTCACCCGAGACCTGATAAGCGGCGACGGGCACCGGCGACACCTCGGCGGCAGCCCTGACCACATCGAGATAGGCCATTGCCGGTTTGACCATGATGATGTCGGCGCCTTCGGCGAGGTCGAGTTCGATCTCGCGCAGCGCTTCGCGTCCGTTGCCGCTGTCCTGCTGATAGGTGCGCCGGTCCCCCTGCAGACTCGATGCCACCGCCTCGCGAAACGGTCCGTAGAACGCCGAGGTGAACTTCGCCGCATAGGCCAAGACGATGACGTCGGTGTGCCCCGCGGCGTCGAGCCCCTCGCGGATAGCTGCCACCTGACCGTCCATCATCCCGCTGGGGCCGACCACGTGCGCCCCCGATTCCGCTTGCGCGACAGCAAGTTTCACGTATTGCAGATTGGTGGCGTCGTTATCGACGCGACCCCGCTCGTCGAGCACACCGCAATGCCCGTGATCGGTGAACTCGTCGAGGCAGGTATCGGCCATCAGCACCGTGTCATCACCGAGGTCCTTGGCAAGATCACGCAGCGCCACGTTCAAGATGCCGTGTGAGTCGATACCCGTTGAGCCGAACGCGTCCTTATCGGCATCGCGCGGGACACCGAACAGCATCAGACCGCCGACTCCGGCGGCCACCGCATCAGCGGCGGCGCGGCGCAGCGATTCCCTGGTGTGTTGAAAAACCCCCGGCATCGACGAGATGGGCGTAGGTTCGTCGATCCCGTCGGCGACGAACATCGGCAGGACCAGATGCCTTGGCTCCACAGTTGTTTCGGCGACGAGCCGACGCAACGCAGGGGTGGAACGGAGCCGGCGTGGACGATGCGTCAAAGACGACACAGCGAAGACTCCCTAACCTAGCGCCGCCGACTCTTCTTACGCGGCGGCGGCAGCGCACCCTCGGCACGCAACCGGGCGGCATGCTCGGCCAGTGCCTCCACCAACGGTCCGACGGCGGCGGTCTCCGGCTGGACATCGACGCGCAACCCGAATTCGGCTGCAGTTTCAGCGGTTTTAGGCCCGATGCAGGCAACGATGGTGCGCGCATGCGGTTTACCGGCGATGCCGACGAGGTTGCGCACCGTCGAGCTCGAGGTGAAGCAGACGGCGTCGAACCCACCGGTCTTGATCATCTCGCGAGTCTGCGCTGGCGGCGGTGCGGCCCGCACCGTCCGGTACGCGGTGACATCCTCGATCTCCCAACCGCGTTCACGCAGCCCCTCGGCGAGGGTCTCGGTCGCGATATCGGCCCGCGGCAACAGCACCCGGTTGACCGGATCGAAAATATCGTCGTAGTCCGGGAATTCGTCGAGCAGGCCGAGCGAGGACTGCTCACCCGAAGGCACCAGCTCGGGGCTGATCCCGAAGGCGCGCACCCGATCTGCGGTGGCCTCACCGACGCAGGCGATCTTCACTCCCGAGAAGGCACGGGCGTCCAGACCGAATTCGCCGAACTTCTCCCAGACCGCACGCACGGCGTTGGTCGAGGTGAACACCACCCACTGGTAGCGGCCGTCGACGAGACCCTTGACGGCGCGCTCCATCTGGGCGGGGCTACGCGGCGGTTCGACGGCGATCGTCGGTACCTCGATCGGCAGGGCGCCGTGAGAGACCAGCTTGTCGCTCATCTCGCCGGCCTGATCCTTGGTGCGCGGCACCAGTACGGTCCAGCCGTACAGGGCGCGGCTCTCCCACCAGTTGAGCTTGGCGCGGTGAGCGACGGTCTTGCCGATGGTGACCACCAGCGGACCGGTCATCGGGCCGGCGGGATCGGAAGCGCCGATGGCGGCGCGGTCGGTCAACTCATGCAGGGACGCCTCGATACTGCGCTGGGCGCAGGTGGTGCCCTGTGAGGTGACCACGCACGGGGTCGAATCGGCCAGTCCGTACTCGATCAGCGTTCGGGCCGACTCGGCCAAATGCGATGCCGTGGCGTGCAGGATCAGCGGGCCGGGTGCTGCGGCCAGCGCAGCCCAGTCGACATCACCGCGCACGTCGGCGACGGTGTGCGACGAACCCAGCGGCAGGCCGGCGTAGGTCGGAACCGCGGTGGTGGCAGGCAGTCCCGGCACGATCTCGAAGTTCAGCTGCGTCTTGGCCACGGCGGTGACCTCGGCGAGCACCGAGTCCACCGACAGCGGGTCGCCGGCCACGAGCCGCACCACATCGACACCGAGTCGCGCCTCATGCGCCAGCGTCTTGGCCACTTCGGCCGGATCACCAAGGGCGGGCCGAATATCGGGCCCCTGCGAGACGGTGGCGGACGCGACGACAACCGCGACCTCGTCGGCGACTGGGGCATCAAGTGACGGCGAGCCGTCGGGGTTGGGCGCCGCTTCGGTTGGTGCGGCACGGTTCTCAGGGGCGCGCGCGGGCCCCGAGGTCGGCGGCAGTTCCGAACCAACAAGGCTCAGTACCTGTTCGGGCACATCGGGGTCGGTGAACACCAGCGCGGCATTGGCCAGCACTGCCCGCGCTCTGGTCGTCAGCAGTCCCGGGTCACCCGGTCCTGATCCGACGAACATGATGCGGCCAGGCTTCGGCTTGCGTCGCACACCAGCTTGGGGGGTCATCTTGTGAACTCCTGCTCTCATCGCGCGTCCGATATGAGCTCGCGCGCACCCAGTTCGAACAACTCCCCGGCCACGGAGAGCCCCAGCTCCCGTGCCCGACCGGGGGTTCCGATCCCGGACGCGCGGATCACGTCAGATCCGTCCACCGCCGCCACGCATCCGCGCAGTGACAGCTCTTCGAAGATGCGACCGTCCTCATCGATGGACTCGACCACTTCCGCGATCGCGCCCACCGGTGCGGAGCAACCCGCTTCCAGTTCGGCGAGCAGGGCCCGCTCTGCGGTGACGGCCTCCCGGCTGTCGGCGTGATCCAACTCCGCCAACAGTTCGGTGAGCCAGGTATCGCCGGAACGGCACTCGACCGCCAACGCTCCCTGTGCCGGCGCCGGCAACATCTGAACCGGCTCCAACGTCTCTGTGACATCGCCGAGGCGACCGATGCGAGCTAGACCCGCCCGGGCCACCACGATGGCGTCAAGATCACCACTACTTACCCTGTTCAACCTGGTATCTAGGTTGCCTCGTAGGGGGCGAATTTCCAAACCGAGACCCAGTGCTCTAAGCTGCGCCGCCCGCCGCACGGACGACGTGCCGATCACCGAACCCGCTGGCAACTCCCCAAGCACCAGTCCGTCGCGGGCGACCAGGGCATCTCTGGCGTCCTCGCGCGGCGGTATGGCCGCGATGACAAACCGGGAATCCTCGGCCGTCGGCAAATCCTTGTAGGAGTGCACAGCCATATCCACCCGGCCGTCGTCGATGGCTTGACGCAGCGCGGCAGTGAACACTCCGACGCCGATATCGGCAATCGGGGCCGACGACTGGTCGCCCGCGGTGGAGATGATCACCAGTTCCGCGGCCTGCCCGCGGGCGATGAGAGCGTCCCTGATGGTGCCCGCCTGCGTGGTGGCCAGCAGGCTGCCCCGGGTGCCGATTCGTATCACTCGGCTCTCAGTGTCAGGCAAGTGCTACTCGGGCGTTTCGATGATGATGTCGAGATCCGTTGACACAAGCGGTAATTCACCGGCGGTGGCGACGGCGTCGACGGCAGTCGGGTCGAGCTCGAACAGTTCGCGCAGCGCTTCGGCGTAGGTGTCCCCGCCGGGGGCGCTGGCCAGTTGCTTGACCCGCACCGTCGGCGCGTGCAGCAGCTTGTCGACCACGCGGCGGACCGTGCGGGCGACTTCGTCGCGCTGGGTGATGTCCAGGCCGGGCAGCCGATTGTCCAGGCGCAGCAACTCCGCCTCGACGACGTCGGCGGCGCGCTGGCGCAACGCGGTGACCGTTGGGGTGACCTCGGCCATCCGCTGGCCGGCCAGGTAGGTGGCAACTTCGCCGGCGACCATCTGGCGGGCGGCGTCGGCGTCGGCGGCGGCCGCGCGAGCTGACGGCTCCCGCTGGATACGGTCCATATCGACGACCCAGACCCCAGGCAGACCGGCCACCGCGGGGTCGACATCGCGTGGCATTCCGAGGTCACAGACGACCAACTGGCGCTGCTGCCCGACCCTGGTAGTCCGCTGGGCCAGGGCAAGGTGCACATCGGCCAGCGAGACCACCGGGCGGACCGCACCGGTGCTGCTGATCACCACGTCGGCGTCGGCCAGGGCCACCGCGAGGTCGTCGAGGCTGTGCGCGTGAGCGATCACACCCTGCTCACGCAGGTTCGCCGCGAGGCGCTGCGCCCGCGGCACCGACCGGTTGACCACGTGCACGGTGCTGATCCCGGCCCGCACCAGATGCGCTGCCGACAGCGCGCCCATGGCACCTGCGCCGACCACGGCGGCCGAGCGGCCGGCCAGGCCCTCGAGTCGGGTCTCGGCCATCCCCAGCGCCACCGACACCACCGACGCACCTGCGGCGTCGATCCCGGTCTCGGAATGCACCCGCTTACCCACCGAGAGCGCGCGTTGCGCCAATTCGTGCAGGGTTCGTCCCACGGTGTGGTTGGCCTCGGCCGTTGCGTAGGCCCTGCGGACCTGGCCGAGTACCTGCGCTTCACCGATGACCGCCGAATCAAGGCCGGCCGTGACGGCGAACAGATGCTCGACAGCCGCCTCGGCGTACCGCACGTAGGCGTACTTGGTCAGGTCACCCAGCGGCAGGCCGCAGTGATCGGACAACACCTGACCGATGACGGAAAGACCACCGTGGAATGCCTCGACCACCGCGTACACCTCGACCCGGTTGCAGGTAGAGAGCACCATGGCCTCGGTGACCAACGGTGATTGCAGCACCTGGTCGACGATCTTGGCTTGATCGGACTCATCGGTGGACAGTTGCTCCAGAACGGAGACCGGCGCACTGCGATGCGACACCCCGAACAGCAGGACACTCACAGCGCCATCACCTAGCCCGCTCCCTTGCCGCTAAGGGTGAAGAAATATTCAGTGAAACCTGGAATCCACGGTAGCCGTTTACCAGCAACGACACCAAATTGATCGGTTCAGATTCACTCGACGTCGGGCCGCGCGGCCAGATCAGCCCGCAGCCGGGGTTCGTCGACCTCCCAATAGCTGTGCTCCACACCGTCGAGCAGCACCACCGGTAACCGGTCACCGAACTCAGCCCGTAGGGCCTTGTTGCCCGCAGCAGCTTCGGCGTCAACGTCGCGCGTGCTCAGACCGAAGCCCAGCTCATCGGCGAGGGTGACCAACTGCTCGTAGACCCGTTGACAGATGCTGCACCCGCCGCGGGTCAACAGCTCCACATGCGCGCGGCTCACGGGAAACAGTCTGTCACTTCGTGCTGACGGCCCGGCCTTAGTTAGGGTTGGAGCGCAGCAGCACTGCGCCCAGGCCGGAACGGGAGGGGGTCCGCGATGTCTTCGATTTTTGGTAGCCATACCGATGACGCGCACGGCCTCGCCGGCGAGGCCAGCGCGCGCAAGGCCTTAGAAGGGTTGGAACGCCTGGAAGACGGTGCGGCCGAACCCGAGGCACCGCCCGCCGACCTGACGGCAGCGGCCTTTTTCGACGTCGACAACACCTTGGTGCACGGATCGTCGATGGTGCATTTCGCCCGCGGGCTGGCCGCGCGCAAGTACTTCACCTACCGCGACGTCCTCGGATTCATCTATGCCCAAGCCAAATTCCAGCTGACCGGCCGGGAGAACAGCGACGACGTCGCCGAGGGCCGGCAGAAGGCGCTGGCCTTCATCGAGGGACGCCCCACTGCGGAGCTGGTGGCGCTCGGCGAGGAGATCTACGACGAGATCATCGCCGACAAGATCTGGCAGGGCACCCGCGATCTGGCCCAGATGCACCTCGACGCCGGCCAGCAGGTGTGGCTGGTCACCGCCACGCCCTACGAGCTGGCCGCGACGATCGCCCGACGCCTCGGGCTGACCGGAGCGCTGGGCACGATCGCCGAATCCGTCGACGGGGTTTTCACCGGACGACTGGTCGGCGAGATCCTGCACGGTCCGGGCAAAGCGCACGCGGTACGGGCGCTGGCGATCCGGGAAGGTCTGAACCTGCGTCGCTGCGCGGCCTATTCGGACAGCTACAACGACGTGCCGATGCTCACGCTCGTCGGTACCGCTGTCGCGATCAACCCCGACGCTGACCTGCGCGATATCGCCCGACAGCGCGGCTGGGAGATCAGGGATTTCCGGACTGCCCGCAAGGCCGCCCGCATCGGCGTGCCGTCGGCGCTGGCACTCGGTGCCGCCGGTGGCGCGCTGGCCGCGATCGCCTCGCGGCGTCACGACGGCTGAAAACCGCCCGCCGGGCCCATTCGCGATTTTTGGTAGGCTGCCGGGCTGAACAGCACTTGAAGTGTCGATCAAGGGACCACACCAACAGCATGTCCATTGCCCAAGAGATCATCGGGACGCATTTCCGCCTCGACGACCACTTTCTGGTCGGCCGGGAGAAGATCCGCGAGTTCGCGCGATCACTCAAGGACGACCAACCCATCCACCACGACGAGGCGGTGGCTAAGGAGTCGGGCTATCCCGGCCTAGTGGCATCGCTCACATTCATCGCGGTCGCCGGACGTCGGGTGCAGTTGGAGATGTTCAAGAATTTCGACGTCGGAATCAACATGGCGCGGGTGATCCACCGCGACCAGAAGCTGAAGTTCCATCGGCCGATCGTCGCCGGCGACAAGCTGTACTTCGACTCCTACCTGGATTCAGTGACCCAGTCCCACGGTGCGGTGATCGCTGAACTACGCAGTGAGGTGACCGACGAAGAGGGCAAGCCGGTACTGACCACTGTGGTCACCATGCTGGGCGAGGCCATCAGCGATGAGCACACCGATGCACAGGTTGCCGCAATTGCTTCCAGGATCGGCGGAGCATAGTGTCGGCCCCTATGACCCAGGCCAACGAGCAACCGACTGACCGCGATATGACGCCGCGGTTTGAGGATGTTCAGACGCATTACGACCTGTCTGACGACTTCTTTCGGCTCTTCCTGGATCCCACGCAGACCTACAGCTGTGCGTACTTCGAACGCGACGACATGTCGCTGGAAGAAGCGCAGTACGCGAAAATGGATCTGTCACTGAGCAAATGCGATCTCAAGCCCGGAATGACGCTGCTGGATATCGGCTGCGGCTGGGGCGCGACGATCCACCGCGCGGTGGAAAAGCATGACGTCAACGTGATCGGCCTGACGCTGAGTGAAAATCAGCATGAGCATGTGCAGAAGAAGCTGGCTAACTCCGAGGTGGTCCGCAGCTCCGGTCGCAGCGCCGAGGTCCGGCTGCAGGGCTGGGAAGAGTTCAGCGAACCCGTCGACCGAATCGTGTCCATCGGCGCCTTCGAGCACTTCGGCGATGACCGCTACGACGCCTTCTTCGAAATGGCTTATAACGCACTGCCTTCCGATGGTGCGATGATGCTGCACACCATCGTCAAGCCCAGCGACGTTGACTTCAAGGCGCGCGGGCTGCCGCTGACGATGACGAAGCTGAAGTTCTTCAAATTCATCATGGACGAGATTTTCCCCGGCGGCCGGTTACCGTTCGTATCCGACGTCGAAGAGCATGCGCGCAGGGCCGGTTTTCGCGTGGAGCGGGTTCAGCCATTGCGCCTGCACTACGCCCGCACGTTGCAGATCTGGGCGGCGGCGCTGGAGGCTCGCAAGGACGAGGCGATCGCGATCCAGTCACAAGAGGTCTACGACCGGTACATGCGCTATCTGACCGGTTGCGCCGAACTCTTCACCGAGGGCTACACCGATATCTGCCAGTTCACCCTGGTGAAGGGCTGAGCTTTCCGCCGCCCGTTTCACCTCGAACGTGAAGCTGGGCCAACCCTCGCCGCCGAATGTTCGCCTAGTTTCATTCTCGGCGATGAAAAGTTCGCCGAGGGCACCCGTCGTCGCCTCAGTCAGCCGAGGAACATGTTCCTGCGGTTGGCCAGCAGCTGGTACAGCGTCTGCTGAATGGTCTCACGCACCTGGTCGGTCAGCTCGAAGGTGACCATCGGGTCGTCAGCCGCGGAATCGTCGTAATCGGCCGTCTCGATGGGCGTCCCGAATGCGATATGCCACTTCGACGGCAACGGCACCAGCCCAAGGGGCCCGGCCAGCGGGAACATCGGTGTGATCGGGAAATATGGCAGCCCCAGCAGTCGGGCCAGCAATTTCACGTCAGCCATCATCGGGTAGATCTCTTCGGAGCCGACGATCGAGCAGGGCACGATCGGCGCCTTGGTCCTCAGCGCGGCCGAGACAAAACCACCACGACCGAATCGCTGCAGTTTGTAGCGGTCCGCGAAGTTCTTGCCGAGCCCTTTGTAACCCTCCGGGAAGACCGCGGTGAGCTCGCCACCGGCGAGCAGTCGATGCGCGTCAGCGGTGCAGGCCATGGTGTGGCCTGCCTTGCGCGCGGCCTGGCCGAGCACCGGCATGTCGAAGACCATGTCGGCGGCCAGCAGACGAAGGTCACGCTGGGTCGGATGGTGATCGTGCACAGCTACCGATGCCATCAGGCCGTCCCACGGCAACACCCCGGCATGATTGGCCACCACCAGAGCCGCACCGGTCTCGGGCAGGTTCTCGATACCGCTGACCTCAACCCGGAACCAGGATGTGAAGAAGAACCTCAGCAAAGGCAAGAAGACCGCATTGTTGAGGTGTTGGTCGAAGCCGAATTCGTCGACGACGTAATCGCCGGTGAGTCGTTTGCGTGCGAATTCAGCAACTGCGGCGATACCTAGGGCGAGGTCGTTGGGGCCGGCGTCCTCAGCGGAGGCAAAGCTTGCCGCGTTGCGGTGCTGATCGATCTCGCGGACCACCGCAGCCATCTGGTCAGCCGAGGCATGCGTATCCGGATCGGAGAGAAGTGAGGGATGCCGACGGGCCGCGTCGGCTCGCTGGCCCGCGCGTCGCGCTGCCGCCGCTCGGCTCGAATTGCCATGCAGCGGAATCACTTTCGCCTTGGACTCACCTGCCATGGCCACTCTTCCCACACCCGTTTGTATTCATTAGCTACCCACCCCAGCGCTGCGCTGCCGACACCGCGCGTTGCTCCACCGAGCGTACCCACCGTGGATCGATTATCGGAGTCAAACCACGACCGCGCACGTAATCGTCGAACGCCTCCATCGTGGTCCACTTCGGCTGATAACCCAATTCGGTGCGCATCCGAGAGGTGTCCATCACCCGGCCGTAACTCATATAGGAGAGTTGGTCGCTGTTGAGATCGGTGCCCCGAGCCTTCCTCGTCAGCGAATTCACCAGATACACCCCGAAGGTCGGCAGGGGTACCGCAAGACGGCCTGCCCGCCGGACCGCCTGGGACATCATGATGATTCCCGAGGCACCCACATTGAACGTGCCCGCCTTACCGGCGATCGTGGCCCGCTCCAGCACCCCAAGGGCATCCTGCTCGTGGAGCAGCTGCAGGCGCGCATCGCGGCCCGCCACCGTGGGCACCAACGGCCCGGCCAGGTAACGGGACAGGGCGGTGTCCATCGCGGGCCCGATCATGTTCGCCAGCCGCAGGATGGTGACCGCGATATCAGGTCGACGGCGGCCGAGTCCCCTGGCGTAACCCTCGATATCGATACTGTCGCGAGCGAAACCCTCAACCGGTGGTGTCCGACTGCTGCTGTCCTCGGTGAACATCACCGGATCGAATGCGTCGGAACCGTAGACCTCAGAGGTCGACTTCAACACCACCCGGCGCACCATCGGCGCCTTCTGGCAGGCCGCGAACAACTGCATCGCGCCCATCACGTTGATTTCCTTCAGCGTGGCCCGGCCACCGGAACGCGGGGCATATGAGGCCGCCGCGGCGTGCACCACCGTATCGACATCACCATTACGAATGACCTTGGCAATGAAGGGATTACGGATATCTGCGCGGACGAACTCAGCGCGACCCATGCGTCGCAGCAGGTCCTTGCTCGGCGCCACCGCATCCACCGCGATGACCTTGTCGATCTGCGGATTGGCCGCCAGCCGTGCTGTCAGATACCCGCCGAGGAAACGGCAGGCACCGGTGACCAACACGACTTTCGGATGATGCGGAGGGTTCCCGGGCAGGGCGCTGTCGCCATCGCGTCCTGAATCCATTCCGATAGGTTACCGGTCGGTGCACACTCAGGCGTTACCAGAAAGAAACGACCAGATGGCCCGACGGTCGCCCGGAGTGCTCCTGAAGTGCTCAACCCTCCCGGCATCGATCACCGGGCAGGGTGGCACTGAGCCGTCCGAGCCAGCCCCGCAGGGGCTACTTACCCAGTTTTCTGCGCTGGACCCGGGTGCGGCGAAGCAACTTCCGATGCTTCTTCTTCGACATACGCTTGCGCCGCTTCTTGATGACTGAACCCATGAACTTCGCTGCCTACCTACCGCTAATCGCACGACTGAACCCGGCCACCTTACCCAAGAGGTGGCCGCAAACCGAAAACAGGGCTTGGGATACCGACCGACAAACGACGCCAACGGGCGCCGAAGAGCCGGGTGAAAAGGCTAGCCAGCGTCGAAGTACGACGTTTCCAACAGGTCGTGCACCGCTTTGGCGTGCACGCGGAAGGAGCGCCCGACTCGGACGGCCGGCAGTTCACCGTTGTGTACAAGTCGGTACACGGTCATCTTGCTGACCCGCATGAGGCCAGCGACCTCCGCGACAGTGAGGAACTGAGTACGGGCGACCTGCTGGCCGTCCGGACCGCCGATGTCCCGCGCGTTCTTGCCAGCAGAATCCCGCGCCGATGGCCCGTTACTAGACGTCATCGCAACCCAATCGATAAGGCACGGCCAGTTCCAGCGGCTTCCCCACCGCTGGCACGAACGCATGCATACACGAGGAGAATAGCGGGGCAGATGGGGTTACTGCGACGGGTGTGGGGTAATCAGTTGAAAATTAGTGAACTACTCGGATGTGATTCCGAGCTGCTCTGAGCGACGCTTTGCCGCGTCCACCGCAGCGGCCACCGCAGCCCGCAAACCACCCCGCTCCAGCTCCAACAATCCGGCGGCCGTTGTCCCACCAGGGGAGGTCACGGTGGCACGGAGCTGGGCAGCAGTGGTGTCGATGCCGCCGCCGAGGCCGCCGTCCGCCGCGATTTCCCGGTTCTGATCGAGACGCTCCAGCAACATCGCGGCAGACCCTGCCATGGTCTGCACAGCCAGGTCCGTGGCGACCGGTCGGGGCAGTCCCACGGCGACCGCCGCATCGACCAACGCCTCGACTAAAAGGAAGAAATAGGCCGGGCCGGAGCCGGAGACCGCCGTGACGGCGTCCAACTGGCTCTCCGGCACGGTCAGAACACCGCCGACGCAATCGAACAGGGCCGAGACTTCCCTGAGCTGTTCGGCGGTGGCGAACCGGCCTTTGGCCAATGCGCTGACGCCGCCGCCGACCAGAGCCGGCGCGTTGGGCATCACCCGGATGACCGGGGACCCGGCGGGCAGCTTCGATTCGTAGAACGCGGTCGTGACACCGGCGGCGACGGTCACGAACACCTGCTCGACGCTGTCGGAGTCGGACTTGGCCGCCGCATCGGCGATCGCGGTGACGACGGACTCGACATCGGAGGGTTTGACCGCCACGATCACGTACGTCGCATTCTCGGCCGCGTCTACCACCGACGAGGTCACCTGCACCGAGTACGTCTCCGACAGGTACTTGGCCCGGCTGGGCATCCGTTCGGAAACGACCATGTCCTTGGCGTGTCGATCCGATCGGAGCAGGCCTGCCAACAGAGCCTCACCCATACTTCCGCCGCCGATAATCGCGATTCTGGCCATGCGGGAAACCCTATCGGTCGCCCGCGCGGGTGCAGGTTAGGGAGCGGGTACGAGTGCGAGTTGGCGGCTCTGCGCCACGACGCGGCCCTCGCTGTCGACGACGGTGTGATCCTCGTCGAACCAGTCCTGACCGATCTGCGTGGCCGTACACACCACCCGCAGCCAGCCATCGGCAGGCGCGCCACGCAGGTAGGCGGTCAGCTGGACCGTCGGCGCCCAGCCGGTGCGGCCCACCGCGAAGGTGACCGGCATCGAAATATCGCTACAGGTCAGCGCGAACAGCGCATCGGGCGCCTCGTCACGAGGCCGCACCCAGATCCGCGAGATGGGCGCCTCCCCGGTGTCAGCTCGCAGGCCGGACAGGTCCGGCCGGATATCGCAGCCGTCGGCCAGGTGGTTGATCTTGGCCAGCAGATGACCGGGGCCGATCGGCTCGATCTCCGGCGGCGGCGCCACGCTCATCCGGTCGATCACCGGATTGATCGACAGCAGCGGCGGGACGTGATGTTCGGGCGTACCCAACGTGATGGCGGCCCGCACGGCTGTTCTGTCCCCCTGCTTGAGCTCCACATCGACGAGGCTGACCTGGCGGCCCTGTTTGCGCACCGTGGTGAGAAGCTGCACCGGCCCCGGGTCGGGCGCCCACAAGAAGTTCGCGGATACGGCGATCGGCTCGGCGCTGCCTGAGCCGACTTCCCCTGTCGCCAGCGCGGCGTGGGCGGCGTTGGCGCACAGCGACAACATCACCCCGCCGTGAATCTTCGGGCCGATGGTCCAGTGCGGAGACAGGTCGCCGGTAAAGACGGGGCCCTGCGGTCCATCGGCCGCGCGCTGGAGTTTCATGGCATGGGAGAACGACGGGGAAGCCATGTGATCCTTTTGAGGGTGTTCGGCGCTTCGGGGTGTCAGCGCAGCAGGTGGGTGCGGGCGAACTGCAACGATTCGGCCAGTAAGGCCTCTCGCTCGGCCACAGACCGGGCATCGGACGTGGTGACCTCAAGGATCACATGGCCGGCGAAATCGCTCCCAGCGAGCAGCTGGCACACCTCAACGGTCGGTTGGGTGCCGCGGCCGGGCACCAGGTGTTCATCGGCGGACGACCCCAACCCGTCACACAGGTGCAGATGCACCAGACCGGAGCCCATCCGCTGCGCCATCTCCAGCGCATCGGTACCGGCCGTCGCGGTGTGGGACAGGTCAAGGGTGAAGTGCGCGTGCTCGCCGTCGAGCGGGTCGTAGGAGGGCGCGAACGCCGAGATACCCACCCCAGGGCCCCCGCCGCGGCGACGCATCCGTTCGATCGAGGACTGCCCCACCCCGAACAACCGGTCCGCCCGGAACGGGAACATGTTCTCCACGGCGACCAGGACGTCACTGGCGTCTTCCAACTCGGCGACCTGCTCGCTGAACCCCTCGGCGTAGCGCCGCTGCCAGCGAAACGGGGGGTGCACGACGACGGTCTGCGCGCCCAGTTGCTCCGCGGCGCGCACACTGCGCTCCAGCTTGGGAATGGGGTTGGCACCCCAAACGCGTTGCGATATCAGCAGGCACGGGGCATGCACGGACAACACCGGCATCTCGTAACGCTCGGAGAGCCTCTGCACCGCGTCGATATCTTGGCTGACAGTCTCGGCCCAGACCATTAGCTCGACTCCGTCGTAGCCCAGTCTGGCGGCGTATTCGAACGCTGCCTCGGTCCGGAGTGGATAAACCGAGGCAGTCGAGAGACCGACCTTGATCGCGGGACGCACGGGCTGGGAGTTCGACCGGCTAGTTCGACTGCAGTAGTGCCAACGGTCCGAGAGTCACCAGCGCACCGACCGCGACCGCGATCAGCGTGCTGGCGATGTCCTCGGTCTTGCGAACGACGCGGACACCCACCACGAGGCCGAGGATGACCAGCACCGACAGCACCAGCGCGACGATGTTGTTCCACTTCCACAACTGGTCGAAGGCGATGAACAACCCGGCGCCGAAGACGACCGCGATGATCGACTGCAGGGCGACCCAGCAGCCGCGCAGCACCAACTGTCCCTTGGACAGCTGCTCGGCATCGTCGAACACCTCGACGTCATCGTCGTCATGGACCTCGAGCGCTTCAGCGACGTCGTCGTCGTCGCCGAGATCGACCAGCAGGTCGGCATCCTCGGAGCCGCCCCGCGCCAAGTCGTCGGCGACCGTCTGGCCGCTGTAGAGCGGCCCACTGGTGGAGCGCAGATATGACTGCAGATATGACGCGTCGCCGATGCCGAGCTCATCTGGCTGGGCGTCCTCGTCGACGTCGGTGTCCTCGACCTCCCCGGCAGTGTCCAGCTCCAGGCCCAGCTGGGGATCGAGGGCGTCGGGATCGAGGGCCTCGGCATCGACGTCGGTCGCGGTGAGCTCGGCGACCGGGTCCGGGCTCATCAGCTCGGCGCCGGCGACCGCCTCCGTCCGCGGGAATCGCCCAGGTCGTGGGTAATCGCTGCGCTCCAGGGCGGTATCGCGACCGCGTCGCGGGATCGGCTGGTCGGACAGCTCAGGACGGCTCGAGGTTTTCGCCACGCTGGTGGGCGCTGACCCGTTGCTGCCGTTGCCGCGGATGGCCTCTCGGACGCCTTCGGCGACGGGTGGTTGCGGCGCCACGTCCGCTGCGGGCTCGGCCGCTTCCGGCACGGGCTCCGGCGCGACGACGTCTGCGTCGACATCCGGTTCGCTCTCGACGATCGGTATCGCGCCGGTGCGGTAGATGGGGATCTCGCCGGTGAGCTCGGCGACGGTCACCGCATCGCTGTTGCCACGACGACGTCGGCGCCGTCCCCCTCCTGGCGGGGCCGCGCCGATCGTTCCGTTCTTGGCCAGCAGTTCGGCCACGGAAATGGGCCGGGTGCTGCTGGCCCCGTCTTCAGGTCCTGTCATCGTCTGTTGCCTCTCGACCGGTTGTCACGCCGATCCGCTAGCCGGCTTCCAGCATCCCCCACCAGCGTCTCCACCAAAGCGGTTCCGTCGGCTTCGCTGTCGAGTTTGCGCAGGATCAGTCCCTCGCGCAGCGCCCAGGGGCAGATATCCACGGAATCCAAGGACAGCGCTCGCATACTCGCCTCCGCCACCAGCGCGCCGGCCACGATCTGCGGCGCGCGTTCGGCGCTCACCCCTTCCAACTCTGCACGGTCAGCCGCGGTCATCCTAGAGATGAAGGCTATGAGCTGTCTGAGACCGTTGGCGGTCAGCGTTCTTTTCACCCGCGGACCCGCCCCGGACGGCGCCGCACCGGTGAGTCGGGCCAGCGATCGGAACGTCTTGGATGTCGCGACAGCCAGGTCGGGGCTGCCCGCTTCGAGCACGACGGCGCGCGCGTCGGAGAGTTCGTTGTCGAGCCAATCGCGCAGCATCGCCACCCGGCGGCGACCGGGGGGATCATCGGGCAGCCATTCGCGGGTCAGCCGCCCAGCGCCCAGCGGTAGCGACATCGCCACCTCCGGTTCCTCGTCGACGCCGTTGGACAGCTCAAGTGATCCGCCGCCGATATCGATGTTGATGATGCGGCCCGCACTCCAGCCGTACCAGCGCCGCACGGCCAGGAACGTCAGCCTCGACTCGTCCTTACCGGAGAGGACCTGCAAGGCCACCCCGGTCTCGCCGAGTACCCGCGCCAGCACTTCTTCGGAGTTTTTCGCATCACGGACCGCCGAGGTGGCGAAGGCCATCAACTCGATGCAGCCCGAACTGGCGGCGATCTTGGCGAACTCGTCGACGGTGGAGACGAGCATGTCGGCACCCTTGCGGGTGAGCTTGCCGGAACTGTCGATCGCCTCGGCCAACCGCAGCGCGGCTTTGGTCGAACTCATCGGAGTGGGGTGGCCGCCACGGCGTGCGTCCACCACCAATAGGTGAACCGTGTTGCTGCCCACGTCAAGCACGCCCAATCGCACGGATCCCAACCCTACCGGGGAAGGTGTGCGGGTTTACCAGGAGCGCGGTGCGCAGAGACTAGCCAGGCGCGCCGCCAGTACGGCGCGGCGAATCTTCGTCTAGCGTTACCTCCCGTGGAAGCGTCCGCTACGAGCGCCTGCGCAAAGGCCAGAACATGACGTCCACACACCCCGGTGAGGTCGAACTCGACTTTCCGCGGGAGTGGGTGGAGTTTTACGACCCGGACAACGTCGAGCATGTGATCGCCGCCGACCTGACCTGGTTGTTATCCCGCTGGACTTGCGTATTCGGCACCCCGGCCTGTCAGGGCACCGTCGTCGACCGACCCGATGACGGCTGCTGTAGCCATGGTGCGTTCCTCTCCGACGACGACGACCGCGCCAAACTCGATGACGCCGTGGGGCAGTTGACGGACGAGGACTGGCAGTACCGCGACAAGGGCCTGGGCCGCAAGGGCTACCTGGAGATGGACGAATACGATGACAAGCCCAATCTTCGGACCCGAAAGTACAAGGGCGCCTGCATCTTTCTGAACCGTCCCGGTTTCGCCGGCGGTATCGGCTGCGCGCTGCACAGCAAGGCGCTCAAGCTGGGTGTCGAACCCCTGACGATGAAACCGGAAGTCTGCTGGCAGCTGCCCATCCGACGCAGCCAGGAGTGGGTGACTCGACCCGACGGGGTGGAGATCCTGCGGACCACCATCGGCGAATACGATCGGCGCGGGTGGGGTTCCGGTGGCGAAGACCTGCACTGGTACTGCACCGGTGATCCGGCCGCGCATATCGGGGCCAAACAGGTCTACCAGTCGTATGCACCCGAGCTGACCGAACTACTCGGCGAGAAGGCCTATGCCGAGCTGGCCGCAATGTGCAAGCGGCGCAACGGGTTAGGGCTGATCGCGATCCACCCGGCCACGCGCGCGGCCGACCGGCACGAACTCGACTAGTCGGGGTCAGTCCACCGCGCGCGGGTGAGCGGTCGCACGGATTGCCGGTGCCACCGGACGGCCCTGCAGCAGACCGGAGACCGAACCCGCGGCGATCGCCTGCCGGTACACCGGCAGCGCTGCCGCCACCGCCGCGATCGTCTGATCGATATCGGCATCGGTGTGCGCGGCCGAGGTGACGAACGACTGCCCGAGCACCCCGCGGCGCAGGATTTCCTGCAGGAACAGGGTGCGGTAAGCCTGGGACGGCACTCCCCCGGCGTCGCGGGTCACGTACACCAGACACGACGGTCGTCCGATGACCTCGAGGTGCTCCCCCAGCCCGGCCGCAGCGACCGCGGCGTTGACACCGTCGGCCAGCCTGCGCCCCGCCCGTTCCATCTGACCGACCGGATCGCCGGTGCGGTAGGCGGTGACCACGGCACGAAAAGCGGCAAGGGCGGACGTTTCCGGGCCGTGCGTGGTCGACAACAAAAAGACCCTGGGCCGGTCCGTGCGCAGACCGCCGAGTTCCATGTACTCGCGACGGCCCGCCAGCGCGGCGAGCGGGAAACCGTTGGCCATCGCCTTGCCCCAGGTGGACAGATCGGGCCGGACGCCGTAGATCTCCTGCGCGCCGTGCGCCGACCAGCGGAACCCGGTGATCATCTCGTCGAAGACCAGCAGGGTGCCGTACCGGTCGCACAGTGCCCGGACGCCTTCGAGGAAACCGGGTGCGGGTTCGGCGGTGGCCGTCGCCGGTTCCAGGATCACGCACGCGATATCGCCGGCAGCCAGCACCGCCGCCAGCGAGTCCAGATCGTTGTACCGGAACCGCACGGCTGCAGAGGATTCGGGGATACCACTGTTCATCGCGGTGGTGCCGATGAACCAGTCATCGGTGGAGAAGAAGGGCTGCTCGCAGATGGCGACGGTGATTCGGCCGGTCACCGCGCGGGCCAACCGCACCGCGGCAGTGGTGGCATCGGAGCCGTTCTTGGCGAATTTCACCATATCGGCGCCGGGCACCAGATTCAGGAAGTCCTCCGCGGCGGCCAACTCCAGTTCCGTTGGCCTACTGAAGTTTACGCCGCCGGCGATGGCCGCCGAGACCGCGTCGACCACCGGACGGTAGCCGTGCCCAAGGGTGACCGACCGCAGTCCCATACCGTATTCGACGTATTCATTGCCATCGACGTCCCACACCCTGGCGCCGTGGCCGCGGGTCAGGATCGGCGTGATGAACTCGGGGTACTGATCGGAGCCGCGGGCATAGGTGTGCGCGCCCCCAGGCACCAGATCATGCAGGCGGGCCTGCAGTTTGGCGGACTGCTCGAACTGTGGCGGCTCTGTCACAGCTTGCCCTCGTAGGCCAGCGCCACGGCTTCGTCGATCGGCTGCAGATCGCTGACCCGCAGGAAATCACGCAACGTCGTCCCGGTGCATTCGGAGTCGAAATTGGGCGCCTCCCGCCGGGTGACCACGTCGTCGACGTTGACCGTCCGGAAGTCGATACTGAACCGGGTGCGACCTGAGGTATTGGGCACGGTGGAATGTAACTGGTTGCCGGAGAACAACATCACCCCACCGGGTTCGGGAACCAACCGGAGCTGCGGTTCCAGCGTCAGCGGCTCCTCCGGTCGCGGTTGGTCCCGGGTGTCGGTCTTGATGTGCTGGGCCGCCGTCATCCGGCTGGTGCGGTTCCACTCGTAGTAGTCATAGCGCCGCGAGCCGTTCCTCACCCCGGCGCCCCAGTACTGAGGATGGAAGGCCATCACGTTGTCGGCGACGACGGGGAAGATCGGGATCCACCAGTTGATCTGGCTGAACGGTGCTGAATACCAGGTGTCGCGGTGTGGATGGAACGCATAGGAGATGCCCGAGGTGAGGTAGTCATCCGATGTCGAGGTCCGCAGCCGTGGCACGTCGAAGTACGTTGCCTGGCTGTCACATCCGTGCTCTTTCAACAGGGCGCGCAGACATTCCTTCGATGTCGGGTGGTGAATGAACCGCGGTTTCAGTTCGGCCAGCAGTGCCGAGAACTCCTCGACCGGCAGATCGTACTGTGCGGTCTGTGGATCCCTGGCGCCGAACGCCTCGGCGATCAGCACGCGGGCATGCTCGATCAGGGCCAGCGACGCCGGGCTGGCCGCATAGGTGATGACGTGCCCGTCGTAGAGCTGGGCGCGACGCTGCTCGTCGGTGCAGTCCGGGTTCGCGTAGACGATGGTCATATCGGTTCTCCTGGATCTCGCGGGTCAGTCCGGCCGGTCGGTGCGCAGCCGGCCGGCCAAGGCCGGATAACGTCGGCTCACTTCGTCGAACAGGTCGGGCACGGTCAGCAGGACCAGGTCGGGGTCAGCGGCAACCAGCTCACCCGGAGTGATGATCGGGATATCGGTCCCTGGCATTCGCCTGCCCTGCTTGGCTTCTGAGGCATCGGCGACACCTCGCAGCAGTGCGGTGTCCAGCCCGGCGCGGGCAAAGAGCGCAACAGCCCGAGACGCCGCCGCATAGCCGTAGACACCGCGCCCGCCGTCGCCCTCGGCACGCAGCCAGTCCCGCAGATCGACGATGTCGGTATCGGCGGCGACCTGCAGGGTGCCGAAGGCCTCCGGTGTGGTGACGCCCAGTGCCTGTTCGTCGGCGAGCAGGCGCCGCACGGTTGCCTCTGCCGGCCAGCCATCGGAATGCACAGCGGCCAACAGCACCGTGCCGCCGTAGAGGTCGAATTGCCACGCGGCGACAACCGCCATCCCGACCGCGGCCAGCTGGCGCACCAGGGTGGTCAGGGAGTAGTAAGCGAAATGTCCGTGCCGCAGCGCATTCCACTGCCCGTCGCGAATGATCGCGGTGACCGAATGGAATTGCAGCAGGAGCACACCCTCAGGTGCGGTGGCCTGCGCACGCTGCCGGAACGCCGCCCGCTGATCGGGTTCGTGCATGATGCCGAAACAGTCCAGCACGATATCGGCGGGACCGGATTGGCACCCCCGCTCGGTGTAACCCCGGTCGGTGAGCAGCGGTAGCCAGGTGCCGCCGTGGGGACTGCCGAATTCACGCACCGTCCCCCCGGGTAGCAACCCGGCGGCGGCAACCGCACTGACCGCCGTGGCGGCCTGGTCCCGCAACGCCTGTGGTTCGACACCGCGGGGTTCGTCGGCCACCGTATCGTCGTCGGCCAGCTGCGCCAGCCCGCAGGCCGGGCACAGATCCATCGCCAGTCGGTGCGCGCATTCGTGCGCACCCACCGGCTCTTCGACCAGCGGGAAATGGTCGGCGGCCGGTACCGCGCCGAGGTCGAGTACACGGTGCAGGCCCACGTGCCCGCAGGCCCGGCAGGTGCTACCCGGATCTGTCCCAACCCGATCAGTCATGGCAGCATGACCTCGTGCGCATCGAGCAGACCGAACTTGCCGACGTCGTGGTGCTCTCGCCTCAGCCGTTTTTCGACGATCGCGGATGGTTCACCCGTACGTTCGACGCCGAGATCTTCGATGGCTACCTGGGGGTGCCCGGCACGGCCGCCTCGTTCGGTCAGGATTCGCAATCCCGCTCGGGTATCGGCGTGATCCGCGGTATGCACGGGCGAGCCGGCCGAGGCGAGGCCAAACTGGTGCGCTGCGCCAACGGGGCCGTACACGATGTGCTGGTCGATATCCGCCCCGCGTCGCCAACCTTCGGCCATCAGCAGGCATTCCTGCTCGACGACAACGACTTTCGACACCTGTACGTTCCACCGGGATTTCTGCACGGCTTTCAGGCCCTGACGACCACCGCGGATGTCTGCTACCGGATCGATCGCCCCCACGACCCCAGCGAGGACCTGGCGGTGGCCTACGACGATGCGGAACTGGCGATCAGCTGGCCGCTGCCCGTCTCGGTGGTCTCGGCGCGAGATGCCGCCGCGGGCAGCTGGCGCGAACTGCTCACACAGCTGCGCTGACACGACGCATCGTCTCGTCGAGCACACCGGTTGCGCGCAGCTGCTCCAGCCGCGACAACCGCACGAACGTATCGGCGAAGTCGTCGGCGGTCAGCCCGTACGCGGTGTACCTGTCATAGAGTTCGGCCGCACCGCCGGCCACCGACCAGCTGGCTTCGTAGCCCAGTTCGGCTCGGGCCCTGGTGAAGTCGACACGGTAGGACCTCGGGTCCGAACCGGTTTCCCCGGTGATCAACAGGGTTGAGCCGGGCACCACATCGACGACGGCCTCGGCGATCTGGGCGACCGTCAGGTTGTTCATATCCGAGCCGACGTTGTAGGCCCGGCAGTTGATCACCTCGACCGGCGCACTCAGGCAGGTGGCGAAGGCCCTGGCGATATCGTGGGCGTGCACCAGGGGACGCCACGGGGTGCCGTCGGAGAGCACCCGGACCTGCCCGGTCAGCACCGCGTGCCCGACCAGATTATTCAGCACGATATCTGCCCGCAGCCTCGGCGAGAACCCGAAAGCCGTTGCGTTGCGCAGGAACACGGGCGTGAAGCCGGAATCAGCCAGCGCGATGAGATCGTCCTCGACCCGCACCTTGCTGATCGCGTACGGCGTCAGGGGATGCAGCGGCGCGTCCTCGTCGACCAGACCGTCACCCGCCGATCCGTATACCGAGCACGTCGAGGCATACAGAAAGCGGGCCACCCCGGCCTCTTTGGCCAGCCGGGCCAGCCGGACCGAGGCGTGGTGGTTGATGTCGTAGGTGATATCGGGTGCCAACGCACCGAGCGGGTCGTTGGACAACGCCGCCAGATGCACGACCGCGTCGAAACCCGCCAACTGCTCGACGGTGACATCGCGCAGATCGACGGCGAGCCCAGGCGGATCGGCCGGCGCGGGCCCCAGGATGGCTTCGCGGAAGTACCCACTGTCCAGACCGACGACGTCGTGGCCCGCATCCGCAAGGACGGGCACCATCACGGTGCCCAGATATCCCTGATGCCCCGTAACCAGAACCTTCATGCGCTCAGTTCCTCTCATTTCAGCCGACTTTCACGTGCGTGGGCGCATGCATCGCAAAATTCAGCACGGCCTTCTCCAGTACGAACGCCTCGGCGTGCGGGGCACGGCACTGCACACCACGCAGCCGCGACAAGCCGAGAAACGACAGCTCGTCGAACCAGTCCCTGCCGACCTGGCTCGGATAGTGCTTGTGTAACAGCCGGACCTTCTCCTCGGCGATCAGCGTGTCCAGCGGCTGATACACCGTCGGGTTGGGTGTGTCGGTCTCCCATTTGAGGATTTCGTAACCGAGGGTCAGCTGGTCGCGGAACTCCGTCGGCACCAGTTCGGCGAGCATCCGGTGATCCTGGTGGGCGTCGTGACGTTGTGTGCAGAAGACCACGTCGGGATCACACGACCGACGAAAGTCGGCCAGCGCATTCTTGATTCGGTCCCAATGCGCGGGTGCCCTGCCGTCGGGTAGGTCGTGCACGGTCAGCGACAGCGCGGCGCCGGGGCAAAAGGCCTGCAGTGCAGCGTGTTCCTCTGCCTCGCGGTCTGTGCCTGCACCAGAGAGCACCAGCGCGTGTACCCGCAGGCCGGGATTGGCCCGCGCCAACGTCAGCAGGGTGGCACCCATCCCGATGGCAATATCGTCGCAATGCGCTCCGAGAACAGCGATTTCGCGGATCTGGCCCGCGTGCAACCCGATCACCGGTAGGCGGGCACTGGCACAGGTGACGGCGACCCCGCTTTGTCCTGCTCCCAGAGCATCCACGGCCGGTCGCCCCGCAGATAGCCCGATTCCAGCTCGGCCCGCTCTTTGAAGGTATCGGCCGGCTTCCAGAAGCCCACGTGCTTGTACCCGTAGAGCCGATCCTGCGCGGCGAGTTTCGCACAGACGTCTTCGACCAGATCGCAGTTCTCGGTGAGCAGGTCGAGCACATCGGCACTGAGCACGAAGAACCCGCCGTTCTCCCAGATCGGCAGCCGTGCCACCGGCGTGATCTCGGTGACGGAACCCGCATCGTTGACCTCGACGCAGTGGAACGACGATTGCGGCGGCACGATCATCATCGACGCGGCCGCACCGGCAGCTTTCACCTCGTCGATCATGTCGTTTAGTGGTGCGTCGGTGAGTACGTCGGCATAGTTGGCCAGGAAATAGTCATCGCCCTCGACGAATTGGCGCACCCGACGCAACCGCTCGCCGATGGGCGATTCGGGTCCGGTGTCGACGAAGGTGATGGACCAGTCGCTGATATCGGATTGCATCAGCTCGACCTGGCCGTCGCGGATGATGAAATCGTTGGAGATCGCCTCCTGGTAAGTCAGGAAGTAGTTCTTGATGTGCGCGGCGCCGTAGCCCAGGCACAGGATGAAATCTTTGTGGCCGAAGTGGGCGTAGTACCGCATCACATGCCAGATCAGCGGCCGTGGGCCAACCATCTGCATCGGCTTGGGGATCATGTCCTCCGAGCCATTGCGCATCCGCATGCCGTAGCCACCGCAAAAGAGGACGACTTTCATTTCCCGATCTCCATCTCTTGGTGGTGCTGCGCGGAATGTAAAGCCGGCAGCGGATAGACCAGCTCGGCGCCCCATTCACCGACGTAGGCCAGCTGTGCGGTGATCTCGGTCTCGAGGTTCCACGGCAGGACGACGATCACGTCGGGCCGGTCTTTGTCGATGCGTTCGACCGGATGGATGGGGATGCGGGTGCCCGGGGTGTAGCGGCCATGTTTGTAGGGGTTGCGGTCGACGGTGTACTCGAGCAGATCGGCGCGGATACCGCAGTAGTTCAGCAGCGTGTTGCCCTTACCCGGGGCGCCGTAGCCGACGACCCGTTTGCCGGCCGCCCGCGCGTCGAGCAGAAAGCGCAACAAGTCGTGGCGCACAGCCTCGACCCGCGGGCGCAGCGCAACGTAGCCCGCGACGTCGTGCAGGCCGGCGTCTTCTTCCGCGCGCAGCACCTCGGCGACCCGCTCGGTCGGGGTGCCCACCCCGTCCGGGCGGGCCCAGAGCCGGATCGAACCGCCGTGGGTGTCGAGGGTCTCCACATCGACCACGGTCAGGCCCGCGGTCCGCAGCGCCGCGGCGGCTGACAACACGGTGTAGTACTGAAAATGCTCGTGATAGATGGTGTCGAACTGACCGAGTTGCACCAGGTTGAGCGCGTGATGGACCTCGATGGACAGCCAGCCGTCATCGGCCAGCAGAAGCCGCAATGCGCGGGTGAAGCCGAGCAGGTCCGGGATGTGCGCGTAGACGTTATTGGCGACGACGAGGTCCGCGGGACCGTGCTCGGCACGCACCATCGTTGCTGTTACTTCGTCGAGGAACGCGGTTACCGTCGGCACCCCGCGGGCGACCGCCGCCGCGCCGACGTTCACCGATGGCTCGATGCCCAGGCAGGGCACGCCGGCGGCCACCAGGTGTTGCAAAAGGTAGCCGTCATTGCTGGCTGCCTCGACGACAAAGGAGTTCTGATGCAGACCCAGCCGGTCGACGGTGGCGGTGACGAACTGATGGGCGTGGTCGACCCAACTGTCGGAGTACGACGAGAAATACGCGTACTCGGTAAAGGTGTCCTCGGGCGTGATCAGCGCGGGGATCTGCAGTAGCAAACAGTTCTCGCACAGCCGCAGGTGCAGCGGGTAGGTCTGTTCGGGCTGGTCCAGCTCGTCTTCGGTGAGGAACTTCTCGCACGGCGGGGTAGCACCGAGATCGAGAACACTCAGCAGGCGATTCGACTCACAGAGACGACACAACACGCGTAGGTCTTCACTCTCTTGACGCTCGACTCCCACTCACATGGCAGACAAACGCCCAAAGAAGAGCACCGCGCGTTCGCCAGAACGGTAGCTTAGCAATGATCTGGCTAATTGCACATTGGTAGCTAGAACTACACCTTCGTGCGGATGTTCCTCAACGCTGTACCTCGAAGTTGCCGGGGCTTAGCCCTCTAACTTGTAACCCAGTCCCCTGACCGTTACCAGGTGCACCGGATTTGCCGGATCGGCCTCGATCTTCGACCGCAGCCGCTTGACGTGGACGTCGAGCGTTTTGGTGTCGCCGACGTAGTCGGCACCCCAGACACGGTCGATCAACTGGCCGCGGGTCAACACCCGGCCGCTGTTGCGCATCAGGTATTCCAGCAGGTCGAATTCCTTGAGAGGCAGCGTGATCGGTTCGCCGTTGACACTCACAACGTGCCGCTCGACATCCATCCGAACCGGGCCGGCCTCCAACACACCGTCGGTGATACCTGCGTCGTCGGCATCGCCGCCGCGACGCAACACCGCCCGGATCCGGGCGATCAGCTCGCGCGCAGAGTAGGGCTTGGTGACGTAGTCGTCGGCACCGAGTTCGAGCCCGACGACCTTGTCGATCTCGCTATCGCGGGCCGTGACCATGATCACCGGCACGCTCGACCGCGAACGCAGCTGTTTGCATACGTCGGTGCCCGTCATTCCCGGCAGCATCAGGTCCAGCAGCACGATATCGGCGCCGGCCCTGTCGAACTCTGCCAGCGCACTGGGACCGTCACCGACAACGGTGGCCTCGAAACCCTCTTTACGCAGCAGAAAGGCCAGGGGATCGGCCAGCGACTCTTCATCTTCGACGATCAACACACTGGTCACTAAAGATTCCTCTCATCGTCCGACAGATCGTCGGTCTCCAGGTAGGCCGGGATCGACAAGGTGAATGTCGACCCGGTGCCCGGCTGACTCCACAGCCGGATGGATCCGTTGTGATTGGCGGCGACATGTTTGACGATCGCCAATCCGAGCCCGGTGCCGCCAGTCGCGCGGGAGCGCGCCTTATCGACCCGGAAGAAACGTTCGAAGACCCGCTCCTGATCTGCGCGGGCGATGCCGAGACCGCGATCGGTCACGGCGATCTCGATATTGTCGCCGCGACGGCGCTTACTGATCGACACTGTCGAACCGGGCGGCGAGTAGGCGATGGCATTGGAGATCAGATTCGCCATCGCCGTGACCAACAACGGCTGGTCCCCCAGCACTCGAAAGCCGCTCGGGGCGTCGGTGGCGACCTCGATATCGTCGTTGTCGGCAGCCACCTTGTAGCGCGAAATCGCTTCGGCAACAACAGTATCGACGTCGACGGCATCGAGATCAGGTAACCGCTCAGCACCTTGGAGCCTGGACAGTTCGATCAACTCGCCGACCATATTGCCCAGCCGACGCGATTCGGCGAGCACCTTGGTGCCGAACCGGTGCACCAGTTCGGGATCGTCGGCCGATGCCAGCAGCGCCTCGGCCAGCACTCCCATCGCACCGACCGGAGTCTTGAGTTCGTGGCTGACGTTGGCGACGAAATCGCGGCGGGTCGCTTCCATCCGGGCATGCTCGGACTGGTCGTCGACATAGACCACCGCGAACCGGCTGTCATCCTCGGTCAGTAACCGCACATGGCCACGCACCGACAACCCTGAGCGGCCCTGGCTGGCGCGTTTGCGCGGCGACAGGTCGACCTCACCGTCCTCGCCGGTGGCCAGGGTGCGCTGCGCAGCCAGCCAGGCCCGGTCGTCGAGCAGGCGATCATGCACCAGACCCAACTCCTTGGCCCGGTCGTTGATGTAGACCACGTCGCGATAGGTGTCGACGACGACGATTCCCACGGGCGAGAGCGACACGATATGGGCCAGCATCTGAGAGACCGTGATACCGGCCTGCTCTGCGGCGGCCCGTTGTCTGCGTTCGGTCAGACGGGGGGATAACCAGATGCCGACGGCGAAGCCCACCGAAACCGCCACCAGTGCGACGATCCCGGCCACCACCAGCGCCGACATCACACTCACGCGAAAAGCGTACGCATTGAGTGAACGTCATCCCAGCAGCGTGCGGCTAAAACGGGACAAGTCACAGACTCACGTGCAGGTGTTCGGGCGCCGTTCACCTGGGTTCACCCGGTGTTAGCCCCGGGCTTGCCGGAACCGGCTTATTTGGCACCCTGACTCGCTACCGCGGCCGCGCCTGCCGCCGCGGCCGCCGGGTCTAGGTAGGTGCCGCCGGCGATCCGCGGTTTCAGGTTTTCGTCGAGGTCATAGCGCAACGGAATCCCGGTGGGGATGTTCAGGCCGACGACGTCCTCATCGGACATCCCATCGAGATACTTGACCAGGGCCCGCAACGAGTTGCCGTGCGCCGCGACCAGCACCGTCTTCCCGGCCTGCAGGTCCGGCACGATCGTGCCCTCGAAGTACGGCACGAATCGCGCCACCACATCGGCCAGGCATTCGGTCAGCGGCCCGCCGCCGATATCGGCGTAGCGCGGGTCGGCGTCCTGGCTGTACTTGCTGCCCTTCTCGATGGGTGGCGGCGGGGTGTCGTAGCTGCGCCGCCACGCCATGAACTGCTCTTCGCCGTACTTGGCTTTGGTCTCTGCCTTGTCCAGACCCTGCAGCGCGCCGTAGTGCCGTTCGTTGAGCCGCCAATCGCGCACCACCGGGATCCAGTGCCGGTCAGCGGCGTCAAGAGCCAGATTGGCGGTGGTGATCGCCCGTCGCATCAGCGAGGTGTACAGCACATCGGGCAGCACGCCCTGTTCGGCCATCAGCTTGCCGCCACGCACAGCTTCGGCTCTGCCCTTATCGGTGAGATCGACATCGACCCACCCGGTGAACAGATTGAGCGCATTCCATTCGCTCTCGCCGTGGCGAAGCAGAATCAGAGTGGAGTCAGCCATGGAGAAATTCTCTCACGGCGTCGCGGGGCCGTCAGTTGAGATCAGGCGTGTCGATCAGGTGCTCGAACGCTTCCAAATTCTTCAGCGATTCCCCGCGGGACACCCGCCAGGCCCATTCCTTCTTGATCGACGTCGAGAAGCCCAACTCCAGCAGGGTGTTGAAATCGGAATCGACGGCTTCGAGCACCTGCCCCAGCACCCGGTCGATCTCATCGGAGGTGACCGAATCCAGCGACATCCGGCCGACCAGGTAGATGTCCCCGACGTTATCGAGGGTGTAGGCCACACCGTAAAGCCTGCGGTTGCGCTTGAGTAGGAAGCGGTAGACGCCTTCGAAGTTCTCGTCGGGACGTCGGCACACGAAGGCCTCCACCCGCACCGAGTGTTCGCCGATGCTCAGGATGGTGTTGGTTTTGAGCTTGCGCTCCCCCGGTAGCTCCACGATCAGGCCGGGCAGACCGCCGTGCGCCCCCTCATGCCTGGTGTACACCAGCTCGCTCTCGTCGAGGGTGTCCTCGATCCGCTGCTGGAGTGCAGAGATACTCACGCGCGGACCCCCCGACGTCGGCTCCACAACCGTGCACTGCGCCGCGCCGGTACCTCCCGGACGGGCCCGCGGTGATGGGTTCTGCCGTAGTCGGCAATGGCCCGGTCGTAGGCAGCCAGCAGCGCATCCACGGTGTGGTCCCAGGAGAACGTCGAGGCATGCTCGACCGCAGCCCGGCCCATGGCCGCGAACGCGGTGGGATCGGTAGTCAACAGCCGGTCGATATCGGCGGCCCAGCGGTCGGGATCGTGGCCGTCGACCAACGCGCCGGTGACGCCGTCGCGCACCGCGACCGGCAGCCCGCCGACGGCGGCGGCGATGACCGGGGTACCGCAGGCCTGCGCTTCGATCGCCACCAGCCCGAACGACTCGGAGTAACTGGGCACGGCCACCAGGTCGGCGGCACGGTAGACCTCGACGAGCTGCTCGCGCGATTGAGGGGGGAGGAACGTCACCCGATCGGAAATACCCAGTTCATCGACCAACTGAACCAACGTGTCCGGTGCGGCCAACCCACTGCCGGACGGGCCACCAGCGATCAGCACACGGATGCCGGGAAGTTTGGCCGCCGCCCGCAGCAGCACATCGGGCGCCTTGAGCGGTTGGATGCGGCCGACGAATGCCACCGTGGGAGTGTTCGCGTCCAAGCCGAGCGCGTCCCGCGCGGCGCGCTTGTCACCGGGTGTGAAGGTCTGCAGGTCGACGCCGGGATGTACCACGTCGATCCGGGATGGATCGGCGTGGTGCAGGGAAACCAGCTGGCGCGCTTCATCTTCGGTGTTCACGATCAGCCGATCGGCCTCGTCGACCACCTGCTGTTCACCGACCGCACGCAGCGGCGGCTCCGGTGCGTCACCGTCGGCGAGCGCGGCATTCTTGACCGCCGCCAGGGTGTGCGCGGTGTGTACCAGCGGCACCGCCCAGCGATCCCGTGCCAACCAGCCGACCTGACCGGATAACCAGTAATGAGAGTGCACGATGTCGTAATAGCCGGGCTCGTGGTTGGCCTCGGCCCGCAGCACCGCGGCGGTGAAGGCACACAGCTGGGTGGGCAGATCGTATTTGTCCAGGCCCTCGAACGGGCCGGCCACCACATTGCGCACCAGCACCCCCGGCGCCACCCGGACCACGGGGGCATCAGCCGAGGACGTGGCCCTGGTGAAGATCTCGACCTCGACGCCGCGGCGGGCGAGATGCAATGCGGTCTGCAGGACGTAGACGTTCATCCCCCCGGCATCACCGGTCCCCGGCTGCGCCAACGGCGAGGTATGGACCGACAACACGGCTACACGCACACCTCAATACTTACACTGTCAGGCGGTGGCTTCAGAGCGGGTGGCGCGTCGCATCGCCGCCAGCGGATCGGCGTAGAGGCCGCCGAGCGAGACGATCCCGGCACCGGCCTCCTGCACACGGTTGCCGAAAGTGGTGATCCGGATATCACGGGCAGGCAGATCGCACCGCTGCGCGAAGGCCGCCTCGACGAGCTCCATACCTTCTGGATACTCGGTGAAAGCCTGACCGCCGACGACGAGATCGTCGGGGTTAAGCAGATCGCGCAGCAACGCGACGGCCTCACCCAGGACGCGGGCCCGCTCGGTGAGCAGTTCGCGCGCCCGCTCGTTGCCGGCACGGGCGGCACGCAGCACAGCGGTGATGGTGGCACCCGCAGACCCGTCAAACCCTGCTGATCCCTCTGAGGGGATGATTCCTTGTCTGCGAGCCGCGGCCAGGACGGCTTCGTCACTGACTGTCGATTCTAAACGTCCTGAGCCACCGAGCAATTCGGAGAACGCGGGCAGATTGGCGATGGTGCCCGGCCCGCTGGCTGGGCTGTGCACCCGGCCGCCGATGACCAGTGCGTAGCCGACGGTCTCCCTGGCGTAGACGTACAGGCTGCTGCCAGGGGCTTTGGGATTGGACGAGATCGCGAACCGGCGCATCCCCAGGAGCAACTCGGCACCGGCCATGGCGTCGACGTGCGCGGCCACCGATACCGGCAGGCCGAGGGTTTCTGCCAACACCGGGCCGACCGGCGCCTGCGCCCAGCCCAGCCGATGGTGATCGACCTGCCCGGCGGCGCCGTCGACGGCGCCGCCGATGGCGACCCCGACCCACAGCGGCCGGCGGCGGTGCCAGCGGCTCAAATAGCGTTGCGCGCTGCCGGCCAGGGAGGCCAGCGCCGGGCCCTGCGGCCCGCGCGGGGTCGGTGTCTCGACGACGTCAAGAGTGCGACCGAAAAGGTCGGCCGCCACGATGCTGGTGGTTCTGGCACCGATGTGCACGCCGAGCGTCAGGAACGGCTCGTGGTTGACCTCGACGGGCACCCGGGGACGTCCGATGGCACCCGATACGGCCAGGTCAGCGCGCTCGCGCAGCAGGCCGGCATCCAGTAGAGCGGTGACCTGTCGGTTGACGGTGGCAATCGAGAGCGACGTGACTTGGGCGATCACATCGCGGGCGATGGGGCCGCGAAGTCTGGCGGCGGCGAAGACGCCTGCCGCGGCGCCGTCACCGATACGCAGCGACGGGGGGACGATGTGGTGCCGAACGCGCCGCACGGGCGACGGGCCTTGCGGAGTTTGGACCGGCACGGCCCGGCTTGCCGACCGCGGTTTGGCGGTGGACTTGGCCGAAATCGACGAACGGGTGGAACTGGGAGAAAAAGTTGGGGTGCTCACAGGTGTTGTCCTTAGAAGTCGGGGTGGCGGGGGCGGGCCACACCATGCGACTTGTAGGACGAAATCCCAGCGGCGTCAGGCGCGGCGAATACCGGGACAACAACACTGTCCCGTGCGCGCGCTCATGACATCCGTCAACACATCGACAAACTAGCACGGTTACTAAGGTTGACTCCATGACGACTTTTCAAGCAGATACTCGCGTCGCAGTGGTGACCGGCGCAAGCGCCGGGATCGGGGAGGCAACCGCGAGAACCCTTGCCGGCCTTGGGTTTCATGTGGTCGCGGTGGCACGTCGGGCCGACCGGATTCAGGCCCTGGCCGACGAGATCGGCGGCACCGCGGTTGTGGCGGACGTCACAGACGACGCCCAGGTCGCCGCATTGGCCGAACGCGCCGCTGCGCTCACCGGAAAGATTGACGTACTGATCAACAATGCCGGCGGCGCCAAAGGACTTGAGACCGTGGCCGAGGCCGACCTGGAGAACTGGCGTTGGATGTGGGAGACCAACGTGCTCGGCACGCTACGGGTTACCCGCGCGCTGCTGCCCAAGCTGATCGAATCCGGGAACGGCCTGATCGTCACGATCACCTCGATCGCGGCATTCGAAACCTATGACGGCGGCTCCGGTTACACCGCCGCCAAGCACGCCCAAGGCGCATTGCACCGGACACTGCGTGGCGAACTGCTCGGAAAACCGGTGCGGCTCACCGAGATTGCGCCCGGCGCGGTGGAGACGGAGTTCTCCCTGGTCCGATTCAAGGGCGATCAGAAGCGAGCTGACTCGGTGTATGCCGGGATCGACCCGTTAGTCGCTGCGGACGTCGCCGAGGTGATCGGCTTCGTCGCCGCCCGGCCGTCACACGTCAACCTGGACCAGATCGTCATCCGGCCCCGCGATCAGGCGCCGAACGGTCGGTTCAACCGCCGGGTGCAGTAGTAACCGTGGTCGCGGTGGTCGGGGTGGTCGGGGTGGTCGGGGCGCTGGTGGACGTTGTCGCCGACTCCGAGGTACCCGTGTAGGTCGGCGCGTCTGTCGGCGTCGCAGGCGCCGTGCTCGGAATGTTGGACGGCGGCTTCTGATCGGTGACCGCCGACATTGACGTCCATTCGTCCCAGGACACCGCCCAGTCCCAGATATCGCCGTCGGCGTAGGACAGGTCGATCGAGGTGCCCGTCACCTCGACCGGGTCGCCGTAGAGCGCGGAGTTGAAGTACTGCTGCGCATCGTCGGTCGAAAGGTTGATACAGCCGTTGGTGACGTTGCTGCTGCCCTGTGCGCCCGCGCTCGAGGGGTTGGCGTGGATGAACTCGCCGTTGTTGGAGATCCGGACCGCGAAGCGCTCGTGAGCGTTGGTGTAGCCCGCGGCGGGGTTGGACATGTAGAAGTCCTCGTACTTCTCCGTCACCACGTGGATACCGCTGCGGGTGATGTTGCGGGGCAGGTCGGCCTCGCCGTAGCTGCATGGGAAGTCCATGATCACGCCCTCGTCGGTGACCACCTGGATGCGGTGGCTCGACGCCTCGGCCTTGACCACCTGCCTGCGCCCGATGGCGATATCCAGCGTGGAGTCCGTGGCACCGAATGCGCCGTCACCGAACGGCACCCCGTAGAGCTTGGAGTCGACGTGCACGGTGGTGCCGGCCGGGTAGTAGTCCTTGGTCCGCCAGTGCACACGGGAACCGCCGACCTCATCAGGCAGCCAGGCCCAGCTGCCCTCCACCGGCGGGTTGGTGGTGACGGTCAGTGCACGTTCCACCGCCGCCTTATCGCTGATCGAGGCATCGAACTGCAGGATGATGGGGGCCGCCACGCCGACGGTCTGACCGTCGGAGAGCTGGAATTGGCCGTTGACGGTGGTGACCGGCAAGACCGTACTGAAGCCACCGGTGACCGGGACCGCCTTACCGTCCTGCCCGACGACCGAACCGGCCCACGTGTAGGTCCCGCCGAAACCGAGCGGTTCGGAGGTGGTGAACACCGTGCGGTCCGGGTTCAACACACCCGCCACGGGCTTGCCATCGGCATTGGTCAGGACGACCCGCTGGAACCAGCCGTCACTCACCTCGACATGCACCGGGGCCGTCGGCGCCACATCCGCAGCCGCGTTGGCGGGGGTGAGCTTCACCGTCGGGGCCGGGGGCGGGGCGGGCGGGTCGCTCAGCGTCTTCTTGACCTGCGAGCAGGCCGCGAGCGCGCCAGGCGCAGCCAGACCGAGCGCCAGCACGCCCAACGCGCGGCGCCGGGTGACCGGCGACAGGGCGGAAGGGGCGCGGACGGGTCTCACGTATACCCAAGATACGGGGCGCGGCGCTGGGCGCTAAATCCTGCTGGTCAGATCACACACCCGATGAGTACCGGTTCCGGTACCAACTCGATACCGAATGCGTCGCGAACACCGTCGCGCACCTGCCGGGCCAAGGAGATGACATCGGCGCTGGTGGCCGACCCGCGGTTGGTCAACGCCAGCGCATGCCTGCTCGACAGGCGCGCGGGCGCCCCCTGACCGGGGAATCCCTTACCGAACCCGGCGTTTTCCACCAGCCAGCCAGCAGCCAGCTTGATCTGCCCGCCGGCCGGATAGTGCGGGATCGGTCCGTCCACCCGGGCCGACAGCGCGGCGAACACCTCCGGTGTCACCACCGGGTTGGTGAAAAAGGACCCGACACTCCAGGTGTCGTGATCGGGGAGATCGAGCACCATCGCCTTGCTGCGACGCAGGCGCAGGACCGCTTCGCGGACAGCGACGGGATCGGCCCGCTCCCCGGGCTGAGCCTCGACGGCGGCGGTCAGCTCGCCATAGCGCAGCGGGGCGCTGCGGCCCGAGCTGTCCAGACCGAATTCCACCTCGAGCGCGACCGCCCGATCGGAATGCTTGAGCACACTGGTCCGGTAACCGAACCCCAATTCCGACCCGGGCACCCAGCGCACCTCTGATGTTCGCCGATCGAGAAGTCGCACGCGGGTGATGGTGTCGGCCACCTCGGCGCCGTACGCACCGACGTTCTGCACGGGGGTGGCCCCCGCGGAACCAGGGATACCGGACAGGCATTCCAGCCCACCGAGCCCGGCCGCCAGCGATGCGCTCACCACGTCATCCCAGACTGCGCCGGCCTCGGCGCGAATCAGGTTGCCGTCCACGGTGATTCCCGGACTGGCCAGGCGCACGACGGTGAGCTCCGTCAGGTCATCGGCAATCACCACGTTGGATCCGCCCGCCAGCACCAGCGGTGCATCTCCGGCACCGTCGAGTTCGGTCAGGGCGGCGACAATCTGCTCGGTGCGCACGCAGGTGATGACCCGCCTCGCCACCGGGCCCACCCGCAGCGTGGTCATCGGCGCCAGCGGCACCTGCTCGGTCACCGCCGCGCCCCCGAATAGCGAACCGGCCACGGCCGGTAACGGTAGCCTGGCCAGCTATGCCGCGATCATTCGACATCTCCGTGGACTACGGAGGCAGCGTCGAACAGGTCCACACGGCGTTCCGCGATCGGCAGTACTGGCTGGCCCGGCTCGCCGATTCCGGTGTCGACGACGCGACGTTGGATGCGTTTGCGCTCGACCCGGCAGGCATGGCCGGCGGTGTCACGGTGTCCACCACCCAGGTGTTGCGCGCCGACCGCCTGCCCGCGGTCGTCGGGCAGTTCCACCGCGGTGATCTGCGGATCGAACGGCGCGAGACCTGGAGCCCGGTCAGCACCGGACAGGCCACGGCGACCGTGGACGGTGCCGTCGCCGCAGCGCCGGTCGTACTCAACGGTGCCGCCACCCTCTCCGCGGGGGCCGGGGCCGGTGCGCGACTGGATTTTCACGTCACCGTCGAGGTCCGCATCCCGCTGGTCGGCGGCAAAATCGAGAGCCTGATCGGTAAGCAATTGGTCGACCTGGTGATCGCCGAACAACGCTTCACCACCACCTGGATTGCCGAAAACTCCTGACCCGTAAGTAAAATCAGTCGTCATGAGTCGAAGGATGGACTACACGGTCGCTTTCGACGCACCCGTGGCGAGGATCTACCAGGACATGACCAGTCGTCGGTACTGGGAAGCCTTGACCGATGCCTACCAGTGGCTGACACCGCAATCGGAGATCACGGAGTTCTCCTCTGCGCCGTCGGGTACCAAGATAGTCTTCAAACATTTTCTGCCCCGCTCGGAGCTACCGCCTGTGGTGCGGGCCGTGCTTCCGGTCGATCTGGTGGTCAGCCGAGCCCAGCATTTCGACCCGTTCGATGCCGCCACCGGCACTGCGACGGGCACCTTCCGCGCAACGGTGCCCGCCATGCCCGGCCATTTCAGCGGCCGATACTTCTTCTCCGAGACCGACGGCGGCCAGCGCAGTCAGCTGCGACTGGCCACCGAATGCAAGGTGCATATCCCGCTGGTGGGCGGCACCATTGAGTCTCTGATTCTGTCGAATATCACCATGTTGTTCGATGCCGAAGAGGCCTTCACCGCCGACTGGATCACCAGACATCACTAATCCTTCTCCTCCGCTGCGCCCGCAGGGGCCACAACGACGCCCGGTGGGTGCCATCACCCGCGGTACGACGGGCCGCAACCGGTTGCGGCGCAGCGACCGCTGGCTGGTGCATTCGCCTCGCGTGCGTGAGCTGCTGGGGTCGGCGGAGGAACCCTTGGTCGTCGATCTCGGCTACGGCGCCCTGCCGGTGACGACGCTGGAATTGGCGGCACGGCTGCGCACGGTACGTCCCGAGGTACGGGTCGTCGGGCTGGAGATCGACCCGCAGCGGGTGGCGGCAGCCCGGGCGGCGGCCATCCCACCGCGCGTCGACTTCGCGCGCGGCGGGTTCGAACTGGCCGGGCTGGCGCCGGTGCTGGTCCGGGCGTTCAACGTGCTGCGGCAATACCCTGCCGAAGCGGTCCCCGAGGCCTGGGCGACGATGCAGGCCGCGCTGGCACCACAGGGGCTGATCATCGACGGGACCTGCGATGAGCTGGGGCGGCGTTGCTGCTGGGTGCTGCTGGACCAGGCGGGGCCGATCAGCCTGACCCTGGCCTGCGATCCGCATCAGATCGAACGCCCCTCCGATCTGGCTGAGCGCCTACCGAAGGTGCTCATCCACCACAACGTGCCTGGCGCCCCGGTTCACGAGCTGCTCACGGCCGCCGATCGGGCCTGGGCCGCAGCCGCGGCGCACGGCGTCTTCGGACCGCGGGTGCGGTGGCGGGCCATGCTCACCGCTCTGCGCGACGCCGGAGTGGCGGTGGAACAGCCGCGCCGGCGGCTACGGGACGCGGTCCTGACCGTGCCGTGGTCGACGGTGGCACCCAGCGGTTCTGCCTGAGCCCTCTACGCTGGCGGTATGCGGATCGCACTTGCGCAACTGAGGTCGGGTACCGATCCCGCGGCCAACCTGCGCCTTGTCCAGGAGTACACCCTCAAAGCCGCCTCCCAGGGCGCCACCCTGGTGGTGTTCCCCGAGGCGACGATGTGCCGCTTCGGGGTGTCATTGAGCCCGATCGCCGAACCCATCGACGGGCCGTGGGCCGACGGGGTGCGGGCGGCGGCAGCACAGAACGGGATCACCGTCGTCGCCGGCATGTTCTGCCCGGCCGGGGACGGCCGCGTCACCAACACCCTGATCGCGGCGGGGCCGCAGACCGACACCTCCTACGACAAGATCCACCTCTACGACGCCTTCGGTTTCACCGAATCCCGAACCGTCGCGCCCGGTCACGAACCGGTGCTGATCACCGTCGATGGCGTCGAGGTCGGCCTCACCACCTGCTATGACATCCGCTTTCCCGAGCTGTACGTCGAACTCGCCCGCCGCGGCGCCACACTGATCACCGTCAGCGCCTCCTGGGGTTCCGGGCCGGGAAAGCTCGACCAGTGGACGTTGCTGGCGCGGGCACGGGCGTTGGACACCGCCGGGTTCGTCGCTGCCGTCGGTCAGGCGTACCCGGGCGATGAGGTGGCTACCGTCGGTCCGACCGGTGTGGGCGGCAGCCTGGTGGCGTCGCCGTACGGCGAGGTGGTCGCTGTCACGGGAGCCGATCCGCACCTCATGGTCTGCGATATCGACGTCGACACCGTCGAAAAAGCCAGGGAGACACTTGCGGTGCTCCGCAACCGCTCGGAGCTCGCTCAGGCCGATAAGGCAGAATCGCGCAGGTGACGCAACCGCCACAGGGCCCCTCCTTCCCCGGGGGGCAGGACAACCCTTCGGGATGGTCGCGCCCCACCCCGCCGACCGAGCGCATCCCTTCCCAGCCGCAGCAGCCCCCTGCACCCACCGAGCAATTCGCTCGCCCACGCCAGCCTGGGGACCCGGCCACGCAACACATCCCGCGGGCAGGCAGCCCGATGGACAACCCGACCACCGCCTACCCGACGGCCCCGGCCGGCCAGGCTCCCCCGGTACAGCCGTACCCCGACGGGCCCGCCGACGCGTCCGGCGAGAAAGGCAGCCGCTTCGGTCGGTTCGTCCGCGACCCGCTGTCAATCGTGTTGATCTTCGTGATCGTGATCGCGCTGGCCGCCGCAGGACTCCTCGGCGGCGAGCTGTACGCGCGACACAAAGGCAATTCGGTGGTGGCTTCGGCCGTGGAATGCGTTGTGCAGGACAACGCCAGCGTCTCGTTCGGGGTGACACCGCCGTTTCTGTGGCAGCACCTGACCAAGCGCTACACGAACATCTCGGTCGAAACCGCGGGTAATCAGATCCGCGAGGCCAAAGGGATGAAGGTCAACCTCGAGATCGACGATGTGCGACTGCAGAAGACCGCGGATTCCAACGGCACGATCGGCTCCTTGCAGGCGACCATCACCTGGACCTCCGAAGGCATCAAAGACACTGTGCAGAACGCTATTCCGCTGTTCGGCGGCATCGTGTCGAATGTGACCACCAACCCCAGTGACGGCACGATGGAGCTGGAAGGCATGCTCGGCAGCGTGACCGCCAAGCCGCAGGTCATCGACAACGGGTTGACCCTGCAGGTGCTGAGCGTGACCGGCCTCGGCTTGACGCTCCCGAAGGAAACGGTGCAGCCCGCGCTGGACGCGTTCACCTCCGAGCTGACCAAGAACTACCCGCTGGGTATCCATGCTGACAGCGTCGAGGTCACCGATACCGGTGTGACGAGCCACTTCTCGACGCAGAACGCCACGATCCCCGCCGGCCAGCAGAACGCCTGCTTCGCGGGGCTCTAACTCAAGCCTGAGTCAGTTCTGGTCCAGGCCGTCAAGCACGGCCCGCGTCCCGGACAGGCCGAGCCGGGTGGCACCCGCATCGAGCATCGCGACGGCATCGGCCGCGGTGCGAATGCCGCCACTGGCCTTCACGCCGAGCCGGCCTGATGAGCTGTTCACCGTCTCGGCCATCAGTGCCACGGCCGCCACGGAGGCGCCGCCGGCCGGGTGAAACCCCGTCGAGGTCTTGACGAAATCGGCGCCTGCATCAACGGCCGCGCGGCATACCGTCACCAGCGTCTGCGCATCGGAGAGGCTCAGCAGCGCCGCCGACTCGATGATCACCTTGAGGACGACACCCGGTATCGCTGACCGCACCGCGGCGATATCGAGATGTACCGCGGCGAAGTCACCGCTGAGCGCAGCACCGATATCGATGACCATATCGATCTCCGTCGCGCCCGCCTCGACCGCAAGGGCGGCTTCCTGGGCTTTCACCGACGACTGGTGCTTACCGGAGGGAAATCCGGCCACCGCGGCGACGGCCAGGCCTGCCGGGCTCAGCGATGATGCTGCGGCCACCAGCGAGGGCGAGACGCAGACCGCGTAGACGCCCAGGTCGGCAGCTTCGTTGACCAGCGTGACGATATCGGTCGCCATCGCCTCGGGTTTGAGCAGCGTGTGATCGACCAGCGCGGCAACACGGTCCCGCGTCCATGTACTCGACATGGTCAGAACGGCTCCTCGGTGCCGCCGGGGTTGCAGCCCGCGTCGATCATCGCGTCCGGGCTGACGACGGGGCGCCAGGGCTCCAGGTTCCAGCTGGTCTTGCCGGGTTGGCCGAGCTCGGCGAGCTGCCAGTGGCAGATGAATTGTTCGCGCATCCCGGGGATATCCGCATCGGGTGCATCGGCCAGCACTTCTGACCATGCTTCTTTGCCGTTGGCCGCCGTGCCGACCACCCCGCTGGCGGCGCGGCCTGCGGCTGTCGGATAGACCCGCAGGCTCGACAGATCGCCCCAGTGCACCCACTCGGTGTGGTTGATGAACGGCGGGGAGTACGTCTGGTCAGCCTGGGACCGGCCGGCCAGGGGAACCGCGATCGCGAGGGCTGATATCCCGGCAACGGAAACCGTCAGCACGGCGGTCAATACACGTCGCATGCGTCAGCGCGACTTTCCCTGGACTTCAAGCAATTTCGGTCGGACATCGACCAGGTACACCCCGGAGGCGACGGCCGCGATGGCCACGCCGGTGATCCCGAGCACCAGAGCCACCAAGATGCCTGCGCCGAGGATGATCAACCACACGGGTTTGGTCAGCTTATCGGCGGCGGTATAGGCGTCCGGCCGCTGCAGCGCCGCATGCACCACCGCGTAGAGCGCCATCACCAGAACACCCACCTGAACGACGAAAAGGACAGTACCCACAAGCTGGTTCACACCAGCAAGCCTATGCGGGTACCGTCCTGGCCGTCGAGCTCACCCTGTCGGGGGCGAGTCGAAATTACTTCTGGGTGACCTTATTGGCCGGAGCCTTCTTGACCGGAGCCTTCGTTGCCACGGGGGCCTTGGCGGCCGGGGCCTTCTTGGCGGGGGCCTTCTTGGCGGGGGCCTTCTTGATGGCGCCCTCGACCTTGCCTGCGGCATCCTCTACGGCGACCTCGGCGTCGAGGACCGCATCGTCGACCTTGCCCGGCAGCTCGATACCGACCAGCTTCGCGGCACGCTCGCCGACGGCGCGGGTCTGGGTCGCGACGGTGCCGAGGGCGTCCTGGGTCAGCTCGACGGCGGAGTCGACATAGCCCTCGGCACGCTCAGCGGCCTCTTCCAGAGCCGGCTGGCTCCGCAGTCGCTCCAGGGCGGCCTCGCCGCGCTCGACGAGCTTGCTGTAGGTGCTCTGCGCCTGGTCGGCGTAGGTCTCGGCGACCTTGCGCAGCTCTTCGGTAGTCAGCTTCTCGCGCAGTTCACCGATCTCCTTGGGCAGGTCTTCCTGCAGCTTGGTGATGCGGCCGCGGGTCTCGTCGACCGCGGTGGTGAGCTTGGCACGACGCTCGTCGGCGCGGGCGGAGGCCTCGGTGCGGGCTTCGTCGGCGCGCTCACGCAGCGTGGCGACGATCTCGTTGACGGTCGCCAGGGCCAGGTCGGCAGCGCCGACGGCAGCGAGCAGGGGGGCTTTCAGTTCTTCGATGGTCGGGTTCTCGGCCATGGTGGGACTTCCTTTCGAATGTGACAGATAGGTAAGGGTTTTTGGATCCGCTTTTTGCAGACTCAGCTGTTAGGAGACTTCGTTATTGATCAGTCGGCGTCTCCCTGGGTCGGGATGGTGGCGCTGCTATCTCCTCGATGGCGGGGATCCCCGTTTCGTCGGTGTTTATCTCGGAGGCAGCTTCGTTCTGCTGGATGAACGACGCATAGATGTCGAGCAGCACTTGCTTTTGCCGCTCGGTGATCGCCGTGTCCGTGACGATGGCGTCACGCACCTGGTTGGCCTCGCCCGGCTCGAGCATTCCGGCCTGCACGTACAGCACTTCCGCCGAGACACGCAATGCCTTGGCGATCTGGTTGAGAACCTCGGCCGACGGTTTACGCAATCCGCGCTCGATCTGACTGAGGTACGGATTGCTCACTCCAGCGTTGGTGGCCAACTGCCGGATCGAGACCTGCGCCGCTTCACGCTGCGCCTTGATGTAGCTGCCGATATCCGACGCGGCATGGGTCACCACAGCGGCAAGATTTTCGTCCTGCGGCATCGGTTTCCCCTTCGGTCTCTGGGTTGTCACTTGCGCGACAAAACCCACCGTACGTCAGGGTGCTAACTTTTGCAAGCACCCAGTTAGCGCAGGTCAGAATATGATTTGCGCCACAGAGTAGATCACCAGACCGGCGAGAGCGCCGACCACAGTGCCGTTGATCCTGATGAATTGCAGGTCCCGGCCCACGTGCAACTCGATTCGCCTGCTGGCCTCGTCGGCGTCCCAGCGCTCGATGGTCTCGGTGATGATCGCGGTGATTTCCACGCCGTAGTGCGACACCAGATGCTGGGCGCCCCGCACGATCCAGTTGTCGACCTTGTCGCGTAATTCGACATCGTCGCGCAACGATTCACCGATCAGCACAACTGAATCCGCAACTCGGGTTCGCAAGGCACTCGAGGGATCGTCGACACCTTCGAGGATCAGCCGCTTGATGGTGCGCCAGGCCGTCGCCGCGGCGGTGCTCACCTCATCGCGCGCCATCAGCTGTTCTTTGATCGTCTCGGCCTTGGCGATCGTGGTCGGGTCGTTCTGTAGATCGTCGGCGAATTCGAAGAGGAACCGGGTGGCCGACTGGCGCAGCTCATGGTTCGGGTCGCGCCGGACCTTATCGGTGAAATCCATCAGCTCGCGGTGAATGCGGTCACCGACCAAATGGTCGACAAATTTTGGGGACCAGCTCGGTGAATCCCGCAAGATCACGCGCTCGATGGTCTCCCCCGCGTTCAGCGACCACTCGAAGGCCCGGTCGCACAACAACTGGATCAGCGCCTCTTGGCGGTGCTCGGCCAGCATCGTGGCAAGCACTCGACCGACCGGCGGACCCCACTGCGGTTCGGCGATCCGCCGGACGATCATCTTGTCGATGACCTGCTGGACATCCTCGTCGCGCAGGAGTTCCACCAGTACCCGCAGCACCGTTGCCGTTTCCGCCGCGACGCGCTCGGCGTGTGCACGATCAGCCAGCCACTTGCCGAGACGGCCCGCGACGTCGGCGTCACGCAGTTTCGTCTCGATCACCGCAGGCGCCAGGAAATTTTCCCTGACAAAGGCGCCAAGACCCTCGCCGAGCTGGTCCTTCTTGCGCTTGATGATCGCGGTGTGCGGGATCGGAATGCCCAGCGGATGCTTGAACAGCGCCGTGACGGCGAACCAGTCGGCGAGCGCGCCGACCATGCCGGCCTCCGCCGCTGCCCGCACATAACCCACCCAGGGGGCCGCACCACGCGATTGCGCCCAGGCGCAGACCAGGAACACCACCGTCGCGCCGATCAGGAAACTCAGCGCCACCAGCTTCATCCGCCGCAAAGCGCGGCGACGCTCCTCGTCGGCATGCGGATCGGCACCGGCGAACGATTCCGCGAACGATCCGCGCGTCATCGCCGCTCCGGCCAACAGGGCGGGCAAGTTCGACTCCCCTACGGGAGCACCCGGTACGGAGGTGGGCAGATTCGCTGGTGATGCCACGCCTCCATCATCCGCTATCGGCAACCGGGCAACCGGGGACGACCGTCCAGTTACTGTGACCCCCTCGGCAGCCGACCTTCGCCGTCACACACACCACCAGCCGATCTGGGTCTATTATTGTGTGTAACTAGTGAATGGATATGCGCGATAGTGGCCCAGACCCAGCCCGGAACCGTCAAAATTGACGGTCGGAAGCGGCGTTGGCACCAGCACAAGGTGAACCGGCGAAACGAGCTGGTAGACGGCACCCTCGAGGCGATCCGCACCCGCGGCCGTGATGTCAGCATGGACGAAATTGCGGCGGAGATCGGCGTCTCGAAGACGGTTCTCTACCGATACTTCGTCGATAAGAACGACCTCACCACCGCGGTGATGATGCGGTTCGCTCAGACCACCCTGATCCCTAATATGGCTGCCGCGCTATCGGCAAACTCCGACGGTTTCGACCTGACCCGCGAGATCATCCGCGTGTATGTGGAGACCGTTGCCGCGGAGCCCGAGATCTACCCGTTCGTCTTCGCGAACAGTTCTGCCGCCAAGAGCAAGGTGGTGGCCGATTCCGAGCGGATCATCGCCGGAATGCTTGCGGTCGTGCTGCGACGGCGCATGCACGGGGCGGGAATGGACTCCAAGGGCGTGGAACCCTGGGCGTACATGATCGTCGGTGGGGTGCAGCTGGCCACCCACTCGTGGATGTCGCACCGCCGGATGAGTTCTGATGAGCTGATCGACTACCTGACGATGCTGACCTGGAGTGCACTGTGCGGAATCGTCGAGGTCGGCGGATCGCTGGAGAAATTCACCAACGAGCCGCACCCGACACCGGTCGTACCGCCAATGTCAGATTAGCGAAGTGACGGACTGAGCCGGCACCTTCCCGGTTAGGGTCACCGTATGGCTGATCTGCCCTCACTGTGGAACCACGAACCACATAACGTCCTCGGCTTCCGCGCGGGTGACAAGGTTGCGGATATCGATCCCAGTGCGACACCAGGTTTCAAGGGTTCCAAGACAGACGCGCCCGAATTGCAGGACGAACGCAACGAACGCTTCGCCGGCCTCCAAGAGATGCTGTACGCCGGCAGCAGGGAGGGCGACACCCGATCGATCCTGCTCGTCCTGCAGGGGATGGACACTGCAGGAAAGGGTGGGATCGTCAAACACGTTGTCGGCGCGGGCAACCCGCAGGGCATTCGATACACCAGCTTCGGGGTGCCCAGCGAGGAAGAGCGCAAGCACGACTACCTCTGGCGCATCCGCAATGCCCTGCCGACAGCAGGCCATATCGGGGTGTTCGACCGTTCGCATTACGAAGACGTGTTGGTGGTTCGCGTGCACAACCTGGTGCCGCCCGAGGTCTGGGGTGCGCGCTACGACGAGATCAACGCGTTCGAAAAAGAACTTGTCGACGCCGGGACCAGGATCGTCAAGGTGGCGATGTTCGTCTCCCTCGACGAGCAGAAGAAGCGGCTGACCAAACGCCTCAACCGGGCGGACAAGTACTGGAAGTACAACCCGGCCGATATCGACGAACGGCTGCTCTGGCCCGCTTATCAGGAGGCGTACCAGGCTGTGCTGGACAAGACGTCGACCGACTACGCACCATGGCACGTGGTGCCGTGCGATAAGAAGTGGTACAGCCGCCTGGCCATTACCGAATTGCTGATCGAGTCGCTCAAGACGCTCGACTTATCCTGGCCTCCTGCAACTTTCGATATCAAGGCGGAGAAAAAGCGGCTCGCTTCAGCGTGACGCCGATACCGCCGAGGAACGAGGCGGTGGAGAAGTCGCGCCATCAACACTGCGTGACGCCGATACCGCCGAGGAACGAGGCGGTGGAGAAGTCGCGCCATCAGCACAGCGTGACGCCGAGCCGTTATTTGGTCAGCGTGAACTGCCCCACGTTGGTGATACCGCGCCGGAAGAAGTCCGCGCACCCGGTCAGGTACTTCATGAACCGGTCGTAAACCTCGACGGAAGTGGCCTCGATGGCGGCGGACCGGTTGGCCTGCAACTGCTCCGCCCACAGGTCGAGGGTGTGGGCGTAATGCGGGCGCAGCAGTTGGATCCGCTCGATGCTGAACCCGGCGGCCTCGGAATAGTCGACGATGTCCTCCTTGGCCGGCAACTCGCCGCCGGGGAAGATCTCCTTGCCGATGAATTGCATGAACTTCAGATCGCTGAGCGTCACTGGAATGTTGTTGTCACGGAAGAACTTCTGCGTATGCGCGAGGATCGTGTGCAGAAGCATCCGCCCATCGTCGGCAAGGCTGTCCCTGGCCTTGTCGAAAAACGCCGCATAACGCACCTTCTTGAAAGCTTCGAAGGCGCCGATGCTGACGATCCTGTCCACTTTGTCGTCGAATTCTTCCCAGCCCTGCAGTCGGACTTCGACGTGGCGTTGCGTCGGAACCTTCGCCAGTCGCGCCTTGCTGTACTCGAACTGGTTGCGGCTCAACGTAATACCGATCACGTTGACGTCGAACTTCTCGACGGCGCGCTCCAGGGCACCACCCCAGCCGCAGCCGATATCGAGCAGTGTCATACCGGGTTTCAAGTCGAGCTTGCCCAGGGCGAGGTCGAACTTGGCCACCTGGGCCTCGTCAAGGCTCATATCGTCGCGCTCGAAGTACGCGCAGGTGTAACCCATCGTCGGACCGAGGAACAGAGCGAAGAAATCATCGGATACGTCGTAAATCGATTGTGACTCTTCGTAAAAGGGCAACAGTTCTGACTCAACGTCTGACATGTACGAAAAATCCTTTGGACGCCTTCCTGCTGACGATGGCCACGGCGCCACAAAAAAACCGGCACGACGAAGAGTCGTACCGGCCACTGGTCCCCGACCTAGACCGCAGGTCTTACCGGTACGAAGTCTAACTACTCAATCGAGTAATTACCACCGCAAACAGCTGTGAATCGCGGTCAGTACGTGTAGAAACCCTTGCCCGACTTCTTGCCGAGCTGCCCTGCCTCGACCATCCGCAGAAGTAACGGCGGCGGAGCAAAGTTCGCGTCCTTGTACTCGTCGTACATCGAATCCGCAATCAGTTTCATCGTGTCCAGACCGATCAGGTCCGAGAGGCGTAGCGGACCCATCGGGTGCGACAGTCCGGCGACCACAGCGGTATCGATATCGTCCACCGTTGCCACACCGGCCTCGGCCATCCGAATAGCCGACAGCAGATACGGAACGAGCAGCGCATTCACGATGAACCCCGAGCGGTCTCCGCAGCGCACGACCTTTTTACCGAGGGTGTCTGCCGCGAAGGTCTCGACCCGGGCCAGCGCGGCATCACTGGTGACGAGCGTGCTGATCAGCTCGACCAGCGGCAGAACTGGCACGGGGTTGAAGAAGTGCAGCCCCAACACGCGACCCGGATTCTTGGTCGCCGCGGCGATCTTCATGATCGGGATACTGGAGGTGTTCGAGGCCAGGACCGCGTCGGGATCGGTGATGACCTCGTCGAGTTGAGCGAAGACCTTGGCCTTGACGACTTCGTCCTCCAGGATCGCCTCGATCACCAATTGCCGGTCGGACAGGTCCGACAACGTCGAGGTAGAGGTCAGTTTCGACAGCGCGGTATCGCGATCGGCTTCGCTCAGCTTGCCCCTGCTGACCCCGCGCTCCAACGATGCGGTGATGCGGTCGCGGCCCGCCGACGCCAGCGCCTCTGTGGGTTCGAAGATGATCACGTCGACGCCGGCGCGCAAGGACACCTCGGCGATGCCCGCACCCATCTGACCGGCTCCGACGACGCCTACCCGCTCAATATTGTTCACGCTCAAGGTTGTACTCCATTCGCGAGCAGACGCAAAAGTCCCCCGACACGCCGAGGTGTGAGGGACTTCTACGTCTGCTCGCGCAGATTGGTGACTTAGTGGAACTGGCCCTCTTCGGTCGAACCCGCGAGCGCGGTGGTCGAGGAGGTGGGATCCACGGTGGTGGCGATCCGGTCGAAGTAGCCGGCGCCGACCTCACGCTGGTGCTTGGTCGCGGTGTAGCCACGCTCCTCGGCGGCGAACTCGCGCTCCTGCAGCTCGACATAGGCGCTCATCTGGTTGCGGGCGTAGCCGTGGGCCAGATCGAACATCGAGTAGTTCAGGGCGTGGAAGCCCGCCAGGGTGATGAACTGGAACTTGAAGCCCATCGCGCCGAGCTCGTTTTGGAACTTCGCGATGGTCGCGTCGTCCAGGTGCTGCTTCCAGTTGAACGACGGGCTGCAGTTGTAGGCCAGCATCTGGTCGGGGAACTCGCTCTTGACGCCCTCGGCGAACTTGCGGGCCAGCTCCAGGTCCGGGGTACCGGTCTCCATCCAGATCAGATCGGAGTACGGCGCGTAGGACTTGGCGCGGGCGATGCAGGGCTCGAGGCCGTTCTTGACGAAGTAGAAGCCTTCCTTGGTGCGCTCACCGGTGATGAACGGCTGGTCACGCTCGTCGACGTCGGAGGTGATCAGCGTGGCTGCCTCGGCGTCGGTGCGGGCGATGACGACCGTCGGAACGTCCGCGACGTCGGCCGCCAGGCGGGCCGAGGTCAGGGTGCGGATGTGCTGCTGGGTGGGGATCAGCACCTTGCCACCGAGGTGGCCGCACTTCTTCTCCGAGGCCAGCTGGTCCTCCCAGTGCGAACCGGCGACACCGGCGGCGATCATGGCCTTCTGCAGTTCGTAGACGTTGAGCGCGCCACCGAAACCGGCTTCACCGTCGGCGACGATCGGGGCCAGCCAGTTCTCCACCGAGCGGTCGCCTTCGACCTTGGCGATCTGGTCGGCGCGCAGCAGCGCGTTGTTGATGCGACGGATGACCTGCGGCACCGAGTTGGCCGGGTACAGGCTCTGGTCGGGGTAGGTGTGACCGGACAGGTTCGCATCACCGGCGACCTGCCAGCCGGACAGGTAGATGGCCTTGAGGCCGGCGCGGACCTGCTGCACGGCCTGGTTACCGGTCAGCGCACCCAGGGAGTTGACGTACTCCATATCGTGCAGCTGCTCCCAGAGCACCTCGGCGCCGCGGCGGGCGAGCGTGGACTCCTCGACGACGTGTCCCTGCAGGGCGACGACGTCTTCGGCGGAGTAGGTGCGCTCGATACCTTTCCAGCGGGGGTTGGTGTTCCAGTCGTGCTGGATCTGTTCGGGGGATTTGGGGGTGCCAACGGTCGACATGCGGGCCGTACTCCTTGCGTTCTTGGCTGTGTACTTGTTCAAGTCGCTGGAGCGCTGCCGGGATCACCGGGTTGTTAACGTCGAAGCGACTTCACGGGTGTGCTATCTACACAGTGCCACCGCGTATATACGCAGGTCCAGTCGTTTCGATTGCCAATTTTCGCAACGGGATTCGCCAAACTTGCAAATGTTGCGAAGGCCACTGACGACTTAACCGGTTCAGTAGCTACCGGCCGGTAACATCATCGGCGCAGGTCAGCCCGCAGAAATACGGGACACTTGTACTGTTAGAGCGCGAACAGCGACGCGATGGCTTTGGTCTCTCCGCCGACCGCATATGTGAGCGTCGTAACAACGCGATCGGTCAGGTCCGCACCGAACTTGTCGGTCGAACCAGCCGGATGCACATGGGAGAGGATTTCCAGCTTGTCCCCCAGCGCCACCGGGGCATCGTGTTCGAGCGTGACGCGGAATGGGCCCGTGAGCAGTTCCGGGTGTGAGAACAGGTAGTCCTCGATGACCGTCCAATACACCGAATTGTTCATATGGTCGAAGAGATCGATATCGGACACGCGCACCGGGTATTCGCGCACTTCCTGCGCGTCGTCGCGACTGCCCGCCGCTAGATAGGCCTTCCACCGCAGTCGGTCTACTTCGGTCGTGCGCTGCAGGCCTTCCAAAAAGTCGTCAGAGATCCGCGCCGGACCTTGGGTCTCGCGGTTGATATTGATCCAGAACGCCTCGGATTCCATCAGCCCGCCCTTGCGTCCATCGATGCGGACGCGCATCTCGCACCACCGGTTCGAGGTGCCCGAGCACCAACGGCGCATCCGCAGCATGTCCTGAAACTCGATCGGACGGATCAGATCCACCATGGTCCGGCGCACGATCCACAACGGGTGGCTCTCTTCGAAGCCCAGCTCACGTAGGTGGTCTGAGCCGATGTCCTGGATGTGGCGGCAGGCCGCGTCGAACCGAAGCCGGCCGACTCGGTCGATATCCCCCACCCGCAGTGGCCACTGGCGGTCGAAGACATCGGGATGCGGGTCCGGTACCGGCATCAGCACCTTGCCAAGGCCCGTAGGGGTGGACGCTTTGGTGTTGTCGCTGCTCATCGAAAGCCCTTCTTCGGGATGCTTCGGGTGTGTCGCTTGGCATGACAAACGCGCCCACGTTCCCAGCGCGATCATGCCAAACGCCTCGGGGATATTGCCAACGTTCGTGCCAGCCGGGCTGCGCTGCCAAGAATGCGAAGACACAGTTAGCACGCGGGTACCCTGATCATCGTGTCCAAAACCTACGTAGGTTCGCGGGTACGTCAACTCCGCAGCGAACGCGGATTCAGTCAGGCCGCATTGGCGCAGATGCTGGAGATCTCGCCGAGCTACCTCAACCAGATTGAACACGATGTCCGCCCACTGACCGTCTCGGTGCTGTTGCGGATCACCCAGGTGTTCGGCGTGGACGCTACCTTCTTCGCCTCTCAGGACGACACCAGACTGGTCGCCGAACTCCGTGAGGTCACCCTCGATCGGGATCTCGACGTCGAAGTCGATATCTCCGAGATCGCCGATGTCGTGGCCGCACACCCCACCCTGGCCAAAGCCATGGTCAGCCTGCATCGGCGGTACCGGATCACCTCCGCGCAGTTGGCCGCGGCAACCGAGGACCGGTTCCACAACGGCAGCGGTAGCGGTACGGGCTCGATCACGATGCCGCACGAGGAAGTGCGCGACTACTTCTACCAACGGCAGAACTATCTGCACGAGCTCGACGCCGCCGCCGAAGATCTGACGGTCCGGATGCGCATGCACCGTGGCGAATTGGCCGGCGATCTCGCGCAGCGGCTCACCCAGGTGCACGGCGTGCGGATCGTCCGCCGGATCGATATCGGGCAGAACGTGCTGCACCGGTATGACCCGGCGACGAAAACCCTGGAGATCAGCAGCCACCTTTCCGGCGGACAGCAGGTCTTCAAGCTGGCCGCCGAGCTGGCCTACCTGGAGTTCGGCGGTCTCATCGATTCGTTGGTGACCGAGGGCAAGTTCACCAGCGACGAGTCCCGCACACTGGCGCGCCTCGGACTGGCCAACTACTTCGCGGCCGCCGCGGTACTGCCGTACGGCCAGTTCCACGACGTGAGCGAGAAGTTCCACTACGACGTCGAACGGCTTTCGGCGTACTACTCGGTGAGCTACGAGACGGTCGCGCACCGGCTCTCTACCTTGCAGCGGCCGTCGATGCGGGGTGTCCCCTTCTCGTTCGTCCGGGTGGATCGTGCCGGAAACATGTCGAAACGCCAGTCCGCCACGGGGTTTCACTTCTCCTCCGCCGGCGGCACCTGCCCGCTGTGGAATGTCTACGAGACCTTCGCCAACCCGGGCAAGATCGGGGTACAGATCGCCCAGATGCCCGACGGCCGGCATTACATGTGGGTGGCGCGCACCGTGGAGCGCCGGGCATCCCGATACGGTCAGCCGGGCAAGACATTCGCGATCGGTCTGGGTTGCGAACTGCGTCATGCGCATCGCCTGGTGTACTCCGAAGGCCTTGACCTATCCGGTGATAACGCCACCCCGATCGGCGCGGGCTGCCGGGTCTGCGAGCGCGACAACTGCCCGCAGCGCGCGTTCCCCGCTTTCGGCCGGGCACTGGACCTCGATGAGCATCGCAGTACCGTTTCGCCCTACCTGGTGAAGGAATGAGTGTGCCGCAGTGACAATGGAACCCGCGCGAATCCCCGCCAGCAGCAGTCTGCGCGACGTCGGCGTCATCAACTGGGTGATCTGCCGCCTCGGCGCCAGAGGAATCCGGGCCCCGGAGTTCCACCTGTTCAATGCGTTGGCCGCGCACAAAGCTCTGTTCTGGGCATGGCTACCGTTCTCCGGCGTGCTGCTCTACTGGGGTCGACTGTCGCGCAAGGACGCCGAGTTGGTCATCCTGCGCGTCGGGCATCTGCGCGAGTGCGAATACGAACTGCAGCAGCATCGGCGACTGGCGCGCAGTCGCGGCGTGGATGCCGCACAACAACAGCGGATCTTCCACGGGCCCGACGCTGACGGCCTGACCGAACGCGACCGAGTCCTGCTGACCGCCACCGACGAATTCGTGCTCGGCCGCGCCGTCACCGCGGCGACCTGGACTGCATTGGCGGGTTATCTCAACACCCAGCAGCTGATCGAATTCTGTTTACTGGCAGGCCAATACGACACCCTGGCCGCGACGATGAACACCCTCAAGCTGCCAATGGATTTCCCAGGCTAGACTCAGATGCTAGCTGCCACCGAACGTGGTGGTGCCACTCGGTGACACTTTGAACCCCTGCGTCTTACCGGCGAGGGTGCCGTAGCAGGCCACCCCGCCCTCGATCGCCATGCAGATGCTGCCCGGCCCGTTGATGCGATATCCAACGGGCAGTTGGCGGATGTGACCGGGATAGGCGGGCGTGCTGAACTTCGGCACATCGGTGCGGCGCATACCAACCGCTCCCGGCAACTGGACGAAGACTTCGTTCTCGCCGTTGCGGGAGCCGGGAAGCTGGCCGTCACAACCGATCTCGCCACCGCTGTAGATGACCATGCTGCAGGTCAGCCCGCCATCGGCGGTGAAGACCGGGAACATGTTCTTCGGACCGATACCGACCAGGTAGCTGTCGTCGCCGGTGACGAAATCGTTCGGGTCGGGGAAGTCGGCCGGTAGGCCGTCCGTCGCGGGACCGATACCGGTGTGATCGGCCGAGATCACCATCCACTGCGCCGCATCGCCCTTGGTGCACATGGTCATTGGCCCGTCAGCAACGGCGCACTCGAAGTCGGCGAAGGTGATCTTGTGGCCCACCGGCAGCACCGGCGCCGCGGCACCGGACGGTTTGACGAACAGCGAATTGGCCGTCGCGCGCAATCCGCGCTGCCCGACGTCGCCGGCCAGCACGATCTCGTTGACGCCGGCCGGTGTACCGGGCAACTTGCCGTCGCACCCGGCGACCCCGGTGACCGGGCGGATAGCGCAGAGCAGTCCGTCGGGTGTCTGGAAGTAGACCTCGCCACCGCCGGCGGCGCCGTCCACGAACGGATCGACCGGGGTCGACTGAAATCCGCTGAGGTCCGGTGCGCCCGTCGGTGCGGCCGCAGCCGGTGCGGCCGGCGCGATCAGCGTGAGACCGAGAATCGCCGTTGCAACAAAAATTGCCCAGCGCACGTCAGAAGTTGATCATGTGGCCGGTCAGGCCGTGGAAGCATTCCTGCAGGGCCTCCGACATGGTCGGGTGGGTGTGCACGTTGCGGGCCAGCTCCGTCGCGGTCAGATCCCACTTCTGGGCCAAGGTCAGCTCGGGCAGCAGTTCGGAGACGTCGTGGCCGATCAGGTGGCCGCCGATCAATTCACCGTATTTGGCATCGGCGATCAGCTTGACGAAACCACTCGGGTCACCGACGCCGTGGGCCTTGCCATTGGCGGTGAACGGGAACTTCGCGACGACGACGTCGTAGCCCTCGTCCTTGGCCTGCTGCTCGGTCAGCCCGAAGCTGGCCACCTGCGGCTGACAGAACGTCGCCCGGGGCAGCATCCGGTAGTCGCCGAGCGCCAACGTCTCGGCACCGGCGATGGTTTCGGCCGCGACGACGCCCTGGGCCTCGGCCACGTGCGCGAGTTGGAGCTTGGCGGTGACGTCGCCGATGGCATAGATATGCGGCACGTTGGTGCGCATGTAGTCGTCGATGCCGATGGCTTTGCGCTCGGTGACCTGCACCCCGGTGGCGTCCAGTCCGAAGCCGTCGATGTTGGGGGCGAAACCGATGGCCTGCAACACCTTATCGGCCTTGAGCTCCTCGGACTTGCCGTCCTTGCTCACGGTGACCGTCACCTCGGAACCGTCATCTTTGATCGACTCCACCTTGGTCCCGGTGAGGATCTTGACGCCGAGCTTCTTGTACTGCTTCTCGATCTCCTTGGAGACCTCGGCGTCCTCGTTGGGCAGCGCCCGCGGCAGGAATTCGACGATGGTGACGTCGACGCCGTAGTTCTTCATCACGTAGGCGAATTCCATGCCGATCGCGCCTGCACCGGCGATGATCAGCGAGCCCGGCAGCTCCCGGGTCATGATCAGCTCTTCGTAGGTGACCACGTTCTCTGACAGCGACGTGCCCGGCACCAACCGGGTGCTGCTGCCGGTGGCGATGATGGCGTTGTCGAACGTCACCGTCTCAGACCCGCCGTCGGTCAGCTTGACCGAGATGGTGCTGGCATCGGTGAACGTGCCGTACCCCGCGATCTCGGTGATCTTGTTCTTCTTCATCAGGAAATGCACGCCGGCGACGCGCCCGTCGGCGACCTTGCGGCTGCGATCGAACGCCACGCCGTAGTCAAAGGTCGCTTCGCCGCTGATCCCGAAGACCTTGGCTTCCTTGGTGAAGATGTGCGCGAGTTCCGCGTTGCGTAGCAGCGCTTTCGACGGAATACAGCCGACGTTGAGGCAGACGCCGCCCCAGTATTTCGGCTCGATGATGGCGACATTCAGACCGAGTTGGGCAGCGCGAATGGCTGCGACATATCCACCGGGACCTGCTCCGAGAACGACGACGTCATAGTGAGTCACGACTACCTACCCTAATGGTGCAACGCAACGAACGAGGACTGCTACCTAGAGAACGGTTGGCAGTTCCGTTGCGATCGCAGTTCCGCTGCGTTTAAGGCGTGACCCAACCGAACACGTACATGCCGTACAGCGCAGCCGCTGCCACCCCGGACGCAAACGGCGCCGACATCACCGCGATCGAGGTGGCCGACAACATCGGCCGGTCCGGCACCATCGAGACCAGCAGCGCGGCCACCGCGCAGACCAGCACGTAGGTCAGCACAGCGAAATCGGGCCACGTTTTGTCGAGCGCCTGGTACCACCAGTAGTAGAACCCGACTCCCGCAGCGGCCGCCAGGATCCACACGCCGAGCAGCACCAGGCCGAACTTCCAGCGCTTCACATACTGGTACTGACCGGGTACCGCGACGGGATGCGCAGCGATGAGCTGCGGTTCCGGCGCGCTCGTGAACTCCTCGGACCAGCTGACCGGGTCCGCCGATGAGTCAAAGCGCCAGGGGTTGTAGTCCGGATCCTGCGGCGGCTCCGGGTCACGTTCGGGCTCTGCGGTGGTCAACGGCTGCGGATGCGGTCCGGTATCGAAGATCGGCGGCCAGTGCGCTTCGGTCAAGGGCATCGACTCGGTGTCAAGACGCTCAGGCACCGTGCACCACCTCGATCAGGACCAGCACCGCGAACCAGCCCGGCGCAAACGCCATCAGGAACGCACCGAGCGCGGTGACCCAGCGCTGACCGGCGATCGCGACCAGCAATAGACCTAGAACGCTGGGCACGCCGAGCACCAGCGCGATGACCATATCCGGGCGGATCGACGCTTGGATCAACAGCGTGCTGACCACAGCTGCCACGACGCCGACGGCAGCGCCCACCAGCATCGAACTGGTCAGCCACCACGCCCTCGGTAGGGGAATCACACCGCCGACGGTACGGGCGAACCGCGCCCGTCACCCCACCCAAAGCGGTGTGACGCTAGGTCGTTATCTGATCGGTACCGGGCATACATCGGCGGCCTCGGCCACCACCCCAGCGCGCGGAGCCGCCGGCCGAACGCCCTCGACATACTGCGCCCCGGTCACCGGCGGAACCCCTGTGAGCTGCTCATTCTCGGCGTCGGTGTACGCGCGGCCCCGAGACAGGAAGCGCTTACCCTCCGGCGCTTCCAGGCTGAATCCACCACCGCGGCCGGGCACCACGTCGATGACGAGCTGGGTGTGTTTCCACGCCTCGAACTGTGGGCCGGAGATCCACACCGGCACACCGTCGGGCTGCCTCTGTCCTGTCACGTCCAGCAGTCCGAGCAGGATGTCGCGATCGCCGACGAGGAAATCACCGTCGGGATAGCACATCGGCGACGAGCCGTCACAACAGCCGCCGGACTGGTGGAACATCACGGCGCCGTGGCGCTGCTGCAGGGTCGCCAACAGATCGGCGGCGGCCTGCGTGATCAGGGCGCGTGGTGGTATCTCGGTGATCGTCAGAAGAATCCCTGCGCCTTATCGCTGTAGGACACCATCAAGTTCTTGGTCTGCTGGTAATGATCCAGCATCATCTTGTGGTTCTCGCGGCCAATTCCGGACTGCTTGTAACCACCGAACGCCGCATGCGCGGGATACACGTGATAGCAGTTGGTCCAGACCCGGCCGGCCTTGATATCGCGGCCCGCCCGGTAGGCGGTGTTGCCGTCACGGCTCCAGACGCCTGCGCCCAATCCGTAGAGGGTGTCGTTGGCCTGCGCCATCGCGTCGTCGTAATCGCTGAACGACGTGACCGCGACGACCGGTCCGAAGATCTCCTCCTGGAAGATCCGCATCTTGTTGTGGCCCTCGAAGATCGTCGGCTGCACGTAGAACCCGCCGGAGAGATCGCCGCCCAGCTCGGCCCGCTCCCCACCGGTGACGACGCGGGCGCCCTCGTCTTTGCCGATCTCGATATAGGACAGGATCTTTTCCAGCTGGTCGTTGGAGGCCTGCGAGCCAACCATGGTCTCGGTGTCGAGCGGGTCGCCTTGGCGAACCGCTTTGGTGCGGATCGCGGCCTGGGTGAGGAACTCGTCGTAGATATCGGCCTGGATCAAGCTGCGCGACGGGCAGGTGCAGACCTCACCCTGGTTGAGGGCGAACATCGTGAAACCTTCCAGCGCCTTGTCCTGGAAATCGTCCACCTCGCTCATCACATCGTTGAAGAAGATGTTGGGGCTCTTGCCGCCCAGCTCCAAGGTGACCGGGATCAGGTTCTGGCTGGCGTACTGCATGATCAGCCGGCCGGTGGTGGTCTCACCGGTGAAGGCGATCTTCGCGATCCGGTTGCTCGACGCCAGCGGTTTGCCTGCCTCGAAGCCGAATCCGTTGACCACGTTGACGACACCGCCGGGCAGCAGATCACCGATGAGCGACATCAGGTACAGGATCGAGACGGGAGTCTGCTCGGCCGGTTTGAGGACGACGGCGTTCCCGGCGGCCAGTGCGGGCGCCAGCTTCCACACCGCCATCAGAATGGGGAAGTTCCACGGGATGATCTGCCCGACCACACCGAGTGGCTCGTGGAAGTGATAGGCGACGGTGTCCTCGTCGATCTGGCTCAGCGAGCCTTCCTGGGCCCGCAACGCTCCGGCGAAATAACGGAAATGATCGATGGCCAAGGGGATATCGGCGTTGAGCGTCTCGCGGATCGGTTTGCCGTTATCCCACGCTTCGGCCAGGGCCAGCGCTTCGAGATTGGCCTCCATGCGGTCCGCGATTTTATTGAGGATCAACGCTCGCTCGGCAGGTGCGGTCTTGCCCCAGGCCGGGGCGGCGGCATGGGCGGCGTCGAGCGCCTTGTCCACATCGGACTCATCTGAGCGCGGCACCTCGCAGAACACCTGACCGGTGACCGGTGTCGGGTTCTCGAAATACTTGCCTGCGGTGGGCGCTACCCATTGGCCGCCGATGTAGTTGGCGTATCTCGATTCGTAGGACATCAACGCTTCCGCGGACCCTGGACGCGCATAAACGGTCATGAATCACTCCTGCCCCTCGACACCGGATATGACGGTGTAACACAGATCACACTACGCCCGCGGACACAATGGTGGACATGCCCGATCAACTGCGTGATGACCCCTATCTCTGGCTCGAAGATGTCACCGGCGATGCCGCACTGGGGTGGGTGCGCGCACATAACGAACCGACGCTGGCGGAGTTGTGCGACGACCAGTTCGAACAGATGCGCGCCGAGGCGCTGGAGGTCCTCGACACCGATAGTCGGATTCCGTATGTGCGCCGTCGCGGCGAGCACCTGTACAACTTTTGGCGCGATGCCAGCAATCCGCGCGGACTGTGGCGGCGGACCACGCTGGAGTCCTACCGGACCGATGAGCCGCAGTGGGACGTGGTCATCGACGTCGATGCCCTTGCCGCCGCCGACGATACGAACTGGGTCTGGGCGGGCGCAGATGTGATCGAACCCGAGCTCACCCGCGCCCTGATCAGCCTGTCCCGTGGCGGTTCGGATGCCGCGATTGTTCGCGAGTTCGACATGCAGACAAGGGAATTCGTGTCAGACGGCTTCGAACTGCCGGAAGCCAAGAGCGATGTCACCTGGGAAGACGAAGATACCGTGCTGGTGGGCACCGACTTCGGGCCCGGCTCGCTGACCGACTCGGGCTACCCGCGGGTGGTCAAGCGCTGGCGCCGCGGTCAGCCGCTGGAGGCGGCCGAAACCGTATTCACCGGCGCCAACACCGATGTCAGCGTCGGCGCCGGGGTGGACCGCACACCGGGCTTCGAACGCATCACGCTGGTGCGCGCCACGGATTTCTTCAACCATGAACTGTACGAACTGCGTGCCGGTGAGCTCATCCGCATCGACGCACCCACCGATGCGGGTATCTCGATTCACCGCGAGTGGATCCTGATCAGGCCGAAGAGCGAATGGTCCGTCGGGGCCACCAGCTACCCGGTCGGCGCCTTGCTGGCCGCGAACTACGACGACTTCCTCGCCGGCACCGCAACTCTCACCGAGGTGTTCACTCCCGATGCGCACACGTCGTTGGAAAGTTATGCCTGGACCCGCGACCGACTGATTCTGCTGACGTTGCACGATGTGGCCAGTCAGGTCGACGTCGTCACACCGGGTTCATGGGACCGCGAACCCGTGCCGGGGATACCGGCGAACACCAATACCGTGATCGTCGCGACCGACGACCTCGGTGACGAGATCTTCGTGGATTCCAGCGGTTTCGACAGCCCGTCGCGGCTCCTGCACGGTGTCGCCGGCGGCGAGCTGACCGAGATCAAGTCCGCGCCCTCGTTTTTCGACGCCGCCGATATCGAGGTGTCCCAGCATTTCGTCGCCTCACTGGACGGCACGATGATCCCTTATTTCGTTGTGGGGCAACGCGATAAGGCCGGGCCGGGACCGACGCTACTCGGTGGGTACGGCGGCTTCGAAAATTCCTCGACACCGGCCTATGGCGGCGTACTGGGTCGGCTGTGGCTGACCAGGGGCGGCACCTACGTGCTGGCCAATATCCGTGGCGGTGGCGAGTACGGTCCGTCGTGGCACACCCAGGCGATGCGTGAGGGCAGGCACAAGGTGGCCGAGGACTTCGCCGCGGTGGCAAAGGATCTGGTCGACCGCGGGGTGACCACGGTGGACCAGCTGGCCGCCCAGGGCGGCAGCAACGGCGGGCTGCTGATGGGGATCATGCTGACGAAGTACCCCGAACTGTTCGGAGCGCTGGTCTGCCAGGTCCCGCTGCTGGATATGAAACGCTTTCACCTGCTGCTGGCCGGGGCGTCCTGGGTCGCGGAATACGGCGACCCCGACAATCCCGATGATTGGAAATTCATCGCCGAATACTCGCCGTACCAGAACATTTCGGCCGATGCCGAATACCCGGCGCTGTTGATGACCACCTCGACGCGAGATGACCGCGTGCACCCCGGGCATGCCCGCAAGATGACCGCGGCACTGGAGGCCGCCGGGCACACGGTGCGGTACTACGAGAACATCGAAGGCGGCCACGCCGGCGCGGCCGATAACGCCCAGACCGCGTTCAAATCGGCGTTGAGCTATTCGTTCTTGCACCACACCATCGGTAACCGGACGGAGTGATCAAAAACTAATCCTTGCGCCGCAACGAACCCAGCAGTGCCACAAGGACTCCGAACACCACCAACCCGGCGCCCGCGGCCAGCGTGAGGTTCAGATACTGATGCAGGCTGCCCATGGCATGACCGACCAAAGCATCGGCGAGCCGGCGGATATCGCCACTGGTGTTGTTCAGCGCGTTGTTGATATAGCGCCGGCCGATCTCCAGGCCGGCCCAGCCGGCCGCACCGACCATCAACGCCGACACACCGAGAGCCGCCAACGCCTTACCCCTGGCGCGGGCAGCCGCCAACGTCAGAAGGGTGAAGATGCCCGCGCACACCGTCGCCGCCACGCTCACCCACGGGCCCCAGCGACCGATCTGTTGCAGCTGTCCCGGCCGTAGTGAATCGGGTGCGTTATCGGTCAGCGGTACCTCCAGGGTCGACGGCGCGCTGATCCCGAAATCCTGCAGCGTCTGCTGGAAGGAGCTGTCGGCCAGCATCGGCGACAGGTCGACCTCCCAGGGTCCCGAGGCGTCGGACTGGGCGACGGCGTCGGTGAACATCCACCGGTGCGCGATCCGGTTCAGCGTCGCGAACTGGCCGGGAAAGGAGTCGCCGCGGGTGTAACCGGTGACCGCCGCGCTGAGCAGATCGGCGCGGGTGTCGTAGCCGCTCGTGCTGGAAAGTCTGACCAGTTGGCTGGTCAACTCCGCGGCCATTGCCTCCTGCACCGCCGGATCGGCCGCCGCGTCCTGTGCGAGCCGCGCATAGCCGTCCGCGTCGACCACATTCTGCTGGGCCCAGGCGGCAGGCACGGCCACGGCCAACAGCACCGTCGTCAGCAGCCACAGCAGCGCAGTCAGCACAAAACGCACGGACTGGCTCCTATCTGGACGTGACCCGTCTGCCCGGGGCCGCGCAGACGGACCAGACAGGTCAGTCGGACAGGGCGCGTCCCACGATCAGCGGATCGGCGTGGCCGACCACATCATGATCTTTGTTGTCGTAGTCGAACTTACCGAGCACGTAGCGCATGGCGTTGATCCGGGCACGCTTCTTGTCATTGCTCTTCACCACGGTCCACGGCGCGATGTCGGTATCCGTCTGCGCGAACATGTCTTCCTTGGCAGCGGTGTAGTCATCCCATTTGTCCAGCGAAGCCAGATCCGTCGGCGAGAGCTTCCACTGCCGCACCGGGTCGACCTGGCGGATGGTGAACCGCGTGCGCTGCTCGTGCTGGGTCACCGAGAACCAGAGCTTGGTCAGGCTGATGCCGTCATTGACCAGCATCTGCTCGAACAGCGGCGCCTGGCTGATGAACTCGGCATGCTGATCGGGCGTGCAGAACGACATCACCCGTTCCACTCCGGCGCGGTTGTACCAGGACCGGTCGAACAGCACGATCTCGCCGGCCGCCGGCAGGTGGTTGACGTAACGCTGGAAATACCACTGGGTCCGCTCGCGTTCAGTGGGCTTCTCCAGCGCGACGACGCGCGCCCCACGCGGATTGAGGTGCTCCATGAACCGTTTGATGGTGCCGCCCTTACCCGCAGCGTCCCGGCCCTCGAACACGATGACGTGCCGCAACCCGTTGGTCTGGCTCCACTTCTGCAGTTTGAGCAGCTCGATCTGCAACAGCCGCTTCTGCTCCTCATAGATCGAGCGAGGCATGCGCTCGTCGTAGGGGTAGTTCTCCCGCCAGGTGTCGATGACCTGACTGCCCGGCTGCAGGAGCAGCACAGGATCGTCATCGTCGTCATCGCGGACGGTGTACTTCTGGTTAGCCTCTACGAGCAGCACGGGCACAAGGTAGCGAGCGCCGGGTACATCCGGGTGAAACTGAAGTGAACGAACGGTGTCGGCTAGCGGCCCGCTAGGAGTGCGTGCCCTTGAGGATCCGACGGGGTCGGGAAAGCGCCATCTTGGTCATCAGCTTGTTCATCCGGGTCAGTGCTTTGAGCGAGTTGTTGTAGTAGTTCCCGCCGGCGCCTGCGCTGGTCCGCGGCACCACCACGGTCTCCTGACGGCAGAACTTGCGAACACCGTCGGCGCCGCCGAAGCGGGCACCGATCCCCGATGTCTTCCAGCCACCCATCGGGGCCGTGGTGCACATCAGGTTGGAGATCACGTCGTTGATGTTGACGGCGCCGCAATCTAGTTGCACGGCAATGTCTTTGGCGCGGTTCACATCCTTGGAGAATATCGCCGCGCTCAAACCGTAGGGACTGTCGTTGGCCAGTCGCACCGCCTCGGCGACCGAGGCGACTTTCATGATGGGCAGCGTCGGGCCGAATGTCTCCTCGGTCATCGCCGCCATCGAATGGTCGACATCGACCAATACCGTCGGCGGGTAGAAGCTGCCCGCACCGACGGGGCGCTTGCCACCGGTGAGTGCCCTGGCCCCGGCGGCGACCGCCTCGTTGACGTGGCGCTCGGTGACGGCGACCTGACCTTCATCGATCATCGCGCCCAGGTGAAAGCCCTCACCCGCGCCCACCTCGAGCGCCTTGACGGCGCGCACCACGGCCTCGACGAAGGCGTCGTACACCGGGGCCAGCACGTAGACACGCTCGGTCGATACGCAGGTCTGGCCGGCATTGAACATCGCGCCCCACACTGCGGCGTTCGCCGCGAGTTCGATATCGGCATCCTCGAGCACGATCAGCGGATCCTTACCGCCGAGTTCCAGGCTGACCGGTGTGAGCCGGCGCGCGGCGCGTTCCATCACCTTGGTGCCGGTGGCGCTGGAGCCGGTGAACTGGATGTAGTCGGCGACGTCGATGACCGCCTCGGAGACCTCGCGGGCGCCCTGTGCCAGTGCCAGTACGGCGGGGCCACCGCACTCCTGCCAGCCGCGCAGCAGTACCTCAGCGGTCAGCGGTGTGCGCTCGGACGGTTTGAGGAGAACGGCGCTGCCCGCGGCCAGCGCACCGATGGCATCCATCAAGGCGTTGGCCACCGGGTAGTTCCACGGGGCGATGATGCTCACGATGGGCCGCGGGCGGTAGTAGACGGTGATCTTCTTGATCGCCAGGAACGGCAACGCCGCCGGCCGGGTCTCGGGCGCGAGCGCCTTTTCCATCGTCTTGATGTAGTACGACAGGATCATGATCGCCATCGGCACTTCCTGCGCCGCATCGACGGCGGATTTGCCGGTCTCCTTGATCAGCAGCCGCTCGATCTCGTCGCGGTGCTCGCCCAACCACGTCGCGTAACCCGCCAGCACCTTGGCGCGCCCCTTGGGGCCGCGCTGTTCCCACCCGCGCTGCGCAACGCGCAGAGCCGCCGCGATGGCGGGCACCTCGGCGGGGTCGGTCCAGGTCACCTGACCGGCCACCGCACCCGTCGCAGGGTTGAGGATGGTGGCAGACGCGGTCTTTGTCGCTGCGGCGTCCGACGAGGAGACTTCTGGCGTGGCAGTCATAGGGCCATCGTAACCAGGGGTTGTGACGCACGTCTCGGCGGGTTTGACACCCGTCAACTTTTCGCTGACCTCAGGCGGGAGCGATACCCCTGATGTAGGCCGCCGCGCCGAGGTGCTGGGCGCAATCGTCGATCACGCTGACCAGGCGGGCACTGACCGTCACCGCTGGGGTCCACCGGGTGTCGATCACCCGCTCGAGTTCTTCCGACGTCACCTTCGTCACGTAGTCCATCGTCATGGCGTGCACGGCCTGGTAGTACCCCGCCAGCATCTCGGCCGAGGCATGCACCTTGCCCGCAGCGTCGGCGTCATGCCCGTAGCCCGTATCCCCGTCGGGCAGATCGAGTCCGAACCGCTCCACCCAGCCGTCGTCGGTCCACACCTGCGCCACCTTGGCCAACTCGGCGACCTGGAAATCCTGCACCCGAGCGCTGTGCCACAGCAGCCAGGCGATGCTGTTGGCGTCGGTCGCGGGGCGATAGGACGACACCTCGTCGGTCAACCCGTCGGTGAGATCGGTGACGTGCTCGATCAACCGGGTGAAGGAATCACGGAGCAGTTCCTGGGCGGACGAATCAGCAGAAGCCATGCGGTCGACGCTACGCGGGAGCGTCTAGTTGGGCCCGCCGCCATGGAAGACCGCCTCGACGTTGTTGCCGTCCGGATCGCGGACGAACGCCGCGTAATAGCCCGGGTGGTACTCCGGCCACAGTCGCGGTTCGTGCAACGGTTCGACGCCGAGGGCGAGCGCGGTGTGGAAAAACGCCTGCACCGCTTCCGGGTCCTTCGCGATGAACGCGGTGTGCACCTCCCGGTTCGGGCCAGACGCCTCTCCCGCGCTGGCGTCGGCGATCCAGAACGAGGGCTTCCCGTCGCTGCCATAGCCGACCGCCACCCCGACGTCCATCTGCCGGGAGAAGCCCAGCACGTGGAGAACCTTGTCGTAGAACTCCGTCGACTTGGCCCAATCGCTGCAGTTGATTCCGAAGTGATCGATCACACGCTCATCGTAGATTCGGGGTATGACATCTGACCCCGGAGTCGCCGCGGCGACGACATTCGACCTCTTGATTCGCGGCGGGACCATCGTCGACGGCCTCGGCGGCGAGCCGTACATCGGTGACGTCGCAGTAGCGGACGGACTCATCGTGGCTGTCGGGTCCGTGCAGGGGACTGCGGCCCGCGAGATCGACGCGACGGGCCTGTTGGTCACCCCGGGGTTCGTCGACCTGCACACCCACTACGACGGTCAGGCGATCTGGTCGGAGCGGATGACACCCTCGTCGGCGCACGGCGTCACGACCGCAGTGATGGGCAACTGCGGCGTCGGATTCGCCCCGTGCCGTGCCGAGGACCATGACGTGCTGGTCGACGTGATGGCCGGCGTCGAGGACATCCCCGGCGTGGTGATGGTCGACGGGCTGCCGTGGAATTGGGAGACGTTCCCCGAGTTCCTGGACGCGGTGGATGCCGGTAAACGCGATATCGATGTGGCGGCGTTTCTGCCCCACTCACCGCTGCGGGTTTACGTGATGGGCCAACGAGGGGTGGACCGCGAACCGGCGACCACCGAAGACCTGGCCCTGATGCGCAAGCTGGCCGCCGAGGCGATTCAGGTTGGCGCCCTTGGCTTTGCGTCGTCGAGGCTGACCATCCACAAGACCGAGAGCGGGCAGCCGATTCCCAGCTACGAGGCGGGCCACGACGAGATCGAGGCCATCGCCCGCGGCGTCGACGACGCCGGCGGCGGGTTGATCCAGTTCGTCCCCGACCTGTTGGCGAAGGACTACGAAGGGGCGTTGCAAGCAGTGTTCGACGTGGCGGCCGATGTGGGTCTGCCCGTCACGTTCACCCTGGCGATCGGTAACGCCGGCCCCCCACTGCATCTAGATGCGTTGCGGATGGTGGAGAAAGCCAACGGAAACGCCGGACCCGACGGACCGCAGATCACCGCCCAGATCTTCCCTCGGCCGATCGGCCTGGTGATCGGGCTGGACCTGTCCGGCAACCCCTTCGTGACCTACCCCAGCTACCAGGACATCGCGCATCTACCACTCGCCGAACGCGTGGCCGAGATGCGCAAACCCGAAGTGCGCGAACGTATTCTGGCCGACAAGCCGGGCAGCAACGGACATCCGCTGATGTTCGCCTCCCAGGCCTGGGATTACATGTACCCCCTTGGCGATCCGCCCAACTACGAGCCCTCCCCCACCGACAGCATCGGCGCCCGCGCCCGCGCCCGCGGTGTCGACCCACTGGCAGAGGCCTACGACCGCTGCCTCGACGATGACGGTCACGCCATGCTGCTGGTGACCTTGGCCAACTTCCGCGATGGTTCCCTTGACACCGTGGGCGAGTTGCTCCTGCGCGACGATGTCGTACTGGGCCTGGGCGACGGTGGTGCCCACTACGGAATGATCTGCGATGCGAGCTTTCCCACGTTCCTGCTGGCACACTGGGCCCGCGATCGGGCCACCGGCCGGCTGACGGTCGCCCAGGCCGTGCGCGAATTGACCTCGGTGCCTGCCAAGGTCGCGGGACTGGCCGACCGAGGCCGAATTGCATTGGGCTACAAGGCTGATCTCAACGTCATCGACCATGCGGGCATGCGGGTGCACCGGCCCGTCATCGCCAACGACCTGCCCGCAGGCGGGCGGCGCTTGGATCAGGCGGCCGACGGTTACGTCGCAACCATCGTCTCTGGTGAGGTGATCGCCGAGAACGGCGTGCCCACCGACGCCCGGCCCGGCAAGCTGGTCCGCGGCAGGCAGGCGGCACCTGTCTAATCGACATGACATAGATAAATTTCGACACAGTGTCGATTTAGGGCTATGGTCGCCCCATGGCCACGAAGACCTTTTTCATCACCGGAGTCAGCAGCGGGCTCGGACGTGCGATAGCGGCAGGCGCACTGGCCGCAGGGCACACTGTCGTCGGCACCGTGCGCAACGCGGACGACGTCGCACCGTTCGAGGCCCTCACCCCCGGGCGCGCTCACGGCCGGTTGCTCGATGTGACCGATGACCAGTCGGTGTTCCGCTGCGTCACAGACATCGAGCAATCAGTCGGCCCGGTCGATGTCGTAATCGCCAATGCCGGTTACGGATTGGAAGGGGTCTTCGAGGAGACGTCCCTGTCCCAGCTACGCGCTCAGTTCGACACGAATGTCTTCGGCGCCGCAGCCACCGTTCAGGCGGTGTTGCCGTATATGCGCAAACGTCGGCGCGGCCACATCATGGCGGTCACCTCGATGGGTGGGCTGATGACCGTGCCGGGACTGTCCGGGTACTGCGCCAGTAAGTACGCGCTGGAAGGCTTGCTGGAGAGCATCGGCAAGGAGGTCGCCTCGTTCGGTATCCACGTGACAGCCATCGAGCCCGGCTCTTTCCGGACCGATTGGGCGGGCCGCTCGATGGTCCGCGCCGAGCACACCATCGCCGATTACGACGCGGTGTTCGCGCCGATCCGTCAGGCGCGCCTGGCCGCGAGTGGTAATCAGCTCGGCGATCCGGCAAAAGCGGCCGCGGCGGTGTTGCAGATCGTCGACGCCGTCGATCCGCCCAAGCATCTGCTCCTGGGCTCCGATGCCCTGCGCCTGGTCGCCGCGGGCCGTCAAGCAGTCGACGCGGATATCGTCGAGTGGGAATCCCTCTCGCGCAGTACCGACTTCGCTGACGGACACCAGATCGCCGCCAGTTGACCCGCCGACGAACAGCCGCGCCACGCAAGGGAGACCTGCGTGAGTCGGCCATCCTCGACGCCGCCGAGCGGCTGCTGAGCTCACCCGGTTACGACGCCATGACGATTGCGGATATCGCCGAAGCCGCGGGCATCACCCGCGGCGCGCTGTACTTCTACTTCGGCTCCAAACAGGAGGTCATCACCGAACTGTTCGCGCGGACAGTCGTCGTGCTACACGAAAAGTCCCGTGCCGCAGCGAAAGACGCAGCGAGCGGACCGCAGGCCATCGAGACCGCGATGCTGCGCACCGAGGCGTTGTGGCGCGAGCACGGTGTGGTCATGCGGACCGCCATCGACCTCGCGGCCACCATTCCCGAGCTCGACAGGCTGTGGAGTGACACCGCGGACATCTTCATCGAGGCGATCACCGCGGTCCTGGAACACATGGGCGTCCCGGCCGGCCAAGGCCCAAACGAATCGTCGGCGATCGCCAAGGCGCTGTGCTGGATGATCGAACGGAATTTCTACCAGGCCTCACGGGTATCGGCCGCCGAACTGACCCGGGCCCGTGAGACCTGCACCGCGATCTGGCGGCGAGCTGCCCGTACCGACTGATCCGGCAGGGCCGGATGCGACGATGCTTGCATGGCACAGACATCCAACCCGGTGGCGCGGGTCGCGCCGCTGCCAACCCCGTGGAGCGATGAGGACGCTGCGGGGATCGCACGGTGGGGTCACCCCGATCGGACCTACGAGCCCCTGCTGCTGGTGCGCTGCCTGCAACGGCACCCGAAGCTGGCGAATCGGCTTCGCGCACTGGGTGAATCGCTATATACCGAGGCGAAACTGCCGCCGCGGTTACGCACCATCGCGATTCTGCGGATCTGCGCGCTGGTGGGCTGTGCCTACGAGTGGGGCGGCCAGGCGGCGTTCTGGGGTCCGATCGCCGGCGTCAGTGACGACGAATGCGACGCACTGGTCACCGGTGACGACCCCGGCTGGGGCGCCTCGGAACGCACACTGATCGCTGCGGTCGACGAGGTAGAACGCACCGCAAGCCTGGCCGAGCCCACCTGGACTGCATTGGGCGAGCACCTCGATGACGAGCAGCGGATGGAACTGCTGATCGCCGTCGGTTGGTATCGGACCATCTGCACGCTGTGTAACGGGCTCGCACTGCCGGTGGAGGGCTGGATGCGATCCTGGCCCGAGTCAGCGCTTTAAGGCGGGATGCTGTTTTGCCAACAGCGGCAGCAGGATTCGCCGCGGCATGAGCTCGAACAGATGGGCGCTGATACGACTCGGGAGACCGGGAATGACGCTGCCCCGGTCGTTGTCGAGCGCGTCGACGCCCGCCTTGGCGACCGCACGCGAGGGCATCCACATGAATTTCGGAAACGCTGCGGCGAACGTCTTCTCGTCCATACCCGCCGATTGCAGAAACTCGGTGCGCACCGGCCCGGGGTGCAGCGTCGCGGCGGTCACGCCGGTGCCCGCGAGTTCACCGCGCAGTCCGTCGGTGTAGTTGCGCACGAACGCCTTGGTGGCCGCGTAGCCGGCCTGACCGGGGAAAGGCTGGAAGCCGGCGGTAGAGCCGACATTGAGGATCGCCCCGCGTCCGCGTGGCACCATCTGCTGCACCGCACGCGTCGTCAGATCGATGACGGCCTCCACGTTGACCCGCACCTGCGCGATCTCGTCGTCGACGGGTGAGTCGGCGACCGCGCCCATGGTGCCGATTCCGGCGTTGTTGACCAGGATGTCGACGGTCAGGCCGCGACGACCGACCTCGTCGAACAGGTCGGCACGCGCGGCGGGGTCGGCGACATCACAGGCGATGACCTCGACCCGGACCGGGCCGCCGATCTCAGTGGCCAGCTCGGCCAGCTTGTCGGCGCGACGGGCGACCAACGTGACGCCGTACCCGCGCGATGCCAGTTCGCGCGCGATATCGGCGCCGATCCCCGATGATGCACCGGTCACGATGGCCGTCGAGGTCGCTGAGGGCGGTGGGAGAGCCATCGCTTGAACGTACCTCGCCCGCCGAGGTCTAACCTCGACCCCATGAGCGTGAAGGTGGATCTGGAGCACCTCGCAGACGCACTGGCCGATTTCGCGTTCGCCTACCTGGTGACGGTCAGCGACGACTATCGCGCGCGCACCGTTGCGGTGCACCCGGTGCTGCGCGACGGCGTCCTCGACGTCGGGCCGGTCGGCGGGGGTACGCGCAAGAACCTGGCCGGCCATGACGGCGTCACGCTGCTGTGGCCGCCACGCGAACCTGGCGGGTACACCCTGATCGTCGACGGGCACGGTCTACCCAGCGCCGACGACGCGCCGCTGCAGATCGCCCCGAGCCACGCCGTTCTGCACCGACCCGCCACGCCGAACTCCCCGCCGTCGGCGACCGGCTGCGGCGACGACTGCGTCCCGTTGGCCTGAGCCGAACTTCTCGCGTGGCGGGTCCGCTGACCCGGTCTTACGATCGCAGCGATGACGCAATCCACGTACCGCATCGATCCGGTCACGGATCTTCCTTTCGCGCGGGAATTCATGGCGGCACCGGTGGGGCTCCACAGCCCGGGCCTGCAACGCGTGCTGAATGTGCTGCGGGGTGAACCGCTGGCCGGCAAATATGTGCTGGTCGAAATCACCCCACACCGGCGATGGCAGCTGGCCCGTTTGACCGGTGTGCGCGGCACGCCAGTTCCTCTGTTGGACACCGTTTTCGACGACCTGTTGACGGCGGAGCGGACCGTGTTCACACTGCGCTGGAAAGAACATGTCGGCGCCGACCTCGTCCTCGATGACGCACCATGCTGACGCTCACCGGGTACAGCGACCTGCTCTACTGTCGCCCCGGCGATACGGTCGACTTCAAGGTCAATTGCTCGGCCGCCCCGCAGTATCGTGCCGATATCGTCCAAATCATCTGCGGCGACACCAATCCCGAGGGCCCTGGCGTCAAGGAGATCGTCGTCGACACCCCGGCCAACGGCGTTTACCCGGGGCGAGCGCAGGACATCAAGGCCGGCTCGTATGTGGCGGTACCGGACGCGCCGGCGTTGCAGGTGACGAGCTTCGCGCTGGCGACCTACATCTGGCCGACCACACCGGACAAGGGCGAACAGGGCCTGATCACCAAGTGGTCGGGCTCGACGGGTTTCGCGTTAATTGTCGACACCTCGGGCAGTGTGGCCCTGAAACTCGCTGACGGCGAACAGGTTTGCGTCATCTCTGTCGGAACACCGATGCAGGCCCGGCGCTGGTACCGCGTCGGCGCCAGTTTCGACGCCGCCGCAGGCACCGCGACGGTGTTCCAGCTCCCGCTGGAACCGGTGCCGGGGATCGATGACGCAGGCACTGTCGAGGCCCCTGTCCAGTGTCAGCCGGGGCAGACCTCGGCGCCGTTGCTCATCGCGGCGTTCGCCGGCCCTTCGGCGGTGTTCAACGGCAAGATCGACAGCCCGCGGATCTGGCGGGATCCCGGCGCCGGTGACCTGGTCGGCGCCTGGGATTTCAGCGCGGAGATGTCGTCGCAGACCGCCCTCGACACGTCGGCCAACCAGTTGCACGGCGCGATCGTGAACTTCCCAGCCCGGGCGATGACCGGCTGGAACTGGACCGGCGAGCAGATGGATTTCAAACAGGACCCCTCCCAGTGGGGCGCACTGCATTTCCACGACGACGATATCTACGACGCGGGCTGGGACACCGATTTCACACTCACCATTCCCCCGACGATGACCAGTGGGCTGTATGCCGCGCGACTGCGCTGCTGCGGCGCCGCAGAACATGAGGAGTACATCCCGTTCACCGTCGGCCCCACCCCCGGCAACGAGCAGCGAGTCGCACTGATCCTGCCGACGGCGAGCTATCAGGCCTACGGCAACGATCATCTGGGCACCGACGGCGGCAACGGCGAGCTGCTCAACAACATCCTCAATGTGCTGACACCGCCCGATCTGTTCCTCAATGAGCACTGGGAGTACGGCGGTTCGCTCTATGACGAGCACTCCGACGGCAGCGGCATCTGTTACTCGTCGCGGCTGCGGCCGCTGCTGCAGATGCGACCAAAGGTGCAATGCCTACTCGGCGGGTTCGGTGGGTCCAAGCTGTGGCAATTCAACGCCGACACCCACATCGTAGACTGGTTGCACGCCAAGGGTTTCGGGGTCGACATCTATACCGACGAGGAACTGCACCACGTCGGCTATCCGCTGCTGGAGCCGTATGCGGTGGTGCTGACCGGGTCGCACCCCGAGTACACCTCCACCGAGATGTGGGATGCCGTGCACACCTACACCCATCGCGGTGGTCGGCTGATGTACCTCGGCGGCGACGGCTTCTACTGGCGGATCGCCTATCACCGCGTCCATCCCGGCATCATCGAACTGCGTCGCGCCGAGACCGGCGTGCGGGCCTGGGCGGCGAATCCCGGTGAGTACTACCAGGACTTCGACGGCCGCTACGGGGGGCTGTGGCTGCGACAGGGGCGTGCGCCGCAGAAACTCCTCGGCGTCGGATTCTCCTGCCAAGGGTTCGACGTGTCGTCGTACTACCGGCGCCAACCAGACAGCTTCGCCCCGGAGATGGCATTCGTCTTCGACGGAGTGGGCGACGACGAATTGATCGGGGATTTCGGATTGATCGGCGGCGGTGCCGCAGGACTCGAACTGGACCGCTCCGGTGCGGATCTCGGGACGCCACCCAACGCCTACCTCCTGGCCTCCTCCGAGCGGCACACCAATGCCTACTATCTGGTGCCCGAGGAATTTCTGGAAACCGGTCCGGCCCTCGGGGCTGACGAAAACCCCAATGCGCGAGCCGATCTGGTGTTCTTCGAGACACCGGAGGCCGGCGCGGTGTTCTCGGTCGGCTCGATCGCCTGGGCGGGCAGTCTGTCGCCGAACAATTACGACAACAACGTCTCTCGGATCACCGAGAACGTGCTTCGCCGGTTCCTCGACCTCAGCCCGTTCACCTGAGCCGCGACTCGAGCGTCAGCCTAAGTCAACACTCGGCGGCGAGCGTGAGCCTAAGTCAACACCCGGCCAGGCCGGCCGGCGACAAGCACGAAAAAGCCCGGCCCCGCTGATGCGGGACCGGGCTTCTTTCGCGTGAGTAGGACTTAGAAGTCCATACCGCCCATGCCACCGGTCGGGTCGCCCGCGGGAGCGGACGCCTTCTCCGGCTTGTCGGCAACGACGGCCTCGGTGGTGAGGAACAGCGCCGCGATCGAGGCTGCGTTCTGCAGCGCCGAGCGGGTGACCTTGACCGGGTCGGCGACGCCGGCCTTGAGCAGGTCCTCGTACACGCCGGTTGCAGCGTTCAGGCCGTGGCCGGCGGGAAGGTTCGAGACCTTCTCGGCGACGACGCCCGGCTCCAGGCCAGCGTTGAAGGCGATCTGCTTCAGCGGAGCCGACAGCGCCACGCGGACGATGTTGGCACCGGTGGCCTCGTCACCCTCGAGCGTGAGCTCCTCGAGAGCAGGAGCCGCCTGCAGCAGAGCCACGCCGCCACCGGCGACGATGCCCTCTTCGACAGCAGCCTTGGCGTTGCGGACCGCGTCTTCGATGCGGTGCTTGCGCTCCTTGAGCTCCACCTCGGTGGCAGCTCCGGCCTTGATCACCGCAACACCGCCGGCCAGCTTGGCCAGGCGCTCCTGCAGCTTCTCACGGTCGTAATCGGAGTCGCTGTTCTCGATCTCGGCGCGGATCTGGGCGACACGGCCCTGGATCGCGTCGGCATCGCCGGCACCTTCGATGACAGTGGTCTCGTCCTTGGTCACGACGATCTTGCGCGCCTGACCAAGCAGCGTGATGTCAGCGGTCTCCAGGGAGAGGCCGACCTCTTCGCTGACGACCTGGCCACCGGTGAGGATGGCGATGTCCTGCAGCATGGCCTTGCGGCGGTCACCGAAGCCGGGGGCCTTGACGGCGACCGACTTGAAGGTGCCACGGATCTTGTTGACCACCAGGGTGGAAAGGGCTTCGCCCTCGACATCCTCGGCGATGATCAGCAACGGCTTGCCGGACTGGATGACCTTCTCCAGCAGCGGCAGCAGGTCCTTGACCGTCGAAACCTTCGACGAGACGAGCAGGATGTACGGATCCTCGAGGATCGCTTCCTGGCGCTCGGCGTCGGTGACGAAGTAACCCGAGATGTAGCCCTTGTCGAAGCGCATGCCTTCGGTGAGCTCCAGCTGCAGGCCGAAGGTGTTCGACTCTTCGACGGTGATGACACCCTCGTTGCCGACCTTGTCCATGGCCTCGGCGATCAAATCACCGATGGTCTGGTCGCCAGCCGAGATACCGGCGGTGGCAGCGATCTGCTCCTTGGTATCGATCTCCTTGGCCGATGCGAGCAGGGTCGAGGTGATCTTCTCGACAGCCTTCTCGATACCGCGCTTGAGGCCGAGCGGGTTGGCGCCGGCTGCGACGTTACGCAGGCCTTCGCGAACCAGTGCCTGGGCCAGCACGGTGGCAGTGGTGGTGCCGTCGCCAGCGACGTCGTCCGTCTTCTTGGCAACTTCCTTGACCAGCTCGGCGCCGATCTTCTCGTACGGGTCCTCCAGCTCGATCTCCTTGGCGATGGAAACACCATCGTTGGTGATCGTGGGGGCGCCCCACTTCTTCTCCAGGACGACGTTGCGACCCTTGGGGCCCAACGTCACCTTCACGGCGTCGGCGAGGGCATTGAGGCCCCGCTCGAGGCCGCGACGGGCCTCTTCGTCGTACGCAATTATCTTGGACATTGCGAAGTGATTCCTCCGATTACGGGGTGACACGTTCTTGGGCCGGGCGCAGTGCCCGCGACGGACGACCGCAGTTGTGTACGGACTGTGGTCTCACCGTCCCGACCTAGCACTCACCGATCGCGAGTGCCAACGTCATTTTTAGCACTCGCCCATGGCGAGTGCAAGGTCGCGGTGAACTACGACGGCGGTCGAAGACCGTCCACGATGACGCTCGTCACCCGGTCAGACACGTCGTCGCCGTAATCCTGGCTGGACTTGCAGACCATCAACAGCGCCTTCACCTCAGCCACCCCGACGTCGGCGCGCACGGTGCCGGATGTCTGCGCGGCCACCAGCAGGTCGGCGAGCACACCGAGGAACTCCGCCTCGGCATCCGAGGTCGCCGAGGCGACGTCGATTCCGTAGCTGGCCAGCGCGTCGAACAGGCCGTGGTCGGTTTTGGCCGACCGGACCATCTCGCGCAGGAACGCGAACAGCGCCTCACCGGGCCCCTCAGACGTCACCAACGCGCGTCCGTCGTCGACGATGCGGCGCACCCGGTCGGCGAACACCGCCTCGAAAAGCGCATCTTTGGTGGGGAAATGCCGGTAGACGGTGCCCGCGCCGACGCCGGCCCGACGGGCGATCTCGTCAATGGGGACCGCGAGTCCTTCTGCGGCGAATGTCTCGTAGGCAACCTCGAGGACCCGCGCCCGGTTCCGGAGTGCGTCGGCGCGAAGGGGCCGAACGGGTTGAGACACCTCACGCCTTCCGCATCGCGTTGACAAAACGGGGCGCGCGTTCCGTATAGTCGAATCTATCCGGGGCGCCCGCTCCGTTTTCATTCTAGACAGGACCTTCCATGACTGACTGGACCTCTGCCGACATCCCTGATCAGACCGGCCGTACCGCGGTCATCACCGGCGCCAACACCGGGTTGGGCTTCGAGACCGCCAAAGCACTCGCCGCCAAGGGCGCGCACGTCGTACTGGCCGTCCGCAACCTCGACAAGGGCAAATCCGCCGCCGACCTGATCGCCCGGCGTCACCCCGGGTCCGCAGTGTCGCTGCAGGAACTCGACCTCACGTCGCTGGCATCGGTTCGGGACGCAGCCGAGCAGTTGCGCGCCGACTACGACCAGATCGATCTGCTGATCAATAACGCCGGGGTGATGATGACCCCGAAGTCGACCACCAAGGACGGTTTCGAGCTGCAGTTCGGCACCAACCACCTCGGGCATTTTGCGTTCACCGGCCTGCTGCTGGACCGGCTCATCGCCACCGCGGGCTCGCGTGTGGTGACCGTCAGCAGCATCGGGCACCGCTTCGGCCGCATCCGGTTCGACGACTTGGCCTCCGATCGCAGCTACAACCGGCTGAGCGCCTACGGCCAGTCCAAACTGGCGAATCTGCTGTTCACCCACGAGCTGCAGCGCCGGCTGATCGGCACCGACACCATCGCGGTCGCCGCCCACCCCGGGGGGTCGAGCTCGGAGCTGTCGCGCTACCTACCCGGCATCATCCAGCTGGTCTTCCGCCCACTCGAGCAGGGCACCGATATGGGTGCACTACCCACCCTGCGCGCCGCGATCGACCCGGCCGCGCTGGGCGGGCAGTACTACGGTCCGAGCGGCCTCTTCGAGATGAACGGTTATCCCAAGGTGGTGGCGTCCAGCGACCGCTCGCACGACACCGAGACCCAGCGCCGGCTGTGGGCCGTCTCCGAGCAGCTGACCGGCGTGACCTTCCCGATCCGGGTCACCGCTGACTAGCTTCGATTTATCGTGGTCGCCATGTCATTCGCCGGACCTGGCTATCCACCACCGCGCTACACCGGCGACAGCGGTGAGGTGAGTGCATCACTGCGTCGTGGTGACAGCCCGCCGGACTATTCATCGTGGGGTGTCGACTATCACTACTTGGCGACGCAGCAGTCCACCGACGGCGATTTCGGCCTCTACCGCGTCGACCTCGCCCCGAATGCGGGCGGACCGGGACCGCATTTCCACCGCTCGATGTCTGAATCGTTCTTCGTGCTCTCGGGCCGGATGCGGCTGCACAACGGGCACGATTGGGTCGACGGCGCAGCCGGTGACTACCTCTACGTGCCGCCGGGCGGCATCCACGGCTTCCGCAACGAGGCCGATGAGCCGGCATCGATCCTGATGTTGTTCGCACCCGGCGCTCCGCGGCAGGCGTACTTCGAAGGGTTTCCGGCCCTGGCTGACATGACCGATGACGAGCGGCGCCAGTTCTTCATCGACCACGATAATTTCTACCTCTGATCCGAACACGGCTCAGGGACACGCCGGGTGAAGATGCGCCGACGTAACTCCTTCGCCTAGGCTGCTTTTCGGTCTGGGGCTTTCGATGACGGGCCTAATCTAAAAGCAGGTGAGGAGTCGCGGGTGCGGGCTGATGCAGCGCCCAGCACCCAGGCGTTGCGGAGCTGGCAGCGGCGAGCGCTGGTCAAGTACCTGGCTGCCAAACCGCGGGATTTCCTGGCCGTGGCCACCCCCGGATCCGGCAAAACCACCTTCGCCCTGCGCCTGGCGGCCGAACTGCTCAACGAACGCACCGTCGAGATGGTCACCGTCGTCGTGCCGACCGAGCACCTCAAGGTGCAGTGGGCCGCAGCGGCCGCCGCCAACGGGATCGCACTGGACCCCAAGTTCAGCAACTCCAACGCGCAGACCTCATCGGAGTACCACGGTGTCGTCGTCACCTACGCGCAGGTGGCCAGCCACCCCAGCCGGCACCGCGTCCGCACCGAGAACCACAAGACGTTGGTCATCTTCGACGAGATCCACCACGGCGGTGACGCCAAGAGCTGGGGCGAGGCCATCCGGGAGGCATTCGGCGACGCCACCCGACGGCTGTCGCTGACCGGGACCCCGTTCCGCAGCGATGACAGCCCGATCCCGTTCATCAACTACGCCCCCGGCCCCGACGGGTTGATGCGCAGCCAGGCCGACCACATCTACGGCTACTCCGAAGCGCTCGCCGACGGCGTGGTCCGACCGGTGATGTTCATGGCCTACTCGGGTGAATCCCGATGGCGGGACAGCGCAGGGGAAGAACACGCCGCCCGGTTGGGCGAACCGCTCAACGCCGAGCAGACCGCGCGGGCGTGGCGCACGGTCCTCAACCCGGCCGGTGAGTGGATGCCCGCCGTGATCGCCGCCGCCGACAAACGCCTGCAGCAGAAGCGGCAGCACGTGCCCGACGCCGGCGGCATGATCATCGCCACGGACCAGACAGCGGCCAGGGCGTATGCGCAGCTGCTGCACACCATCACCGGTGAGGCGCCGACGGTGGTGCTCTCCGACGACCCCGGCTCCTCGGACCGGATCACGGCGTTCTCCAAGGGCGACAGCCGGTGGCTGGTCGCGGTCCGCATGGTCTCCGAAGGTGTCGACGTGCCCCGCCTGTCGGTCGGCGTCTACGCCACCAGCGCGTCGACGCCGCTGTTCTTCGCGCAGGCGATCGGCCGCTACGTGCGGTCGCGCCGCCCCGGGGAGACGGCCAGCATCTTCTTGCCGTCGGTACCCAACCTGTTGCTGCTGGCCAGCGAGCTGGAGGCGCAGCGCAACCACATCCTGGGCAAACCGCATCGGGAAACCCAGGGCGACGAGTGGGATGACGAGCTCCTCGCAGACGCTCAGAAGACCAAATCCGAAGGCGATCTCGACAACGGGTTCGAGATGCTGGGCGCCGACGCCGAACTCGATCAGGTCATCTTCGACGGGTCCTCATTCGGGACGGCCACCCCCTCGGGGAGCGACGAGGAGGCCGATTACCTCGGCATACCGGGGCTGCTCGATGCGAGCCAGATGCGGGATCTGCTCGGGCGGCGCCAAACCGCGCAGCTGGAAAAGCGCACCGCCTCGGGTGAACAGGTGCCGAGTTCTACCCACGGTCAATTGCGGGACCTGCGCAAGGAGCTCAACGCGCTGGTCTCGGCCACCCATCACCGGCTCAACAAGCCGCACGGCTGGATCCACAACGAATTGCGCCGAATCTGCGGCGGCCCACCCGTCGCCGCAGCCAACAGCGATCAGCTGCGGGAACGGATCGAAGCGGTCCGAAAGCTGGCCCGCGAAAGCTGACCGTCTGCGAGTATCTGCAGGTGAATCCTGTCCGTTTGGTTATCGCGGCCGTCATGGTGATGGGCACGGTTGTGATGGGCACGCCGATCGCGACAGCCGACGATCCCTGCCCCGATGTCGAGCTGGTCTTCGCCCGCGGTACCGGCGAGCCTCCTGGGCTGGGCCGCGTCGGCGACGCCCTGGCCACTGCCTTGGCGCCGATGCTGGGCGGTCGGAGCTTGGGCACCTACGCGGTGAACTATCCAGCCAGCTACAACTTCCTCTCGACCAGGGACGGCGCCAACGACGCCGCCGCGCGTCTGGCCGATATGGCCAACCGCTGCCCGGGCACCCGGATGGTGCTCGGCGGCTTCTCCCAAGGCGCGTCCGCGGTGTCCATGCTGGCCGGGGTGGCGCCGATCGGGGATCGCATCGGCAGCATCGGTTCGGCACCTCCGCTCCCACCGGTGCTGGCGGGCACCGTCGCTGCGGTCGCGGTGTTCGGGAATCCGGGTGCCAGATTTGGTTCACCGCTATCGAGCACCGGCCAGTTCGCCGGGAGAGCCATCGATGTGTGCAGCGCCGGTGATCCGATCTGCTCCGAGGGCCGCGACCGGTCCGCGCACAGCAACTACGAGCTCCCGCCCTATCCCGGACAGGCAGCGGGTTTCATCGCCGGACGGGTATAGCTGGTTGGTGTGACCGTCATTGCACTCGATACCGCCACCGCAGACACACTGGCCGATCTGTACCGGCAGCTGCACAGCGACCCCGAGCTTTCGCTGCACGAACACCAGACTGCGACCCGCGTCGTAACCGCGCTCGCCGGTACAGGATTGGAGATCACACCCGGTGTCGGCGGCACCGGTGTGGTCGCGGTCCTGCGCAACGGCGACGGCCCGGTGGTGATGCTGCGCGCAGATATGGACGCGCTCCCGGTCGCCGAGGACACCGGTCTGCCGTACGCGAGCACCAAGGTCACCGTCGACGACTCCGGACACCGGCAGCCCGTTGCCCATGCGTGCGGCCACGATATGCACGTCGCCTGCCTGGTCGGGGCGGTGCAGGCGCTGGCGCGGTTGCGCACGCAGTGGGCGGGCACCGTCGTCGCGGTATTTCAGCCGGCCGAGGAGCTGGCCTGCGGTGCTGCGGCGATGATCGACGACGGCATCTTCGACCGGTTCCCGCGTCCGGATATCGTCCTCGGCCAGCATGTCGGGCCGTTACCGGCCGGCGTGATCGGCTACGGGCAGGGACCGATGATGGCGGCCGCCGATTCGGTGCAGGTCACCCTGCACGGCCGAGGTGGGCACGGTTCGCAACCCGAGACCACGATCGACCCCGTCGTGATGGCCGCCGCGGTGGTGCTGCGACTGCAGGGCATCGTCGCCCGCGAGGTGGCGTCGGGCGAACGCGCCGTCGTCACCGTCGGGCGTCTGCAGGCCGGCACCAAGGAGAACATCATCCCGGAGACCGCCGAACTCGGGATCAACATGCGGTCCTATTCGGAGCTGGTGCGTGAGCAGGTCAAGGCCGCGATCGAGCGCATCGTGCGGGCCGAGGCGGCGGCGAGCAACGCCCCGAAACCGCCGGATTTCGACTGGGACATCAGCAGCCCGGTGCTGATCAACGATCCGGCGGCGACGGCAACGACGGTGGCCGCGTTCGAACGGGATTTCGGCGCGGCACGAGTGATGCAGCTGCCCCCGATAGCCGCCAGCGAGGATGTGGGCCTGTTCGGCGACACCCTCGGCGTTCCGACGGTGTTCTGGTTCTGGGGTGGCGTCGATCCCGAGGTCTTCGCCGAAGCGGCTGCCCGGGGACAGTTTCCGACCGGGAATCACTCCCCGCAGTTCGCCCCACAGCTCGAACCGACGCTGACCACCGGCGTGCAGGCGCTGACCACGGCCGCGCTGACCTGGTTGGGCCCGGCCAGCCAATCGTCGGGTTAGAGGCCCAGCAGCTCCGGCAGATCCGCGATCGAGTCGATCACGTTATTGGGCTGCATCGCGAATTCGTCTGCGGCCCAACGGTCCAGCGTGTCTTGGCGGAATTTACCGGTGCGCACCAGCACCCCGGTCATCCCGACCACCTGGGCAGCCAGCACGTCGTTGTTCAGATCGTCTCCGACCATGTACATCTCATCGGTCTCCACCCCGAGGCGCGCGGCCGAGGCCAGAAATCCCTCGGGCGCAGGCTTGCCGACGGCGGTGGCCTTTCGGCCCGAAACTTCTTCCATCCCAAGCAGATACATACCGGTATCGATCCGAAGACCATCGGTGGTCGTCCATGACGTGCTGCGATGCATGGCCACGACCGGCACGCCTTGGGCCATCCAGTCATAGACCCACGACAACGTCACGTGATCGTATTCGGGACCGGCCCCGCCGAGCAGCACCACGTCGGGCGCATCGGGCATCGGCCCGCCTTTGGTGTCCACCGAGGCCAGGATGTCGATGCCAGGCATATCGTCGGCGATGTTGCCGCTGTTCACCAGGAAACAGCGGGCCCCGGGATAGCGGTCGCGGACGAAGTCGGCGGTCAGCACCGCCGCGGTGATCACCTCATCGGGGGTGACGTCCATCCCGGCCTCGGCCAGCAGCCCGGCGATCTGCACGCGGGTCCGCGTGGTGGTATTCGTCAGATACGAGCGGGCGATCTGGTTATCTGCCAACGTCCGTAGCGTCTCTCGAGCCCCGGGTATCGGCTTCCACGAAGTCACCAGGACACCGTCGATGTCGAAAAGCACTCCACCGGTCGCCATGGTGCGACAGTAAACGCACGAGGTCGGTGCGCAACTTGGGGGAGCTATCTAACAAAGGCGCGCCCCGTGCGACCACGCACAGTCCGCGACCCACGGCGAAGCCTGCGCTGCCACTGCCCACGCCGATTCCACCGGGATATCCACCACCCGGTAGCTCTTGGTACCCGCCGCCGTGGCTGCCACCAGGGTGGCCACCCCCGCCCGACGCTGGAACAGCGTCTGACGCACGGTCCAGCCGATGATCCCGGCTGCTGCGATGCAGTCCCGCCGGCGTTCCACGCTGCCGGCGCGGGCGACCAGCCAGTCGCGGTCCACCCGGTGCCCGAGTGCGCGAACCCGGTCGGCGGCCAGGAGCGCGCAGCAACCCGCCAGAACCAACCACGCCGGCCACACCCACAGCGGTACTCCCGATCGCAGCGCGAGCGCTACCAGCCCGACCGCGATGAGCAGCGGCACCACCATCGCGCGGGTCCAGCGGCGGCGCGCCGCTGCCGGACCGTGCGGCCGCAGGGGCGCGGTAACGGCGTCGGCATCGCCGATCAACTCGGTCAGCACCCGCGCCGCGGCATCGGCCGGGCAGGGCGGCAACAGCAGCGACGACTCCCCCGCCCCGTTCACCCCCGTCATCACCGCATCGAGTCGGGCCCCGCCGAGCGCCCGCACCAGCAGCGGCTCCCGCAGGGTCCCGCCGCGCAGTCGGCGCATGTCGTAGGTGTGCTCGCGAACCCGCACCAACCCGTGCCGCAGATGCAGGGTGTCGCCTCCTGCGCCGGGTCGGCGGGTCAGGACCAGGTTGCCGAAGGTGACCAGTGAGCGGGCGACCGACAACACCACCGAGGCCACCACGATCACCGTCACCACGACCGCGGCACTCACCGCCACCCCGAACCGCTGCGCGGCGTCCAGCCCGGATTCGGCGATATGTGAGCGCCAGAACCGCGGGCCGAACCCGGTTTGATACAGCAGCCCGACGGCGGCGGCGATCATCACCAGACCGGAGAAACTCAGCGGGCTGTACCGCAACCATGACGGTGCCCACCGGGCCAGCTCTGCCTCCCGATCGTCGGTTGCCGCGCCGTCTGGCACCGCGGTGGCCAACAGGATCGCCCGCAATCGCGATACTTCACCGACAGGTACCGCGTCGAGTTCAAAGCTGTTGTCGCCCTTGCCTTCCTGCCCGGTACTGACGCGCAACACCGTTAGACCGAGGAGGCGGTGCAATAACCGGGCATCGGTCTGCACCGAGCGAATCCGGTTGCGCGGCAACGTAAGTGCATTGCGTTGCAGGACCCCGGTGCGAAGTTGCACAGTGCCGTCGTTGGCGTCACCGTCGATCCGGTAGCTGGTGGTGAACCAGCGCGCGATACCGAACCCGATAATCACCGCCAGCCCCAGCAACGACCACAGCGGGTTGTTGGTGGCCGAGCCCAGCACGATCGACCCGATCAGCAACGGCAACTGGCGCAGTACCTCGTGCACGGGGTGGACCAGCAGCATCCGCGGGCTCAGCCGCTGCCAGGCCTCCGGCTGCACGGTCATGTTCCTTCGTCGGTGGTGCGGGCGGCGATATCGGTCAGCCAGGCCGCGATATCGTCGGCGACCGCCGAATCCAGCGCCACGATGTGCACCGCACCTGCCGACGAAGCCGTCGTCACCGTCACATTGGCCAGGCCGAACAGTCGATCCAGCGGCCCGCGGTAGGTGTCGACGGTCTGCACCCTCGAGATCGGCGCGATCCGGCGCTCCTGGATCAGCCAGCCTGTCCTGGTGTAGACGGCGTGGCCGCTGATCTCCCAACGGTGCACGCGGTAGCGCCACACCGGCACCACCCCGATGCCGATCACCGCACCGAGCACGGTCAGCGCACCCAGCACACCGTGCAGCCACAGAACGCGCTGATCGACGGCGATCCAGATCAGCTGCGCACCGGCGAGGACGCACCACGGGATCGCTGCGCCGAGAGCCCAGACCATCGGCGCCTTGCGGCTGGGCCGATGTGCGGGATCGACCAAAGTGACCATGCCTTCATGGTCTCAGGAGATCGTCGGGACCAACCCACCCTCCGCCCGGATCGCCGCACCGTTGGTGACCGCGGACAGCGGGCTCGCGAGATAGGCCACCAGCGAGCCGATCTCGTCGGCTTCGATGAGTCGCCTGATCAGCGACCCCGGCCGGGCCTTCTCGAAGAACGCAGCCTCACGCTCGGGCTCCGGGGCGTCTTTGTTATCGACAACCGTTCGGATGAACTCGACGATGCCCTCCGAGCGGGTCGGCCCCGGCATCACCGAGTTGACGGTGACGCCGGTACCTGTGGTCTGCTCGGCCAGCCCGCGCGAGATCGCCAGTTGAGCGGTCTTGGTCATGCCGTAGTGGATCATCTCGCCGGGTGGCATCAGCGCGCTCTCGCTGGCGATGAAGATGACGCGGCCCCAGTCGCGGTCCAGCATCCGCGGAAAGTAGTGCCGGGACAGCCGAACCCCGCTGAGCACGTTGACCTCGTAGATCTGCAGCCAGTCCTCGTCGGTGATCTCGGTGAACGGTTTGGCCTCGTAGATGCCCAGGTTGTTGACCAGGATGTCGACATCAGGCACCGCGTCGATCAGGGTGGCCGCACCGGCGGCTGTCCCCGGGTCGGCAAGCACCTGCCGGACCGAACCGAGTTGCGCCACCTCGGCAGCCGCCGCGTCCAGCTTGTCCTGGTTGCGGCCGGTGATGATCACCGCGGCACCCTCGGTCGCCAACTTCTTCGCGATGGCCAACCCGATGCCCGCTGTCGACCCCGTTACCAGCGCTGTCTTTCCGGTCAACTGCAAATCCATGGGATGCCTTCCGTATCGTTTTCAGACATGACCGCCAACAAGTGGACCGAAGCTGATGTTCCCGACCAGAGCGGACGGGTAGCCATTGTCACCGGCTCCAACACCGGCTTGGGCTACGAGACCGCCAGGGTGCTGGCCGCCCGCGGAGCGCACGTCGTCCTCGCCGTCAGAAAAGTCGAAAAAGGCCAGGCGGCGGCGGCAAAGATCACCGACCTCAGCCCCCGCGCAGATATCAAAGTCCAGCCGCTGGATGTCAGCTCGCTGCAGTCGGTGCGCACCTCCGCCGAGGAGATCAAAGCCGCCTATCCCCGGATCGACCTGCTGATCAACAACGCCGGCGTGATGTACGTCCCGAAGCGGGAACTCACCAAAGACGGTTTCGAAATGCAGTTCGGCACCAACCATCTCGGGCCGTTCGCGCTGACCGGGCTGCTGCTGGATCACCTGCTGCCGGTGCCCGGGTCACGGGTGGTGATGGTCGCCAGCATGGCTCACCGCATCCGCGCCGCGATCCACTTCGACGATCTGCGGTGGGACCGCAGCTATGACCGGGTAGCCGCCTATGGACAGTCCAAGCTGGCCAACCTGTTGTTCACCTACGAGCTGCAACGCCGGCTGGCCGCCAGGAACGAACCGACCATTGCCGTGGCTGCCCACCCCGGCATCTCCGATACCGAGCTGACGCGCCATCTGCCGCAGATCATCCTGCCGGCCTACAACCTGCTCGCCCCACTGGTCACCAACAGCGCCGCGATGGGGGCGCTCCCGACGCTCCTCGCGGCGACCGATGCCTCCGTGCAGGGGGGCCAGTACTACGGCCCCGACGGCTTCCAGGAACTGCGCGGCTACCCCAAGCTGGTGACGTCGACGTCGCAGTCGCACGACGAGGGCCTGCAGGAGCGGCTGTGGACCGTCTCCGAGGAGCTGACCGGCGTCACGTTCCCGGTCTGAGATGCGCACTGTCGAAGAGCACCAGCGCGTCGTCGCCGGGCTGATCACACCGCGCGCGGCGACGTCCCTGCCCCTGCCCGACACTCTTGGCCTGGTGTTGGCCGAGGATGTCGCGGCCCCCATGTCGCTGCCCGTCTTCGACAATTCGGCGATGGACGGTTACGCGGTCCTGGCCGACGATATTGCCGACGCCTCACCCGATCATCCGGTGAGACTGCCTGTCGCCGAGGATATTCCGGCTGGCCGGACCGATGCGTTGACGCTGCGACCCGGTACCGCGCACCGCATCATGACGGGTGCGCCGCTGCCCACCGGGGCGACGGCGGTGGTGCCCGTGGAGGCCACCGACGCGGGCACCGAGACGGTCGAGATCCGCACGGCGGCCGCGGCCGGTCAGCATCTGCGGCATGCCGGTGAGGATGTCACCGCGGGAACAACGGTCCTGCGAGCCGGTCAGGTCGTGTCCCCCGCGACGCTGGGCCTGGCCGCCGCACTCGGGCTTGGCGAACTCACCGTGTGGCCGCGCCAGCGGGTGCTGGTGATGTCGACGGGCACCGAACTGGTGGGCGCGGGCACTGCACTGCAGCCCGGCCAGATCTACGAATCCAATGCGGTCATGCTCGCCGCTGCGGTGCGCGACGCCGGCGGCGAGGTGATCGCCGCGCCGATGGCCAGTGACGATGTCGACGAGTTCCGCGCGGCACTGGCGGCCCACGTTGGCAGTGCTGATCTGATCATCACCACCGGCGGTGTCAGCGCGGGCGCCTACGAGGTGGTCAAGGATGCCCTCGGCGCCGGTACCGACGATCAGTCGGTCGAGTTCGTCAAGGTCGCGATGCAACCGGGTATGCCCCAGGGCGCGGGACACGTCTCCGGTGTCCCGATCATCACGCTGCCCGGTAACCCGGTCAGTGCTCTGGTGTCCTTCGAGGTGTTCGTCCGGCCCGCGTTACGGGCCGCGATGGCGTTCCCGAACGCGGCGCGTCCGGTGCGGGAGGCGGTGCTGACCGAAAAGCTGGCCTCACCGCGCGGGAAACGCCAGTTCCGTCGCGGGGTGCTCGCCACCGAGGCGGGCACCGTCACCAGTTATGGGCCACCGGCGTCCCATCACCTGCGCTGGCTGGCGTCGGCCAACGCGTTATTGGAGATCCCCGAGGACGTCACCGACGTCGACGCGGGCGCGACCGTACGGGTGTGGGACCTTTCGGGATAGCGGTCTACATAGAATGGCCGCGTGGCCAGACGCCCCCGCACGTCCGAAGCAAACCATCTGGTGGAGCTGGTCCGCTCCACGATCCCCCCGATGCACCCCGCCGGCCTACCGTTTGTCGGTGCCAGCCTGGCACTGACCCTGGCCGGTCGTAAGCACCGCTGGTTGCGCACGCTCGGCCTGGTGTCAGCGGGCGCGCAGGCTGCGTTCTTCCGCCATCCGCACCGGGTACCGCCGACCCGGCCCGGTGTCGTCGTCGCTCCCGCCGACGGCCAGGTGTGCCTGATCGAAAATGCCGTGCCGCCGCCCGAGCTGGGCCGGGGCACCACACCGGTTCCGCGGATCAGCATCTTTCTTTCCGTCTTCGACGCTCACGTGCAGCGCGCCCCCATCGGCGGTGAGGTGATCAACGCGGTGCACCGGCCCGGCTCGTTCGCCTCAGCCGATCTGCCCGTCGCGAGCGAAGAGAACGAGCGCAACAGCGTCGTGATCCGCAGCCCAGAAGGTGTCGAGATCATTGCCGTGCAGATCGCCGGGCTGGTGGCCCGCCGCATCATCTGCGAGGTCAACGTCGGCGACAAGGTCGCCATCGGTGACACCTACGGGCTGATCCGGTTCGGTTCCCGCCTGGACACCTACCTGCCCGAGGGGGCCAACGTGCTGGTCAGCGTCGGGCAGCGGGCCACCGCGGGCGAAACCGTCATCGCCGAGCTCCCGTGACCAAACCGAAGCCCGGCGGCAAACGGCCCCCGTCGCGAGGCTTGCGCATCCTGCCCAGTGCGACCACCGTGCTGGCCATCTGTGCGGGCCTGACATCGATCAAATTCGCCCTCGACGGTCAGCCGCACATCGCGTTGGCGCTGATCGGTGCCGCCGCCGTGCTCGACGGTATCGACGGCGGTATCGCCCGCGCCCTGGACGCCCAGTCCAAGATGGGCGCGGAGATCGACTCGTTGGCCGACGCGGTGAACTTCGGCGTGGCGCCCGCGCTGGTGGTCTATGTGACGCTGCTGCCGCACTCCCCGGTCGGGTGGATCGTCGTGCTGATCTACGCCGTCTGCGTGGTGCTGCGGTTGGCCCGGTTCAACGCCCTGCTCGACGACGACACGCGGCCCGCCTACACCAGGGAGTTCTTCACCGGGATGCCCGCGCCGTGCGGTGCCGTCGGCGCGATCGGCCCGCTGGCAGCGTTCCTGCAGTTCGGCCACGGCTGGTGGACGTCGTGGTGGTTCGTCTCGCTCTGGCTGGTCGCGAACGCGGCCCTGTTGGTCAGCCGCGTGCCGACCATCGCGCTCAAGGCGATCTCGGTGCCGCCCAATGCCGCACCCCTGCTGCTGATCCTCGTTGCCGTCGCCGCGGCGGGGCTGCTGCTGTTCCCGTATGTCCTGGTGTTGCTGATCATCATCGGCTACGTCTGCCTGATGCCGTTCACCATCTACAGCCAACGCTGGGTCGCGGCCAGACCCGAGACCTGGGATGTGAAACCGAAACAGCGACGCGCCATCCGGCGGGCCCAGCCGAACCGGCGTTCGGTGGCCCGGCTGGGTCTGCGTAAGCCGGGCGGGTAGCGGTGCCCACCCAGCTGAGCCTGACCGCCAGGCTCAACACGTCAGCGCTCGACAACCGGCGCGGTGTCATCCGGCTGCATCCCGAGGCCGTCGCCGCGCTGGGTCTGCGGGAGTGGGATGCGGTGGCCCTGACCGGTGCCCGTACCACTGCCGCTGTGGTGGCCCTGGCCGGCGCGGACATCCCCGCGGGCACGGCGCTGCTGGACGATGTGACGTTGTCGAACGCCGGTCTGCGTGAGGACGCGCAGGTGATCGTGGCCCCGGTGACGGTGATGGGGGCCCGTTCGGTGACAGTGACGGGGTCGAAGTTGGCCAGCGGTTCGGTACCCGCCGCCACGCTGCGCCAAGCCCTGCTCGGCAAGGTGGTGATGGTCGGCGACACCATCTCACTGCTCCCCCGCGACCTCGGCCCCGGCACGTCGACATCGGCCGCCAGCGCCGCATTGGCGACCGCGGTCGGTATCACCTGGACATCGGAGCTACTGACGGTCAGCGGTGTCGACCCGGCCGGCCCGGTCAGCGTGCAACCCAACTCGATGGTCAGCTGGGGTAACGGTGTCGCGGTCGCCACCAACCCGACGCCGATGCAGGGTTCCGCGGCGGTGTCCGAAACTCCAGGTCCGACAATAACTTTCGATGATCTCAAAGGCTCTCACGCGCAGGCGGCCAAGCTGACCGACTGGCTCAAACTCGCCCTCGACGAACCGCAACTGCTCGAAACTCTCGGTGCCACAGCCAATCTCGGCGTACTCCTGTCTGGCCCGCTCGGCGTCGGCAAGGCGACACTGGCCCGCGTAGTCTGCGCACACCGTCACCTCGTCGAGCTCGACGGGCCCGAAATCGGCGCGCTCGCGGCACAGGACCGGCTCAGCGCCGTCGCATCCGCGGTGGCCGGGGTGCGCGAGCGCGGCGGGGTGCTGTTGATCTCCGATATCGACGCGCTGCTGCCGTCATCACCGGAGCGGCCACCAGAACCGGTGGCCACCCTGATCCTGACCGAACTGCGCACCGCCGTCGCCACCCGCGGCGTGGCCTTCATCGCCACCTCGGCCGTCCCGGACGCCCTCGACGCCCGACTACGGGCACCGGACCTGTGCGATCGCGAACTCGGCCTGAGCCTGCCCGACGGCGCGACCCGCAAACACCTGCTCGAAGTGCTCCTGCGATCGGTGCCGTCGACCGACCTGGATCTGGAGGAGATCGCCGGGCGCACACCTGGTTTCGTCGTGGCCGACCTGCAGGCCCTGGTCCGGGAGGCCGCACTGCGGGCGGCGTCGCGCGCCAGCACCGACGGTAAGCCGCCGATGCTGGCCCAGGAGGATCTGACCGGCGCGCTGACAGTTATCCGGCCGCTGTCCCGCTCGGCGACCGAAGAGGTATCCGTCGGCTCGGTCACGCTGGCCGATGTCGGCGATATGGTCGCCACCAAACAGGCACTGACCGAAGCGGTGCTGTGGCCGCTGCAGCATCCCGATACCTTCGCCCGTCTCGGTGTCGACCCGCCGCGCGGTGTGCTTCTCTACGGCCCGCCCGGGTGCGGTAAGACCTTCGTGGTTCGCGCCCTGGCCAGCACCGGCCGATTGAGCGTGCATGCCGTCAAGGGTGCTGAGTTGATGGACAAGTGGGTGGGCTCATCGGAGAAGGCGGTCCGCGAACTGTTTCGGCGGGCAAGAGATTCCGCGCCGTCGCTGGTGTTCCTCGACGAGATCGACGCGTTGGCACCGCGGCGCGGGCAGAGCTTCGATTCCGGGGTGACCGACCGCGTGGTCGCCGCGTTGCTCACTGAGCTCGACGGTGTCGATCCGCTGCGCGATGTCGTCGTGTTGGGCGCCACCAACCGGCCCGACCTGATCGATCCGGCACTGCTGCGTCCGGGCCGGTTGGAGAAGTTGGTGTTCGTCGAGCCTCCCGATGCACAGGCCCGTCGCGACATCCTGCGTACCGCAGGCAAATCCGTGCCGCTGGCGCCCGATGTCAACCTCGATACGTTGGCCGACGAACTCGACGGTTACAGCGCCGCCGACTGCGTGGCGCTGCTGCGGGAGGCCGCATTGACGGCGATGCGGCGGTCGATCGACGCCGCGGACGTCACCGCCGACGATGTGGAGAAGGCGCGCGAGGCGGTCCGTCCGTCGCTGGATCCCGCGCAGGTCGCCGCGCTCAAAGCCTTCAGCGACAACCGGTAACGCCGGCGATCTCGCACCGACTGTGTAGGAAGCCGTCGCTACTTCGCCGAATTATCGACGGCTTCCTGCACCGTCGGCGATGACGCACGGCGAGCGTGAACTTTTTGACACCGAAGTCGCCGGCAGAGGTCCCCACGTAGACTGACAGTCACACAACCAACCAACGCCATCCATAGCCTTAGAGGCTGACACCCCGTTGTGCGCCGTCGCCAGCGCTCATCGAGACCGCATCGGAGTGCCATGCTTGCCGTCCTGATCGCGCATGCGGTCGCCGCGTTAGTCGCGCCGCTGCTCGTCAAGCGGTGGGGCCAAACTGCGTTCTATCCGTTGGCGCTCGTGCCGCTGCTGTCCCTGACCTGGGTGGTGGCCAACTGGCCCGAGGACCAGTCCGACGATCACTCGTTGAGAATCAACTGGGTCCCCGGGTTGTCGATGGACATCGACCTGCGATTCGACACCCTCGCCGCGATCATGAGCGTTTTGGTGTTGGCCATCGGGGCCCTGGTCCTCTTCTACTGCGCCGACTACTTCCACCACCGTGACGGACATACCGAGAAGCGACTGCCCAGCTTCGCCGCCGAACTCGTGGCCTTCTCCGGCGCCATGTTCGGACTGGTGGTCAGCGACAACATGCTGCTGCTCTACCTGTTTTGGGAGCTCACGACCGTGCTGTCGTTCCTGCTGGTCGGGCACTACGCCGAACGCGCCGCCAGCCGCCGCGCGGCCACCCAGGCGCTGCTGGTCACCACCGCGGGTGGGCTGGCGATGCTGGTCGGCATCATCATCCTCGGCCAGTACAGCGGCAGCTATCTGCTGTCGGAGCTGGTCGCCCACCCCCCGACCGGGATGGCCATCAACGTCGCGCTCGTCCTCGTGCTGATCGGCGCCCTGTCCAAATCCGCGATCGTCCCGATGCACTTCTGGCTGCCCGGCGCGATGGCCGCACCGACTCCGGTGAGCGCGTATCTGCACGCCGCGGCGATGGTCAAGGCCGGTGTCTACCTGATCGCCCGGCTGACCCCCGGCTTCGCCGACGCACCGCCATGGCGACCCGTCATCGTCGTCCTCGGTCTGGCCACGATGTTGCTTGCCGGGTGGCGCGCGATCCGCGAATACGACCTCAAACTCATCCTGGCGTTCGGCACGGTGAGCCAGCTCGGCCTGATCACCGTGCTGGTCGGGTCCGGCGGCGGTGACCTGATGTTGGCCGGGCTGACCATGTTGTGTGCGCACGCCATGTTCAAAGCGGCGCTGTTCATGGTGGTCGGCATCATCGACCACGCCACGGGCACCCGCGATATCCGCCGCCTGGCCTGGTTGGGCCATCGCGCACCCGCGCTGTTCGTCATCGCCGCGGGCGCCACGGCGAGTATGGCCGCGCTGCCACCGTTCCTCGGCTTCGTGGCCAAGGAAGCCGATTTCGAGACGCTGATGCACAGCGAGTCCTTGGGCCCCTTCGCCCCCTATGTGCTGGGCGCCATCGTCATCGGCTCGGTGTTCACCACCATTTACAGCCTGCGGTTTCTCTGGGGTGCGTTCGCGCGCAAAGGTCTTGCCGAACCCAGCAACCGGGTGGCCGAGCTGCACCGGCCGACGTGGTCGTTCCTGACCGCCCCGGCCATCCTGGCGGCGGCCGGGCTGGGTTTCGGCCTGGTGCCCAGTGCTTTGGAGAACGCTCTGGACGGCTACGCCGAATCGGTACCCGGCGGAGCGACCTATCACCTGGCGTTGTGGCATGGCTGGAACCTGCCGCTGCTGTTATCGGCGCTGGTGATCGCCGCAGGCACCGCGGTGTTCTTCATCCGCCGCAGGCTGCCCCGCACCAAGGTCGGCTACCTGCCGTTGGGCAACGCCGACCGCTTCTACGACCAGACCCTGCGCTACCTGGACTACCTGGCCTTCAAGCTCACCGGCACCACCCAGCGCGGTTCGCTACCCGCGACTCAGTCGGTCATCCTCGCCACCCTGGTGCTGCTCCCGGTTGGGGCACTGACCCTGGGTGCGCATGACCGCCCGCAGTTCCAACTGTGGGATTCACCGCTACAACCGATCGTCGGCGTGCTCATCGTCACGGGCGCCCTCGGGGCGGTGGTCCTGCGCAACCGGCTGGCGGCGGTGCTGATGGTCGGGTTGACCGGCTACGGCAGCGGCATCATCTTCGCCTTCCACGGCGCCCCCGATCTGGCGCTGACCCAGTTTCTCGTCGAGACGCTGACGCTGGTGATCTTCGTGCTGGTGCTGCGCACCCTGCCTGCCGAAGCCGATGCCGCCAATATGCACCGCTTCCGGCTCCCGCGGGCGCTGCTGGCGCTGGCGGTCGGCGCGACGGTCACGACACTGGCCAGTCTCGCGATGGCCGCCCGGACTGGCACTCCGATCGCCGATCTGCTGCCGGACGCCGCGTACTACCGCGGCCACGGCTCTAACACCGTCAACGTGTTGCTCGTCGATATCCGCGCCTGGGACACCCTCGGGGAGATATCGGTGCTGCTCGTCGCTGCCACCGGCGTCACATCGCTGGTGTTCCGGCACCGCAGGTTCGGCACGGCGCCCCGCGTTCCGGCCACCACCACACCGGCCGGCCAACCCGATATCGGTCCGGTCTTCGCGCCGTCGGCCAACATCGCCTACAGCCCCGCCGTCGGTGACACCACCTGGTTGCGGGGTAGCGAATACCGCGATCCCCGTCATCGCTCCCTGGTAATGGAAGTGGCGACCCGGATCATCTTCCCGCTGATCATGGTGTTGTCCGCATACTTCTTCTTCACTGGCCACAACACCCCAGGCGGTGGTTTTGCCGGCGGCCTGACCGCCGGGCTGGCCCTGGTCCTGCGCTATCTGGCCGGCGGCCGGTACGAACTCGGCGAGACCCTGCCGTTGGATGCCGGCAAGATCCTCGGGGTCGGGCTGGGCCTGTCGGCGGGTACCGCCGTGGCGTCGCTGTTCCTCGGGGCGCCGGCGTTGTCCTCCGCGGTGATCAACATCGACATCCCACTCTTGGGCCCGGTCAAACTCGTCACCGCGTTGTTCTTCGACCTCGGGGTGTATCTGATCGTCGTCGGCTTGGTGCTCGACGTGCTGCGCAGCCTGGGCGCGCGCATCGACGAAGAGAACGCGATGATACAAAGCGTCAAGGCGGGCGCCCGATGACCACCTACCTGGTGCCGCTCGTCCTGATCGGAGCCCTCACCAGCTGCGGGGTGTACCTGCTGCTGGAGCGCAACCTGACCCGGATGTTGTTGGGGCTGCTACTGATCGGCAATGCACTGAACCTACTGATCCTCACCGTCGGTGGCACCTCGGGCAATCCGCCGGTCCGCGGACGGACCAGCGCAGGCGAGACCACCACCGCAGATCCGTTGGCGCAGGGCATGATCCTGACCGCGATCGTAATCACGATGGGGATAGCCGCGTTCGTGCTGGCCTTGACCTACCGGTCCTATCGACTCACCACGGTCGAGGAAGTCGACAACGACGCCGAGGACGCCAGGGTGTCGAACCTGTCCGATATCGACACCGAAGCTGTGCCGGAGGAAATCCGGCGCGAGATGTACCCCGATACCGATGCCCCCGACGAGCTCGACGCGCTGCCCGGGCATGAGGGGTCCCGGTGACGCTGGCTGCGGTGCTCACGCCGCTGCCCGTGCTGATCCCGATGATCGCCGCCGCGGCGACGTTGATCGCCGGCCGTCGACCACGAGCTCAGCGGCTCATCACGTTGGTGGCGCTGTCCGCCGTGGTGGTGGTGTGCGCGGCGCTGGTCTATCTCGCCGACCGCGACGGCACGCTGGCCCTTCAGGTCGGCGGCTGGGGTGAGAGCGAACCCGGGATGGGGCCGCTCGGCATCACCCTTGTGGTGGACCGACTTTCGGCCCTGATGCTGCTGGTCTCCGCCGTGGTTCTGCTGGCCGTGGTGTTCTACGCCATCGGGCAGGGCATCCGCGACGGAGACGACCGGCAGCCGGTGTCGATATTCCTGCCCACCTATCTGGTGCTGTCCGCCGGTGTGTGCAACGCATTCCTGGCCGGCGACCTGTTCAACCTCTACGTCGGGTTCGAGGTGCTGCTGTCGGCGAGCTTCGTGCTGCTGACCATCGGCGCCAGCAAGGAAAGGGTCCGCGCAGGCATCTCGTATGTGATGGTGTCGATGGTGTCGTCGCTGGTGTTCCTGTTCGGCATCGCCTTGGTCTACGCGGCCACCGGCACGCTGAACATGGCCGAGATCGCGGTCCGACTCGATGACATCAGCTCCGGTACCCGCAGCGCACTGTTTGCCGTGCTGCTGGTCGGTTTCGGTATCAAGGCCGCGGTGTTCCCGCTCTCGGCCTGGCTGCCCGACTCCTACCCCACCGCACCGGCTCCGGTCACCGCGGTGTTCGCGGGCCTGCTGACCAAAGTCGGTGTGTACGCAATCATCCGAGCACATTCGCTGCTGTTCCCCGGCGGGGGCCTTGACCCGGTGCTGTTGGTCGCCGCCCTGCTGACGATGGTGGTCGGCATTCTCGGCGCCATCGCGCAGAGCGATATCAAACGGCTGCTGTCGTTCACCCTGGTCAGCCATATCGGCTACATGATCTTCGGGATCGCCCTGTCCAATCAGCTCGGCATGTCGGGGGCGATCTACTACGTCGCGCACCACATCATCGTGCAGACAACGCTGTTCCTGGTGGTCGGCCTGATCGAACGGCAGGCGGGGGCCTCCACCCTGCGGCGCCTCGGCGGGTTGGCCGCGGCGAGTCCGCTGCTGGCGTTCGTCTTCCTCATCCCCGCTCTCAACCTCGGTGGCATTCCTCCTTTCTCGGGTTTCATCGGCAAGGTGGCACTACTGCAAGCCGGCACCGAAAGCGGTTCGGTGTTGGCGTGGATCCTGGTCGGCGGGGCCGCCGCCACCAGCCTGCTGACGCTGTATGTGGTGGCCAGGGTGTGGTCGAAGGCGTTCTGGCGGGCACGGGTCGACGCCCCGGAAGGCGACCTGTCCGCGGCCGCGCCGTCGGCCCTGCTCGACGATATCGACGACGACGTGACTTTCGACGACCGCGACGACGTCGGGCGGATGCCAATCGGGATGGTGGCGCCGACGCTTGCACTGCTCGGCGTCGGCCTGGCGCTGACGGTGTTCGCGGGGCCGATCTTCGGTTACGCCGAACGCGCCGCCGAGCAGGTGCTCGACCGAGGTGAATACATCTCCGCGGTGTTGGATTCAGGGGTGTTGGATCCAGCGGTGTTGGCGCCGGCGGGAGGCACGAAATGAGGCGGCTCACTCTGCGGCTGTGGGTGCTGGCCTGGCTCACCCTGGTCTGGATCCTGTTGTGGGGCAACATCTCTGCTGCGAACATCCTGTCCGGGCTGGCGATCGCCCTGGTGATCACCGTCCTGCTGCCGCTGCCGCCGGTTCCGGTGCAAGGCAAGGTGCATCTGGTGAGCCTGCTGAACCTGATCGTGCGGGTGTCGTGGTATCTGGTGGTCTCCAGTACCCAGATCGCGTGGCTAGCGATCCGGCCGGGCCCGCCGCCGATCAACGCGGTCCTGCGGGCGCAGCTGTCCATCAAATCCGATCTGGTGCTCGCCTTGGCGGTCAACATCATCACCCTGATCCCCGGGTCGATCGTGTTGGAGATCGACCAACGGCGCCGGCTGATCTACGCCCACGTGATCGACGTCGGCTCGCAACGGTCGGTGGAGAATTTCTACGCGCAGATCAATCGGGTGGAACAACTGCTGATCAAGGCATTCGAACGCGACAGCGAGTGGCGGCCGTCCCCGCAGGTCGAGTCGACCCAGGATCTGGACGACGAGCAGGGAGCGGATCGCGCATGACTATCGTCTGGATGATCGCCGCGGTGATGCTGATCGCCGCGGGGGCCATCACCATGTTTCGACTTTTGGCGGGGCCGAGCACGTTGGACCGTCTGGTCGCTCTCGATACCATCGTCGCCGTCACCATGTGCGCCATCGGCACGTGGGCGGCCTACAGCCTGGATACCACGGTGACCTACAGCCTGGCCGCACTGGCGTTGATCAGCTTCGTCGGTTCCGTCAGCGTCGCGCGATTCCGCGTTCCCGATACCGGTGAGGGCGGGCAGCCACGATGAACATCTTCGACCTTGTCTCCGCGGTACTCATTCTCGGTGGGTCAGCGCTGGCTTTGACCGCGGCCATCGGTATCGTCCGCTTCCCCGACACGCTGTCGCGTATGCACGCGGCGAGTAAGCCGCAGGTGTTGGGTCTGCTGCTGGTACTGGCCGGCGCCGCGATCCGGTTACGCGGCCACCCCGATGTCGGCATGCTCGTCCTGACCGGAATGTTCACCGTGATCACCGCACCGGTGGTCGCGCAGCGCGTCGGCCAGCTGGCCTACCGAGAGCAGAACGTCCGCGATGATCTATTGAGCGACGATATCCGCGACTACACCCCGCCGGCATCGTCGCCGGAGGACAGCTGAAACTCCACCATCGCCGCGACGGTCTCCACCGCTTCGCGCATGGCGACCAACCGCAGGATGGGCGAGGGCGCCGCCAGCACCGCATACCGATCGGCCGCACCCATCGGGATCCGGGCGGCCAACGCGTACAAGCGTTCTCCCGGCTCATCGGGCATTCCGGGATCCAGTAGCGTCTCCCGGCCACCGAGGGAGAGCCCGCGGGCGTCGGCGATCCGCTCGAACAGCGCCCAGATCCGATCCTCCAGGTCGCCGATCTCGGCGGCGCCGATCAGGCCCGGCTCGTCGGGCCACGCCTCGATGACGGCCCGCGGGTAGGGATCATCGGAGAGCCATTCGACCACTCGGATCCGTTCGGAGACCGGGCATCTGAGCCGGTACTTACCGTCGCCGTAGTCTTCGTGCTCGGCGATCCTGACCAGCACCCCCACATCGCAGCGCTGGTCGCCGCCGCCGACCTCGCGGCCACGTTCGATCAGCACCACCCCGAAGGTCTCTTCACCAGCCAGGCAGTCGCGCACCAACTGCGAATAACGAGGCTCGAAGATCCGCAGGGGCAGCTCGTCACCGGGCAGCAGGACAGATTCCAGCGGAAACATGGGAGCGATCACATCCGGCCCATCACAACATCTTTGACATATGCCGACGGGGTGGCGATCGAGCAGAGCATATCGGCGACGGAGACCCACATTTCGGGGTCCTCGTCGATCATGATGTTGTCCTTGCCGAGCACCTTCATCAGGGCCAGCTTCGCGTCGGCATTCATTCCGGCGTAGTCCCCGCAGGTGGCATCGGCATCTGCCGGTGCAACGTCACCTGGCCCGGTCGTGCGGGTGGGACCTGTCGTCCGAGTGGGAATAGGCGTCGACGGAGCCGGACCGCTGGTGCGTGACGGGCGACTGCTGGTGGTGGCGCTCGGTGACAGGGGCACGCCGGTCTGCGCCGGATCGGCCAGCGGTGTGCCAGTGATGGTTTCAGAACAACCCACCACGACGGCGGCGATCAGGGCCAGACCGCCCAGCGCGGCCGGGATGCGACGAACCCTCCCGGTCGCCTCAGACATGGAGTTCCTCCACCAAAGCGTCCACCACGGCCCGCAGGTCACCGTCGTGTTCCTCGGCCACCCGGCGCTGCCGCTGATAGGAGGCACCCAGGCGCGGGATATCGGCGACGTTGGCCAGCTCGTCGGCGCAGTGCAGTGACCGCGCCACCGGCTCGAGGCGGTTCAGCAGTTCGTCAAGATCATCGGTGACCAGTCGTTCGTTACTGTCCGCGTCCAGGATGATCACCGCGTCGAGGCCGTAACGGGCTGCGCGCCACTTGTTCTCCTGCACGTGCCAGGGCGGCATGGTCGGTAGCGCCTCACCGGCGTCGAGCCGGCGGTCCAAGTCCACGATCAGGCAATGGGTCAGCGCGACCAGCGCACCGAGCTCACGGATGTTGGAGACCCCATCGAATATCCTGACCTCGATCGTGCCGAGGTGTGGCGAAGGCCGGATATCCCAACGGATCTCGTTGATGTGGTCGATGATGCCGGTTTTCTTCTGGTCCGATACGAAACCCTCGAACTCCGGCCAGGTCTGGAACTGAAACGGCAACCCGGCGGTGGGCAACTGCTGGAACATCATCGCCCGGTTACTGGCGTATCCGGTGTCCTGGCCGTCCCACCACGGCGAGGACGCGGACAGGGCGAGCAGGTGCGGATAGTGATTGAGCAGCGAGGTGATGATCGGCATGACCTTGTGCGCCGAGGACACCCCGACGTGGACGTGCACACCCCAGATCAGCATCTGCCTGCCCCACCACTGCGTGCGGTTGATCAATTCCGCGTAGCGCAGGCCCTCGGTCAGCTTCTGGTCCTCCCACTCCGCGAAGGGGTGGGTACCCGCACAGAACAGTTCCATCCCGCGGTCGTGCACCACCTGTTTGACGGTGTGCAGGGTGCCGGCCAGATCTGCCATCGCGTGACCGGCGTTCTCCGAGATGCCGGTGACGATCTCAATGGTGTTGCGCAGCAGTTCCTTGTGCACCTTCGGGTTCTCACCGAGTTCGGCAATCACCGCGGCCGCCTCGTTGCTCAGGTCGCGGGTGACGGCATCGACGAGGGCGAACTCCCACTCGACGCCGACGGTCGGCCGATAGGATCCGGCGAAGTCGATATGCGCCGGTTTGCGCTGGAGGGGACCGCTAGCTGCCGATAACACCGCACGCGACCCGCTTACCGGCGTCGCCGGTAGCCATCGTGGTCTCGTCTGGACCGGGGGTCCCGTTGACCTGCTGGTAGCGCTCGGGTGGGATGTTCGCGAAGTTGTCGGCGTTCTCATGGATGACGATGGCGGTCTTGGCGCCGGCCGTCAGGTCCTCTTCAGTGAACGCATCGGTGGTGGTGACCAATCGCGCCGTACCGTCGCCACGGACCTGCAGTGAGGCCAGGTCGCCACTGGCGGGATGCGCGCTGTGCCCTGGCACCTGGAAATGTCCACCGGCGGAGAGGAAGTCACCGGGTGCGCCGCCGGCCGGGGCAACGGAATTGGCCTCACACTTGCCGACCGAGTGGATGTGCAGGCCGTGGAAACCGGGCGCGAGCTTGCCGGTGCCCGTGGTTTCGACAGTCACCTGGGCGTAGCCCGGGAAGAACTCGAACGTCGCCGTGGCCACTTCGGTACCGTCGGCAGCCTTGATCGGGCTGACCAGCTTCTGCTCACTGCCGGTTCCGGTCTCCGCTGAGCCCTGGTCGCCCTCGGCGCCGCTGGCCGCGGGTGCGGGCGATCCGGTCCAGATGGGCGGGTTGGTCCCTGGCGTCGTCGCGACGGGCTCGTACGGAGTGCACGCGCTCAATACGACGACCGGGACGGCGAACAGAACGGCAGCGGCAATTTTCCCAGAACGGCTGGCGAGCTTGACCATGCGCAGAGCCTAACCTGTGACCACCACGATGACGCCCGGAGGCTGCTCAGCCACTTCCGGTGTCCGTGGTTCGACCGGAGCTTCCAGGAGTCGGCCCACTGCCTCGGCGGCCGCCTGCTCGCCTTCCGCCTCGCCGAAGTAGACCGTGGTCGCGGTGACTCCCGGCAGCGCCAGGTTGCCGACCTCGGCCACATTCCAGCCGCCGTCGCGCAGTCGGGTGGCGGTGCGATCCGCGACACCAGCTTGTTCGGAGATGTTGAACACGCGGACCTCGGTATTGGCTGCCTCCGGCGGCGGGGTGACCGAGGTCGTCGCGGGTGCCGCGGTTGCCGAAGAGGTCGTCACGGCCGGCACCGAGGAGTCACCGTCGCCGGAGTCGCTATCGGAGCCCATCGCCTGAAAGCCGACGAGAAGAAACACAATGCCCAGGAACAACAGCACCATCACCATGGCGCGCAGTGGTAGCCCGGAAGAGTCGGGAACGCGCTCGTTCATTTGGCCCACCCTATCGGTGGCTGCCGATTCGGCGAAAAACGACGCTCGATCGATATGAGCACAAACTCAGGAAAGATCCTAGGAAAGATCGAAGCCCAGTCGGCGGGCGGCACGTGCCTTCTGCCTACTGGCACGCAACCTGCGCAACCGCTTGACCAGCATCGGATCTGCTGCCAGCGACTCCGGCCGGTCCACCAGGGCGTTGAGAACCTGGTAATACCGTGTGGCCGACATCGAGAACAGTTCCTTGATGGCTTCTTCTTTGGCTCCGGCGTACTTCCACCATTGCCGTTCAAACGCAAGGATGTCGTGTTCACGACGGGTCAGCCCATCGGTGAGCTCAGCGTCATCCCCCGACCGCTCAGCTCTCGCCATGGCGCCGTCCATATTGCTCCCTTGGCCTTTCGCAAGCCCGAATGACATCGCGTGTCCGCAGCGAGTATTGAACCACGTACGCAACAGATGGGACGGCACCCGAGCCCGCGCGTCGGCTGACTTAAGATTGCCGACCATGGCAGTCGTACCAATTCGGATCGTGGGAGATCCTGTTCTGCACACCGCAACCAATCCGGTGCCGGTCGGAGCCGACGGTTCACTGCCGGCCGAGGTCACCGAGTTGATCACCGATCTCTACGAAACCATGGACGCCGCATACGGAGTCGGCCTGGCGGCCAATCAGATCGGCGTGCCGTCACGGGTGTTCGTCTATGACTGCGCCGATGAGCGCGGGCAGTCGACGCGCCGTCGCGGCGTGGTCGTCAATCCGGTCCTGGAAACCTCCGACGTTCCCGAGACGATGCCCGATCCCGAGGACGACGACGAGGGCTGCCTGTCGGTGCCCGGCGAATCGTTCCCGACGGGCCGCGCGACATGGGCCAAGGTGACCGGACTCGATGCCGACGGTAAGGAGATCACCCTCGAGGGCACCGGTCTGTTCGCCCGGATGCTGCAACACGAGACGGGCCACCTCGATGGTTTCCTCTACCTGGACCGGCTGGTCGGCCGCAACGCCCGCGCCGCCAAGAAGACGGTGAAATCCAACGGCTGGGGCGTCCCCGGCTTGTCGTGGTTACCCGGTGAGGGACCTGACCCGTTTGGCCACTAGCCCCGAGCTACCGTCCGTCGGCAGCCGCGTAAGCATCCGATACCGGCTGGTGAGCGGCCTGACCGACGTGGTCGGCCATCTCGAGGCGGTGACGCCGCGGGTGCTGGTGCGCACCAAATCCGACGGTGTCGTCGAGGTCACGCCGAAGGACATCGTCGCGGTGCGCGAGCTATCCCATCGACCGGTCCGCGCGTCGGAAATCCGGGCCCTTGAGCATGCGGCGGCACTCGCCTGGCCGGGAACCGAGCAGCAGTGGCTGGCGGGCTGGTTCCTGCGGTCCGGCACCGTCGCAGGCGCGACTTATACGAGCCGGGCGAACTCGGCTATCCCCCTTGATTTCTCGGCGGCACTGGCGGACCTACCCGAGGTGGTCGACTGGTATCGCGAGCGCGGGCAACCCGCCTGGCTGGCGGTGCCCGAGCGGCTGCTGCGGGTCAGCGCCACCGGAATCAAACCCACCCGGGTGATGGTGCGCGACGTGCCCGAGCTCGCCGATGTGCCTGCGGTGGCCCTGGCCGCGCAACCCGACGCCAGTTGGCTGGCCATCTATCACCGTGATGTGCCAGCCGAGGTGCTGACCGCGGTCATCGACGGTGACGTGGTCTTCGCGACGGTGCCAGGAGCTGCGGTCGGGCGTGGGGCGGTGACGTCCGCACCGGACGGCACCCGCTGGCTCGGCATCTCCTCGGTGCGGGTGGCGGACGATCACCGCAGGCAAGGCCACGCCACAACGGTGTGCGCGGCGCTGCAGAGCTGGGGTGCACAGCGCGGCGCGCAGCAGGTGTATGTCGAGGTGCTGGCCGATAACACCCCGGCGATCGCACTGTATGAGGCGATGGGTTTCCGGCTGCATCACAGCCACCGCTACGTCGCGGCCGAGTCGGTACTGGGCCCTACTCTGTAGCCGTGTCTGACAACCGCGCGACTGACGACTCCCTGCGACTTGCCACCTGGAATGTGAACTCGATCCGCACCAGGATTGACCGGGTGATCGACTGGCTGGCCCGCGCCGACGTCGACGTGCTGGCCATGCAGGAGACCAAGTGCACCGACGCGCAGTTCCCCACCATGCCGTTCGCCGCATTGGGTTACGAGGTGGCGCATGTCGGGGTCAACCAGTGGAACGGCGTGGCGATCGCCTCGCGGGTCGGTCTGGACAATGTCGAGGTCGGCTTCGACGGGCAACCGACCTGGAGCAGTAAGCCCGACCAGGCGGCGGCCGCCGAGGCGCGGGCCATCGGCGCCACCTGCGGTGGGGTGCGGGTCTGGAGTCTGTATGTGCCCAACGGCCGCACCCTGGACGACCCTCACTATCTCTACAAGTTGGAATGGCTTGCCGCGCTCCGTAATACCGCAGCGGGCTGGCTCAGCGACGATCCCAGCTCACCCATCGCACTGGTCGGCGACTGGAACATCGCACCCACCGACGAGGACGTCTGGGATGTCACCAAGTTCGACGGCAGCACCCACGTCTCGGCAGCGGAGCGGGCCGCGTTCACCGCGATGGTCGACGCCCAATTCGCCGATGTGGTGCGGCCTTTCACCCCTGGTCCCGGGGTGTACACCTACTGGGACTACACCCAGCTGCGGTTTCCCCGCAAGGAGGGCATGCGGATCGACTTCATCCTCGGCTCCCCCGAGTTGGCGCAGCGCGTCGTGCACGCCGAGATCGCCCGCGATGAGCGGAAACCCGGTAAGAAAGGCACCCCGGCACCCAGCGATCACGCGCCGGTACTGGTGGACCTGTCCCGCTAAGCGGGCCCTGGCTTCACCCCGATGGTGATCAGGTCGCTCACCAGCTGGGTCCACGCGGGTCGCCGGACCCGATGCTGATCGCTGATCTCGAAACCGGCGTCTTTGAACAGTGTCCGCATATCCGCCGGTGACGGATTGTGCGCGGGATTGCTCAGGTTGGCCGAGAGGAACTGCAGCGGTAGCAGTTGCCGCGGGCTGATGGTGGCTACCGCCGCCACCCCACCGGGGGCCAACACCCGGTGGAATTCCCGCAGGGCCGCGGGCTGGTCGAAGAAGTGAAACGCCGAGGTGGTGACGACCGCGTCGAGGAAGCCGTCTTCGAACGGCAACTGTTCGGCCGGGCCCTTCATCCACCGCACGTCAGCGGAGCGCCGCCGGGCCTGGGCCAACATCCCATCGGACATATCGACGCCGTAGACCTCGTCGGGTCCGATTTCGCGTCGGATCCGGTCGGCGAGAATGCCTGTGCCGCACGCGATATCGGCGATCCGACGGGATCCGTGCTTCTGCAGTGCCGCGATTGCCTCGTCTTGGGCCGGACGGTACACCAGGCGTTGCAGGCATGCCTGGTCGTAGGCGGGGGCGGCGAAACTCCAGAACTTGGTGACAGCTGAGTTGAATCCGCGACGCTGCACTGTAGTCATGGCATCCACTGTAGGAGCGGCACCCGTTTGATCTGGTCAGACACCATCAGGCGTCGTTATCGGCCCCCGGCGCCGTCGCATACTTACCCGGATTGAACAGCGATGCCACCGCACCGATCAGCATCATCACCGCCGCCGCGATGAACACCACCGTCAGGCCGGAGTGGAACGGCGCGGTGATCAATTCCGGGAAGAATGTCTTGCCGGTCAGTACCTCGACATTCACTCCGGGCTGATTCAGGGCACCCGACGGAGCCAGCAGTTCGGCGATCGGGTTGTATCCGAGGAACGCCGCGAACAGGCTGCCCACCGGCGGCAGGTTGGCCACATCGTTGGCCACGGATGCCGAAACCCCCTGTGCCTGCAGGCCGGTGCTCAACGCCGACGGCAGGGTGTTCGACAATCCGATGATCATCAGCGAGAAGAACACGCCGATCGACAGCGACGAACCCGCGTTGAAGAACGTCGCCCGCACTCCTGATGCAGCGCCGCGCTGCGCGGCGGGGACGCTCGACATGATGGCCGCGGTATTGGGCGAGGTGAAGATGCCGCCGCCGAGGCCGTTCAGGAAGGCCAGGGCAGCGAAGATCGCGTAGTTGAAGTTGACCGGGATCAGCACCAGGCCCACGAATGTGGCCGCCATCAGCAGCATGCCGCCGACGGTGAACGGTCGGGCGCCGTAGCGGTCCGAGAGCAATCCGGCGATCGGTCCGGCCACCAGGAACCCGATGGTGATCGGCAGCAGATAGATGCCCGCCCACAGCGGGGTGGATTCAAAGCTGTAGCCGTGCAGCGGAAGCCAGATGCCTTGTAACCAGATGATCAGCATGAACTGCAGACCGCCGCGACCCATCGACGACATCAGCCCGGCCAGGTTGCCCATGCCGAACGAGGCGGATCTGAACAACCGGATGTCGACCATCGGCGAATCGACGTGCAATTCGATGAAGCAGAACGCCACCAGCGCCAGCAGTCCGAACGCGATCGACCCGAATACCCACGGATTGGTCCAGCCGGTAGTGGAGTCGCCGTAGGGCTGGATGCCGTAGGTGATGCCGACCAGCAGCACCGTCAGGCCGATACCGAACGACAGGGTGCCCGCCCAGTCCAGCCGACCGGGCGTGCGGACCCCGAGTTCTTTGAGCGACCGGATGCTCCAGATGGTGCCGAGGATGCCGATCGGCACGCCGACCCAGAAGATCGCCTTCCAGTGCCACTCGGAGAGAAAACCGCCGATCAACAGGCCCAGAAAAGACCCGGCGACCGCGGCGACCATGTTCACCCCCAGCGCCATACCGCGCTGCTTGGCGGGGAAAGCGTCCGTCAGGATCGCCGACGACGACGCCATCAGCATCGCGCCACCGATGCCCTGGAACACCCGCCAGGCGATCAGCCAGATCGCCCCGCCGTCGAGTGACATCGGGTCGAACGACAGCGCCACGGCACCGATGGTGAACACCACGAAACCGAGGTTGTAGATCTTCACCCGGCCGAACATGTCGCCGAGGCGGCCGAACGGAACCACCAGCACCGCCGTCACCACCAGATAACCCATCAGCATCCACAGCAGATAGCTGACGTTTCCGGGGGCCAGCGGGTTGAGCCCGATACCGCGGAAAATCGCCGGGAGCGAGATCAGCACGATCGAGGCGTTGATGGTGGCCAGCAGGGTGCCCAAGGTGGTGTTGGACAGGACGACCCACTTGTAGTGGGGGTGATCGTGGTCCATCCGGACCCGGCGCCCGGCAGTGACGTCCTCCGCCGTGTTCGGGTCTGGCTGCGTGGTCGCTTCGCCCTCTAAGCCCTGGCTCTTCGTCATCGCGGTCTCAGTCGGCCCAATCTCGCTAGTCATCCGGGTGTGCAGAACGCACCTCTCGGTGCGCAGGATTCACATATGTTAGCTATACAAACCTTCGCTGGGCAATTCCATTCCCCCACCCCGCCCCGCCCCACTGCTGCGCTAGGTTGAAGCACGAAACGTTGAAGCACGAAACAACGCGGGAGCGCACACCAGGGCGCTGAGAGGACGGCCGGGGCCGTCGACCGTCCGAACCTGACCGGGTTATGCCGGCGTAGGGAGCAATAGGTGAATGTGCTGCCGCTGAGCCCATCGGGCCAGACGCCACTGCGGGTGATGACCATCGCCGGTTCCGATTCCGGCGGGGGCGCTGGTATTCAGGCTGACCTGCGCACCTTCGCGATGCTCGGAATGCACGGCTGCGTCGCCGTCACCGCCGTGACGGTGCAGAACTCCATGGGCGTCAAGGCTTTCCACGAGATTCCGCTCGATATCATCGCCGGCCAGATCAGTGTGGTGGCGTCCGATATCGGCATCCAGGCCGCCAAAACCGGCATGCTGGCCTCGTCGGAGATCATCGGGACCGTCGTGGAGACCTGGCAGACCGACGTTCTCGGGGCGGCATCTGGCCCCGTTCCGCTGGTCGTCGACCCTGTCTGCGCATCCATGCACGGCGATCCGCTGCTGCACCCGTCGGCGTTGAATTCGATTCGCAGTCAACTCTTCCCGCTGGCCACCCTGGTGACACCCAATCTCGACGAGGTGCGACTACTGGTCGATATCGATGTCGTCGATGAGGGTTCCCAGCGCGACGCCGCGCAAGCGCTGCATGCCCTCGGTCCGCAGTGGGCACTGGTCAAGGGCGGGCACCTGCGGTCGTCGACGATGAGCCCGGATCTGCTCTATAACGGCACCGATTTCTACGAGTTCGACGCCGAGCGCATCAACACCACCCATGATCATGGTGCGGGCGACACGCTGGCGGCGGCCACGACCTCCGCACTCGCGCATGGTTATTCGGTGCCCGACGCCGTCGCATTCGCGAAATCCTGGGTCACCGAGTGCATCCGCGCGGCCTATCCCCTCGGCCACGGCCACGGCCCGGTGTCGGCGTTGTTCCGGTTATCGCAGTGAGCGCGGACGTGGCTGGCAGGTTTGCCGAGATCGCTGGGGTCGTGCATCAGCCCGCCGGCGAACCGGTCGGCGTGGTGCTGCTCACCCACGGCGCAGGCGGCAGTCGGGAGTCGCCGTTGCTGGTCCGGATCTGCGATGAGTGGGCCGGGCGCGGCTGGCTGGCGGTCCGCTACAACCTGCCGTTCCGCAGGCGGCGCCCCAAGGGCCCCCCGTCGAACTCGGCGGCCAGTGACCAACAGGGCATCCACGAGGCGATCGAACTCGCCCACACTGTCAGTCCCGGCCCAGTCCTAGCGGGCGGGCATTCCTACGGCGGGCGGATGACCTCGATGGTTGCTTCCCGAGGAGAGGCCGACCTCGCGGCGCTCACCTTGTTCTCATATCCGCTGCATCCGCCCGGCAAGCCCGAACGCGCGCGCACCGAACACCTGGCCGATCTCACCGTGCCCACCGTCTTCACCCATGGCACCGCCGACCCGTTCGGCACCATCGACGAGATCACCGCGGCGGCGGCGGTGATCGCGGCGCCGACGACGATCGTCGAGGTCACCGGGGCACGCCACGACCTCGGTTCCAAGACCCTTGATGTGCCCAAACTCGCAGTTGACGCAGCCCTAATCCTTACTCGGCGGTAATGTACGGTTCTTACATGACAGCGGAGCATTCGGCCGCCTTCGATGCGTTGATTGTCGGCGCCGGTTTCGGCGGCATCGGAGCGGCGATCCAACTCAAACGCCTCAAGATCGACAACTTCGTCATCCTTGACCGTGAGGACGACCTCGGCGGCACCTGGCACGTCAATCACTATCCCGGCCTGGCCGTCGACGTCCCCACCACCACGTATTCGTACTTTTTCGAGCCGAACCCGAACTGGTCTCGGCTGTTCTCCACCGGCGCGGAAATCAAGCAGTACGCCGACGACGTCGCGGATAAGTACGACGTCCGACGGCATATCCGGTTCAACGCGAAAGTCGAAGGCGCGCGATGGGACGAAGAAGCCAAGCTCTGGCGGGTGAGCCTGGCCGACGGTGAAACGCTGAGCACCCGGTACCTGATCACCGCCACCGGTTTCCTGTCGCAGCCGGCCTTCCCGGATATCGCCGGGATCAACGATTTCGCCGGCAAGGTCATCCACACCACCGACTGGGATGACAGCTATCGCGCCGACGGCAAGCGGGTCGCGATCATCGGTACCGGCGCCACCGCGGTGCAGCTGATCCCGGAGCTCGCGAGAACGGCTGCGGACCTGACGGTGTACCAGCGGACCGCCATCTGGGTGGTGCCCAAGATCGACATCCGATTCTCCGAGCGCGCCAAACGACTGTTCGCGAGGGTGCCGCTGGTTCAGCGGGCGATCCGCTGGTTCACCGACACCCTGTACGAGGGTTTCGCTACGGTGGCGCTGCAGGACCGGAAGCTGCATCGGCTCAGTGTCGCCGCTGGTGATCTCGCCAAAATGCAACGATTCGCCTCGATCCGCGATAAGTCGTTGCGGGACAAGCTGACCCCGGACTACGACTTCGGCTGCAAGCGGCCATCATTTTCCAACAGCTACTACCGCACCTTCACCAAACCGCACGTCCACCTGCAGACCGACGGTATCGACCACATCCAGTCCGACGGCATCGTCAACGCCGACGGCACCAAGACCGACATCGACACCTTGGTGCTGGCCACCGGTTTCGACCTCTGGGAAGCAAACTTCCCGGCCATCGAGGTGATCGGCCGCGAAGGCCGCAATCTCGGAAAGTGGTGGCGCGACACCAGGTTCCAGGCCTATCAAGGCGTGTCGATGCCGTTCTTCCCGAATTTCCTGAGTCTGGCCAGTCCGTACGCCTTCCTCGGCTTGAACTTCTTCAACGCTATGGAATACCAGATGAAGTTGATGGACCGGCTCTTCACGGAGGTGAAGCGTCGCGGCGCGACCACCTTCGAGGTGACCGAGGAAGCCAACACCCGATATCTGGACCGAATGACCGAACTGATCGGCGAGTCGTTGTGGATCAACGGCAATTGCTCGTCGGCGCGTTCCTATTATTTCAATCCCAGCGGGGAGCCGTCGCTGCTGCGCCCGATGGGGACAAGCACCGCGGTACGCGAGGCGATGAGTTTCCCACTGAGCGACTATCAGATCTCCTGAACCGAAAGGCTTTTGAATGACTGCCGCAGCTGCAACCGCCGTTCCCACCGCCAAGCGCAATTCGCGCCTGCTCCAGATCGGCGGCCTTGTGCTCGCCGGTACCGGCGTGGCCCATTTCGTGAAGCCCGAGCTGTTCGAGGGAATCACCAAGCAGGCGTTTCCGCGGAATACCCCCACGCACCTCCGCATCAACGGCGGCCTCGAAACGGCAATCGGACTCGGGCTGGCTGTTCCCAGCGCGCGCAAGTTCGCGGTCATCGGCGCCATCGGATACGTTGCCTACCTCGGTGCCAACGTCGCCAGGAACGCTAGGTAGCCCTAGCCGCAAAGCCGGCGATGATGCGGTCACACACCGCATACATCTCTTCGCGCGCATTCTCGGGATCGTCTGCGCGCGAGACATACAACGCGGCCTCGTCCAGCGCGGCCAACAGCACATGAGCACTGGCGCGTACCGGCTGCTCCGGTAGTGATCCGTCGGCGACCCCTTGGGTCAGCATCGCCTCGATGACACCGAGACCGTATTTGACGCCCACCTCCCGCCAGCGCTCCCAACCCAATACCGACGGTGCGTCGATCAGCACGATCTGCTGCACGTGCGGTGCCGCGCACAGGTCGAGGAACAACCGGGCACCGAGCCGCATCGCTTCGATCGTCCCGGCCGGCTGCGCGTCCGCGATCCCGGTGGCGACCCCGGTGACCAGTTCGGCCTCGACGTCCTCGTAGACGGCGGCGAACAGCTCGGTTTTATCGGCGAACTGATGATAGAGGGCACCGCGGGTGACCCCGGCGGCGTCACCGATCGCCTGGGTAGACACCTCACTGAAGCCCTTGCTGGCGAACAACTTCCGCGCGGCAGAGGTCAACACCGCGCGGGTGGCTGCGGTGCGTTCCGCCTGGGTACGACGAACGGGAGGGTTGACTTTCATACAGCGTGTACGTAACTTTCATACTCAGAGTTTGTAAGTTCGCGAAAGGATAGCCGATATGCCACCCGACGTCGTGCACAAAGTCACGCTGCCACAGGCCGTCATCGATTACCGCATCCTTGGCCCCGCCGAGTCAGCCCACCCGCCGGTACTGTTCGTGCACGGCGCCCTCGTCGACCACCGCCTTTGGCTGACAGTGGCACAACGTCTGGCGCAGCAGGGATTTCGCTGCATTCTGCCGGACTGGCCGCTGGGCTCGCACACTACGCCGGTGACCCAACGCTCCGCCCTGTCACCGGCCGGGGTGGCGGAGATGATCCACGACTTCCTGGTCGAACTCGACTTCGACGATGTCACGTTGGTCGGTAACGACACCGGCGGCGGCCTGTGTCAGTTCCTGGTCGACGCGCATCCAGAACGCATCGGTCGACTGGTGCTGACCAACTGCGACGCATTCGACAAATTCCCACCGTTCCCGTTTGACATGGTCTTTGCGCTGTTACGCGGGCCGAAATCCATCCGTGCGCTGATGACGATGATGGGCCCGGCGCCGATCCGGCACTCCCCACTCGGCTACGGCCTGCTGGCAGGCAATCCCGATCCGGCGCTGACGGCGTCGTGGCTTGCCCCGTCGCGCAACGACTCCCGGATCGCCGGCGACCTCGCCACACTGGCGCGAGGCATTGCCGCCACCGATCTGATCGAGGTCTCCAGCCGGCTGTCACGGTTCACCAAGCCGGTGACCCTGGTGTGGGGCCTGGGTGACCGGTGCTTCACCCCGACGCTGGGCCGCAGGCTGGCCGCACTGTTCCCGAACTCCACCTTCACCGAGGTGCCCGGGGCCCGCACCTTCGTGGCGCTCGACGAACCCGCGGCCGTGGCCGATGCGGTGGCGCGAATATCGGGGGTCGGCGTCGCCATCTGATCCAGCCCCGGCCGATCACCTGAGCGTGCTATCAGTTGACGGGTGAGCGCACCCCTGGCGCGGCGGCTTGGCCCGGTCGACGCCGTCACGATCGGGCTTGGATCGATGATCGGCGCGGGGGTGTTCGCCGCGTTCGCGCCCGCAGCGGCCGCTGCCGGCTCCGGGCTGCTGATCGGGCTGGCGGTCGCGGCGGTGGTCGCGTACTGCAATGCGATGTCCTCGGCGCGCCTGGCCGCCCGCTATCCCGAGTCCGGCGGCACCTATGTCTACGGCCGGGAACGCCTCGGTCCCTTCTGGGGCTATCTGGCGGGCTGGGCGTTCATTGTCGGAAAAACCGCCTCATGTGCGGCGATGGCTTTGACCGTCGGGGCGTATGTGTGGCCGGCGCAGGCCCGCGCGGTGGCCGTGGGGGCGGTCGTCGTGCTGACCGTGCTGAACTGTTTCGGCGTTCAGCGCTCCGCACTGTTGACCAGGGTGATCGTGGCCGCCGTCCTTGCGGTGCTGGCTGCGGTGGTGGTCGGGATTGCGCTGTCGGGTGTCGGCGATTCCACCCGCCTCGATATCGGCGGCGAGGTGGGCGCAGGCGGGGTGCTGCAGGCGGCGGGCCTGCTGTTCTTCGCGTTCGCCGGGTATGCGCGCATCGCCACCCTCGGCGAGGAGGTCCGCGACCCCGCCCACACCATTCCGCGGGCGATCCCGGTGGCCTTGGGTATCACCCTCGCGGTCTACGCCGCTGTCGCGGTGGCACTGCTGGCCGTGCTGGGCAATGGCGGCCTGGCGGTGTCCACGGCGCCGCTGACCGATGCCGTCCGAGCCGCCGGCCTGGCCTGGTTGGTCCCGGTTGTCCCGGTCGCAGCGGCCTTGGCGGCGCTCGGCGCGCTGCTCGCGCTGATCCTTGGCGTTTCCCGCACGACGCTGGCGATGGCGCGCGACCGGCATCTGCCCCACCGATTGGCAGAAGTACATGCGGGGGTGCCGCGCTACGCCGAGATCACCGTCGGAATCATGGTGGCGGTGCTCGCCGCCACCTTGGATCTGCGAGGGGCCATTGGCTTTTCGTCGTTCGGCGTGCTCACGTACTACGCGATCGCCAACTGCGCGGCATGGGACCTGCGGCGCGGCCTGATCCCCGTCGCGGGCCTGCTGGGCTGCGCGATTTTGGCCTTCTCGCTGCCACTGACCTCGGTGGTGACCGGTGTGGCCGTGCTCGCCGCTGGTGCGCTGGTCTATCTGGTCCGGGCGAAATTGCACAGGTGAAACTGGACAGTTTGAACTGTCTAACCTAGGCTCTTGAGAGTGCAGAGAGTCAGCGATTCATCGGTGCGCGCCGCCCGGGATCTACGGGTGATGTTCTCCCGACTACGCCGACGACTGAAGGAACTCGCTACCGACGAGGACCTGACGCCGTCACAGACAGCGGTGTTGATCCGTCTCGTCAAGGACGGACCGGCATCGACAAGCCAGCTGGCCGGCGCCGAACGCGTACGCCCGCAGTCCATGGCGGCCACCCTGGTTGGGCTCGACAGGCAGTCGCTGATCTATCGCACCCCTGACCCCGATGACGGGCGTCGCCAACTGATCGCGCTGACCGCAGAAGGTCAGCGTCGCGCACAGAGCGATCGCCAGGTTCGTGACGAGTGGCTGGTTCGCGCGATGCAGGACCAGTTCACCGAAGTCGAACGCGGGGTCATCCTCGAAGCGCTCACCCTGCTGGAGCGAATCACCGATTAGCAAGGAGCACAAGCACTATGGAATTAGGCGTGCACTACATCGATTTTCTACCCGGCGACCCGACGAAACTCGCGCCCACCCTGGCCGCGACGGCCCAGGCCGCCGAACAGTCCGGCGCGACGATGTTCACCATGGCCGACCACTTCTTCCAGATGGAAACTGTCGGGCGGGCCGATGACCCATTCCTGGAGGGCTACACCTCACTGGGCTTTCTGGCCGGTAAGACCGAGCGCATCGCGTTGACGATGCTCGTCACCGGCGTCACATATCGCTATCCCGGAATTCTCGCGAAAACCGTTGCCACTCTTGATGTTCTCTCCAGCGGGCGATCGATGTTCGGTATCGGCGCGGCCTGGTACGAACGCGAGCACCTGGCGCTCGGTGTGCCCTATCCACCGCTGCGCGATCGGTTCGAAATGCTCGAAGAGACCCTGCAGATCTGCGCGCAGATGTGGAGTGACAACGACGGGCCGTACCAGGGCAAGCACTACCAGCTCGTCGAGACAATCTGTGTACCGCAACCGATCCGGCGACCACCGGTACTCATCGGCGGCGACGGCGAGAAGAAAACGTTGCGGCTGGTCGCCCAGTATGCCGATATCTGGAACACCACCACGATGGACCCCGACGTAGCTGCACACAAGGTTGACGTCCTGAACCGGCATTGCGACGACGTCGGCCGCGACCCCGCCACCATCCGTAAGACCGTCGGCCTGTTCATCGACCCGTTCTCGGGCGACGGCGCCTTCTTCCGGACGGCCGAGAAATTCGCCGCACTCGGGTTCGATCTGGCCAACGTCGGGCCGTATCCGGGTGACCCGGACCCGGTGGGCTACGCGCGGCGACTGGGCGACGAGGTGGTGCCTCGGTTAGCCGAACTGGGCTAGTCAGGCCACCAAAACGCCTGCGGCCCCGGCCATGTGGTCGAGCACCGCCGCCGCCGCTTTGTCCGCGTCACCCGATTCGATGGCGTCGACGATCTCATAGTGTCGCTTGGCATCCATGTTCTTGATCGCCCGGTCGACCCCGGCGAACATGATCGACATCCGGATGCTGCCTTCCAGCGATGACCACGAGTGCAACAACGTCTCGTTGCCGGTCAGCTGGCACAGCGTCCGATGGAATTTGAGATCTGCCTCGATGCGGTCCTCGAGGTTGGCGGCCGCCCACTTCTCCATATCGGCAACGGACTGCCGCAGTGCGGCCACAGCGGCGGCCCGATCCGATCGGGTGGCCAGTTCGCGCGCGGCCAGGGATTCCAACGCCGCCCGGACGTGGAAGATATCGCGGATTTCCTTGGCGTCCAGGTGCCGGACCGACAGCCGGCCACGGGCTCCCGCCGAAATAAGTCCCTCTTGCTGCAACTCGCGCATGGCCTCACGCAGGGTGCCGCGGCTGATCTGCAACGCCTCGGAGAGTTCGGTCTCCACCAGGTGCGTGCCGGGCGCCAGTTGTCCGGTGGTGATGGCCCGTCGCAGCGCGCTCAGCGCCTGTTGCCGCAGGCTGGTCTTCTCCAGGCGCAGCAGTGGCGTCGCTTCGACGGACATTGGGCGCTCCCTGACTGTCAACATTTCTTTGTCAACATTGGATGCTACAGGCGGTCCAGCACCGTCGCGACGATCCGCGGCGTCGACAGGCCGTAGCGCTCGTGCAGGGTGGGCAGAGCGCCAGCGGCAAGAAACTCATCCGGTAGCCCGATCGGCGTGATCTGACGGCCCAGTCCTGCCCGCACACTGGCCGACGCCACCGTTTCGAATAGCCCGCCGACCACGGTGTGGTTCTCACACGTCAGCACCAGGCGATCGGTGTCGACCTCGGCAAGCACAGTTTCGGCGTCGAACGGCTTGATGGTCGGCGTGTGCACGACGGCGACATCCACGTGGTGCGTGGCCAGCGCGGCCGCGGCCTGCAGCGCGCGCATCGTCATCAGCCCGCTGGAGATCAGCACCACGTCGGCGCCGCCGCGCAGCACCTTGGCCTTGCCCAGTTCAAAGGTGTAGTCGTACTCGTCGAGCACGGTCGGGACCTGCCCGCGCAGCAGCCGCAAATAGGTGGGGCCCGGACTGGCCGCCAGCTGGGGCACGGCTTGGGAGATATCGACCGAATCGCAGGGGTCGACGATCGTCAGGCCGGGCATGCCGCGGAAGATCGCGATGTCTTCGGTGGCCTGATGCGACGGGCCGTAACCGGTGGTCAGACCGGGCAGGCCGCCGACGATGTTGACGTTCAGTCCGGGTTCGGCGATGTCGAGGCAGATGAAGTCATAGGCACGCCGGGCGGCGAAGACCGAATAGGTCGAGGCGAAGGGCACCAGGCCGACCTCGGCCATCCCCGCGGCCGCGCCGAACAGCAGCTGCTCGGCCATGCCCATCTGGAAGAACCTGTCGGCATGCGCTTGGGCGAAGATGTGCATATCGGTGTACTTGCCGAGGTCTGCGGTCAGCCCCACGATGCGCTCGTCGGCCTGGGCCGCGGCGACCAAGGCATGCCCGAACGGCGCCGATGTGGTGCGTTGCCCCGGGTCGGCGAACGAAGCGATCATCGCCGACGTGCGCAGCGGTGCAACGGTACTCATACGGAAACCCTCTCGTGTCCTGCGGTCAGTTGGTCGCGGCAGACCTGCCATTCGTCGGCGTCGATGCGCATGAAATGGGCCTTCTCCCGATTCTCCAGCAGCGGAACGCCGGCGCCAACCTTGGTGTCGCACAGGATGATCGACGGCACGCCGACCGATTCTCCTGTGATATCGCCAAACGCATCCAGCAGTGCATCCACGTCGTTGCCGTCGACGCGTTGGACATGCCAGCCGCAGGCGGTCCACTTATCGGCCACCGGTTCGGTGCGCAACACACCTTCGGTCGGCCCGTCGGCCTGCAGTGCGTTGATATCCACCATCGCGATCAGGTTGCCGAGCCGATGATGACTGGCCCCCATCGCAGCTTCCCAGGTGGAGCCCTCGTCGAGTTCGCCGTCGGAGAGGAAGTTGATCACCCGCGCGTCGCTGCCTTGGTGGCGCAGGCCGAGCGCCATCCCGACCGCGACCGTCAGGCCATGGCCGAGCGAGCCCCCGGAGATCTCCATTCCCGGTGTGTAGCTTGCCATTCCGGACATCGGCAACCGAGAGTCGTCGGAGCCGTAGGTGTCGAGCTCCTCGACGTCGATGATCTTCGCTTCGGCCAGCGCCGCATACAGCCCGATCGCGTAGTGCCCGGTGGACAACAGGAACCGGTCGCGACCTTCCCAATGCGGGTCATCAGCCCGGTAGCGGAGTTGGTGGGCGTAGACGCTGGCCAGCATGTCGGCGGCGCCGAGTGCCTGACCGACATAGCCCTGTCCCTGCGCCTGGCCCATGTCGAGCACGTGGTGGCGCATCCGGTAGGCCGCCTCGCGCACTGTGCGGGAGGCGTTCTCGTCCGGCATCAGATTGCCGCTGCGTGCGAACGGGGAGTACTGGCGGCCGCCTCGGCGGCCAGCTGACGCTCCCGCGGCCCCCAGGTCTCACGGGTGGCCAGCGCGGCCCACAACCCGATCGCGCCGTAGGTACTGAACAGCAGTGCCGGGCCGATCCAGCCGAACTGGACGAACAGCAGCGTGGTGATGAACGGGGTGAACCCGGACACCATCGCCGAAATCTGGTATGCCAGTGAGGCTCCCGATGCACGCGTGTTGGCATTGAACAGTTCGGGGAACCAGCCACCCTGGGCACCCGCCATGGCGTTCTGACAAACACCGTAGGCCACCGCAAACGTCGCGATGATCAGGATGAACAGCCCGGTATTGACAAGGAGGAACATCAGTACGCCGAACGGAATCGCAAAGGCCGTGACCCAGATGTAGACAGGCCTGCGGCCGATCTTGTCGGTGAGTCGCGCCCAGCCCATGGTGGCAAAGATGCCGATCGCCGATGCGATGCACAGCGCGGTCAGCGTTTCGGTCTTGGTGGCCAACTCAGCACCCTTGAGATAGGAGATCATGTAGGTGATCGACACGGCGTAGCCGGCGGTCTCCGCAATGCGAAGGCCGATGCCCCGCACGATGTTTCGCCAATCCTTCTTGACGACCTCGACGATGGGCGAGCGAACGATGTTGCCCTCTTCTTTGACGTCTTCGAACACCGGCGATTCCGGAACCCGGGCCCGGATGATCAGGCCCACCGCCACCAGCACGATGCTGGCCAGGAAGGGAACACGCCAGGCCCAGTCGCCGCCGAGATGCACACTGACCAGGAAGACCAGGTTGGCCAACAGCAGTCCGACCGGGAAGCCGGCCTGCACGATGCCGGTGTACTTGCCCTTCTGCTTCCAGGGCGCGTGCTCGTAGGCCATCAGGATTGCGCCACCCCATTCGGCGCCGAATGCCAGACCCTGGATGATGCGGACGGTGACCAGCAGGATCGGCGCGGCGATGCCGACCATGGCGTAGGTGGGCAGCAGACCGATCGCGAACGTCGCCAGACCCATCAGGATCAGTGAGGCCACCAGCACCGGTTTGCGCCCGACCTTGTCGCCGAGGTGCCCACCGATGATGCCGCCGAGTGGGCGGGCCAGGAAACCTACGCCCAGGGTGGCGAACGCTGCGAGCGTGCCTGCCACTGGGCTCTGACCCGGGAAGAAGGCGGTGCCGAAGTACAACGCGGCCGCGGTGCCGAACCCGATGAAGTCGTACGTCTCGATGACGGCGCCGACGCCGGAGCCGATTGCCACGCGGCGGGCGTCCTTGGTGCCGTGCACCGGACCTCGCATCTTCAGAGCGTCATCGCCCATGAGCCGATCCTTTCAACTACCGAGGGATAAGTCACTGTCGACGGTCAACAGTGAGTTGCATCTCCGAGTGTGACTCCGCGCACACCTTAATGTCAACAGTCGACATATTTTGACTGGCATCAGTTGACTGTTAACAGTGATATGGATACGGTGTGGTTGTCGTCACACCCGCATCGCTTGAGTCGAGGAGCCTGATCGATGGCTGAAACCGCGTTTCACACCCGACTGGGTTGCTCGACGATCAGCTTTCGGCATCTCGAGCTGTCCCAGGCGCTGGAGACCATCGCCGCCCTGGGGTTCTCCGAGATCGACCTCGGGGCGTTGCCGGGCGTATGCGACCACGTGCCGTATGTGCTCGACACGGCGGCGGTGGCCACGGTGGCTGCCACGGTGTGCGCATCGGGCCTGCGGGTGCGCTCGATCAACGGCGATATCGGCGATCTCAACGAGCCGCTCGCCGCGGGTGCCCGGGCCGACCGCGAGGCACACCTGCACATGCTGGTCGCTCTGGCAGCCAGCACGGGTGCACAGGCACTTGTGCTGCCGTGCGGGGGGCTTGACCGGACGCCGATCTCGCACCTGGACGACGACCTCGACCGGGTGGCCGCCGAGTTGGCCAACGCCGCCGCCGTCGCTGCCGAGCACGCCGTGGCGCTGTGGACCGAATCACTGCATTACTACCGGCTGTGCTGCGATATCGAACGCGCCCAACAGCTTTCATCCCGACTACCAGACCGAGTCGGCATCGTGATGGACTTCAGCCATATCGTCGCCTCTGGTGGTGACCCAGCGGACTTTGTGCAGCGTTTCGGACCCAGCATCGCGCACGTGCACATTCGCGACGCGGTACCCGGGAACATCAACCTGTCCGTGGGCAACGGCCAGGTCGACTTCGCTCACGGCCTAAAGGCCCTCGCAGATTCCGGGTACGACGGGCACTTCTCGCTCGAATTGGAAACTCGCGATATCACCCACGACCAGCGCCCCGCCGCGACTGCCGCCGCGGGACACCTGATCACAGAACTCGTTTGACGACACAGCTTTTCCACCCATCGACCAAGGAGCACCCCATGTCCAACATCCAGCGCACCGCCGTCATCACCGGCGCCACCTCTGACCGCGGGATCGGCGTCACCGTCGCGCAGCGCTACGCCCGCGAGGGTTGGGCGGTGGTCATTCTTGACCTCGACGGCGAGAAATCCGCCAAAGTCGCCGCTGAGATCGGCAACCAGTTCGCCGTGCCTGCCTTCGGCTGTGCGATCGATGTGACCTCGGAGGATTCCGTCGCATCCGCGCAGGGCGCCGTCGCGGCCGAGGTGGCCTCGGGCAACCTGCCGCCGGTGGGCGCAGTGGCCAACATTGCCGGCATCACATCGCCGGTGCCGTTCCTGGAGACGACGCTCGAGCTGTGGAACACGGTGATGGCCGTCAACGCCACCGGCACCTACCTGGTCACCAGGGCCTTTCTGCCCGCAATGATCGACCAGGGCTGGGGACGCATCGTCAATATGTCGTCAGTGAGCGCCCAACGCGGCGGCGGCGTGTTCGGGAAAGTGCCGTATTCGTCGGCCAAGGCTGCAATCCTCGGCTTCACCAAGGCGTTGGCCCGCGAAATCGCCGATACCGGCGTCACCGTCAATGCCGTCACTCCCGGCGCGGTCGATACCAATATCCGGGTCGGCGCCACCGATGAGTCGGAAGCCGCTCTGGCCGCGGGCATTCCGATCGGGCGGACCGCGACCACCGAGGAGATCGCGGCAGTCATCACCTTCCTGTCCAGCAAGGACGCCAGCTACCTGACCGGAACCACGGTGGACATCAACGGCGGCAGCCACATCCACTGATCCAGTTCGCGGTGCGCACAACGCGCAAATGGTGTGTAGTCGAACACCGTGATGCCGTTGAGCTGGAAACCGGTCGAATCGAAAGCCGAACCCGACTTCGTCGTCGCACCCGACGAGCGGCTGAGCTGGCCGAGAACCATCGGCATCGGCGCTCAGCATGTGGTGGCGATGTTCGGAGCCACCTTCCTGGTGCCGGTGTTGACCGGTTTCCCGCCGGCCACCACCTTGCTGTTCTCCGGTATCGGGACCCTGCTTTTCCTTCTCATCACCGGCAACCGCCTGCCGAGCTACCTGGGGTCCAGCTTCTCGGTGATCGCTCCGGTGACCGCGGCGGTGGCCTCGAACGGCGCCGGCAGCGCGTTGGCGGGGTTGGTTGCTGTCGGACTGGTGCTGATTCTGATCGGTGTGACCGTGCACCTCGTCGGCACCCGCTGGATCGACCTGATCCTGCCGCCCATCGTGACCGGCGCGATCGTCGCGTTGATCGGCTTCAACCTGGCACCGGCAGCCAAGAGCAATTTCGAAAAGGGTCCGGTGGTCGGGGTTGTCACGCTGCTGCTGCTTGTCGGCGCACTGGCTTTCTTCCGCGGCATTGTCGGCAGGTTGGCGATCTTCCTTGCCGTGGTGCTCGGCTATCTGCTGGCGCTGGCCCTTGGCGATGTGGACACCTCGGCGATCGCCTCGGCCGGCTGGCTGGGACTGCCGGAATTCCAGACGCCGACGTTCTCGCTGTCGGTGCTGCCGATGTTCCTGCCCGCCGTGATCGCGTTGGTCGCCGAGAACATCGGGCACGTCAAGTCGGTCGGTCAGATGACCGGTGTCGACACTGACCCGCTGACCGGTCGCGCCCTGGCTGCCGACGGGGTGGCCACCGTCCTGGCCGGCTTCGGCGGCGGGTCGGCCACCACGACCTACGCCGAGAACATCGGCGTCATGGCGGCGACTCGGGTCTACTCGACCGCCGCGTACTGGATCGCCGGCGTCGTTGCCATCGCATTGTCGTTGTGCCCCAAGGTCGGCGCCACCATCTCCGCCATCCCGCCGGGTGTGCTCGGTGGTGCGACCATCGTGCTGTACGGGCTCGTCGGCGTGCTCGGTGTCCGCATCTGGCTGACGAACCATGTCGATTTCTCGCTGCCCGTCAATCAGATGACCGCGGCCATCGCGCTGATCATCGGGATCGCCGACTTCACCTGGCAGATCGGCACTCTCACCTTCACCGGCATCGCGCTGGGATCGATCGCCGCCCTGGTCGTCTATCACGGCATGCGCCTACTCGGCGTGCTGCGCGGCGGTGTCACGGATCGTCCTCGCCCAACTGCTCTTCCGGAGAATCGGCCAACAACTCCTCCGGATGGTGTAGTCGGTTGACTTGGGGTGGGCCGGTGCCGTCGGTCCAGGCCAGCCGTCCTTCGTCGGTGACGGTCGAGGTGTACTCGCCGCGGGCCTCGGCCTGATTGGTCGCAGGGCAGGCGAAGAACAGTGCGTTGGCGTTACCGGGGCCGCCGGGAACCCAGGCCGGGGCATGATGCACCTCGCAGCCATACCCAGGCACGGTGCAGTTCGGGCCCGTACAGCCTCGGTCGCGGGCATAACAGATGATCCGCTGATCCGCCGTGGCCAACCGCTGCCCCCGAGCCAAATACAACGGCCGATTCGAATGGCCGTCGAATACCGCCAAAAACGGGATCGCCCCGGATGCCATCCGGAGAAAATCGCGCATCGGCAAGCTGGATCCGCCCCCGGTCACCGCCGGCGCCGGCATCGGTATCGACGGGTCGGTTGCGGCCTGGGCGGCCTGCTGCACCGCCTCCAACGTCGTCGTCACGATCACCGTCACCGGCAACCCGCGGTGCTGACCCAGGTTCCCCGATTCCAGCGCGGTCCGCATCCCCCAGGCAAACGCGTCATGGCACCGCTGTGCCGGTGTGCGGGTGTCGGTGGCGGCACCGACCACAGTCTGCTTCGAATCGGGTACATGATGCCCGGGCCGTACCGCGGCACTGATCGCCTCGAAATACGCCCGCGCCTCCGGAGTCAGATGCCCGGACAGTGCGCTCATCCCGTCGGGGCCTTGGCGGCCCATCGTGAGCCCCCGGCGGGCCGCCCGGTCCCGGTCATCAAAATGCCCATCCGGGTTGAGCTTGGTATCAATAGCCCGTCCGACTGTCGCGACGAACGCCGAATCCTGTGTGACAGCGTGCTGGACGAGTTTCTTCTCCGCCCAGCCCCGGTCGGCGTCAGACACCGCTGCCGGTAACCGGTTCAGCGCCGTCAACACCGCGCCGATATGGTCCTCACCGACCTGCCCGGCGGCGACCGCTTCAGCCAGCCGTGGCACCTCCGGGTCCAGCACCTCCCCAGCCAGGGTGCGTCGCGAACCAATCCGGGCGGCCACCGTCGCCCGGCGCCCCACCTCACCCCGCGACACCCGCAGCCGGGTCGCCAACCGCTCCTTGATCCCCGGCCTCGCCGCTTCATCGGGCGGGTCGAACAGCTCCCCGACCATCCGATACGACAAACCCCGGTTCAACCGCTCCTGGGTTTCCAACCGAGCGGCAACCTCTAACCGAAACCCATGCCCCACCAGATCCGTCGAGGTCGACCGCAACACCGCATACGCGTCATCAACCGCATCCAAAGCGGCGACCACACACTCCTGGGCTGACGACGAATCCATCCCCCAAAACTATTCGAACACCCGTTCGACCAACAGCCCCGAAACCCGAGATTGTGGATAAAACCACGAGTGGGGATAACTCCCCAAATCGGACAAGAACCAGCTACGGCCCCATCGCGGTGCGATGCCGCAACTCCGGTGCGGGCACCCCGTTGACTCCCTCGATCGAGGTCGCATACGTACCAACGGCGAACGCCACGCCGGAGCCCATCACGGCCAGGGCGTCGCGGTTGAGCGCCGCCAGGGTGTCGCGGGGCGTGCGGAAGTTCGGGTCGAACGGCACCCCCGGTTTACCTCCCCACAGCCGTGCCTGCGCATTCGTCTTCTGCTGCGCCGACCCGGTCGTCATTCCGCCGACCGGCACCCCGGCGGTCAGGAATGGGCTGTAATCCACCCCGGCCACCAGGGGCATATCGGCGGGCCGCTTACCGGCAAGGTTCAGATAGCCGGCCAACGTGCGCTCGACACCTGCAGACCCGACCGGAACGTCATCGGCACTGACATCGGGACTGGCCGGACCGGACTGATCACCGTCGTAGGTGAAGTACCCGGCGTTGGGTGAGCCGAGCAGATCGAAGTTCAGGTAGAGCGCAATGTCGTTGAGCTCGTCGCGGCTGAGCCCGAAGACATAGTTCAACGATCCACCGATGCGCTGCTCCTCTGCGCCCCAGAACGCGAACCGCACCGCATTGGTCACCTCCGGCGATGAGCCGAGCTGCAGCGCGGTCTCCAGTTCCGCCGCGACACCTGAGCCGTTATCGTTGATACCCGGGCCGCCGGTCCCACCGTCGAGGTGGGCACCCACCATGACGACATTCTTTGTCGAGCCGGTCTTGGTCTGCGCCAACACATTTCGGGAAATTACTTTGACGGTCCGGTTGTCCAGCACCAGCCTCACCGGCGCGCTGGCCTTGCGCAACGCGGCACCACCGTCATTGCCCGCGACAGCGACCGGTATCTTCAGATTCTCGTAATAACCTCGGACGAAAAGCCCTGGCGGACTGCCATTTCGGCCACCTGCGCTGATCACCACCAGCGCCGCCGCACCCTTGGCGACAGCCGCATTCTGCTTTTCCACGATCGAGCAGCCGGCGTCGTCGACCACTGCCACCCCACCGCGCGGCGGCGTGGCGCCATAGTCGGCGGCGGAGCAACCCGCCGGCTTGGTCGGCTTGAGTACCGGCCCGCTGATCCCGCCCGCCGGAGTCTGCAGGAGCAATGAAGCCTGGTCCACCTGATAATTGCGGCCACCCACCGTCAACGTCGGCCGCCCGGGCGTCAGCGTCTGCAATCGCTCGAACTGCGGTGTCTGTACATCGAAACCCTTGTCCTGCAATGCTTTCACGACATAGTCGACGCTGGCCCCGAATCCAGGTGTGCCGTCGTCGCGGTTACCGCCGTTGGCATCGGCGATCTCTTGGAGCTTCTGCAGATGCCCGACCATACCGTCGATGGTCACCTTGGTGGCCAGGGAATCGGAGAGCCGGACCGGCGCCATGGCTTGTGTCGATTCCGCCGGTTGCGACGAACACGCCGCGAGCAGACAGATCAGAAAAAGTACTGCGATTAACGGGTGGCGCCTCACGCGAACAGGTTAACCGCGCACGCCCGGGATGGCCGACGAACCACCGGGCGCCAAGGTCACGGTTGCGACGCTGTCACGATGTGCCGCGTGCGGTCGTCCCTGGCCGGCATGCCATTGCGGCCACCGAGTTCCTGCGCGTAGAGCCCCACCACATAGCCCACGCCTGAACCCTGAATACCGAGGGCGGTTTTGTCGATGTGCTCGATGGTGTCGGTGGCCTGGTGGTAGTTCGGGTCGAACGGCTTTCCGGCGGTCCCGCCCCAGAGTTGAGCCTGTTCGGCGGACATATCTTCCTCGGCACCGGCGAACAGCCCGCCAGCCGGGATGCCGGCCTTGGTGAACCCGTCGTAGTCTGAGCGACCGTCGAAAGACGTGTCCTGCGCGGTCTTGCCTGCCGTCTTCAGGTACTCGACCAATGTGCGTTCGATACCTGCTGCCCCCTCCGCGATCCGCGCGGTCGGCGCGTCCCGCCTCGGCGGCGCCGACTGGTCACCGTCATAGGTGAAATACCCCGGATTCGGCGAGGCCAGCATGTCGAAATTCAGATACAGGGCGATATCGCGGAGTTGGTCGATGTTCAGCGATTCGATGTACTTCTCGGAACCGACGGTGCCGAGTTCTTCTGCACCCCAGAACGCGAATCGGACGGCGTTGCGCACCTGCGGCGCGCTACCCATCTGCAGAGCGGTCTCCAGCACCGCGGCCACGCCTGACCCGTTGTCGTTGATTCCCGGCCCCTCCGGAACGGAGTCCAGGTGGGCGCCTGTCATCACGACGTTGTCGGTGGATCCCGTCGTGGTCTGCGCGATCACGTTGCGGGCAATGAGGTTTCGGACGTTGGCGTTGATCTTGAGGGTGGCGGTGCCGCGTTTGGTGCGCAGCTGCGCGCCATCGGCCTTGGTGACGCTGACGACGGGGATCGTGACGGTGGCGCTCTCGCCCAGAGTGCCGCCCATCGTCTTCTCGTCGACGTTGTCGACGACAATCATCGCCACAGCACCGCGTTCGGTTGCCGCGGCCAATTTCTGCGTGAACGGACAGATTCCCCGGTCGACCACTACCACAGCGCCCCTGGCAGGCAGTCCGTCATAGTCCGATGCCGAACAGCCAGGGGTGTCATCCACCGGCGCGAGTACCAATGGCGCGCTCACTCCGTCGGGCGGGGTGCCCAGGCTGTACTCCAGTGCGCGGGTGGTGAAGGTGGCGCCGTCGATGGTGAGCGTGCCGGGATCGGCGGTGAACACCTTGACGTCGAATTCGGGGGTTTGCACGTCGAAACCCTTGGTGCGCAGCTCGCCTGCGACGTAGTCGACACTCGCATCGAACCCCGGTGTGCCGACGGCCCTGGTCCCCTTGTTGGCGTTGGCGATGTCCTGCAGCTTCTGCAGGTGCCCCATCATCGCGTCGGCGGTGACCTGTTTTTGCAGTGCGCTGCCGTACTCGCTGGCCTCGGGCGTCACCGTGACCGGCTGCGCGGACGGTGCCGCCCGGTTGCAACCACCGAGGACGCCCACCACGGTGAGGATGGTGAGGATAGTCAGTGTTGTGCGCCGCATTGGCTCCACGTTAGCCGTCTATGGAATGTGCACGGCACGGCCTGCTCGCTAAACGCTCGCCATAAATCGATTGCCAACGGCTTTGCTGTGCTGGCATCCTTCCTCCCGGCTCCAATTGGGGAAACAGGTGTAGCGGGGTACCGCGATCACTTCTGTGCGTTGCTTCAGGAGCCACTGGCACGGGTCATAGAAAACCCTGAGGTTCGATTCCTCACTCATCACGAGATACCGCCTCCGGAATCCCACGTCCACCGGCTCTGCGGTGTGCGCACGCTGGTTCAGGTGCGCGACACCCCGCCGGTGCGCGTGCCCGGGGGCGGTATCCCCGAGCAATAGCACTAACCCGGAAAGGAGAGCACAACAATGTCCATGTTCACCCGGCTGACCGTTGCGGTCGGCCAGTGCGCACTGGTGTACCGCGACGGCAAGGTCGAGCGTGTCCTCTCGCCGGGTTCGCACCGGCTGTTCGGCCAGGCGTCGACGGCGTTCGTCGAGATGCGTGAGCGGCTGTTCGGGCTGGCCCCGCAGGAGGTGCTGACCTCCGACGCGGTGTCGCTGCGGGTGACTGTCATGCTGCGGATCGCCGTCACCGATCCGGTGACCTTCACCGAGAACGCGGCCGACCCCGTAGCTGCGGTGTACCTGGCCGTGCAGATTGCCCTGCGCGACAACGTTTCCGCAGTCACCGTCGAGGACGTCATGCGACGTAACGACCGGATCGACGGTGACGTCCTACTGGCCGCGGCCAGGGCGGCGGGCGAGCGCAACGGTATCGACGTCCGGGAGGTGTTCGTCAAGGACGTCATCGTTCCGAACGAGATCCGCTCGGCAGCAATGGAGCTGGTCACCGCGAAGGCACGTGGTGCCGCACAGCTGGAAGCGGCGCGCGCGGAGACCGCAGCACTGCGGGCGCTGGCCAATGCTGGCCGACTGCTGGATGCGCACCCCGCGCTGGCTTCACTGAAGGCGATCCAGGCGGTGCCGTACGGCTCGAGGGTCACGCTGTCGATCGGTGCCCCGGTCACCGATGTCGAGCCCGCCCAGGACGAGTAAAGGTGCGACGGGCACCGCCGCCATCAGCGGCGGTGGTGTTCGTCGTCTGGGGCAGCAAGACTGGGCGCCATGGCGAAGTCAGCGAAGCGAGTGGTGTTCATCCGGGCTGTCAATGTGGGCGGGGCGAAACTGCCGATGGCACAACTCCGTGAGCTGGCCACTGAACTCGGCGCCACCGACGTGTCGACGTACATCGCGTCGGGCAATCTGCTGTGCACCCCGCCGGGCAAAGCGGCCGATTTCGACCGCGCACTCGAAGCCGCCATCACCGCGAAGTTCGGCTTCTCGCGGGAAGTCATCAGCCGCACGCCCCCCGAGCTACAAGCGGCATTGGACCATCATCCGTTCGAGGTCGTCGAGGACCGATTTTCCTACGTGTACTTTCTGGTAGCCAAGCCAACTGCGAAGGCCACCAAAGATTTTCATGCGATGACATTCGGCGGCGACGAGTTCAGGGTGATCGGCAACGAGCTACACATCCGCTATAGCGACGGCGCAGGCCGATCGGACCTGGACGCCAAGGCGATAGCAAAAGCGTTGGGCGTTCAGGGCACCGGACGAAACCTGAACTCGGTACGCAAGCTTATTGCGCTGGCTTCTGATCAGGCCTGAGCAGGTCAACCACCAGATCCGCGACCGCCCGCATCCCCGCCGCGTTCGGGTGGAACGGCGCGGGCCTGCGGTTGAGAAGTGCTGCAACGACGCTACCTGCGCCCACCGTCCACGGCTCCGTGGACCAGGCATGGTGCGCGCTACTGGCCGTGCTGGCCCGCACGATCTCGCACCCGGACGCCGCAGCCGCCGACTCGGTGATCTCCGCCAGCCGGCCGGCGATGTAGCGGCCGAGATCAGCCTCGGCCGTCGTCAACGGAGGCGCCGGTTCCCCAGCCGGCGGTAACAGCGTCAGATAGTCGACGAACACCACCCGCGCCTGCGGAGCCCTGGCCCGGACCGTCTCGCCGACCGCCCGCAGACTGGCTTCGACGACGCTGAGCGCCCGATCACGGGCATCGCGGTCGAGCGCCCCACGAATACTGCTGCCCACCAACGGAATGCGGCGCAGAACCCGAGGCAGGCCGGCGGCCAGCAGCGCGGGTACATACCCGACGTCGTTACCGCCGATGGTCACGGTCACCAGCGATTCCGTCCCGTCCAGCACGCCGACCTGTGGTGGCGAGCCGTGCTGCGGTTCGGTGAGCAGGTTCGCCGTCGTCGCACCGGAATAGGTGACATCGACGAGGTCCAGTTCGAGTACGCGGGCGATCAAATGCGGATAATTGCGTCCTGACCGGGCCGCGCGAATCGGCGAACCAGGCACTCGCGGTGCAATTCCCGGACCGGCGGCCATCGAGCTACCCAGCGCGACGTAGCGTCCCTTCACCACGCGGGAGCCGGACTGGACGCCTGCGCCCAGAATCGCTTCGGGATGCGGCCGGCCTGGCGGGCCAGATATCCGGCGGTGACCGCCGAGGCCATCGCGGCCGCCATCGTCGGCGGGTCGGCGGCGCGGGTAACAGCACTGGCGAGAAGTACGGCGTCACAACCCAGTTCCATCGCCAACGCGGCATCGCTGGCGGTGCCGATCCCAGCGTCGAGCACGACGGGCACCCCTGCGGCTGAAGTGATCATCTCGATATTGTGCGGGTTGGCGATGCCAAGACCGGTGCCGATCGGTGACCCCAGCGGCATCACCGCAGCGCAGCCGGTGTCTTCGAGTCGACGGGCCAGCACCGGATCGTCGGTGGTGTACGGCAGCACCACAAAACCGTCATCAACGAGTTGTTCTGCGGCACGGATCAATTCGACGGCATCGGGCAACAGGGTGCGTTCGTCGGCGATCACTTCGAGTTTGACCCAGTTGGTCTGCAGCGCCTCGCGGCCGAGTTGAGCGGTCAACACCGCCTCCGCCGCACCGCGGCAGCCCGCGGTATTGGGCAGCGCGGCGATGTTGAGTCGGTTCAGCAGCTCGAGCACCCCGGTACCGCCTTGCGCATCGACGCGGCGCATCGCGACCGTGGTGAGCTCGGTACCGGAGGCGATCAGTGCCTCTTCGAGCACCGCAAGGTTGGCCGCGCCACCGGTACCCAAGATCAGCCGTGACCCGAACGTCCGGCCTGCGATGGTCAGCCGCGCGTCAGCCACCCTGCACCGCCGTCACGACCTCGATCCGAGCGCCAGCGGAAAGCGTTCTGGTCCAATCAGATCGGGGCAGCACCGTCCAGTCGAGCGCAACCGCGATACCCTTCTGCGGGATACCCAGCCGGTCCAGCAGGCCGGTCACCGTGGTGTGGTCGTCCACCTGCATCTCTTCGTCGTTGACGATCACTTTCATACCGGCGCCTCTTCCTTTCGTACTGCGGTCAGTTCGCCTCGGAGTTCCACGAAGATCCGCTCGGCGGTCCACGGCGCCAACAGGAAACCCGACCGACCATGTCCAGCGGCCACCAACGTCCGGTCGTCGAGCCTGCCGACCAGCGGCATATTGTCCGGGGTCATCGGCCGCAGCCCGGCCGCAGATTCGGCGAGTTCGTACTCCCCCAGCGCCGGAAGTACAGCGCACGCATCATCGAGCAGTTCCCGCACCCCGGCCACCGTGGGGGCGGTATCGCGACCGTGCTCGTACTGCGTGGCGCCGACCACGACACCGTCGGCCCGTGGCACCAGGTACACCTGCCGGCCGTGCACCCTGGCTCGAATCACCCGGCGCGGCATGGGCATACAACCCGTGCGCCAGCGCAACCGCAGCACCTCACCCTTGACCGGCCTGATCGGCAGCCCTGGCCACAGAGTGGGCGCGTCGATACCGTTGGCGATCACCGTGCTCTGCGCCGACACGTGCGCCAGGTCGTCGACCGGACCCGCCCATTCGACGCCGAGCTGTTCACACTGGGTGGCCAACGCCGCCACCACTGCGCGGTTATCCACCGCCAACTCCGTCGCCGCCACAAAACCATGCCGAATACCTTGGGCCAGAAGCGGTTCCAGATCGCGGGCGGAGGTGGTCAACGACACCGGCTGCCCCTGCGACGCCAGCCAGTCACCGACCGTGCGCAGATCCGCCGCGTCTGCACGGTCGAGCGCCACCACCAGTGATTCGCGCGCGGTGATCACATCGGGCGGCAGGCCATCGAGGTAACTGCCCGGCCCCTCTGCCCGCCATAACGCCAGCGACTCCAGGCCGATACGAAGCAGGGTTTCTTCTCCCGGCCAGGCTTCGCTGTGCGGCGCGAGCATGCCACCGGCCACCCATGACGCGCCCGGCGCGCCCGAGCGGTGCACCCGCACCGACCAGCCCGCCTGCGCCGCGCGGCGTGCGATGGACAACCCGATCACACCGCCGCCGATGACGGCGAGCGTTCCGGGCGGGCCGGGTACTGGCATTTCCTGTGCTCCCTTCGCCGGCATGACCCGGATCAGGTGTGACGGTAAGGGCCGGTCGGACCCATTCTCAGCCCCGCTCCCGGGGCTCCCGTGCTGTCGTTCTTCTACCCTACTCAGGTGCCATCAACTGCGTTCCCCTTCGACCGCCTCCTGACCGCCCGGCTCTACCTGTGCACCGATGCCCGCCGCGAGCGCGGCGATCTCGTCGAGTTCGTCGATGCGGCGCTGGCCGGCGGCGTCGACATCATCCAGCTGCGCGACAAGGGCTCGGTCGGTGAGCACCGGTTCGGCCCGCTGGAAGCCAAACAGGAGCTTGAGGCACTCGCGGTTCTCCGAGACGCCGCCCGACGCCACGGTGCGCTGGTCGCGGCGAACGACCGGGCCGATATCGCCAGGGCCGCGTCCGCCGATGTGCTGCACCTTGGCCAGGACGACCTTCCGCTGCAGGTAGCGCGCGATATCGTCGGGGCGCGCCCAGTGCTAGGGCGGTCAACGCACGCCCTTCCAGAGGCCAGGCACGCAGTCACCGAGGCGGTCGACTATTTCTGTGTCGGCCCGTGCTGGCCGACGCCGACCAAACCGGGCCGCGCGGCGCCGGGACTGGATTTGGTGCGCGCCGTGGCAGCTCTGAACCCGCCGAAACCGTGGTTTGCCATCGGCGGTATCGACGAGCAGCGGTTACCCGAGGTGCTCGACGCCGGCGCGACCCGCGTGGTGGTGGTGCGCGCCATCACCGCCGCGGACGATCCACGGGCCGCCGCTAGCCGTCTGGCTGCAGCCCTGCCAGCAGTGGGATAGTCGCGGCGAGCTCGCGTAGCCGCTGCCAACTGGCGGCGAAGCCGGGGTGCAGCGGCAGTTCGGTGACCTCATCCTCGGCCACCCAACGCAGCTCGGAGCTCTCCCGGTTGGGCACGGTGTCGACCTGCGTGGGCACGTCGGCGATCACCGTCGTATAGGTCCAGGCCGTCCCGGCGACCTCGGCGGTCACCACACTGATGCGAACCGTGAGTTGGTCGGCCGACAGACCGGCTTCTTCGTGCGCCTCGCGCACGGCGGCCTGCTCGACGGTTTCGTGGCTGTCCCTGGCGCCACCGGGTAAGCCCCAGGTGCCGCCTTGATGACTCCAGGCAGCCCGGTGTTGTAACAGCACCGCGCGGGATCCGTCAGGCCGCGGCGCCCGCAACAACAAGCCCGCCGCGCCGTGGCGGCCCCAATAATGCGCGCCGGTTTCGGACAGCACCCACCCGTCTCCGTCGCCATGCACGCGTCCAGAATAAGCGGCCCAACGCTGGACCGCCTGCAGTCCGGCGACACCCCGCTCTGCACGTACTTGTCGATCCAGCCCCATCTGTCACAGAAAACCTCTTAGAATTCGCTTATAGAGTTTTGGGCAGCTTCGGGGGCGAGCTTCTCGGAGTCGAGCGCGGGACGACGGAAGGTAGGTCCGCACAGGTGACGGTCGAGCTGGCGCACCCGTCGACCGAGCCGCTGGCGTCCCGGTCACCTGCCGAACCTGCGCACCCCAGATGGTGGTTCATCTGGACCACGCCGGGCCGAATCTTGGCGATCGGCATGATTCTGGCCGCGCTGGGCGCGTCGAGCGCGTTTGCAACGTCGACCACCATCGACCACCGCCAGCAGGCGCTGACCACCGTGCTGAATCACACCGAGCCGCTGGCCTTCGCGGCCGGCCAGCTCTACACCACGCTGTCGGTGGCCGACGCCGCCGCCGCCACCGCATTCATCGCCGGCGCCGAACCCAGACCCGTGCGTCAGCGCTACGAACAGGCCATCACCGATGCCGCGGTGGCCCTGACCAGGGCATCCAGTGGGCTGACCGACGAGCCCATGCAGGAACTTCTCGGCCGGATCAATTCTCAGCTGGCGATCTACACCGGTCTGGTCGAGACCGCCCGGACCAATAACCGGGCAGGCAATCCGGTGGGCTCGTCGTATCTGTCGGAAGCCTCATCGCTGATGCAGGACAAGATCCTGCCCGATGCGCAACGGCTGTACGAGGAGACCTCCGCGCGGGTGGACTCCGAGACCACTGCCTCGACTCGCATTCCGACTCCGGTGATTCTGGTGATCACCACGACCATCGTCTTCGGTGCGTTCGCGCACCGCTGGCTGGCCCGCCGGACCCGGCGCCGGGTGAACATCGGTCTGATCGCCGGCGGGTTGGCCATCATGATCATGGTGATTTGGGTCGGTTCGGCCCTGGCCATTTCGACGGCGGGCAGCCGCAGCGCGAAGGACACGGCCGCCGAATCGCTCAAGACCATCACCAATCTTGCGATCACCGCGCAGCAAGCCCGGGCCGACGAAACCTTGTCGTTGATCCGCCGCGGCGACGAAGACGTCCGTAAACAGTCGTATTACCAACGCATCGACACCATGCAGCAGCAGTTGGCCGCCTACCTCGATCGGCACGACGCCATCGACACCACTGATCTCAAGAATGCCGACGCATTGCTGACCAAATGGCGCTCCGCCGATGAGCGGATCAACGCCTACATCGCCGTCGGGAACTACCAGGCGGCCACCCAGGTAGCCCTGGGTACCGGCGAGGACGATTCGACCCCGGCGTTCGACAAACTCGAGGCGGCACTGACCAGCGGGATCCAGGAGAGCCGCACCCAGTTACGCGGTGACATCCTCAACGCCCGACGGGTGCTGTCCGGAACCACAGTCGGCGGTGTGGTGTTGAGTCTGGGCGCCGCGGTCGCGGTGGCGCTGGGTCTGTGGCCGCGAATGAGCGAGTACCGATGAGCGCCGGCCTCAGGAAGATTCTCAGCGTCCTGGCGCTGTCCACGCTGCTGCTCACCGGCTGCGGCCAGGCAGCGTCGGTGACGCCGGAACCGGGTGTGACGATCTCCCCGCCGACACCTGAGGGCATGCAGGAGATGTCCCCACAGGTCCCCGCACCGCCGGATCCCGCGGCCACCGAATGTGACCGAACCGCCAGCCTGCGCCCCTTTCCCACCAAGGCCGAGGCCGACGCCGCCGTGGCCAACATTCGCAATCGCGGCAGGCTGATCGTCGGGCTCGACATCGGGAGCAACCTGTTCAGCTTCCGGGACCCGATCACCGGTGAGATCACCGGTTTCGACGTCGATATCGCCGGTGAGGTGGCCCGCGATATTTTCGGCACCCCCTCACAGGTCGAGTACCGAATCCTGTCATCGGCCGACCGGATCACCGCGCTGCAGAACAACCAGGTCGATATCGTCGTCAAGACCATGAGCATCACCTGCGAGCGCCGCGAGCTGGTGAACTTTTCGACGGTGTATCTGACCGCCTACCAACGGATCCTGGCTCCGCGCGATTCGCCGATCACCCAGGCTTCCGACCTGTCCGGTAAGCGGGTATGCGTGGCCAGGGGCACCACCTCCCTCAAGCGGATCCAGCAGATCACCCCCGCCCCGATCATCGTCTCGGTGGTGACCTGGGCGGACTGCCTGGTCGCCCTGCAGCAGCGCCAGGTCGACGCCGTCTCCACCGATGATTCGATCCTGGCCGGGCTGGTGGCACAGGACCCCTATCTGCATATCGTCGGCCCCAGCCTGAATCAGGAGCCGTACGGCATCGGTGTCAACCTGGACAACACCGGGCTGGTCCGGTTCGTCAACGCCACCTTGGAACGCATTCGCCGCGACGGCACCTGGAACACGTTGTACCGCAAGTGGTTGACAGTGCTTGGACCTGCTCCGGCACCGCCTAGTCCCCGGTACGTGGACTAGGCGGCCACGATGGGCGGACCCGAAACAGACGACGACACCGACCGCGATCTGGATACCGATAGCGCTGTCGATACCGATACCGATACCGATACCGATACCGATACCGATACCGACGCTGAGGCTGACTGCCCGGGAACACAGCCTGCGGAGATCATCTTCGATTCTGCGTCCACCCTGCGTCCGATGGCCACTCAGGCCATCTTCCGGCCCAACTTCGACGATTCCCAAGGCGCCTACGTCACCAGCGCCGGGACCGAGCCGCAGGACCACGCCACGACGGTGACCCGCGCCATCTCGCCGACCCGGCGACTCGGCGGCGGGCTCGTCGAGATCCCGCGGGTCCCCGAGATCGACCCGCTGACCGCGTTGATGGTGAATCCGGTGGTCGCCGAATCGAAGCGGTTCTGCTGGAACTGCGGGCGCCCGATCGGGCGGTCCAGTACCGACGGTAAGGCGCTGTCCGAGGGCTGGTGCCCGCACTGCGGCAGCGCGTATTCGTTCCTACCGCAGCTGGGCCCCGGCGATATGGTCGCCGACCAGTATGAGATCAAAGGCTGTGTCGCACACGGTGGATTGGGCTGGGTGTACCTGGCAGTCGACCACAACGTCAACGAACGGCCGGTGGTCTTGAAGGGACTGGTGCACGCCGGCGACGCCGAAGCGCAGGCCATCGCGATGGCCGAGCGGCGCTTCCTGGCCGAGGTCGTTCACCCGTCGATCGTCAAGATCTTCAACTTCGTCGAGCATCCGGACAGCCACGGTGAAACCGTCGGCTACATCGTGATGGAGTATGTCGGCGGAACATCCCTCAAGCAGGACCAGGGCACGCGGCTACCCGTCGCGCAGGCGATCGCCTACATGCTCGAAATCCTGCCCGCCCTCGGCTATCTACACTCCCTCGGGCTGTGCTACAACGACCTCAAACCCGAGAACATCATGCTCACCGAGGAGCAGCTCAAACTGATCGACCTCGGTGCGGTTTCGCGCATCAATTCGTTCGGATACCTTTACGGCACACCGGGTTACCAGGCTCCGGAGATCGTGCGAACCGGCCCGACGATTGCCACCGATATCTACACGGTCGGTCGCACCCTGGCCGCACTCACCCTCAAACTGCGTACGCACAAGGGCCGCTACGCCGATGGCCTGCCCGAGGACGATCCTGTCCTGACCACCTATGACAGTTTCGGCAGGCTGCTGCGGCGGGCCATCGACCCGGATCCGCGGCGTCGCTTCGCCAGCGCCGACGAAATGTCCGGGCAGCTACTCGGTGTGTTGCGCGAGGTGGTGGCCACCGACAGCGGCTTTCCCCGGCCCGGCCTGTCCACGGTGTTCAGCCCGTCGCGCTCCACATTCGGCGTCGACCTGCTGGTCGCCCATACCGATGTCTACCTTGACGGACAACCACATTCGGAAAAGTTGACTGCTGCTGAAATCGTCAGCGCGCTGCCCGTGCCGTTGGTCGACCCCGCCGATGTCGGCGCCACCATCCTGAGCGCGAACGTGTTGAGTCAACCCGTGCAGACGCTGGACTCGTTGCGCGCGGCGCGGCACGGCGCGCTGGACTCAGAGGGTATCGACCTGGCCGAATCGGTGGAGCTGCCACTGATGGAGGTCCGCGCACTGCTGGATCTCGGCGATGTGGCCAAGGCCACCCGCAAGCTCGATGAGCTGACCGAACGGATCGGCTGGCGCTGGCGACTGGTCTGGTTCCGCGCGGTCTCCGAACTACTCACCGCCGACTATGACTCGGCGACAAAGCATTTCGCCGAGGTGCTGGACACTCTGCCCGGCGAGCTGGCACCGAAACTGGCGTTGGCCGCCACCGCCGAGCTGGCGGGCTCTGCCCACGAGGAGCGGTTCTACCGCACAGTGTGGGGTACCGACAACGGGGTGATCTCGGCAGGTTTCGGCCTGGCCCGCGCCCAGTCCGTCGACGGCCAACGCGAGGCCGCTGTCAAGACGCTGGACCAGGTACCGCCCACCTCAAGGCATTTCACCACAGCGCGGTTGACCAGCGCCGTGACCCTACTGTCGGGCAGGTCCATCAACGAGGTCACCGAACAACAACTGCGCGATGCCGCCAGGCGCGTCGAGGCACTGCCGGATAGCGAGCCCCGGGTGCTGCAACTGCGCGCACTGGTGCTGGGTACCGCGATGGACTGGATCACCGATCACGAGGCCAGCGCCAATCACATCCTCGGCTTCCCGTTCACCGCGCACGGTCTGCAGCTGGGTGTCGAGGCCTCACTGCGGGCGTTGGCCCGGGTGGCACCCACCCAGGCGCACCGCTATGCGCTGGTCGATCTGGCCAATACGGTCCGCCCGACCAGTACCTTCTAATTCCCCGCGAGCAGTCGCAAACAACCCCCGCCAACCGGCGTGTCGCTGGACGTCTACGTCTGCTCGCGGGGAATCAGAGGAAGTACAGCCGACTCAGCGAGACCGAATCCGCTGGCGCCGAGACGATCGGGGCATCATCAAGGGTGACCAATCCCGTATCAGCGGCCACCCGGACCGCCCCGGTGCGGTTGTTGTGCACCATCTGTGCGGGCCCGATTCCCCTGGTACCGCGGACCCCGACCCTGCGCCGCCTGGTGGTCAGCAGATCCGTACTGCCTCCGGCGGCGGCCTGGCTGACGAACGCCACTGACAGATCGGCGGGTGTGGCACCATGCCCGCCGAAGAGTGGGCCGTACACCAGCGGCTGGGCCCGGTCGATGGAGGCGTTCGGATCACCGGTGACTCCGTAGGCGGGGAAGCCGGCCTTGAGCACCAATTCGGGCTTTGCGCCGAAGAATTCGGGCCGCCACAGCACGATATCGGCGAGCTTGCCCACCTCCAGCGAGCCGATCTCATGTGAAAGACCATGGGCGATCGCGGGATTGATGGTCAGCTTGGCGATATAGCGACGAACCCGGTCGTTATCGTGCCGCTCAGCCCCCTCTCCATCGTGTAGAGCACCCAGATCCGCCTTCATCTTGCCGGCCATCGCAAACGTCCGGCGCACCGTCTCCCCGGCGCGGCCCATCCCCTGGGCGTCCGATGACGTGATGGGGATGACACCGAGATCGTGCAGGACGTCCTCGGCGCCCATCGTCCCGGCCCTGATCCGGTCGCGGGCCATCGCGGTGTCACCGGGCAGGTCGGCCTTGAGCCCATGCGAGGTCATGATCATGTGGAAGTGTTCAGCGGTGGCATCGCGACCAAATGGCAGGGTCGGATTCGTCGAGGAGCCAATGACATTCGATTCCCCGGCGAGTCGCAAGACGTTCGGCACGTGCCCGCCGCCGCATCCCTCGATGTGATAGGCGTGGATGGTCCGCCCGCCGAGCACGGCCAAGGTGTCCTCGACGGACAGGCATTCGTTGAGCCCGTCGGTGTGCAGCGCCACCTGGACGTCGTATTCGTCGGCCACCGTCAGTGCCGTGTCGAGGGCGCGCGTGTGGGCACCGAGGTCCTCGTGCACTTTGAAGCCGCTCGCACCACCTTCGACCAGCGCCTCGATCAGCGGCCCCTCATCGGATGACGAACCGCGGCCGAGGAATCCGATGTTCACCGGCCACGCATCGAAGGATTTGAACGCGTGTCGAAGCGCCCACGGCGAGTTCACCCCGACACCCCAGACCGGGCCGAACTCCTGGCCGATGATCGTCGTGACACCGGAGGCCAGCGACGCCTCCATGATGCGCGGGGACAACAGATGTACATGGGTGTCAACGGCACCGGCGGTGGCGATCAGGCCTTCGCCGGAGACGATCGTCGTCCCCGTTCCTACCACCACCTCGACACCGTCGAGGGTATTCGGATTCCCCGCCCGACCGACCGCGGCAATACGGCCGTCCCGAATTCCGATGGACACCTTGCGAATTCCCAGTATCGCATCGATCACCAGGACGTTACTGATCACCACATCGCAGGTTTCGCGAACCGTGGTGGCCAACAGGTGCAGGCCGTCGCGGGCGGTTTTCCCGAACCCGACCAGAAACTCGTCACCGGGTTGCGATGAGTCGTCCTCGACTTCGATGATCAGCCCGGTATCGCCAAGCCGGACCCGGTCTCCCGTGCGGGGGCCGTAGGTCGCGATGTAGTCGTGCGCACCGTAGTCACTCATCGCCGGCTCCCAGGTACCCACATTCCCGAGCCCGATGCAGCGCTTCGTCTTTGGCTCCCGGTGCATCCAATGGGCCGTCGACCAGTCCGGCGAACCCGATCGCGATCCGTGCCCCACCGATCGGCGTCAACTCGACCTCGGCGGTGGCGCCGGGATCGAAACGGACCGAGGCGCCTGCGGGAATCGCCGCCCGCCTGCCGTAGGCCGCGGCGCGATCGAAGGACAACCGCGGATTGGCCTCGAAAAAATGAAAGTGGGACGTCACACTGATCGGCACGGATGAGGTGTTGGTGACCGAAAGCAACACCACATCAACGGCTTCGGGCATCGGCATCGGACCGGGTAGCGCCGCGCCAGGGGCGTCGGAACCCAGCGAACCGCCGCCGAACGGATCCGTCAGAACCACCAGGCGGGTGCCGTCGTCAAAGAGCGCCTCGACATCGACGGAGGTGACGATGTCCGGCACCCCTGGCAGGACGTCATCCGGGCCGAGCGCCGCCTGTCCGGCCGCCATCGCATCGACGAGGCGGGCACCATCGCGAGCCGCCTCGCAGATGGTGTCGGCGATCAGCGCCGTCGCCTCCGGCACGTTCAGGCGCAGCCCGCGCGCTCGGCGTTCACGCGCGAGTTGTGCCGCGGTGAACAGCAGCAGGCGGTCGCGTTCGCTCGGAGTCAGCCGCATCAGGAGATCACGCCGCCTCGAGCACCTGTAAGCATGCCCGCGCGATCGCCAACTCCTCATTGGTCGGGATGACCAGCACCGTGATCGGTGATTTGTCGGCGGAGATGAGCCGGGCGCCGCGGGCCGGGCTGTCGTTGAGATGCTCGTCGAGTTCAATCCCCAACGGCGCCAGCCCCGTCAGCGCATCGCGGCGCACGGCCGCGTCGTTCTCGCCAATACCTGCGGTGAAGGTGATGACGTCGGTGCTACCGAGCACCGCCAGGTACGCGCCGATGTACTTGCGTAACCGATGGATGTAGACCTCGTAGGCCAGCCGGGCGGCCTGATCACCGCCGGCTATCTGCTTGTGCAGAGCCCGGAAATCGGTCTCGCCGCCCAGCCCGCGTATTCCCGCGTTTCGGTTGAGCATCGAGTCGATCTCCTCGACAGTCATCTGCGCCGTCCGCTGGAGATACCCGAACAGCCCAGGGTCGACGTCACCGCTGCGGGTGCCCATCACCAGACCTTCCAAAGGGGTCAGACCCATCGACGTGTCGACGGCTCGACCGCCGACGATGGCCGTCGCCGATGCACCGTTACCCAGATGCAGCACTATCTGATTCAGGCTCTCCAACGGAACCCCGAGGAACTCGGCCGCCTGCCCACTGACGTACTGATGTGAGGTGCCGTGAAACCCGTACCGGCGGATATGCCACCGCTCGGCGATATCACGGTCGATCGCATAGGTCGCCGATGCCGGCGGCAGGTCATGGAAGAACGCGGTGTCGAAGACCGCGATGTGCGGGACATCCGGCAGTAACCGGCACGCCACCTCGATACCCAGCAGCGCAGGCGGGTTGTGCAGGGGCGCCAGCGGGGACAGCTCCTGCAACTTCTCGATCAGCGCATCATCGACCACCGTGGGTCGATAAAACTTCTGACCACCGTGGACCACCCGGTGTCCCACCGCGGCCAGACCCATCGCCACCAGGTCGGTGCCCGACTCGGCGAACAGCTCGAAGACGGCCCGTAGCGCCGCATCGTGGTCGATGATCGGGTCATCGCGGTGCAACTCACGGTCACCGGTTTTCAGGGTGGCCGACGATACCTCGTCGCCGATCCGCTCGACGATGCCGTGTGCCAGCGATGCACCTGAATTCGGCTCCACCAGCTGATATTTCAGCGACGACGAGCCCGAGTTGAGCACTAAGACGGTGTGAGTCATACCGTCTGAGCTTGAATCGCGGTGATGGCCACGGTGTTGACGATATCGGAGACCAACGCACCCCGGGACAGGTCGTTGACCGGCTTGTTCAGCCCTTGTAACACCGGGCCGATGGCAACCGCGTTGGCACTGCGCTGCACTGCCTTGTAGGTGTTGTTGCCGGTGTTGAGGTCGGGGAAGATCAGCACCGTGGCCCGGCCCGCGACCGGCGAATCAGGCATCTTGGTGGCCGCGACCGACGGTTCGACGGCGGCGTCGTATTGGATCGGCCCTTCAACCAGCAGCTCCGGTGCCCGCTGGCGGACGAGTTCGGTGGCGGCGCGAACCTTATCGACATCGGCCCCGGTGCCCGAGCTGCCGGTCGAGTAGGACAGCATCGCCACCCGCGGTTGAATACCGAACTGGGCGGCGGTCTGGGCGCTGCTGATCGCAATATCGGCGAGCTGCTCGGCGGTGGGGTCTGGAACGATCGCGCAGTCCCCGTAGGCGAGCACCCGGTCGGCCAGGCACATCAGGAAAATGCTCGACACTGTAGAAACACCCGAACGCGTCTTGATGATCTCGAACGCGGGCCGCACCGTATGCGCGGTGGTGTGCACGGCGCCGGAGACCATCCCGTCCACCAGATCGTTGTGGACCAGCATGGTGCCGAAGTACGACACGTCATGGATGATCTCGCGGGCCTGCTCGACGGTGATGCCCTTCTTATGGCGCAGTTCCGCGTACTGCTCGGCGAAGGTGTCGCACAGCTCACTGGTACGGGGATTGAGCACCACGGCATCGGAAAGATCGACACCCAATTCGGCAGCGCGGGCGCGTACCTCCGGCTCGTCGCCCAAAATCGTCAGGTCGGCGACGCCGCGCTGCAGCAGCCTGCCCGCCGCTTTCAGGATGCGGTCGTCCTCGCCCTCGGGCAGCACTATCCGCTTGCGGTCGGAGCGAGCCTGATCCAGCAGCTGATACTCGAACATCTGGGGCGTCGTCACCGTCGGGATCGGAATCGCCAGATGGTCGAGTAGGCCTTCGATATCGACGTACCGTTCCATCAGCTCGATCGCGGTATCGATCTTGCGCTGCGAGTTGACCGTCACCCGACCACGCGCAGATGCCACCGCACTAGCGGTTTCGAACGTGCCCAGGTCGGTCGCGACGATAGGCAGTCGCAGGCGCAGCCCATCCACCAGTGCGGCGATCGCCGGGTGCAGTTCGAGTCCGCCGTTGAGGATGACAGCAGATAAGGAGGGAAACCCCTCCGCCGCGTGCGCACTCATCACCGCAAGCACGACATCGGATCGGTCGCCCGGCGTCACCACCGCCACACCCTCGGTCAACCGTTCCAGGACGTGTTCGGCGGTCATACCGGCAACCAGCACATCGAGCACCTCACGACCGAGTAACGCCTCATCGCCCTTGATCAGCGTGCCGCCGACGGCGGCCTGCAGGTCCGCGACCGACGGCGCGTCCAGCAGGGCGTCCTCGGGCAGCACGTAGGACGTCGGCTCGAATCGGCGCAGTGCATCGGCGACCTCGGCCAGCTGCGCAGGGGCACACCGGTTGGCCACCACCGCGGCGGTGTGAGCGTGTTGAGACCCGAGTTCGGCCAGACATAGTTCGACAACCCCGGCGACCTCCTCGGGGGTGCGGCCCTGGGCCCGGACCGCGAGCACCACCGGGGCGCCGAGATTGACCGCGATCCGCGCATTGACGCTCAGCTCACTAGGGCTGGCGACGTCGGTGTAATCGCTGCCGACGATCAATACCGCATCACACTGGTCGGCGACGTTGTGAAAGCGGTCGACGATATCGGCGATCGCGGCATCGGAGTCCTCGTGCAGCCGCTGATAACTGACCCCCACGCACTGGTCATAGGGCAGTCCGGCCGTCGTATGGGCCAGCAGAAGTTCGAGGATGTAGTCAGTGGACTCGCCGGCGCGGGTGATCGGCCGAAACACGCCGACCCGGGCCACACTGGCAGTCAACCGATGAAGGATGCCGAGCGCGATCGTCGATTTTCCGGTGTCACCTTCTGGCGAAGCGACGTATACGCGAGCGGATGAGCTATTGCCGTCGTGCACCCGACAAGCTTCCCCTACATAGCCCTGTCAGGCCAGACGACATCCACCAATGGCACCAATTATTTGCTGTATATGACGATATGGACGGAATACTCGACAAAAAGTCCATGCTTTACGGGCGCGGCAATTTGCCAAACACGCGCGTGCCGGATAATCTCCTTCCCGCGGGAGTTCCACCCACTCTTCTCACGCCGAGTGCGGATGCGGACTCGATCGCCAGGTTTTTCTTGCGGAGGTTTGCATGGCTGTCACCGAAGTCGTTGGTAGCGGAACTGAAACTGCGACACACGAGAATGTTCTGGCGTCCGTCGGTGACTCCAGATTGGCGTTCTGGTGGCGGACCGCAGCGGTGGCCGCATTGTTCTGCGGCGCCTATGGCGCGGTTTTCCTTCGGGTAATCACCGAGTCCTTCAACGGATCTCGGGCCGCATTCCTTGTCGTGGCTCCGATATTGGTCCTCACGGCCGCCACCGGCTACCGCACACCCCCGCGGGGTGTCGGCGACAACGAGTCGGACTGGATTGTCGCGGCGCTGACCGGTGTCGCGGGATTCACGATGATCGCCCTGGTGACGAACCGCTTCCCGACGCTGGCCGGCATGTGGCGCCTCGAGCTGGTCGGCGGCCTGGTCTGGGTCGCCTGCGCAGGCATGGTGATCTTCAGCGTCCGGCACGTAGTGCGAATGTGGCAGGTGTGGCTGTTCGCATTGGTATGTGCCACGACGGTGCCCTATCTGTTGGCCACGTCCGCCCTCGGTGGATCCGATACCGCCGCCGTTGTGGTTGCGGCAATATTCGGCACGTACGCCGTCTACATGGCAGGTGGCAGGACACGACAGCTGTGGCGGTTCACCGCCGCTGCGGTGTATCTCGTCATCGGCGTAGGCGCAGCCATCGCGCTGACCCCGATTCTCGGCCTGACGGTCACGATCATCATCGTCGCCGGCGTTGTCCCGGTGTTGACAGCGTTCGGTCTCTACCATTTCACCGAATGGACCGGTAATCACCGCACCGGCGCCGTGAGCGTGGGTTTCCACCCCCTCTCGATCAAGTCACTGCTGGCGCTGGCCTTCATCGCCGCCGCCCTGCTGTCCATCCATCTGCCTGCGAGTGGCCCGCCTGCGCCGCAGCTGGCCGCTATTGACTGGACCGAGCGCAGCGGCCTCGGCCAGCAGACCGACTACCCGTTCGTCACCCGTTTCCTCGGACCGGACGCCACGCTGACCCGACTCGATGTTCCCGCCACACCGGGCCGGCCCGCCGCCGCCGTCGACATCCTGTCGGCCCCCAATCTCGCAGTCCTACAGGACTATTCAGACGCCATCTGGTACCCGACGGCCAAACCCGTCAACTACCGGCCCGCATCGGTGGATATCGAGCTTCCGCCGGGGGCACGCACCGCCCACAGCGATGCGGACGCGGCCTCAGACGGAGCCGGCACCGACTGGTACGCCCTGACCTGGCTGTGGCAGACCGGTAACGCATACCAGCGGGTGACCGTGGTGGTCAGCCAAAATGCCGATGGGACGAGTGTCGTTGCACCGCAACCCCTGACAGTGTCGGATAACTTCGCCGGTCCGCTGGCCTGGATCGCCCGCCAGCAGGCCGACGACGTTGGCCCGGTCGCTCCCGAGGTCGTCGACCGCGCCATCGAAGTGAGCCAGCTGCTCCTGCGCGCGAGTGGTTCATCCGTTGCCTGATACGCCAGGCGGGAGCCTGCTCGCCCCCAACTTCTCCGCCCGTACCGCACTTGGTCGCAATTCACTGTTCCGCCTCGCCGCGGTCATCGCTGCCGTGGCCGCCCTGATGGCGCTTTTCCCGCACGCCGTGTTGCCCACGATCACCACGATCGTCGCCACGCTCTACGTGGCGTCCACACTCGACCGAAACTGGTTGCTACTGCGGGGTCTTCATTCTCCGTCTCAGGTACACATCACCGACGAAGAGGCGCTGGCGATCCCGGATGAGGACCTTCCGGTGTACACGGTTCTGTTGCCCGCCTATGACGAACCGTCCATCGTGGAAAATCTGATCAACGGCGTCGGCAAGCTCATCTATCCCGCGGACAAACTTGAAGTACTGCTGCTCATCGAGGAAGACGACCTGGCCACCCAGCTGGCCCTCGACGGTCTGCCGCTGCAGACGGTTCGGGTCGTCCTGGTTCCCGACAGCCTGCCCAAGACCAAACCCAAAGCCTGCAATTACGGAATGGCGCTGCCCGATCTTCGCGGTGAGATGGTCACCATCTACGACGCCGAGGACGTGCCCGATCCCTTGCAGCTGCGCAAGTCGGTGGTGGCCTTCCGTCGGGCCCCGGCCAATATCGGCTGCATTCAAGCCCGCCTGGGCTACTTCAACGAAAAACAAAACCTGCTGACCCGCTGGTTTGGGCTCGAGTACGACCAGTGGTTCAGCCTGGTGCTGCCGACTGTCGAGGCAGCCAACGGCGTTGTTCCACTGGGTGGTACGTCCAACCACATGCCCGTCTCGGTCTGGCGGGCGATCGGTGGTTGGGACGAGTTCAACGTCACCGAGGATGCCGACCTGGGTGTCCGGCTGGCGCGCCACGGGTACCGCACTCTGATCCTCGACTCCATCACGCTCGAAGAAGCCAATTCCGATGTGGTGAACTGGATCCGGCAACGGTCACGGTGGTACAAGGGTTACCTGCAGACGATGATCGTCCATTTCCGGCACCCGGTACGACTGCATCGCGAGATCGGTACGAAGGCGATGTTGCGTCTGGTCAACATGACCGGTGGCATTCCGATCACGAATGCGTTCAACTTGCTGTTCTGGTTCACCATGTTGGCCTGGATCAGCGGACGTCCGACAATCGTCGGCATGTTCTTCCCGCCCATTCCGTACTACATCTGCCTGGTGCTCTTCCTGATCGGAGCTCCCACATCGATTTTCGTGGGGCTGATAGTCACCAAGGCGCTGGGCAAACCACACCTCTGGTGGGCGGCCCTGCTGGCTCCTCTCTACTGGATTTTGCAATCAGTCGCCTCGATCAAGGCGATTTACCAGCTCATCTTCCGGCCGTTCTTCTGGGAGAAAACCGTCCACGGCCTTACCCAGCCCTCCTCTGGCCTGGAAAGCGTTACTAGGTAGGAATTTGATGATCAAGCGCGTAGCAATGCTGGCGGCTGTCGTGGCCCTGATTGCCGTACCGCTGGCCCCGGATCTGCCACAGGCACGAGCAGACGACGAGGCCACGACCGAGGGCGTGACCGACGTCGCGGTCAGCACCGGTACCACCCCGGAGATCATCTGGAACCAGCTCGGCCTGTCCAACGATATCCAGCTGGTCGGCACCAACCAGAACACCGATGTCGGCGTGCCGGTTCCCCAAGGCGTGATTCCGACGCTGCTCACCGGTCAGATCGGCTCGGTGGTGAATGTCCGCAACGGGCGCGTCGACATCCTCGATTCCCGCCAGGTGTATCTCGGAAGCATCGCTGCTCCTTCGGATTTGACGACCACCCGGTTCGCCATCGATATCTCACCTGCCCAGGTCGTCGACGGGATCGCCAAGCTGAGCTTCGTCCTGCGCGATGACAGCGCTCCGGCTGACAGTTGCTCGCAGGCTTCGTCGGTGTCGTTGAGCGGCCTGGCGAACACCTACTCGGGACCAACTCCCAACCCGCGCACCGTGGCCGATTTCCTGCCCGGTTATCTCGACCAGATCGTCATCCGGGTCGGGCCGAATCCGTCCCATGATCAGCAGCAGGCCGCGCTGGACCTGGTCGCCAAGCTCACCCATCTGTATCGCCCGATGCCCGTCCGGATCGATGTGGACACCACAGCGGATCCGCCGACACCCGCGCCTGAGGGACTGTCGCGGCGCGTCATCGAGATCCGCGACGGGGGCGAGCCTGCCCTCACCGTCGAGGGCGCCGACACCCCGTTGGCACTCCTGGCGATCACAGGTAGCGGCGCAGGCCTACTCCAGCAGGTGGACATGTTCGCCGACCGCCGGGTCAAGCTTGCCCAAACCCCCTCGGCCTCAGTCACTTCGGCAACGGACACCGAGCGACCCTCCACCGAGTCGATGACCTTCGGAGAACTGGGTATGTCGGGCCAGGTGACCGTCCAGGGCACCACGACGTTGTACAGCGGCTTCGACGTCGACGCATTCTCCGTCGGGTCCATCGATACCGCGAAGATCCATCTGCTGGCCAAGTACACGCCCGTCGTCGGTGGCGACGCGACGGTGCTGGTGCGCTCGGGCAGCGCGATCATCGCCTCCCATGTGCTGGACAACTCGGGCAAACTCGATATCACCGCCACGATTCCCGCTGATGCCATCCGCTCCAATGTCGGTATGGCGCTGGAGATCCGCTACGTGCCCAAGCAGCAGTGCGCGCCGCTATCGGATCGGATCACTTTCGAGCTGGATTCCGGATCCACCGTCACCGTCGTGCCCGGCATGAACAATCGTGGCGGATTCCCGATCCTGCCGATGGCATTTACCCCCGACTTCAACGTCACCGTCGACTCGCCCGACCAAATTCGTTGGGCCGCACAGGCGATCAACCTGATGGGCCAGCAGTCCACGGTGGTGATGCGGCCCAACGTGACATCGTTCGCCGAGGCCGCCACATCCGGGACCGCCCTGCTGACCGTGGCGACCGGCGACGAACTGTCAGATGCCGGAATGACCCCGCCGCTGCTACCCAAACAGGACACCAACGTCGCCATCAACGGCACCCCGATCACCGATGTCGACCTCAACGGCTCGGTCGGTGCGGTGCAGACCTTCTCCAACAAGGGCCGCATGGTGCTGGCGATCCTGCACACCGGTGACTGGACGCTGGTCGATCGCACCTTCGATTACATCCGCAGCCTTGACGGCCGGTTCTCCTCACTGACCGGCGACGTCGTGGCCACCGGTGCATCCGGTGACACCCTGAATCTCACTCTGCGCGAGGGCGGGCCGATGCCGCATCAGCCCGACGCGGGTGAGGGCTGGAAATGGTGGGCGATCACGACCATCGCTGTCGGGGTGATCGCCATCGTCGGGGCCGCCGTGGTGCTGTTGCTCCGCCGCCGACGCAGCACCGCCGGTGCGGCGCCCGCGCCACGCCACGGCGAGAGTTCGTGACTGTTGTCGAGCTGACCTCGACGGTCAGCGCCCCGGCCGCTGACGGTGATCGACTGGACGGCCCCCCACCGGTGCGGTCGCGCTGGTGGGGGGTGGCGCTCTTCGTCTTCTTCACCGCTGTCTACGGCGGCGTCGGTACGCTGCTGACGCTGCGCTACGGCCTGATCGATGCCGACGGCATCAGCCGGGTGGCCAACAGCGGTTATGTTCTGATGAGCCGGGATCCGCACCTGTCCGCGATCGGCTTCGTCTGGAACCCGTTGCCGAGTCTGGTCGAAATCCCGCTGCTGCAGTTCAGCCACTGGTGGCCCGAACTGAGGACCCAGGGCCTCGCCGCCGTCATCCAGAGCGCCCTGTTCATGGCGGGGGCGGCGCTCATGGTGCGCCGCATCGCGCTGGACCGGGGCCTCGGTGCGGGTTGGCGTTGGCTGGCGATCGCCTGCTTCGCGCTGAACCCGGTCATCGTCATCTACGGCGGCTCAGGCATGAGCGAGGCCGCCGAAACCTTCACCACCTTGTGGTGTGTCCGGTATCTGCTGCTGTGGCTGGAGTCGAAACGCGTCGGCGACCTCGCGTGGGCCGGCGTCGCGCTCGGTGTCGGCTACCTCGCGCGGTACGAGGTCGCCGTCACGGCTTGTGGTGTCGCCGTGTTGGTCGCTGTCGTCGAGTTCCTGCGCACACACCGCGAGTCGCGAGTTTCCAGTGCCATCCTGAGCGTGATCATCGCCCTGTTTCCCTTCGGCGTTGCGTTCGTCGTCTGGGCGGTCACCGGCTGGATCGTCAACGACACCCTGTTCGCCACCTTGACCTCGAAGTACGGCAACGGCAGTCAGATCGCCGAATCCATCTCGCGCAGCGTCGTATTGGCGCAGGCCGGTGACGAAAGCTGGTCGCTGATCGCCGCGCGACTGCTGGCCATGCAACCGTTCGTCGGCATCGCGGTGGTCCTCGCCGTGGTCACGGCCATGTTCCGCAAGACGTTCGACACGCTGGTCCCGGTGGCGGTGTTCGGCCCGGTGCTGGCCTTCGCGGCCTGGGGACAGCACACGTCGACCACCTTTGGCTGGTTCCGGTTCTACCTGCTGGCGATCCCGCTGGTGGTGTGCGTGGCGATGGCATGCTGGGCACCCATCGGCCAGATCGCACCCACGCGTTGGCGGGCCGGCAGCCCTGAAGCCAAGGCGGGTGCGGTGCTGCTCTGCGCGTCGCTACTCATCGGCATCCCGGTCACCGCGAAATCGATGCTGAACCAGGACATCGGCAATCAGCAGCTCCAGTTCGGCCTCAAATCGCTGCTGGATCCCGAGAACAACCGGCCCGAGGACCAGTGGTACCGGCGAATGCTCAACAACGAGCGACTGCTGGCCGGGTACCTGGACAACAAGCACCTGCCCGACGGCTCGGTGCTGATGGACACCTTCCACGGCTGGGGCATCTGGTTGGCCAGTGACGACCCCAAACAGTTCGTGGTCACCAGCGACTACGACTTCCGGGCAGCGCTGAACCGGCCGTGGGACTTCGGCATCCAGTACATCGTCGACAGCAACCCCGCGCACAGCGCCGCCAACGCGGTGAACCTGCGTTACCCAAGCTTCTGGTACGACGGTGCCGGTATCGCCACGATGGTGTACAGCGGCCGCGGCGACACCGGCGACGAACGCTGGCGGGTCTTCAAGGTCGCCAAGCCGACCTCGAAGGCCGACCCGACATCATCACCCGAGCTTGCGAAGCCTGGGGGCTAGATCCTTTTCGAACAGTTCCAGGAAGCGGCGCTGATCGTGGCCCGGCGCGTGGAACACCAGGTGATTCAGGCCCCAATCGACGTAGTCCTTGACCTTCGCTACGGCTTCGTCGGGATCTGAGGAGACGATCCAGCGCTTGGCGACCTGCTCGATGGGCAGCTCGTCGGCGGCCTTCTCCATCTCCAGTGGATCGTGGATATTGGTCTTCTGCTCGGCGGTCAACGACAGCGGCGCCCAGAACCGGGTGTTCTCCAGTGCCAGTTCGGGATCGGTGTCATAGGAGATCTTGATCTCGATCATCCGGTCGATGTCATCCGGGTTCTTACCTGCCGCCTCAGCGCCCTCGCGCATCGCGGGGATGAGCTTGTCCTTGTAGAGCTCTTCGCCCTTACCCGAGGTGCAGATGAACCCGTCGCCCGCACGCCCGGCGTATTTGGCCACCTGTGGCCCGCCCGCGGCGATGTAGATGGGGATCCCGCCCTCGGGCACGTCGTAGATGGAGGCACCCTTGGTCTTGTAGTACTCACCGTCGAAATCGACGCGATCACCGAGCCACAGCTCACGCATCAGTCGGACCGATTCGCGCAGCCGCGCGTAGCGCTCCTTGAACTCGGGCCACTCGCCGGTGAAACCGGTCGCGATCTCGTTGAGGGACTCGCCGGTGCCGACACCGAGGAAGATCCGGTCCGGGTACAGACACCCCATGGTCGCGAAGGCCTGCGCGATCACGGCAGGGTTGTAGCGGAACGTCGGCGTCAGCACCGACGTGCCGAGCTGCAGGCGCTTGGTGCGCTCGCCGACCGCGGTCATCCATGCCAGCGAGAACGGCGCATGGCCACCCTCGTGCCGCCAGGGCTGGAAGTGATCGCTGACGGTGGCGCTGTCCATCCCGTGCGCTTCCGCAGCGACCGCCAATTCAACGAGCTCCCGAGGGGCGAACTGCTCCGCCGACGCCTTGTATCCCAATTTGAGTTCAGCCACGGTTCTTTTCTACTCCTGTCTCTAGACTGCCCGGATGGCAGCTGCGCATGGTGGCCTCGAACAGGTCACCGATCTCGTTCACGTCGCCAAGACCGACCTGGTGAACTGGACGGTGATTGCCGACGATGACGGCGTCATCCTGATCGATTCCGGATTTCCCGGCCAACGCGCCGACGTGCTGGCATCGCTGAAAGAACTCGGTTACGACGCCGGCGATGTCGGGGCAATCCTGTTGACGCACGCCCATATTGACCATTTCGGCTCTGCCCTCTGGTTTGCCCAGCAGTGCGGAACACCGGTGTACTGCCATGCCAAAGAGGTGGGGCACGCCAAACGTGAATACCTCGAACAGGCGTCGCCTGTGGACGTGGCCAGACATGCCTGGCAGCCGAGGTGGCTCAAATGGTCTATCGATATCAGCCGCAAGGGCGCCTTCACCCACGGCGGCATCGCGTCCGCGCAGGCGCTGACCGAGTCGATGGCCGCGCAGCTGCCCGGCCACCCGATGGCGATCCCCACCCCCGGCCACACCGGTGGGCACTGCTCGTATGTGGTCGACGGCGTCCTCGTCAGCGGTGACGCGCTGGTCACCGGTCATCCGATCTCGTCGCATCGCGGGCCCCAACTGCTGCACCGGGTGTTCAACCACAACGAGAGCGACTGCGTGCGTAGCCTGGCCGCGCTGGCCCTGCTGGACACCGATGTGCTCATCCCCGGCCACGGCGATGTGTGGCGGGGCCCGATCCGGGAACTGGCCGAGCAGGCTGCTGTCCCGAGGTGAGGGTTTCGCGCAGCGTCATGCCGGGATAAGCGGTGCGGAAGACCCCACGTTCCTGCAGCAGCGGCACCACCAGGTCGACGACCTCGTCGAGCCGATCCTGCGGCACGATGAACCCGTCACAGGCGTCGGACTGGACGACGCGGTCGATCCGCTCGGCTATGTCGGCGGTGTCCTCCCCCACCACGAAATCGAACGGCGCAAACACGGTGGGCTGATCACCGTTGCGGCCGTGGGCGATCGGTCCAGCTGGCGACTCGGCGATGACCGCATCGGGCAGCTCGGCACCGAGGCCGGCCTCGGAGTCACCGCTGACCACCAGCACCGGGTGTCCCTGCGGGCCGGCGGGCAGGGTGGCCATCCCCCGAACGTCCGACCGCTCGACTGAGTGAATCCGGTTGGGGTCTAGGTAGATTCCGGTGTCCAGATCGGCCAGGACCGCGTCGGTCTCCCAGCTGCTGAAGAACGCGCGGACCACGTCGGCGAACTCACAAACCCCGAACTCATGGGCCGGTCGGGTCAGCTGCCAGCCGGCGCGACCGGCGGACAGATGATCGAGGGTGGCTAATTGCCGGGACACCTCGAACGGTTCGTTGACCGTCGGATCGACACTGCCGACCAGCCCGATGTGCTCGGTGACTGCGGCCAGCGCGGCCAACACCGCAAAGGTGCCGGGCGAGGCGACCACGACGAAGTCGAACAGACCCCGCTCGGCAACCAGGGCCGCACCCGCATCAGAGCCGATGGTTGCCGCCAGATGAATCTGCTTGCGACCCTTGGGCTCCCGGATACTCAGTGGCCCAGCCCCCAGCGCTCGGCAATCAGCTGGTGACTTGCCAGCCGGTCGGCTTGGCGGTGGGTCACCGAGGTGATGACCAGTTCGTCGGCGCCACTGACCCGCGCCAATGCGTCGAGTCGGTGCGCGACCTCGTCGGGGTCCCCGACGAACTGGCTGGCGGTGCGGTCCTTGACGGCCAGCGCCTGTTCTTCGGTCAGCGGTTCGCAATCATCGGGATCCGGGTAGGGCGCGGCGCCACCACGGGCGCGGATGGCATACACCCACTGACCGTACGAGGACGCCAGATGATGTGCGGTGGCGGAGTCCTCGGCGACGACGACGTCGGCCGAGGCCACCACATAGGGTTCGGCCAGGAACGCCGACGGCCGGAAAGCAGACCGGTATGCCTGCACCGCCTCCAGCGCAGTAGCCGGGGTGATGTGATAGCTGGCGACAAACGGCAGGCCGCGTTCACCCGCGACCTGCGCGCTCTGACCCTTTGTCGAGCCGAACACCCATGGCACCAGGCCGCTGTGCTCTCCCGGAACCGCATGTAGCTCAATACCATTGACGGCGTAGCTGCCATCGATCATGGCGAGAATATCGCCGATCTGCTCACCGAAGTCAGGTGAGGTGGCGTCGGGCTGTTGCAGGACCGACATGGCCGCACGCATCCGGTCGCTGGACAGTTGCGCACCGATATTGAACGGCGGCGGGATGACCACACCGTCGACCTCACGCCATTCCCGTGGCGGTTTCGGTGGGCGCGGTTCGGCTGGTCGATCTTGGGATGCCTTCTGGACCTGTGCCCGCCGCTGGCCGGACCGCCCCACCCCGAGGTCAATCCGCCCCGGATAGAAGGCCGCGAGCATCCCGAAACTTTCGGCTACCGCGATCGCGGTGTGGTGACCGAGCTGCACCGCGGCGGCGCCGACGTGAATAGTGTTGGTGGCGGCCGCGATCTGTCCGATCAGGACTGTGGGCGCCGAACTGGCGACGGCGACGAAATGGTGTTCGGCGATCCAGAACCGGCGATACCCCCAGTCCTCGGCTCGCCGAGCCAGCTCGACGGTATTGCGTAGCGCAGTCGCCGGGTCGCTACCCGCGCTGATCGGTGCGAGATCAAGTATCGACAGCGGGACGTTCATGATCGGCTCATCTCACATCTGTTGTGCGGTAATGGTAGGCCCAGTCGCGTCCGCAGGTTTTCGTCGTCGCGGTAAGCAGTCCGGAAGCGCCCCGACTGCGCCAGCAAGGGCGCCACCTCGTCGACGATGATGGGCAGATCGGTGGCGTGCACGGCCGGTCGCAACCGCACGCCTGCCACGCCGATTTCGTGCCAGCGCAGAATAAGCTCCACCACCTGTGCCACCGTGCCATCGACAATGGCGGCATCGGAGCCGAAATCTGTATCCCCGCCGAAGGTCACCACGATATCGGCGTACACCAGGGGCGCACCGGGCAATTGGTCGATGGCGGCCAGAATGCTCCGCAGATCGTCATCGTCGCGTGGCGTGACGAACACCAGATCGCTGACTGCGGCGGCGAATTCGTATACCCGCTGGGCGTGCGCGAGGGCTGCGACCACGGGTTGGCCCTGCGGGCTTGGCCCACCGTCCCAGTGGCCCCGCACCGCGTTGACGAAATCAGTTGCCTCGTCGAATAAGTCGGATGGCCGGTGGTGACGGCCGAAGAGGGCTGCCTCATGGGCCGATGAGCTGACCCTGGGTTGCCAACCGGCGCGGCCGTGGGACACGACGTCCAGCGCGGCGATCCCGTCGGCGATGCGGGTCGGTTCGGTATGTGTCACCGTCGCCACCGGGATCAGGCCGATCCGACTGGTGGCGGGGGCGACATAGGAGGCCACCAGCACCGCGTCCGCACGCCCGGCCCGCCGACCGGGACTGAGTTGTTCCCGGCGACCGGGCTGCGGGGTCAGTGCGTCATCGATGCTCAGAAAATCCAGCAGGCCCCGTTCGGCCGTTGCGGCCAGCTGTGCCCAGTAGTGCCCGGCCAGCACCGACCCCGCGGCCGGATCGCGGGCCAGCGTCTTACGCCACGCCTGGCGATGCCAGCCGTAACCGTCCAAGGCGACCGCCAGGTGCACAGTCATCACCTAAGGGTCTAACGCACCGTCATCGGCTGCATTCCGGGTCGGGCATTTACTCACGGTGAGTTGAAGGCCCAGAGCCTGCACTAACCCCTCTCGCGGCGCTTTGCACCAAAACTTGACACGTGTAAAGTTTCGCCGCATGGACAATATTCGCGGTAAGACCATCGCCATCACCGGTGCCGCTCGCGGTATCGGATACGCCACGGCGAAAGCACTGCTGGCGCGTGGTGCACGTGTGGTCATCGGCGACCGCGACGTCGCGGTTCTCGAATCCGCGGTGGCCAGTCTGGGCAGGTCAGGCATGGTATCGGGGCATCCCCTCGATGTCACCGACCGAGAATCCTTCGAGACGTTCCTGGACAAGGCTCGTACCGATGGGGACGGCCACATCGACGTGTTGATCAACAACGCCGGCGTGATGCCCGTCGGACCGTTCCTCGACATGTCCGAAGGCGCGATCCGCAGTTCGATCGAGGTCAATGTCTACGGTGTGCTCACCGGTTGCCAGCTGGTGCTTCCGGAGATGGTGCGACGCAGGCGCGGGCACATCATCAACATCGCCTCGATGGCAGGCATGGTCGCTGTCCCCGGTCAGGTGGTCTACGCAGGCAGTAAGTTCGCCGTCGTCGGGCTGTCCACCGCGTTGGCCGACGAGTTCGAGCCACAGGGTGTCAACGTCACAACCATCATGCCCACCTTCACCAACACCGAGCTGATCTCCGGCACCGAAACCACCTCCGCCACCAAACCGGTGCAGCCAGAGGACATCGCCGCCGGGATCGTCAAGGCGCTCGACAACCCCAAGCGCACCCACCTTTCGGTGCCGGGACCGTTGCGGTTCACCGCCTCGCTGACCGGGATGCTGCCGCCCCGGGCGCGCCGCTACCTGAACAAGAAGATGGGTACCGACCGGGTTTTCCTGACGTTCGACCGGGCCGAGCGCAAGCAGTACGAAGACCGTGCGCAGGCCGCGCAGGGTGTGCTGGAGGATTCGCAGGGTTAAGCCCGGCGGCCAGATTCCTGGCAGCACTAGCTCCCCAGCGCGTCATCACATGATGACGCCGCACAGTCGCACACCCCCGCTGAGCGTCGTAGCTGTCTTACATTTTGTAGTACGCTTCTCTGATGGCTGACACCATTACTTTCCGACCTGACGAGGACGCCTCGCGAGCGCTTGCGGCACTAACCAGCGATGGAACGCCGGTATCTGCAGCTGTCCGGGCAGCCCTCATCGACGCGGCTCGGCTCAAGGCTGCCGCACGTCTCCGCGCCGAAGCGGAGGAATTAGCAGCTGACGAAGCGGACCGCGCCGAGTCCGCGCAGGTGCTTCGCGATATGGAGACCCTGCGTGCGTGGTGAGGTGCATCGGTTGAACGCCCCGCGAGGTGTTCGCGGCCGCGAACAGTCTGGCACCCGATTTGCCGTGGTTGTTCAATCCGACGATCTACCACTGTCAACGTGGCTGGTCGCTCCCACATCGACTTCAGCACGTCACGCGAGCTTCAGGCCGGAGGTCGAGATCGAAGGCCGCACAACCAAAGTCCTTGCCGAACAGACTTCGGCGGTTGACCCTGCCCGCCTCGGCCCGAGCGTGGGCTATCTCAGTCGGGACGAGATCCGTCGAGTTGACGCCGCGCTTCGTCTCGTCCTTCAGCTATAGCAGTGCGCCGCTAGCCCTGCCAGCCCAATCGCATGATCCGGGCCAGATCGTGGCGCGAGGTGGCTCCGACCCGTTGACAGGCGCGCAGGATATGGCCCTCGACGGTGCGCACCGAGCACACCAGCCGATCGGCAATATCCTTGTTGGACAACCCGGCTGCCACCATCTCGGCCACCTCGCGCTGACGGCCCGTCAGCGGTGTCGGCGATACCGGACTGCGGGTCGCCGGAGTACACAACCCGCCACATTCGGCGACCAACTGGCTGGCCACCGACCCCGCGAAGAGTCCACGGTTGCGCTGCTGGCCGCCGGTGAAGGCCACCGCCGCCTGCGCAGCCGCATCGGCTGCGGTGGCCCGGTCGCCGATCACCCGATACGCCTCCGACGCCGCGAGCAGGCCCTCCCCGTCGCTGGCCAGGAGTGACTCGGCATGTCCGGCAACCGCATTGGCCAAAGCCAGATCCAGCTCGCCGGCCAGCTCCCTGGCCCTGGCAGCCACCACCGGCAGCACATCCGGTACCCCCCACTGCGCTGCGGCCTGCAGACAGGCCAGCTCATGGGTGGGCTGGCCACGATGCCGCGCGATCTTCGCCTCGTCGAGCACCGTCGCGGTCGCCTCGGCCAACGAACCGTTGGCCGCCTGCACCCAACCGGTCGCCAGCGCCAGACCGGTCTGCATGAACAGCGCCTCCGGTTTCACCCGTGCCCGGGCCTGCACCAGCATGTCCGTCGCGGCTTCCGATTCCCCCAGCTTGGCGTGCGCCTCGGCCAGGGCGAACGTACAGGCAGGGCCCAAACCCGTTGTCACGCCGTGATTTTCGGCGCCGGCCAGAGCCTCATGTAGCTTCTTGACCGCGGCAGGAAGATCGCCGCGCATCAGCTCGGCCACGCCGGTGAGGAAGACCAGGTTCGCGTACGCCAGCCCCGGCATATCCTCAGCCAACGCCGAGAGCCGGGCAGCGGCCGAGTGGCACTGCTCGATCCGGCCGGTCAGCCGGCAGGCGCGCGCATAGACTCCGCCGAACCAGAACCGCATATGTGATGCCTCATAGGACGTACTGGCCCGGTCCAGCGCGGCGAGAGCCACCTGCCCGATATCGTCGGCGTGTCCCAGCGCGCCGCACGCCATCAGTAGCGCCACCGAGGCCAACATCGCGTCGAGGTCCGAGAGCGCATCGGATGCCAGTGCGGCCCTTGCCTTTCGCTCAGCATCATCGCAGCGGGCAAAGAAGGCATCAACACACGCTTCGACCGCGTAGCGGACGGCGCGTTGCTCATCGGTTTCCGCGCCCTGGGCCAGGGCCGCCAGATTCTCGGCGGCTTCGGCGGGCCGCCCGAGCATCCAGACCAGGTTCGCCGCCCGCAGGCACACCCACCGGTGCCGTTCGGCGACCTCCCCGCTGTCGGTCAGCCCGCGCAGCAGTTCCTCTGCCTGCTCACCAGCACCGGCCAGGAATCGGTTGACGGCCAGGGTCTTCACCGCATCGGTGGACCCGGCGGCGGCCGCCGCTGTGGCGAACCGTTCGGCCAGGTCGAGGTCGAGCAATGTCATCGTGTGCCGTGCCGCGTCCAGATACAGGTCAGCGTCGGGTGGCAAATTCGATTCCAGCGTCAGAAGGGCCCGGCGGACAGTGGTCTGCGGGTCGTGATCGGCGTCCTGGCCCATCCGCTGCGCCAGGCTGCCGCGCACCTTCGACAGGTACAGCTCGCCGACATTCGCGCGGCGCAGTTCCCCGAACAACGGGTGTGCCAGGCGGGCGGCGAGGGCGGAGCCGGTGCGCTCGACGGTCACCAGATGCATCTGTTCGGCGCTCTCCAGGTGCTCCCTGCCCACCAGATCGCACAGCACATCGACATCGAGCGGCTCGCACTGCGACAGGGTGTCCACCACCACCGCCAGCTCCGGCGGTAACCGGTCGAGCTGGTTGCCGACCAGATCGCTCATCGACTGCGAGACAGCCACATCACCGTCCCATAGCCACACCCCGGCGACCTGCCGCATCCGGCCCGCCGCCACCTGATCGTTGAGCAGCTGTCGGAGAAATAGCGCATTTCCGCCGGTGAGACGCCAGAACCGTTGCGAACTACGAGCATCGACGGGACCCTCCAGCACGCTTTCCACCATCGCCATGGTGGACTCCGGCGCCAGTGGTTCCAGATCGAGTCGAGCCAGCAGCCCGTCCTTCCAGAGCGCTTTGACCGCGTCCGGCTCCTGCCCGCCGGTGCGAACCGTCACGACCAGACGCGCCTCCCTGGTCTGGGCAAGTTGGTGCACGACATGCGCGGAGAACCCGTCGAGCAGATGGGCGTCGTCGATACCGATCAGCATCCGGCCCTGACGTTGCTGTGCGACAAGCGCATTGATCACCCGCCGGACCGTCGGCGCCGGTTCCGCCGCTCCCCGCTCAGGCCAGCCCTCCCCGATCGACGCGGTGAACGCACCGAGGGGGATGGGACGCGCGGACGCCGTCCCGACGATCCAGTTCGTCTTGGTCCCTGCCGCGGCGGCCTGGGCCAGCAACTCACGAGCCAGCCGGGTTTTGCCGACTCCAGCCGCCCCCGCGATCACCACACCCGAGTAGTTGCCGACCCCACTGAGCGCCCGGCGTAAGGTCGCCAGTTCTACATCCCGCCCCATCAGCGCATTCCCGCTGGTCACGGGCCGATCATAACGTGATCCAGCTCACTGGGCGGCGCTATAGCCGACTAGGTGGTGATCGTGGCAGCGGTCGAGAACTCCGAGGTGTCGCCGGTTGCACTGGTGGCGGTGACGGTGATGAACCCGCCGGTGGCGACCCAGTCGGGGGCGGTGATGGTGACATCGCTCTGCCCCTGCAGTCCGGTCACCGTATCCACCAGCTGTTGTCCCTGAACCGGGCCGACCGCTGGGCTGGGTGTGTAGAACACCTGCACCGTGTACAGGCCGGAGTTCGGCGGTTTGACGGTGAAAGTCACCGTGAGGTTGGTGCCGTCCAGAACTGCGGACTGCAGCTCCGGCGCCGGCTGGCCGTTGTTGCCTCCGGACTGCAGATGGATACCCAAGCCGTTCGTGCCGCCGTTGCCGTAGATGGAGTTCGACAGAATCTGGTTACCGGTACCCGTACTGACCACCACACCGTCGGAAGCGTTGTTGATGATGACGTTGTTCTCGATCAACGCGTCGGTGGTTCCGTTGAGCTGAACTCCGTTGGCGCCGTTGCCGCTGATCGCGAAATCCGTGATCGCCGAGGCTGTTGATTGTCCGATGACGACGCCGCTGTCGGTGAAGTTCGCGATCAGGCCGCCCCCGGTGAAGGTGGCGGTCACGCCATCCCCAATGGACAGGCCCTTGTCGGCGGAGTAGCCGAGATTGCCTGCCAGAGCGACATAATGGGGCGCGACGACGGTAGCCGTGCCGCTCGTTGTGAGAGTGAGTCCGCCAAGCGGGTTGGTCACGCCGATGTCGCCGTCGAGCGTGGCCGTCTTGCCTGCGCCGGGTGTCAGAGTGAGCTGGTAGCCGCGGCCGGATTCAGAGTCGATGCGGTCACTGAAGGTGATGTCGCCACCTGCCACACTGACCGGCCCCACCAGGGTGGCCGCGCCGCCCGCCGTGAACGACCCGTCGGTCACCGAGTACAAGCCGTTGAGAGACACGGCGTCGCCGTAGGTCTGGCTGCCGGTGGTCGCCACCGACGCGGATTTGGTTGCCCCACCCGCGTCGGTCGTCAGACTGGCCAGTTCCCCCAGACTCCCCACCTCACGCACGAATGTCGTTGTGCCACCTGTATTTACCGTCAAAGCAGCGGCACCGGCGGCGGCACCGGCACCGGCACCGGCATCGACGGTGCCGGCGAAGGTCACGTCCCCGCTGCCGGCTTTGACGACGGTACTGCCGAGCAGGGTCGTCACACCGCCGACGGCGAAGTCACCGCCGTCGGTGGTGTAGGTACCGGCCAGATTCGCAGCCTGCCGGTAGGTCTGGGAGCCGGTCGTGGTCACCGACTGCAGCGACACCGTCGCCTGTGCCCCGGTAGGCCGCAGCCAGATGACTTGGTCCGCGATGTCGAACATGACATCGAAGTCGTTGTACAGGTTGAGTCCGGTGTTGACGTTCTGAATGCCGCCGGGCTCGCCCTGCTGATAGTTGACGAGGTTGACCGATCCGTTGTCGCCGGCGACGAATGTCCAGGTCAGCGGCTCACGACCCATCGCGGTCGGGAACTCCGCGATGAAGGTTGTGCCCGACTTCAACTGCCCGTTGTCGTTATAAGGATCTCCGCCCAGCCCTTTGATTCGTACTCCCGTCGACGGCGCGCCGCTGTCGATCAGGGACGGCAGGGTGGAATCGACCCCTATTTGTTGTGCCGGCTGATCCCCCTGCTGGGCAGAGTAGCTGGGCGAGAAGCCAAACCAACTCAGCACCGGATAGCCGGACACCGGGTAGGTTCCGCCGCCCGTCGCCGGCGTCACCGGGACGGCATAGGTGAACTGATCACGCAGGGCATCGGTGACACCGACGGTCAGCTGCGGTTGGACACCGATCGGTCCGAGTTGCACCAGGAATCCACTGGAGAGGTTCCCGGGAAGCTGAAATAGCGGGTTTGCCAAAGGATCTGCCAAACCGGGGACCGTCAGCGTGTTGAACGACGCTCCGAAATCGCCGAAGAAGTGATCTTCGACCGGCGGGGCGTCGGGGTTGGTGAAGTCAAAGATAGTGCTCGTATTGGCATTTCCACCAGTGAGGATGGCGGCGATCTGGATAGGGCCGGTGGACACCGTATGCGAGCCCTGGCCGAGGGTGATGGCGGTGTTGGCGACGACGCCGTTGTAGTAGTTGCCCGACGAATAGCCCTCGGAGACCCCGGTGGACGTCAGCGGCGTGTCTTTCCAGAACGCCGAGTTGTAACCGGCGAAGAACGCAACCCCGCCGGTGTCGAATTCGTAGAGTTGTGACGGATTATTGCCAATGGCCACGTCGATGCCGTACTTGACCTGCGCTTGGCCGGAGGTGCTGAACTCTGGAAGGTAGTGCAGCGGAATGGTTACCGTGTCGGCGGACTGCTGGATGACCAGCGGGGCGATGCCCTGGGTGAGCAGACTGGCCAGCGGAGTCATCCCGCCGACAGCCGCCTCAAATGTGGTCGTGCCCAACGCCGTCACACTCAGCGACTCTTTGCCCGCTCTCGCCGCGTCCACCGTGCCGCCGAACGTGACATTCTGGTTGCCAGCCTCGACGGAGACGTCGTTGGCAAGGATCACCGGTGCGTCGATCTCCACGCCTTGCATGCCTCGCACGGCATCGCGCAGTGTCAGGGTGTCGCCGTTGCTCACCGCCAAGGTCACCGTGCCGAGCACGGACGCACCGGCGCCGAACCGGACGGCGTCGATCTGGGCTGTGGTCAGGTTCCCCACCATCTGCCCGGAGGCCAGGACGACGCCGGCGCATCCCGCGTTGCCAGGATTGCCCACCGCGACCGTCGTCTGAGCGCCCGTGGTGAATACGGTGGCGCGGAAGAATGAGGGATCACCCGATATCTCTAGCGAGGAGCCGTTCTGACGGACGTAGGCGACGCTGCCGGTGTTGACCGCGATGGTGAGGGAATTGCCGACCTGGCTGGCCGTGACGCCCTCCGGCACGAAGAACAGCGTGCGGCGGATCAGCACCAACGCTCCGGTGACGATGTCCGATATCGGGTTGGCCGGGAAGGAGGACAACCCGGTGAAGGCCGAGTTGAACAGATGGTTGACGGCTGCGGTGAATGCCTGGTCGGGCGAAGTGGCCGTCGCGCCCCAGCACACCACGCAGCCGGCGTTACCGATTGACGACGCGGTGGATGCGCCCGACGCTGATAAGGCCCGCGGCGCAAATTGCGCCGACCGGGCCTGCGCCCGGGCCGCTGACCGGAGGTCAGCGGTGTCCGCCGGTGCGGCGGCGGTGACTCGCCGGGCCACCACCTCCGCGGGTGCGCTCAGTCGCGAGCGCGGTTGAGTGGCCGCACCGGAGGGGACTCGTCTACCCGTCGCCGACGCGCGCGAACGTTGGGCGGTCGCCGTTGTGCGGGCCTGCGCGCCGCGGGCAGCGCTGCTGGCAGACTGCGCCTTGCCATGCTGGGCCGCCGGACCCGTTGACGCGGCGGATGAGTCGGTATCGGGGGAATCGGCCGCGGCTACCGCAAGCTGCGGCCCGGCGAAGGTCATTCCCAACAAAAACGCGGCCGCTCCGGCCCGAGCGACATGATTCGCCACTAGCCCACTCTCCCTCGGGTTCCGACCCCGTATCGACACGTGAAGCGTAACGACACTTGCCGGTCCGATCAGTGGATTCGCAGCCGAATTTCTCATCGGGTGTCCGAGCGCCGCGCTTTTCGACGTCCCGCCGTGAGCGGCGGGCTCGCATACGTCGAAGACCTTTAGATCAGCTGGTGCGATAGCCCCGCAGCCCTCGGCCGGCGAAGCGTCACGATGCGGGTACGGCAAGCCAGTGGGTAGTTCCTTCGATGATATCGATTGTCAGCGTGGGCAATTCGGCACCGGGACCATCATGGGTGCCCGTATCCTGAACGGCACTCCGCCGGTGTCGACCTAGCGCACGGATTCCCTTCTGCTGGTGAACAGTTCGACGAGCAGGTGAATACGGGCGGAGGCGTAGTCAGGGCGCAGCCGGTCGGCACGGCCGAGGGTGACCAGTCCGTGCAACGCGGCGAACAACACCTCGCTGAGCGTCTCGGCATCCTGGTCGTCGGCGACCAGGCTGACTGCTTGGCGCAGTTCACTGAACGCCGCCGTCAGCTGAGGCGGTGTGTCCTGGGCAGCGAAGCGCAACGTCGTCGCGCGGGTGAACATGGCGTCGTACACCGCCGGGTTGTCACGAGCAAAGTCGAGATAGGCGTGGGCAATCCGGGTCAGGACATCGCCGGTCTCACCGGGCTCGCTGCGGGCGGCCCGAGTCGCCTCGCCGAGCTCCACGAACCCGTCGAGGGCAACCGCATCAGCAATGCGGTCCATGCCGGCGAAGTGTTTGTACAAGACAGGCTGGCTGTATTCGATTTCGGTGGACAACCGCCGGGTGGTGACGGCATCCCAGCCCTCGGCCTCGGCCAGTCTGCGAGCCCTGTCGATGATCAGCCGGCGGCGGGCAGCCCGCTCACGCTCACGTCGATCCTCGATGGCCATGCCCGAAGGCTATCACTGCTAGATGTGTTAGCGCTGCTATTGACACGTTCCAGGGCTCGGAGTTAGCGTTGCTAGCACCTAACCCCGAAGGGAACCCGCCATGAACCTCAACCTGCTCACCCATGCCGCCGCCCCGATCTCGGTGATGGGCCAGCGTGCATCGATATGGGGACCGGCCGATGCCGGCGCCAGGGGTGCTCGGGACAACAGCCGGTGTGCTAACCGTGGCGCTGGCTGTGGTGGCCACATTGCTGAATGGACTTGCGTTGCAAGCACAGTGGGGCCGGATCATCGGCGCCCGCGCGCTGCTACAAGCCTGGCGGTGACCGGCTCGTGCGTGTCCCTGACGATCTGACGCGCCCCACCCCAGGCCCGCACTCGCCCAAATCAACGAATCAGGAAGCAGCATAAGATGTTTCAGCTCAGGATCTACACCCTTCGATCGCCAGACGCTCTGCAGCGTTATGCAACCGTGCACTGGGCCCGGCACCTGGCAACCTTCGCCACGTTCGGGATTACCACCCACGGCGTATGGACCGAACAGGATGGCGGCGCGCATCGACTCGTCGCCCTGGTCCGCTACCCACCCGGCGTCGACCCCGAAGAGATCACCCGGGAGGTCATGGCCAGCCCGGGATTCGCCGCCGACATGGCCGGTTTCGATTTCGCCGAGATCATCGACGTACAGGCCGTCCTGCTAGATCCGACGCCGTTCTCCCCAATCCACTAACGAACCTGGAGTGCGCGATCTGACCATCACCACAATCGATTACGGCCCGCTGGACTCATCGCCGCGGCACCATCGCGGCTCGATCGACCGCACGTGATCAACCTCTTCGGAATCGGCGGCGGTCCATGGACGATCGGACCCAACGGCACGATTGGGTCTGGGGATGGAGATACCACCACCCCGCGTCCGTGCGTCGTCTAATAGGTGCACCGCCCGATCTCAGCGACCGAGTTCGCGCCCGGCGTGGCAGCGGGCAACTCCACCGCCTACGGGGTCTCCCAGCAGATACTGGCGGACCCGCCACGAACGCTCCGCCGATGAACTTGGACCGGTGCACGGCCATGAATGCCATCCTCGACACGTTGGCCCATCGATCGATAGACGCACTCGCACCTGATCGCGCACGCCTGGAACCCGACCCGGCGGCGAGTATCGCTCCGCAACGTCCACCGGCCGACCACGCTCACCGCAGTCTAGTGACCTAGCGAGCTAGACCCGTCAAGCAACGTCGAGGTTTGGGCGCGATAACCCACGCCACAGGACGCGGTTAATCTCGTTGGCGATGCGCACCGCACCTTCCGGGGAGCCGGGGGTGAGCCATCGGTGAGACCCTAGCGTCATGCCGATGTAGCCCAGCGCAAGAACATGCGAATCGCAACTTCGGAACTCCTCAACGGCGACTCCGCGATCGATCACATCGCGAATCTGTTCGTAGACAAAGGCTTCCGCACGACGAATCTCGTCAACCTGGTCTTTAGTGAACCACTCACCGATGTAGGGGCTCTCCTGAAAGTACACGGCAGCACCGTCGGGATCGGCGGCAATGACCTGTAACAAATTGACGGTGCAGCGCTGTAATACCAACCGGGGAGCAGAGTTCGGGTCGGACCGCACCGCTGACATCGTCGCCGATGCGACCTGCCCGTAGATGTCGAAGAGCAACAGTGACTTGCGGGCGTAGTAGTAATAGAGCGTCGCCTTGTTGAGGCCAGCGGAGTCTGCGAGGTCGTCCATGCTGGTGCCGTGAAAACCGCGCACGGCAAACATTTTCCTTGCCGTGCAGAGGATATGTTCTCGCCGTTGCCGACCGACCGAAGTGAGCGGCCGTGAGATCGCCACGGCGAAATCGGGTTTGCTCATCAAGGGCAAGACCTAGAGGTCACTCAGATAACTTCGCAAGAATTGCACTTAACATAAAAAATGATCGTGACCACGGTCAGCTCAACGCCTGATCCAGATCCGCCAGCACGTCGTCGGTGCTCTCGAGGCCGACCGAAATGCGCACCACACCGTCACCGAGGCCGATCGCGGCCCTGCCCTCCGGGCCCATCGCCCGATGGGTGGTGGTGGCCGGGTGGGTGATCAAGGACTTGGCATCGCCGAGGTTGTTCGAGATGTCGATGAGCCGCAATTTGTCGAGCACCTCGAACGCCCGCTGCTTACCGCCGCCGTCGGGGGCGTCGAGATCGAACGTCACGACGGTGCCACCCCCGGACATCTGCCGCTTGGCCAGGTCGTACTGCGGGTGCGACGGCAAATACGGGTAACGCGCCCACCGCACCGATGGGTGGTTCTCCAGGAACTCCGCCACTTTCAGGGCAGAGGCAGTGCTGTAGTTGACCCGCACCGCCAGCGTCTCCAGACCCTTGAGCAGTGTCCAGGCGTTGAACGCGCTCATCGCCGGACCCGTGTGTCGCATCAGCGTCTGCACCGGCCCTTCGATGTACTCCTTGGTACCGAGGATCGCCCCGCCGAGCACCCGACCCTGCCCGTCGATGTGTTTGGTGCCCGAGTAGACGACGACATCGGCACCGAGCGGCATGCCCTGCTGTAGTAGTGGCGTGGCAAAGACGTTGTCCAGCACCACTTTCGCGCCGGCGGCGTGCGCCAGTTCGCTGACCGCGGCGATATCCACCAGCGATTGCATGGGATTGGACGGGGTCTCGAAGAACACCGCCTGGGTGGGCTTGCTCAGGGCCGCTTCCCACTGGGTCAGGTCTTCACCATCGACGAAGACGGTCTCCACACCCCAGCGCGGCAGGATCTCGTTGCACACCACAAAGCATGAGCCGAACAGACTGCGGGCGGCCACCAACCGGTCCCCGGCCTTGAGCAGGGCACCCAATGCGGTGAACACCGCGGCCATCCCCGATGCGGTCGCGAACGCCGCCGGGGCGTCCTCGATGAGGCGCAGTCGCTCCTCGAACATCGAAATGGTCGGGTTGCCGTAGCGCGAATACACGTAGCGGTCGATATCGCCGGTGAAGGCCTTCTCGGCGTCAGCGGCCGAAGAGTAGACGTACCCCGAGGTCAGATACATCGCCTCGGCGGTTTCCTCGAAGCCTGAGCGCAACAGCCCGCCGCGCACACCGATGGTCGCCTGGCTGACACCGTCGGGCAGCGGCTTGGGGACCCGAACCGACGGCTTGCCCTCGGCGTTGGTGTCGGTCATGACTGCTTCCAGGGCAGACCGATGGCCCGCCACCCCGTGGCGCCGCGGTGACCGCTCTCATCGAGGTTGCCCTCGAACCCGTCGAGCACGTTGTAGGACGGTGCGATACCCGCTGCCGTGGCCGCTTCGGCAGCACCGATGGATCGGTTACCGGAGCGGCACAGAAAGATCACCGGCCGCTCGCCCGCATCATCGTCGGCTGCGACGCCAGCACTGGTCAGGTCGGCGACGAAGTTCTCATTGCGTCGGCCGTCGGTGCTGTTCCATTCGATGTAGACGACTTCACGGTCAAGGCTGGCCAGATCCGCCACCCCCACAAAGCGCCATTCCGCTTCGGTGCGACAGTCCACAAGTACCGCAGCGGGATTGTCGCTGAGCAACTTCCATGCCTGTTCTGGCGTGATATCTCCGGCGTAACTCACGTCCGCATAGTCGCACACCTAGAGCGCGCCGGGCGAACAGACCTTCCATGCCCCATCCTCGCGGACAAACGTCATCGGGGTGTCGATCTTGATGTCCTTGGCCTTGTCGAAGTGGTACACCACGGTGCCCGTCGCATGGTCGCCGTCGATGGCCACCCCGGTCACGCCGTCGACGTACCGCGCGCCCCGGCCGGCGAGCGAATCTCGTTGTCTGGCAGCCATCTCAGCCTCGGTCCCGACGACCGCAGCACAGGTGTACTGCTGCAGATCGGTGTAATTCTGCCGTTGCAGCGCGTCGTTCTGAGCCACTGCGGCCCTGGCGACCCGATCCGTCTCCGCCATGCCGTCGTCGCTGGTGAGCGCAAAAATACCGATACCGATCAGGACGACGACAATGATCACCAACGCCGCCAGGAACGGCAGCGGGCTGGAGCCGTCGGAGTCCTCGGAGCGGCCGATCACTGTTCCTTCCCTGCCGGCCACACGCTGCGCAGCGCGGTCGAAGCCTGCCGCACCCGGTCCCGCGCGGTCGTCACATCGGGCGCTGTCGCCAGCGCCAACCCCAGCCGTCGACGCAACACACTGAACCCGGACCGAAAAACGGTGCGGTGGGCGAACACGCGGATATCGGTTTCCGGCACCCGCAGCGCCTCGGCCAACGCGTCCTGCAGCGCCGCTTCGGTGTGCCCGGCCTCGGCACCGCCGTAAATCACCTCGGCCGCACCGGGCGAGATCATGATGGTGTCCACCGGCAGGCCAAGGATGGCCCTGGCATGCAACTCGAACACACTGAGCCGCTGCGACCGCAGTGTCACCAGGCCGGTATCTCTCGGGTGCCCCTGGATATCCGAGAAATAGACCTCGTCCCCACGGACCAGAAGCTCCACCCCGAACACCCCTCGGCCTCCGAGTGCGTTGACGATCCGCGCCGCGATCGAGCGGGCCGCGTCCAACGCCGCCTGGCTCATCTGCTGCGGTTGCCACGACTCGAGAACAAGTTCACCTGTGAAGCCCTCAACCCGCCGGTGCCCGATGGGTTCGCAGAAGTGCAGTCCCCCCTGCGGATCGTTGGTGCGGACCGTCAGCAGGGTGACCTCGTAGTCGATCTCGACGACCGTCTCGGCCAGCACGCGGTTGTGGGTGAGCCCCCCTGCAGATATCGCCAGGTCCCAGGCCGGCTGCACGTCATCGGGTCGCAGCAGCACCGACTGTCCCTCGCCGGGTAGCGCCACCAGCGGCTTGACCACCAAGGGGAAACCGGCATGCTCGGAGATCGCCGTCAGCTCGTCGACCGAACCGGCGAACCAGAACGGCGCGGTCGGCAATCCCAGCTCATCGGCAGCGAGCCTGCGCAACCCCTCCCGGTCCAGGGTGAGTCGAGCGCTGCGGGGGCTTGGCACCACCTCGGTCGCACCGCTGTCGGCGGCCGCGGCCAAGGCATCGGCGGCCACCGAATCCGTTGCGGGCACCACATAATCCGGGGCCAGCCGAGTGATCAGCGCGGCCACCTCGTCGGGGTCGGTCAGCTGCGCCACCGCGGTCTCGTCGGCCACGCCGTGCGCCGGGGCGTCCGCGGACGCGTCGACGGCGATCACCTCGGCGCCGAGGCGCTGAAACGCGGTGACCAGTTCACGACCCAGTTCACCCGCGCCGAGCAGCATCACCCGCGGGCCGCGCCGGGGCGATTCCTGCGGCTCGGCCTCATTGTCGGGCTCGTCGGCAGCGATCTCGGCGGACTCCGTCGTGTCCTCGTCGGTCATGCACTCAGCTCCAGGTCGACATAGCACCAGCGCCAGCCCTCACCAGGCTCTATCGAACGCATCACGGGATGGTCGGTCTCGTGGAAATGGGCGGTGGCGTGCCGGTGCGGACTGGAATCGCAGCAGCCGACATGACCGCAGGTCAGACACATCCGCAGGTGCGCCCAGCTGGATTCGCCGATCTCCGCGCACTCCTGGCAGCCGGGGCTGCGTTGCGCGGGTTCGTCCGCGCCGACGGCCGCGCTGAGATGTTCACAGCCGATTACCGGGGCGGGCGAGACCTTCCGCTGCCGTGTGCGCCTCAACGTGGGCACCTGGTGCGGGAATCCTGCATGCTGCTCACGAGGTTGCGTCCATCGACAGACATCTGTCCAAGGATAGGTGCCGTCCCGACCCAAGCCCCGAGGGAGGTTTGACCGCGTGAATGCCGAGCTGTTGGCCGTGTTGGTGGCCGCTGTCCTGTTATCGGCGTTGGCCCGACGGTTCAATCTGTCCTCGCCGCTGGCGCTGGTGGTGGCAGGACTGCTCGTGGGACTCATACCCGGGGTGCCCGCGGTCGCCCTGGAGCCGGACCTGGTGCTGTTCGTCGTCCTGCCGCCCCTGCTGTGGTCGGCGGGTCTGGAGAGCTCGTATCTGAATATGCGGCGCAATATCCGGGCGATCGGACTGTTGGCCGTCGGGCTGCCACTGGCGACGACGTTCGCGGTGGGCTTCGTCGCGTTCCACACCGTGCCGGATCTGACCGTGGCCGGGGCATTGACCCTCGGCGCAATCGTCGCGCCACCCGATGCGGTCTCGGCGACGGCGATCGGCCGCAGGCTCGGCCTACCGCGGCGGATGATGACGCTGCTCGGCGGCGAGAGTCTGCTCAACGACGCCACCGCGCTGACCGCCTACAAGGTGGCGCTGGCGGCGGCGATCGGCGCCGCCTCGAGCTGGGGGCACGGCCTGGCCACCTTCGGACTGGCCGTCGTCGGGGGCGTCGCGGTAGGCGGTGTGCTCGGCAAGCTCATCGTCTACATCCGGGCCCGGCTCGATGACCCGCTGGTGGAGAGCGCGATCGGGTTGGTGGCGCCGTTCATCATCTACCTGCTCGCCGAGGAGATCCACGGTTCCGGCGTGCTCGCCGTGGTGGTGGCGGCGCTGTTCCTCGGGCAGCGTTCCACGCGGGCGGGTTATGCCACCCGGTTGCAGGACGACGCGGTTTGGCGGGCCCTGCAGCTGGTACTGGAATCGTTCGCGTTTCTGCTGATCGGATTGCAGCTACCCAAGGTGGTCAGCGAGCTCAAAGGGATTTCGTTCTCGGTGCTCGCGATCTCGTCGGTTGCCGTCCTGGCGACGGTGATCGTGGTCCGGATCGTCTGGCTGTTCTTGTTCGCCTACCTGCCGCGACTGATGTTCGCCCACATCAGGGAACGCGAACCAGCACCCACCGCCGCGCAGGTGTTCGTGATCGGCTGGGCCGGGATGCGGGGGGTGGTGTCACTGGCCGCCGCGTTCGCGGTGCCGATGACGACGCTGTCCGGGGCGCCGTTTTCGGGACGACCGCATCTGGTTTTCCTGACCTTCGTGGTGGTGATCGGCACGCTGCTACTGCACGGCCTGACGTTGCCGTTGTTGATCCGCAAGCTCGGGATCCGGGGCGATGAGGCCCATACCGATGTGGTCAGGGCCGCCGCGGCGCAGACCAGGGCAGGTAACGCGGCGGCCAGCCGGCTCGACGAACTGATCGCCGCGCAGAAGGAAACCGGCCAGCCCACCGACGTGTACGACCGTGCCGCGGAAGTGTTGCGCCGCTGGAACACTCGCCGCGGTGACGCCGCCTGGGAACAGTTGGGTCGGGCCGAGGACGATATCGGCGAGAGCCCGGCGACAGTGTTCCGCAAACTGCGACTGGAGATGTTGGCCGCCGAACGGGAAGTGCTCATCAAGGAGCGCGACGAAGAACGCATCGACGATGAGGTGTTGCGGTCGCTATTACACGGCCTCGATCTCGAAGAGGCCACGCTGAACCGGGACTAGTCGAACCGACTCCATCGAGTCAGCACTCAGAGCGAGTATTTTCCGTATTTATCGCGCTGAGTTCTGACTCGATCGCTATCGGGACTAAACCACGCCCAACTCTTTTTCGAACGTCCGCATCGCCGCGGTAAGAGCCGCGAACACCCGGTGCGCGGCGGCTAAATCGGCATCAGGCAGATCAGCCAGGGCGTCGCTGGTGTGCTCGCCCAGCGGAGTGAAAAATGCTCGCGCGACGGCCATGCCGTGATCGTCGTAGCGCAGGATCACCTTGCGGCGGTCGGCTGGATCGGATTCCCGACGGATGTGGCCGGAGGAGATCATCCGCTCCACCAGGTAGGTGATGGCCGCCCCGGACACCCCCATCCGCCTGCGGAGTTCACCGGAGGTCAGCGGCGCGCCAGCACTGTCGGCCACCATGATGTGCACCAGCGCGCGGAAATCGTTGGTACCCAAATCGTGGAGACCTGCAAAGACCCGGCCGATCTGTTCGGACTCAGCAGATAACGCGCGAACGTCGGCGGTGATCAGCGCCTCCAGCCCAACGCGGTCGGTCATGTGGTCGAGCATATCGGCTCGCACGCGGATTATTCACTTGATTAATAGTTAAGCATTTGAAATATTAGAGGCATGAGCTGGAACCGACTCGCCACTGTCGTGAGCGCACCGCGCTCCTGGGTGCTGGCGCTACTCGTCACCCTGGCATCCGGACTACTGATTGCGCTGATCGGCAGCGACGCCTCAGCACAACAGTCACCGGTGTCACTACCGCCGTCTGCGGACTCGGCCAAGGCTGCCGCACAGCTCAAGACGTTTCCCGGCGGCGACCGCGCCCCCGCCATCCTCGTGGTCACGCGCACAGACGGCGCGGCGCTGACCCCTGCCGACCGGGCGGCCGCGCAGGATGCCTTCACCCGGATGGCGGCCACCGCACAGGCACCGCCGGGTGCACCGTTGGTGGTGTCCACCGACGGGCAGGCAGCGCTGGCCGCTGTGCCCATGCGCTCTGACCTGTCGGGCTTTGCGCTCAACGACGCCGTCACCGCACTGCGCGACGCGGCGACTCAGGGCCTGCCCGGCGATCTGCGCGCCGAGGTGACGGGCGGCCCAGCGTTTGGTGCCGATATCGCCAACGCCTTCGCGGGCGCGAATGTGACGCTGCTCGCGGTAACCGCGGCGGTGGTGGCATTGCTGCTGATCCTGACCTACCGCTCCCCCGTGCTGTGGCTGGTGCCGCTGACGGTGATCGCATTCGCCGATCGCGTCGGCGCCGCGGTGGGTGGTCCCATCGCGACCGCGGCGGGTCTGACGGCCGACGGATCCACCGCCGGTATCACCAGCGTGCTGGTATTTGGCGCGGGCACCAACTACGCATTGCTGCTCATCTCGCGCTATCGCGAAGAGCTGCACCATAATTCGGACCATCGGGCGGCATTGCGCAGTGCGGTGCTGGCCGCGGGCCCGGCAATCGTGGCCAGTAACGCCACCGTCGTGCTCGCATTGCTCACGCTGCTGTTCGCCTCATCGCCGAGCACCCGCAGCCTTGGCCTGCAGGCCGCTTCGGGACTGCTTGTCGCAGCACTGTTTTCGCTACTGGTCCTGCCCCCGCTGCTCGCCCTGTGTGGCACCCGGCTGTTTTGGCCGTTCATCCCCCGCCAGGGCACGGCGGATCTGACCGAGAGCGGGGCATGGCATCGCATCGCCGCCGGTGTCGCCCGCAGACCGGGCCGGGTGTTGATCGCGTCCTTCGCGGTGCTGGCCGTGTTGGCGTGCGGCTTGTTCGGCGCACACATCGGGTTATCGCAGACCGAGCAGTTCCGCGTGAAAGCCGAATCGGTCACCGGATTCGACACTCTCTCTGCCCATTTCCCCAGCGGGCTGACCGACCCGGCACATGTCATCGGCGCCAGCTCCCAGGCTCCGCAGCTGACCCAGGCCATCAAGGCAACCCCCGGGGTGGTGTCGGCCACCCCCGCCGGGGACAACGGCGCCGGTCTGACGCAATGGTCGGTCGTCATCAAGGATGCCCCCGCCAGTGATGGCGCCTTCGAAACGATTGCTGGGCTTCGCGATTCGGTACAGCAGGTGGATCCGGCCGCACTAGTGGGAGGCTCGGACGCGCAGGCTCTCGATGCCCGCGACGGCGCGGCGCGCGATCGGTTGATCATCGTCCCGGCGATCCTGGTGGTGGTGCTGGTCGTGCTCTTCATCCTGTTACGCGCCGTGATCGCACCGCTGGTCTTGGTGGGTGTCACGGTGCTGAGCGCGCTTGCCGCCCTCGGGCTGGGTGACTGGGTCAGTCAGCACCTGTTCGGTTTCCCCGCCATGGACAACAGCACACCGCTGTTCGCGTTCCTGTTCCTGGTGGCCCTCGGCGTCGACTACACGATCTTCCTGGTCACCCGGGCGCGGGAGGAAACCCGTGAGCACGGCACGACCGGCGGCATCATCCGGGCCGTTTCGGCCACCGGAGCCGTGATCACCAGCGCCGGTATTGTGCTGGCCGCGGTGTTCTGTGTGCTCGGTGTGCTCCCGCTGATCGTCCTCACGCAGCTCGGCATCATTGTCGGTCTCGGCATCCTGCTCGACACGTTCCTGGTGCGGACGGTCGTCATCCCGGCGCTGTTCACCATGATCGGGCCGCGGATCTGGTGGCCCGCCACGGTCGAGACGCCGGCGGGCCGGCACCGAGGCTAACGTGTGAGGCGTGGTGAATGTGCGGGCAGATCGCGATATGTGCATCGGCGCCGGGATGTGCGTGATGACCGCGGAGGCCGTTTTCGACCAGGACGATGACGGCCTGGTGGTGGTGCTCACCGACGAGATTCCCGACGATGAGCTCAAGCGGGTCAGCGACGCCGTCCGGTTGTGTCCGTCGGGGGCACTAAGTTTGGCGGACTGACTCCGGGTCGTCATGGTGTGGGAGGTCGATGACGCCGGCCCGGACCAGCACCAGCAGACTGACCACCAGTACCCAGATCGGGAAGGCCAGCGCGATCCACATGCTGATATCGCTGACGATCAGCAGCCCGATGGCCGACGCGTAGGTCACCAGCACCAGCCAGCGCGGCATCAGCCCGGTCCGTAGCCAGATGGTGGCCAGCGACATCATGAACACCGCGCCCATTCGCAGCGCATACGTCTTGGTCAGGGCCAGCAGCGTCATCCGGCCGAAGGTAGCCACCGCGGAGGTGTGGTCCCCGTCAATGACGCCAGCGCTGGCGACCAGCCCGGCACCGACCGCTGACGCAGCGAAGATCATCGCCAGGAACAACAGACCGCTGCCGATGAACACCGTCGAGAAGAACTTGTCCTCGAACGTGCCGAACCCGTCGCGCACGACGCCGATGAACCACAGAAAGCTGATCCCGGCGAACGGCATCAGGATCGTCGAGATCTTGATCCTGGTGCTGCCGACGTCGAGCCACTGCGATCCGGGCGCAGCGCCCTCAGGGAGCGCCGTACGAATCAGGATCAGCGCCGTCGCGAACAGGACCGCGAACAACACACCCGCGAACGCGGCCGCCCTGGGCGTGGTGAGTCTGCGCACATGCCGGTCCGCGCCGTCGGGGGTCACGACGCCATGGTCGCAGGCTTACGGCTGACCGGGCAGTAGGCGCACCATCAAGCCGTTGCTTTCGGCCAGCAGCGTGCCCTCGGGGTCACGCAACTCGGCGTTGACGAACGCCTTGCGTCCCTCCGCTTCGCGGATCCAGCCGGTGGCGGTCAATTCGGTGTCGATCGGCGTGACGTTGCGGTAGTCGACATGCAAAAACGCGGTCCGGCTGATCGGCCGGCCCGCGGCGTGGATGACCATGCCGAAGACGGAATCGAACAGCAGCGGCAGTACACCGCCGTGCACCGCGTTGTTACCCCCGACGTGATAACGACTGAACTGCACGCGCAGCGCCACACCGTCGGCCTCGAACTTATCGACAAACCATGGCGGCATCAGCAAGCTGCCCGCACCGGGCAGACTGGGGACCCGGTTGGCCGGACCGATACCTTCAGCGACTTCGAACGGATCCAACTCGGCGACAAGCTCTTCGACGCGGTCCGCGGCATCGGTCCAGACGTCCTGGGTGGGATCTGTCGACACGGCAAGGTCCTGCAACCGCCGCATGGCCGCCAGGAACCGGCCGAAACCCGGTCCGGGGTCCGCCGCCTCGAAAACCGGGAAGCCGCCGTGCCGGTCGTATTCGGGGTCGACGCGACGCGGGTCGAGGCCGTAATCGGTCACGTAGATGGGGCCAGGATGTCACGGCGCACGATGGTCTGATCGCGGCCAGGACCCACTCCGATACACGAAACATGTGCGCCGGCAAGCTCTTCGAGCCGCAGCACATAGTCGCGCGCCTTGGCAGGCAGCTCGTCGAAGGTGCGGCACGCGCTGATGTCTTCCCACCAACCAGGCAGCTCTTCATAGATCGGTTGGGCGCGGGTGATGTCGCTCTGGGTCATCGGCATCTCGTCGGTGCGCTTACCGTCGACCGAGTAACCGACACAGATCGGCACCGTCTCCAGGGAAGACAACACGTCGAGCTTGGTCAGGAAGTAGTCGGTGATGCCGTTCACCCGGGTCGCGTAGCGGGCAATGACAGCATCGAACCAGCCGCAGCGCCGGGCCCGGCCGGTGGTCACGCCGACTTCACCGCCGGTCTTGGACAGGTACGCGCCGAACTCGTCGAACAGCTCAGTTGGGAACGGACCGGAACCCACCCGCGTGGTGTACGCCTTGAGGATCCCAAGGACCGTGGTGATCCGGGTCGGCCCGATTCCCGATCCGACGGACGCCCCGCCTGCGGTCGGATTCGACGACGTCACGAAGGGGTAGGTGCCGTGGTCGACGTCGAGCAGCGTGCCCTGGGAGCCCTCCAGCAGCACCGTCTCACCCTTTTCGAGGGCGGTGTTGAGCAGCAGCCGGGCGTCGGCGATCCGGTGCTTGAAACCCTCGGCCTGGGCCAGCAGGGTCTGCAGCACCTCGTCGGGGTCGAGCGCCTTGCGGTTGTAGATCTTGACCAGCACCTGGTTTTTGAACTCCAGGGCGCCCTGGATCTTCTCCGCGAGCAACTTCTCGTCCAGCACGTCAGCGACCCGGATGCCGATGCGGGCGACCTTGTCCTGGTAGCAGGGGCCGATACCGCGACCGGTGGTGCCGATCTTCTTGCTGCCCGCGTAGCGCTCCACCACCTTGTCGATGGCGACGTGGTACGGCATCAACAGGTGCGCATCGGCCGAGATGAGCAGCCCGGAGGTGTCGACCTGCCGGTCCTCCAGCCCCTTCAACTCGGTCAGCAGCACCCCTGGGTCGACGACCACGCCGTTGCCGATCACGTTGGTCACCCCGGGCGTCAGAATGCCCGACGGGATGAGGTGCAACGCGAAATTCTCCCCATTTGGGAGCACAACAGTGTGACCGGCGTTGTTACCGCCTTGATAGCGCACAACCCACTGCACGCGTCCACCGAGTAGATCGGTGGCCTTACCTTTTCCCTCGTCGCCCCATTGGGCGCCGATCAGGACGATTGCCGGCATGGCATCTCCGCTTCGATCTGCGCTTAATTTGTATCCAGCCGGTGAGCTACCTTATCCGACCTAGACCTTCCCGGTAGCCAAGGAGCTGCAGTGACCATGGCAGATCCCCGCGCGGACGTCGTCGTGTTGCGGTTCGGCGCCCGCCGGCTGGCCCGCGCGCTGGCCGGACTACCTGTCGTTGCGGTCACCGATCCGGCCGAGATAGATGCCGCCGCCGCGACCGCCGGGCGGGTGATCGTGGTGGGTACCGATGCCGACTTGGCCACGGTGCTGACGCGGTTGCTGCGCACTGACCGCCTCGGCGTCGAAGTGGCCCACCTGCGCCGACGGGTGGGTGCGCGCAGAGCGCGAACCGGTACCGCACAACGGATTCCGTTGATCCGCGACGAGACCGCGCAGGTGCTCGTCGGTGCCGCGTACTGGCGGCCCCCCGATGAGGCGGCCACGATCGAAGGCGAGGGTGTCGTCGATGACACCGTCCTGTTCGACGGTGCGGTCACCGGTGTCCGGATCGAGCCGATCCCGACGGTGCCGGGGCTACGGGCGAGGGTGTTGACGTCCCGGCTGCGCCCGAAACGGTGGGTGACCGGCCGAGCCGCACAGTTGGGCACCACCGGCGCGTTGGTGGTGCGTGACGGGGTCACGGGACCGCGCGCGGTGCGCCGCTCGACGTTCTACCGGCATACCGAGGGCTGGCTGCGCGTCTCCTGAGGGGTGACACACCGGTAGTTTCGTGAGGTGAGCATCCGGTCCATTCACCAGTCGGTCCGCCCGAGCCCGATTTTCCTGGCCATCGTCGCGGTCACCGCGCTCGGAGGTGTGCTGGCATGGCTGGCGGCCGCGACCCCGACGCCGCTGGCGTATGCCGGGGTGTTCATCTTCGTGATCGCCGGCTGGGTGGTGTCGCTGTCCCTGCACGAGTTCGGGCACGCCTTCACCGCGTGGCGGTTCGGCGACCGGGATGTGGAAATCCGCGGTTACCTGACGCTCAACCCCCTGAAGTACTCCAACCCGTTGCTGTCGTTGGCGTTACCGCTGGTGTTCATCGCGCTCGGCGGGATCGGCCTGCCCGGCGGGGCGGTCTACCTGCGGACATCGTCGATGACCAACCGGCAGCGCACGCTGGTGAGCCTGGCCGGACCGTTCGCCAACCTGGTTCTTGCGGTGCTGTTGTTGGCGCTGACCCGGCTGTTCTACGACCCGGCGCACAGCGTGTTCTGGGCCGGGATGGCTTTCCTGGGCTTTCTGCAGATCACCGCGCTGCTGCTGAACCTCTTGCCGATCCCGGGGCTGGACGGCTACAGCGCGCTGGAACCGCATCTGAGCTATGACACCCAGCGGGCCCTGAACGGATTCAAGCAGTGGGGTTTTTTCATCCTGTTCATCCTGCTGATCGCACCGCCGCTGAATCAGTGGTTCTTCTCGATCGTCTACTGGTTCTTCGAGCTGTCGGGTGTGCCCGCGTTTCTGTCCGGCGCCGGGAGCCAGCTCACCAGGTTCTGGTCGGCCTGGCTTTAGATCTGGCCCCCACCCATTCGGACATACGTCGATGCCGCTTCGGCGCGATTGGTCGCATGCAGTTTCCGCAGAACCCGTTTGACGTGGCATTTGACGGTGCCCGCCGAGATCACCAGCTCGTCGGCGATCTGCTGATTGGTCCGGCCGTTGGCCATCAGCCGCAGCACCTCCACCTCGCGGCGGGTGAGGATCGCGTGCGCCCGGGACGCGGCTTCCGCGAGTGACCGCGTGGCCTGACTGCGCTCGACGGGTTCGACCTTGCGCAGTTCGAGGTCGGCGTCTTGGAGCGCCTGCACCGCTTCGTCGGCGGATGCCAGCGCCCGGCGCACCTCCTCCTGCTGACGGCGCATCCGCTCCAACAGCACAGTGCGTTCGAAGGCGTAGCCGAATCCCTCGGCGAACGCCCACACCGTGTCGCGGTCGATCTCGTCGACCGTGCGACCCGAATACAACCGATCGGCGTGCAAAAACCCGATCACCTTCCCGGTCGGCATCACCGGTGCCGCCACATAGGAATGGGTCAGCGAGAAATCGACGATCGGCCGGTTGACCCGCGGATCGTTACGGGCGTCCCGGACGATCGCCGGGGCATGCCTGCGGATCATCTGGGTTTCCAACAGCATGTGGTCCAGCGGCGGCGCCACCGATTGCGCGAAGGCGACCATCTTGTCGGCGCCCTCGGTATCGGCCCCGAAGTAGGCGGACTCCATCACCATCCGGCCTTCGTGAACGCGAAAGAGCACCGCCCGGTCGAAACCACACGATTCGACGAGCTCCCTGGTGGCGCGGTCGACGATCTTGGCCACCTCGTCGACCACCCGTAGCTTGCTCAGCGCTTCCTGAACCTGCAATAGCGCCAACGTCCGCCGCCGGGCACCGTCCTCGATCAGCTCCCGCTCCAGCAGTGACAGATCCAGGACCGCTTCCAGCGCGGCAAGGGCCTCGTCTTTGCCGACGAAGTCGGTTCCGGCCGCCTCCAGTGCGGTGCGCACCACGGTGGCGTTGACGTCGACGGCCTCGGCCACTGACTGGACCGGATCTTCGGCCGGTTCGACGCCGCTGTTCTCACAGGCGTCGGCATAGCGGCGCCGAACGGCGCTGAACGGGCCGGGCCGCGATGCCCAGCCGGGATGGTTTCCGTCGATGAGGGTCATGATGGGCCGATCGTCCCACCGCGCGGACGACGGCGTAACCGAACTGCACGCAGATTCCGCCCGGACGGGATCAGGAGTGCTCCCCATCGGGATATCGACCCGTTTCCGCCGCTGTAACAGGCTGATCGGCATGCCATTGACCCATCTGCCCCGCCTGTGCGAACCGGCGGGTATCGCCGATCCGTATCCCCTCTACGAGGAATTGCGCGACCTGTCCCCCGTCGCCGGATACCGCGACTGGCCACCCGGCACAGTGCCCGGTCTCGACGAACCGGTGACCGCCTGGGCGTTGTTCCGCTACGACCAGGTCTTCGAGGCGGCGAAGGACAGCGCGACATTTTCCTCGCGTGACCCGATCCAGGAAGCGTCGTCGGCGCCGAGCCTGATGCTGGTCAACACCGACCCCCCGCTGCACACCGCCGAACGCAAACTGGTCAGCCAGGCGTTCTCCCCGCGTCGTGTCAAACGTCTCGGCGGATGGCTCGACGAGCTGATCCCCCGGCTACTCGATGAGCTCGGCGACGGTGAAACCGATGTGATGGCGTTCGCCGCAGAGGTGCCCACCAGGGCGATGGTCCGACTGCTCGGCCTCGAAGACGGCGATCACGTCCGCTTCAAACGCTGGGCGAACGCTTTCATGCTGTCCTCGTCGATGAGTCCCGACGAGCGGATGGCCAGTAACCAGGAGATGGTCGCGGCCTTCACCGCACGGCTCGTCGAACACACCGAACGGCACGACAGCAACGCTGACGACGCCGACGCCGAAGGCGCCGATGACCTGATCTCGGCGCTGCTGCGCGCCGAGGTCGACGGTCAGCGGCTCACCGCGGAGGAGATCGTCCGGTTCTGCGTGACGCTGGTGGTGGCGGGCAGCGAGACAACGACCTATCTGATCGGCAATCTGTTGCACGCATTGGCGACCGAGCCCGCGGTCACCGCACGACTGCGCGCCGACAGGTCGCTGTTGAACACCTTCGTCGAAGAGACGATGCGCCTCACCGGCCCTCCCCAGCGCTTGTTCCGGATCGCGACCCGAGATGTCGAGATCGCGGGATCGCTTATCCGCGAAGGTGATTGGGTAGCACTGTTCTTCGGATCCGCTAATCGAGACCCCGCGGTCTTCGACCACCCCGACCGCCTTGACCTGGACCGGCCCAATATCCGTGCGCAGCTTTCCCTGGGGCATGGTCTGCATTTCTGCCTCGGTGCCGCGCTCGCCCGTCTTGAGGTGATCGCGCTATTGAACGCTGTACTCGACCGGTTCGGCACGATCGCGCTGGGCGACGGTGCCAGCGTCAAACAGCAGGCCAGCCTGTTGACCCACGGCTACACCCAGCTGCCGCTGGTGCTCAGCCGATGACCAGCAATGCGACAACCAGTGTCGAGGCCCGCAATATCGCTGCCACCAAACTCATCTATGCCGCGATTCCCCGGGGCGATCTCGATACCGCGCTGAGCCAGATGGACCCCGATATCCGGATCACCTACTACGGCACACCGCAGATCCCGTACGCCGGGGACTTCGAAGGGATGTCCGCCGCCATCGACTTCTTCACCATCGTCGGAACCACCGTGGCCATCCTGGACCTGCAGGCCTGGACGTTCATCGCCGACGGTGACCAGTTGGCGACGTGGGGATGGATGCGCTTTCGACGCCTGGAGACCGGATTCGAGTGGGAATCGGAATTCGCCCACATCATCACGCTGCGCGACGGGCGCTGGTTGCATTTTCGGGACTTCATGAATTCGGCGCTGACGCACAACGCTTTTGCCTAGTCCGGGAGGCAGTGTGCGCCGGGGGCGGCATCGGACCCCTCACCCGCGATGTGCGTTTCCGCAATCGCGACCGATGCCACACCCGGCTTCAGCGACATCGGCACCCCCCTGCACCGATACCGCCACACTGCGTTACAAACATACATGTGTGTATGTAAGGGCGCCAGCCCAGTAGGCGAAAAATTAGATCTTGGTTAGGAGCGGGTGGCGATCCACGCGTTGATCGAGTCGTCGGCGGCCCGGCGCAGACCGGGTTTGGCCCGTTCCCATCGGCGGCGGGCGCGCGTCGGATCGGCGTCGACGAAGGACGAGATCAGGATGCCGCGCAGCGTGTCCATCACGGTGTAGAGGAACTGCACCATCGGCTTCTTGACCTCGTCGGGAACGTATTCCGCGACCGCAACGAAAACTGCACCCACCACTGTGCCCTCGACCTTGGCCACTTCGGCCCGCAGCGTGGGGTCGGTCCGGCCGGCAACCCACAGTTCCACGATGGGAATGAACATCGCGTCGGTGTGGATGTCCCAGACAATATCGAGGATGGCCTCCAGCGGCTCCTGTGCGCGCGCCATCCTGAGTCCGTACTCGGGAACGACGGTGGCCGTGCGGGTGGTGGCCAGATGCTGGATGGCGGCGAGCATCAGATCATCTCTGGAACCGAAGTGATGAACCTGCGCCCCGCGGGTCAAGCCTGCCATCTCCGCAACGCGCGGGGTCGTGGTGCCCGCGTAGCCGTACTTCACCAGACATTCGATGGTGGCTTCGAGCAGGCGGGTTCGCGTTTCGGCGCTGCGCTGCGCCTGACTGCGTCGCGGCGCGTGGGTCGTCACGCGCTGCACCCCCGAGTTCCCACGCCCTGACAATACAGTTTTGTGCGAATACAGCCGGTACAGCGGATTTCGGGTAGAGCGTCTTGCAATATATGCGGTTTTGCGCATATATTGCGGTGATGGGTGCGGGACACGATCACAGCCACGGCGGCGCGGATACCCGCGTCAGCCGGATGCTCATTGCCGCGGGCATTTTGACTGCCTTTTTCCTTCTGGAGCTGACCACCGCGCTGGCCATCAACTCGATCGCACTGCTGGCCGACGCCGGTCACATGCTGACCGACCTGGTTGCCATGTTCATGGGGTTGACAGCGGTCCTGCTGGCCAAGCACGGGCCTGCGTCGACGGCCAGGACTTACGGCTGGCACCGCGCGGAGGTGTTCACGGCGGTCGCCAATGCGGTGCTGCTGCTGGGCGTGGCCGGTTTCATCCTCTATGAGGCGTTCGAGAGGATCGGCGACGCGCCCGAGGTGCCCGGCGTCCCGATGATCGTCGTGGCCACCGCGGGCCTGGTCGCCAACGCCATCGTCGTCTTGCTCCTGCGGTCCCAGTCGGAGAGCAGCCTTGCCGTCAAGGGTGCCTACATGGAGGTCGTCGCCGACACCGTTGGCAGCGTCGGAGTACTGATCGCCGGCATCGTCACCGTCACGACCGGTTGGCCCTACGCCGACGTTGTGGTTGCCGTGCTGGTCGCGCTGTGGGTCCTGCCACGGGCGATCGCGCTGGCCCGGTCGGCGCTGCGCATCCTGTCCGAATCCTCACCCAGTCACATCGATGTCGACGAGCTTCGGACCGCGCTGGGCGCGGTGCCCGGCGTCACCGAAGTCCACGACCTGCACGTCTGGACCCTGGTGCCGGGACGCGATATGGCTACCGCGCATTTGACGGCCGGCGGCGACTCCGCACGGGTGTTGACCGAAGCCAGAGCCATCCTGTCCGCACGCGGATTGGAACACGCGACCGTCCAGGTCGAGCCGCCGGAAAGTGCCGACGACTGCCACGCGCACAACTGTTAGGCAAGCCCCAGCGCGCCGCGTGCCGCCGGATCACAATCGTCGAGCAGATCCAGACACCGTTGGTATTCATCGGTCTCGCCGATCGCGTCGGCGGCCTTCGCCAGTGTCGCGACACAGCGGAGAAATCCGCGGTTCGGCTCGTGCGAATACGGCACCGGGCCGAATCCCTTCCACCCGTTGCGTCGGAGCTGGTCGAGTCCGCGGTGGTACCCGGTGCGGGCGTAGGCGTAGGCGGTGATGACCTTGTCTTCCTCCAGCGCCTGCTCGGCCAGCACGGCCCACGCGATCGACGCCGTCGGGTGCGCCGCCGCGACGATCGCCGGATGCTCGTTGGCGAGCAGTTGTTCTTCGGCCTCGCTGTCACCAGGCAAGAAAACCGGCTGCGGTCCCAGGAGATCACCCATGCGCGTCATGGTGACCATTGTGACGGTCACGTGTCCCGCGCTCCTCACCGGCTCGTCGGCTGGGCGCCCGGTCACGACGTTAGGCTCACGCCGCTAGGCTCTGAAGACGCGTAGCAGCCACTTTTCAAGTGTCGATCCGGGGAGGACAGCAGTACCGATGTCGAATCCAACAGGACCCGACCGGGACGGCGATCCGGAACGGACGCCCAGCCTGGAAAACGGCGCAGAAGACGGCGACGCCGACGCGGCCACCGAGGTCACCGAGGTCCATGCCGACCCGCCGACCGAGGTATTTCCCGCCGGCGATGAAACGCCGGCGGAGCCGACTGTCGCCTCGGGAGAGCGCCGATTCACTGCACCGTCGGGGATGGATGCCGGCTCGACGCAAATCATCGATCGCGCGCCCGAACCGGCCACCGAGATCTTCAACGTCCCGGACGATGCGACTGGACCCACCCAGTTCCCCGATGCCGAAGCAGCCAAAAATGCTGCCCCGCAAGCGATTCCACCCCGGGTGGACGTCGCGAAGCCACCCGCCAAGCGACGCAGTTGGGGTTGGGTGGTTGCCGTCCTACTGGTGATCGCCGCCCTGGTGGCGGTCGCCGTGCTGGTGACGGTGCTCCTGACCCGCAAGAGCACGCCGGCCGCGTCCCAGGAAGATCGGGTGCGCCAGACCATCCAGGGCTTCGACACCGCCATCCAAACCGGTGACCTGGCCACCCTGCGCAGCATCACCTGCGGTGACACCGCGGCCAGCTACAACAAGTACGACGACCGGCAGTGGAGCGATACCCACAGCAGGGTCGCGGCGGCCAAACAGTATCCGGTGGTGGCCAGCGTCGATCAGGTGATCGTCAACGGCGAACACGCCGAGGCCAACGTGACCACCTTCATGGCCTTCGACCCCGCGACGCGATCAACCCGCAGCTTCGACCTGCAGTTCCGCGATGAGCAGTGGAAGATCTGCCAGGCACCGGGCAACTGACCTGCGAAGTTCTTACCGAAGCATTACTCGCTACTCCCCGCCGCCTTATATTGCGCCGATAACTTCATAGTCATGCTGATCGACGTTCGCTGGCTCGGGTTCCGTCTCTTCCACCGTCACAAGGCCGCGCGCTAACCTGCGATTTCGGCGCGCAAACCCGCGTCACCGCGGGTCAGCGCGCACAAGCCGCTGCTCTTCTAGCCTGCCGACACACTCCGGCCTGCGCTGTGCAGGTCATTGCACGCCTCGATAACCCGCTCGGTCATTCCCGCTTCTGCCTTCTTCAGGTAACTGCGCGGGTCATATGCCTTTTTGTTGCCGACCTCGCCATCCACCTTCAGCACGCCGTCGTAATTGCTGAAGAAATGGCCCGCGATCTGGCGGCTGAAGGCGTACTGCATATCGGTGTCGACGTTCATCTTGACCACGCCGTACTTCAGCGAATCCTCAATTTCGGACTTCAACGAGCCCGAACCGCCGTGGAAGACGAAGTCGAACGGCTGCGATCCGGCGGGCAGGCCCAGCTTGGTGGCCGCCACCTTCTGCCCTTCGGCCAGCACCTCCGGCTTCAGCACGACGTTGCCCGGTTTGTAGACGCCGTGGACATTGCCGAACGTCGCGGCCAGCAGATACCGGCCCTGCTCGCCGATACCGAGTGCGTCGACGGTCTTCTCGAAATCTTCTGCGCTGGTGTAGAGCTTGTCGTTGATCTCGGCCTCGACGCCGTCTTCTTCGCCGCCGACCACACCGATCTCGATCTCCAGGATGATCTTCGCGGCCGCGGCGATCTTCAGGAGTTCCTTTGCGATGGAAAGGTTCTCGTCGATCGGCACGGCTGAACCGTCCCACATGTGCGACTGGAACAACGGGTTCTTACCCGCCGCGACCCGCTCGCCCGAGATCGCCAGCAGCGGTCGGACATAGGTGTCCAGCTTGTCCTTGGGGCAGTGGTCGGTGTGCAGAGCGACCGTGATCGGGTACTTGGCGGCGACGACGTGCGCGAACTCGGCGAGGGCGACCGCGCCGGTCACCATGTCCTTGATACCCAGGCCGGAACCGAACTCCGCACCACCGGTCGAGAACTGGATGATGCCGTCACTGCCAGCGTCTGCGAAACCCTTGATCGCCGCATTGATGCTCTCCGAGCCGACGGCGTTGACCGCGGGGAATGCGAAAGAGTGTTCCTTGGCACGGCCCAGCATCTCGGCGTAGACCTCGGGCGTGGCGATGGGCATGGATGTTCCTCTCGGCTGATCAGCTCGGTGTCGCAAGCAGTATCTCAAGAACCGCGCCAACATCGCAGCCCAGTCCACCAGCCCGGTATGTTGGGGCGTCATGACCAGCACCACCCTCGCGCTCATGCCGGATTTCCTGGACCCGCTGACGCTCATCGGATACTTCGGTACCTGGGCCCTGGTGGGTCTGCTGGTGGTCATCTTCGTCGAGTCCGGGGTGCTCTTCCCGGTGCTCCCCGGTGACACCCTGCTGTTCGTCGCAGGCATGCTCGCCGCAGGCACCGCCGCCCAGCCCGGCGGTGATCAGATCAACTTCCAGCTGTGGCAGCTGCTGGTGTTCATCCCCATCGCCGCCATCCTCGGCGGACAGGTCGGCTATTTCATCGGACGCAGCATCGGCACCTCGATGTTCAAACCCAACGCCAGGTTCCTCAAACAGCGCTACCTCGACGAAGCGCACCTGTTCTTCGAGCAGCGCGGTCCGTTCGCCATCGTGCTGGCCCGGTTCGTCCCCATCGTGCGCACGTTGGCGCCGATCACCGCAGGCGCCGCAGGTATGAAGTACGCGGTCTTCACCCTGTACAACGTCGTCGGCGCCATCGTGTGGGGCGTCGGCCTTGTGCTGCTCGGTTACGGTCTCGGCCAGTTCGAGATCATCCAGAAGCTGCTCGAACCGATCTTCATTCTGATTGCGTTGATCTCGGTCGTCCCGTTGTTCCTCGAATGGTTGAAGCGGCGCCGGGCCGCTAAGGGCACCACGCCAGCAGACGGTGAGCCGACCGCCGAGCAGGCCTAGTACCCGACGTTCTCCACCTGCGAGTTGGCCCAGCCCGTCGACACACTGCTCGACACCGCACGGACCCGGGCATACAGCTCAGCGGTGCTCTCGTAGAACGGCTCCGAGTCTTCGACTTTGGCCCGGGGCACGATGACACCGGTGACGAAGGAATTCGGCCCGATGTGTCGCGCACCGAACTGAAAGCTGTTGTCGGTCAACACCAGATCATCGCTGAAGGTGTCGTCGTCCATCACCCGGATCTGGATGTTCATCAAGCCCTTGTCCACCTTGCGGACATCGGCTTCGGTCATCAGGATCGTGCCTCCGACCGTGAGGTTCACATCCTGATTTGCATTGCGCGGCGCCACATAGATCCACGCGCCCACCATTTTCGCCATCGTCTTCTCCCCTGTTTTCACGATGCTTGTGCACCGTGACGACAAGTGTTGGCGCTGGAGTCGGGCAGGACGCGCGTAGCGGGCTACCTGTTGTGACGGCTTAGAACAGCACCTTCGCCAGTTCACGCAGTGCGGGCCGCGGATCGAGCATCGGGTTGTCGCCGAGCACCTGCAGGACGACGTGGTCGGCGCCGGCGTCGAGATGGGCGGTCACCTTTGCCGCCGCCTCCTCCACCGATCCCATGCCGACCAACGCCCGGGCTAGCCGGTCGGAGCCACCCTTGACCAGATCGGTCTCTTCGTCGAAACCCTGGCGCAGCCAGGAATTGCGGTAGTTCGGCAACCCGCTGTAGACGTCGAGATGGCCGTGCGCCCAAGCGAGTTGTTCCTCGGCAGTACCGCCGACGGCGACCGCCTGCTCGGACACCACCCACTTGCTGTCTCCCAAGATCTCCCGGGTGACGCGGGTCTGCTCGGGCAAAACCAGATAGGGGTGGGCGCCGTCGGCGGCGCTACCTGATAGCTCGATCATCTTCGGGCCAAGCGCGGCCAGCAGTCTGGTGGGCCGCCCGACACCCGGTTCGATCATGTCCGAGACAGCGGCCATCTTCTCCAGGTACGTGCGCATGGTGGCCAGTGGTTTGGCGTACACCCCACCCATGCCGTATTCGACCAGCGGCGCATGGCTGACCCCGAGGCCGAGGACGAAGCGACCGGGATGGAGCGCGGTCAGGGTGCGCCCACCAGTCTCGGCGGCCGATGGCAGCCGAATGTGGATATTGGCGATGCCAGTACCGACGACGAGCCGTTCGGTAGCGGCAAGGAATGCTGCGGACTGGGTCAAGGCTTCCTTGCCGACCACCTCGGGCAGGAACAGTGACCCGAAGCCGAGCTCCTCGATCTCACGGGCCACCTCCTGCGCGTCGATGATCGACCAGGTCTCGCTGGCCCACCACACGCCGATGCGGGAAGGAAAGTCGATGCGGGCGCGCGCTTCAGAAGTCACGACTGTGATGCTATGCGCCCACGGCGACGAACATTTCACGCAGGCCGCTCAACGAGTGCGCGGGCATCAGCACATCGCAGTACGGCAGCGCCGCGGCCATCGAACCGGCCAGCGGTCGGTAGTCGGGTGCGGCGGCGCGCGGATTGAGCCACACCACGCGGTGGGCGCGACGACGCAGCCGCGCCATCGCGTGGCCGAGTACCTCCGGCGGATCGGAGTCCCAACCGTCGGACGCGATGATGACGATCGCACCGCGCAACGCGTTACCGTGCGGCGCGGTCAACATGGCGGCCACGCTGCGACCCAGGTGCGTGCCGCCGTAGCGGTCGCCGACTTTGGCGTTGGCCCGTGCCAGCGCCACCTCGGCCGAGCGATGCGACAGCACCGATGTCAACCGGGTCAGCGACGTCGAAAAGGCGAATACCTCAGGCCGGATGGTGGCCCCACGCAGTACCGTCGCCCGCATCAGGTGCAGATAGATGGTCGCATACGGCTGCATGGATCTGCTTACGTCGCAGAGGAATACGATCCGCCGCGGACGTTGCCGCCGGCGCATCCGGACCAGCCGGACCACCTCCCACCCGGTGGTCCGCGATGCCCGCATCGTCTGGCGCAGATCGATCCTGGTGCCGTGCCTGCTGAGTTCACGCCGCAGGCTGCGGCGCCGCGGCCAGGACGCGGACGCCTTTTCCAGCCAGGTACCGATCAGACGCAGATCCCCCTCGTCGAACGTCTCGAAGGCATCATCGGCGCGGGCGATCAGTCGGCTTGGCAAGGCGTCCGGGATCGCGATATCGGTATCGGATAGCTCAGAAAATTCCGCGGCGGCGATCGAGGTGGGCCGGGTAACCCATGGCAGACCGCTGCCATCCAGTGTGGGGCCCTGCGCACCGCGCACCCCGGGCACCGATGCCGCGGCCGACCCCAGCGGAGACTTCATGCCCACCGGATCCAGCCCCAACACCGCGTCGGCGAACACCTCGGCGAAAACGGCGTCGAAGCGCGGCAGGTCCTCGACTCGGTTGACCAAGGTCAGACGCGCAGCCCAATACAGCTCGCGCTGCCACACCGGCGTCAGGTAGTCCAGTGCCGCAACGAATCCCGATGCCCCGCTGGCCGCTACGGTCACTCCGCCAGATCGCAACCGGGCCACCAGGGCGACCGCGAAGGCTGCGCGGTCCACACCGCGCAGCATGATCGGGGCAGTCATCTGCCCGCGCGTGCTCCCTTTCGGGCGATCAGCGCGACGATGACAGCCACCACGACTGCGGCTACCGCAACCGGTAGGTACTTCTTGATTGCCGTGCCGCCCGCGAGTTCCAGCAAGTCGATCGGAGCGGCTTCGGGTTGCGGTGACACCTGCAACGGAATGACCGGTGTCGGTTCCGCGGCATCCTCGGCGGGCGCCGCCGTGGCGGGGACAGCCGGTGCGTTCTCGGCGGCCAGTTTGGCCTCAAGCGATTCCACGAACTGCCCGAGCAGCTTCTCCGAAACTTGCTGCAACATACCGCTGCCGAACTGAGCCAGCTTGCCGACCACCTTCAGATCGGTGTCGACGGTGACCCGGGTCCGGTCGCCATCCTCGTGCAGAATGGCGGTGACGGTGGCCGCGGCGTTGCCGGTGCCGCGGGACTCTTTGCCCTTGGCGTCGATGACGGCCCGGTAGTTCTCGCGGTCGCTTTCGACGAATCGCACCTTGCCGTTGAACTCACTGGTCACCGGCCCCACTTTGATCTTCACCTTGCCGAGAGTGTCGTCACCCTCGTGTCCGGTCATCGTGGCACCTGGCATCAGCGGGATCACTTGCTCCAGATCGTTGAACAGCTCCCAGGCCTGACCTATCGGCGCTGTGACGGTGAACTCGTTGGCGATCTTCATGTGGTTCTTCCTTTCCTGTACGCGACCCCGCCGTTACGGCGAGCTGTATTCGACGAACGCGTCGGCGATCACGTCGTGGTCATCGGGGGTTTTGGCCAGCGCGCCAAGGCTGGCCAGGGCGTGCTGGGTCTGCGCCGCCACCAGGTCGGTCACCTTCAGTGCGACGAGCGCTGCCACCCAGTCAATGGTTTCGGCGACCCCTGGCTGCTTGTCCAGGTCGAGTTTCCTTGCCGCACCTACGAACTGAGTGGTCTGTTCGATGAGAGCCGTGGTGGCGCCAGGAACAGTACGCCGCACGATTTCCGCGGCGCGCGCTGGATCCGGGTAGTCGATCCAGTGGTAGAGACAACGCCGGCGCAGGGCGTCGTGCAGGTCACGACTGCGGTTGGACGTGAGGACCGCGATCGGTGGTCGCTCCGCAGTGAAGGTGCCCAGTTCGGGCACCGTCACCGAAGCTTCACCAAGGAATTCCAGCAGCAGCGCCTCGAATTCGTCATCGGCACGGTCGATTTCGTCGATAAGCAGCACCGGCGGGTTGTCACCCCGGTACCGCACACACTGCAGGATCGGCCGGTCGATCAGGTAGGCCTCGGTGTACAGGTCCGATTCTTCGATACCTGCGCCACGCGCCTCGGCCAATCGAATCGCCAGCAGTTGACGCTGATAGTTCCAATCGTAGAGGGCCTCCGCCGCGGTGAGCCCTTCGTAACACTGCAACCGGACCACCGGTGAACGAAGCACCTTGGCAAGGGTCTTCGCCGCCGAGGTCTTGCCGACGCCAGGTTCCCCCTCCAACAGCAGTGGCCGACCGAGGGCGGTAGCCAGGTAGAACGCGGCGGCCGTGCCCGCATCGAGGAGATGATCGTGGGCGTCGAAACGATGCACGACATCATCGACATCGGTGAACGTGCTCGGCGTCATCCGCCAGCCTGCGTCGCAACAAAGGAAGCCCGACAGCCCGGACCGCAGAACCAGTAGTCAGCGCCGGCCACATGCAGATGTTCGGCGCCGGAGACCACGGCGACCGACATTCCGCAGACCGGGTCGACCGCCTCGTCCACCACATGCGCCGCACGGATCGGGATGTCCAGGCCGTCGACGCGGATCGCCGCGATCACCTCTGCCACCACTGACACGGCGATCTCGGCCGGTGTCTTCGCCCCGATCGGCAGGCCGACCGGAGTATGCACCCTGGCCCGCTCCTGGTCGGAGAGCCCCAGCCCGTCCAGCACCGAGGCACCACGAATTCTGCTGGCCACCAACCCGATATAACCGATGCCTGCGTCGAGAGCCGCTCGGACCATCTCGCCTTCTGGCCCACCGTGACTCGCGATCACGATCGCCGTCGCAGCGGCCAGGTCAGCGCCGGCCAGGTCATCCACCGAATCGCCACCGACCACGTCATAGCCCAGGACCGTGCAGATCTCGACCAGTGCGGCGGCGATGGGTGTCGCACCGTGCACCCGGATCAGGGGCGCAGGCACCTGGGGCACCAGAAAGATCTCCAACGCACCACCGGAGAGACACGGGTTGACCACGACACATGCGCCGGGCGCCTCCGGGAAGGCCACATCCCCGTCGGGGAGCACCCGCAGCAATACGCTCTCATTGGTCTGTAGCGCGCCCAGCGCCGCCTTCCGGACGGAGTTCTGCGCACACTGCCCGCCGACAAATCCTTCGATTGTGCCGTCGGACAACATGATCGCTTCATCGCCCGGATGCGCGGAGGTGGGTGGTTGCGCGCGCACGACGGTGGCGTGCACGAACGGGGTTCGGGTCCCGCGTAGCTGCGCAGCGCGCTCCGTCATCGTCATATCTGATCTCATATCGGCGGGGTGGCGCGGCCTTGCATCGCCTCCCACACCCTCGATGGGGTCAGCGGCATATCCGCGTGCCGAACCCCGAACGGCGCCAACGCATCCACCACGGCGTTCACCACGGCCGGCGGGGAGCCAACGGTGGCCGATTCGCCGACGCCTTTGGCTCCGATCGGGTGGTGCGGTGACGGTGTCACGGTGTGCCCGGTCTCCAGGTGCGGCACCTCCATGGCGGTCGGGATCAGGTAATCCATCAGCGATCCGCCCAGGCAGTTGCCGTCATCGTCGAAGGCAATCATCTCCATCAGGGCCATCCCGATCCCGTCGACGATCCCGCCGTGCACCTGGCCTTCGATGATCATCGGGTTGATCCGGGTGCCACAGTCGTCGACAGCCAGGAAGCGGCGCACCGTGACCACCGCGGTGCCGGGGTCGATATCGACAACGCAGAAGTACGCCCCGTACGGGTAGGTGAGATTCTCCGGGTTGTAACAGATCTGGGCATCCAGGCCGCCCTCCAGCCCCTCGGGGAGGTCGCCGGCACCGTGGGCCTTCATCGCGATGTCCTGGATGGTCACCGAGGCGGTCGGATCGCCCTTCACATGAAAGGACCCTTTGTCCCATTCCAGGTCGGCGACGCTGGCCTCCAACATTCCCGAGGCGATGATCTTCGCCTTGTCGCGGACCTTGCGGGCCACCAGTGCCGCGGCCGCACCCGATACCGGGGTGGAGCGACTTCCGTAGGTGCCCAGGCCGAACGGGGTCTGGTCGGTGTCACCGTGCACCACGTCGATATCTTCCGGCGGGATACCGAGCTCTTCGGCGACGATCTGCGCGAACGTCGTCTCATGGCCCTGTCCCTGGGTCTGCACCGATAGCCGCACCACCGCCTTGCCCGTCGGATGCACCCGCAGCTCGCACCCGTCGGCCATGCCAAGGCCCAGGATGTCCATATCCTTGCGCGGGCCTGCGCCGACGGCCTCGGTGAAGAACGACATGCCGATGCCCATCAGCTCGCCGCGGTCACGCTTCTCGGCCTGCTCACGGCGCAACTCGTCGTAGCCGATCATGTCCATGGCCAACCGCATGGTGGTCTCGTAGTCGCCCGAGTCGTATTCCCAGCCGGTTTTGGATTTGTACGGAAACTGCTCCGGTTTCAACAGGTTTCGCAGGCGCAGCTCAGCTGGATCGATCTTCATCTCATGCGCCAGACAGTCCACCAGGCGTTCGACGAAATACACGGCTTCGGTGATACGGAAGGAGCAGGCGTACGCCACGCCGCCCGGGGCCTTGTTGGTGAACACCGCCGTCATATGGCAGTACGCGGCCTCGATGTCGTAGCTGCCGGTGAACACCCCGAAGAAGCCGGCCGGGTACTTCAGCGGCGATGCCACGCAGTTGAAGGCACCGTGATCGGCCAGCACGTTGGAGCGGATCGCGAGAATCTTGCCGTCTTTGGTCGCGGCGATATCGCCGACCATGATGTAGTCGCGGGCGAAACCGGTGGACGTCAGGTTCTCGCTGCGGTCCTCCATCCACTTGACCGGCTTGCCGAGGATCAGCGAGCCGACGATCGCGCACACGTACCCCGGGTAGATGGGCACCTTGTTGCCGAACCCGCCGCCGATATCGGGGGCGATGACCCGGATCTTGTGCTCGGGCAGTCCGGCCACCAATGCGTAGAGCGTCCGGTGGGCATGCGGAGCCTGGGTGGTCGACCACAGGGTGAGCTTGCCGCTGATCGGGTCGAGATCGGCTACCGCACCACAGGTTTCCATCGGAGCGGGATGCACCCGCGGGTAGATGATCTCCTGGGTAACGACCACATCGGCCCTGGCGAACACGGCGTCGGTGGCAGCCGCATCACCGGTTTCCCAGTCGAAACAGTGATTGTCGGCCTTGCCTTCGAGGTCGGTCCGGATGATCTCGGCATCCGGTGCCAGGGCTTGGCGAACATCGACAACGGGTTGTAGTGGTTCGTAATCGACGTCGATCAGTTCCAGCGCGTCACGCGCGGAGTAGCGGTCCTCGGCGACGACGAACGCCACCTCCTGGCCCTGGAATCGGACCTTGTCGGTGGCCAGCACCGCCTGCACGTCGTTGGACAGGGTCGGCATCCAGGCCAGACCCTTTTCGGCCAGATCGGCCCCGGTCACCACGGCCTTGACCTTCGGATGTGCAAGGGCGGCAGAGACATCGATGCCGGTGATCTTGGCGTGCGCGTACGGCGAGCGCAGGATCGCCAGGTGCAGCATGCCGTGCAGATTGATGTCGTCGACGTAGTTGCCCTTGCCTCGAATGAAGCGCGGATCTTCCTTACGCAGCATCCGGCCGTAGCCACAGGGCTTCTTGTCGTTATCGGCCCGATCGTTCTCAGACGGCGGCCGAACCTCGGTCGTTGTCATCACTTGCTCCCGGCTTCGATGAGGTGATCGCCGGCGTCGCCACCGAGGGTGTCCTCGGTCTGAGCCTCGGGGGCGAAGTCGTCGCGCCCTGCCCTGGCCGCCCATTGGATGGACCGGACGATCGTGGTGTAGCCGGTGCACCGGCAGATCTGGCCGGAGATGGCTTCGCGGATGGTCTCCTCATCCGGATCGGGTATCCGGTCGAGCAATGCGCGGGCGGTGATCATCATGCCGGGGGTGCAGAACCCGCACTGCAGGCCGTGGCACTGCATGAACCCCTCCTGCACCGGGTCCAGCTTGCCGTCCACCTCCATGCCCTCGACCGTTCGAACGTCATGACCGGAGGCCATCGCGGCGAGCATCGTGCAGGACTTCACCGGCTCACCGTCGACGCTGACCACACACGTGCCGCAGTTCGACGTGTCGCAGCCCCAATGTGTTCCGGTCAGGCGTAGCTGATCGCGGAGAAAGTGCACGAGCAGCAGTCGCGGCTCGATGTCGGCGCTGACCGAATCACCGTTGACTGTCATGTTGACCTGCATTAAAGCTCCTTTTAATTCCCTTGCGGGACAGGCGCATTGCGCACCCGTTCCACAGACGTGCGCAGAGTGCGGATGGTCAGTTCGGACGCCAGATGGCGTTTGTAGTCAGCGCTGCCGCGCATATCGGAGACCGGCTCGCAGGCTTGCGCTGCGGCTCGACCCGCCTCGGCGAAGGTGGCCTCCGTGGCCGGCCGGCCTGCCAGTGATTCAGCCAGCGCTCGCAGACCCTCGGTATCAGGGTTGACCGCGGTCAGACCCACCCGACCGGCGACTATCGTGCCCTGGTCGGCATCGAGGGTGACCGCGGCACCTGCGGCGGCGACCGCCCAATCCCCGACTCGGCGTTCCACTTTTGCATACGCACTAGACATGTTGTGCCGGATGGGAATCCGCACTTCGATCAGCATCTCGTTGTGCGCCAGCGACGTCTCGTAGGGACCCTCGTGGAAATCATCGATCGAGATCTCCCGCTGGCCGGCGGGGCCGCGGGCCACACAGACCGCGTCGAGCACCATGCAGACCGTCGTGAGGTCCTCGGCCGGGTCGGCCTGACACAGCGAGCCGCCGACAGTGCCGCGATTGCGTACCACCGGGTCGGCGATCACCTTTTCGGCGTCACGGAAGATTGGGAGCACCGCGGCCAGCGCGGCGGAATCCAGGACTTCGCGATGCCGGGTCATCGCCCCGAGGCGCGCGATCGTCGGGTCGGTAACGATGTAACCGAGCTCTCCGGCGAGGTCGTTGATGTCGACCAGGTACTCCGGGTTGGCGATCCGCAGCTTCATCATCGGCAGCAGGCTGTGACCGCCGGCGACGAGCAGGGCACCGTCACCGAGGCGGTCAAGCAGACCCACGGCGTGCTCCACGCTGGTTGCGCGTTCGTACTCGAATGGGCCGGGAACTTGCATGTGACTGGCCTCACATCTTCTGGGAAGGGAGCCCCAGTGTTGGCCGGTGTCACCGATTGGTCAATAGCCGGTTAAGGAATCGCTTAACTGGCTATGTTGCTGCAGGTGATGGTGGATACGGCCCGGTACCTCGGCCAATGGACGACCCCCACCGCCCCACCTGCGGGCAATGATCTCGGCCGCGATCGACACCGCCGTTTCCTCCGGCGTCCTGCCCCCGAGGTCCAGTCCGATGGGACTGGACAGCCGGTCCAGTTCGGTGTCGGTCAGCCCCGCCTCCCGCAGCCGAAGCAGCCGGTCGTCGTGGGTACGACGAGAGCCCATCGCGCCGACATAGGCGACCTCGGGCAACCGCAGCGCGACCTCGAGCAGCGGGACGTCGAACTTCGGGTCGTGGGTGAGCACGCAGATCACAGTCCGCGCGTCGATGGCGCCGGCGTCGGCTTGGGCAGCCAGGTAGCGGTGCGGCCATTCCACGACGACCTCGTCCGCCGTCGGGAACCGGGCCGACGTCGCAAACACCGGTCGCGCGTCGCACACCGTGACCCGGTAGCGCAGGAACGATCCCTGCTGTGCAACGGCCGCGGCGAAGTCGATGGCGCCAAATACCAGCATGCGGGGTCGGGGTGCGTAACTGGCGACGAAGATCTCCATGCCGACGCCACGACGCTGCCCGTCAGGCCCGTAGGTCAGCACCCCGCTGCGGCCGGCCGCCAGCAAGCCGCGCGCGTCGTCGGTGACAGCCGAATCCGCGCGCGGAGATCCCAGCGCACCACTGACGTCGTCACCCCGGATGACCAGTCGCCGGCCGACCCAGGCCGCGTCCTCGTGGGCGATCACCGTCGCGATGGCTGCGGGCCGGTGATTCACGATGTCATCGGCGAGATCCGCAAGTTCGGGAAAGGTGTTCTGCGACACCGGCTCAACGAAGATATCGATGGTCCCACCGCAGGTCAGACCGACCGCGAAGGCGTCATCGTCGCTGACACCGTAGCGCTGCAGTACCGGCGCACCAGTGGTCGTCACCTCGGTGGCCAACTCGTAGACGGCACCCTCGACGCAACCGCCGGAAACCGATCCGCTGACCGTGCCATCGGGTGCGACGACCATCGACGCACCCGGCAACCGCGGGGCCGAGGAATACGTCCGCACGACGGTCGCGAGGCCCGCCGTGCCACCGGCACGCCAAACCGCCATCACATCACCAAGCACGTCCCTCACGAAATCAAACGTAGGCTCATTTTGTGACACCGGCACAACTTCGCGCGTACTCAGCGGTGGTCCGACTCGGTTCGGTGCATGCGGCGGCAGCCGAACTAGGCATGTCCGACGCAGGTGTCTCGCTGCATGTCACCCAGCTGCGCAAGGAACTCGACGACCAGCTGTTCACCAGGACTGGAGCCGGACTGGCCTTTACCCCGGGCGGTTTGCGGCTGGCCAGCCGGGCCATCGAGATACTGGGCCTGCAACGGCAGACGGCGATCGAGGTGACCGAGGCCGCGCACGGCAGGCGACTGCTACGGATAGCGGCGTCAAGCGCGTTCGCCGAGCATGCGGCGCCCGGCCTGATCGAGCTGTTCTCGTCGCGCGCCGATGACCTGTCGGTGGAGCTGAGCGTGCACCCGGCCAGTCAGTTTCGCTATCTCATCGAATCCAGGGCGGTCGACGTGGCGCTGGGTCCCGCCAGCGCCGTCCCCGCCGACGGCACCGACACCATCGCGGCCCGCCCGTTCCTGAAGTACCAGATCATCACGGTGGCCGCACCGGACAGTCCGCTCGCGCAGTCGGCGGCTACGCCCGCTGCGACTAAGCCCTCGGCGACCCTGCTCCGCGAACAGATGTGGATGCTGGGGCCGTCCGCGGGCAGCGTCGATGGTGAAATCGGTTTGATGCTAAACAAACTCGGCATTCCCGAGGAGCACCAGCGGATCTTCCAGAGCGACGCCGCGGCACTGGAGGAGGTCCAGCGAGTCGGCGGTGTCACGCTGTCGGTCGGCTTCGCAGTCGGCAAAGACCTGTCGGCGAAACGACTGACCCATATCAAGGGCCCGGGTCTACAGACGGAGGGCGAGTGGGTGGCATTCACGCTGCCGCCTGCCTCGCGACAGCCCGCAGTCTCAGAACTGGTGCGATTCATCACCACACCGCGTTGTACGCAGGCGATGATCCGCGGCACCGGTGTCGGCGTCACCCGTTTCAAGCCGAAAGTCCATGTGACGCTCTGGAGTTAGCGTCACGACCGATGCAGAGCGAGGCACGAGCGATGAGGAGGAGTGGCGCAATCGGACTAAAGCTCTCTGCCCTCTTCGAGTGCGCGGATCAGGCTGGCCGCGTCCCACGGACCCTTGTGTCGTCTACCGTTGACGAAGAACGTCGGCGTTGAGTTCAGATCCATCAGCTCAGCGTCCTGGGCGTCGTCTTCCACCCGGTGCAACACCTTCGACGAGCGCAGATCTTCGTCGAACTTCGAGATATCGCAACCCACCCCGTCGGCGTAACGGTAAATGTGCTCCCACTCCAGGTAGTCCTGGAATTCGAACATCGCCGTGGCCATCTCGAAGAACTTGCCCTGCATGGCCGCAGCCTCGCTCGCCCGCGCGGCATCCATGGCCCGCGGATGCACTTTCTCCAAAGGCAAATGGCGCCAGACGTATTGGAAGTCGTCGCCGAAGTGCGCGCGAACCTCATCGATCGATCCGGTGGCCCGGCTGCAGAACGGACATTCGAAATCGCCGTATTCGACCAGCGATATCGGCGCATCTGGGCGACCTCTGATGTGGTCACGGGCCGGATCGACCGGCCGCAGCAGATGACCGCCGACCATGACCGGTGGGCTCAGCCGGTCGGTGATGCGGAAGATGGCCCAGCCCAACAGAAATGCCAGTACCGACGCGGCAAGCACCCCGACCCGGGCAGCATCCTGTTTGGCCGGATCCTCGATGGCCAGGTCGATGATGAACAGCGAAATGGTGAAGCCGATACCGGATAAGGCCGCACCGCCTGCGACCCGCCGCAGGGTCAACCCTGGCGCCAGCTCGCCCAGCCCGACGGCACGGACCAACGCGGTCGCCCCGGTGATACCGATCAGTTTGCCGATAACCAGGCCCGCGATGATGCCCCAGGTCAGCGGCGACCGGACGGCCGCGGAGACCGTGTCATGGTCCAGTCGGACTCCGGCGTTGGCCAGTGCGAACAGCGGCAGGACGACAAACGACACATACGGGCCGAAGCCGGTCTGGAGCCGCTCGTTGATCGAAATGGATTCCCGCAGGCTGCGGGTGGCCGCCCTGGCGTATTCGGAGTTCGGTGACTGACGGAAAGCTCGGATCACCTCCACCGCACCCTCCACGCGATTGCGCTGCGGGGTGAACACCGGAATGAGCAGCGCCACACCGACACCAGCCAAGGTGGGGTGCACCCCACCGGAGAACAACGCCAGCCATAACGCGAAGGCCAACACCGAGTACGCCGGGCCCCGGCCGGCGGGCAAGTGTCGCACCAGGGCGATAGCGGCCAGCAGCGCCGCCGCGACAATCAACGGCACCATCTCGATGTGATCGGAATAGAACAGCGCGATCACCAGCAGCGCGCCAACGTCGTCGACGACCGCCAAGGTCAGCAGGAAGGTGCGTAATCGGGCCGGATACTTCGGGCCGATGACCGCCAACGCCCCGACCAGGAACGCGGTATCGGTGGAAATCACCACGCCCCAGGCCTGCGCGTCGGCGCCGCTGGGGTTGAACAACAGGAAGACGATCGCAGGCAGTGTCAGCCCCGCGATAGCCGCGATCACCGGTACCGAGGCTCTGGCCCGGTCGGTCAGTTCACCGATGGTGAACTGACTGGTGACTTCGAGGCCGACGATGAAGAAGAAGAACGCCATCAGACCGTCGTTGACGAGCGCCTTGACAGTCAGTTCGGCGTGCAGATCACCGAACGTGACGCCGACCGGGGTGCTCCAGAACTCGACATAGGTCTGCGCCCACGGCGAATTGGCCCAGCCGATTGCGGCGATCGTGAACAGCAGCAGCAGCGCGGCACCGATGTTCTCGCCATTGCGGGGTGCGGTGGGATCACGACCAAAGCGGCTGGGTAACAACCGAATCAGGCGAGGCCCGGCCCCGGAGGTGGTGTCTTCGGCGGGCGGCTCCGTCACGGGGGGCGGTACCCGCTGAACCCAGCGAGCAACTCTGGGCGGTCGACGGCACTCGACGACACCACCAGATCGGGTTCTGCCCCCAGCAGGATGCGTTTGATCGGTATCTCCAGGCGCTTACCCGTCATGGTCCGTGGGATACCTGGCACTCCGATGATCTCGTCGGGTACATGCCGCGGCGATGCACCCGTGCGGATCGCAGCGGCGATCTTGTTCTTCAGATCGTCGTCGAGTTCCGCTGGGCCGTCCGGGCGCTCCGCCAGCGACACGAAAAGTGGCATCCAGTAACCACCGTCGTCCTTCTCAACCCCCACGACGAGGCAGTCCTGCACCTCCGGCATCCGCTCCACCGCGTTGTAGATCTCCGCACTCCCCATCCGGACCCCACCGCGGTTGAGGGTGGCATCGCTGCGGCCGTGCACGACGACGGACCCGCGGTCGGTGATGGTGAGCCAGTCGCCGTGGCACCAGACGCCGGGATATTTGTCGAAATAGGCGTCGCGGTAACGGGATCCGTCGGGATCATTCCAGAAGAACACCGGCATCGACGGCATGGGCTCGGTCACGACAAGCTCACCGGCTTCGCCGATCACCGCGCGGCCATCGTCGGCGCGGGCCTCGACCGCGGCGCCGAGCGCCAGACACGACAGCTCGCCCGCGACCACCGGCACAATGGGGCTGCCGCCGATGAATGCTGTCACCACATCTGTTCCGCCACTGCAGGACTGGACTGGGATCTGGCGGCCGACGCCGTCCTGTATCCAGCGGAAACCGGAGGCGGGCAGGGGTGAACCAGTCGATCCGACCGAGCGCAGCGACTCCAGCGGATAGCCACCCTGTGCCGGGATCCCCGGGTGCAACTCTTCTTTCGCGCAGGCCAGAAAGTAGCCCGCTCCCCCGCCGAGCACGGTGACCTGGTGATCGGCGGCCACCTGCCACAAGCTGTCGGTATGGGGGTAGGTGGGGCTACCGTCGTAGAGCACGATCGTCGCGCCGACCAGCAGCCCACCCACCAGGAAGTTCCACATCATCCAGCTGGTGGTGGACTGCCACAGAAACCGGTCGCCGGGTTTCAGATCTACCTGCAGGCTGAGGTATTTGAGATGCTCGAGCAGGACCCCGCCGTGCCCATGCACGATGCCCTTCGGTGTGCCGGTGGTCCCGGAGGAGAACAGCACCCACAGCGGATGATCGAAAGGTACTGCGTTGACGTCTAATTCGGCGTCATCGTGGATTGTGTGTGCCCACGGCGTGACGTCCTCGCCGACCTCCAGACCGATCCTCGGTACCACCACGGTGGCTTTGAGGGTCGGGAGCTGGGCGCGGATCTCGGCGAGCTCGCCGCGCTTGTCCCGGTTCTTTCCGCCATAGACGGAGCCGTCAGCGGCCACCAGCACCGTGGGTTCTAGCTGTGCGAGCCGGGACACGACGCCATCGACTGCGAGATCGGGATTACACACCGCCCAGGTGGCGCCGACGGCCGCCGCACCGAGCAACGCGACGACGGCCTCGCCGATATTCGGCAGGTAGCCGACCACCCGGTCCCCAGGCTGCACGCCGATGCCGCGCAAATACGCTGCGAAGGAAGCAGTTTCGGCCCTCAACCGGTCCCATGACCAGTCGGCGGAACCGTCTTCGCCGACTGCTATCAACGCGGGCCGATCCGCGGTGGCATGTCGGAAAACCTGGTTCACATAGTTCAGCGTTGCCCCCGGAAACCATTGAGCGCCCGGCATTTCGCGCGTACCAAGTGGCTTGTCGGCTGGCGTGTCCGCCTGCACATCGAAGAATTTCCAGATCGATTCCCAGAACCAGCCGATATCGCTGACCGAGGCTTCCCACAGTTCGGTGTAGTCGGCATAGTCGCCGCGCCCGGTATCGCGCAGCCAGTCCATGAACCGGGTGATATTGGCCTGCGCAACGGTCTGGATATCAGGTGTCCAACCGCCGTGGTCACTCATCGGTGTCGATCGCTCCATTCTCTACGGCGTTTTTCTCTGCGGCTTTTTTCTCTAAGGCATAAGCCGCTTCCATCAGCATCCAGCCCGATAACTGCACCGACAGATCGCGTTCGGGGACTTCTGACGCGTTGACCGCACCTTCGACGAACTCGGCTTCTTTCCCGCCCGCGACGGGGAGCACTGCGGCCCGGTCCCAGAAGGGACCGAACAGCGGCAGCCCGTCAACGGTCTGGCGGTAATCCCATGCCGACTGCGCAGACGTCAGCACGATGGTGCGCGCCGTATCGCGGGCGGCGACATCCTCGGCGCTATCCCCGGGCAGCGATGTCGCCACCAGTGCGAGATAGCGCGCCGTGACGCCGCCGAACAGGCCGCCGTCACCGCCGCCGGTTCCCTTGAGCACACCGTCGGGCGCCATCTGCTCACTGATTGCGGCAACGAGGCGGTGCACCCGCTGCGCGTGCCGCTCGTCAACGGTGCGGACGGCCAGTTCGGTCTCGAGCCCGACGACCACGCCCTGACAGTAGGTGTACTGGGCCCGTACCAGCGAGCCCGCCTTGATCCCGTCGAACACCAGATGAGTGTCTGGATCGATCAGATTCTCGTCGATCCAATCGGCCATCTGCTGGGCGCGCCGCAGCCGGTCGTCATAGCGGGCCAGGAAGATCCCGGCCGGCCCGTTGGCCGGGGCGTTGAAGAACTGGTCCTGCTTGCGCCATGGGATGCCGCCGCCGTCCTCGGGCACCCAGGCGTTGAGGAACTGTTCGGCGAGTTTCTGGCACGCGCCGGGCTTCTCGACGCCGACGAGGCGGCCGGCACGTTCGATCGCCAATGCCAGCCACGCCATATCGTCGTAGTACGCGTTGATCCAGGATCCGTTGTTACGCAGTCGGTGCGAGCGGATCTGCCGGACAATGCTGGCCACCCGCTCTGGCTTCGGATCGCGGACCTGCGCATCGATCAGACAGTCGAGCAGATGTGCCTGCCACCAGTAGTGCCACGTCAGGAATCGCTTGTCGCGCTTGGTCGGCGGCCACGCCACGACGCCGAGCTGCGTACCGGGCAGTGCCCATAATTTCTTGAGATGTCGCGCAGCGATGGCGGCCTCAGCAGAGGCCGCACGGTTGCCCCATACCTGATCCATATCGCCATATCCTGCCCTACCAGGCGTGGCCGAGGTCACCCCATTGCCGGATCCAGCTGTGCATCGCTATCCCGGCGGCGACGGAGGCGTTCATGCTGCGGGTAGAGCCGAACTGCGCGATCGACACGATGAGTTCGGCGCCGGTCCTGGTCTCTTCGCTGATACCGGGCCCCTCTTGACCAAAGACCAGCAGGGTGTTGCGCGGCAGTGGCGTCTCCTCAAGTCGCACCGAGCCCGCCACGTTGTCGACCGCCACCACCGCCAGGCCCGCATCGACGGCAAAGCTCAGGAGTTCAGCGGGAGTGTCATGGTGGCGCAGTCGCTGGTAGCGGTCGGTCACCATGGCACCGCGCCGATTCCAGCGGCGCCGGCCCACGATGTGCACGGTGTCGACGGCAAAGGCGTTCGCGGTCCGGACCACACCGCCGATATTGGCGTCATTGCCGAAGTTCTCGATCGCGATGTGCAGGCTGTGGCGGCGGTTGTCGATATCGGCGATGATCGCCTCGCGGGTCCAGTACCGGTAGGCGTCGACGACATTGCGGGTATCGCCGTCGCGCAGCAGTTCAGGGTCATAGCGCGGGTCCTGAGGAGCCGGGCCATCGTGCTCGGTTTCCCACGGCCCGACCCCATTCGACGGTCCCCATTCCGAGGGGCCCGACTCGGAGGGAACTGGCTCGGCGGGGCCTGGCTCGCTCACTTGGTCCAGACCGCCGCATGGGTACCGATCACTGACACGGTGGCATACAACAGCGCCCCGTTGATCTCACCCTGCGTGCACAACGATGCCTCCACGTGCACCGAATCCAGCGAGGCGTCCGGCAACACCAGGACCGACGAGCCATAGGCCAGGCAGGCGGGATTCAGCCCCGGCGGAGGCAGCGTCGGCGCCACCACCAGCATGAGTGGGCCGCCCCGGCGGGTCGAATCGTCTCGGTACTCCGACACCACGGCGTCCGCGCGCAGGCCGAGCAACATGTAACCGTTGCCGGTGAACGCCGCGGCGTCACCAAGGCTCGCCGGGGACAATTGGGTGCCGTCGGCACGCCAGGCGTCCAAGCTCGTCGTGCTGACGATCAGGCCCGTGTCGTTGACGTTCGTCGGCGGCACACCGACCGGATATGCGGCGGCGTAGGCAACCGCAGTGGCCGGTATCCGCTCGTGCGGCGAGTACGCGTAGACACCACGGACTTGCGATTGGTCCCGGATCGGCCCGATGCACACGGTGCCGCTCAGCCGGTCAGCCGACGGTGTCTCCAGCGGGGCGATATCGCTGCCCTGCACGTCGGCACAGCTGCCGATACCGGTCGCCTCGATCGGGTGGGCCAGCGATCCGTACAGACCGAACCGGATGTCTTGGGGTTTGGCCCGCGGCGCCGACGGATCCGAGGGTGCGGCGTCGACATCGATCAGAACGTGGTCGGCCTCGAATCGCAGATTGGCCACCGAGATGTTCCATCCCAGTACCGACACGGATTCGCCGATCTTGGCGGCTGTGGCGCCAAACGGATCGGCCGCGGTGGTATCGCTGGAGCAGCCAAGCAGAGTCAGCGACAGGACGGCGACGAGCGCGATGGCACCCCGAAGCGCCTTGGGGACTCGTTCGGCGTGCACTCCAACTCCAGTTCCGATGGGTCTCCGATGGGTCATGAGAGACGAACTCCGTTGCTGCACTGTACGTCGCGACCACTTCAGCTACGCACGGCGCTACTGAAGAGTAACTTCGCCACGATCGCACGTCCTCGACAGAAGACCCCACCACCGGTCGATGGCGGACCTCCGCGTACCGGGCGGATGAGCAAAGAAATTGGGATCCCGAATCCGCCGAGACGCGACGCGCGCATGGCTATCGGCGTGCCCGCCAGGCGAATAACCGCACGGAGGCCCACTCGTGGCGAACGTGCACCCGCGCAAGTACCGGTTGTTACGTTCTCGAGACCGCCAGCGACATCCCCGATGCACGCACACTCAGTGACTTCATCGACAGACGAATCAACGACCCCGCTAATAATCTTGAACCGCTCAGAGATTGCTGTGACCCACCCCTGACGGGGGGTGATATGGGCTGTCATGACCCATAGCACACCGGATTGTATGCAAATCGCGGGTGACCTAGCAGGCAGTACTGCCGGAAATGCCCTTGATCAGGGCGAACGTCGCTGTAAACGGCACAATTCGCGAGATAATTGGAACTGCTTATTAGCACATGCGGGGGGCACGCAAACCCGGGTCGGTCACCACGACAGGCCTGCAGTACCGGTCAGACGGCACACTAAAGAATAGGAACGACAGTGAACGCTCCTCTCGCCTACGCGCGCGAGCACACACTCGATCTCACCACCAGCCCGCGCTGGTGGGACGCCGAATCGGAGTGCACACTCGTCCTCGCACAGCCGCGGACAGAGCCCGAACTATGGGACGAATACGTCGACGGCGCCGTGCACAGCTACCAAAAGTACGGCGCCCAGGACGCGCTCGATATGGACCAGCTGCGCTGCGGCGAAGACACCATACTATTCTTCGCCGCCATCGACGCGGAAGGACACGTCGTTGCCGGCCTGCGGGCAAAGGGCCCGCTGACATCCGCTGACGATTCACACGCCGTCGTCGAGTGGGCGGGGCAACCGGGTCTGCCTGCGGTCCGCAAAATGATCGACGACCGCATCCCGTTCGGTGTCCTGGAGATGAAAACCGCCTGGGTGACCCCTGACCGCTCGCGCCATCATTCGCTCGCCCGCGTCCTGGCCCGCTCGGCATCACATGCGATGACGCTGTTGGATATTCAGTTCTGCATGGCCACCGCGGGTGCTCACGTGCTTGGTCGCTGGCGTTCCTCGGGAGGTGTGGTGGCCGAACACATTCCGCCGACGCCGTACCCCGACGAGCGCTACGAAACCCGGATGATGTGGTGGGACCGCCGAACCTTCACAAAATTCGCGGAGCCCGAACAGGTTTCGAAGATGCTCGCCGAATCGCGGGCGCTGAGCAGAATGGCATTCGCCGACGAAGGCTCGAACTCGTTCTTTCGTGGCCGCGGCGCGGTCGCCGGGCGGGCGGGCATCGACGCGTTTAGTGAGCTGGCATAATTAACTCCGGCCACAATTCGCTTCACACCGCTGCCAACTGTTGGGAAAAATGACCTCTGAGCTGTCCGCCGAGTCCGATATCGCAGCGTCGATCGCGCAGCTATTGGACGAGGACGTCCCTGGCGACCGCGAGATCCTGCAGGAACTCAGAGCCGATCCCCGGATCGAATTCATCGACAACCGGGCCGATCAGGTGCAGTGCCTGCGGGAACTTCAACCTGCGCCAGAACCGGAACTCCTGGCGGAGCCGACCCGGTGGGCCTACTACCCGTGGCGCCGTTGCGTCGTCGGAGTGCTCGGTCCGCAGGCCTTCCGACGGGTGCGGCTGGACCGCAACAGAAATCTGATCACCGCCGCCGAGCAGGTTCGCCTCGGTGCATTTCGCGTCGGAGTCGTAGGGCTGAGCGTGGGTCACGTCATCGCCCACACGCTGGCCGCCGAAGGGGTGTGCGGTGAACTGCGGCTCGCCGATTTCGACACCCTCGAACTGTCCAACCTCAATCGGGTGCCCGCCACCGTCTTCGACCTCGGTATCAACAAAGCCACCATCGCTGCCCGCAGAATCGCTGAACTCGACCCGTACCTGACGGTCACCGTCGAGCCATCCGGCCTGACGCCCGATAACCTCGCCAGTTTCCTCGACGGCCTCGATATCGTTGTCGAGGAATGTGACTCGTTGGATATGAAGGCGATGGTCCGCGAAGCGGCACGGCAACGACGCTTGCCGGTGCTGATGGCCACCAGCGACCGCGGGCTGCTGGATGTCGAGAGGTTCGACCTGGAGCCGACGCGACCGATCCTGCACGGCTTGCTCGGCGAGATGGACTGGTCGCTGTTGTCAGGTCTGTCGAGCCGCGACAAGGTGCCCTATCTGCTCAGGTGTCTGGAGATCGCCCAGTCCTCACCACGTGCCGCGGCATCGATGGTCGAGGTGGGTAACACGTTGTCGACGTGGCCGCAGTTGGCCAGCGAAGTGACCCTCGGCGCCACCGCCGTCACTGAAGCCGTCCGACGCATCGGGCTCGGCGAGCCGCTGCCGTCCGGCCGCGTCCGCATCGACCTCACCGAAATGTTCGGCCACCTTGAGCAGCCGCGCATCCCTGAAGAACCCGTGGCCGCACCCGAGGACGGTGCGCAATCCGCCGGATTGAGTCCGCTCGACGTCGTGGCCGCCGCGGCCCTGCGGGCACCGTCGGCAGGTAACGCTCAACCGTGGCATATCGGCAGCGATGAATCGTCGGTGACCATCAGCCTCGCCCCCGAGCACACCTCCGCAGTGGATATCGCCTTCCGGTGCAGCGCGGTGGCGGTCGGGGCCGCCGCTTTCAATGCCAGGGTTGCGGCAGCCGCACACGGGCTCCTCGGCCCACTCCTGTACGAGGACAACGCAGACGCAACCGGTGGCGTGGCGCCGTTGCGAGCGGTGCTACATCGTGGCGATGGCGATGAGCCCAGCCTGGCCCGCCTGTACCCGGCAGTGCTCAACCGCGAGACGAACCGCAGACACGGGGGTTCGGAGTCGATCGACCAGCACACCGCGGACATTCTGGCCGGGGCGGTCAGCGGCGAAGGCGCGCGGTTGACAATGTTGACTACCAGGGCGGACATCGACCAGGCGGCAACCATCGTCGCCGCAGCGGACCGCATCCGTTTCCTGACCCCTCGCCTGCACGCTGAGATGATTCACGAGTTGCGTTGGCCCGGCGATCCATCGCCCGATTCCGGAATCGACGTCGACAGCCTCGAGCTACACGCCAGCGACCGTGCGGTGCTGGATATCCTGCGCCGCCCCGATGTGATGGCCAGCCTGGCCGAATGGGACGCCGGGGCCGCGCTTGGCGATGACGGTCGTGATCGCATTCAAGCGAGCTCTGCGCTGGCAGTGATATCGGTTGACGGCGACACCCTGGCTGACTACGCCCGCGGCGGATCAGCCGCCGAAGCGGCGTGGGTGGTCGCCGAGGAGCGCGGTCTGGTGGTGCAGCCGGCCTCCCCACTTTTCCTGTTCGCCCGTACCGACGACGACCTTGAGCGGCTGTCGCCGCCCTTCGCCTCAGCACTGCGCGAACTGCAACACGCATTTCATGAGTTGGTGGGCGTCGTGAGCGGTGAATCGCCGGTGCTCATGCTTAGGTTGGCGTACGCCGCACCGGCATCGGTACGCAGTCGCCGACGCCCATTAGCACCCGTCCCCCTAGCGTTGGGCTGACCAGAATGCCGGAGCAGAATCCGCCACGAAGCCTTGATCTCGTCGTGACGGCAGCGGCCACCAAGTTGATGACCGCAACAACGGTCAACTCGGCCGAGGTCATGCAGAGCGTGCTCGCCGACCTCGTCGAGGTATTCGGCCTCGACCACAGCTTTGTGCGCTACAACGACCACTCGGTGCGGGCGTCCATCTTCGTTGCGGAGTGGCCGGCGCGGATGGGAGTGCCCGATCCCGATCCGATCGGCGTCGTGTACTTCGAGGATGCCGACCCCGTCTTTGCCCTCTGCGAAAACCAGAAGTCCCCGATCGTGTTCCGCCCGGAGCCGGAGACCGACGACTATCAGAAGCTGATCGAGGATTCGGGCGGTTTCGTCAGCACGCTGGCCGCGGTCCCCCTGCTCTCCGGTGATGTCACCACCGGCGTGCTGGGTTTCGTGAAATTCGCCGACCGCGAGTGGCAACCCAACGAGATCAACGCCGTCGAAGCGGTCGCCTCGCTGATGGCCCAGGTACAGGCACGCTGCGCGGCCGAAGACCAGCTGCGCTACCTCGCCGAGCATGACGATCTCACCGGGCTGCACAATCGTCGGGCGCTGCTGGCGGAGCTGGACAAGCGGTTGGCGGCCGGTAAACCAGGCCCCGTCGCTGCGCTGTTCCTCGACCTGGACAGGCTCAAGGCGATCAACGATTACCTGGGTCACAATGCGGGCGACCGATTCATTCGGGCCTTCGCCGAACGACTACAACGCGGAACCGCAGACGACTATCTGATCGCCCGTTTCGGCGGCGATGAATTCGTCGTCATCCCTGGCACACCCCTGGATGCGGCGCAGGCAGAGGCACTCGCCGGCGAGCTCCAGTCGATATTGCGCGAGCGAGTCTCGATCGATGGCGAGACGCTCACCCGCACGGTCAGTGTTGGTGTCGCACTGGGTGTTCCGGGCCGCGACACAGCCTCGGATCTGTTACGCAAGGCGGATCAGGCCGTGCTCACCGCCAAGAGCGCCGGCGGTAACAAGATTGCGGTGTTCTCCGAAGACATGTCCCTGCGCAGTGCGTTCCGCAACGATATCGAGCTACACCTGCGGGATGTCATCGAGACCGGCGCCCTGGTACTGCACTATCTCCCCGAGATAGATATGCGCACCGGCGAGGTTCTCGCTACCGAGGCGCTGGTGCGCTGGGAGCATCCGACCCGCGGGTTGCTGTATCCGGATTCGTTCATCGGTGTAGCCGAATCCATCAATCTCGCAGGCGAATTGGGCCGGTGGGTAGTCCGGGCGGCCTGTGCCGACTTCAGTGCGTGGCGATCCCGCGGGGTCGGCCGAAATGCCGTGCTGAGATTGAATGTATCCCCGGTTCAACTGGTCGCCGAGGGTTTCGTGCGTGAAGTGGCGGCCACCATCGCCGAGTTCGGCCTGGCCGGCGAATCGGTATGTCTGGAGATCACCGAAAGCGTTGTGGTGTCGGATATCGAGACCACCCGGATCACCCTGGCCGCGCTGAAAGAGGTGGGTGTCCAGATCGCTATCGACGACTTCGGCACCGGATACAGCGTGCTGTCGCACCTGAAGTCGCTGCCCGTGGACACCCTCAAGATCGACAAGTCATTCGTCCGCGATCTCGGCACCAACGCCGGCGACCTGGCGATCGTCCGCGCGGTGATCGCTCTGGCCGACGCATTCGGTCTCCAACTGGTGGCCGAAGGCGTCGAAACCGAAGTGGGGGCTCGCACGCTGATGCAGCACGGCTGCCACCGCGCCCAGGGTTATCTCTTGTCACGCCCACTCGAAGCCGACGCGATGGAAGCGCTGCTGGCGCAGCGGCGGATCGTGCTGCCGTTCCCGGCACCATTGCCGACCGCGCCGTAGCTCAGCGCGTGAGCGGTGTGGCCAACAGCTCTAACCGGGCGAACCGACTGGCAGCGCGGGTCACGAGGGCCACAGCCACCGAAGCGGCGTCTTCCAGGCCTTCGGTGGGTGCGGTCGGGGTCAGTGTGCTGGCTCCGGTCGCCATGATCACGCCACGTTTGGCCCGGATGGCGCGAGCTCCGCTCGGAGTCTCGATCATCGCACCGACAACCTGCCCGGCATCATCGAATACCAAGCGCTGCAACATATTCGACGATGATTCGTCGATGCCAAGCTGTCCGGCCCGAGATGTCAGCCAATGGTCAAGACCTTCGGTGAGCTCACCGTTCTCGACGTCGATGGTGCCCACCACGGCGGCCTCCAGCGTCGCGCCAGCGCTGGCATAGGTGGCGGTCATCGCGGGATGGGCGAGGTCTGTGTAGAGCAGTCCGTACGGCGAAGCCAAGCAGCGGTCGGACCAGTCGCGCAGTGCGGAGCCGAAGAAGGTGGCGATGCGACCTCGCCCAGTCCCCCGCTCCAGCGGACCTTCGACGGTTCGCACGGGCACCTGGTTGGGTACCGCGCAGCGAACCAGCGGCCCGACATCCTCGGTCAGGGCATCGAGATACTCGATCGTCTCAGCGTCAGCAATGCCCAGCCGGCCTGCCAGACTGTTGGCATCCGCGCCGTCACCGGTGCCCGCGTCGGCGAAGAACACCGTCATGCCGCCGCGTTCGGCCCCGATGGCCGCCGCCAACGCGCCGGCACCGCGCCCGATGCAGACGATGTCGACAACATCGTCCCAATCGATATCGCCCGGTTCGGAGACGACGTCATTCACCGGGGTGGCGGTGTACTTCGTCGTCGGCCCAGCGGGTTCCGGCCGGTATCCGGCACGTCTGCCCTTAGCCCCGCGCTCGGCGCCCAGTTCCAGATCAGCCCATTTCAGTTCGGACTTTTTCGGCTGGCTATACGACACGGCGTGCTGACCGTTGACTTCCCGCACCGTGTTCACCTTCGCATTTCCCCACGACGACGACGAACCAAGAGTTCTCACGTGGGCGATCTTACATACTTTTCGGCTGTTTTCTACAGATGCGGATGACTTACAGTATTTTCATAGTGAGTCTCACAGCTATTTGCTGCAGCTCAGGCACCTGCGAACGATAAGGAGGAGGGCTCGATGGCTTCGAACCTGCCGCCACAGACGTGACGCACCCCACAGATTCCGCCCGCGAGCAGATTCTGCGGGCCGCGGCACACCAATTCGCCAGCCGGTCCTACAGCCTGGTCAGCTTGGACGACATCCTGCGTGAAGCCGAGGTCACCAAGGGCGCGATGTACTTCCACTTCCGCTCCAAACATGCGCTGGCTGTCGCACTTATCGACGCCCATAGCGACGTGATGCGCACCACTATCACGGAATTGCTGGCCAACAAGCTGTCCGGCCTGGAGACCATGATCGACATCTGCTTCAACCTGGCGATGCAGGAGATCACCGACGACGTCGCGAAAGCGTCCCTGCACCTGTTGGAAGCCATCGGTCGCACCGATGATCTGCAATCCAAGCGGCTTTCCGAGTGGGTCGCCGGCTGCAGCGAGATAGCCCAGCGCGCCATCGAAGAAGGCGATCTACTCGAGACGGCCGAACCGGCCGACGTCAGCAGGCTGATGGTCGGGCTGTATGCCGGCATCCGCCAGGTGAGCAATCTCGATGACCATGACGAGTACCTGCGCAATATCCAGTCCGCATGGCTGCAGATGCTGCCGGGTGTGGTTCGGCCCGACCGGCTCGGCTATTTTGCGCAATTTGTGCGCCGGCGGACCGCCGTCGCGATCAGAAACATCAACCGTTGATAGCCTTGCTTTTCACGGGATTCCGGAGGTCTAAGGACAATGGCGCGGCAGGCCAGGTCAGAGGCCACCAGACGCAGGATCCTCGACGCAGCCGTTGACCTGTTCAGTGAGGTGGGGTTCTCGTCCACCAGCCTGGGTGACATCATCGAGCGCGCGGAGTTGACCAAGGGCGCGCTCTATTACCATTTCGACTCCAAGGAATCGGTGGCGTTAGCGATCATCGAACACGCGGTAGTCGAGATCACGGACCTCGTCACGACCATCTGCGCATCCGCCTCCCCCGCCCTGGAAAATCTGATCCACGCCTCGTACGCCGTCGCCGATGTCGCAACCACTAACGCCATGGTCCGCACTGGCGTCCGGGTTGCCCGTGCGCTCGGCGAATTCAACGATGCAGTCACCCACTCCTACGGCGATATCCTTACGTTGATTGCGGCAGAACTGGTGACCGCCCAGTCTGACGGTGACCTGCGCAGTGGACTTCCCGCGGAGGCGGTTGCCGAGACACTCCTGGCCGCATATCTGGGCGCCGAGCTGCTCACGGGGAACGCCGCCAGTGCGGACCTGTTCCGCCGCATCACGCGGATCTGGGAGATCGTGCTGCCGGCGATCGCCGAACCGGACTCATTGGAGTTCCTGAAGCAGTTCCTGTCGCGCGAAGCGCTCCGACACGGTCAGACCACGCTGAACCTGGACTGAAGGACAAATCAGACTTCGTCGACCCAGAGCTGTTCGGTCAGATCCTGAAATACCGCCAGCACAATCCGATCATCGCCGCGCAGCAGCGCCGACCGACTCATATTGGCGCGGACGGTGGACCCGTCGCTGTGAGCCAGCTCGACGACGAGGTCGGCATGTGCGCGCAGCACCGTGACAGGCGAGCCCTCTTCGGGCATGGTGTGGAAGATCTGGTGGAAACTTTGAGTCTGCACCGTCTCGGTGGAGTGCCCGAGCATCTCGCTGAACGCGCTGTTGGCGAACAAGATCTCGCCTTCTTCGGCGATGGCCAATACCGGCACCGGAAACCGTTCCAGGACAACGAGAGCGGGTAACTGGCGGAGCGTCTCCATCGGCGACTGCGACGCCGGTCCGCGCTTTCGCCGGTCGGTGGTACCGGCCGCCTGGTCGGTGTCACTCACCGTCTAGCCCAAGATCGCTCAGCCCCAACACGCTGCGGTAGAGCAGCCCCTCGGCCTCGATCACCTCGGCGGCGCCGGTCGCGCGGTCCACGACGGTCGCCACCCCGACGACATCGCCACCAGCCTCACGAACCGCACGGACCGCTGCCAGCGGCGACGCCCCGGTGGTACTGGTGTCCTCGACGACGAGCACGCGTTGGCCCGCGACGTTGAAGCCTTCGATTTGGCGTTGCATGCCATAGGTTTTCGCCGATTTTCGAACGACGAAGGAATCGATCGGCCGTCCTGGCGCATGCATGATGGCCGTGGCGACCGGATCCGCGCCGAGGGTGAGTCCGCCCGCGGCAGAAAAATCCCAGTCGCTGGTGAGCTCACGCATGAGTACGCCGATCAACCGGGCGGCACGGTGGTGCAGGGTGGCCCGGCGCAGATCGACGTAGTAATTGGATTCCAGGCCCGACGACAGCACGACGCGGCCACGAACCACTGATAGTTGCCGTACCAGCTCGGCCAGCTCGCCGCGGTCGGCAGAGGTCAACTCACCCACCCGAACAGCCTAGCTAGCGCTGATAGTGCGGAGCCTGGCGGCCATTGCGAGGTGGCGGCGTGCGCCGGACCGGTTCTGGACGACCGGCTTCGCGTCGGACGGCTTCCGGCCGGACCTGCGGTGTGTCGGCGCGGCCTGGCGGCAGCTCCGCACGGCTAGCTGGAGCCAGCGGACGACCGGGCGAGGCGTTGCGGCGAGTCGGGGCTCCGATGGCCGCCTGTTCCGGGGGCAGCACCCGCAGCAGGTCGTTGAACTGCCTGACGGTGCGCAGCCCCTCGTCCCACTGAGCGCGACTGCTACTGATCGGCATGCTGATCAGCGTCCAGTTCTCTTCGTTCCACATGATCTCGGCGCAGTCCGGCGCGGTGTGCGCGAACGTGACCATGCGCCGGTCGCAGGCGCGTCGGGCGGCATCGAGGTTGGTGGAGTACACCATCCGCGGGCCGATGGCGCCGAGCAGCCAGACGTCGCTCTCTCGGGGTTCTTTGATGCCCTTGAGGCGTAGGTCCACGACGACGTTGGTGCCGACCTTGCGGTGCAGCGCAATGACGGTGGCGACTTCTTCGAGATCGAAGATGAACACCGCTTCACCGCGGATCTGTCCGAGCACCACGTTGCGGGCGGGGATATCACCAACGGTCGACATCACGCCGCGTTTCCAGCGCTTGAGGATCTCGTCTGACTCGGGCTCGTAGTCGAAACCATGCGAGCGCGCCCATGACTTACGACGACGTCCAAGCCCGCGACGCCGATCGAGGTCAAAATAAAGCAGTACCGCCGCACCCACGAAACTGAGTGCGGACAGTGTGAACCAGAGCGGGACCATTGGACACAGCCTAACCGTTGACTGCCGGTATATGAGAATGGCAGCAGGTCACAACCGCGTTACACCCGCTCTGGTTCACCTGCATCAGCTCAGGGCCAGGCTCTCGCCGTCCGCGGTGGCGTCCACGGTGACGGTATCGCCGTCGTGCACCTCACCTGCGAGCAGCTTCTTGGCCAACTGGTCGCCGATCGCCTGTTGCACCAGCCTGCGCAACGGACGTGCCCCGTAGATCGGGTCGAAACCACGATCGGCCAGCCACTTCTTCGCCGCGAGCGACACCTCGAGCCCGAGGCGGCGCTGTGCCAGCCGCTTCTGCAGCTGCTCCAGCTGAATATCGACAATCCGGACAAGTTGATCCGGATCCAGCCCGTCGAAGATCAGTACGTCGTCGAGCCGGTTGATGAACTCGGGCTTGAACGCTGCGCGGACCGCCGCCATCACCTGCTCATGCGAGCCGCCCGACCCGAGGTTGGACGTCAAGATGAGGATGGTGTTGCGGAAGTCGACAGTGCGACCTTGACCGTCGGTCAGCCGGCCCTCGTCGAGGACCTGCAGTAGCACGTCGAACACATCCGGGTGCGCCTTCTCGACCTCGTCGAACAACACCACCGTGTACGGGCGGCGCCGAACGGCCTCGGTCAGCTGACCACCCTGGTCATACCCGATGTACCCGGGCGGCGCACCGACCAACCGAGCCACCGAGTGCTTCTCGCCGTACTCGCTCATGTCGATGCGGACCATCGCGCGTTCGTCGTCGAACAGGAACTCCGCGAGCGCCTTGGCCAGCTCGGTCTTGCCAACACCGGTCGGGCCGAGGAACAGGAATGACCCCGTCGGCCGGTTGGGATCGGCAACGCCGGCCCTGGTCCGTCGCACCGCATCGCTGACCGCTTGCACGGCCTTTCGCTGACCCACGACCCTTTTGCCGAGCTCTTCTTCCATCCGCAGCAGCTTGGCTGTCTCGCCTTCGAGCATCCGGCCGGCCGGAATGCCGGTCCATGCCGAGACCACGTCGGCGATATCGTCGGGACCGACCTCTTCCTTGAGCATCAGCTGGGTCTGGGCCTGCGCGGTCGGCAGTGCGGCATCGAGTTTCTTCTCGACCTCCGGAATCCGGCCGTACCGCAGTTCGGCGGCCTTGGCCAGATCGCCGTCGCGTTCAGCCCGGTCAGCTTCACCACGCAGGGTGTCGAGCTGTTCTTTGAGGTCGCGGACGATATCGATGGCGTTCTTCTCGTTCTGCCACCTCGTCGTGAGCTCCGCTAGCTTTTCTTTGTAGTCGGCCAGTTCCGCACGCAGCTTCGCCAACCGTTCGACCGAGGCCGCATCTTCTTCCTTGGCAAGGGCCATCTCCTCGATTTCGAGGCGACGCACCAGGCGCTCGACCTCGTCGATCTCGACGGGGCGGGAGTCGATCTCCATCCGCAGGCGCGACGCGGCCTCGTCGACGAGGTCGATGGCCTTATCGGGCAGGAAGCGGCTGGTGATGTAGCGGTCGGACAGGGTCGCGGCGGCTACCAGCGCCGAGTCGGTGATCCGGACACCGTGGTGCACCTCGTAGCGATCCTTGAGACCGCGCAGGATCCCGACGGTGTCTTCCACCGATGGCTCACCGACCAGCACCTGCTGGAACCGGCGCTCCAGGGCGGCGTCCTTCTCGATGTACTTGCGGTACTCATCGAGGGTGGTCGCGCCAACCAGGCGCAGCTCACCGCGGGCCAGCATGGGCTTGATCATGTTGCCGGCGTCCATCGCCGACTCACCGGTCGCACCGGCACCGACGATGGTGTGCAGCTCATCGATGAACGTGATGATCTGCCCGGCCGAGTTCTTGATGTCGTCGAGGACGGCCTTGAGCCGCTCCTCGAACTCACCGCGGTACTTGGCGCCGGCCACCATCGAACCCAGATCGAGGGAGACGACGGTCTTGCCCTTGAGGCTCTCCGGCACGTCGCCTTCGATGATGCGCTGGGCCAGACCTTCGACGATCGCGGTCTTGCCGACACCGGGCTCGCCGATGAGCACCGGGTTGTTCTTGGTGCGCCGGCTCAAAACCTGCACAACACGACGGATCTCGGTATCGCGACCGATGACCGGATCGAGCTTGCCCTCGCGGGCCGCAGCCGTCAGGTCGGTGGAGTACTTCTCCAGCGCCTGGTAGGTGGCTTCAGGATCGGGGCTGGTCACGCGGGCGCTCCCACGAACCTTGACGAACGCCTCACGCAGGGCTTCCGGTGATGCACCGTGGCCGGTGAGCAGCTTGGCCACGTCGGAGTCCCCGGTCGCCAGGCCGAACAACAGGTGCTCGGTGGAGACGTATTCGTCGTCCATCTCGGTGGCCAGTTGTTGCGCGACGGTGACCGCGGCCAGTGATTCCCGCGACAGAGGCGGCGTCGAATTGGCGCCGCTGGCCGACGGGAGCCGTTCGACGAGCCGCTCCGCCTCGGCCCGGATGATCGCAGGGTCAACGCCGACCGCCTGCAGCAGGGGCGCGGCGATGCCGTCGTTCTGCGTCAGTAGTGCCATCAGTAGATGTGCGGGCCTGATTTCCGGGTTACCCGCGGCGGTCGCCGCCTGTAACGCCGCCGTCAGCGCCGCCTGTGTCTTCGTGGTCGGATTGAACGAGTCCACGACGCCTCCATTCAGTCTAGAAAATGCTTGTCGCGATCTATAACGTCGACAAGGTTGAGTCTGTTCCGCTCAAGTCTAGCCTATTTCCAGCGCCTGATCGCCGCATTTGCGCGTCCCCCTCGATACAAGCCCACGGGCCGGGAGGCGCACCAGGGTCGTAGGTCACCAGCAGCCAGTACTCCCGCTATATCCAAGCGCCGGCTCTCCTCCTCTAGCGACTCAGCACCGGGTCTCCCGAGCGTTTCGTCTCCAACCGGTGCCATGTCCACCAGAACAACAGCGCCGAAAGCACCGAACCCGCCGCGGCCAACCACTGGGAACCGAGGAAGAGATACCACCGGGTGGGCTGGTCGTTGATGCGCGCTGACACTGCATGCAGCGCCGCAACCATGCCGAGCACCAGGCATGCGGCGCCGACGATCCCCACCAGCGCGACAAACACCGTGCGCAGCGTGTAGCGCGCGGCCGCAGGCGACACCACCGCACGGATGCGGCCGGTGCGAGCCAGGAAATGAGATGCCATGCAGGCCACGATCAGGGTTACCGCGTCGGCGGCCAGCGTGTCCGACAATCGGTGCGCACCGATGATGACCGTGTAGGCGCCGATACCGACCGCCCAGGTGAGCGCGAAGAACATGGCCACACCGCGAAATCGGTACGGCATCACGATCAAGGTGGCAAAGAGCAGCGCCATCGCCGCCGTGGTGTGACCGCTGGGCAAGGTGTTCTCCGCGAAGACCCCGCGGATCGGACGCAGGTCCGGCCGTGTCAGCAGGTGGTACTTCAACACCTGGGTGACCGCTTGGCTACCGAAAATCACCGCCATCCCGACGACTGCGAGCCACAGTTGCCGACGTAGCAAGCCGATGACGCCGACGATCACCGCGGCGGACACCTGCGAGGTGACCGTGATGGTGTGGAACTGTCGCAGCGCAACTCGATGCACATCCGGATCGACCTGATCGGCGCCGCGCAAGGCCGCATCCTCGAGCGCCTGGCCCAGGCCCGTGCGCACAGCCAGCAGATAAACCATCGCCCCGACGGCCAGCGCGGCCAGCGTGACCACCGTCCAGCGCCGTCGCGCGCGAAGCAGTCGCCGACTGCCATCCAGCACGCCGCGATTCCCAACGCTCGCCACGGCGAAGCCCCCTCTTCGACCCGGACCGACGCGGTCAGATTACCAGCGAACCTGACCGCCGAAAGGACTCAATTCGAACATATGATCGAATGATGGGGAAGCTGCCGTCGATCGGATACAACGGCCAACCGCTGCGCGAGCCGTTGCGGGTGGTGCGCCCGCCCATCACCGTCCTCGTCGACCTGACCGTGCTCTTCCCCCGCGCCCCGCACCGAAACGGCCGATACCATCCGCACGGCCTACAGATGCACAAAGTCGTCGAGGCCGCCCTGAGCTGCTGGGGGATCTGCGAACAGGGCGACTGGTGGGGTTTGGTCACCTATGACATCGCCTACGGGTCCAAGCACAAATCCGTGACGCACTGGGTGCCCGCGTGGACGCTGCTACCCAAGGTTCAGAAGCGTTAGGGCAGCTCGTCAGCGAGCAGTTGAGCCAGGTGGATGCCACGGCGGTCGGTCAGATCATCCAGCTGGGTGCGGCAGGAGTAGCCGTCGGCCAGGATTGTCGCCGCCGGTTGGGCTGCGCGCACCGCAGGGAGCAGCTGCTGTTCGGCGACGGCAACAGACACCTCGTAATGGCCTTTCTCGACACCGAAATTACCCGCCAGACCGCAACATCCGCCCACGCGCGTCACATCGGCGCCGGCGGCGCGCAGCAGCGTCGCATCCGGACTCCAGCCCATCACCGAATGGTGATGGCAGTGCGGTTGGGCAATCACCTGCCTGCCCGCCAGTGACGGCGGCGCCCAGCCCCGCTCGGTCAGCAGCTCGGCCAGGGTGCGGGTACTGGCTGAGACGTGTTCGGATTCCGGTCCACCCACGAGTTCGACGGCCTCGGACCGCAGCACCGCCGTGCACGACGGTTCCATCCCCACGACGGGAACACCACGGCGTGCGCTCGACGCCAGCGTCGCGACGGTCTTGCCGAGCACGCGTCGTGCCGCGTCGAGCTGGCCGGTCGAGATCAAGGTCAGCCCACAGCATTGCTGTTTGGCCGTCAGCGTCGGCCGATAACCTGCCGCATGCAGGACCCGCACGGTCGCGATACCGACTTCGGGCGCGAAGTAGTTGGTGAACGAATCGACGAAGAGGACCACTTCGTCTCCACCGGTGAATGTTTCGGCATGGTTGGCGAACCAGGAGCGGAATGTCCTGGGGGCGAACGGCGGGATGGTTCGCCTGCTGTCCACCCCGGCGACCGCGAGTGCAGCGGGCCCGACCAGCGGTAGTTTCAGCGCCGCATTCGCCAATTTCGGTGCGGCACTGGCCAATTTGGCCCAACGCGGTAACCAGCCGAGTGAATAGTGCGCCGCGGGCCTGATTCGCCGACGATAGCTCTGATGCAGCACTTCGGCTTTGTAGGCCGCCATGTCGACCCCGGTCGGACAGTCCGATGCGCAGCCTTTGCAGGACAAGCACAGGTCGAGCGCCTCGTGCACCTCAGGGGACCGCCAGCCGCCGGTGACGTCGGTGCCATTGATCATCTCCTGCAGGATCCGAGCGCGCCCACGGGTCGAGTCCTTCTCTTCGCGGGTCGCCGCGTAGGACGGGCACATCACCTCACCGGTCGCGCTGTTGTCGGCCCGGCACTTCCCCACCCCGGTGCACCGGTGCACAGCCTGGGTGAAATCGCCGCCGTCATGCCGGTAGGCCAGCGCCAGGTTGGTGCGCAACGACGGTGCAGCGGGTACCCGCAGATCGGCGTCGAACGGTCGCGGGTCGACGATCACGCCGGGGTTGAGCAGGTTATCCGGGTCGAAGGTGTGCTTGACCGCGGCCATCAGCGCGATGGCCTCGGGCGAATACATCAGCGGCAATAGTTCGCTGCGGGCGCGGCCGTCGCCGTGCTCGCCCGAGAGCGATCCGCCGTACCCGGCGACCAATGTTGCTGCCGCCATTAGGAATTCGCGGAATATCGCGGTGCCACCCGGCTTGTCCAGGGGAAAGTCGATCCGGACGTGCATACAGCCGTCGCCGAAGTGACCGTAGGGCATTCCGGTGACACCGAAATTGGCCATCAGGGCATCGAAGTCACGCAGGTAGTCGCCGAGTCGATCAGGCGGAACCGCGGCGTCCTCCCAGCCGGCGTGGGCAGGCCTACCAACCGGGCTACGGGCCGACAGGCCGGCCCCGTCGGCCCGGATCCGCCACAGGGCGGCAGCCCGAATTGGGTCCTGTACCACCAGGGAATCCATTGCGCCGCAACTTTGTCCGACGCGTTCCGCATTCGCCAGCGCCTCGGCCAAGGTGTCGCCGACCACTTCGATGAACACCCAAGCCGCGCCACTCGGCAGAGGCGGGACCGCGCCGGGGCCCTTGCGTTCGCGGACCACCTCGACGATCCGCGAATCGATCCCCTCACAGGCCGTCGGGCGATGCTCGAGGATCGACGGCGTCGCATCGCCGGCCGCGGCGATATCGGGGTAACCGAGGACCACGAGAATGCTGTGGGCCGGGTCGGCCACCAACCGCACGGTGGCCTCGGTGCACACCCCGAGCGTGCCCTCGCTGCCGACGAGAAGGCGTGCGACGTCAAACCTGTTCTCCGGCAACAGATGTTCGAGCGAATAACCCGACACCTGGCGACCGAACCGGCCGAATTCGGTGCGGATGGTGGCAAGCCCGGAGCGGGTGACGGTGGCTAGCTGCTCCAACATCGGCGAGGCAGGTGGGCCGACGGACGCATCCAGTCGCAACTCCTCACCGCGCGCAGTCAGTATCCGCATCGCCGCGACGTTGTCCGAGGTCCGGCCGTAGCCAAGCGCGCGCGAGCCGCAGGCGTTATTGCCGATCATGCCGCCGATCGTGCACCGGGTGTAGCTGGAGGGATCGGGACCGAACCGCAGGCCGGCGGGTGCCACCGCCTGCTGCAGCACGGACTGCACCACCCCCGGTTGCACGACCGCGGTATGCGATTCCGCGTCGATGGACAGCACCCGGTTCATGTACCGACTGAAATCCAGCACCACTCCTGCGCCGACAGCATTACCCGCGATCGATGTGCCTCCCCCGCGTGCGGTCAGCGGTATCCCCTCGCGCCGGCAGGCCTCCAGGGTCGCTGCCACCTCATCATGATCAGCTGGGAAGACCACTGCCGCGGGCGTGACGCGGTACAGGGACGCGTCCGACGAGTACGCCGCACAAGTGGTGCCGTCGTCGCGCACATCCTTGATACCCGCGCTGCGCAGGACATTCCGCAACGCCTCGGTCCGGATCATTCGTAGCATGCTACACGCTTCGTAGCATGCTACGAAGCGTGTATTTTTGTTACAGTGCGTCGATGGCCGACGCACAGCTGGAGCTCACTTCGCTGCCATTCGCGCCTGGTAGGCGAGCCGAGCAGGTGATGGACGCGGTCCGCGCCGCACTCGATAACGGGGTGATGCGGCCCGGTGTGAAGTACTCGGTCTATCAATTATCCGAGGCGCTGGGCGTGTCCCGCACCCCCGTCCGAGATGCCCTGCTGCGCCTGGAGGAAGTCGGGTTGATCCGCTTCGAGGCCCGTCAGGGATTCCGCATCCTGCTGCCCGACCCCCGTGAGATCGCCGATATCTTCGCGGTCCGCCTTGCCCTGGAGTCGCCTGCCGTCGCGCGTGCGGCCACGGTGTGCGACGCCGCACTCACTGCCCGCCTGCGCGACCGGATGGAACTGCTGGGCGCCGCGGCAGCCACAGGGGACGAACACACCTTCGCCCAACACGATCTGCTGCTGCATGACGACATCCTCGAAGCCGCAGCCAATTCCCGCGCCAGGGAGATCATTCGGTCCCTGCGCGAATCAACCCGCCTGCTCGGTGCCAGCACCGCCGAACGGTCCAGAAGCCTGCACGAGATCGACTCCGAGCATCTGCCCATCGTCAGCGCGATCATCGCCAACCAACCCGAACGGGCGGTCGATGCAATGCGCAGCCACCTGACCACCACTGGACGCCTGTTGGTCGCACAGGCCATCCGCGATCAGGGCGCCGACCTCGACACCGATACCGTGTGGGCGCAGGCCGTTGCGCCGACTGTGTAGGAAGTCGTCGCGAATCCAGCGACTATTCGACGAAAACCTACACAGTCGACGAGTACTTAGGAAGTCATCGCTCGCCAAAATCCCAGTACTGCAAGTACTTCACCGTTGCGAAGATCAGCAGAGTGACCACATAACAGGCGATGATCACCAGGGCGCCGATCGAGCTGGTCCGCCGGTCCGCGCCGTCCACCGGGTCGAGCCAGCGGCTGAACGGTCGCGACGCCCACGGCATCAGCCACCAGGTCATCAGTGTGACGCTGGTGACCTGACTGAGCCACATCGCCAGCCACGGCGGCGCACCGAGATGGTCGAGCACCGGACCGAGGAATCGCGACAGGACCATGACCGTCGGGTAGAGCACCAACAACAGGATCATCGCGGACTTCCAGTCCGGCGTCATGATCGTCATACCGTTTTGGGTGCGCACCGTGGTCGCGAACGGAGTGGTCGACGATACCGGCGCGAATTCCTTGGTCAGGCTGGACCGTAACTCGCCGAGCACCTCGTCGCGCTCGCGGGACTGCAACCACACCGATAGCTGCGCCTGCGTGCGGAACCGGACCACCGACAGCCACTCACCTCCGGCCGGTGGCGGAAACAGCGAGGTTCCGTCGTAGCCGGGGAAGCCCGCGCTCGCCTCGGCCAGCTCAAGTTGAATCGCCAAAAAGTCGTCCTGTTTGCCCGCCGCAACGCTGTGCCGGAACGCGCTGGTACCAGGCGGTGGGGCCTGGCCATTGACGATCACCAAATCGGTTGTGCTACTCCAATAACCGCGAGCTTCTCCGGCGGAGACGATCGCCACCCGATCAGGTCCGTCCAGCCAGGCATGCAACTGATCTTCGGTCTCGAAGGTGACCGCGACGGCCCAGTCGAAGCGCCGGCCGTCATGCACCGATGACGTGGCGGTACAAAAGCCCGCCGCGGTGCGGGCAGATGCGATCAGCTCGGCAAGCCACGCCTCGAAGCCCTCGGCATCATCGACCGGGTGGAAGACGGTGACCGCTGTCGACACTTCTGGCGATTTCACAGCGGACGCTAGTCGGCCGTCACCGGGCGGCCCTGGACGTAGACCTGCGCGATGGAGCTCTCACGGATACCCATCAGCAGTCCGAACAACGTCTGGTCCCTGGCCAGTTCGGGGTTCTCGGCACGCACTGCATTGGCCAGCGAGGCGCCGAGGGCGGACGTCTCAGCCGCGTCGATCACCACGAAATCCGCCTCCTTACCGATATCGAAGTTACCGAATCGGCTTTCCATATCGAGTGCCCGTGCGCCGGCGAGTGTTCCGATGAACAGCATCTCGGCGGGATGCATCGACACACCGTCATCACCCGGCTCGGAGATGTGCACCTTGAAGGCGTCACCGAGGACCCGTGGGATCAGCCATTCATCACCACCACCGAAATCCGTTCCCGCAGAAATGTTCACGCCGGAGGCAACGGTGCGCTTCCACGGCATCGTCCCCGAGCCGAGGAACAGCTGCGATACCGGGCAGTGCGATATCGAGGTACCGGTTTGGGCCATCCGCTCCAATTCGACGTCCTGGCAGTGCACGCAATGCGCCAGAATCGTGCGCCGACCCAGCAGGCTCTTACCTCCGACAGCAGAGCCGGGCAGGAACTTTCCGTCGTAGGTATCCAGGTAGGTGTCGACCTGGTACACCTCCTTGGTGCTGTCGACCTCGCCGGTCCCCGGCCGGTTGTTCTCGTTGAGGTGGCTGTGGACGTACACGCCCCGGTCGCGTACCGAGTCGTACAGGTCGCCAAGGTTTTTCAGAGTTTCGGTGGTGACCGACAGCGAGAACCGCGGGACGATCGCGACATGCAGCAGCGCAGTGTCCGGGTTACCGGTGTCGGCACCGTGCCACTTGTCGATCTCTTCGCGGGTCAGCCGAATGGCATCCTCTTCCGATGTCAGCAGCGGCTGCGCGGTCTCACCGCCGACAGTCTGGATACCTCGCCCGCTGACCATCCGCAGACCGCGGCGCCGCGTCTCGGCGAACAGGGCCTCCTGTGCGTGCGGAAACGCCGAACCGAAGACCATGGCAGCGGTGGTTCCCGCCGCCACGCGACGGTCACAGAATTCGACGGCAGCGGCCTGCGCGAATTCCTCGTCGGCGAACTTCGACTCCGAAGGGAAGATGCACAGGTTCAGCCACTCCAGCAGTTGGCCACCGCCGTAGGAGTCGCCTGCGTAGGTCTGCGGGAAATGAATGTGGGTGTCCACGAAACCTGGTAGCAGAAATCCGGGCCGATGATCGAGCACGGTTGCGTCCTGATACTGCGCAGGTAGCGCCGCCCGTTCACCGCAGTAGATGATCAGCCCGGCGTCGTCGATCACCAACGCACCGTCGGCAATCGAGACCAGTGCGGCAGCGGCCTCGGTGAGCAACGGGCTACCGGCGATATGGAACACGTGCCCGAGGTGAACCTGACTCACAGCAACTCCCGCACGGTAGAGAAGACAGAACCGCAACCCCGGTGCACCGGTGCACCCATCACCCCAGGACGGTTCGACCATACCTATCGACCCCACCACGGGCGCGACGAACTAGTCGACGCGAACGAAGAATCGGCAAACCACAACGCTGCCAGCGGCCGAGTAGCCTATTCTCGGCCGGGTCACCGTGAGTTCGCTGTGATGACGATGTGCCAACGCATGGGGGCCGGAATGGACCTGAACACCATCACCGAGGTCGTCCGAGCGCCTGCCGATCCGCCAGGCGCTCAGTGGCGCTACGGTGACGCATGGCTGGCCGGCGGAACGTGGTTGTTCTCTGATCAGCAGCCAGATCTGCGCCGGCTCATCGATTTGGCGCCACTGGGCTGGAACGACGTCGTCGTGGTCGACGATGGGTTGCAGATCGGCGCCACCACGACAATCCATGACCTCTATACGTTCGCCGCTCCCGTTGAGTGGCGGGCCCGCGGATTGTTTGCTGCCAGCTGTGAAGCGTTCCTGGCCTCGTTCAAGGTGTGGAATTCCGCAACGGTGGGCGGCAATATCTGCATGGCGCTGCCTGCCGGTCCGATGATCACGCTGACAGTCGCGCTCGAAGCCACCTACACGCTGCTCGCGCCGGACGGTACCGAACGCACCGTGCCTGCCGTCGATTTCGTGACGGGAAACCACCAGACGATCCTGGCGCCCGGCGAGCTGCTCCGCCATATTCACCTACCACTGCGGGCATTGCGAAAGCGCTACACGCATCGTCGCTTCACTCTGACGCATATGGGTCGGTCCACGATTTTCATGATCGCCACCCAGAGTCCGGGGACAACCGATCTGCTGCTCACCATCACCGCAGGTACCACCAGGCCGGTCCAGCTGGCGTTCGATACCGTTCCCGACGCCGACACCATGGCCCAGACCCTCGCGGCGATACCCGATGACCTGTGGTTCGACGACCCGAACGGAACTCCCGACCACCGTAAGCACCTCGCGCACCACTACGCCCAGGAGATTCGCGATGAGCTACACGGTTAACGGGCAAGACTTCGAGGCCGAACCCCGGCCCGGGCAATGCCTGCGCACCTATCTGCGGTCACTGGGTTGGCACGGTGTCAAGAAAGGTTGTGACGCAGGCGATTGCGGTGCGTGCACCGTGTGGTTGGACGGTCAGCCCGTGCACAGTTGCATCACTCCCGCGTTTCGCGCCGACGGTCGCGAGGTCACCACGATCGAAGGCCTTGGCACACCGGACAATCTGCATCCAATGCAGCGGCAGTTCCGCGACGCACCTGGTTTCCAGTGTGGCTTCTGCACCGCTGGGATGATCATGACGGCGGCCACCTTCACCGACAGTCAGAAGGATAATCTGCCGCGGGCATTGAAGGGAAACCTCTGCCGCTGCACGGGCTATCGCGCCATCGAGGACGCCGTCAACGGCGTATCGGCGATCGAGGAAGCCAAGCCGGGTCAGGCTGTCGGCACCAGTGTCGGTGCGCCGGCAGCCACCGGGGTGGTGACGGGCACCGTCGAGTTCACCATGGACACCGAGGTGGCCGGGATGCTGCACCTGAAGGTGCTGCACTCGCCGCACGCGCACGCCCGCATCGTGTCGATCGACACCACCGCGGCGCTGGCTGTCCCCGGTGTGCACCGCGTCTACACCTGGAAGGACGTGCCGCGGCGCCGCTTCAGCACCGCGATCCATACCGATCACCTCGTCGACCCCGACGACACCTACATCCTGGACAACGTGGTTCGCTTCGTCGGTCAGCGCGTGGTGGCGGTCCTGGCCGATTCGGCGGGGGCGGCCGAGGAGGGCTGCCGTCAGGTCCACGTCGAATACGATTTGTTGCCAGCTGTTTTCGACCCGACCGAGGCGATGGCTGACGGGGCGCCCCAGTTGCATGGGTCAGCAGATCAGTTCGTGCGGGATCCTCAGCGCAATATCCTGCTCGAACTGCACGGCGAAATCGGCGACGTGGAATCGGGTTTCGCCCAAGCCGACGTCATCCACGAAGGCACGTATTTTTCGCCGCGGGTCCAGCATGCGCATCTGGAGACCCACGGCGCGATCGCCTGGACACAGGATGGCCGGCTGCATGTGCGTACCAGTTCGCAGTCACCGTCGATCGCCAAAGTCAAACTCGCACATCTATTTGCGCTGCGCCCCGACCAGCTGCGGGTGTTCTGTGCCCGTGTCGGCGGCGGCTTCGGCGGCAAACAGGAGCTGATCGCCGAGGATCTGGTCGCCTTGGCCGCGCTCGACACTGACCGGCCGGTGTGTTGGGAGTACACCAGAGAAGAAGAGTTCACCACCGCGTCACCGCGCCATCCCATGCGCATCAGCGTTAAACTCGGCGCGAAAGCCGATGGCACGTTGACCGCCGTCGAGTTCCGCAACGTGTCCAATACCGGCGCGTACGGCAATCACGGCGGCGAAACGTTATTCGCCGGAGGCGCCGCTGTCGCGCTGTACCGTTGTGCCAACAAGAAATTCGACGCCTGGTCGGTATACACCAACACCGTACCGAGCGGTGCGCTGCGCGGGTACGGCATGACCCAGCCCGCTTTCGCGGTCGAGTCGGCCATCGATGAGCTGGCGCTCGCGCTCGGGATGGACCCGCTGGAAGTGCGCAGGCGTAACGTCGTGCGTCCGGGTGACGCCCTGCTGGGTATCGACGACCACCCCGATGATGTGGCGTTCACCGAGGACGGCCTCGGTGCGTGCATCGACCTGGTCGAGCAGGCACTGGCGCGACACGCTGCCCAGACCGATGACAACCTCGGCGAGGACTGGTTGATCGGCACCGGTACGGCAAGCTCCATCCACGAGACGGCGCCGCCGACGGATCACATCTCCGAATGCTGGGCCACGCTGCGCGATGATGGGATCTACGACATCGCCGTGGGTACAGTCGAATTCGGCGAGGGGACCTCCACCGCACATGTGCAGATCGCGGCGACAAAACTCGGGACGACGCCGGCCAGGATCAACCTGATCCAGTCGGATACCGATCGGACCGGATTCGATACCGGGGCTTTCGCCAGTGCCGGTCTGTTCGTGGCCGGCAATGCCGTGCAGAAAGCGTCGACCGCGCTGGCCGACCGCATCCTGGCCTTCAGCGCATCGCATACCGGAGCCGATGTCAACGATTGCGCCATGGATGACGACGGGGTGCTGTGTGGTGAGCAGCGACTGTCGCTGATCGACATCCTGGCCGCGGGACGCGCCCGCGGTATCCGATTCACCGAGGCCCGCAAGGCATACGGATCACCGCGGAGTGTCACCGCCAACACTCACGGCTTCCGAATCGCCGTGCACCGCATCACCGGTGAGATACGCATCCTCTACAGCGTGCAGGCCGCGGACCCGGGGGTGGTGATCAATCCCGCGCAGGTGCGCGGCCAGATCGAGGGCGGGGTGGCCCAAGGCATCGGTTTCGCGCTGACGGAGAACTTCCACGTCGACGACACCGGAGTGATGGTCAACCCGAACCTGCGCAATTACCGGATCCCGACGTTCGCCGACATCCCGCGGACCGAGGTTCTGCTTGTGGAAACCCTTGATTCGGTGGGTCCGATGGGTTCCAAGGGGATGGCCGAATGCTGTATCAACCCGGTGGCACCCGCCTTGGCCAACGCACTGCAGGATGCGACCGGCGTACGCTACCGCGAACTACCGTTGACACCGGAGCGGATCTACGCGCGCCTCGGCCTACCCGGAAAGACCCATGGACGAGAAAAAGCCGACTGACAACGCGGCGACAGTCATCATCGGGCAGCGGGTACGCGAAGGATCCGAGCAGGACTTCGAACGCTGGCAGCGGGATATGAACAGCGAAGCCGCCAAGTATCCCGGCTTCATCGGTGCCGAGATCAACCCCCCGACCGCTGTGCAGCCCGACTGGATCGTGATCTACCGCTTCGACTCGGTCGCCCACGTGCAGGCCTGGATCAATAGTTCCACCCGGCAATCCTGGCTGGCCAAGGGCAAGCCGTTCGTCGCAGGCCCCGGCACACAACAGGTGATCGGTGGTGGCGCCCGCGCGACGGACCCGCTGGTCACCGTCGTCGTCACCCACCGGGTCGCCAAGGAAAACGTCGAGGATTTCCTGGCCTGGCAGGACCGACTCCATTCGGCGGAAAGCACATTCGAAGGTTTCCGCGGTACCGAACTCTTTCGCCCCGTCGAAGGCGTGCAGGACGAGTGGACGGCGCTGTACCGCTATGAGACCGCTGACGACCTGGACAAGTGGCTGGTCTCCAAGGAGCGCCAGGCACTGCTCGCCGAAGGCGAGAAGTTCTCCGATTTCCACTCCAGGACCATCGACAATTCGTTCGGCAGCTGGTTCGCGTTCGAGGACAACGGAGCCGAAGCGCCACCACCATCGGATACCAAGACCTCGATTGCCGTGTGGGTGGGGCTCTATCCCACCGTGGTCCTGCTGACCTTGGCGACCTGGCCGCTGAAACTGCCGATCTGGCTGGGCATGCTCGTCGGCAACCTGCTATCCAGCTTCGCGATGAGCTTTCTGACCATGCCCTACTACGTCAACCCGCTGCTGAAGCACTGGCTGCGGCCGCCGCCGGGTGTGTCTGCGGCCAAGTCCAATTGGCGCGGTATCGGCATCGTGGTCGCGGTGATGGCGTTCTGGGTGGTGGTGTTCTATTTGGTCACCGAGGTCTTCTGGCACCTCGGCGGTTAGCGCCCGGCCAGCGGAGCCGCCCCTGTCACACCAGGCACCGGCGGCAGAGTGCCGATCAGCGTAGGCGTCAGCGTCTTCGCGTCAGGCGCCGCCCGCCCCAGTCCGTACTTGCGCACTTCGGAACCCCCGCCGATCAGCAGATCCGCACCCATGGTGGTACTTGTGGTGGCGACAGTGACGCCGCCGGGAAACGGTGCAAATGAGGCTGTTTGGGCGAACTGGACCGCGTCGGTGTGATGGTTCGGGCTCTCCAGATACATCTCCGGTTGACCGTCCAGCAGCGATCCCGTCGACCACACCCGCACGGTGCCGTCGCCGGCCACCTGGCCGGTCACGATGCTCTTCGCGCCGCCCTCGACGCCGGCGACCCAGCCGGTCGACAGTGTGGTGCCGCCGGTGTATCCCTCGTCGTAGGCCAGGAATTCCGAGGTCATCACCGGTTCGTTGGGCTTGCGGGTGTGCTCGGGCACCGTGCCGTTCGCGATCGCCCGCGCCGTCGGGGTGTACAGGTCGTAACGCCAGGTCCGGACCCGGGAGCTGTCCCCGGCGCCGGGAGCTGTCACGATGGTCTCCCGCCCGGACCCGGCGTCGACCATGCCCGTTGCGACGCTCACCCCGGACTGCGAGCCGGGATACGGCGTGAAGGCGGAGAACACGTCGGGCGCCTGACCCGCGTCGCCTGCCAGCTTCGACGAGAACACCTTGATCTGCGACTCCATCCCGGGGCCCGAGCCGACGATGATGTTGTCGGCCAACGCGTTTCCGTCGATATCGGCACCCGCGACGTTGACGCCGCCGGTGAAGTCCTCGTCGAACGGTGCGAACCGGGTGATCTCAGTCTTGAACAGCCCGTCCTTGGTGTTGTTGCCGTCGTAGACGGCGACCTCGGGTGCGACACCCTTGCCGGTGCCCGCGACGAGGTCGAGGATGCCGTCACCGTTGACATCCGCCATCGCCACCGACGGGGTGCCCTCGAAGTCCGGGAACGGGTAGACGGTCTGCAACACCTTGTCGCCGTTGGCATCCCGTACCTGTACCGACGCGGGCTTGCCGGTGGAGCCGGGCACCGCGACCGCGTAGGTCGACACCTCGGGGATGACGTTGATCAGCGCCATCAGGCCGTTGTCTTCGTGGTTGAGGCGGTGGCAGTGGATGACGTAGGTGCCCGGGTACTCCAGGAACTCCTGACGCAGGGTCAGGATCGCCGGCGTGCTGACGACGTGCATGTCGTTGAAGACCGGTGCAGGCACGTTGACGTTGTCGACGCCCCACGGTTCGATACCGGTCTTGCCCCGGTTCGGGTCGTCGATCTCCATCACTTGAAAGTCGTTGACGTGGATGTGCATTGGATGCGCGTCGTTGTTGAAGTTGGTGATCTTCCATTCCTCGACGGAGTTCAGCCGCGGCTGGATCAGCGGGACGTTCGGGAACCCGGCGGGGTCGAACATGTAGATGACGGCCTTGGGGTCGTTGCTGCTGGCCTTGTCGCCACCGATGGTGTCGACGATCGTCATCTCCCGCTTGACCGCGGGCGTCATCACCGCCGTGTCCACGAAGGAGGTGTATGCGTCCAGGTTCTGGCCCGGTTCGAAGGCGGTCGTCTGACCCGACCCGCTGGTGTCGGGCGTCGCGTGGATCAGCGTCTGGGTGGGGAAGACGAAGAATCCGTCGGCGAAGCTCATGTACTTCGGATCCACGGTGAGCGTGCCCAGCACGGCGGGGGTGTGCTCGGTGCCGTTGTTCGTGTACACCACGCCGGGAAGTGTCAGCGGCTTCGCTCCGGGGTTCGGCGGGAAGTCCAGAACCAGATCGCCTTCTTTGGGCATCGTGACCGCAATCGCGTACCGCGATCCGGGCGGGATGCTCAGCGTGGTGCCGTCGCCGTAGACGGGCCGCTGCACCTGCGTGTAGGGGTTGCCGTCCTGGCCGACGATCGAGAACTTCGGATGGTTTCCGGTGGCGGTCTCGGTCAATCGGACTGTCATGTAACCGATGTCGCTGATGTTGGCCACCGCCCAGATCTCCGTCTGGCCAGGCTTGATCTTCAGCTCGGGCTGGAACTGGCCGTTGACGGTGAACTGCACATCGCGCTCGTTGTCCGGCAGCGCCTCGTTCTCGGGGATCTTGAGCGTGGGACTGTCAAAACTCATCAGGTTCGGCGGGATGAACTGGGTCTGGCCGCGGTTGTTGTGCGGCGACAGCGGTCCGGCCCACCACGGGGTCAGGTATTGGGAGCCCATGCTGGTCTGGGCGATGTTCACCGGCGCCAGGCTCGGCTGATAGGTGCCGTCCGCCAGCTGGTTGCCCTCCGGCGGTGTGAGCGTACTGACGAACTGCGGCCAGCTGTAGTTGTTGAGCTCGTGTCCCTTGCCTTTGCGGTCGAAGACGTAGTTGTACTGAAAAGCCATGTCGCGCACGGGGATGTTGTTCTTGGTGACCAGCGGTAGATTGCCGTCGGGTCGCCCGATCTCCAGCAGGCCGGCCAGCCCCGCATAGGTCTGCTGGGTCGTCATCGTGTGGCGGTGGCTGTGGTACCAGTACAGCCCGTTGGGCATGTTCTTGGGCACTTCGTAGCTGTAGGTGTTGCCCATCCCGGCCGGGATCGACAGCAGCACATTGTCGGCATTGCCCGACGGGCTGACGTGCAAGCCGTGGGTGTGCAGGTTCAGCGGCGCCTCGGTCAGCTGCGGCGGGTAGATGGGCACTTCGCCGCCCTTGGGAGTGAAGGCCGGATCGTAGAAGTCCTTGATCGTCAGACCTTGGAGGTCGTTGTCGAAGTGCACGATCAGGCGCTCACCGGGATCGACCCGCAACGTCGGGGCGGGATAGAGGTTGTCCCCCTTGGTCGACCCGTCGGAACTGGTGCCCTTGATGAGGTCGAATCCGAAGACCAGGAAGCTGTCGACAGGCTCTTTGACGGTGTCGAGGTTGACGGTGCCCTGATGCGCCGAGAGTCGCACCTCAAGCACACCGTCCTTGCTGGACAGCCGGATCGGCTCCTTGAACGGCTGCGGTTTACCGTCGGGACCCGCGTTACCGCCTGGCGGTGACGACTGGTGGACGACACCGGACTCGCGGGAGCCACAAGATGTCATCGAGACGATCAGCAGCAGGACCGCAGCGATGATCGAGACCTTGCGGAGAAGTTTCACCGGGTAACCATCTCTCAGATTGCCGTCTCTTGCGCCGACAGCGCCGACGGCACCTATCCGCAGGGGGCTGCGCTCGCGTGGGGGCTGAGTATATCCACGGCGTTGCGCGGACGGTTGGTTTCAGCAAACGATTCTCCAGCCCCGCCGGGGCGAGTCGGGTTCAAGGCGTCGCATTCCCGCGCCGGAACGGCTACGTTGCTCCTGTGTCAGCAGGCTGGGGCTCGGAACTTGCCGAGCTCATCCCCCTCGCCCTCGTCGTCGCGCTGTCCCCGCTGTCGATCATTCCGGCAGTCCTGATCCTGCATACGCAGCGTCCACGGCCGACCGGTCTGGCCTTTTTATTGGGCTGGCTGCTCGGGCTGTTCGGACTGACGACATTGTTCATCGGGATATCCGGCTTGCTCGGCGGGATGGGCGGTAAGCCGCCGGACTGGGCATCATGGCTGCGGATCGCGATCGGTGCGGCGCTCATCGCATTCGGGGTGTTCCGCTGGCTGACGCGCCACAGCAAACCGCACCAGATGCCGGGCACCCGCCATATCACCGAGGCGGGCCCAGCGAAGGCGTTGATCATCGGCGTGCTGCTGACCATCGTGAATGTCAAGGTGCTGTTCATCTGCGCGGCAGCAGGTTTGGCGATCGGCACGGCGGGCCTCGAGGGGCACCAGACGTGGGTGGCGGAGATCTTCTACGTCGTGATCGCCGCATCGACGGTCGCACTGCCGATTCTGGCCTACGCAGTTTCCGGGGATCGGTTGGACCCGACGCTGGTCAAGCTCAAGGGCTGGATGGAGAAACACAACTCCGCCTTGGTGGCGATGATCCTGATCGTGATCGGCTTGCTGGTCCTCTACAAGGGCCTCCACGGCCTCTAACCTAAAATCACCCCTGTGGGATTGGAAGATGGCGAAGCGCTGACCTTTTTGCGCTCTGCGATTACCCCGCTGAGCGGGTCCGACGCCATGATCAGCAAGTTTTATACCTGTTGGTTTGCCATCGACGGGTCGGTGCGCGAAATGTTCCCGGCCGATATGGCCGAGCAGCGGGCCGTGTTCACCCGCGCGTTGGACTGGGCGTTGGCTGAGTTCATCGCCCAACGCGCCGATGAGCCGATCGCGTTCCTGGCCCAACTCGGACGTGACCACCGCAAGTACGGGGTCACCCACCAGCATTACGAAAGCCTCGCGGAGGCCCTGTACGCAACTCTGACGGCCAACCTGCAGGAGGAGTGGTCCGGCGCTGTCGACGAGGCGGCACGCCAGCTCATCAACCTTGTCACTGGCGTGATGAGCGGCGCCGCCGACGCCGAAGACGGGCCCGGTTGGTGGGAGGGCACCGTCGCCGAGTTTCACCGGGTGTCCAGGGACCTGGCGGTGGTCCGGCTGTATCTGGACCAGCCCCTGCCCTACCACCCGGGCCAGTACGTCAATGTCGAGGTCCCCCAGGTCCCCCGTCGATGGCGGTACCTGAGCCCAGCGATTCCCAGCCAGGCAGACGGCGCCATCGAGTTCCACGTTCGCGGGGTGTACGGCGGCATGGTCAGCAATGCGATCGTCGCCGAGACACGAGTCGGTGACCGCTGGCGGTTATCGAGCGCGCACGGCGGGCTCGAAGTGGATCGCGATGGCGGTGATGTGTTGATGGTGGCGGGCAGCACCGGCCTGACACCGCTGCGCAGCATCATCATGGATATGACCCGGTTCGGGGTAAATCCGCGAGTGCATCTGTTTCTCGGCGCCCGCTACCCGTGCGAGCTCTACGACCTGCGCACCTTGTGGGAGATCGCGTCGAGTAATCCGTGGTTGTCGGTGACGCCGGTATCGGAGTATTCGACGGATCCGCCGTGGGCCGCCGACTATCCCGATGTCCAGCCGCCGCGCGGTATGCACGTGCGGCAGAAGGGACTGCTGCCTGAGATCGTGACCCGATACGGCGGCTGGGGCGATCGGCAGATTCTCATCTCCGGCGGGCCGCAGATGATTCGGGCCACCAAGGCCGCGTTGATCGCCAAAGGCGCAGCGCCGCAACGTATTCAGCACGACCCACTCGAGCTTTAACCGCGGAAGGCTTCCGTCATGTCTGAATACCCGGTCGTCACACTGTCAGACCCGTCGTCGTCGATGACTGCCACCTGGGTCCCGCTGGCGGGCATGATCTGCACCTCGCTGGCCGAAGGCGGAGTCGAGTACCTCGGGCAGCGCCGCGGCCTGGATGCGTACATCGAAAACGGTAAAACGATGGGCATCCCGATCCTCTATCCGTGGGCAAACCGCTTGAGCGCCAACACCTATGACGTCGACGGCGCGGTGGTCACCTTGACCGCGGGTGCCGGCGGCGTGCGCACCGACGCGCACGGCGCACCCATGCACGGGGTGCTGGCGGCCGATCCTGGCTGGCTGGTTACCGCACAGTCGGGCAATCACGTCACTGCGGTGCTGGATTTCGGGGGCACACCGCGACTGCTGGCGTCGTTCCCGTTCCCGCATGTGCTGACGCTGACGGCGACGCTGGCTGATCGCACACTGACCGTCGAGACCACCGTGTTGGCCACCACCGCTGCCGCTGTACCGCTGTGTTTTGGTTTTCACCCGTATGTGCAGTTGCCGGGCGTGCCCCGGCAGGAGTGGCGCCTCGATACACCGGCGATGCGTCATCTTCCGGTGGACGAGCTGGGGCTGCCGACCGGCGCAGGAAACGAATGGGCCGGCGGCAGTGCGGTACTGGCCGATACCGACTTCGATGACGGTTTCGACCAAGTACCGGAGGGCGCGGTTTTCGCCATCTCCGCCGCTGACCGCCGGATCGAGGTGAAGCTCGAAAAGGGTTATCCCGCAGCACAGATCTTTGCACCGCCCAGCGACAATCTGATCGGACTCGAGCCGATGACAGCACCCACCGACGCATTGCGGCGCGGCGGGTACCGGGTGGCGGCACCGGGCGAACCGGACACCACCCGGTTCTCGATCCGAGTCAGGTAGCTATCGTCGACTGCGGGGCTGCCAGACCACCAGAGCAGTGCTCTTCGCCGGCGGCGTGACGTCACGGCGCTTCTCGGCCCGCAGTTCGTCGACCTCGTCGGCCAGCTCCATCAGCCGAGACTTGAGCGCCTCGACCTGATTGGTCAACTCGATGATCCGTTTGATACCAGCAAGATTGACGCCTTCATCCTGCGAGAGACGTTGCACCTCGCGCAGCAGATCGACATCGCGCTGCGAATACCGTCGCCCACCGCCCGAGCTACGCCGCGGACTGACCAGCCCAAGCCGGTCATAGGTCCGCAGCGTCTGGGCGTGCATCCCGGCCAACTCGGCGGCCACCGAGATCAAGAAGGTCCGGGCATCTTCACGAGCGTCACCAGTGGAACTCATAGCCGATTCCCGGCCCATCCTGCCCGTGGGTCGAATCCGCTGGCCCGCTCGGCGGCCTGGTAGGCCTCAAGCGCTTCCAGTGCGGGGCCTTCCAGGCTCGGCGGCACCGCCACCTTCACGGTGACCAACAGGTCGCCGTGCCCTCCACTGCGCTTGGGCACTCCCCTGCCGCGCACCCGAAGAATTCGGCCGTCAGCGGTGCCCTTGGGCACCCGCACGCCAACCTTGCCTTCCAGCGTCGGCACCGAAAGCGTTGTGCCCAAAGCCAGTTCGTGGAAACTCACCGGAACGGTCACCGTCAGGTCATCACCGTCGCGACCGAACACCTTGTCGGGTCGGACGTGCACAGTGACGTACAGGTCACCCGACGGAGCGCCGCGCAAACCTGCTTCACCCTGCCCGGCGAGCCGGATCCGCTGACCGTCCTCGACACCCGGTGGAATGCGCACGTTGATGGTGCGCGACCGCGTCGTGACTCCGGTGCCTCTGCACTCGTCACAAGGGTGCTCGATGATCGACCCGCTGCCCCGACATTCGGTACAGGGCTCGGAAAACCCGAACGCACCCTGGTTTCGGTTGACCACGCCTGCGCCGTTGCAATTCGGGCACACCTTCGGGCTGGTTCCCGGTCGAGCACCACTGCCATGGCAATTGGTACACGGCGCCGGGCTGGTGAGCCGAAGCGGCATCGCCACACCCTTGGTGGCTTCCAGGAAGTCGAGTTCGGTCTCGGTTTCCAGGTCGTTGCCCCGTCGGGGCCGCGTCGGCCGCGGCTGGGCGCCGCGACCGAAGAGGCCACCGAACAGGTCTCCGATATTGTTGCCGCCGGTCTGACCGGCCGCATCGAAGAGATCGTTCAGGTTGAAATCCGCGCCGTCACTGCCGGCGCCGAAACCACCAAAGTTGCCAGCAGGGTTCGCCCCTGCCCGTCGCCCGAAGCCCCCACCGGCGAACAGCCGGCGGGTCTCGTCATATTCCTTACGCTTGGCATCGTCGGAGAGCACGCTATGCGCCTCCGAGACGCGCTTGAAACGTTCTTCAGCGCTTGGATTATCCGGGTTTTTATCGGGGTGCAGCTCGGAGGCCAACTTGCGGTAGGCCTTCTTGATCTCGTCGGTGCCGGCATCAGATGGGACGCCGAGCTCCTTGTAGAAGTCTTTTTCAACCCATTCTCGTTGGGCCATGCAGCGTCACCTCCTTACCTGTCCACTGACGTAATTACTCTGATTCTGGGCCCTGCGCAGCGCCTGCGCCGTCTCCTGCGGCCGTGTCGGGTTCCTCCACGGCATCAACGACTCCGACCATTGCATGGCGCAGAAGATGATCACCCAGTTTGTAGCCTTGCCGCATCACGGTCCCGAGCACCGGTTTCGACCCGTCACCCTCATGCTGCACAGCCTCGTGCAACGAAGGATCGAAATCGTCTCCTTCGGCGCCGAACGATGTCAGACCGAGGCCGTTCAGTGCGGTGGTCAGTTTGTCGGCGACACCGCGTAGCGGGCCGGACTCCAGATCACCATGACTGCGGGCCCGCTCCAGATCATCGAGCACAGGCAACAATTGGGCAACCACCGCTGCCTTGGCCCGGTCCGTGGCCGCCTGCTGGTCGCGTAGCGCCCGTTTGCGGTAGTTGGAGAAGTCGGCCTGCACTCGTTGCAGGTCGGCAAGCAGCTCCGAGGCCTTGTCACTCTCCTCGGCGGTCTCGCCCGCGAACTCCCCCGGCGCCGGCCCGCTGGGGGCCGGCCCGGAGGCGCTCTCGCGTACTTCGCCCGTTTCCGGATCGATACGCCGTTTATCGGTCACGGTCACCGGTTCGGGTTTGGCTGCGTCATACCCGGAGGTCACTTCTTCTCCTGGTCATCCTCGTCGTCGACCACTTCGGCGTCCACGACGTCATCGTTGTTGGATGATCCGGAATTCCCGTCGCCACCGGCGGCCTGCTCAGCCTGGGTGGCCTCGTAGATCGCCTGGCCGAGGCCCTGAGATTCCTGGCCCAGCTTCTCCATGGCTGACTTGATCGCACTGATGTCCGTGCCGGCAAGGGCGGTCTTGGCATCGGCGATCGCGGTGTCGACCTTGGCGAGGGTGTCCTCGGGGACCTTGGATCCACCTTCGGCTTCGCGCTGCTCCTTGACGAACTTCTCCGTCTGGTAGACCAGCGACTCGGCCTGGTTGCGGACGTCAGCCTCTTCACGGCGCTGACGGTCTTCCTCGGCGTGCGCCTCGGCGTCCTTGATCATCCGGTCGATCTCGTCCTTGGACAGGCCGGAGCCTTCCTGGATCTTGATCGTGTTTTCCTTGCCGGTGCCCTTGTCCTTGGCGGTGACGTGCACGATGCCGTTGGCATCGATATCGAATGTCACCTCGACCTGGGGCACGCCGCGCGGAGCCGGCGGCAGGCCGGTCAGCTCGAAGGAGCCGAGCAGCTTGTTGTGCGCCGCGATCTCGCGCTCGCCCTGATAGACCTGGATCTGCACCGAGGGCTGATTGTCATCGGCCGTGGTGAAGGTCTCGCTGCGCTTGGTCGGGATGGTGGTGTTGCGTTCGATGAGCTTGGTCATCACGCCACCCTTGGTCTCGATGCCGAGACTCAGCGGTGTGACGTCAAGCAGCAGAACGTCTTTCACCTCACCCTTGAGCACACCGGCCTGCAGAGCAGCGCCGACCGCGACGACCTCGTCGGGGTTGACACCCTTGTTGGGCTCCTGGCCGCCGGTCATTTCCTTGACCAGCTCGGAGACCGCAGGCATGCGGGTCGAGCCGCCGACCAGCACGACGTGATCGATATCGGACACCGGGATACCGGCATCCTTGATCACGGACTGGAAGGGGTTGCGGGTGCGATCCAGCAGGTCCTGAGTGATCCGCTGGAATTCGGCGCGGGTCAGCTGCTCATCGAGGAACAGCGGGTTCTTGTCCGCGTCAACGGTGATGTAGGGCAGGTTGATCGAGGTGCTCTGGCTCGAGCTGAGCTCGATCTTGGCTTTCTCGGCCGCTTCCCGCAGCCGCTGCATCGCCATCTTGTCCTTGGTCAGGTCAATGCCGGCGCTGGACTTGAACTTGTCGACGAGCCACGTCACGACGCGCTCGTCCCAGTCGTCACCGCCGAGGTGGTTGTCACCGGAGGTCGCGCGGACCTCGACAACCCCGTCGCCGATTTCCAGCAGGGAGACGTCGAAGGTGCCGCCACCGAGGTCGAAGACCAGGATGGTTTGTTCCTTCTCACCCTTGTCCAGGCCGTACGCCAGGGCGGCCGCGGTGGGCTCGTTGACGATACGCAGGACGTTGAGGCCGGCGATCTGGCCGGCTTCCTTGGTGGCTTGGCGCTGAGCGTCGTTGAAGTACGCGGGGACGGTGATCACCGCGTCAGCGATGTCCTCGCCAAGGTAGGCCTCGGCGTCCCGCTTGAGTTTCTGAAGAACGCGCGCGCTGATCTCCTGCGCGGTGTAGTTCTTGCCGTCGATCTCCACGGACCAGTCGGTGCCCATATGCCGCTTCACCGAACGGATGGTCCGGTCGACGTTGGTCACTGCCTGGTTCTTGGCGGGCTGTCCGACCAGCACTTCGCCGTTGCGCGCGAATGCGACAACCGACGGCGTGGTGCGGGAGCCCTCGGAGTTCGCGACGACGACGGGGTCGCCGCCTTCGAGCACTGAGACGACGGAGTTGGTGGTCCCGAGGTCGATACCGACCGCACGAGCCATAGTTACTGCCTCCTGATTAGCATGGATAAGGGTCTGAGTGGACCCCGCTCAAGTCTGCACCTAGTCGACTAAAGATGTCAACCCAGACTTGAGTCTGATTCACTCAGGTTCAGGATGGTCAACGGGGGCCCTCGCGGATTTGTTCCCGGCCTGGCCGTCGAGACCGCCGCCAGGGTTGTGGCGGCCGCCTGATGACGACCCTGACGGCAGTCTCACCGCGACCTGCGAGCACCCCTGAACCACGGATCCAGGAGCTCGTCACTCAGCGGGGCATGTGCTCGAGCGCGTTGTGGCCCACGAACACCGCAACCGCGATCAGCAGCACGGCGATGATCCAGCGTCCGTGCACTTTCATGATTCGCTCGTAGCCGTCCTTGATACGGCTCGAGGCGCCGGGGCGGAACAGCTCGATCACGGCCGGCGCCAGCGCGGGTATGACAGCGATCACGGCGAACACGACAATGCCCAGGGTTCTTTCGGTGCGGCCGGTGATGTCCAGGATCTGATGGCCGGCGGCGATGGCAATCGGGAACACCTTCGGGTGCAGTCCACAGACGGCGAACCCCGCCACTGCGGCCCGCGTAATGCGTTGGCGCACCGGGAGTTCGGCTTGCGGGTTCAGCAGGCGCGTCAGCGCCGGGAAGTGCTGGGTGAGCCGGGCCCGGAGCCGGCTCGGGTGGTGGTCGGGCTCGGAGATGTCAGCGATCGGCTTGTGCCGCACCGCGCCGATCGCCCGGTGGATGCCGATCACCAGCAGTGCAACCGCGATCACAGCGCGGACGAGGAAAGCCGGCCACGAAGTGTGGTGCGGCTCAGACCCGCCACCGGTGCCGGTCAGGTGAGCGATCAACATGCCGATGCCGGTGGCGAACGCGATCCCGGCGATGGCACCGAACGCGAAGGCGAATGACGCCTGCCTGGGCACCTTCTTGTCGCTGGCGATTACCAGCCCCAACACCAGGGTCTCGGGGCTGAACAGGATGGCCAGTGCGAGTGTGGCAAGGACAGCCAGGTGCGTGCTCATGGCTCAGCCCAACACGCTGTCGAGGAAGGCTTCGGCGCCAACGGGGGTGGTCATCATGTCGACGTGCACGTTGGGAGGGTACGCCCGAGCGTTGCGGAAGTGCCCGCCTATCCGCCTCGCGCCGCTAGGGTGCCGGGCTGTCGCGACCAAGGAAACGGTATGCGCGTCTGCGGAGTTCAGCCTTCGTCGGAACCTTCGCACCAGTAAGGACCTGGAAGACAACGGGCCCCAAGAGGTCAGCGGTGAGTTCGTCGACGGACATCGCGGAAGTCAGGTCGCCACACTCGATTGCATGCGCGATCACCGGTTTTGCGGTGACTGCAAGAACATCATTACCGCGCAGCAGGCCGGCAACGTTGTCGTCGTGCTGGGCTTCTCCGAGCAGAGCCCGATACGCAGCACCGGCCACTGATCTGGTCAGGAAGTCCACGACCGCGACGAGGTAGTTCTCGGTGTCGGTGACCGAGTCGGCCGTCAACGGCACGGCCAACTCGGTCACTGCATCCTGCGCACAGGCCTCGAGCAGGATCTCTGCCTTGTTGGACCACCAGCGGTAGACGGTCTGCCTACCGACGCCGGCCCGCTCGGCGATGCCTTTCATCGTCAGTGCGGCGTAGCCCTGCTCGACGAGCATGTCGTCGATCGCGTTGAGGACCGCACGGCGGGCGCTCTCACTGCGCGGTCGACCGAGGGCGGGCTCCTCCCGGTGGTTGACCGCGCGGCTCGACGTTTCTGCCATGCGCCGATCCTGTCAGGCCGTGGAGCTCTTGGCGGTGTGTCCACGCCTGTCCGCGACGAACTCTCCGATGCCCACAGCGGACGCCAGCAATGCCACCACAGCGGCGAACACCACGCCGGCGTCAACGAGATTCGTCGCGCGGGCCAGGGCGCCGACGCCGATCGCCGGAACGGCGAGCATCGTGTAGAGACCGGCGAAGAACGCCGACGACACTGCCCCGCGCTGCTCGACGGCAGCCTGTTCGACGGTCATCGCCAAACCGGCCAACAGACACATCCCGCCGCTGACACCGACGATGACGGCTGCCGCCAACAGAGCGGTCAGCGATCTCGCGGTCAAAGCCACCACGATCAACGCAGCCGCGAGCACCAGACCGGCACATCCGACGATTTGCGAGCGAATCGGCGCCAGCCTGCGCGCGAACAGCTGGCCGGCCGCCATCCCCGAGAAGGCCACGAAGACCACCCCGCCGGCGACGGCGTGACTGTGAACGTGCAGATAACCGGCGAGTAGCAGTCCGCTGACAGCGGTCAGGACACCGGTAACCGCAAATCCCGAACCTGCGGCCAGCACAGCCCGCACGAAGGCCCCGCGGATCGCCGTCGGGACTCGCGGCCTCTGAAACCACGCCGACGCGCTCGCTGTGCGCGGCGTCGACGGCGTGCCCAGGGCCAACGCAACGAACGCGACCACGGTCAACACCAAGTGGGCGAGGTAAGGAAAGGTCAGCGCAGCGGCGGAGAGGTCAGCGAGGATCCCGGACAGTAAGGTCCCCAGCGCAAGACCGCCGGTGTTGACCGCGACCGCCACGGCCCCCGCCACGGACTTGCGCTGCAGGCCAAAAAGGTCGATGACGGCCGCCGTGCCGGCTCCACTCATCAGGCCTGCCGCAATCCCCGAGGTCACGCGTGCAGTCACCAGAAGTGGCAGCGAGGGCGGGCACAAAAACAGAATTGCACTCAGGGCGGCCAGCACGACCGCGGCGAGCAGGACCGGCTTACGACCGATGTGATCGGAGAGCCGGCCGAACAGCAACAGTGTGGCGACCACACCGACCGCATAGACCGCGAAGAGCACCGTCACCGTCAGCGTTGTGAACGCCAGTTTGGTCGCGTAGATCGGATATAGCGGCGTCGGCAGCGTAGTGCCCATCATCGTCACTGCAAAGGCAAATCCACTGGCACAGATCGCTATTCGTGAGCCCTGGCGCGACTCGACCGGGGCTCGCAGGGTATTCGTCACATCGTTCCTTTCAGCGCTAAACTATTAACGAGGCACAATGCCTCGTTAATAACCTAGCACTATCGAGGCACTGTGTCTCGTTTATTGTCAGGCGGTCCGAATCAACCGGAGGCACCCCAAACACCAAGAAAGCCGGCAACCCCGTGGGTTACCGGCTCTTGATTGTGGACGCCTCGACGTCAGCGATCTCCGAATTCGTGGCGCTGGGCGATGGCCAACAGCTCCTCACGAACAGTGGAGTCGGGCAGGCTGCTGATCCGCGCATAGAGGCGTCGCCGCTGCCTGGAGCGTTTGAAATTGGCGCGGTACTGCGTGATGGACATTGTGTTCAACTCCTTGATGAACCCCGGGTCCGCGGGGTTTCGGTACTTCGTGGTCGCCGAGATTGACTGGGATTGCCAGCACCTCGACCCTGTCCATGGTCCTTGTTAATTCTATGTAAATCAACTTATTTCCTATGAGATGCGCTACACCCCAAGACATCTGGACCGACAAAATGTGACGCAGCACACGTCGACGTGAAGGCGGCTCAAGATTTCTCCAAGCGGGCTGGGCGACTCTGTCGCGGTGCAACCGACACTCGAGCAACCACCGTTGGGCCGGCGCCTTTGGGAGGACGCTCGGCAGCGGCCTGCCCGTCTTGCCCCAGGCCAGCTGCCGACGCCCGCGCGCGTGCTCGCCGTCCTCACCTGGGTCGTCGCGGCGATCATGCTGGCGTTCGGCTTCATCCCCGGGTTGTTCATCCCGGTGCAGCGCAGTCTCTATGACGGGCAACTGGCCTTCAACTACTCGCCGACCTGGCCACTGTTATGCGGTATCGCCATTGGCTCGGGGGTAGCGGCCACCGGCTACGTTCTGTCGGCCACCGGTCGGGACGCACCGCGACATCACGCCGCGCTGGCGTGGTGCGCCGGCGTCGCGACGCCGCTGATTCCTGTTCTCGTGCTGGCGATCGACCGAGCCTGGTTGACCATTCCGGTCACCATCGCGTGGCTGGCCGCGACTGCCCTGGTGATTACGTCAGTCCATCTTCGTCACCGGGCGCCTGCACCGTGGCTCGGTCTCGTGCTGGCCGGTCTGGTCGCCGCGCCATGGATTCCTGCCATCTATGCAAATCTGCGGTTCGGGCTTGCCCTGCACGCCAGCACCCCTCGCTCTGAGAACGAGCTCCTTCACCTGTTGCTCGCCGATATCTCAACGCAGACTTACCTTCCCGGTATCGCGTTGGCATTCGTCGCGGCCATGGCCACCGGCGGCGTCGCGCTGGCCGCACACAGCCGCTCCACCGTCGCGCATCGGATCTCCGAGCACCGCGGCGGCTGGCGAACGACCGTGGCACTCGGCGTGATCGCGGTAGGCGTCATCACACTCGAAGTGTCTGGTGTGGGCGGGATCTCGTCGGGCTTCCTCGAAAGCTATTGGAGCCTCGGTGACATATGGACGTGGCCGCACGCCATCCTCGTCGCACTCGCGATCGTGTATGTGACACAGCGGTCGTTCCACTCACCTCTGCGTCAACGCGGTGATGTCGCAACGATATTGGCCGTCGGCATCAGCGCACTGTCGGGGCAGATCGTGATCGCCATCGCGATGATCGTGAACCTTGTCGCGAGCGCAATCACCGGTCCCATCAGGGATATGGTCGAGGTGCCCGCAGAACTCGGACTCGTCATCGCATGGGTCGCATTAGGCGTCCTGGTGCCGATCGCGGTGCGCGCGCGCTGGCGCGACACAGTAGGCCAGTCGGTCGCCAGGGTGAGCCTGCTGTTCTTGGTCCCGGTGTACGTCGGGGCCATGGGCCAACAGGCAGGTCTGAAATGGCCCGCCGCCTTCTGGGCCACAGCTCCGCAAGTTGCCGTCTGCCTTACTGTTATCAGCTGTATCGCAACACTTTTCGGACTTCTCGGTAGGCAGTCGATCATCTCAGCCGAGATGGCGAACCGGCTGATACTGATACCCCTACTCATCGTCAGTGGCACCTCCTGGCTGCCGAATGCCATTGCCACGCCACTGACACCGATCATCGCCATCACCGCCGCCCTGTTCGCGTTGTTATGGGCCATGCCTGCGACCGCACGGGACACCAACGAACACACCAGCGTCGTGTTGACGGTCTCTGCGCAACTGCTGCTCGTCGCCGCGGCGGCGGCGGTCGTCACGCGGCTGCCAGACGTGTCCCCAGGCGACCCGACATTGGCGCTGTTGTTGTTCAGCATCCCGTTGAGCGCGCTGCTATGCGCCAAAGTGACGCCTGCCGAGGTCCCAGATTGACCGGACGGTCGGCGAATGTCACTATTTGCGTATGAATGCAGATAACCGAGGTTGCGCCCGTCGGCTGCCTGATGACGAAGTCGACCTTGTTGTCGAAGTGTTTCGAATGCTGGCCGACGCCACCCGCGTGCAGGTGTTGTGGGCACTTGTCAGCCGGGAGATGTCGGTCAACGAACTGGCTGCCCACATCGGGAAACCGGCGCCCTCGGTATCCCAGCACCTGGCAAAGCTGCGGATCGCGCGGCTGGTCCGGACCCGCCGCGAGGGCACGACGATTTTCTACAGCCTGGACAACGACCACGTCGGGCAACTGGTCACCGACGCGGTATTCAACGCCGAACACGCCGGCCCCGGCGTCCCCGGCCACCACCGCGACTCCGCCGACCTGGCCGCCCTGCACCCGACGATCCCAGCGATTGCGCCGAGCGCATGACCCACGAACACCACCATCCCGGTCACGACCACGGACACCCCGAAGGCCATGAGCACGGCGGCCGGGGTGGCACAGTCGGCGCAGCCATCCGCGAGGTGTTCGCGCCGCACAGCCACGACGCCTCCGACAGCATCGACGGCGCCCTGGAGTCCAGTGCCGCAGGGATTCGCGCGGTGAAGATCAGCCTGCTGGCGCTGGGCGCCACCGCTATCGCACAAGTCGTCATCGTGATGATCTCCGGGTCAGTCGCATTGCTGGCCGATACCATTCACAACTTCGCCGATGCACTGACCGCGGTCCCGCTGTGGATCGCCTTTGCCCTGGGAACCAGGGCTGCTACCCGGCGCTACACCTACGGATTCGGTCGTGCCGAAGACCTGGCCGGCCTGTTCGTCATCGCGATGATCGCCCTGTCGGCCGTCATCGCCGGCGTCGAATCGATCCGCCGGCTGATCAACCCCGTTCCCATTCAGCACGTCGGATGGGTGGCCGCAGCCGGGCTGGTCGGTTTCATCGGCAACGAGCTCGTCGCGATCTACCGAATCAGAGTCGGCCGCCAAATCGGTTCGGTGGCACTGGTCGCCGACGGATTGCACGCCCGCACAGACGGTTTCACCTCGCTGGCTGTGCTGCTCGGCGCAGGTGGTGTGGCCCTTGGCTTTCCACTGGCCGACCCGATCATCGGTCTACTGATCACGGTGGCAATCCTTGCGGTTCTGCGCACCGCGGTCCGCGATGTCTTCCGTCGCCTGATGGACGGAGTGGACCCCCAGCTGGTCGACGCCGCCGAAGCCGCCCTGGCTGCCGAGCCCGGTGTGACAGCGGTCCGCAGCGTCAAGATGCGCTGGCTCGGACACCGCCTGCATGCTGATGCCGAACTGGATATCGACCCGGCCACCAGCCTCGACGACGCCCATCGGATCGCCCACGAGGCTGAGCACACATTGACCCATGCGGTGCCGAAATTGTCCTCCGCACTTGTCCATGCCTACCCGGCAAGCGTCGCAACGCCGTAGCGTGACCGTCATGTTCAGCATGACGGTCGAGGACGTGTTCGCCATCCGGGGGCGCGGCGTGGTTGCCACCGGGCGCGTGGAAAGCGGCGCACTGCGTGTCGGTGACGAAGTACTGATCAACGGCGGGGTTTCTGCGCGCGTCGATGCCATCGAAAAGTTCCGAAAGACGCTGGACGAGGCGACAGTCGGAGATAACGTCGGCCTGTTGTTCTCCAGCCTGGAGAAGAGTCAGCTCAGCCGGGGAACGGTGCTGACCTCCGGCGGTTCGGGCCCGGGCACTGATGGGCTGACGGTCAATCTCTGATCGGATCATCGAAGGCGGCAAAGGTGATTAGCGCATAGCCATTACTCCGGTAAATTTGCTGGCTGTGGGGATCAGTTTGTCGGATTTGGAGCGGTGGGATCCGGGTTCGGTGCGCGCGGTCGCCGCCGCTGCCACCCAGCGGGCCACCCGCTATCGCGATTCCGCCCATAACCAGCAACAGACCATTGCGGCCCTGGAGTGGGAGGGCATCTCACAAGAGGCCGCCATTGCGATGGCCCAGGCGATCAGCGCCGACATGCTCAGACACGCCGATGAATGCGATCAGGCTGCCAAGAAAGTGGGCGACGCGGCATCTGAGGTCGAGTCCATCAAGTCAGAGTGGAGTCGGATCCAGCACATGGCCGATCGCTGGGGCATCACCATCGACTCCGCCTCGGGGATGTTGCATCACAGTCCGTCCTCCGATCCCGATGAACAAGCCGAGATCGAGCGCCACCTGGACATCGTTCATGACGCCATCGTCGACCTGTTGCGTAAGGCCGATTCCACCGACCAGCACCTCGCCACATCGGTTAGTGGCGCGATGTCCGATATGGCCGACGATCTGGGCACAGATTCGATCACCAGCCCGCAGGACGCTCAGCAGACGGTAGAGAAGGCTCTCGCCGGCAACAAAGACGCCGCCGCACAGGTGAAGTCGGTACTGGACTCGATCACCCCGGCGCAGCGGGCGGGCACCGAAGCTCTCACACCAATGCAGGCGTCGGTGCTCAGCCAGATGCAGTCTCAACAGAACGGCATGTCCATCGACGCGCTGGAGACCGCCGAGCAGGGCATGGGCGATAGCAAGGGCGCACTGAGCGATTCCTGGCAGCTCATGAGCAATCCGAAGATCCAGTTTCCGAAGACGGACCTTGAGCACGGCGCTGTCCCGAACCTGAACAACAGGGCCACCGGCGGTTTCGGGCAGCTGCCCACCAGCGTGCAGGACACGCTGAAATCCAAAGGCATGTCACAACTCGACGACATGACCAAGGTGACCAATATGGTCAAAGACGGCCAAGCTGCTCTGCGCCAGGGCACCGAGCTGGACCGCAACATGCTCAATAAGGCGACCGAGATGATGAGTTCACCTGATTTCAAAGGCCAACCGGTCGGCGCCCACGGGCAGGTACACATCGAAGGCAGCGGTGTTCAGACCGCGAATGACGTGCTCGCTACTGCCGGCGGCGATCATCAAGCGGTGCACGATATCGTGCGCGACAGCGCCTATCAGGACAACTTCATGAAGGGCGCGCTGACCACGGATTGGTCAGACAACGGCAAAGCGGCAGGCGATATGTTCCGGTGGACTGGTGACGCCGCAAATGGCCCCGATGCGAAGATGGCGGCCGAAACCGCCTCCGCCTACGGGGCTTACGTCGGCGACCACGAACCGGAGCTGTTGCACATCGGCAATCAGACTCTGGGCCAGGTGAATCCCGAACTGACCCGCGGCCTCGCTCACGGCCTGACGCCCTACATTTCTGACATTGCCGGCCTCTCAGGCGGGACCCACGATGGGTTTGGTCAGCTCGATACGCCCACGGCTCAGAGCGACGGGTCGATGCCAATTGCCAAGGGCATCTTCTCGGTATTGAGCACCGATGACGCGGCGAGGAACGAATTCACCACGCAGGCCGCGCATGACTCGATTGTTGAACAAAATCAGTACGCTGCCGACTTCAAGAACGGGGTTGACGTCTCCAGCGACAACTCTCATCTTCGGGATTCCATGACGCTCCAAGGGCTCGTTGCCGACGGCGTTCACACCGCGACCGATGCATCGGGGATCAATACCGATGCAAAAAACGCCGCAGGCTACGCCAACCTGAAGTCTGTCTACGACTTGGCTTTTAGTGCCGCCGACCTCAAGCTGCCAGGCTCCGGCGTGGTCAGCCAAGCTCTGGAAGAGTCCATAATCGGCACCCCACCCACTGCGACGTGGAATCAACACGATATGCCCGATATGGATATCAGCAAACCCGAGCAGCAGGTGCTGAACTCGTTGGTACGGAACGGGATAGAAATCAGCGATGTGCAGCAGGGGTTGGTCGCGCCGGCCGACCAGGATCATCCCGGCGGGAGCTATGTCCGTTCGTATGAGGAGTATGCACAGTGGGCAACACAGACAGGTCATGACGATTCAACAGGTGCCTACAACGAGGCGATCAACAAAAGCATCGCCGCGACAATGGACCCGACCGGCGCTCGTGGCATCGATACGCAGATGACAAACATGAAGGGCCGCTACGACGGCGTCACGGACGATCCGGACCCGCAACGATGACCCACCTCGGACCGCTCGTTCGACTCACTGCGGCAGCAGTTTTGGCGGCTTCCCTCGTGTCCTCGTGTACTCACACCGACCCATCGCCGACCGAGCCACCGAAACCGCGGGAGCGCTGGCCCTCTAACCTGTCGGACGTCAACTTCACCTGGACAGCCGACCCAGGGATCGACGTGCTGACCCAACCGGCTGCCGCCGTTCGAGCGTACATAGAATCGCGGCTCTTGGTCTCGTTCGGCGGAAGCATCGACTACCTGTACCCCGGCTTCGACCCTGCCGTAGCTCCTGATCGGCCAGTAGGTAACAGCCCAGCCTCCACGGTTGCTCTTTGGCCGGAACCGGGGAAGGCCAACACGAAACTGATCGGCACGGTGCGGTCCCACATCCTGCGCATGGACCAGTCTGGTGACGAAGTCACAGCCGTCGTCTGCCGTTGGGCCTGGGCCGCCGCATGGCAACAACCCAATGGTATGTACCGGATCAACACCCTCAACACCGGAACGACGACAGGTGTAGTGATGAACCGGATAAGCCTGACGGCGCCCGCTGACCTGAACTCGGGCAAGGTTGCGCCACAGCAGGGGCAATCCCGCTACGCCACAACTGATGTGTTCGCCGGGTGGCGCGTTGTTGGAAATCTGGATGATTTACTCTCAGGCCCCGGCGACCCGGAGTGGCCAGAATTCACCCAGGACCTCGACGCCTGCGCCGCCCGCGCACCGGACTCCGTGGAGCGTCGCGAGTACCTGACGTCGGCGGAACGTCCCCGCTCGGAATTCCCCACGCTGCCGCCATCTCCCGGCTGGCCCGCCGAGAACCAGTGACAGTTAGAGCTTTTGGGCGGTGTCGGCCTGATCGCCGACTTTCTTGAGTTCTTCGGCGTTGCGCTCTTCCATATAGGCGGCAAGTTGCGCCGAGGTACCGAGGTGCGTGGCCTGATTGTCGATCGCCGCCGTGTGCTTATCGGCGATCTGCTGCCATTTGTTGGCCATGCCGACCAGGGCATCCGCCGACGAACCGACCCAGCCGGATTCGGAATCACTGAGGCTGACCATCGACTGACGATGCGAACCCGACAGCGCCGTCGCCTCGTCGGCGACCGTCTTACCAGCACGTTTCAGCGCTTCAGTGTTGACCTTGAATACGTCACCCATGGCAGCGATTTTAGCCTACGGGCGCATCTCGTAGGCTCCGTCGTAGGCCTTGACCTGCTCCCATACCCGTCCGAAGCGCTCTGCATCCACCACAGGCTTGCGCACCGCTGACAAGGCCCAATCCTGTTGAGCTGAAGATGAACTCGGCTTTCCGTGCAGGGCCACGGCGTAGGCGGAGAAGTCGCGGATCTGGAAGTCGAAAATCTGGTCGACCAGGTCGCGGTCCAGCCCGGTCAGATCGGCCTGCTCCAGGATCAGCTGGCCGTACACGACCAGGGTGAACAGGTGCCCGACCACCAGTACGAAGTCGAGATCGGCCTGCTGATCGGCAGTGGGTGCGGCGACAGTCAATAGCTCTTTGAGCGCCAGCACCTGCTCGTAGAATCGGGCCACATTCGGAATGTCGGAATGCTCTTCGTAAATAGGCGCCCAATCGGCGAACTGCACCGCCGACGCACCGCGTGCGGGGCCCTGATCCCAGAAGAACACATCGTCGGCCGGATCGTCGCGGGTACCGATCGCCGGATACTCTGCGGGATTGAACATGTAATTCGGCATGAACTTCAGGATCTGCGCGACATTGACGTGCACAGTTCCTTCCAGCCGCGGTAGGCAGCCAATCAGCCGGGACACTTCGTTGAAGTAGGTGTTGCGCTCAAAGCTCTTGGCGGCCAATACATCCTGTAAGAGCGTGATCAGCGTTTCACCCTCGGAGGTGACCTTGGACTTCGTCACCGGATTGAACAGCAGGTAGCGACGGTCTTCGCGGCTGGCGCTTCGGAAATAGTCGATGGCCCGGTCGCTGAACAACTTCATCGCGATCAGTCGCGCATACGCGTCGACGAAACTCGCACGCACATGCGGGAAGTCGGTGACCGGGTTGCCGTAGAGGATCCGGTTGTTGGCATGGGTGATCGCCTCATAGAACGAGTGCTCGCACATGCCGATCGAACCGCTGCACAGGTTGAACTTGCCGACGTTGACGGTATTGAGTGCGGCCGAGAACGCATCAGGTCCGGTGTCGAGGATGTCCTCTTCGCGCACCGGATAGTCGTTGAGGCGGAAGTTGCTCACGTACATCTGGCCGTGCACCACGTTGCCGATCAACTCGTAATTTTCATGCGCACTGTCGGCCACGAACCACACATAGCCGTCGGCGCCCTCGATGTCGGTGCGGCGGGAGAACACCGAAACCATCCCTGCCACATTGCCGTTGCCGATGTAGTACTTCTCTCCCGACGCCCTAAAAACCACTCCTTCCTGGCCCGGCTCTCCTCCTGTAGGCGTCAACACCAGATCAGTGTTGTAGATATCGGCGCCGTGGTCACGCTCGGACAGCCCGAACGCCATCACGCCGCCCGCCTCCAGCTGATCGGCCGCCCGCGTCATCGCCTCCTTGTTGTTGCTCTGCCAGATTGGCCCGAGCCCAAGGATTGTCACCTGCTCGGTGTACCAGTAGGCCAGGCCGTAAAACCCGAGGATCTCGCTCAGCGCAGCGTTACGCGAGGTGTCCCACCGTTTGTTCTCGTCACCGTCGGCGAATTCCGACGGGGTGAGGAACGTCGCGAAGATGCGTTCATCGGCAATGAAGTCCAGGAAGTCGCTGACCCAGGTGGCCGCCAGGTCATCCTCGAGCAGCTTCGTCTTACCGCGCGCCTCGAACCAGTCGATCAACGCCCGCAGCTGCCGTCGTGTCTCGGCGTCGAACTGCTGCGGGTCGTAGGTGTTCGGATTGAAGAGCAGTCCGCTGGATTTCGCCATATGCCGAATCTAGCTGCCAGGCCAGGAGCAACCTCACATCTTCATAAACATCATTGGCCACGGGTTTAACTCGTGTCACAGGCTGGGTACCTTTGAGCACACGGCCTAGGGAGAACTCGTGCGGGTACCGAACAAATCAAGACTTGCGTTGGCAGGCGTGGCACTCATGGCTGCGGCTGCGATGGCGGGCTGTAGCAACACCACCGACGGCACCGCGTCCTGCCCTGGTTGCGGCAGCCAGTCTGAGCCAAATGTTTCGACGCCCCGGCCGTCGATGTCGACCCCAACGGCCGCGCAACCGTCATCGCCGCTTCCGCCTCCCGGCCCATCCACTGCGGTCGCGGCACCACCCGGCGGGACCCTGCCCGCCAACGATCAGGGTTACGTCTACATCGAGACCAAGTCGGGAAAGACCCGCTGTCAGCTCACCAGCGAAACAGTCGGATGTGAAACGGAGTTCAAGAATTCCCCGACGATCGACGGTGAACAGGCCAACGGGGTCAGCATCACCGCGGGCGGAACCATGAAGTGGGTCGTGGGAAATCTCGGGAATATCCCGGTGGTCACCTTGGACTACCGCACGTATGAGGCACAGGGCTGGACCATCGCCGCGGAAGAGGCAGGCACTCGGTTCACCAACGACGGCACTGGTCACGGGATGTTCGTCCGCGTGGAAGGCGTCGAATCCTTCTAGCGGCTTAAGCTGACGGCGTGGATTTCCGGGTATTCGTCGAACCTCAGCAGGGCGCCTCGTACGCCGACCAACTCGCAGTCGCCAAAGCAGCAGAATCGCTGGGCTACTCCGCGTTCTTCCGCTCCGACCACTACGTGGCGATGAGCGGGGACGGGCTCCCCGGCCCGACAGATTCCTGGGTGACTCTGGGCGGTCTGGCGCGGGAGACGACGTCCATCCGGCTGGGCACCATGGTCACCTCAGCCACCTTCCGGTACCCAGGACCACTGGCCATCTCCGTGGCACAGGTCGACGAAATGAGTGGTGGCCGAGTCGATCTCGGCATCGGCGCCGGATGGTTCGACGAGGAACACAAGGCGTATGCCATTCCGTTTCCGCCGCTGCGGGAGCGGTTCGAGATCCTCACCGAACAGCTCGAGATCCTCACCGGCATGTGGGCAACACCGGTGGGCCAGAAGTTCGACTACACCGGAACGCATTACTCGATCGTCGACTCACCGGCGCTGCCCAAACCCGCGCAGCTGCCGTGCCCGCCGATCGTCATCGGAGGGTCCGGCCCCAAAAAGACGCCCGCGCTGGCGGCGCGATTCGCCACCGAGTTCAACGTGCCATTCGCGGGACTCGACGTGATCAAAGCGCAGTTCGAGCGGGTCGCCGCCGCCGTTTCGGAGGCTGGCAGGCCGGCGGATTCGATGACCTACTCGGCGTGCTTCGTCGTGTGCGCGGGCCGCGATGACGCGGAGGTCGCTCGACGGGCCGCCACGATCGGCCGGGAGGTCGACGAGTTGCACACCAACACTCCGCTGGTGGGCACCCCGAGTCAGATTGTCGACCAGCTGGGCGCCTTCAGCGAGGTCGGAGTGCAGCGCGTTTACCTTCAGGTGCTCGATATGGCCGACCTCGACCATCTGGAGATATTCGCCGACGGTGTGGTCAGACAACTGGGTTAACGCGGCATGTACCGCATTTGCGCAGGCGGCACCGCTAAAATCGGTAGCCGTGGCTAAATACGATCCCCCGGAGAGCACCGGTTTCTTTTCCGGCAGCCGCTACGAGGAGGACGTGCCTGCCGATTCGACGTTCGGCGACCGCCCACGCGCAGACAAAGCGGCCCCCGACTCGGGCCCGGACAGTGCTGAACACTCCGCGTCGCCCAACGCGTTTTTCGCCGACGACCGCTACAGCGGGACGCCCACCAGCTTCTTCGGCGGCGGCAGGGACGAGCCCGCCCCCACCTACGACCCACGCCCGCCGGTCGAGCCGGAACAGGCCCAGCCCGCGTCGTCGTACGTATTCGAAACACCGGCCACCGACGACCGGTTCGTCGATGTTCCCGATGAAGACGACGTTCCCGATGAAGACGACGTCCCCGATGAGGTGGTCGCCGAGCGCGATACCCCCCGCCAGGACTACTTTTTCCGCGACACCTCCTACGACACCTCCTACGAGCCCGACCCGTCATACGACCGATACGACGATGACGACCCGCCCACCGATCCGACACTGCGCGCTGTCGGCTCGTCCGGCCACGACACCTGGCGCGAACCCCCGCCGTTCAACCCGCCGCGGCCATACGACGACGGTTTCGATCCGTTTGCCCCTGGCGCGTTTCATCACGAAGTGCCTTGGTACCGAACGAAATCCGCGATCATTGCGATGGGTGCCATCGGCGTTGCGGTGATCGCCATGCTAGTCGCAGCAGTGCTGTTGGTGGCCGGCAGCTGGGACGATTCCGACGAACCGAGCACGGACACCTCGACGACACCGGCAACCACCACAGCAACCCCCACGACCACGGCGTCGGCCATTGAACCGCCTCCACCACCGCCGCCTCCCCCGCCCCCACCGCCTCCGCCGGACTCGGGTAACAACCGGCAGTACTACCCGCAGTACCCGCGGCAGAACGAGGGCCGCCCGAATGTCACCACACCGGAGACCCGAGGACCAGATATCGTCGTGCGGCCGTCGCACCGGCCGGCATTCCCAGGGCAGCCTGGCGAACAATGACGCGACCGGCGGCGTCCCGGAGATCGCCGTGACGCGCGTTACTATCGATCCCCGTGGCGCAGAACGGAAATAACGACGACCCGGACATGTACGGCGAGCCGACCCAGTACGCCAATTACGGCGGACCCGGCGGTACCGGAGGCCAGGCGTACAGCGAAACCCCGCAGCAGCCCGACTACGGGCAGACCGGATACGGCTACCAGCCGGAATACGGTACGGGGCCGGTTCCCGAGCCCCCGACACCGTGGTATCGCAAGCCCCCGGTGCTGGTCGGCCTCGGCGCGGTCGCGGTCATCATCGTGGCGCTCGTCATCTACGCGGTTGTCTCGCTGACCAGCGGCTCCTCGAGCACGACCGACAGCACCACCTCCAGCACCACGGCGACGACCACCGGATCGGCACCGGAATCGCAGTCGGTGGCGCCTGCTCCCGGCTTCACCGAGACGGTGACGGAATCACCGGCGAGCACCAGCACCGAGGCGCCGTCGGAGACCACCACTACCACGACGACCGCACCGACGACCACCACAACCACCACGACGACGACCACGACGCCCCCGACGACCAGCACCAGCACGGTCACCGAGACGGTCACGGTCTCACCGTCACGTCTGTTCCCGACGCTGTTCCCCCAGCCCGGTTCCGGCGGTCAGTAGCCCCGCGTCGAGTACTGCGCCACCAACGCCTCGGCGCTGCGCACGGCGGCGCGACAGGCTCTGGTCGTGAACGGATCGTTGAGCGGATGTTCGGCGCGTCGTCGCCAACGCTGCGCGGCCGCGAAGGCCGCACGGGGGCCGTCGTAAGGTTCCTCGGACGTCAGCCCGAGGCGGCTGGCGGTGTCCGTACCCGAACCACCGATGATCCGTCGCAGTGAGGCGATCTCGTCTTCATTGAGTGTTGTTGTCCGCGAACGCAATTGACTGAGCAGCCGGAGCTCTTCGAACGCATGGGTATCGGCAAGCAGCGGATCGATATCGGCGATGATGTACGGCGTCGCACGGATCGGGTTCAGCTCGACGAACCGTCGCAGCGATAACAGCGCGGTGTGCGCCTTGAGCAGTTCAGAGCGCTGGGCGAACTGTTGATCGATGACATCGCGCAACGCCACCAAACCGCTGCGTTCCAGCAGCTCGTCTGCCAGGGCCACCGAATCGCTGATGCCCGAGCGCAAGACAGCGATCGAGATCCGGATCCCGAACATGCCGAACCGGTCCAGCAGGTGGGCGCGGGTGGGTGCGTCAACGGGCAGCGAGCTGTCGTCACGGACGAACCGGTCCACGCTGAGCATGGCCTTGTTCAGCTCGGCGGGATCGAAGCCGGCCAGCTTCTCCAAGGCCACGAACTCGCTTTGCCGCAGCGTGCGCGCGGTCAGCGCCAACAGACCCGATACCGGTACCACCGCCTGGCAGATACCGGTTTTGTCCATCTCACTGGTGAACCGTTTCGCGACATCGTTGGCCGACAGCATTGCGTCAAGCCGACCTGCCCCGATCTCGTCGGCACGCGAGGCCACCCCGATCACGCCGAGTGCGCCCGACGATCCACCGACGAGTTCGCCGATCTGCTTGAGCAGAGCGATATCGGCCGCGTTGAGCGTGCGCAGCAGGAAAACCACCGCGTCGACCCTTGGCACCCCGTCCTCCGGCACAAGCAACCGCAGGGTGCGCTCGGAAACGTCCCGAGACAGCGAGGAGGTACCGGGGGTGTCGATGATGGTGGCGTCGATCAGTTCGGCGGCCGGCCATTCGACATCGAGGCCGGCGACGTCGTTGGGATCTAGCGCACCGAAGTCGAACGTCAGACCCCCCTGCGCTGACGGGCCGTTTTCGCGGGTGATCGGTACGTGGGTGCGTCGCCCGCCGTAGTGGTTGGCGGTCACCTTGGGCGTCGGGCCGTGCCGAAACCAGGTGACGATACGGGTGGCTTCCGTCGCGTCAGTGGGTGCGATGTTCTCCCCCACCAGCGCGTTGACCAGCGTCGATTTACCGGCCTTCAGCGTGCCCGCGAGCGCGATGCGGATGGGCTGATTCAGCCGCCAGCCGATCCGCTCCAGCTCGTTGAAAACGTCCGGCCGCTCTCGGAATGCGGGTTCGCCCTGATAGGCGCGGATGGTGCCGCCCAGGATGGCGCGTACCTGATCGCTGGTGCTCATTGCGTATCGACTTTACGGGCCCTAACTGTTGGGACCGGCCAAGAAGTTGCCTCGGCCGCGCTTGTCGATAGGATCGGCGCCCGTGGCCGCAGACAATGAGCCGTGGTACCGGACGCCGGCCGCCACCATCGCCGCAGGCGTCGCCGGCCTGGTGGTCGTCATCGGATTGGTCGTGACGGTCATCCAGATGTCCGACGACTGGAGCCAGCCGGATTCCACCGTGTACACCACCCCGGTGACCACCGAACAGACGCTGCGCACCACACAACCGTTCGTCATCACCCCGTCGGACACATCGACGACGTACCCGACCTCCAGGTTGTCCACCACGGAGATCGGCGCACCCGGTGAAACGACGTCGGACAGCACGACGGCACCTGGCCCTGACACCACGACGGGCGACCCGCGGTACCCGGGCACCCGACCCTTCACCAGGCCCTCGGCTACCTCACCCTGAGTTTGTCGATGTTATCGGTGACCTGGCTCAGGATGTTGAGCTGACGTTCCAGCTCCCGGATTCGCGCGTTGCGCTCGGTCTCTTCCATCCGCGCCGCGTTGAGGGTGGCCTGCAGTGATTCGTTCAGCGAGCGGGTGGTCTGGTTGGCGATATCGCGGTAGTGGTCACGCAACTGGCGCTGGATGCCTTTGAGCCGATCCCGGGATTCCTTACCGACGACAAAGGACACGTCCTCGACGAACTTGCGCAGATTCGTTTTCGCTTCGCCGCGCACCCTCAACATCCGGTTCTCCATGTCCTCCTTGTAGGCCTTGCGACCCAACAGCAGACCGGCGCCCAGCGAGAGCGGATTGAACATGCCAAGACCGGCGACAGAGGTGAGCATGCCGAACATCAGCACACCACCGTAGGACCCGCGCATGCTGGTAATGGCCTTGTGACCCTTGCCAATCGGCTTTGACTCCAACTTGGCCAGTGATTTCAGTCCGTCGAACCCTGCACCCATTTCACGCGCACTGACCTCGGGCATCTTCACCGCATCCAGGCCGGCTTCGACGAATGTGCGGGCCACCTCGCTGGCGAGCGCTTCCGCCCGCTGATACGCCCAGACGAAATTATCGCCGACAGCAGTGGCGACGGCGTCCTCGGCCTCGGCGCCGATTTCGGCCCAATGCTGTGTCGGGTCACACGAATCGATCACCTTCTCGCTGTGATTGGTGATGGCCCGGAACCGTGACCGCAGGTCGTGATCCACGTCGGCGGTCAGATCGGCGATCCCGTCGTTGAGCACCTGCTGCCATAACGCGGTGTGCTGCAAGGCTTCCTGCGCCTCTTCTTTGCGACGTTCCAGATCGTCGGTGAGCCGGCGGGCATCCTCGGGATCGTTGATCGCAGACAACTCCGAGCTCACTGCCAGCGTGAGATGTTCTGCGGCGGCGGCGATTTCACCAAGCACCTGGTCGCGTATCCGGTCGTTCTCACGGGAGAGCACCTTCTCGGAGAGGAACTTCACGATCGCCGGGAAGTTCGACTCCTCGTTGAGTTCCTTGTCGTTGAGTTGGACGGCGTGGCTGCGCAGCAGCGATGACGCCGGGATCATCGGCATGGTCACCTCCGCCCGCTGCAGATGCCCGGCGTTGGTGTCGACGATCTGCCGCCAGTGCGGATACAGGTCGGTTTTGGTGGCGACGACGGCGCCGACGGGGCAGATCTCGAATGCCTGTCGGATGAACCGCATCTCGGGCTCGGTGAATTCCTGGCTGGTGTCCGACACCATCAGCATGGCGTCGGCGTCGGGGAGCAGTCCCAACGTCGCCGACAGGTGCGGCTGCCCGTGCCCACCCACCCCTGGGGTGTCGACGAAAGCCAACCCACCCTTGAGCAGTGGGCTGGGCGCCTTGACCTCGACGCGGATCACCTCACGGCCCCCCGCTTGGGGGGCCCGGCGCAGGTCGAGTTTGATATCGGAGATCGGGATCTCGATCACCTCGGCTTCGGCATTGCCCGGCCGGGGCGCGACGACGAGATTGGCCGATGCCGGTTCACCGAAGGTGACGATGGTGACCAGGGCGGTCGTCTCGTCATCACCGACCCGGGCCACCGGCATGTTGAGCAGTGAGTTCAGCAGTTGACTCTTGCCCTGTTTGAGCTGGCCGGCGATCACCACCCTGATCTGGGGGTCGAGGATCCGCTCGTGCGCGACCTCGAGGCGCTGCTTGAGATCGCCGCGATCGTTGAGCTCGGCGATTCGGCCGGTGTGTTCGATCAGCTCGACGATCACCTTCACCCGGCGCGGGTCATCCGGTTGCGTCACTGTGTTGTCCCATCTCTGTCGCGCACCCTCTTGCACCCCGCCGGTAACACCGTAGGCGCACGAGTCGGCGGGGACCTTGAAGGTCCCCGCCGACTCGCTCGAACTCAGCAGAAGATCAGAATCCGGGGACGTGGCTACCCGCCAGTGCCAGCGAGTGGCTGTGGTCCAGCGAGTTGTCCGACGCCAGCGAGTTGTTGCTCGCCAGGCTGGTGTCAAACAGCGAGTTGTCCTCGTGGGTGGACGCATCGGTGACCGTGGTCTGGTGCACCGAGCTGTCGGCGTGATCGTCGACAGCCACCGTGGTGTTGGTGTGCGCAGAGGTGTCGGCCGATGTGTGCGACGACGTGTCCAGCGAGTTGCCACTGTTGGTGGTCGGGTTGTTGATGACGATGCCGCCACCGCCGGCGTTACCGCCCTGGCTGCTGCCCAGGCCGATGCCGAGCAGGCCGCCACCGCTGCCGGCACTGGCCCCGCCGCCGTTGCCACCGCTGGCATCGACGTCGTGCAGGACCGTACCGGTGTTGTCCTTGATGACGGTGCCGTTGCCCGTCGCAGTGGTGCCGTTGTCTTCGACGGTGCTGTGCCCGACGGCCACGTTGGAGCCGGTGCCTGCCAGGATGTCGCCGTTGTTGACCTCATTGCCGTTGCCGAGGACCGCACCGTCACCGCTGACGATGTCCCCCTTGTTGTCACCGGCGACCACGACGCCGCCGTTGGTGGCGGTGTTGGTGGTCTTGTCGCCGAAGGTGATGTCACCGAAGCCGAGGTTGAAGGCACCCTGCTGGGCGTTGGCGCCTGCGGACTGGTCCGGGCTCAGCAGCGAGGTGTCGTTGTTGCTCAGCAGGTCGGTGTTGGTCTCCGGGGCAAAGTTCGGGGAAAGCAGGTTGTTCTGTGGGGTGTAGTCGTACGCCGGGGCGAAGCCGTACTGGTTGGACACCGCGCGCTGCAGCCCGACGATCGGGTCGCCGCCGCCGAGCACCAAGCCGGGGACCGCGGTCGCGGCGACCGAGCCCAGCTGGGCGGCGGAGACACCGGCGAAGCCGGCGTCGCGCAGAGTCTGCTCGGGAGCGGCGACGAACGCCTGCGCGATGTCTTCGCTGCGGAACAGGTCGAGGATCCAGTCGATGAGGTTCATGTTCGTGCCTTTCGGGTTTTCAGGCCTTCGCTTTTCGGGGCCCCGCCGGCTTGTCCGGCGATCTGAAATAGACGTTATTCATCCGCAGGAGCTCCAGAAACGGGGCGCCAACCCGTACGTTTCGGCCCACCCCCAGGGGTCACCTTGGGGGGTTCGTTAGGGGATTAGGGGGTCACTCGGGGGGGGGCAGCACAAATGACGCCGCCGGCAACGCGATTGCGTTGCCGGCGGCGTCATTCGCCCAGTTCAGGGCTACTGGAACTCAGTTGAGCAGGTCGAAGCCAGCAGAATCGGCGTCGATATGGTGTACGTCCACGCCGAGCTGATCGAAGACCGCGTGATCAACAGAGCCGTCGACCCCAAAGGCACTTGCATCGACAGCGGTGGGATCGATCCCGAGCTCGTGCAGCTGCGTGGACGGATCGAAGCCGTCGAGTCCGGTGATGGCATTTCCGCCGGAGACCTCGGTCCCCAGCGACGGATCGGCCTGCGTGAGCGTCTGGGTGTCGATGACACTGCCGGACAAATCATGCACGGCTGCGGTCGCATGGTCTGTCAGATCCGCTGCGTGCGGGGTGAACGCATCGAACGCGGCGGTGGCTGCCCCGCTGGTCCAGACGTTGCCGTCAGGCACGCCGGCGCCGCCGAAGCTGGACACTGCGCCGGGAAAAGAAGCCCATGAGTCCGACACCATCGGGATCAAGTTATTGACGTCAGCGCTGGTCACATCGGTGAGGTGAGCATTGGCAATGGCCTGTGCCGGATCGGCGGCATACTGGGCAGCGACCTGGGGATCACGCACCAGCGACATTACGAAGTCGAGCAGCTCGTTTGCCATGACACGTTTTCTCCAGTGCTAGTCCAGTCGGTTCCCAAATGCTATCCAGCCGAGACCAGTTCGTGATCGGTGCCGATACCACCCTTTTGACGGGCGCGTTAGGGGGTGCACCGTTAGGGGATCCACACCGTTAGGGGGATCGCGTGCCAGGTTGCCGGGGTACCCCGCTGAGAGCCGCTATGGTGAGACCGCCTGTCCCCACTAGGCCGATCCAAAAGAGAGCCCATTCTGAGCCGAACACGAGGTGCACCATATGAGCGACTCACTGGGGTTGTCGATCGGGATGACCAACCTGGCGGCGGCCCGAACGGGCCGTCCGCCGGTGACCCGACGCTCGGTGCTCACGCTGTTCGAACACCGCGCTCCTGAAGTCGGACTGCCCAGCGAAAACCCCAACCTGACCGAGCGCGGCATGGTCATGTGGGGGTTCGTCGAGCGCGTCGGCGATCCGGTTCCGCTGGTCGCTCAGGACGGGTCGCCGCACCGCGGCGATGCCCTGGCCGTCGAAGCATTGGACGCCATTGCCCGCACCGCCGCCGACGGTGCGGGTGCACCCGAGAAGGTGGCGATCGCGGTGCCCGCCCATTGGGGCCCCGGCGTCCTCGGCGCACTGCGCGCCGCGCTGCGAAACAAACCGGGGTTGTACTCCGATGGCACTCCACCACAACTGATTTCGGATGCTGTGACCGCGCTGGCGGCCCTGCAGAACGGGCCGGGCCTGCCGTCGGAAGGTGTCATCGCGCTATGCGATTTCGGCGGTAGCGGAACCACCATTGCACTGGCCGATGCGGGCGCGGGCCTGCAGCCCATCGGCGAGGTCCTCCGTTACACCGAGTTCTCCGGCGACCAGATCGATCAGTCGATCCTGCAGCACGTACTCGCGGGAATGTCGGATGCGAACAAGGTCGACCCGGCAGGCACCGCGGCGGTGGGGGCGCTGACCCGTCTGCGCGGCGAGTGCCGACTGGCCAAGGAGCGGCTCTCCGCCGAGACGGTGACCGTAGTCAACGCCGAGCTGCCCGGTTCCACTACCGATGTCCGGCTGACCCGGACCGAGTTGGAGGGTCTGATCGAGGAGCCGATGGCCGGTTTCCTCGACGCCCTCGGAGATGTGCTGGAGCGCAACAGGATTCCCGCAGCCAGCCTGGCGGCTGTGGCGACCGTCGGCGGTGGCGCGGCCATCCCGATGATCACCCAACAGCTCTCCGATCAGCTCCGGGTGCCGATCGTCACCATGCCGGACCCGGCATTGACCGCCGCTGTCGGCGCCGCGGTGCTCGCCGAACGTGGCGCTGTACCGGATGCGGCGACAGGCCTGGCGCCCGCGGTAGCCGCAGCCGATATGCCCACCGGACTGGCGCCGGTCGCCACCGGGGCGGATGTGCCTACCGGGTTGGCGCCGTCTGCCGCAGCTGCCGCGCTGGCCTGGTCGCAGGACGACGACGACGCCACCGGCGAACCAGTGGTGCCGTATTCCGGTGAGGACTACACCTTTGAGGTCAATCAGGGCACCGCGGCCAGGCCCGCAGTGGAATTCGAGCGGGAGCCAGAGGACCCGTTCGACGGTGACCCACCTCCGCTGCCCTGGTACAAACGCCCACCCCTGCTGTTCGGGGCGGCCGCTGCCGCCGCGCTCCTGGCCATCGGCGGGCTGGCCATCACGCTGACCAGCACCAGTAGCGACACCACCCAGGTGACAGAAACCAGCACGCTCCCGGGCGAGACGACCACGACGGTTCCGCCCACCAGCGAGACGGTCACCATCACCGACTCGAACGGCGCGGTCACCACATCGCTGGTGCCGCCTCCACCGCCGCCGTCGACCACCACGACGACCACTCCGACGACGACGACGACCTCGCCCACCACCACGACGACGACAACCACCACAACCACGACGACCACCACAACCACCACGACCCCGACGACGACTCGGACGACAACCACCACCCCACCGACCACCACGGCGCCACCGACGACCACCCAACCGCCGCCGACCACGACGGTTGCGCCGCCCACCACCACGGTGGCGCCGCCGCCAGATCCGGTCACCTCGATCATCACCGGAGCCACCCAGCCACCGGATCCCGACGCGGGCTAGTTCCGGATCGTGACTGAAATTCCTTCTGCGGCACAGGAAGTCGTGCGCGAGCTGACCGTCGCACCTGACGTCCCGCTGAAGGTCCTGGTCGCCGGGGGCATCGGAACAGGAAAGAGCACGGTCCTGGCGGCCATCCGCGAGACACTGCGATCGGCGGGAACGGCGGTGCTCACCCGTGCGCCAGCTGACGCTGATCCGCCGTCGGCGATCGTCATCGACGACGCCCACCTGCTCACCGATGACGACCTGGTGGCACTGACCGAACGCGCCGCTGATCCCGCGGTGACGCTCGTGGTGGCAACCGAGCGCCAAGATCACCGGCCCACCTTGCGCGCGCTGGCCACCACCATCGAACGGGAACGACCCCGCATCGGGCTCGGCGCGTGGACTCGTGCCGAGGTCAGTGGCAAGGTGGCCGCCCACACCGGCGACGACGCCGTCCCTCATCTGATGGCGGCCACGGCCGGGTTGCCGTTCCTGGTCGAAGCCGTGTTGTCGGCAGATACCGGCGACTCGATAGCGGCGATCGCCCAGGCCGCGTTCTTCGCGCTGACCGACCGGTTGCGCAGCCTCGATGAAGCCGTCTTGGAAGTGTTGTTGATCGGTTCGCTCAGTGCCGAACTCGGCCCTGCGGACATCGCCGCCGTCCTGGCCGTCAGTGTCGCCCAGGCGCACGCGCAGGTCGACCTCGCCCACGCCACCGGCCTGCTTGACCCGTCACACGGACCGCACTTTCTGGCCACCCTGCACCGAGCTGTCGGCCAGCTGGTCGGCACCGGCCGACATCACGATATCGAATCGGCATTGCTACGTTCACAAGCTGAAATGTCAACACTGTCAATAGATCTCGCATTACAACTGGCCGAGCACGGCGTGGTCGACCCGCAATTGGCCGAAGTCCTCACCAACGAGGCGACGACACTTCGCGGCCGCCCGGAGGAGGCCGCCCAGCTCTATCAGGCCGCCATGGACGCCGGAGCGGAATCCGTGGCGGCACCGCTGGCCGATGCTTTGGCATTGGCCGGCGACTGCGCGGGGGCGGCCGCACTGGCGGACACGTTGCTCAGCGCCGAGGACGCCGACCTACGGGCAGCGGCGGTACGGATCGCAGCCAGTGTCGCCATGCACGACGGGAACAGCGGCCAGGCCGCCGAACTCTTCGTCTGGCTGGGTCAGCAACCGGACGCACGGCCGAACAACCTGGTCGGGGCGGCGGGTGCGGTGGTGTTGACCGCGACCGGCGATATCGAGCAGGCCCGCGCCGGCATGCGCGCACCGGATGCCGGCCCTCCGACATCGACCGCCCGCACGGCGCGCAGCCTCGCCGAAGGCCTCCTGCTGACGATCGATCAGCCATACGCCGTGGCGGTGGCCCGATTAGGCCAGGCGATCACCGCCGACCAGCCTGCCACCGAGGCTGTGCCGGACAGCCCGGCCGCACTGGTCACGCTGACGGCGCTGCACTCAGGGGATCCGGCGCGGGCCCGCAGCGTGATCGGCCGCGCTGCCCGCAGTGCCGCACAGGACGCCATGTTCACCCACCGGCATCGACTGCTGTTGGGCTGGACGCGCATGCAGGATGGACAGCTCCAGGCTGCCGCGGCCGACGTTGCCAGCGTGCCGACCGCGGGATTGCATCGGCGCGACGCCCTGTGGGCAGCGGCGCTGCGCACCGGGATTGCCCGGCGCAGCGGCGACGCCGGCGGTGTGCAGAAGAACTGGCATGCGGCGATGGAAGTGCTCGCCGAATACTCGATCGATCTGTTCTCGCTGCTTCCGCTCGGCGAATTATGGGTGTCCGCTGCCCGGTTACGGCAAGTGGATCGGCTCTCACACACCCTGGATCAGGCTTTCGGACTGCTCGGAGCACTGGGCAATCCGCCGTCCTGGTCGCTGCCGCTGCACTGGTCGGGCGTGCACGCCGCGATCCTGGCCAATTCGCCGGAGTCGATGGCGCCCCACGGCCAGGCACTCACAGCGGCGGCCGGACACAGTGGTTTCGCCAAGGCGCTGGCCGGCGGGGGCCGAGCCTGGCTACGCGTGTTGGCCAATCAGATCGACGTCGATGACGTGTCCGCGGCGGCCCACGGCCTGGCCCAGTTCGGGTTGACCTGGGATGCCACCCGGCTCGCGGGCCAGGCTGCGCTGCAGGCCTCTGATCCGCGGGTGTCGGGCGTCATGCTGCAGGTGGCGCGTGACCTGAAGCTGACGTCCGGCCAGGACCTCCCCGATGTCGGCCCCGCCGGGATGTCCCCGGAGCCGGCGTTGTCGTCGAGCCCGTCGCGGCCGTCCGGCGCCCCCACTGGCGCCGTGTTGTCCGAACGTGAACGCGAGGTCGCCGAGTTGCTGTTGCTCGGGATGCCCTACCGCGATATCGGCGCTCAGCTCTTTATTTCGGCCAAGACCGTCGAACATCACGTGGCCAGGATCCGGCGTCGACTCGGTGCGGAATCTCGGTCGGAAATGTTGTCGATGCTGCGGGCAATGCTCACCGCTCAGAGTTGAGACGCCTGCCACATTTTGCGCCAAGTTAGGGCAGCCTCGCTAGCGGGCCTAATAGCCGGGATGCAACTATGAGCTGGACGTAGGCTAAGTTACCCGCGAGTAACTTAGGCTAAGTTACCAGTGAGTAACTTACGAGTCGGAGGCAGTCTGTGAGCACTCTCGAATGGGCAAGGCTGGCGCTTGGCCTGGTCGGCACCGCCGTGGTGTTGGTGTTTGCGGCACGCCGGGTGATGTTCTTGGTCAACCTGATCCGCTCGGGTCAGCCCGTCGGTGACGAGACCGGCCGCAAAGACGACATCCCCGCCAGGATCAAGGCGCAATTCACCGAGGTGTTCGGTCAGAAGAAGCTGCTGAAATGGTCCCTCCCTGGCATCGCGCATCTGTTCACCATGTGGGGTTTCTTCGTTCTCGCCACGGTGTATCTCGAGGCCTACGGCGTTCTGTTCAACCCGGAGTTCCACATCCCGTTGGTCGGGCGCTGGGACGCCCTGGGCTTCCTGCAGGACTTCTTCGCCGTCGCCGTGTTGCTCGGCATCATCACGTTCACGATCATCCGACTGCGCTCCGAGCCCAAGGAGTACGGCCGTTCGTCGCGCTTCTACGGTTCGCACACCGGCGGCGCATGGCTGATCCTCTTCATGATCTTCCTGGTCATCTTGACCTACGCAATCTTCCGCGGCGCTTCGGTCAACGCCCTCGGTGACGCCTTCCCGTACGGCTGGGGTGCCTTCTTCTCGCACGCCCTCGCCGCGCCGCTGGCGCCACTTGGCCACACCGCGAACGAGTGGATTGAAACCATCGCGCTGATGGGCCACATCGGCGTCATGCTCGCCTTCCTGTTGATCGTGCTGCACTCCAAGCACCTGCACATCGGTCTCGCGCCGATCAACGTCACGTTCAAACGGCTGCCCGACGGGCTCGGCCCGCTGCTTCCGGTGGAGTACAAGGGCGAGCGCGTCGACTTCGAAGATCCCGCCGAGGATGCGGTGCTCGGCCGCGGCAAGATCGAGGACTTCACCTGGAAGGGCTACCTCGACTTCACCACCTGCACGGAGTGCGGCCGCTGCCAGTCGCAGTGCCCGGCGTGGAACACCGGAAAGCCGTTGTCTCCCAAGCTCGTCATCATGAACCTGCGTGACCACCTGTTCGCCAAGGCGCCCTACATCATCGGCGGCAAGCCGATGCCCAACGGGGAGAACGAAGCAGAACAGCTCGTCTCCACCGAGGGCGGTTTCCTCGAGTCCAAGCACGACGAACATGACCACGTGCCGGAGTCCGGTTTCGAGCGCATCATGGGCTCCGGCCCAGAGCAGGCCACCCGTCCGCTGGTCGGCACCCTGGAACAGGGCGGCGTCATCGACCCTGACGTGCTGTGGTCCTGCACCACCTGCGGTGCATGCGTCGAGCAGTGTCCGGTGGACATCGAGCACATCGACCACATCGTCGATATGCGTCGCTACCAGGTGATGATGGAGTCGGAGTTCCCCAGCGAGCTCGGCGTGCTGTTCAAGAACTTGGAAAGCAAGGGCAACCCCTGGGGCCAGAACGCCAAGGACCGCACCAACTGGATCGACGAGGTCGACTTCGACGTGCCGGTGTTCGGCAAGGACGTCGACAGCTTCGTGGGCTACGAATACCTGTTCTGGGTGGGCTGCGCGGGAGCGTATGAGGACCGCGCCAAGAAAACCACCAAGGCCGTCGCCGAACTGCTCGCCGTTGCCGGGGTCAAGTACCTGGTGCTGGGCGAGGGCGAGACGTGTAACGGCGATTCGGCCCGCCGCTCCGGCAACGAGTTCCTGTTCCAGCAGCTGGCCGCGCAGAACGTCGAGACGCTCAACGATCTCTTCGAGGGCGTCGAGCGGGTCGACCGCAAGATCGTCGTGACCTGCCCGCACTGCTTCAACACCCTGGGCCGCGAGTACCCGCAGGTGGGCGGCAACTTCACCGTGCTGCACCACACCCAGTTGCTGAACCGCCTGGTGCGCGACAAAAAGCTCGTCGCAGTCAGTCCGGTCAATCAGGAAATCACCTATCACGACCCCTGCTACCTGGGCCGGCACAACAAGGTCTACGACGCGCCACGTGAGCTGATCGGCGCGGCCGGCGCCACGCTGACCGAGATGCCCCGCCACGCCGATCGCGGCCTGTGCTGCGGCGCAGGCGGCGCGCGGATGTGGATGGAAGAGCACATCGGCAAGCGCGTGAACGTCGAGCGGACCGAGGAGGCCGTCGATACCGGCGCTTCCAAGATCGCCACCGGCTGCCCGTTCTGCCGCGTGATGATGTCCGACGGTGTCGACGACGTCGCCGCCACCAGGGACATCGACAAGGTCGAGGTTCTCGACGTGGCTCAGCTGCTGCTGGGGTCGCTGGATCTGTCCGAAGTGAAGCTGCCCGCCAAGGGTGCCGCGGCCGAAGCTGCCGCTGCCAGGGCCGCCGCGCTGGCCGAAGCCGAACCCGAGGCCGAAGCCAAACCGGAACCGGAAGCTCCCGCCGAGACCAAGGCCGAGGCGGCGCCAGCGGCCGAGCCCGTCAAAGCAGCGGCTCCGGTCAAGGGGCTCGGGATGGCCGGTGCTGCCAAGCGCCCCGGCGCCAAGAAGACCGCGCCTGCTGCAACGGCAGAACCGGCACAGGCCGAGGCGGCGCCAGCTGCGCCGGCCGCGCCGGTGAAGGGCCTCGGCATCGCCGGTGGCGCCAAACGCCCCGGCGCCAAGAAGACCGCGCCTGCTGCAACGGCAGAACCGGCACAGGCCGAGGCGGCGCCAGCTGCGCCGGCCGCGCCGGTGAAGGGCCTCGGCATCGCCGGTGGCGCCAAACGCCCCGGCGCCAAGAAGACGGCGGCCGCACCCGCGGCTGACGCCGCACCCGCCGAAGCCGCCGCCCCCGCGGCTGCTGAACCCGCCGCGCCCGCGGCCCCGGTAAAGGGTCTTGGCCTGGCAACAGGCGCGAAGCGCCCCGGCGCCAAGAAGACCGCACCGGCAGCACCCGCCGCTGCTCCGGCGGCCGAACCTGCCGCCACGTCGGCTCTCGCAGCCGCGGAGCCGGCGGCGACTGAGCCAGCCAAGGCGGGAGCGCCTGTCGTCGGCCTCGGTATCGCCTCAGGTGCCCGTCGCCCAGCTGCCAAGAAGGCTCCTGCCGCGACACCGGCACCAAAGGCGGCCGAGCCGGCTCCCGAACCCGCCGCCGCTGAACCCGCGCCGGTGGCCAAGGACGAGGCACCAGCCAAGGACGAACCTCCGGTTAAGGGCTTGGGAATCGCCCGCGGTGCTCGTCCGCCGGGCAAACGATAACGGCCCGCTGACTCAGCGCGTCCTGCCGGAGAACTGAATGCCAGCCACCTCGTGTCGCTCGTCGCCGGCCCCACGCCGTCGGTCGATCTCGCACGCGATCGCTGCGGCCCTCATCGGCGCCAGCGCCCTTTCGGCCTGTACGACGACGCCGCCGCCGGCAGCAGCTCCGATCGCACCATTGGCGGATGATTCCGACACCGCGATCAACAACGCCATCAAGGCCATCACCACGTTCCCGACGAAACTCGATCCGAGGATCTGGGATGGAATGGCCATGAAACCGGATGTGCACGACGCTATCGAGCGCGTGGTGGATCGGGTCACACGCGCATCGGGAATCGACGGGTTGACGATCGATGGCGTGGGTCTGTTCGGGAGCAATGCCTCCTATGAGTACGACGACAAATCCGATGTCGGTGTCCATGTGTTCGTGCACAAACCTGGAATGACGGATGAAGATCTGGAGCCGTTCATGCAACTGCTCAACGATCAGATAGAGCGTCGGCAGGAAGGTCAGATCCTGCTTTACGGTCTCCCCCTGGAGGTCGTTTTTCACGCCGGGCGGCCCGCCAGCCATCAGCCGCAGGCCGGAATCGGCCAGTATTCGGTGACCGACAATCGCTGGGTGGTCGAACCGGTGCAGCAACCCGACAACTTCGACATCAACCAGATGAGGTCCGATGCCAAGACATACATCGGCAAGTACAACAGCGTGGTCGGTGAATACCTGGCGGCCAAAAAGGGTTTCGACTGTTCTCGGTTCAACAAGCTCGACGACGAGATGGGCGCGTACCGCAATTCGGGCTTCGAGCAGGGCTTAGGGAGCCGTTCGACACAGAATCTGACCTACCGGGCGTTGCGGCGGCTCAACGTCGAGATTCCAGAAATGGTGGACACCCTCGAAGACGAATGCACATTCGTCAACGAATCCATCGGATAACAGCGCCTCACCCTCGCGGGCGCAATTGATCAAAATGTCGGCAACCCAGGCGTCGCTACGCCTAGCCAACCTTGTTGAGCTTGAACGGATCCTGCGTGACCTGACCGCCAGGGCAGCTGTAGTTGGAGTCGGTGGTCAGAATTCCGTTGAGGGTGTTCGGATCGACCGACAGGGAGATGTAGGCGGGCGCGTAGCTGCCGTCGTCACAGATGACGCCGTCGGGCTTGGTCACGATGAAGTTCCACAGGCCATTGGTCATCGTGGTGGGCACGCTCCAGCCCTGATTACTGGCGACGGTGCCGGTGCAGCCATTCGTCGCGCAGTTCGTCGAGACGGTCCACATCGAGTAGGGGTCCCCGCCGGAATAGGTGCCGTTGAAGGGAGGCGGGTCCGCGTGGGCAGAACCGGCGAACGTCATGGCCGCAGCCGTCATCGCAAACGTTGTGACGAGCGTGCGTCTGATTGTCAGCTTCATTCCCCTGCTTCCGACCAATGGTTACTCAGGTAGTTAACAGGTACTTCGGACCAAATTCGTGCACGTGCACAGGAAACTCATCGATGTGTCCCGCATGTCGCTCAAATGAGAGCAAAACGCAATCTGCACCCCCGTTCACCTGCGGTGGGGCAATGGTCGGGGAAAAATGCGTGGACAGGCGTGGGACCATAGTTACCGTGAGTACCAATCAGCTGCCGTGGCAGAACACCGGCCACCCTGACCGACAGCGCATCTTCACGCAGTCGAGCAAGCTGCAAGATGTCCTGTACGAGATCCGTGGCCCCATTCACGATCACGCCGCCCGGCTGGAGAATGAGGGACACCGCATCCTCAAACTCAACATCGGCAATCCGGCCGTATTCGGTTTCGAGGCGCCCGACGTCATCATGCGCGACATGATTGCGGCACTGCCCCAGGCGCAGGGGTATTCCGATTCCAAAGGGATCGCGAGTGCGCGACGCGCAGTTTTCACCCGCTACGAATTGGTTCCGGGTTTCCCGCGTTTCGATATCGACGATGTCTTTCTCGGCAACGGGGTTTCCGAGCTGATCACCATGACCCTGCAGGCGCTGCTCGACAACGGCGACCAGGTGCTCATCCCCGCGCCGGACTATCCCCTGTGGACGGCGTCGACGGCGTTGGCCGGTGGTACCCCGGTGCACTATCTGTGCGACGAGACCCAGGGGTGGCAGCCCGATATCGCCGACGTCGAAGCGAAGATCACCGACCGCACCAAGGCGCTGGTGGTAATCAATCCGAACAACCCGACCGGCGCGGTCTACTCACGCGAAATCCTCACGCAGATGGTCGAATTGGCGCGTAAGCACCAGCTACTACTGCTCGCCGACGAGATCTACGACAAGATTCTCTACGACGACGCCGAGCACATCAGCCTGGCGTCGCTGGCACCTGATGTGCTGACCCTGACGTTCAACGGCTTGTCCAAGGCCTATCGCGTGGCGGGCTACCGGTCCGGCTGGCTGGTGATCACCGGCCCCAAAGAACATGCGACCAGCTTCATCGAGGGCATCAGCCTGCTGGCCAATATGCGGTTATGCCCCAATGTTCCTGCGCAGCATGCCATTCAGGTGGCGCTCGGCGGTCACCAGAGCATCGAGGATCTGGTGCTGCCCGGCGGCAGGCTGCTCGAGCAGCGCGATGCCGCCTGGAACAAACTCAACGAGATCCCCGGGGTGTCCTGCGTCAAGCCCAAGGGTGCGCTGTATGCGTTCCCGCGCCTCGACCCTGAGGTGTATGACATTCAGGACGACGAGCAGCTCGTCCTCGACCTCCTGCTACAGGAGAAGATTCTGGTAGTGCAAGGGACCGGATTCAACTGGCCCGCACCGGATCACCTGCGCATTGTGACCCTGCCATGGGCCAGGGACCTCACCAGCGCCATCGAACGGCTCGGCAACTTCCTGGTGAGCTACCGCCAGTAGCACGCCAGCGACGGCATCTACCCTGTTGCCGTGGCGCATTCCCATTCGCATTCACTGTCGGGTCCGGCCCCGCTGAGACCGTGGGCGGCGCAGGTCGTCGTCGGGCTACTCATCGCGATCGGTATCGCCGTCATCGCCGCGGCCGCCTTGCTCTGGCCGAGCCAGCAGAAGACGGATATCCCGCTGCCGTTCCAGAACGCTTCTGGCGGCGCAGTGACCACCGAAGGTGGCCGGGTGTTGTCGAGCAGTCTGAGCGACTGCGGCAGCCCGTCGGCGGGACAGGTGCTGACGGCGGCGGCAGCACCCGGCGTGGCGGGTAGCGGCCAGTGCGTGCAGAACCTCATCGCGATCAACTCCGGCCCGAATGCCGGTGCCAATACGATGCTGGAGTTCACGCCGGGACCTGGTCAGCCCAGCCTGTCCGCGGGTGATGAGGTCCGGATCAGCCGCCAGGTGGACGGGCAGGGGTCGACGAGTTACGCCTTCTACGACTTTGAGCGGACCTGGCCGCTGGTGATACTGGCCGCCGCCTTCGCCGTGGTGATCGTGGCGGTGGCACGGTGGCGCGGTCTGTTGGCCATGGTGGGGATCGTCGTCGCGTTCGGTGTGCTGGTGGTCTTCCTGCTACCCGCGCTGCGTGACGGCGCCCCGGCGGTACCGGTGGCCCTGGTGGCGTCGGCGGCCATCCTCTACGCGGTCATCTATCTGGCGCACGGGGTGAGTCTGCGCACCAGCGCCGCGCTCCTGGGCACCCTGATGTCGCTGCTGTTGGCCGCAGGCCTGTCCTGGGCCGCCATCGAACTGGCCCATCTGACCGGACTGTCGGAGGATCAGAACAACGAGGTGGCGGCCTACCTCGGCAACGTGTCTATCACCGGACTGCTGCTGGCTGGTTTCATCATCGGCTCACTCGGTGTGCTCAACGATGTCACTGTCACGCAGGCTTCGACGGTGTTCGAGCTGGCGAATATCGCCGAAAACAACTCGCGCCGAGCAATATTCGTGGGCGCGATGCGGGTCGGCCGTGACCATATCGCCAGCACGGTGTACACCCTGGTGCTCGCTTACGCCGGCAGTTCGCTGCCGCTGCTGCTGTTGTTCAGTGTCGCCAACCGGTCACTGGGCGATGTGCTCACCAGTGAAAGCGTGGCCATCGAGGTCGCCCGCTCCGCTGTCGGCGGTATTGCGTTGGCTCTGTCGGTTCCGTTGACGACGGGGATCGCGGCGCTGCTGGCGACTACGCGTCCAGATCCTCTTCCGTCAGCTCGGTAGCCGCTAGCGCCGACACCAGGTCATCGTGGCGGAAGACCGAGGTGACGTGGTCGTGCACCACCCGGAACGCGGAGGCTTGGGTGGTGCCGTCGTCGAGAGTCTGCTCGAAAACCACCACACCGTCGTGCACGTACATCTGTCCGACGGTCAGGGTGTCGTCGAAGTCGGCCGCCCATTCCCGCAGAGCCTTGTGGCCTTGTGCCGCGCCATCGGCGTCGGCAATCTCGATATCCTCGCTGGACAGGCGGACGAGGGTGTCGAGGTCGCGGGCGTTGAGGGCGTCATGCCAGGCCAGAACGGTCGCGATCTCCGAAGTCGTCATGGCAAGCAAACTACCCCGTACCCACGATCAGAACTCTGTGCGGTCCAGCCAGGACTGCCACACCGATTGGTCGCCATGCACGTCGACGGCCAACTCGGCGACCGGTCGGCGCCGGGTGATCGCCAACAACAGATCGACCACGGGGCCGCGCACGGCGACGCTGCCTTTACCGTGTCCGTGGGACCAGGCGAGAGTGCCGTCGGCGGCCGCGCTGATCATCCACTCCCCTGCCGCACCGAGACCCTCGTCGACGGCATGCAGGTGCAGTGACTGATCGGCCTCGAGTGCTGGCACTCCGGCCACATCGAGCCATTCGCTGATGGCGTCTGCCGCCAGCGCGGGCGCCAGATCGAAATCGGCGCCGGCGGCGATGGCCGCGTCGGCGCGGTGCACGATGACCTCGTGCAGGCGGCGGCGTATCCACCACGCCGACGGGCGGGGTCCCAGGAATGTCCACACCGGGACATCAGCGCCGGTCGCGTCGACCGCCAGCAGTAGCTTGTCCACGCCGTCCATCAACCAGCGCGCGGCGGCGTCGGGATCCTCGGGTGGCTTCCCTTCGGGGACGGCGCGGGGGTCGAGCGCTTCGGTGGCGCGATCGAGCACGATCTGCGCCGACCACCGGACGCCGCGACCGACATGCCGGAACAGCTGCTGCACGGTCCAGCCGGGGCACGTGGGTACCGGCGCGGCCGGATCAGCTGCGGCGATGGTGTCGATGAATGCGCGGTGCTCGTCGATGAGCTGCGTGGTGTAATCCACCGGGTCAGGTTACGCGACGCCCCAGACAATGCACCTGCCATCCGGCGGCCTGCCAGCGCGCCACGTCGAGGCAGTTGCGGCCGTCGACGACAACCTTGGACCGGACAGTCCCGGCCAGATCGTGCGGGTCGAGGTCGACGAACTCCGGCCACTCGGTGAGCACCAGGACGGCATCAGCACGGTCGCAGGCTTCCAGCGCCGACGTCGAATAGTTCAACGTGGGGAAGATCTTGCGCGAGTTCTCCATCGCCTTGGGGTCATAGACGTTCACCGCGGCCCCGTTAAGTTGGAGCAGCCCAGCCACATTGAGCGCCGGCGAGTCCCGCACATCATCGGATTCCGGTTTGAATGCCGCACCGAGGACCGCGATATTCGCGCCCAGCAGTGACCCGCCGCAGGCCAGCGTCGCCAGCTCCACCATGCGGGTCCGGCGGCGCATATTGATGCTGTCCACCTCGCGCAGGAAGGTCAGGGCATGATTGGCGCCCAGCTCACCCGCGCGCGCCATGAACGCCCTGATGTCTTTGGGCAGGCAGCCGCCGCCAAATCCCAGTCCGGCGTTGAGGAACCGGCGACCGATCCGAGGGTCATAGCCCAGCGCATCGGCCAACATGGTGACGTCGGCATCCGCGGCCTCGCACACTTCGGAGATCGCGTTGATGAATGAGATCTTGGTCGCCAGAAAGGCATTCGCCGAAACCTTGACCAGTTCGGCGGTCTGCAGGTCGGTCAGCAGAAAGGGTGCGCCGCCCTCCAGCAGCGGGGCGTACAGTTCGCGGATCGCGGTCTCGGCGTGCACCGAATCTCGTTGCACACCAAGGACAATACGGTCCGGGTGCAGCGTGTCATGGACGGCGAACCCTTCGCGGAGAAACTCTGGGTTCCAAGCGATCTCGACGTCGACCCCGGTCGGTGACAGTGCGCGTGCCCGATCGACGAGCGCGGCCGCGGTGCCGACAGGAACGGTCGACTTACCCACGATCACTGCAGATCTGGTCAGTCGCGGTACCAGCTCGTCGATGACGGAGTTGACGTGTCGCAGATCCGCGGCGTACTCGCCCTTCTTCTGCGGGGTGCCGACACCGAGGAAGTGGACATCGGCGAAATCGGCGGCCATCTCGTAGTCGGTGGTGAACCGCAGCCGGCCCGCTGCGATGTTGTCAGTCAGCATCTTTGGCAGACCAGGTTCGTAGAACGGAACCTCGCCCGCCGCCAGCTTGGCGACCTTCCCCGGGTCTATGTCGACCCCCAGTACCTCATGCCCCAATTCAGCCATTCCGGCGGCGTGCGTAGCCCCCAGGTAGCCGGTGCCGAAGACGGTGCATCGCATACTGCAGATATATGCCTGGCGAATGAGCTAACTGCATCATGACACTGAGCGGCACACGAACAGAAGGTGACAGCTAGTGTCCGCCACCGAAGATCGGCAATGGCCACAGGATGCCGTTGTTACCGCCGCCGGAACCGCTACCCGAGCTGCGGCCACCGCCATCGTCTGATCCGCGGCCACCGCCGTCGCCGTAATTCGAACGACCGGACCCCTGCTGCGGCCACTGCTGTTGCGGTGCCTGCTGAGGCGGTGCCACAGCGGCAGGCGGAACCGTCACCAACGGCGGGCTCTGCTGCTGGGGATATTGCGGGTACTGCTGCTGCGGGTATTGCTGCTGGGGGTACTGCGGGTATTGCTGTTGCTGGCGCGGCGGCTGCCAGGGTGGCTGGAAAATCCGGGGCAGCTGGATGATCGGCGGAATGTAGACCGGCGGAACATAGGGCTGCACCACCGGCTCGGGCACCACTGGCGGCGCAATCGGTTCGGGAGCAGGTGCCGGAGCGACGGGGGCAGGTGCCGGCGCCGGTGCGGCCGGCGGGTCCGGTTTGGCCGCCGGCTGCTGGACGTACACCGTGCGCGGGGCCTGTGGTTCCGGGGCCTGCTGCACGACGGGCACCGGGGCCTTGATCGTTTCCGGCGCCGGAGCAGGTGCCGGCGCGGGGAGCGCAGCCTCCGGTACGGGCGCGGCTGCCGGGGCCTGCGTGGGGACGATCACGCTCTCGCCGGGGTTGGGGCGTTGGTCGACTGTCGGGCGGATGCTCACTGCCAGCGACACCACCAGCGCCGTCACGCCGAGCACGAAGATGGACGTCAGGGCACTGCCCACCAGCAGGAACGGCTTGCGGCCTTCCTGCTGCGCGGATTCTGCAGGCACCCCTTCGAACTCGTCGATGTGGTTGATCTGCTCGAACACACCGGATTCGGGGTCGGCTTCGCTGTAGGCGAGGGCCGAGGAACCCTGCATGTATCCCGCGCCGGCCATCTCGGTGGCATCCGCGGCAGCCAGGCCAGCCGCGTACGCGCCGGCCGTCGTGCCGTCGCTGCTGTCCATCGCGTAGGCCAGTCCGACAGTGGAGGCCTCGAAACGCGGGGCGTTGGCGCTGGCGAGCGCGGCGCCACGGGCCAGCGCGAGTTCAGATTCGTCGGGGGCGCTCACCGGCAGTGAGGTCGCTGATTCGAGGTGGAGTTTGATGGCCCCCACATTGATCCCCGACCCGACAACGAAGAGTCCTTGCGGCGGCGATGGGAGGTCCGTCAGCCCGGCGATCATCGTCGCAAGCTCACCAACGGCGTCCTCGGTGTGCAGATCGTGACGCTCAACCTTGACGATCGAACCGTCAGCGGTGTCGACCACCGACAGCGTCGCGGTATCGCGCTCGAGGAACATCAGCGCGGTGCGGTCATAGCCGACAGCGGCACCGACCGCCTGCGCCAGGGCGCCTGCGGCGTGCAACTCGGAGACCAGCATGACGTCATCGATGTTTCGGGCCGCCAAAGCGTCGCGCAGCGCCGCAGCTTCTGCGTGATCGCGCCATGTGACGCCCGTCGAGACCAGGCGGTGGCCGCCTTCGATCGCGCTTTCTCTGGTGCCGAGAATCGCGGCAATGACCTGATCCGGCGCGTTTGCCGATGCATCATCGCCCGCGATGTCGAAGACGTCGTGGTCGACGGTGATCCCGTCGGCTTTTTCGCCTTCAACCAGCACCATCCGGACCGTCGTTGGTGTCATGGACACACCAAGCACGATGTCCACTGGCCCTCCAAAATAGTTTGCTGCGGACCTGAGCTCTTCCTCGGGCACTCACGCCGCTTGCGCTGTCAACTAGTGGTTCATCGTCGTTCCGGCCTGCGGCGTTACAGCGCACCGTATTAGCTGGAGCCCGATGAAGTTCTAGTTGCCGCCCAGCAGCGAGGGTCCCCCGACACCCGTGGTTCGACCCTACTCTTTAGGTCAGCTTGATGAAGTTCTGATAGGACCGCGACGGCGTCGGGCCACGTTGCCCCTGGTACTTCGAGCCCACCTTCGCACTGCCATAGGGATGCTCGGCCGGACTGGTCAGGCGCAGCAGACACAGCTGGCCGATTTTCATCCCCGGCCACAGGGTGATCGGCAGGTTGGCGACGTTGGAAAGCTCCAACGTGATGTGGCCGGAAAAGCCTGGGTCGATGAATCCCGCCGTCGAGTGCGTCAGCAGCCCGAGCCGCCCCAGCGACGACTTGCCTTCCAGCCGTCCGGCCAGATCGTCGGGCAGGGTGCACATCTCCAACGTCGAGCCGAGGACGAACTCGCCGGGGTGCAGCACGAACGGTTCGCCCTCGCCCGGCTCGACCAGGGTGGTCAGTTCATCCTGCTGTTTAGCCGGGTCGATGTGGGTGTAGCGGGTGTTGTTGAAGACCCGGAACAGGCTGTCGAGGCGGACGTCGACGCTGGATGGCTGCACCAGCTCATCGTCGAAGGGTTCGATGCCGAGCCGGCCTGCGGCGTATTCGGCCCTGATATCGCGATCGGAGAGCAGCACCCGACGAGCGTATCGGGCGTTTCCTGCGCAGTCGCCGCACCCAGCCCCGTGGGCGATTGCTATCCTGCTCAGGCACCTTCGCCGATGTAGTTCAATGGCAGAACATCAGCTTCCCAAGCTGAATACGCGGGTTCGATTCCCGTCATCGGCTCCAGTTCGACGAGTCGCACACATGGACCGGACCGCACGGCCCAGCGGATCCCAATGACATTTGAGATAGCGATGCGTCGACGCAGCATCGTTTTCCGGCCCACTCAGCGATGAAAGGCCCGCTGCTAGGATCGCTTGGCGTTACAGCTTGTCACGGCAACGTTGCGCGGTGTTTGCTGCCGTCAGCAACGCAGCCTTGAGGGGAGAACCGTGGAACGGGTGGATCCAAAGCACCGACTTGGGCCGTTCCGCGACCCCGAGGTCGACGGGCAGATTCTCGCGGTGACTCGCCGACTCCTCGTCGAAAAGGGCTATCGCGGAACATCGATGGACGCAATCGCGGAGGCCGCCGGCATCAGTCGGCCTACCATCTACCGTCGCTGGCCATCGAAAGCTCACGTCGTTTATGACGCCGTTTTCCCCGCCGATGCCCCGCATATTGAAGCCGATGCAATGAGCGCGTTCTCAGAGATCACCGGCGCCATACGCGGGATCGTCCGGGTGATCGCCGAGCCGGCGGCTCGTGAAGCGATGCCAGGCCTGCTGCTCGACATGCGATCTGACCCTACTCTGCAGCCGAAACTCGCTGAGCGCCATGATATCTCGATAATTGCCGGCCTCGCCGGACTGCTGGAGAGCAACGGTCGGTCGTTGCGCCATGTCGACCCTGAGGTGTTACTCGACCTCATCGTGGGAGCCACAATCAATGCCGTCTGTATGCGCGGCATCACCGACTTGGACAGCTTCGCAGCGTCGATGAGCGACATCCTCCTCCAGGGCGTCCTGGCACCGGACGACGACGACAAAGATGACCCACTAGACACCGAATCCAGCTAGCCGAGCCGCCCCTCCGATCGCCGCCTAACGGCGGCCGATCCGATGTGACGTGTGACTCCCATCTCTATTGATCACTCGTGTGACCTCTGCTACATTCCGCAGTCGTAACACTTTGTAGTTGCAACGTGTAACGACAAGCCGAGGAGAGTTCATGCATCACCAGGCCGACCCGCCGACCATGACGGGCCACCATCGCAACCAAGCGGCGCGATCCGGCGGGCACGCCAAGTTCATCGGCCGGGTCGGCGCTCTCGCCCTGTTCCTCGGGGTGGGCACTGCGATCGCATTGCCGGCCAGCGCCATGGCCGACGACGGCGGTGCGGACTCGCCGAGCAGTTCGTCTGCCGCGAGTGGGTCGTCCGGCAAGTCGACAACCGGCGTGAAGCGTGCCTCCGCACGCAGCGACGGTTCCTCGCTGTCCGCCGGGCCGACCAGGAAGGCCCCTAGGGCACTGGTCGCGGCGGCCACGGCAATCCCGGCCGCGTCGTCGACCCAGCTTCGATCGACCCCGGCGGTGTCGAAACCGATCGATGCCGTGACCGGGATCCTCGCGGGTGTGGTCAACGCGTTGGGTGGGGCAGCTCAATCGTCGACCGAGTCGGCAACAGCAGGGGCCACGCGCCGCGACGTTGGGACCAGCGAACCCGTCGCCCCGTCGCCGTCCGACCAAGTGTCCGGCGCGCGACTCTCGACGCCGGCCGTCGCTGCTGCACCAGCCGTCACCGCTGCAGCAGCAGGCACGACTGATAGTGCGCTGTATCCGACTGAGACCAACCCGATTTCGATTGTCGTCAACGCATTGGTCGGCCCGTTTCTGCCGTACACGGCGCAAGCGCTGACCACGTCGATCGACATGTTCTTCACCTACCCGATCAACGTGGTGTTGCATCCGCTCACCTCGACGGTGTTCATCGCCGGGTCGGTGCTCAACGGATTCCTCAAGGACGTCGGACTGGTTGATGCACTGCCCTACGCCGACACCGGCTGGGTGACGTTGCACGGCGACCCGGGCAATAAGAAGGACCAACCCGATGCCGAACTGGCCCTGGACTACGACGTCAGCACCGCGCTGGGCGGGGCCTCGATACTCGCGGCACCCACGATCCTGCCCAACGGAAACATCGCTGTCACAACAGGACTCGCCTCGGGTGGTTCGAACCTGCACGTCCTCGACCGGGAAGGCAACATCGTCTGGGAATCCACCCCGTGGACCGGGACGACCGGAGTGGATTCGGGCGCTATTCTGTCGAGCCCGATCATCGACAAGCAGGGCAATATCTTCGTCAGTGACGGCGACCAACTGTGGTCCTACACCCAAGACGGCGACATCCGATGGGTGACGGCCCTACCCGCGCCGCCGGCGGAAAACCCCTTCGCGCCCGGCTCACGTGAGATCAACCCGTTCATCACCGCCGCATTCACCTCGGACGGTTCGGTCTTCGGTGTGACTGCGTTCGGACAGGTGGTGGTGGTCGACAGCAAGACCGGCGAACTCGTCGCGCCCGTCTACCAGATACCAGGCCCGCTCGCGGAGCGCTCGACTCAGCCTGTACCGCCGGGTGCCTTCTCCGGCGGCCTGGTCGACCCGACCATCATCGACCCGATCTTTCAGGTCGCTTACGGCGGCATCGTCCGCAGTGCCAACACTCCTGCGGTCGATGTCAGGACAGGCCGAATCTTTGTGGCCGCCACCGATATCGAGAGCGGCGTAGGTGCGCTCTACGCCTTCGATATCCAACCGGCCACTCCGTTCGGGCCTGGCAAGATCAACGTTGGGTTCGTCGCGCAGATGGGCCCCGGAAGCGGGTCAAGCCCGACGCTGTCGCCGGACGGCAAGACCATTTACGCCAGCGATAACGACGGCATTCTGTACGCGTTCGACACGCGCACCGGAAAGGTCAACTGGTCCACCCAATCCAATGCCGAAGCGGCATCGGTGGCGGTCGGATCGAATGGAAACATCTATGTCCTCACCCGGGGCTCGGTGATGGCCGCGTTCGATTCGGAGGGCGTCAAACTCTGGGATGCCGACGTGTCCGAGCTGGCGGCACAGACCATCCCGGTCAGCCCAGTATTCGGCGCGCCGGCCTTCGTCGGCGGCGGAAATCCTACGGTCGTGAATGGCGCAGTCGTGGAGACCGTGTTCTACGGCTACTACACGACGCTGCAGGGTCAGAAGGTGTTCCTGCCGGTCAAGTCTGCTGTCGTCGAGTTCGACCCGACCACTGGCAAGGCCGTGCGCAATCTGGCCTTTACCAATGGAACCACCGAGGGCATCCTCAACATTGCGCCTGACGGCACGATGTTCGTCAGCCAGGGAGCCATCACCTCCAGCTCGTTGGCCGCTCTTGCCCCCTTCATCAACCCGTTGTTGCCGGCCGGGTTGACGCTGATGCCGCCAATCGGTGGGGTGAATATCTTCACGCCAGTGTCCGTATAGCAGTTCGGTTTCAGGTCCGAGGGAGGATGCCGTGCAACAGGATGTCGATCAGCGACTCAGCGAACGCGTCGGCATCCTCCCTACCCCTGATGCACATCGCCATCACCGCTGCACCACCGAGCGCGTCAAACACGGTGTCTGAGTCGACCCCGGGCCGAACGTCATCGCCGGCGCCGGCCAACAAAGCTCCGAACGCGGCGTGAGCACCGTTGAGATTGCCGGCATTGATCGATGAACCAATCTCTGGATCCGAACTCATATCGGCCAACAACCCGGGTACGGCGGCCTTGACGGCCGGATCGGTGAACAGCTCCACCGCCCCGCGCACCACTAGGGAGACGTCCTTCGGCAGATCGGTGCCAAGCGGGACCGGGCTCAGCGGCACGTTGGGAAACACCGCCCAATGCACGACGAACACCTTCGACGGCCAGCGTCGGTACATCGCTTGCCTGCTGACTCCAGCACGCGACGCAATCGCATCAACCGACGTCGCGCGATAGCCGCGTTCCACAAGCAGATCTCGGGTGGCCGCACGAACCGCATCTTCGATCTGAGGGTCCCGGTGTGGCCCCAACCGATGCTTGTCCCCAACGCGTCTCGCCACACCCCGCCCTCTCGCTCGCCGCTTCCTGGTCAACCTTCCTATACGCCCACCCTTCGGATGTGCGGAGGGTCCGAAGGGGAGCATTCCGCGCGACGTCCATAGGGCTTCACCCAGTAGGGGCTATCAGCCGGCGGACCGACTGTTGGCCTTCAAAGAAGTTGATCAGCTCGCCGTCTGCGCCCGAGAAAAAGTACGCGTCCCCCCATAGCCGTTGGTGCTGACGGGGCGCGCGGTTCGCTGTCGGGGGGGGACTGACTCTGATTCCGGAGACGACGAACCAGATCTTCGTTCGGGGGCATTGAATCCGGTCTCCGACGACAACCACCGAGGGATCCACCTGATCTGTGTCTCGCGGCTCAATCACGGCCTACCGCTTTCGAGGCTCCCACGGCGGCAACATATTTCAGCGGCGTATGGACCTCGCCGTCGCATTCCGTGCCTCCTGGGTCTTGGGAGGCCCCACAACGCTACGCCCGATCGGCCTGACCGGTAACCAGATCAAGATTGACCGGGGGAAACTCGTCTGGGTTACGCGGCTTGTAACCGTAAGTGCGCCGTAAGGAACAGGCTGTCGAATTTCGACCTCGGAGGTAGTTGCTCCTCGTTGGTCAGGGCAAGAAAATCGTCGATCAACTGCTGGGCGAGGACGTGCACTTTGACGTTTGTGTCTTGAGATCGCCACTTGAGGAGACCGAACGCCTTGGCACTGTCGATGCCATAGATCAGCATGAGCATCCCTTTGAGTTGGTCAATCTCACTTCGCCTTTCGACCACGGCCTCCACCGCCTCGGTGATGCTCCGTTCGTGATGTCGCGAGGAAGCGTCGCTCGTCTCCCGTGATCCGGATGCTGTGACGTCGATGTAGAACCCGGTGGTGCCGATGACGGTTCCAAGATCGTCGACAAGCTCCTGTCCCGCCACGACGACATCACGCGTCTGTCCATTTGCGTCGATGATCCGGTGCCGGGTGCTGATCGACTTGCGGGCTCGGCGCACATAGTCGAGGTGGGAGTCCATACGCGCACGGTCGTCGGGATGTTTGTGCGACATCACCAATTCCGTGGTCGGGGTCATTGTGACCGTGCCCGTTTCGTATCCGTGAATTCGCGCGGCCTCGGGCGACCATTCCCACCGTTCGGAGTCGTAGAAGAAGCGGAACCATCCGGCCAGTAAAGGTGGATCCTCACCACCGTCAGGCGAAGTGGTCTCGTCGTCTGGCGGGGTCTTGGCCATTTCTGGACACTAGCTGACAGCCTCGGGAATGACGACTGATCATCGACGCAGTTCATTCTTGCGTCAGCGCTCGCTGGACGTCCTTTACCGGCGCCTGGCGGCGGACACGCCGTTCTTCGCACGAATCAGCGAGCACCCGGAATAGGTGTTATCCCTTCTAGATGGTCAAACTTCTCTTGGTTGGCATTTCAGCGGTGAGTGCTGCGCTGCTCGTTCCACCGGTCGCTCACGGGGACCGCGCCGAGCCGCCGCCGCTGTACGGGTCCTACAACGCATTCATCGACTTCTCGCGGCAGACATTCAACGGTGCGCCGACACCGATGGATGCGAAGACTTTTCCCATCCAATTCACCACCCACTGTGATGCGAATGGATGTGTTGCGCGCTGGGATAACACCGACGACCAGGCGCGCAATCCAGGCGCCCCTGCCGTTTTCGAGTACAGATGGAACAACGACCGTTGGGAAACCAGCGGTGAGTATCCCTACTTCTGCGATCGCAACGACCCGAGCAGCGTGGTGAAATCCACCCGCTCGGACTACCTCATCCCGAACCCTGACGGCAGCTTCTTCGGCGAGCGGACCCTCATCGTTGGTGGAACCGGATGCCCAGGCGAGGGTCCAGGCACCCATTGGCTACCGATCGCGCTCACGCCTATTGACCCGTCCTAGGACTGCAATAGGGTCGCGGATCTTCCCTACGTCCGCGCAGTCCCGGCTCTGTACTTCTTGACGTACGACAACAGTCGATACGCCGGGACCGGCTTCGGCCAGTCGTCGCCACGGAAGTGCGCGTCGGTGCCGCCATCGACGAATACGATGCTCCCGCAAAGGAAGTCCGCCGCATCAGAGAGCATGAACAGTACCCAGTCGGCCAGTTGCCCGGCATCGCCGAAATCGCCGGTCGGGACTGGGAAGGAGCGAACCAGCTTGGCACGTTTCGGCGATGCCAGTTGCTCCTGCAGAAGCGGCGTCATGATCGCACCCGGTGCCAGCGCGTTCAGGCGTATGCCTTCCCCCGCCCACCCGCTTTTCACTGCCTCGCGCCGAACCCAACGACTGACGGCGATCTTGGATGCGGCGTACATGATCGGCGAAGCGTTCTTGCCGAACAATCTCAGGGAGCGCACCGCCTTGTCGGCGTCACCTGCAAGGAGTGCCCGCACGGCCCGACGGGGGACCATTGGCGTTGTCGTGGTGGAATTACTGGAGAAGACAACGACTTTCGCGCGGTCGGCAGCAGCAAGCGCGGGTCGCCACGCAGCGAGGAGCTCGACGACACCGAGGTAGTTCACCTGGGCGATCATCCGCGGACGGTCAGGCCCTTCGCCGGGGCCGAGGCCAGCGGCGAGCACGGCGCCGTCGAGTCTGCCCCCCGACGCGGCCAGCACGGCGTCGGCAGCCGCCCTGCGCCCCTGCGCGCTCGACAGATCGGCCACGATGTCTGCTTGCTTGACGTCGACTCCGATGACGGTGTGGCCGGTATCGCGCAGTTTCTCGGCGACTTTGCGGCCCATGCCGGAGGCCGATCCGGTGACTACGTAGATTCCCACGTTCTCATGTCCTTCCCCCTCAGGGCCGCGACGTCACGTTGCCAACCCGACCGCTGCTTCTAGTTCGACGAGCACCCGCTCGGTCAGCGGCACCAGCGAGCCGATATCCGGCATCACCGTGCGGCCGGAAACATAGCCAAAGCTCACCCGGTCGGCATAGGAGCAGATTGTCACATTCAAGGCCTGCCCGTCGATGGCGACCGACACGGGATAAATCTCCTCCAGATGCGCTCCGTTCCAATACATCTCGGCCTGTGGACCGGGAACGTTGGAGATTGCCACGTTGTAGCCACGGCGCAGCCGCGGTGCGAACGGCACCGCAGGCAACAAGACCGTGGGCACGATACTCGGCACGAGCATCAGCATCGTCGCGCTCGATCCGCGGCTGGCCACCTGGCGCTTCGCCCACGTCATCGCCCGATGGATGTGGGCCAGCCGCTCGGCGGGTTCGGCCAGGTCAGTGCCCAGCGAGCACAACTGCAGACCGAAGAGGTTGCCGCGCCCACCGCCATCGGTGGCCGACTCGCGGCTGCGCACTGTCACCGGGCAGATGGCCACCAGCGAGTCGTTCGGTAGCTCGCCGTGCGCGGTGAGCCACTCCCGCAGCACTCCGGCCACCACGGCGGTCAACACGTCGTTGCCGCTCACCCCGGCCAACTCCTGGACCGCACGGATGCGGGATTTCGCCCAACTGGCCCCCGCGACGGTGCGCTCGCGGCCGATTCGGCCGTTGAACCTGGTGTAGGGGGCCTCCATCGGCAGCACAGCAGTACCCGCGCCGAGGCTCGCCGCGACTGTCGCTGCTTCACCGAGGGCCACTTGGCTGACAACGCCCAACCCGGACGTGACGCCGTTGAACGCTGCGCGCACAAGCGACAACGGGTTGGGGATCCACCGGCGTGACGGGGCACTGCGCTCGGCGGGTGGTTCCGAGGCGACGGCATAGATCGGCGGCATCGAACGGCGGTCGGGATCGGTGGTCAGTGCGTCCGTGATCACCTTCAGTCCGGCGACACCGTCGATGACGGTGTGGTGCACCTTGATATAGAACGCGAACCGACCGCCCGCCAGACCGTCGATCACGTAGGCCATCCACATCGGCCGTGACCGCTCGAGCGGCTGACTGTGCAGCTCACTGATCAGCTTCCACAGCGCGTCGCGATCCGCGCCCGCGGGCAGCGTCCGGCGCCCCAAATGATCACGCATGTCGATCGTGTCGTCGGCGCGCCACACCCACAGGCCCGCGGTGTCGATACCCACGTGCGGGTGCCGGCGAAATCGCTCATCCAGGTTTGCGGTACCGGTCAACGCGTCGCCATACAACCCGTCGACATACCCCGGTCCGGCCTCGGGGGGCGGGGACAGGATCAACAACGCGGCGGTATGCAACGGGTCGGAGAGCAGCTCCGCCGTGATCATCGCTGCATCCAACGGCTCCAGCGGGTCCATTGGCCAGACCCATCCCCTTCGACTGGTCGGTATCACCCACCGTCGTCCGTTGCCACGCATGGCCACAAGTGGCGAGCGGCAGCCTGGCGCGGGACCTAAGTCCCTATGTGGCGCGACAGGCGCGAAATAGCGTTGCCAGGCATGGCAGTACCCGACAGTGACGGTGAATCGCCGACGATTGCATCTCCATCGCTGCCGCAGGGCGCGGGCCCGCTGGACTATGTCGTCAGGCCGTTTCGACGGACCGGCCGGTACTACGCCCGCTCATGGCGGGACTACTTCGACCGTCAGCGCGATGAACTCCCCGTGGCTCGGCCCACGCTTGCCCTCGCCGCGCAGGCGTTCCGCGACGAGATCGTCCTCACCGGTTTCCGGGTGTTCCGGCCTCTGGGCGACACGGAGGTGTTCGAAAGAATCAACCGTGAAGTCCAAGCGGCGCTTGGCTTCTATGGACAGCTCGGTTTTCTGGACAACCCCCAAGAGTTCTTCGCGAGCCCCCCGCCGCTGACCGATGTGACCATCCAACCGGTCAGGACGGCCGGACGGTCCTACGAACGTCTGGTATTCGACAGCGGCTACCAACCGCGACCAGGGGAACCCGGCCGAGAACGATGGATGGGGTACACCGCCAACAATCGTGAGTACGCGTTGCTACTACGGCACCCGGAACCGCGACCCTGGCTGGTGTGTGTGCACGGTGCCGTGATGGGCCGGGGCCTGCTGGACCTGACGCTGTTCCGGGCCTGGCATCTCCACGAGGATCTCGGCCTGAACGTGGTCCTCCCTGTCCTTCCGATGCATGGCCCGCGCGCAGAGGGGTTACCGCGGGGCGCGGTGTTCCCCGGCGAGGACGTGCTCGACGACGTCCACGCCGCGGCTCAGGCGGTGTGGGATGTGCGCCGTCTGCTGTCCTGGATACGCGCTCAGCAGCCGGACTCCCCGATCGGCCTGAACAGCATCTCCCTCGGTGGCTACATCACCTCGTTGGTCGCCAGCCTCGAGGACGGGCTGACCTGCGCGATTCTCGGCGTACCGGTCGCCGATATGACCCGATTGCTCGGTCGCCACTCCGGGCTGAGCCGTTCCGATCCCCGCCGCGAGACCTTGGCGTTGGCAGAACCGCTGGGCCACATGGTGTCTCCGCTGTCGCTGACTCCCCGGGTTCCGATGCGGGGCCGATTCGTCTACGCCGGGGTCGCCGACCAGGTCGTACACCCGCGCGAGCAGGTCACGCGCCTCTGGGAGCACTGGGGCAGGCCCGAAATCGTCTGGTACAAAGGCGGTCACACCGGATTCTTCGAAGCCCGACCAGTGCAGAGGTTCATCGACGCCGCACTTATTCAGTCCGGGCTCGTCGATTCGTAGCGTCAGGGGCCACCGCCACCGCCACCGCAGCACATCAGCCGCCAGCTTGAACAGCATTCGAACCTTGTGAGTCCATTCAGGGTTCGCCGGTATCCTCGCGCACCGTCGTCGCAGATACCGAAGAAGGAGCCGCCTCATCGTGCAGGGATATCCGCCACCACGCGCCGTATCTCGATCTGTCCGCGTACTGGGGCCGATGATCCTGGCGCTGGCGCTGGCGCTGTATCTGGCGGCGTACCTTCGCTGGCCTAGCCTTGCCGACCAAGTCGACCTGCTGGTCTACCGGTTCGGCGCGTTGCGCGTATGGGACGGCAAGGACCTGTATTCGGTTGGAATGAATGGTGATTCGCATACGCTGCTGTTCGACTACACACCCTTCGCGGCGTTGTGTTTTCTGCCGCTGAGTGGCCTGGGCCGAACCAGCGTCCTCACCGTGGGCCTCCTGGTGAACATCCTGTGTCTGGGTTACCTGGTGAACCGGACGCTGCGCGTCGCACGGGTGACGACCTCGTCAGGCCTGTGGGGGCTGACCGCGCTGATTGCCGCCGGGGTGATCTGGTTGGAACCGATCCGGTTGTCATTACAGCTGGGCCAGATCAACATCGTCGTGATGACGATCGTCGTCGCCGACGTGCTGGCGCCGAAATCCCGAAAGTGGGCGGGTATCGGTATCGGCATCGCCGCCGGAATCAAGCTGACTCCCGCGCTATTCATCGTCTTTCTCCTGTTCACCAGGCGTCGTCGCGCAGCCGCGACTGCCGTGGCCACCTTCGTTGCGACGGTGGCGGCAGGTTTCGCCCTGCTGCCCGGCGATTCGCGCGAATTCTGGTTGCAGGGCGGATTTGACGACGTGCGCCGCATTTCCAGTGATCCGCTGGCCAACACCAGCTTGCGTGGGCTCCTGCTGCGCCTGCATTGGTTGAGCGGCTGGGAGACGGTCGCATCGACCACCCTCGCGATCATCGCTGTCGCTCTGGCCGCAGTCCTCTGGCGCCGCGGCCATCGGGTACTGGCGGTGGCCATCGTCGGCATGGCGTCCGCTGCCGCCTCGCCTTTCAGCTGGAGTCATCACTGGGTGTGGTTCGCTCCCCTGCTCGTTCATCTCGGCGTACGGGCATACGGGTACCGCACTCCTGGGGCCGCGCTGGCACTGTGGTCGCTGGTCGCGGCATTCGGCGGTTGGTTCATCGCATCGCCGAGCTCGCCGCCCCAGGCAGGGTTGATGTCACTACGCCACCCTGGTCTGTGGGATCAGCTCCTTCCGGCGACCTATCTACTTGCCTTTCTGGTGGTGCTCCTCGCCAGCGCGTATGCGATGTGGTGGAAAACGCGGCGTCGAACTATCGAACCGTCGCACTATCGGACCGTCGAACCATTGACAAATTCGTCCAAGTAGCCACACCCCAGCTATAGATCTGCGACCGTGTCAATATCCGGGGTCGCGTTGAAAGGGTTGGGGTTTTTATGCGTGCTCAAATTCTGCCTGTTTTGGCAGCTGCATTAATGGTGGCTGGGTGCGGTGGTGCCGCCGAGGAGAAGGCTGATTCTTCGCCCACCTCCGCGGTCGCGGAGTCTCCGGTGGCGAACAAAGGCCCAGATGGGACTGCCGACGCCGGCGGGACGATGACCGTCGTCTATGACGACGCCACCAGCCCCGACGCGATCAATGGCCAGAAACTGATGAAGGACAACAATGTCCTCGAAGAGCTGGCCGCAGATATCAATCAGACCTTGAAATTGCCGTACGACATTCCCTTGCACGGATCGCAATGCGATACTCCTAACGCGTTCTGGAGCCCCAGCCAGAAGGCCATCACTATCTGCTACGAAGACGCCGACCTGAGCCAGAAGATCTTCGTCAAGGCCGGCGACGCCGATCCCGATGCATCGGCGATCGGCTCAGAGGACGCGACTTTCTATCACGAAGCCGGCCACATGGCAGTCACCATTTACGACCTCCCCGTGACCGGGCGCGAAGAAGACGCCGCCGATCAACTCGCCGCCTACATCCTCCTGACACCCGGTGACAGCGGCAAAGTCGACGCAGATTCGGTGCAGTCGGTGAAGGATTTCGCGCGGACATTCGCCGCGTACGCCGACGCGCGGGGCGAGCTGGGTGCGGCGGCGATGGCCGATGAGCACTCGTTGGATATGCAGCGTGTCTACAACCTGCAGTGCTGGATCTACGGGTCCAATCCTGAGGCCAACGCCGATATGGTCAGCAGCGGCCAACTACCCGAAGACCGTGCGGTGCGTTGCCCTGATGAATGGAAAAAGCTCGACCACGCCTGGTCGACGCTGCTCGATGAGCACTGGAAGTAGCGGTCGCGGCGACCACCTTCACCGAAATCCGGGCATGAGGGTCAACGCCGGCACGATGACAGTGGTGGTGCAGGCCATGGACACCACGTTGCCGATAAACGGATGAAAATCGGGCGGCAGTCGGCGGGCGATAGCGGCCGCGAGGGGCGGAGCGAGAAGCGCCCCCAATACTGCACCGGCGATGATCGATTGGGGCGTGCCGCCGAAGGCCAGCACCGTGGCGGGCGCGACGGACACCACCGGGACGAAGGTGGGATACCAGCCGTATTTCGCCCACTGCCGATGCCACAGCGTCACCGCCAGCCCGGCTGTCAGGATTTGAGCGGCGAGCAACTGGGGTAGCAGTTCGCCCACATTGCCTGCCATCGCGGGGTTGAGAAGGTAGCTGATCACCGTTCCGATGAGCAGTCCGGCGCTGGCCCATTCGTTTCCGATGAACTGTGCGTCGGTGAAATCGGCCAACATCCGCCGTCCCAGCCACGTCGGGCTTTGCCGCGAGGTGTCGACAAAGCAATGTTCCAGCGCGCTGTGGCAGCGCGGAACGGCGACGGTCGGTGCGGGCATCCACGGGAGGTAGCGGCACAGCGCGAAGGCGATCAGGGCACTGACCCACATGCCGGTCGTCGCTCCGACGACATTCGGCAATCCCGTTGGCCGACAACCATAATTCACTGCCACCAAAGCGATGGGTGTGGTCAGGGCCGCTCCCAGCACGGCACCGGTGAGGGCGACCGATCGCTGGCCGCCGTAGATGAGAACGACCGCAGGTGGCACCGAAGCGAACGGGACGAAGGTCGGCTGCCACATCCCGGAGGCTTCGATGGTCCAGCCCCACACCACGTTGCTGAGCACCAGCCCCAATGCTGCGCTGCCCACCGCCCACCCGAACAGGCCGGTGCCGGAGGAGACCGGAAATCCGCCCCAGCGCTTATGTCGAACCAAACCCCGGTGCGCCACATATCCACCGAGCAACATCAGTCCACCGGCCAGCGCAGAGTGCGCGTACCCCGGCTCGGTGGTATCTCCGAGTGTCCAGATCAGGAACGATCCGATTCTGGAGTAATCACCCCGCCAGGCAACATAGTCCGGCAGCGCAACGGGGATCGATGAGTGAAGCAGCTCGATACCGAACAGCATCAGTGCGGCCACACCGACGATCAGTGCCGCGCTAGTCCAGAGAAGGGCCGGGTGGGATCGATGCCGCGGCCCCGGCAGCTGGGCTACGGCGTTATGACCCTGCGGTGCAGCAGAATTCACCCGTCGAGCCCGATCGTCCACAACATCACGCATTCCTGTCTGCCCTCAATGGACAGATGGTAGGGCTGACTACGACGTTTGGGTAGTGCTGCGCTCCAGCGCCTCCGACAGCCGGGACGCACACCAAACCACTGGGGTAAATCCCGGATTCGCACAGCCACCATTCCGTGGTGGGCTCCATGGAGTCAGCACACCAAACGGAAAGCCCCGATCATGCCCCTGCTGCAAGGCAAGACCGCGCTGGTCACCGGCGGATCCACCGGAATCGGCCTGGCCGCTGCACAACGTATCGCCGCAGAAGGCGCTCACGTCTTTCTCACCGGCCGAAATAATGCCACCGTCGACGCCGCGGTCGCCTCAATCGGCCCCAGCGCCACCGGCATTCGCAGTGACATAACGAATTTCGATGATCTCGACGCGCTGGCGGCCACCATCGCGGCCCACGGTCACGGCCTGGACGTCCTCTTCGCCAACGCCGGCGGCGGCGAGTTCGCCGCCCTGCCCGATATCACCCCGCAGCATTTCCAAGACACCTTCAACCGCAACGTCGGCGGCACCGTGTTCACCGTCCAGAAGATGCTGCCCATTCTCAACCCCGGAGCCTCAATCGTGCTGACCGGCTCCACATCTGCGTCCAGGGGCGTGCCGTCGTTCGGTGTCTACGCGGCATCAAAGGCCGCCATCCGGTCATTCGGCCGAACGTGGGCGGCCGAACTCGTCGACAAGGGTATCCGCGTCAACACCCTCGTGCCAGGGCCGGTACACACCCCGGGATTGGCCGGTCTCGCCTCTCCGGGCGAGGAGCAGAGGTTGCTTACCGATATGGCATCGACGGTACCTATGGGTCGCCTTGGCCGTCCCGACGAAATCGCCTCCGCCGTCGTATTCCTGGCCTCCGACCAAAGCAGTTTCATGACTGGAGCTGAACTGTTCATCGACGGCGGAGAGGTCCAGCTGTAAACCACCGCCTCGGCGACCGCGACGTCCACCAGGAAACTGTCAGCATTTAGACAGCTGGCGTTCGACTGGTGGACACCAACCGAGTGTCATGCTGATCGGATGCCTGATCGCAGTTTGATTCGTAATCGACCCGGTTTGGCTCGGGGCCGCGCGCCGGAAGGACGGCGGGTACTGGATTTGGCGGAGGGGATCCTGATCGGCCTGCGCCGATATTCGGCCGAAGCGGCCTTCGATGAGCTGGTCACCGTGGCGCAACGACACGACGTCACAATGTCAGCCGCCGCATCGGCGTTGGTCAACCTCGCGACAAGAGTGGTCGACGCCGATCCGGTGGAGGCGGCAATGGCACAACTCGTATGGGGCGAACTGCTACCCGATATCGGTCCGGACGAACGTCGCCGCTGACGCCTACCGGCCGGCCGAAGCGAGCTGACCGCCGCCGGCCAGTTGTTCACGAGCGCGTCGCTCGACGAACAGCGGAACAAAATCGCGGATCGCGCTCTGCTCAAAGCGGGCGAGCGCATTCTGGATAGCGGCGGAAATCTGCTCGGGCGAAATATTTGAATACATAGTGCTCAGACGCTCTTCCACTGCCATCATCGCCACTTGCTCGCTCTTATCCGCCACACGAATACCTTGAACTAGACAGGCGTCAAAGGTCAACGTGGGAGAGAGCGTTCTTCGTCACCCTCGACGGGCTCGTTGCGCACGACTTCGATATCTGTCAATATCGATGGATGTCGAAGTCAGCGGGCCCCAGCGGCACGCAACCGTGTTGCGATGCCCCACCTTTGTTGAGGGAGCCGCTGTCGGCGAAAGCTGCCACCGTCTTGGCCGTCAAGCTCAAGGCGCTGGCCGACCCGGTGCGGTTGCAGTTGTTCAGTGCGATCGCCAGCCACGCGGGCGGGGAGGCGTGCGTCTGCGATATCACGTCCGGTATCGACGTCAGCCAGCCCACGGTCTCTCATCACCTCCGGGTGCTCCGCGACGCCGGCTTGTTGACCTCAGAACGCCGTGCGTCGTGGGTGTATTACGCCGTCGTTCCTGAGGCGCTGCATGAGCTTTCAGCACTGTTGGCTCTCGACGCCGCAGCACTGGCGAAGGCGACGGCATGAGCGAGAATGTGGTGAAAACTCCGCCGGCGCCGGTGGTGGCGAAGCTGTCCACCTTGGACCGATATCTGCCCGTGTGGATCGGCGTCGCGATGGCCGCCGGCCTCCTTCTTGGCCGCTGGCTCCCCGGACTCAACAGAGCACTGGAAAGTGTTCAGGTTGACGGTATTTCGTTGCCCATTGCGCTCGGCCTGCTGATCATGATGTACCCGGTGCTGGCCAAGGTGCGCTACGACCGACTCGACACCGTCACCGGCGATCGCAAGCTGCTGATCAGTTCGCTGCTCTTGAACTGGGTCCTGGGTCCGGCGTTGATGTTCGCGCTGGCGTGGCTGCTGCTGCCAGATCTGCCCGAGTACCGCACCGGCCTGATCATCGTGGGATTGGCGCGCTGCATTGCCATGGTGATCATCTGGAACGATTTGGCCTGCGGAGACAGGGAAGCCGCTGCGGTGCTGGTCGCGCTGAATTCGATCTTCCAGGTCCTCATGTTTGCCGTGCTGGGCTGGTTCTATCTGTCGGTCCTACCGGGCTGGCTCGGACTGGAGCAGACCACGATCAGCACTTCGCCGTGGCAGATCGCAAAGTCGGTACTGATCTTTCTCGGCATCCCGCTGTTGGCCGGTTACCTGTCCCGTCGGCTCGGTGAACGCGCCAAAGGCCGCCAGTGGTACGAGGCCAAGTTCCTCCCCGTAATCGGCCCCTGGGCACTGTACGGGTTGCTGTTCACCATCGTGATTCTGTTTGCACTGCAAGGTGATCAGATCATCAGTCGACCGCTGGATGTGGTACGGATAGCACTCCCACTTCTGGTGTATTTCGCCGTCATGTGGGGCGGTGGTTATCTGCTCGGCGCACTGATGGGCCTGGGGTATCAACGCACCACCACACTGGCATTCACCGCGGCAGGCAATAACTTCGAACTGGCGATCGCCGTCGCGATCGCGACCTACGGTGCCACCTCCGGTCAAGCACTGGCAGGAGTCGTAGGCCCCCTGATCGAGGTGCCCGTCCTGGTCGCATTGGTCTACGTATCGCTCGCCCTGCGTCGCCGATTCAAGGAGTCCTGACCATGACCGACAGCCCGGTCCGCCCGACCAAACACCCACGCCGAGACCTCTCCATCGACCAGCAACACGCCCTCAGAACAGCCGCGACTCGGCTCGAACGCGACTTCGCCGAATCATTCGGCACCGCGACAATCGAGCGGTTCCTACACTCGTCCTACGATCAATTTGCCGGCAGCGCAACCGTTCCTAACTTCCTGCCGCTACTTGCCGAACGCTTCGCGCGACAGCGACTGCATGCCCTCGCCCGCGTCGAGGGCAAGAGCGCCGATGGGCGGCCCATCGCGCTCTTCCTGTGCACTCACAATGCGGGCCGCTCACAGATGGCCCTCGGGTTCTTCAATCACTTCGCCGGCTCCGATGCAGTCGCATGGTCGGGTGGCTCCGAACCAGGCAACCAGATCAACCCCTCCGCCGTCGCGGCGATGGCCGAAGTCGGTATCGACATCACCGGCGAGTTCCCCAAACCCTGGACCGACGAGATAGTCCAAGCCGCCGACGTGGTGGTCACGATGGGCTGCGGCGACGCCTGCCCGATCTTTCCCGGCAAACGTTATGAGAACTGGGAACTTCCGGACCCGGCAGGCCAGGGCATCGATGCGGTCCGACCGATCCGCGACGATATCGAGGTCCTCGTTCGTCGCCTGCTCGCAGAACTCAAAGTCACTGCGTCGAACGGTAGCTCCGCACGTGAATCGACCCGCTAGACCAACGGTGTTGTTCGTCTGCGTCAAGAACGCCGGGAAATCTCAAATGGCGGCCGGACTGATGAGCCAGCTCGCGGGAGACACCGTGCAGGTGTATTCGGCGGGCACCAAGCCCGGTGACACCATCAACCAACTCTCGGCCGAAGTACTTGCCGAAGTTGGCATCGACATCACCGCCGAGACGCCGAAACTCCTTGATCCTGAGGTCATTCGAGGCGCCGACGTAGTGGTCAGGCTCGGGCGTGAGGCGCAGGTCGAACCGGTGCCCGGCACGCGCTTCGAGAATTGGGATACCGACGAACCCTCGGAGCGCGGCATCGACGGCATCGAACGGATGCGGCTGGTCCGCGACGATATCGCTGCCCGCGTCGCCGACCTCGCCAAGCGCCTCAGCTTGGCGCTTTGACCGACGTGGCGGCGGCCATGGTCGCCGCGGCAGCGGCCACCCCGCCGAGGACGAGAAACATCGCCGCGTATCCGTTCAACAGGGTGGCCAGGGCCGCACCGGCGAATGGCCCCAGCGCCGTCGTGATCATGATGGGCGCCGACAGAATGCCACTGAGGTGTCCGTAATGCGTGCTGCCCCAACGCTCGGTGACCGCAGTGGCCTGCAACAGGGTCATGATGCCGCGGACCATGCCTGAGGCCATCGCCACCACGATCAGGACGGCCAATGATGTGAAGAGCCCCAGCAGCGCAGTGGTGGCCGCAACGCCGCCCATGATGAGCACCGTGCGCGGCACGACGCTGATGCGCTGCACCAACGCGCGATAGCCCAGTCGGCCCAGAACCTGGCCGACTCCGCCCAAACCGAGCGCTACCGCGGCGTCGCTCGTGCTGATCCCCCGTTGAGTCATCAGCGGAATCAGATTCACGATGACGGCGTATGAGGCCAATCCCGCCAACGCAAACGCCAGTGTCATCGCCACGAACGGGCGGCTGCGCGCGGTCCGCGACGGCGCCTCCACCGCATGATGGGTCGCGATCGCCGGCCAGGGTAGGCGTAGCCCGAAGTAATGGGCGGGAATTGTCACGACAGCGAGCGCAGCAGCCAAGATCACATACGTAGTGCGCCATGTGAAATGGGATTCGAGCAACGCCGTCAGCGGGGCGAAGACCGTACTTGCCAATCCGGCCACCAACGTCAACACCGTCAGCGCCCGCACCGCGTCCGGGGCGAAATGTCGGGTGAGGGTGGCAAAAGCCGGAGCGTAGAACACCGCACTCATGGCGAACCCGGCGAGCACCCACGCCGCCACAAAGCACCAGTAATTCGGTGCGGCAACCACTGCCAGCAGTGACAGCACTCCGAGAGCCGACCCGCTGGTCATGATCCAACGCGGTCCGTACCGGTCCAACCAGCGTCCGACGATGATGCCCATCAGCGCCGCCGTCACCAAGCCTGCGGAGAAGGCTCCGGTCACGGCGGGGGCAGACCAGCCCGTGTCGGCGCCAATCCGGGCAGACAACACGGTGAACGCGTAGTACAGCACCCCCCAGCTGGTGATTTCAGTGACGCACAGCGTCAGCAACACCTGGCGCAGCGTTGGTCCCCGAACGGAACTCATCCGCCAATCGGGCTCAGCGACAACGGTTGTGGCGCCGCGGCCGCGCCGCAACAACCTCCGACGGACGAGCCTTCGGGCTCGTCGAACAAGCCAGCTCCGCTACAAACCCCTGTCTCCGGCAGGACCAGCTCGACCCGGCGGGCCGCCTCATGGTCGCCGGCAAGTTCGGCGGCCACACTACGAACCTGCTCATAACCGGTCAGGGCCAGGAATGTTGGCGCACGACCGTAGGACTTCATGCCCACGATGTAGAGGTCCGGTTCGGGATGCGCCAACTCCGCTGCGCCGTGCGGGGATACGCTGCCACACGAATGCAGGTTCGGATCGATCTCGGGAGCCACCTTCACAGGTGCCTGCAAGATCGGGTCCAGCTCGATCCGCATCTCCGAGAGGAAGGACAGATCGGGCCGGAACCCGGTCAGCACCACCACGTGATCGGCCACCGGCAGTGACCGCCCGTCCTCGGCAATTACCGTGACGCGGCCATCGGCGACATCGATGCGCTCTGTGCGAAAGCCGGACAATAGTGTCACCCGACCATCATCGACGGCTTCGCGGGACCGCACCCCAAGGGCCCCACGCTGCGGAAGTTCGTCGGCCGCTCCCCCGCCGAAGGTGTCACCCACCACACCCCGGCGTAGCGCCCACGTCACCGTCGTAGACGGATCTCGGGCAACGATCTCGGCCAACTCGATCACCGCTGTCATCGCCGAATGCCCACTGCCGATCACCACAACGTGCTTACCGGCGAGCGCTGTGGTGAGCGCCGGCGTCGGCGGTAGGTAAGACAGCAGTCCCGCTGCCGCGGCGGTCCGCTCCCCGATCGCCGGAACCCCATCAGCTCCAGCAGGATTGGGCTGGGACCAGGTCCCCGATGCATCGATCACCGCGCGGGCCTCCAGTCGGGACTCGCTGCCCGCAGAGTCGGTGACATGCACGACGAATGGCTGCTCGCGGCGGCCGGGACTGACCAGGCGGTCGCGACCGCGCCGGGATACCGCCACAACCCGCGTCCCATACCGAACGTGTTCGCCCAGAGCCACACCCAGCGGGGTAAGGTAGCTGTCGATCCACTCGCGGCCGGTCGGGAATCCCTCTCGCGGTGGTGTCCACCCGGTGGGCTCCAACAACCTGACAGCCGCCGAGTCGATCAATTCCGGCCACGGCGAAAACGTCCGCACCTGTGACCACTGCTCGATCGCAGCGCCGGGGCCTGCACCCGCCTCCAGCACCAACGGCTCGAGGTTGCGTTCCAACAAGTGTGCCGCTGCAGCCAACCCCTGTGGCCCGGCACCGATCACAACGACAGGCAACGACGACATTTCACTCCTCAGATCGACAACTATCGATGCGTCGACTGTGATCGATACATCGATGATTGTCAATACGTGTGGCAGAATGCCAGCATGACCAGCGCAGCGGTGCCGATCACGGCCGACGATCTGGCCGCGTGCTGTTCACCATTGACCGGCGGCATCATCGACGATGACAGCGCACAACGACTCGCCGCGGTATTCAAAGCCCTGGCAGATCCCGCACGGGTGAAGCTGCTGTCGCTCATCGCGGCCGGGGACGGCGGCGAAGCGTGCGTCTGCGACCTCACCGCCCCGCTGAATCTGACGCAACCCACCGTGTCGCACCACATGAAGCAACTCGTCGCCGCTGGACTCGTCGGTCGCGAACAGCGGGGAAAGTGGGCTTACTACCGCGTAGATCAGACCGCCCTCGAACGGGTCGCGCAGATCATCTCGGTGCCCGTTCGACGCTGACCCAGCGAATAGGTTAATTTGCTGCAGTAGCACGCGGCGGGCTCTACATTCATCAGAAACGGCCAGCACTGTGCCGACCAGACGGGGGCGCAGGCAGTGATTTCAGACGTCAAGAGGGCCCTACGGCTGGCCGGAATGCGGCCGTTGCCGCACTTTCCCTCGCGAACATCGGTGGATCTGCGGGGTAAGCGGATTCTGCTGACCGGTGCGTCGTCGGGAATCGGGGCCGTTGCTGCACACAAGCTCGCCGCGCACGGCGCGATCGTCATCGCAGTCGCGCGTCGCGAACAACTGTTGAGCGAACTCGTCGAAGAGATCACCGCAGCCGGCGGGACCGCGACTGCCATCCCGACTGACCTGTCCGATCTGGAGCAGGTGGACCAGTTGGTGACGAGGATTGGCCCCGTCGACATCCTGATCAACAACGCGGCCAGATCCATTCGCAGGCCGCTCGGCGAGTCACTGGATCGTTGGCACGATATCGAGCGCGTCATGCAGCTGAACTACTTCGCCCCCCTGCGACTCATCCGTGGCCTCGCTCCCGGCATGATCGAACGCGGTGACGGGCACATCATCAACATCGCCACCTGGCGCGTGCTACCGGAATCTTCACCAATGTTCGCCGCCTACAACGCATCCAAGGCGGCCCTAAGCGCTGTCAGCCGCGTCATCGACACAGAGTGGGGTCGATCGGGAGTGCACTCGACGACCATCTACTACCCGTTGGTCGCGACCCCGATGATCGCTCCCACCCGCGCCTACGCAGGCGTACCGGCGCTGTCGCCCGACGAAGCGGCCGACTGGATGGTCACCGCGTGCCGCACCAGACCTATCCGGATCGCCCCACGTAAGGCACTTGCGCTGCGGGCACTCGACGTCGTCGCACCCCGCAAGCTCAACGCCATGCTGGAGCGCGAGACCAACCGGATGAACGCCAGGAGTGGCGCCACTGAACTCACTAAACCCCTTAGGAGCGAACGACTTTGATCATCAAATCCACCATCAGGGCAATACTGGCTGCCGCACTGGTCCTGACCGGCTGCCACGCCACCGCGCTGGCCGCCGCCGACGACAGCTATCCCTCAGGTCCGGTGACGATGACGGCGGGAGCCAACCCGGGCAGCGGTTTCGACCTCACGATCCGCTCGGTCGTCGACGCCCTGCAGAAGGAACGCATCGTCGATGTGCCACTGCCGGTGGAGAATCGACCGGGCGCCAGTGGAGCCGATTTCCTGGCCACCATGGTGGAGAAGTACCGGGGCGCCGACAACCACGTCTCCGTCACGTCGCTGTCGATGATGATGAATCAGCTTCGCGGCAAATCCCCGTACGGCTACAACGACGTCACCATGATCGCCCGACTGATGACCGAGTACTTCGTGGTGGTGACTCGACCTGACTCCGCTTTCAAGAACCTCAACGACGTCATGGCGGCCATCAAGGCTGACCCCAACGGTGTCACGGTCGGTGCCGCCAATGACGACCAAGCCCCCTTTGACCTACTGGTATCCGCCGCCGGTGGAGATCCGTCCACCATCCACTACGTCACCCATGAGGGCGGCGGTGACCAGATCACCGCGCTCAACGCAGGCGAGGTCAGCGTCGCAATCGGTGGGGTCAGCGAATTCATCAGCCAGGTAAGAGCCGGAGAGCTTGCCGCACTTGGTGTTCTGGCCGAAAACCGCCTGCCCGGCTTTGATGTACCGACCGCCAGGGAACAAGGACTCGACGTCACCCTGTCGAACTGGCGCGGCCTGTACGGACCGCCGGACATGCCCGCGTACGCCGTCGCGTACTGGCAGAACGTGCTCGGCCAGATGGTGGAATCACCCACCTGGAAGCAGATCGCCGAGCAGAACCAATTCACCACCACCTTCATGGTCGGTGACGAGTTGCAGGCGTTCCTGGCCGAGACCCAGGCAGACGTCACGGCCGCGCTCGACGATGCGGGCCAGTGACTGAAAGTCCATGAGCGACGCCGATAAGCCCGACGTCGGCGCCGGCCGCAGACCCGAGAACCTCGTCGTCGGCGCCGCGCTGACCACCGCGGCGTTCTTCTGCGTAGCCATGGTGGGCACTCTCGCCAAAGTGTCAGGGCAGTACACCTCCACCGGTGTGCTTCTGCTGTTCCAGAACTTCATCGGACTGTTGTTCGTCATACCGGTGGCACTGCGCAACGGCTGGTCAACTCTGCGGACCGAGAGGTTCGGACTGCACCTTCTGCGGGCGGCGACGGGAACCGCGTGTTGGTACGCCCTGTTCTTCGCGATCACGCAGATACCGCTGGCCAACGCGACTCTGCTGACCTACAGCGCGCCGCTGTGGATGCCGTTGGTGGCCTGGGCCGTAACACGCCAACCCGTGGCCAGAGCAACATGGGTCGGCGCCGCGGTCGGCTTCATCGGCGTGATGTTTGTTCTGCAGCCGCAGGGCCACAGCTTCAAGTTCGGTGAATTGTCCGCTCTGGCAGGGGCTCTCTTCCTCGCCGTCGCGATGATGTCGGTCCGCTGGCTTGGGGCAACCGAACCGATGATCAGGGTGCTCTTCTACTACTTTCTGCTGTCGACGGTGATGTCCATTCCCATCGCAATAGTGGGGTGGCGGCCAATACCGTCAGAGGCGTGGGGCTGGTTGATCGGCATTGGGTTCGCCCAGTTGTTATCTCAGGCCCTCATCGTGGTGGCTTATCGCTACGCCTCAGCGGAGAAGGTCGGCCCTTTCATCTACTCCGTGATCGTGTTCACCGCACTCATCGACTGGATTATCTGGGATCACCCGCCGACGCTGTTCACCTATCTCGGTATGGCACTGGTGATCGGTGGCGGGCTGGTGGCCATCCGGGCCAAACCGCGGGCCGCCGCGAAGAACATCTGAGGGGTCAAGCGCCAGTTCGTTCGCTGCCGATCGGAGCTGGGTCTGCAGCAGGTGGGCGAGGCCGAGTCGCTGCAGCGTAGGCACCAGGCACAGCTTGATATTTCGGCCCAGCAGCTGCCTGCGGGTACGCGAGATCACCGTGGAGTCGGTGCGCAGCGCCAAGTTCTGATTCTTCACGACGTAATCACGCAACCTGCGTTCGTACGCCGCGAAGGCACACTCCGGCTGCTCGTGCTGGACCAATTCAGCGGCGAGTACGTAGGCGCCGGCAATCGCAATGCTGGTGCCCTGTCCAGACAGAAACGCCGGCGCATACGCGGCGTCGCCGACGAGGGCGACTCGACCCGCGCTCCAGCAATCCATCCGGACCTGGCTGACCGTATCGAAGTAAAGATCGGTCGCGTCCGGCAGTGTGTCGATGATTTCCTTTGTGCGCCAACGGTCTCCACCGAATGCGCTGCGCACAGCGCGAAGAATCTCGTCGGGGTCGTACCGGTTCACCGTGCTAGGGTCCTGGTGCATGAAGGCCAGGAATGCCCGGGCCGGGCCACCGGCGGCGGGCCGTTCGACGAGGGCGGTTCGGCCGGCGTGGGAGTACATGAAACCGCCTCCAGGAGAGAACATGTCAGCGGGTAGGTCCCAGATTGCTGCGTACGGCCCGAGATGACGGATGAACCGTGACTCGTCACCGAAGGTCAGTCCACGCACCTTGGAGTGGATGCCGTCGGCGCCGATCACCACATCGAACGTCTGGGGTGCCCGGTGTTCGAAGCGGGCATCGACGCCTGCGTCGGTCTGAGTCAGCGCGGTGATCGAGTCGCCGAAGACATAGTCGACCCGATCGCTGCTCGCGTCGTACAGGATCTCACTGAGCACGCCGCGGGAGATCTCGACGTCGCCGGCGCCCTCATCGTTGAGCAGGTCACCGAAGTCCAGTGTCTGGAGCCGACGCCCGCGCGGGGTCAGCAAGGTCATCGGAACGTGCCGGTAGCGTTCGGCCGAAATCTGCTCCTGCAGACCCATCCGGCGGACGACTTCGACTGCGGTCCCGCGAATATCGACCGGGTAGCCGCTGGTGCGCAGACGCTCCGCCCGCTCGATCACGGTGACATCCCAGCCGGCGTCTGCCAACCAGAACGCGAGAACCGGCCCGGCAATACTCGCCCCGGAAATCAGGGCGCTGCGTGCGGTCATGGTCTTCCTCCAGACTCTTTAGCTACACATGTGTCGCTTATGGGCCAGGACGCTAACACCGTGCGATAAGCTACGCAAGTGTCCTCTAAAGGAACGGGCGGTGCCCGACGGCGTGGTGCAGCGCTGGAACACGCGATCCTCGACGCCGGTTGGGATCAGCTCCTCGAAGCCGGCTATGAACGCTTCACCATCGACGCCGTCGCGATGAGGTCTTCCGCGGCCCGCTCGGTGTTGTACCGGCGCTGGCCGTCGCGGTTTGACCTGCTCAAGGCCGTCATTCGTCGTCGCGGCGAGATCGACGAAATCCCGACACCGGACACCGGGACTCTGCGCGGTGACGTCTTGGCCATCCTCACCGAGTTCAGCGACCGGCGGTCCCGCATCATCGGTCTGATCGCGGCACGCCTGGGGGCGTACTACGACGAGGCAGGCGGTTCGCCGAAAGAGCTCCGCGAATGGTTCGTCTCCGAAGGGCCCAGCACCATGGACACGATCGTCGAGCGCGCCGTCGCCAGAGGTGAACTGGCGACAACTCCCCCGGCCCGGATTGTCGCACTGCCGGCCGACCTGATCCGGCACGAACTCTTCATGACGATGACGGCGGTACCGGCGGAGACCATCCGCGAGATCGTCGACGACGTTTTCCTCCCGCTGGCGACGGCGTACCCGAGAATCTATCCATGACCGCACAGCAGGTGGCGTTGACGGGCCGGGTGATCCGACCTGGCGACGACGGGTACGCCGACGCCAGCGCCGGATGGAATCGGCTCTTCACCCACCGGCCGGCGGCGATCGTCTTCGCCCAGGACACGGCCGACGTCGTCAATGCGCTGACATGGGCACGCCTGCAGGGCGTTCCGGTGCGGGCACGCAGCGGCCGGCACTGTCTGGAGGGCTGGAACGCCGTCGATGACGGTGTCGTCATCGACGTCAGCGACATCAAATCGGCGACCATCGACGCGGCGGCGCAGACCGCCACCGTCGGCGCCGGGCTCAACCAGTTGGAGGCTGTTACCGCGCTCGGCGCCGCCGGCTTCGCGGCGCCGACCGGGACCGAAGGCACCGTGGGACTCGTCGGTGCGACGCTCGGCGGCGGCTTTGGTTTACTCACCCGCAGCTACGGCATGGCCTCCGATAACCTGCTGGCCGCCGAAGTCGTGGTCGCCTCCGCCGGCGGCGGGGCCGAGGTGGTGATCGCCGATGAGCAGAACAACCCGGACCTGTTATGGGCGCTGCGCGGCGCAGGCAACGGAAACTTCGGGATCGTCACCTCACTGACCTACCGCATTCATCCACTGGCACAGACGATTTACGTGGTGGCGACCTGGTCGGGCCTTGACGACCTGGAAACGCTGTTCGACACCTGGCAGCGCTGTGCGCCGTACACCGACAACCGGCTCACCAGCCAACTCGAAATCGACCGAGACAAGATCGTCCTCATTGCCGTCCTCGCCTCCGGGTCGGAAGCTGAAGCCCGACAACTGCTTTCGCCGGTGCTATCGGTTGGCGCCCCCGGTATCGTCGTGACGGACGCGGGGTGGGCCGATACCTACGCGGGATTTCAGATCCCCTCTGACGAAGAACCCGCGAACTGGAAGTTCAGCTCCCAGTTCATGTCCGCGCCGCTACCACCCCAGGCGATCGGTGTGATCGCCTCCTTCGCCGCGGACGCCCCGCCAGGATGCAACTACTTCACCAACGCGTTCGGCGGGGCCGTCACATCCAGCGAACCGGCGGGCGGGTCGGCATTCGCCCACCGCAACGCCCTCTTCTACGCCGAGCCCGGTGCCGGCTGGGGTGTGCGCGGCGGGCCACCAGCCACCGATGACTCACTGGCCGAACGGTGCCTGACGTGGGTCGCGGAGTTCGCCAAAGCGATGCGGCCCTATGGCGACGGCGCCTACGTCAACGTGCCCAACGCCGGGGCGACCGACTGGGAGCGTGCGTACTGGGGACCCAACGCCGCACGACTGCGTGATGTCAAATCCAGCTACGACCCCGATAACGTCTTCAGTTTCGAGCAGAGCATCCCGCCACGGGCAGACTGACGCGTCAGCCATATTCGGTTGTCGTGCAATAACTTTCGCGAGGCGCCGACGAGCAATTCTCGGCAAGAGTCTTGAGCACATTTTGTGGCGGCGTGAGCCGATTCGCCCAGCCATTTCAGCAGTGCGTGTTTGTTTCTTCCCGCCAACGGGGACACCAAGCTGATGGTGATACGACATCTCCTGAGTGGCTACAGTGAACGCAAGTGACCAACGACCGACCGCGCGTGCGCAAACTACCAGCTGTCCGGCAGGCGCCGAATTGACCAAGTTGGTCTCATGAGCAGCGGCGATAGGCGTCTGTCGGCCCTCGATCTAGCCAAGGACCTCGTCCCGCACGGCACACCGATCGATTTGGACAACTGTGCCCGCGAACCCATCCACATTCCGGGCAGTATCCAACCGCGCGGTGTGCTGGCGGTGGTGCGAGAGCCCGACTTCGAGGTACGTCAGGTCAGTGCCAACGTCTCTGACCTGCTCGGCCGGTCCGTCGACGATGTTCTGTACCGGCACCTCTCCGTGCTGATCGGCGCGCAGCAGGCCGCCCGGATCGAGCAGGCGTCGTCGACCTTCAGCGACCTTCACGAACGCAATCCGCTCAACTGCACGCTCGATGTCAACGGCGAGCTACGCGCCTTCGACGTCATCCTGCATCGCGAGCCGGGCGGGGTCCTTCTGGTCGAGGTCGAAATCGCCTACGGCGAGCGACCCTTCTCTTTCCCGAACACCTATCAGGCGGTGCGCAGTTCGGTCGAGGCGCTGAATATGGCCAACACTCTGCCCGAGTTGTACGAGACCACCACGCGAGCAGTCCGCGACCTGACCGGATTCGACCGCGTCATGGTGTACCGCTACGACGAGGACTACAACGGCGAGGTCGTAGCCGAATCCAAGCGTGAGGACCTCAACACGTTTGTCGGCTTGCACTACCCGTCCACCGACATCCCGGCGCAAGCCAGGGCGCTGTATGAAAAGAGTTGGCTGCGACTCATTTCCGACGTCGACTACACCCCGGCTCCCCTACTACCGGCGATCGATCCGACCACCGGGGCACCGCTGGACCTCACGCATGCCACGCTGCGCAGCGTCTCGCCCATCCACATCGAATATTTGCAGAACATGGGGGTGCGGGCATCGATGTCGATCTCATTGCTACGGCACGGGCGGCTGTGGGGACTCATCGCATGCCATCACTATTCCGGTCCACACCTGCCGCCATTCGGTGCCAGGGTTGCGGCCGAGTTCCTCGGTTCGACCTTGTCGTTGAGACTGGTCGATCGGTTCGAAGAGGACCAATTACATACACGGCTGGCGGCACAGGCAGTACTACTTAAACTCTCCGCCGCCACCCTGGACGGCCATAAACCGCTCACCACAGCCCTTCTCGGCGCACCCGGCTTGCTCGACCTGGTGCCCGCCGATGGTGTCGTCGTGAACGTTGAGGGTCACCGACAGACGCGCGGGACCGTTCCGTCGAGGGATGTCGAATCGGCTATCACCGCCTGGGCCCGCGACGCGGGCGACGAGATCGCCGCTAGCGACTACTTGTCTCGTGAGCTGTCCGCTGAAGACCTCGACCCGGAGTCTGCCGCAGGCGCGCTGGCCATCAATCTGCCCGACGGGCAGTACGTGGTCTGGTTCCGCGGCGAGGTGCTGCGCACCGTTGACTGGGGCGGCGACCCGCACAACAAGGACATCGCCGTCGGCGAGGGCGACGGCGTCAGGCTCAGCCCACGCAAATCGTTCGAGCGGTGGCGCGAGACTGTCAACCAGCACAGCGAATCGTGGTCATTGAACGAGACGGAGTCCGCCGAGGCGTTGCGACGCCACCTCGTCGAGACGCTGTATCGCCGTACCCGTGACGAGCTACGCATGGCCGAGACGCTGCAACGCAGCCTGTTGCCCCAGTCGATACCGACCGTTGCGGGCTGGCAGCTATCGGCGCACTACGAGCCTGCTGCGGGCGGTCGCATCGGTGGCGACTGGTACGACGCGTTCGAGTTACCCGACGGCCAGTTGGTTGTGCTGCTCGGTGACGTCGCCGGGCATGGCATCGCCGCCGCAGGCACGATGGCGCAGCTTCGGAATGTGCTGCGCGCGCACCTCTTCGCCGGAGCCGCACCGGCTGAGGCGCTCAATCGGCTCAATGCCTTTTGCGTGCACATGATGCCAAGGGCGTTCGCCACCGTCATCGCCGCGCGCGTCGACCCGAGTTCAGGGCACGTCGAGGCAGCGTCTGCCGGCCACCTGATGCCGTACCTGACGAACTCGGCGCCGAAGGCGGTCGCGGCACCCATCCGGCTCTCCCCACCCATCGGCATCAGAGAGATGACCTACACATCCAGCTCGTTCTCCATCGCGCCCGGATACGGCCTGGTGATGTATTCCGACGGCCTGGTAGAACGCCGCGGGGAGGCGGTCGACGACGGTATCGACCGGTTGGCTACCACCCTTGGCGGCGTCGGCGATGTGCCGGCCTCCTGGATCTCGACGGCGATGGCACGGGGTAACTCCGACGACGACATCACCATCGTCACCCTGTACCGCCACTGACTCCTCGGTCGCAGCAGGTGTCACCTCTCCACGCGTCCAGTCCTTCTCTGATCGCAATCGCGGCGATCGCCAGGCCTGCGATGGGGTCGGCCCACGACCAGCCGAACACGGTGTTGAGCACCAGTCCGACGAGCAGGACCGCCGACAGGTAGGTGCACAACAGCGTCTGTTTGGAATCGGCCACTGCCGATAGTGATCCGAGCTCGCGGCCGGCCCGCCGTTGCATCCATGAAAGCACCGGCATGACAGCCAAACTCAGCGCCGCGAGAACTATGCCGATGGTCGAATGACGTGCTTCGCCAACGCCGGCGAGCGACCGGACCGCGTCGACGGTGACGAAGGCGGCCAACCCGAAGAACGAAAAAGCGATGATGCGCAATGCCGTCTTTTCCCGTTCCTCAGGGTCACGGCCGGCGAACTGCCACGCCACCGCGGCGGCGGAGGACACCTCGATGACTGAGTCCAGTCCGAAGCCGATCAGCGCGGTGGATGACACTCGCGCGCCTTCACTGAGCGCGATGGCGGCTTCAAGAACGTTGTACGAAATGGTCAATGCCACAAACCATCGGATACGTCGGCCGAGCAGAGCGCGCCGCGCATCGGAGAGCGTAGGAGTGGTGGGCATCAGCAGCAGCCGCAACCCTGGCCATCGCCGCCACTGCAGCAGCAATTCGGATCGACCGCGAGCACCAAACCCATCAAATCTTTGAGCGCGTGGCCAATCCGAGGATCGGCCAGCTCGTAGCGGGTGCGACGGCCTTCGGGAATGGCGGCGACCAACCCGCAACCGCGAAGGCAGGCAAGATGATTGGACAGAATCTGCCGGGAGACGCCGATGTGGTCGGCAAGTTCGGACGGATAGCCGGGTGAGTTGTTGAGGCTCAACAGGATCTTCGTGCGGGTGGTATCGGACAGCGCATAGCCGAAACGCGCCAGCGCATCGCTATGGAGCAACGTCTGCATGACTGCCACAGTACAGCTAATTCTGTATTCAGCGAATTCTGTATCTCCAACTAGACCCAATGAGCCTGCGGCCCGGAGGTGCGTGACGCACGATGGTCAGATGGACCTCTCTTCGTGCACTGCTCTGGTCACCGGCGCCAACCGTGGGCTCGGCTCGCAGTTCGCCACCCAACTCCTCACGCGGGGCGCCAAGGTCTACGCCGGAGCCCGTAACCCGGACTCCGTCGCTATCGACGGCGCCATCCCCGTGGCTGTGGACATCACCGATCCGGCATCGGTTGCCGCCGCAGCAGCGGCGGCGGGCGATGTGACGCTGCTGGTGAACAACGCCGGAATCGCAGCCGACGTCAATCTGCTGACCTCCGATGACCTCGGTGGCGCTCACCGGGAGATGGAGACCAACTACTTCGGCACGCTGTCGATGATCCGGGCGTTCGCCCCCGTTATTGCGGGTAACGGCGGCGGCGGAATCCTCAATGTCCTCTCGGTGCTGTCCTGGGTGAGCTTCCCTGACCTGAGCGGGTACTGCGCCTCGAAGTCGGCCGCCTGGTCGATGACGAACGCGGCGCGGGCACAGCTGGCCGACTCCGGGATCGTGGTGACGGCGTTGCACGTCGGCTTGATGGATACCGACATGGCGGCCGGTCTCGATGGCCCCAAGTCGAATCCGGCCGACGTCGCCGCGCTCGCGCTCGACGGCGTCGCGGCGGGCGCGTATGAAGTGCTCGCCGACGATACGAGCCGCGGAGTGCAAGCCGGACTCGCCAAAGGGGTTGCGGGCGTTTATCCCCAGTTCGCTCAGTAGTCACCGTCGACGTAGAACCAACGGCCGGCACGACGCTCGAATCTGCTGCGCTCACGCAGCACATCGCTGTCCCCGGCGAACATGTAGTGCGCCGCGAATTCGACCTCTCCGCTGTTGTCGCCCACGCCACCAGCGTCGGTCTCCAGTAGGTCAAGACCTGTCCACGTGATGCCTGGGTCGACACGCACATCGGCGGGCCGTGTCCGTGGATGCCAGGTGCGGAACAGGTAGTCGGTGTCGGAGCGGACATAGGCCGCATATCTCGATCGCATCAGTTCTTCCGCGGTCTCTGCCTGCCGCGCGCCGTGATGCAAGGGCCCGCAGCACGCCTGGTAATCGGCTCCGCTGCCACACGGGCACGGCTGCCCCAAGGCGTTCATCACTACGTCAACCTAGCCCGTGCCGGTATCAAACGAGCTTGAGCAAACCAGTAGAAGTTGTCCATATCTACAGCTCGGTGCAGCGATTTCTGCGATACCGCATCTAAATAGGCATTACAACGAACAGATGGACAATCAAATAAGTTCGCTGGTATTGCGTCAGCGGGAAATATTGCGATAGGTTTCCCTGCGGTACGGGTCGTCTCAACCAAGGGGAAACCATGCGCGCTGCTCTTAGCACTTCTATCGCCGTCGGCGCTGTCGTGGCCACGGCCGGCGCACTCGTCGCTACCCCCATTGCGGCGACACCAGCGCCGGCCATTCCGCCGATCCAGACCCATCAGATCGAACTGGCCTCCCTGCCGGTGGGCACGCTTGCTCTGGCCTTACTCCAGAATCAGTTCGAAAATGTCAGCTACGTCGCCGAATCGGCCTTCATCATCGGATCCAGCGCGTTTGAGGCCGGCGCCGCCGCAGTCACTGCGCCGATCACGTTTGTCCAAGCACTGACGGCCCCGAACGGAGATGTGCTGAAAGCCGTGGGCGCGACCGCAGCGTCGATCGTTGTTCCGCTGTCCAACGCGGGTGCGGCGATCATCGATCCGATCTATGCGATCGGCGCACGCGGTATTAGCGTCCTCATCTACACGGCCGCCGGTGCCGTCGTCGTCACGCAGGAAGCTATCGGGTTGGGACTGATGACGGTCCGGGGCATTCTCGCCGCACCGGGCGCGGCACTTGAGAACCTCGCAGCCACCGGCGATATCGGCCAAGCCATCGGCGCAGGCGGCGACGCTTTCAACACCTATGTCGGCATCGGAGTTGCTGATCTTGCCGGCAGCATCGATTGGGCTCGCGACGTGATCAACAACGCCCTGAACCAACCCCTGGTCGGGACATCCGACCGCGTCGGGCAGGCAAAGTCGGCCGGCCCCGAAGTCTCTTCGGCCCCAACGAAAGCGGCGGTGTCAACCTCGGACGCCTCCAGCACGGAGAAGGCCCAGGTCTTCACGGACGCAATCAGCCAGAACAAGCTCGTCAGTAGCCAAAAGTTCAGTACGGCGCGCAAGGTTGCAGACAGCCTCAAGGACAGCTTCCCCGACTCTGCCGCCGCGAAGAGCAATGACGACACAACGCAGGCCGCCGGCGGCAAACATGCCTCTGACGTCGATAAGGCGAGCAGCACCGCCGGGGCCAAGCAGAACTCGGCACCCGCCAATACCAGCGGCAAGCGCACCAAGCACGCCAAGTAGCCGCCTCAATCAGAACGCGTTGGGATCGTCCTGGATCGCGGCCGGTACTGGGTGCTGATAGAGCCGAGCCGCGTTCTCCCACGTCACCTTTCGGATGATCGGATCGGGTAGACCACGAATCTGCTCATGGATGGTGCGCTGGGTGTGCGGCCATGTCGAGTCACAGTGCGGATAATCGGCTTCCAGCAGAATGTTGTCCTCGCCGATCCGCTCGTACTGGATGAAGGATGACTGATCCTCGACGGCACAGAACCAGAAGTTGCGCTTGAACACTTCCGACGGGTGCAGTGTCTCTCCGAGCTCACGCCACGTTCCGTACATCTCGTGGTAGCTCAGCATATGGTCGAGACGATCGAGAAGTCCTGCCACCCAACCTATTCCACCTTCGGATAGACAGATCTTGAGGTCCGGGTACCTGGTGCAGACGCCCGAGTACAACCAGTCCACCGCCGCGGTGATGGCATAGGCGAAAAACAGCACACCTTGGACGTCAGGGGGTGCGTCGTCGGTGGTCGACGGTGACGTGCCCGAGGACCCGATGTGCAGGTTGACCACCGTCCCGGTCTCGGCGCAGGCCGCCAGCAGCGGATCCCAGTAACCCGAGTGGATGGTCGGCAACCCCAGCATCGCCGGATTCTCGCTGAAGGTCACGGCATGGAATCCGCGTTCGGCGTTCTCGTGGATCATCTTCGCCCCGACGTCGGGGTCCAGCAGCCAGGGCAGCTGGCACGGAATGATCCGGTCGGGATAGGGACCGGCCCACGCATCGATATGCCAATCGTTCCAGGCGCGAACACACGCCATGGCCAGGTCGCGATCCGCGGTCACCTGCTGTAGGCGCTGACCGGCGAAGCCGGGCAGAAACGAGGGAAAGTTCAGTGATGCGTAGACACCGTTGAGGTCCATATCTTTGACCCGCGCATGGATATCCCATGCGCCGCGCCGCATTTCGTCGAACCGGGCCGGCTCGAATCCGTACTCGGAGACCGGGCGCCCGACCACGGCGTTGAAACCGACGTTGGGCAGAGACTTCCCGTCATACATCCAGGTCTGCCCACCGTCGCCGGTCTCGACCACCCTCGGGGCGCGCTCGGCGAACTTCTGCGGAACGCGGCCTTCGAAGGTGTCCGGTGGTTCGACGATATGATCGTCGACCGAAATCACCGTATAACGGCGTTCGGCCCGTTCGGGTTCGGGCAGAAAAGTCACCGAGCGGTCGGCCCCGGTCTTGGCCTTGGTGAAGTTCAGATTCCCGGCGAGCTCGTCAATCGAAGCCATGGTCTCAACTCTCGTTTCTCTAGCTCAGCACATCGTGGTCGGCTTTGATGGTCATTCGGGCGGCGCCCGCCCAGTACACGTCAGCGGCGCGTTCGATCAGGGACGCTTTCATTCCGACCAAGTCGCCGCGGTTCATCTGCTTTGGCGTGCGGCCGGTGAGCATGACGTCGTAGGCCAGTTTGCAGACCCGCTCGATCGACGCCGCCCGGTACACCGCCTCTGGGATGTTGCGCCCAGTGATGATGACACCGTGATTGGCCAGCAGCACCATATGCGCGGACCCCATCTGCTCGATCAATTGCACTGCGCGCCAGGGCTCGTCGATTTCCCCGTCATAATCGGGCACCAGGTACATATCGTCGAGGAACAGAGCGCCGGTCTGGTGGAGCAACTCGGGCAGCATGCCCAGAGCGGCGAGCACGCTGACGTAGTACGGGTGGTTGTGAATCACCACACGCGCATCTGGGTGAAGACGGTGCAGCTCGGTGTGGATGTGAATGGCAGGCGTGACGTCCCAGCGACCACGGACCACCCTGGCATCCTCGTCGACGACGCAGATGTCCGAGGCAGTCAGCTCCTGCCACCACAGCCCCCACGGGTTTACCAGCATGTCGGTCTGGCCGTCCGGTTGCCAGGTGATATGCCCGGCCATATTCTCGGCGAACCCGAGCCCGGCAAGATGACGGAACGCCACCGCCAGCATCTGCTCGTTGGTGAGCTCGACGCCGATGGGCGGTACTTTCGACGGCGCCCACACCGCGAGGCCGCCGCGCCGCACTTCTCCTGTGCTCATGTCAGCTCCAAGGTAGATCGAATCTTTTCGCGGAGTTCGCCTTTCGCGACTTTTCCGCCCGATGACCGTGGAAGTGCGTCGAGGACCTCGAGCCGCTCGGGTAGTAGTTCCGTCGATACCCCGAGCCCGCGAAGGTGCTCGACAAGCGTCGGCAGGTCAAGGGTGTCGGCGCGTTTGAGTTCGACGAAGACGCATACCCGTTCGCCGAACAGCGGGTCGGGCATCGCCACGGCCGCGGCCACCGCCACGGCGGGGTGTGTGGCCACCACTTCCTCCACCTGCACGGCACTGATGTTTTTGCCGGCGCGCAGAATGAAATCCGATGTTCGACCCGCCAGGGTGAGGTAACCGTCGGCGTCCAGCTCGCAGATGTCCCCCATCCGCATCCAGCCGTCCTTGGTGAACAGCTTGTCGTGATCGGTACCGCCGAGATAGCCGAGACTGGTTGCGGGACCGCGGCACACTGGCTGCCCGCGACCGGATTCCGTGACATCCAGATCACCGTCGAAGAGCCGCACCTGCATTTCCGGCACGATCCGACCGGCGGTACGCAGTCTCCGATGGAACGGATCCGCGACGCTGGTGGCGCTGAGCATGCCCGTTTCGTTGGATCCGTAGAACTGCAAGATGGTGGCGCCGGTCAGCTCCTCGAACTGGGCGGCCTGCGCATACGGCAGTGGCTCGCCGCCGGTGAACACCACCCGCAGACTGCTCATATCGTGATCCCCGAACGCGTCATCGGCCAGGATCATCGCCAATTGGCTACTGACGCAGCATAATACGGTCACCCGATGACGATCGATGGCCTCGCACGTCGAGGCGGCGCTGAAACGTTCGATACGCACGGTCGTGGCACCGAGGTGAATCGGCGTGGAGTGGGAGGTCCAGATGCCGAATCCGAAAGGGGTGGGGATCACCGGAAGGAACACGTCATCGGGCGTGAGTTCACCGTTGGCAGTGGCCTTCTGGTGAAAGTAGTACCACCGGTTCTGGGTGTGGACAACACATTTGGGCAGCCCTGTGGTGCCAGAGGTCGAATTGATCAGAAATACATCGTCGGGGCCGACAGGCACCGGGCCGGTCCCCTGCGGGGGGCTGCTGTCGATGACGAGATCGTCGGCGTCATCGCCGAATGCGGCCACGCGCAAGGCGGGGTCAGCGTCGACCGCCGCCTGCGCCCCGGGCTGGCGGCGTTCGACATCGCTGACAAGCAGGACCGGTCGCGCCGTCCGCAGAATCTGTGTCACCTCGCGCACACCTGCACGCGCCCCGAGACCGACCACCACCGCGCCGCACCGTTCGATCGCGACAAGCAGGACGTGAATCGCCACACTGTCGCGATGCCAGACCGCGACGCGATCACCGGGCACCACCCCCAACGCGACGAGGCGCTGCGCCAGGTTGTCGGCGGCGTGGTCGAACTCGCGCCAGGTCAATTGCCCCTCATCGACCACGCTGTCAGCGAAGTCCACATACGCCGCTTTGACCGGCGATGCGCTGGCGTTATGCCGGACACGCTGCGACAGCGTGGTGTCCGACCACCACCCGTGTGCCCGGTAGTGCGCGGCTTCCGCGCTGGTCGCGGCGGCTACATCGACGCCCATCACCAAATCATATGAAAATAAGCCTGCCCGTCAATGGTCCGGTGCCCATGTGCGCACCATCGACGCGTCGACGACTCCGGACGAGCCCGGATAGTGCTGGGCGTTGATCAAGTGCGCCGCGGCCAGGTCGTGGGCACGGCGCTCGTCACCGGCTTCGATCGCGTCGATCACCTGCCGATGGTCTTCCAGCACCGCCAGGCGCTCGGCGATCGGGACGATGCTGTGGTCGGTGACGCGGCTCGACCAGCTGGTTTCGTGCGCCGACCACAACGTTTCCAGCGCACCGACCAGCATGATCATCGTTTGGTTCCCGCAGAGCTGGACCAGCGCTTCGTGATAGCGCCGGCTCGCCGACGTCGCCTGGTGCAGGTCATCGACGGCGTCGACGGACTCTGCGTGCAACAGCCGCAAGGCAGGGACGACGACCGTGGCACGGTCAGAACGCTTGGCACACAATGCCGCGCACGCCGGTTCGACTTCAAGGAGCGCGTCTCCGACATCGGAGAGGCCGACCTCCTGCGAGCCCAGCACCAAACCGATCGTGTACGCGACATTCGCTGCGTTGGGCCGTCGCACCACTGCACCACCGAGCTTGCCGCGCCGAACCCGGAGTAACCCCTCGGCCTCGAGAATGCGCATCGCCTCCCGCAGTGACGGTTTGCTCACCGGGAATTCGCGCAGCAACTCATCTTCGGTAGGCAACACACTGCCGTCGGCGAGGTCGCCGCGCAGAATCCGCCTGCGCAGCTGATCCGCGACCTGTTCAGCAAGACGCCGGAACTGGACCGTCTGTTCTGCCACCGACCGAGTATCTACCCCGCGCCGGACTCTAGTTCAGAACGCGCGTCACCAGCTGCCACGGTGTGCAGCCCTCGGTGCGGAATGACGCGACCCGCTGATTCACCGACGCGGTCAGCGGTTTGGCGAAAGTGCTGACGGTGTCGATGGGCTGACCATCGGCGCTGTAGGTGGAAAACGTGCACCCGGCCGCGCCAGGGGCGATCTCGGCGACGTACTTGCCATAACCCATGGCAGTCGGCACTGCGTAGTCACCTTCTGGGAACTCCGGTGCTGCCGACGCAGGGGCCGCCACCAGGACCGCAGAGGTGACCATCATCGGCAAAACCAGGTATCTGCTCAGTACGCGCACGGTCGCCATTCTGCGATATTGACGCTCAGAACGCATACCTTGTGGGCGCCTCACGGTGCTGACCCGCGACCGGGTCCGCATCGGACGAATTCTGGCCGCATTTTTCGTCGCGGTCGCGATGCATTCGGTCTGAAAACCGACCGCGCCAGATTTATTCGGCTACTTTTTCAGCCAGTGCTGATCGCCTGGGCGCTGTGGTCAACGGCGATTCCGCGCCGCCACAGCTAGCTGAAACAGGAATTTTTCGCTTCCGCCGGGATGCAAACTGGAAAATTTCCGGCCAAGATCTACCCAGGGTGCGCCAAGGTGGCGTACAGCTGTACTGGAGTCGGCGAGCCCGCCAACGTTTTGGAGTGAGATGAACAAGCTGCGCAAGGTCACCGCGATCGGATGCGTCGTCGCATTTTCTGCCTTCGGCGTCGCCGCATGTGGCGGAGACAGCTCCGGAGGTGGTGGCTCGGGCGGTGATTCCGGTGGCGATGTCAACGTCTCGATGACGTCATTCCCCGATTACATCGACCCGCAGCTGTCGTACACCGTCGAAGGCTGGGAGACGTTGTGGAACGTCTACACGCCGCTGCTGACCTATAAGCACGCCAAGGGTGCAGACGGCGCGCAGGTGGTTCCCGGCCTGGCCAAGGACATGCCGGAGATTTCCCCGGACGGCCTGACCTACAAGCTGACCATGCGGCCCAACATGAAGTACTCCGATGGCACACCCATCAAGGCCTCGGACTTCACCTACGGGATCCAACGACTGTTCAAGGCCGATTCCGGTGGCTCGGTGTTCTTCGAAGGCATCGTCGGCGCCAAGGACTACGCCGACGACAAGGCCCCCACGATCAGCGGGATCGTCACCGATGACGCGACGGGTGCCATCACCATCACCCTCGAGAAGCCCAACGGCACCTTCAATAACGTTCTGGGCCTGATGTTCTCGGCGCCGGTTCCCCCCAGCACTCCGCTGGACAAGGACGCAACGAACACGCCGCCGCCGGCCAGCGGACCGTTCATGATCACCCACGTCGAGTCGCCCCAGACGATGACGCTGGAACGCAATCCGCAGTTCAAGACTGTCAAGGACGCCGGGGCCACCGAGGTCGCCGACGCCCAGGTCGACAAGATCACCATCACCCAGAACAAGAGCAATAGCGCGCAGGTGACGGGTATCGAGCAGAACACCATCGACTTCATGGCCGATCCCCCCGACGCCGATCGGCTCGCCGAGGTCAAGGCCAAGTACGGCGACCGGTTCCGCATGGAGGAGTCGATCAACACCTACTACTTCTTCATGAACAACAAGACCGCCCCGTTCAACGACATTCGAGTCCGTCAGGCGATCAACTACGCGATCGACCCCGAGGCGCTCAACCGCGTCTTCGGCGGTCGCATGCATCCCACCCAGCAGATTCTGCCGCCGGGAATGCCCGGTTACGAGGAGTACAAGCTCTACCCGGGTCCGGATATGGCGAAGGCGAAAGCGCTTATCGCCGAAGCGAACCCGACCGATAAGGACATCACGGTGTGGACCGATGACGAGCCGGATCGCAAGCGGATCGGCGAGTACTACCACGATGTGCTGACCCAGCTGGGTTTCAACGCCACGCTCAAGGTGGTCGCCGGTGACGTCTACTTCGCCACCATCGGCAATACATCGACACCGGATCTGGACACCGGTTTCACCGACTGGTTCCAGGACTTCCCGCACCCGGACGACTTCTTCCGGCCGCTGCTCAACGGTGCGAACATCCTGCCGACCAATAACAGCAACTACTCGCAGGTGGCCATCCCCGAGAACGACGCCACGATGAACAAGCTGCAGGAAGAACAGCTTTCCGACGACGTCAAGAAGCAGTACGCCGCACTCGACAAGGCCTACATGGAACAAGCTGTCTGGGCGCCATACGGTAACGAGGAGTTCACCACGTTCGTCTCGGACCGACTGGACTTCGATAAGGCGTATAGCCATATCTTGTTCAATCAGGACTACTCGGCGTTCGACGTCAAGTAGATAAGGCACATCTAGATGGCAGCCCCCATCGACGACGTGCAGGTCCCGGACACCCCACCGATTCCAGCTGGGGTGTCCACGGCCGAGATCCGCGGACGCAGTCCCTGGTATCTGGCCTGGATCCGCTTGCGGCGCAATAAAGTTGCGCTCCTATTCGGAGCGTTGTTCCTGCTGATCGTGGTGTTCTGTCTGGCGGCGCCGTTGTGGGCCGACCACGTGGCGCACACCGGGCCCAACGAGAACCACATCACCGACAAGATCATGATCGACGGTCAGGAGGCGTACGTCGTCGCGCCCGACGGCAAGCCTCTTGGCCCCGGTCTGCACGGTCGCTATCTGCTCGGCGCCGACCAGAACGGTCGCGACGTGATGGTGCGGCTGATGTACGGCGGTCGAACGTCGATCTACATCGGCGTGGTCGCGGCCATCGTCACCTCTGTGCTGGCGGTCATCGTCGGTGTGCTCTCCGGCTATTTCCGCGGCTGGGTCGACTCGACGTTATCCCGCATCATGGACGTCATCTGGGCCTTTCCGGTGCTGCTCCTCGGTATCGCACTGGGCACCGCACTGGCCATCGGCGGACTGAATGTCTTTGGCGCTCAGATCGCCGGTGACTCGTTGTGGATCCCGATCATGATCATCGGTTTCGTGTACGTGCCCTATATGGCACGCCCGATTCGTGGTGAGATCCTGGCGCTGCGGGAGAAGGAGTTCATCGAAGCCGCGGTCGCGCAGGGCAACGGCCCACTGCGGATCATGGTTTCCGAGCTGCTACCCAATATCGTCTCCACGATCATCGTGTTCTTCACCCTGAACATCGCCAACAACATGCTGCTGGAATCGGCGCTGTCCTTCCTGGGCGCCGGGGTGCGCGCACCTAACGCGTCATGGGGCACGATGATCGCCGATGGCTATCAAGTCATCTACACGGCACCACATTTGACGGTGGTGCCCGGGTTGATGATCGTCTTGACGGTGCTCTCACTGAACGTGTTCGGCGACGGATTACGCGATGCGCTCGATCCCAAAGCCAAGATCCGGCTGGAGCACTGATGGGACGCTTTATCGCCCGACGCCTCGCCGGCATGATCGCTGTGCTGTTCGCGATCTCGGTGATCGTCTTCCTGATCTTCAACGTGATTCCCAACTCGGATCCGGCCGCACGCATCGCAGGCAAGAACGCCAACCCCGCCCTGATCGGCAGGGTCCGTGCGGATCTCGGACTCGATCAGCCCCTACCCATGCAGTACCTGAAGATGATGAAGCAGATCTTCACCGGCCAGCTGACGTCATATGCCAGCTCGCAGAACGTCGGCGAACAGATCTGGAAAGGGCTGCCTGCCACCCTGTCGCTGTGCATCGGCGCTGCGGTGTTGTGGATGGCGCTGGCGGTCTGGTTCGGCTATCTCAGCGCCGTGCACGCCGGGAAGTTCACCGACCGCGCATTGACAATCCTTGCTCTGGTTGGCATTTCACTGCCAGTGTTCTGGCTGGCGGCCATCCTGCTGTACTACTTGAGCTTCAAGGCGCAGCTGTTCCCTACCGGGAGCTATGTGCCGTTTACCAAAAACCCCGGGCAGTGGGCGTATCACCTGATACTGCCGTGGCTCACCCTGGCGGTGCTTTACGTCGGGTTCTACAGCCGTGTGCTGCGCTCCAACATGCTCGACGTGATGAACGAGGACTACGTCCGCACCGCCCGCGCCAAGGGGATCAGCGAACGTCAGGTCCGGATCAAGCACGTCCTGCGGAACTCGATGATCCCCATCGTCACCCTGTTCGGTCTGGACTTCGGCGCGGTGGTTGGTGGCGGCGCCATCCTGACCGAAACGGTGTTCAATATCAACGGTGTTGGCCTCTACGCCGGCCAAGCGATCGGCAGCCTGGACCTGCCGCCGCTGATGGGTGTCACCATCTTCGGAGCGTTCTTCATCGTGTTCTTCAATACCGTCGTCGACATCCTCTATGCCTTCCTTGATCCCCGGATCCGGCTCGGAGAGGCGGCACCGACATGACCACTGACCACGATGGACCCATTCTCGATGTGGCGGAGCTGCAGGTCAGCTTCACCACCGAGGACGGTGTCCTGCGCGCCGTCGCCGGTGCCTCCTTCGATCTGCACAAGGGTGAGATCCTGGCGATCGTCGGCGAATCCGGCAGCGGAAAGAGCGTCACCGCACAGACTTTGATCGGCCTGACCCGGTCGTCGAACACCACCATCGCCGGTGCGGTGCGATTCCGTGGCCGCGATATCACCGGGCTGGACGATGATGAGCTGCGCGAGATTCGCGGCCAGCACATCTCGATGATCTTCCAAGATCCGATGACATCGCTGAACCCGGTCTACCGGGTCGGCGACCAGATCATCGAGATGATCCGGGCACACAGCAAGGTGCCCAAGGCCCAGGCCCGCGAACGCGCCGTCGAGTTGCTGCGGTCGGTCGGAATTCCCAACCCCGAGAGGCGCGTTCGCGATTATCCGCACGAGTTCTCCGGCGGTATGCGTCAGCGCGTCATGATCGCGATGGCCCTGGCCCTGGAACCTGAGGTGCTCATCGCCGACGAGCCGACCACCGCGCTCGACGTGACGATTCAGGCGCAGATCATGGCACTCATCGAACGGCTCAACGCCGACCGCGGTCTGGCCGTCGTGCTGATCACCCACGATCTCGGGGTGGTGGCCGAAGCCGCCGACCGCGTGGTGGTGATGTACGCCGGGCAGATTGTCGAGGACGCGTCGCTCGACGAGATCTTCTACAACCCGCAGCATCCCTACACCTGGGGTCTGCTCGGGTCGCTGCCGCGGCTCAACGAAGATCGCCCGGAGCGTCTGCCCTCGATCGCGGGATCGCCTCCGTCGCTGCTGAATCCGCCCACCGGGTGCCGCTTCGCGCCGCGCTGCCCACACGTGTTCGACAAGTGCGCCGAACCACCTCCGCTGACCGCTCCGGAGGATGGTGGCAGCCATCTCGACCGATGCTGGCTCACGCCCGAGGACAAGACCCGACTGCGTGACGTTGACGGCCGGATCGGCCTACGGAAGGCGGTGTCGCAATGAGTGCCGGCGAACCCTTGCTCGAGGTGACCGATCTGGTCAAACACTTCCCGATCAAATCTGGCGTCATCGTCGAACGCGAAGTCGCCAGGGTGCGCGCGGTGGACGGCGTCAGCTTCACCCTGCACGAGGGCGAAACACTGGGCCTGGTCGGCGAATCCGGCTGCGGTAAGTCAACGCTATGTCGGGCCCTACTGCAGCTGACGGCACCGACATCGGGTTCGGTCCGCTTTCAGGGGCAGGAACTCGTCGGCCTGTCGCGACGTGAACTGCGGCCGCTGCGCCGGCAGATGCAAATGATCTTCCAGGATCCGTTCGCCTCGCTGAATCCCCGCAAGCGGATCGGCCAAATCGTCGGTGACCCAATGGAACTGCACGGTCTGGCCAGTGGCGCCGATCTCAAACGGCAGGTGCAGACCCTGCTGGATCGGGTCGGATTGCAGGCCGAGCATTACAACCGGTATCCGCACGAGTTCTCCGGCGGACAGCGCCAGCGGATCGGAATCGCCCGCGCGTTGGCGCTACGTCCGAAGCTCGTGGTCGCCGATGAACCGGTCTCGGCCTTGGATGTGTCCGTGCAGGCGCAGATCATCAACCTGCTCGAAGAACTGCAGGACGAATTCAAGTTGTCCTACCTGTTCGTCGCACATGACCTCAGCGTCGTGCGGCATGTGTCCGACCGGGTCGCGGTGATGTATCTGGGCAAGATCGTCGAGAACTCCGACTCGGACATGTTGTACCGCAAGCCGATTCATCCGTATTCGAATGCCCTGCTGTCAGCGGTGCCGATCCCCGACCCGAAGCTCAATGCCAGCCGTGTTCGGGTGGTGCTCGAAGGCGATGTGCCCAGCCCCATCAACCCACCGGACGGCTGCCGGTTCCACACCCGCTGCCGCTGGGCCACCGAGATCTGCTCAGCCGAGGAACCCGCACTACGCGACTACGGCGAAGCCCACGAGGCGGCGTGTCACCACCCGCAGAACGTGGGTGACGTCGCGCGGGTCTAGTCTCTCTGCGACGCTCTGCTCGAGTTCATCATCATGGTCGCTTATGGCTGCGGTTTTCCACCGATCCACGACCATCAGCAGCCGTGGTGGTGAACTCGGCCAGAGCACCGATGACAGTCTGTCGGCAAGGCCGAGCGGGGCGTTTCCTAGTCCGCGACCTCGTCGGGTTCTGACTCGTCGAGCACACTGACGCCGATCCCGTACGGCAGGAAACGCACTTTCCGGTTGGCGTCGGTGTTGTGCTTGTTGGCGCGCAACGCATCGAGTTCGTTGGCGTACACCTGTTCGACGGTGGCCCCGCCGCTATCACCGATGGTGAAGATGGCCCACACGCCGTCACCCGTTTCGCCGGCTGTCTCTGGTTCCGGTCGGGACCGGCGGCCGCCTGTGGCCTGGTCGAAGAAGACTCCCAGACCGCCTTTGCCGAGCGCGTCGCGAAGACCCTCGCCTGCTTCGCGCACGATGCGGTCCAAATCTTCTGGGTCGAATCCGAACGGTCCGTTGTTCGCCATTTGTGGTCCTCCTGACCGCACTGCCCCGCATCTGCGCGGCGTTGATCCCAGTGTGCGCGAATTCGGTCTAACGCGCCACGACGGTTCGCTCAGGGCTGCGTTGCCTGGTTTGGCACCTGGATCGGGATCGGCAGCGGGAGCAACGGGATGTTGAGGTAGGTCGTCGTCATATCGGGCCGCGTCGTCGTCGTGGTGGTCGGCTCAGTGGTGGTCGTCGTCGGTGGAGTCGTCGTCGTCGTGGTCGTGGTCGTGGTCGTTGTGGTGGTGGTGGTGGTCGTCGTGGTTGGCGGCGTCGTCGTGGTCGTGGTCGTCGACGGGGTGATGTACTCCGTCACCGGTGGAGGTGGCGCCACAGTGACGGTCTCCGGAGGTGGCGGAGGTGGTTCGGTGGTGATCACCTCAGGCGTCGTCGGGGGCGGCGGTGGTAACGCGGTGGTGGACAGCACCGGCGCAGTGATACTCGGCGTGGTGGTCGGGGTGGTGTTGGTGGAGTCGGTCGTCAGTGTGTACGCGACTCCGCCGACGGCAACCAACGCGATGAGGGCGGCCACCCCGACGAAGAGCTGCGGCAGCCGATACCAGGGCCGTCCCTGCGATTCGACCATTCCCGTCGATGGCGTGTACTCCACGCGCGGGCGCGCCCCAGTTCCATCGAACGCGTAGGGGTTTGCGTTGCCGGCGTAGGGATTTGGTGAATCGTAATGGTCCGGCCCGTCGTAGGGCACCGGGTCGGCGACGCCCTCGTCGTCCTGCGACCAGGCCAGGGCACGGAACGTCGACGATCCTGGCGCGTCACCGCCGAACCCGGCCGGCGGCGCGGCCGGCATGCGTGCCATCGTCGCGGCGTCACCCACCGCGGTGGCCATGCCGGTGGGTGCGTCGGCGTCGGGTCCGCGCGCAGCGATCAATGCCGAGCCGACCGCGGTATCCAGATCGGGCCGTGGCGTGGTCACGACCGGCGCCGTGGTGTGCTCGGAGAGTCGTTGGGTGATCAGCGGGATGCTCGCGCCGCCGCCGACAGTGGCGATGGCGCTGAGATCGGCCCAGCCGATCTGGTTGCGGGTCAACAGGTCCTCGAGCGCGGCGATCACACCGTCCAGCGGCACCTGGATCAAGGTTTCGAGCTCGGCCCGGGTCAGCCGGATCTCTGAGCTGAAACCGGGCAGCTCGGCCATCAGATTGGTCGCGGTCTCACGCGAGAGCCGTTCCTTGGCGCGCCGGCATTCGTCGCGCAATTTCGCCAGCGAACCGACCGCGGCCGTGACGGCGGGATCGACGTCGCCGGACCGGGAGATATCACCAAGCACCGAGGTCAACAACGCCTGATCCAGGAGATCGCCAGAGAAATCCGGATACCGAACGGTCTCCCCGAGCGGCCGGAACGTCCGTTCGGCATCGGCCAGGGTGATGCTGGTGCCGCTGCCGCCGAAATCGAGCAGGGCGACCACACCACGGGCCGCCAAACCGGGATTGACCTGCAGCGCAGTCAGTGCGCTGACGGCGTCGGAGACGAGGCGGGGCGCGACCCCGTTGGGCGATAGTTTGCGATCGGTGCGCAATCCGGCGCCGAAGGCCTGCACCGTGGCCGGTGACCAGTAGGCGGGTACGGCGATCACGACGTCACTCGTCGGGGCAAGCCCGCCGACCGTGTCGGCCATCGCGCCCAGCGCCTCGGTCATCAGCCGGTCGGCGTAGTGGGTGGATCCATCGACGGCGACCAGCGGGACCCGATCGCCGACGCGTTCGACGAAACCGCGCATGACCAGGCCGGGCTCAGTCAGGCTGGGGTTCTCCGACGGCAGCCCGACCTCGGCAGGGCGGTGGCCGTAGAGCGTCAACACTGAGCGGCGCGTCACCGGTGGATTTCCGACACGCGCCGCCACGAGGTTGGTCGTCCCGATCGACAACCCGAGCGGGTCGGTCACTGAGTACACCTTGCATTGCGTCGGTCAGCGGGCAGTGGCCACCATAACCGCCCCACAGCAACCGTTGCGCCCCCGACACCCGCTTGGGCGCGCACTCATAGCCTGCTCACAGGCCCGACCTAGGTCGCAGCGGTGCGATTCCAGACGAATGGGATATCGGCCATCGTCACGAAACCGGGTGCTGCCGCGCACACAGCGGGCACGGCGTTGACCGCCTGCATCGCCGTGGCCACACTGGCCGACTGCACGTGATCGCTGATTGGCACATCGCGAACGAAGCTGGCCAGCGTCACCACATGAGCCTGCACCGACGGCGTGCCCTCGATGGTGATCGTCCAGCCGTGCTGCGGAGTGGGCCAATGCTTGGGCTGGCGCTCCCCCACCACCCAGAGGGTTTCAACCTGAATGATCGCCTGCCCAGCCCGGCGACCCGTCCAACGCCACCGCTGCCCGGCCACGGTGCCTGCCTTCAGTATGCGGCCGAAGATCTCCCTGTCCTCGCTTGCCGGCACCACGTCCAGCTCAGTGCTCACCTCGTCCAGGCCGGCCCCCAACGCCTCGCCGAGTAGCCAAACCTGTTGCTGGAAAAGGTCACTCGTGTAGCGCAGGCTGGGCGCATCGGGTGTGACATCGGCCGGGTCGGCGCCGAACATCATCTGCCCGAAGGTGATGTCGACGCTGTCGTACATCGACCAGTCGGCGCGTTCCTGCACGGTCACGCGCTCGATGCTGCGGCACATGCCTGCCATCGCCAACGGCAGGACGGCACCGAGGTTGCCCGGATTCAGCCCGGTGCCATGCAGGGAGCTACCACCGGTTCGGCACGCGTCGAGCAGGCGTTCCCGGTCGGCCGGTTCGGTACTGGCCGGATGGAAGGCGAACGCGGTGGTCACCACATTGGCGCCCGAGGACAGGATCCGGCAGACGTCATCGACCGACGGGGTCCGCGGCGTGTACAGCACGCAGTCCACACCACCTGCCAATACCTCGGCGATGTCGGTCGTGGCCGCGATGCCGACCGGTTGGCGGTCCACAAGATCACCGGCGTCGACGCCGTGCTTATCGTCGGAGTACACCTTGACCCCGGCCAGTTGCAGCTCGGGATGGTCGAGGATGCCGCGCAGGGATTCTCGTCCGACTGCACCGGTCGCCCACTGCACGACGCGATACGGCATCGGTTCAGACCACAGTCAGTGGCAGCGACTTGCGCGTCTCGAACTCCCAGGTGGCGCCGCCGCTGAACTTGACGACCTCCACCTCGGGGGCCACCTTCGCGGCGGTGTCGCTGTGCTGCAGTTCCAGAGTCCAATCGGTATCGGTACCGGTGACGTGGACGTGCAGATAGGGGTCGACTGCGGTCGCGACAGCCTGCAGGGGTTCCACCGAGGCCGGCGAGCACAGTGCGATCCACGTCCCGTCGTCCTGGGATGCGCACTGGTGCACGTGCAGCCGACCGCCTTCGATATCGGCCTCGACGTAGCCGGCCGGGTTGAGCATCGGATGCAGCTCCAGCACCCGGAGCACACCTTCGGTCCCGCTGGGCAGATTGAGTGCCTTGTGGATGCGCTCGGCGGCGATCCCGGCCAGCCCGATCAGCTGTTTGGTGCAGATCTGTTTCTTCAGATCACCGTCGGCGCGTTTACCCACCGAGTGGATGAAGGACAGGTTCAGCAGATGCATCTGCAAGCACACCTCGTCGGCCATCCGCACCAGCGCCGAATGCGAGAAGGCGGCGAAGTCGAAGTCACTGACCAGCGGCCCCGAGTAATCCGCCAAACCGTCGTCACTGGGGTCGATCGGGTTCAACTCCCATGTGGCCGCACGGCTTTCGCCGATGACCGCCAGGTGTGGGTGATCCTCGACCTCGGGGTAGGACTCGTCGATGATGACCGTCCAGGCGCAGTGCGGGTTGCGGTCGACGGGAGTGCGGGGCGGGCGGTGAATGGGCCGGATCTGCGCCCGACGGTTGGTGGCGACGGCGGTGGCGTCGAAGGTCGGATCTTCGATGTCGTGGCACATCCCGCGGACGTACTCCTCGCCCATCGGTTCGACGTCGAGCAGCGCACCGCAGTGGTCGAGGTGGAATTCGCCATGCCAGCGGTCGTGCACCGTGTACCGGAAATCCATGAACTGCGGCGGGGCGCCGATGTCCAACTGGAGTCCCTTGAAAATCGTGATGAGGTCGACGCCCTCGTACTTCAGGGCCTTCTGCATGCGCCGGGTGTAGATCGGGCTGGCGCCCATCCACTCCTCGATGGCGATCTGCAGCATCTCTTCACGACCGAAATTACTGATGCACCAAGCCATTCCGGATCGATCGATGAGCTGACCGATCAGCAGGAGTTCGGGAACCAGGGTGGCGAGTTCGTCGCGGGACAACGATTCAAAGCGACTGTGGGCTGGAGTCACGCGCCAAACATAGAGCGATTAATGTTATAAAGTCAACAATGACAACCGGCATTCCCACCCGCAACACCGACGCTCCCCGTAAGCGCGGTGATGACACGCGCGCCAGGATCATCGGTGAGACGGTGACCTGCATCGTCGAGGAGGGCTTCGCCGCGGCGACGGCCAAGCATGTCGCCGAACGTGCCGGTGTCACCTGGGGTGTGATTCAGTACCACTTCGGCGACCGCAACGGCCTGCTGATGGCGGTCGTGGATGACGGCGTGGCCAAGCTGGTGGAGAGTCTGTCGTCGGCGCACGTCAGCGATCTTCCCTTGGAGCAGCGCATCGAGACCGTCGTCGATATTGCCTGGAACTGCTACAGCAGCCCGACGTCGTTGGCCGCCTTCGAGATCCTGCGCGCCACCCGGGGCAGCCTGGGCGAATCATCGCTTCGGCACCTGCTGGAGATGAATGACGCCATCAGCGGGCTGGGTCGGCTGATCTCCGATGATCCGGCCGATCGTGATGTCGCCGAAGTCATTTGGGCGGCCCTACGCGGCATGGTGTTGGTCGAGATGATTATGCATGCGCCTATCGACTGGGAGCGTGAGCGCCGCACGCTGGTCGAGATGGCTAAGCAGTATCTGCAGCGGACCCGACCAGCCGGTCGGTCACGGTGACCACCCGTCGCGCCAAGTGATCGAGCGCCGCGGTGGTCGCGTCGCTTATCTCGGCCTTGTTCTCCGGGCCGGTCACATGGCTGACGCCGTAGGGATTCCCATCTGAGAATTTGAGGGCGTCGGTGTAGCCCGGCGGCACCAGAATGCCGCCGAAATGCATGAGCGAGATGTACAGCGCCAGCAGGGTGGTCTCCTGACCGCCATGCTCGGTCTGCGACGAGGTGAACCCCGCATAGACCTTGTCGGCCAGCTTTCCCTGCGCCCACAGCCCGCCGAGGGTGTCGATGAAGTTGCGGAATTGCGATGCGGGAGAGCCGAATCGGGTCGGTGAGCCGAAGATGACGGCATCCGCCCAGACGATATCGTCACCGGTGGCCGCAGGTTGGTCCTTGGTGGCCTCGTAATTGGCAGTCCACGCCGGGTTATGCGCGAACGACTCGGGGTCGCGGGTCTCGGCGATGTGCCGGACCCGCACCTCCGCGCCGGCCGCTTTGGCGGCCTCAGCGATGCGATGGGCCATCTTTGTGCCGTGCCCGGTGGCCGAGTAGTAGATGACAGCCAATTTGCTCATGCGCTGGACTCCTGATCGGACGGGACGAACTTTCGGACCAGCGCGCTACCCACGATTCCGGCGATGATCATGGCGATCCCCACGGCGTCGGGCAGCGCGTCGGTGACCCAGCCGAAGATACCCGCGATCAAGATAAACGCAGGTAGCCAGTCGAAGAGCTTGAATACCGATGGCGCGCGTTCGTCCTCACCCGCCTCGGGATCGTTGGCGGTGGCGTAGTCGGGGTAGAACTCGGTGAACGCGATCGCGAAGAACAGCGCAGCCAGTTGCAGCACCCAGCCGGTCCAGAAGTTGTTGGGATCCTTGAGCACCGCATCACCGATGAGGCCGACAGCGGCGGAAAAGGCGAACGCCGCGGCCCACACTGCCGAGATCACGTAGTTGATTCTGCGGAAAAGCGCGGTGTCCCAATACTCTTCGGGAGCTTGCTTCTTCGCATAGGCCAGGGTGAACGGTTTGCCGACGATGATCGTGGCGAGGACGAAAACGGCCAGGACGATATTCGTGAGCTCGCCGGCCCATAGTTCCAGGAAGGCGATCTGGTTTTCCGACGCCACCAGTCCCACCACCGCGAGGACGATGAAGAACACCACGCCGACGACGTCCAACGCGTAGACGCCGATCCCGCGGCGGCTACTGGCCCATAACGTCAGCAGCGAGAGGCCCAAGGCCGAACACACCGCGACCTCGAACCGCCCCGGTGACGACAGCACCGCGAACAGCACCCAGGGGGCGATGCCGGAGACCGGCGAATTGAGGTAGCCATCGATAAAGCTGCCGAAGCTTGCCGACTTGGACATGCGCCGACTTTATGGGTACCCGCGTCAAAATTCAGCGAGGTCCGGGAAGAACAGCAGCTGCCCGGTCGTGGGCGGTTCGCTGATGGTGAGCCCATTGGCGGCCGCGATGAGCCGATCCAGGGCTGGGTCGCCGTACCAGCACTGGCTCAGCTGCGACCACGTCTCCCCCGGCTCGACCGTGTGCCTGCGGTTCAGCCCGGGCCGGATCAGCATTTGTCCCACGTGGATATCCTGTTGTTCTGCAAGGTTATTCGCGTAGGCGATGATCAGCGCTGACTGCTCGTCGTTGTACCAGCGGATCGCGAAGTCCAGCAGGGTGTCACCGGGGTAGACGGTGTGGCGGCTGATGTGGACCAGGTCGGGCACCAGGATCACCTCGCCCGCCTTGACGACGTAGGGCGGCGCGATGTGGTTGGCCGCCGCCAGGACGGGAAACATCGCGCCATTGCCGTAGTGCAGCTGCGCGAGGTCGTAAAGGGTGTCATCGACCGCGACGGTATGCCGCAGGGTGATGTAGGGGATGACGAGTTCTTGACCGGCCGGCAGTGGCGCGTCTTCGGCAGTGCGGTTGGCTGCAGCCAGAGCCGCCGACAGTGTGCTGTTTCGATAGAACTGCCAGGCGAGTGAGCCAAAGGTGTCGCCGGCGACGACGCAATATTTCGTAGCCATCTGCCCACGGTGGGTAGTCGCGGGGCTCGGTGCACGCGTAGTGGACTACCTGTGTCACCGGAGCGAGTGTGACGTGTGTTGCAATGTTGTCCATGGGTGACCTGGAAGACATCAAAGTCGTGAAGTACCGCTACATGCGCGCGTTGGATACCAAGCACTGGGACGATTTCGCCGACACCATGACCGAGGACATCATCGGCAATTACGGGTCGTCGCTCGGCGAGACGCACAGCTTCACCGATCGGGCGTCGCTCGTGGAGTACATGCGCTCGTCACTGCCGGCGAACGTGATCACCGAGCACCGGGTGACGCATCCGGAGATCGCGATCGACGGCGACGAGGCGACCGCCACCTGGTATCTGCAAGACAAGGTGATCGTGCCCGAATTCGACTTCATGTTGATCGGTGCCGGTTTCTATCACGACAAATACCGGCGCACTCCCGACGGCTGGAAGCTCAGCCTGACCGGGTACGACCGCACCTATGACGCACAGTTGTCACTCAAGGCACTGGACTTCAAGCTGAATCCGGGTGCAGCGCTAGCGCTGTAGTTACTTCGACACCGCGATCACGGCGCCGGGCTGCAGCCACTTCATGATCGTGACCAGGGTGGCGTCGTCGATGGCGACGCATCCCGCGGTCGCTCCCCCGTCGGTGGTGTGGACAAAGAACGCGCCGCCCTTACCCGGCACGCGTTCCTTGTTCACGCCCATGACGATGGCGTGCTTGTAAGCAGAGATGTCGAGGTTCTCGGTGCCGCTGGACAGGTTGGTGTCGAACGGGCAGTCGGCCTTTTTGCAGACCTGCATGGTGTTGTAGGTCGGGCTCTTCATATCGCCGTCCCACCAATGGTCCGGCGTGACTTGGACGTACTGCAGGCCGCCGCCCGGATTGGGCGCGGTGCCGAAGGCGAAGTCCAGCGTGTAGAAACCCATCGGGGTCATCATCGAGCCGTCGTAATGGTCGGCCGACATGCCCTTCGCGCCGATCTTCGCGGGAATGCCCGCGCTGACGGGCTGCCAGCCGGTCGCCGTGCGCTGGTAAACGTCCATCTTGGCGTCCGAGCCGCCCGTGCCGACGACCGATAGGACCTGGGTGGCGTTGCCGACCTGGTTGGCGAACCACGGCGTGGTGTCTGCGGTGCCGATAGGCGCCGACGCCAAGGCCAGCAGCGCGACGCAGGCAGCAGCGCACAGCACACTCAGGAGTCGGCGCATCAGTCCATGCTTAGGGCTGGCCGCGCCAGGGTCAAGTCAAGGTTTAGACACGATTTGGCTGCTGTCTTGGTCTTCGATTTTCAGTGACTGGCGTTATCACCGCTGGTAGTTACGCTTCGGCCATGACCACTCCGCCGTATTACGGCCCCCCGCAACCGACTTGGGGACAGCCGCCTGTCGTCAAGCCCTCGCGGGTGCCCCTGATCGTCGCGTTCGTTGGGATTTTCATCGCCATCGCTCTTGGTGTCGTCGCCCTCTTCAGGCCCGCCGCCCAAGCCGCCGCTCCTGCCGAGACGGCACCGAAGTACAGCGAACAGCAGGTGGCGGAGGCGAAGAAGGCGGTGTGTGCCGCGCATGAATTAGTTGGCCGGGCGACCCAGACTGCAGGCGCCCAGACTAGTGATGACCCGACTGTGAAATTCTTGTTCGCGGTGAACGGCAGAGTTGGTGCAATTACTAGTGCAAATTATTTCTTAGCGACGCTTGATCAGTACCCGGCGACCGTTGAAGGATTAGCTAGTGCGGTACGTGCAACGGCTCTGGCGTATCAAGAGACGAATCTGCTTCACCCTCGCCAGCGCAACCAAAGAGGAAATTGATGTTGTGTACGCAAAACTCGATGCGGCAGATGCAGAGTTTGTAGACGCCTGCAAATGAGCGGGGTGGCGGTCAACTATCGCAGAGCACACGTCGCCGTCGGCGACTCACAGGACAACGCAGAGCTCGGCAGCAGTTAGCCGCACCCCCACCCGGGAGTGGGCCAGAGGTGAGTAGCGGTGGCGCGGATCGCCGCTAACATCGAGGGATGACCAATCCGCCGTACGGACCCGGGGGACAATGGCTACCGCCCGGATCGCCTGGGGGCCCACCGCCTGCTTGGCCAGCTGTTGCCACAAGGCAATCACGGGCACTGGTTGTCGTATCGCTGGTGGTCGCACTGATCGCGGTTGCCGTCGCCATCGGGTCGTGGTTCCGTCCAGTTCCGGAGACATCGACAACGGCTGATGCGGTTCCGCAGTTCACCGACCAACAAATCTCTGACGCGAAGAACGCTGTTTGCGGTGCCTACGATAAGACCAAAAGGGCAATCACGGGTGCTGCTACTCAGACCAGCCCTGACCCTACACTCACGTTACTAATCGCTGTGAACACACGTTTAGCGACGCAGTTTTCTTCGCGCTACGTAATGGACACTTTGAAGGCCAATCCCGCAACGCCAGGTAACCTTTCAGATGGAATCCGAAAAATATCAGCTGCTTGGGACGGCATGGTATTGGCGCAGCTGTCTGGTGCCGGTCGCGACGACCCCGAGCTCAAGCCCTTGTTTACAGAGATTGACTCGTCTGACGTGGAAATCGGTCAGGCCTGCAAATGAGCGGGGTTGCCGACTACCCCCCAGGTCAGTACACGCCAATTCTTATAGAACCTTATTGGCCACATGGAGCATCCAGCGAGGCGGCGGCCGCGTCCTCTCGGAATAGAGCGACAATTCAATCTGCGTATGAGAATTATCAGGCAGACCTTTCCAGCACTAGGCAGGGACCGCTAGCGCAGCAGCAAGGAGCGGCGGCGGATGCAGCTAGCGAAGCGTTCCTCCGAGGTGAAATGCAAGCGGCAAGCATAGCCGAGAAAAATCACGCAAAGAGCAGCGCTTTTTCCACTGTGGCAACAGCATTCGAACACTTGCGCTCAACCCTGCGACAGACTGCAGCTGTCGGCAATGAGGCCATTAATGACGCACTCAACTCGAAAGAACCCGCCACAAAGCTCGGCAAAATCGTTGCTGCCATCGAAACTGCACAACAGGATTCGAGTCGCGCGACGATCCAAAGCGTCGATCAAATAAAGGGCGCGATGCAAACCGTACTGACAGCCCAGGGGGACGGCAGATCGCCTGAAACTTGGGCGGCAGACAACGGCATCAACCTAACCCCGCCGCCACCACCCGGCCGCGAAGCTATTGAACAGCAGGTGAAGAGCTTGCTTGGTAAATCGCCGGCTCAGCAGCTGAGCAATTCGGGATCCGCGTTGCAAAATAGTGGATTCTCGGGTGATATTCAGAATCTGACTGTCGGCGACCCTCAACCGTCGTCACTTGGAACAACCGCAGGCGCGGTCCCAGCGTCCTTTAGCGCTCTGCCTGGGCAGGGCTTCGCAGACAACAGCTCGGCTACAAGCGCAGTGCCCCCGCCGCCGTCGGGCGGAGCGTTCGCGGCCTTACAAGGCAACGGCACGGGGCAGGTCACAGGCGGTTCAGTCCCCGGAACCAGCTCCGCTCCCCCCGCCGCGGCAATGGGCCCCATGCCCGGCGCAGCAGGAGCAAGCTCCGGATTTGGCAGTGCTGCCAGCGCAGGTGGAGGCAGCGCAGGCGGCGGCCTCAGCGGCCTGAGCTCAGCCGCGCACGGCGGAGGTGCAGGGTCCCTGCCGTCCGCGGCAGCATCCAACCTGACACCAGAAGGCCTCGCCCAGAGCTTCAACAACGGTATGCAGTCTGGCGGCCCGATGTCCTCTGGCGCAGAAGGACTTTCGCAGGGGATCACCCAGGCGGCACAAGGTCCCACCGCACCGGTTCACGATTTCGCCGCTCCTGCCAACGTCTCCCCTGCCACGGCTCCAACATCGGGCGGTCACTACAACTTCGACAGCGCGCAGCAGTACAGCCAGCCTGCCGCCCCGGCCTACACACCGACCGCGGACACCAGCTCACAGATGTATGCGGCCCCCGCGGCGCCGGTGGCCGGGCCGGCACCCGCCGGCGGTGCAATGCCCGCAGCCTCGGCAGGACCGCTGCCCACCTACGGATCCGACCTCCGACCGCCGACGTCCACAGCGGCACCGGCACCGATGGCACCCGCGGCAGGAAGTCCACTGTCGGCACCGGTGAATCCGGCCAGCGGCCAAGGAGCGCTCGCCCAACCAGCGGTGGTCAAACAGGTACCGGCCTCCTCACCCGCGCCAGTGACTGGCGCCGCGGGTCTGACCGAAAACGCCGTCGCGGCAACGGCAGCGGGTGCAGTCGCGGGTGCGGCCTCAGCGCGCACCTCAGCACAGAATCACCTGCAGAAGCTAGTCGATTTCGTTGCCCGCCAAGAACCCAAGCTGAGCTGGATCGTCGGCGATCGCGAGGACGGGACCACGGTCCTCGCCACCGACCTGGCCTCCGGGTGGATTCCACCCCACATCGAAATACCCTCCGGTGTAAAGCTTTTGGAACCAGCACGGCGCCGCGGCAGCCTGGAGCATCTGCTCGGCGAGACCACGGAAACAGCCACCTGGACGCCGGGCCACTACCTACCGCCGGAGAACGACGTCGACCCGATTCCGACGTCGTTCCGCTCGCGTCAAGTGCCGGATATCGACGAACTCAATTGGGAACTGAGCCAGGCCACCAACTGGCGTGACGGATTGCCCCGGCTTGCACACACTTTGGCGAAGGCGGGTGCGGCAGGCACCGGCGTCTTGGACTCCGAGGCTGAGATGCTCCATCAGCATCTCGACGCCATCGCGCATAAGGTCCTCGCGACGTACCCGGATGGTGTTGACGCCGCCGAAGTCGGCAACTGGCAGCTGCTGGCATCTATCGATGCGCTGCTCTCGAAGCAGCAGACGAACCTGAAATATCACTTCGCCTGGTTCCAGGTGTTGGGCATGGCCACGCAGGGGGGTTCTCGATGAGCGGAGACCAGTACAAGGACACGGGCCAATGGGGGAACATCGCCACAGGACCGCCGCCGCCACCGGCGATCACTCCGGATACGCCTATCACGGGAACTTCCCCCGCTGAAGTGGCGGGCGGGGCATTGGGTCTTTTGGCTGCGTCGGATGACCCCAAGGACCTAGCCGAGGCCGAGGCAGGCCACGCCAAGCGCTCAGCTGCGGCCGCCGATGCTGCATTGAAATCTCAAGAGCAGGAAGCCCAGGCCGACGCCCAGATGAAGGGCCTTGGCCAGGAATCGCAGATGGCACAACAGATTCCGCAGATGCTCAGCAGTGTTGGCGGGGCAGTCAGCGGCGCGCTCGGCGGCCTGATGCAACCACTGACCCAGATCCCACAGCAGCTCGCCCAGACCGGCCAGCAGTTACTCCAGCAGGGCATGGGCGCCATGAAGGACGCGGGCGGCGAACTAACGCCGGAAGAGCTTGCAGCGCAGGGACTTGGCGGCGGCCTGCCCGGTGAAGGTGACCCTGCAGCTGGCGAGGGCGGCGGCGGTTCCGGCGGCGGCAGTGGCGGGGGCGGTATCGGCTCCACGACGCCGACAGCAATGCTCGGCCCGCCAGCGACACCTTCGGCGACAACAACTCCCACCTCGGGCAGGGCGATGCCGCCGATGCCGGCCGCAACAGGCCCCGCTCAGACCACTCCCATGGGCGGCATGGGCGGGATGGGTGCGATGCCGCACGGCGGCATGGGTGGTGGCGGCGGAGAAAGCAAGGACGACAAGGCCGCCACCAAACGCGTCGCCGTCCCGTCGCTCAAGAACGGCGCACCCGTGCAGGGCCGGATCGCCACACCGCCCCCGTCCCCACCCACCGTCTCCAAGAAAGTGGACGGCAAGACGGTCTCGTCGAAGCGGATCGTCATCCCGAGCGACCGAGCTAACGACAAGAGCGAAGGCGACGACAACAAAGGTCGCTGATCGCCACCCCTTACTGTGGGTTAGATGAAACGTTGGCCGCGTCGACGCAATCAGGGATTCCGCCAGATCACACGCGGACTGGGCACCCTCGATCGCGAGGTGTTCGAAGCGATCGCGGAGTCCGAAACCCCTCTGCTCGACGGTGTGATGCCGTCACTCACCCGTGCGGCCGACCATTCGAAACTGTGGTTCGCAGTCGCCGCTGCACTTCTGGCGACGCGGCGGCCCGCCCTGCAACGCGGGGCCACCCGAGGAGTGTTGACACTCGCCGCCACCAGCCTGTTCACCAACCAAATGGCAAAGCGGATATGGAAACGCCCCCGGCCGTTGCGGACATCGGTGCCATTGGCCCGCCAGATCCGCCACTTCCCGTCCTCGAATTCGCTACCGTCCGGCCATTCCGCCAGCGCCGCCGCGTTCGCCGTCGGGGTCGGGCTGGAGAACGCGCCCGCGGGCTTCGCACTCGCCCTGGTGGCCGGGATGGTGGGGCTGTCCCGGGTGGCCACCGGTGCGCACTATCCAGGTGACGTCATCGCCGGCTTCGGAATCGGCGCGGGCGTCGCAGTCCTCGGCGGTCGCCTCATCCCGCCGATCGTCGAGGCCAGGCTCCCCGTCACCGAACCGTTGATCGTGGATACCCCGAAGCGACAAGACGGCAAGGGCGTCGTCGTGGTGATCAACCCTGCCTCTGGCAGTGGCACCGGCGCCCGCGTACTCGATGAGGTGCGAGAAGCGCTCCCCGCCGCCGAGGTCATCGAACTCGGTCCCGATGACGACCCCGAGGCAATCCTGCGCGACGCCGCCGGGCGAGCCGAGGTGCTGGCAGTCGGCGGTGGCGACGGCACTGTCTCGACAGCGGCGTCCATCGCCGCCGAGGCAAAGCTGCCGCTGGCGGTCTTCCCCGCGGGCACGTTCAACCACTTCGCCAAGGACATCGGCTGCGACACCGTCGCGAAAACCGTGACCGCGATCAGCGAAGGCACGGTGTCGTGCGTCGACCTGGTCTGCCTCAACGACGATTTCATCGTGATCAACACCGCCAGCATCGGCGCCTACCCGCTGTTCGTGCAGACCAGGGAAAAGCTGGAGAAACGGGTCGGCAAACCGCTGGCAGGCGTCTACGCCATGCTGCACACGCTGCGGCACGACAATCCAGTACGCATCCGCTACGACAACAAGACGCTGCAGACCTCGCTGTTCTTCGTCGGCAACTCGGTCTATCTGCCGCCCGGTTTCGCTCCCTCGCGACGGACCCGAATGGACGACGGCCTCATCGACGTCCGGTTCCTGGAAACCGGGCGCAAGTTCGCCAAAACCCGGATCCTGGGCGCGCTCGCCCTCGGCCGCCTGCCCCGAAGCCCGCTGTATCACGAGCTACAGGTGCCGGAGTTCGCGTTCGAATCGTTGGACGGTCCCATCCCCGTCGCCCACGACGGCGAGGTCGGTCACGAGTTCGAGTCCGTCAGCTTCACGACCCGCTATCGAGGGTTGCCGGTGTTCCGGCCGTTGCGCTGACCCCGAACCTTGTCAGCGGCAGTGGCCGCACCACCAGCAGGCACGCCAGGTACCAGAGGTACCCCAGCGCCCAGCCGGCCAGCACATCGCTGGGATGGTGCACGTTGAGCACCACCCGACCTACACCGATGGCCACGACGATCACCGCGCCAAGCACCGTCAGCGGTACCCGCCAGCGCGGCACCAGCAGCGGCAGCCCCACTGTCAGCAGCGCCAGCACAGCAGCAAGGACCCCGACCGCATGGCCCGACGGGAATGACGTACCGAAGGCATCCACCATCGCCGTCGGTGGCCGCGACCGGTTTGCGAGCAATTTCGCCACCTGTGTCACCAGCCCGGCAAGTTCGACGCTGAGCACCAGGAAAAGCGCCGCGCGCAGATAACGCCGGACCAGCAGCCAGATGATGAACCCGAGAGTGAGCAGTCGGAACGCGTTCGGCCCCAGCACCGTGCAAAACACATTCCAGCAGGTCACCCATGCCGGGTGTGCCGCGCCGATCGGATACAGGCCGTCCAGGAACCAGTTGTCGACCACCGCCAACCAGGCCCAGCCCTGCAGCCAACCGATCCACATCGCCGCATAAACCGACGCTGCAGTGGCCGCTGTCACAGCCGTCCGTTTGCTCACTCCTTACACGTAACCACAGAACTAGTTCTGCTTTGTTTGCTCGGACCCTCTACGATGCCTTTGTCTAGGAGAGGATGACGATGTCGTCAAATAAGTACATCGGCTATTTCAGCGGAGCTGCGGTTGCGGCTGGCGTGGGAGCTGCCATCGCGGTGGCCGGGCAGGGCACGGCCCATGCCGACGCCGACAGCACCAAGCCGGCATCGAGCGAGTCGAAGTCAACGGGAGCGGCCAAGTCCGCCAAGCCCGCGAAGAAGGACTCCCCCTCGGCGGGCCCGAAGCGCCCGGTGGCTAACGCCGCCGATGACGTCGCCGCCACGCCGACCACGCCGAAATTCGATCCGGCCGACGCCGTGGACGGTTTGAAGAAGCAGTTCGCTGGCGCCAAAACCACTGCCGTTGAGTCCGTCGACGTGGTGGTCCCGGAAAGTGCCGCGACGCCCAGCGAAGCCGCACCGACCACTGACACGGCCATTCCCGACCTGGCTACGAAGGCCTCTGAAGCCGCAGCCGTACTGGTGAAGCCCCTCGCGGCCGCGTCGTCCTCAGAATCCGCCCGGACCGCGGCACGAGCCGCAGCCGCCGACAGCAGCTGGTACGTCCCGAATACCGCTCCCGTGCCGTGGGATTGGAACCCGTTCCGCGCCGGTGACCCCATCCCTGTGGGCATGCCGGAAGTGATCTGGCAGCTCGAGCTGGGCACGGTCGGCCTGTTCGACCCCATCCCGTTCTTCCAGCCGCTGGTCCGCGAGACATTCGAGTTCGGCTACCGGGTATCCCAGATCATCCCCTGGGTGAACGTCGTCCTCCCGCTGACGAACATCCTCGGACAGATCCCGAACTTCACCAGTGGCGATCCGGTGCTGGCCAAAGACGCCGCCCAGAGCATCATCAACAACCTGCTGGTGACGACGCAGCCGGTGGCCATTCTGTTCTACGGCTACGACCAGATCGCCGACATCTTCAACCTCGAATACGAAGCCGAAGGTGTGAAGACCTGGTTCTACGCGACCACCTGGGACATCCTCGATTTCTTCGGGATTTTCCACAACAAGGGCGAATCGGGTCTGCCGCTGTCGCAAAATCCGGCGGGCAGCAGCAGTACCCCCGCGCCGGCCGCGCCGGAAGAAGCGGATGTCCAGTCGGCGTCGTACAGCAAGTCCGATGCAGCGTCACTCGCAGCCGTGGCCTCGTCGGTGGCCGCGACCACCGACGAACCGGGGTCGGATCCGCTCCGTGCGGATGACCCCTGGCCGACGGATATGCCTGCTGACATCCTGAACACCGAAAAGGCCATTGTCGGTTTCCTTCCGGCAGAGATCGCGCCCGTCGTCCGGGAGGCCTACGAGGCCATCTACCGGCTCAGCCAGGTCATCCCGTTCGTGAACGTGCCGATCCCGGTCACCGAGATCCTGCAGGCGCTCACTAGTGGAAATGGCACAGCCGTTCAGACCACCGTCAATCAGCTGCTGCTGACGACACAGCCGGTGTCGTTTCTCTACTACGGCTTTGACGAACTCGTCGACCTGCTGAACATCGAGGACCAGGGTTACGCCGCGAAACAGGCGATCTACAGCACCATCTGGGACCTGGTCGATCCGTCGGGCGCCGTACATGTGCTGGGGTCCTCCGGCATCTGAACCCCGTGACGCGCACGTCAATTCATCGCTTTATGACGGGAACACGTCCGTCATATCGCTGAAACACGGCGAATTTACTGTCCTCCCAGCGCGCTATGGGAAGGGCAGCCATGACGGAAATCAGCAAAGAGCCGGTGTCCGAGATCGAAGAAGCCGATCTGGACACGATGACCGCCACCAAGGAAACCTTGGAGGACTACACGCTGCGCTTTGCCCCGCGCAGCTACCGCAAGTGGTCGACGCGGGTGGTTGGAATCTCGGCTCTCGGCGGCATCGCGTATTTGGCTGATTTCGCCATCGGCGCGAATATCGGTATCGCCTATGGCACGACAAATGCGTTGTGGGGCATCCTGATCTTCGCCATTGTCGTGATGGTGACCGGCTTCCCGGTGGCTTACTATTCTGCCCGCTACAACATCGATCTCGATCTGGTCACCCGCGGCAGCGGGTTCGGCTACTACGGCTCGGTGGTCACCAACGTCATCTTCGCGACGTTCACCTTCATCTTCTTTGCCCTTGAGGGCTCGATCATGGCCCAGGGTCTGCAACTGGGACTAGGGATCCCGCTGTGGGTCGGCTATGCGGCATCGACGATCATCATCTTCCCGCTGGTCATTTACGGCATGAAAGTCCTTTCCACACTGCAGGTTTGGACGACACCGCTGTGGCTTGTGTTGATGGTCGCACCGTTCGGCTACCTGGTGGTCAGCCACCCCGAGTCAGTCGGGCAGTTCTTCGCCTATCAGGGTGAGAACGGCGTGCAGGGCTTCGATCTCGGTTCGACGCTGCTGGCCGCGGGCGTATGCCTGTCGCTGATCGCGCAAATTGCGGAGCAGAACGACTACCTGCGTTTCATGCCACCGAAGACTGCTGAAAACAAGCGCAGTTGGTGGACCTGGATGTTCCTGGCCGGACCTGGCTGGGTCATCTTCGGTGCCATCAAACAGATCGTCGGCCTGTTCCTCGCGGTGTACCTGATCGCCAATGTCGCAGACAGTGCGGGGATCGCCAATCAGCCGGTGCATCAGTTCCTGGAGATCTACCAGAACTTCCTGCCACCTTGGCTCGCAATGACATTGGCCGTCGTGCTCGTCGTCATCAGTCAGGTCAAGATCAACGTGACCAACGCCTACTCGGGCTCGCTGGCCTGGACCAACTCGTTCACCCGCGTCACCAAGACCTACCCCGGCCGGCTCGTGTTCCTGGGCTTCAACCTGTTGATCGCGTTGATCCTGATGGAAGCCAACATGTTCGACTTCCTCAACACCATCCTCGGCTTCTACGCCAACTGCGGTATGGCGTGGGTGGTGGTGGTCGCTTCCGACATCGTCTTCAACAAGTACCTATTGAAGCTGTCGCCGAAGCAGCCGGAGTTCCGTCGCGGCATGCTCTACAACTTCAACCCGGTCGGCTTCGGCTCCATGCTGATCGCGGCGGGCGTGTCCATCCTGGCGTTCTTCGGTCTGCTCGGCGCGGGCATCCGGCCGTACTCGCCCCTGGTTGCCATCGGACTGGCCCTGATCCTGCCTCCGATCATCGCGGTTGCCACGAAAGGCAAGTACTACCTTCGCCGTACCGATGACGGAATTGATCTCCCGCTACTAGACGAGCTGGGCAACCCGTCTGATGTGCATCTCAAATGCCATGTCTGCCACCATGATTACGAGCGGCCAGATATGTTGAAGGCTGCCAGCCACGATGGGCACATCTGCTCGCTGTGCCTGAGCACCGATAAGACCGGCGTGCACGTTCTCCCAGCACAGACCTAGGTCTGGCCGTGAGGTCCCCAGCTTAGAAGGGTGGGGGTCCGACTTCGGTGTAGAGGCGTTTGTGGTTTCGGGCGCGTTGGTAGTCGATGTGTTGGCGTTTGTCTTCGGCGCGGGTGCGGTCGCGTACGGGCATCTTTAGGGTGCCGTTTGGTGGTCGTGGCACCTCTGAAGGCAACACGAGTGTCCCGGTGGGTGCGGCGAGTTGTGGGAAGAACAGGGCGCCGCCGGGGGTGGTGGTCCAGATGTGTCCGGTCGGGGAGGTCCATTCCACTGTGCCGTCGGGGTGTTGGCGGTCTCGCCAGCCGTCGGGGCCGGTGTAGAACGTTTTGATCAGATGGTCACCGCGGCAGAGGCATTTGAGGTTGGAGGCGTGGGTGGGCCCGTGGGGCCAGGGCACGGTGTGGTCGAGATCGCAGAACCTCGCGGGCACGTCGCAGTAGGGGAATCGGCAGGTCAGATCACGCAGGCGGATGAACTGGGCCAGGGCGGTCGAGGGCCGGTAGTAGGGTTCGGCCGGGGCATCACCGGGGTGGTGGATTGTGCGTTTGTTGGCCCCGGCGGCAATGTTGCGGACCGCCTCGGCGGGGATGGGCCCGTATCCGGGGACATACCCGGGGGTGTCGGAGTCACCGGTGAGGGTGGCCTGCTCGGCCACAACCTGTACCAGCACATTGCTGGGTGTTGGGGGTGCACCGCTGCCAACGGGGCAGTCGTTGCGCCCGCACAGACACGTTAGGCGGTGGGCGCCGGCGGCGAGGGCGCCGGTGGCATCGGCGCGGCGTTGGTCTTTGGTCCGCGGGTCGTGGGGGCAGACGGTATCGGCCAGTTGCGAGAGGCGGGTGTCCAATGCGATGGCGTCGGGGGCGCGCAGGGTGCCGCAGATTTGGGCGGTGCCGGCGGGGTCGGGGCCGATGGTGATGTAGCGGTCCTCGTCGCGGGTGTGGGTGTCTTTTTTGGCCAGCAGATCGATCTCGGTGACGCACCAGTCGATTTTCTCGGCGAGTTTCTTCTTTGATAGCCGGTTCCAGAACGGCAACCGTGGGGCCAGCAGGGCATCGACGCGGGCGATATCGTCATCGCCGGTGACCAGGGTGGTGCGGGATACCACCGCAGCGATGACCCGGTAATCGACCCGGCCGTCGGCGAACACCGCGGCCACCGTGGGCAGGTGATCGGCCAGGAACACGGCCTCGTCGAGGAGGTAGCCGGCGCGGGCCCGGCTGATGTGTTGGGCGGCGGCGATTTCAGCGGCCACACAGGACTGCACATCGATGACCAGCCGGTCGCGGTCGGTGTACTGCCGTGCCCGGCGGTGATACAACTGGGCTATCGCAGCGAGCCGTCGTGCCATCGTCGCGGCCTCTAACCGGGCCGCGGCACCAATGGCGTCGATCAGCCCAGTGTCATCAACGGCCAGCACCGCCGACACCGCAGGCAACGAACCGACTTCGAACATGTGTTCTATTATCCAGACAGCGGCGACAAAATATGGCGCCACAACCCCTACCTGTGGATGAATACCGGGCTGTGGACAGGCAAGCTAGCGGGGTGACCTCCGACGAGAATGTCCTGATCGTGCACTGGCACGACCTCGGTCGCTACCTCGGAACGTACGGGCACGCCGACGTATCGAGCCCGAGACTTGATCAACTTGCCGCCGAGGGCATCCTGTTCGCGCGCGCCCACGCCACCGCGCCCCTGTGCTCACCGTCGCGCGGTTCACTGTTCACGGGACGCTATCCCCAGACCAATGGTCTGGTCGGACTGGCCCACCACGGCTGGGAATACCGCCAAGGCGTGCAGACGATACCTCAGCTGCTGGGTGAATCTGGTTGGTACACAGCTCTTTTCGGAATGCAGCATGAGACGAGCTTTCCGGCTCGCCTTGGTTTCGAGGAGTTCGACGTGTCCAGCGCGTACTGCGAGTACGTCGTGGAGCGCGCCACCGCGTGGTTGCAGAACCCGCCGAGCAAAAAGTTTCTGTTGACCGCCGGCTTCTTCGAAACCCACCGCCCCTACCCGCACGACCGGTACGCACCCGCCGACCCTGGCGGCGTCGAGGTCCCCGACTATCTACCCGACACTCCCGCGGTCCGCGAGGACCTTGCGGACTTCTACGGATCGATCACGGTCGCCGACGCGGCCGTCGGGCAACTCTTGGACACGTTGGAAGAAACCGGCCTCGACAAGAACACCTGGGTGGTGTTCATGACCGACCACGGACCGGCGCTACCTCGGGCCAAATCGACGCTGTACGACGCAGGTACCGGCATCGCCACGATCATCCGCCCACCGCGAAACCGGCAACTCCCCGCGCAGGTGTACGACGACCTGTTCAGCGGCGTCGATCTGGTCCCGACCCTGCTGGCCTTGCTCGGAGTTGATATTCCAGCTGAAATTGACGGCATGTCGCACGCCGACAATTTGCTGACTTATCAGCATGAAATTCGCAATGCCGTGTACACGATGAAGATGTATCACGATTCTTTTGACCCGATCAGAGCCGTTCGGACCAAGGAATACAGCTATATCGAGAATTACGCCGACCGACCACTTCTCGATCTCCCGTGGGATATCGAGGAAAGCGCACCCGGCCAGGCGGTCGCTGCTCACATCGGTGGTCAACGGCCCCCACGCGAGCTTTACGATCTGACGGCCGACCCGACAGAGAGCTGTAACCTGCTGGTCGGCGAGGTAAGCGCCAGACACGAGACGATCGCTAAGGACCTCGCCCTACTGCTGAACGAATGGCGGCAAAAGACGAACGATGTCATCCCATCGGAATTCGCGGGCAGTCGAATATCCGAGCGCTATACCGAAACCTACGCACATATTCATGGCCTGACTCCGAGCAGCCGTTCAGCAAACGCAGCCGAACGCGGTATCGATATCGAATCGGCGCAATAGTTAAATTCACCATGAGCATAACCGCACATGTGCGGCACAAATGAAGGCCAGATAGGCTCACGCGCATGGCCGCCAGCCCAACCGCCTATCTGGTCCTCGCGTCGCAGCGCAGCGGAAGCACCCTGCTCGTGGAGTCGCTCCGCGCGACCGGCGTGGCCGGCGAACCCCAGGAGTTTTTCCAGTACCTGCCGCAGACCAGCATGTCCCCGCAGCCCCGTGAATGGTTCGCCGATCTCGCTGACGATTCGGTGCTGCGGCTGCTTGACCCGCTGATCGAGGGCAAACCCGATCTCGCGCCCGCAGAGATCTGGCGCGACTACATCCGCACCGTCGGGCGTACCCCCAATGGCGTGTGGGGCGGCAAACTGATGTGGAACCAGACTCCCCTGCTGCTGCAACGGGCCAAAGACCTGCCGGAGCGCTCCGGTCAGGGGTTACTGTCCGCCATCCGTGACGTCGTCGGTTCCGACCCGGTGCTGGTGCATGTGTACCGGCCAGACGTCATCTCCCAGGCCGTGTCGTTCTGGCGAGCTGTCCAGACCCGAGTATGGCGTGGCCGCCCCGACCCCACCCGCGATGCGCGAGCGGAGTACCACGCCGGCGCCATCGCCCACGTCGTCACCATGCTGCGCGCCCAGGAAGAAGGGTGGCGCGCCTGGTTTGCCGAGGAACAGGTCGACTACATTGACGTGTCCTATCCGGTGCTGTGGCGCAATCTCACCGAGGTGGTGGGTTCGGTGCTCGAAGCACTGGGGTTAGACCGCAGCCTGGCGCCAGCCCCGGTGCTCGAACGCCAGGCCGACCAACGCTCCGACGAGTGGGTGGAGCGGTACAAGGCGGATGCGGAACGAGAAGGGTTACCGGTATGACGATCGCGGTGGACGACATCCACGTCGACGAACTACGGCTGCTGGAAGCCGAAGCGGTGCACATCATCCGCGAGGTGGTGGCCGAGCTGCAGCGCCCCGTGCTGTTGTTCTCCGCAGGCAAAGATTCCATCGTGCTCCTGCGCCTGGCAGAGAAAGCCTTCCGCCCGTCGCCGCTGCCCTTCCCGGTCCTGCACATCGACACCGGCCACAACTTCGACGAGGTCATCGCCTTCCGGGACCGCCGCCTCGGCGATCACGGACACAAGCTGATCGTCGGATCCGTCCAGGAGACGATCGACAGCGGCCGGGTGCCTGATCCCGGCCCGACGGCCTCGCGTAACCGCCAGCAGACTCGCACCCTGCTGGATGCGCTGGAAGCCGGCGGTTTCGACGCGGCATTCGGCGGGGCGCGACGTGACGAGGAACGCGCCCGCGCCAAAGAACGCATCATGAGCTTCCGCGACGAGTTCGGCCAGTGGGATCCGCGGGCGCAGCGCCCCGAGCCGTGGTCGCTGTACAACGGCCGGATCAAGAAGGGCGAACAGGTCCGGGTGTTCCCGTTGTCCAACTGGACCGAACTGGACATCTGGCGCTATATCGAACTCGAAGGCCTTGAGCTGCCGTCGATTTACTTCGCCCATGAGCGCGAAGTGGTGCAGCGGGACGGGATTCTGCTCGCCATTTCCAAGTACGTACAGCCCACGGCCGATGAGACAGCCGCCGTCGAATGGGTGCGCTACCGCACCGTCGGCGACCTGACGATCACCGGTGCGGTGCGCTCGCGGGCCACCGATATCGCCGGCGTCATCACCGAGATATCGGCAGCCACCGTCTCCGAGCGTGGCGAGACCAGGGCCGACGACCGCACCTCGGTGGCCGCGATGGAAGACCGCAAACGCGAGGGGTACTTCTGATGACTGCGACCACAGTGACCACCCGGTCCCTGCTTCGGCTGGCCACCGCCGGCTCGGTCGACGACGGCAAGAGCACGTTGATCGGTCGGCTGATGCACGACACCGACAGCCTGCCGCTCGATCACCTCGAAGCGGTCACCGACGAAGAGGGTGTTGCCGATCTGGCTGCACTGTCCGACGGTTTGCGCGCCGAACGCGAGCAGGGCATCACCATCGATGTGGCCTACCGATTCTTCTCCACCGAGTCCCGCAGTTACATCCTGGCCGACACCCCCGGCCACGAGCGCTACACCCGCAACATGTTCACCGGTGCGTCCAACGCCCATGTCGCGATCCTGCTTGTCGACGCCCGCGCCGGCGTGCTTCGCCAGACCCGTCGGCATGCCCGCATCGCAAAGCTGTTGGGTATCAAGCACTTCGTGGCCACTGTCAACAAGATCGATCTTGTCGACTTCAGTGCCACCCGGTTCGCCGAGGTCGAGGCGGAGTTGCAGCAGATGGCGGCGCGCCTCGGCGGTGCCGAGCTGTCGGTCATCCCGATCGCCGCCAAGCACGGAGATAACGTCGTGCACCGATCCGACCGGACACCGTGGTACGACGGCGCGACATTGCTGGAATATCTGGAAGGCGTTGAGCTGTCGGCGCCGCAACCGGAGGCGTCAAAGCTGCGGCTGCCGGTGCAGTGGGTGTCGCGACCCACCTCCGAGCAGCGCCGCCGCTACACGGGGCGACTTTCTGCGGGCACCGTCACCGTCGGCGACGAAGTGGTATCACTGCCTGCCGGAACGCGATCCACGGTCACGGCGGTCGACACCCTCGACGACGGCCGCGCCACCGCGGTCGCGCCGCTGTCGGTATCGATCGAACTCGCCGACGATATCGATGTCGGACGCGGCGACGTATTCGTCAGTGCTGCCGACGATGCCACGCTGCCGGTGCTGGCTCGCGAGGTCGACGCCACGGTGTGCTGGTTCACCGACACCCCGCTTCGGGCCGGCGATCGGCTGGCGTTCAAACAGGGCACCCGCACCGTCCGCGCCACCGTGCAGGCTCTGCACACCAGGCTCGACCCGGAAACTCTCGACGAGCTGGATGGCCCAGTCGAGTTGGCGCTCAACGATATCGGGTCGGTCACCCTGCGCACCAGCTCGATCGTCATCGCCGACCCGTATCAGGACAACCGCGACAGCGGTGCCTTCATCCTGATCGACGAGAGCTCCAACGACACCGTCGGCGCAGGCACCATCCTAGAAGCCCGCGAGGTCAAACCCGGGCAGGCCACCCGCAACGACATCCGTTGGCACCCTTCGTCTCTCGACCGCGACTATCGCTGGGGAAAGACCGGCCAGAAGGGCGCCACCATCTGGTTCACCGGGCTGCCCGCCTCGGGTAAGTCCACGCTCGCGGTCGCGGTGGAACGCGCACTCGTCGAATCCGGGCAGGTCGCCTATCTGCTCGACGGCGATAACCTGCGCCACGGTCTATCGGACGATCTGGGTTTCTCAGCCGGTGACCGGACCGAGAACATTCGCCGGGTCGGTCACCTGACCCGCCTGCTGGCCGACGCTGGTGTGGTGGCGCTGGCCTCGCTCGTGTCCCCGTTGAAGTCCGACCGCGAGATCGCCCGCACCCTCAATGATGCCGCGAAGCTGCCGTTCATCGAGGTGTTCGTCGCGACATCGTTGGCCGAATGCGAAAAGCGGGACCCGAAGGGTCTTTACGCGCGGGCCCGGGCAGGTGAGCTCAAGGGAATGACCGGCGTGGACGCACCCTACGAACCGCCGGACAACGCCGACCTTGTTCTCGACACCGCCGGTGCCGATATCGACGCGCTGGTCGCTCAGGTGTTGGAGCTGCTGAACAGCCTGCGTTAGGTCACCCGCAGGTTGCGGACATCACAATTCGCGCCAAAGAGCTGTCCAGTCGCGTACTGCGTTCTTAGACTGCCCACGACGTCTACGGTTCGTCGACACGGGGGTAAGTGATGTCAGTTCCTCGGCGGGTGACCCACATCGGTGCCGCGGCCTGTGTAGTGGGCATATCGCTACTGGGTCCGCAGAGCGGCGTCGCCGCCGCCGATGACGGCGACTCGACATCGGCCTCGGCTTCGGCTTCAAACTCGGCCTCGAACTCGGCGGTGGGTGGCACGACCGATCGTGGAAAGACCGGTGCCAAGCGCAAGTCACGGCAACTGCCGGTAAGCACGCACCTTTCCACGGCCGAGCGGGCACCGTCGGCGGCAGGTCCGGAGGCCCGGCACCGCTCGACGTCGGCCGCCAGCGACCGGGTCACGAGAGCTCGCCCCGTCGCCGCTTCCGGGGGGTCCGCAGCGCCGACGGCATCGGTCACCTCCGGCGGCGTGCCATGCGCCAGCTGCTGGGGATTGACCGCACCCACCGTCGAACAGGGCGTCGTCACCGCGATCAACCACGTGTTCAACGATGCGTTCAACTGGTGGTCGAACTTCCCGATCAGCCCCGTTTCGGACTTCGCAGAGGGGGCGCTGCTACTGGTCCGCCGCAGCTTCTTCGACTTCGTCCCGACCGGGGTCAGCGCCACCCAGACCGGTAACAGCTTGATCATCGCGGTGAACACCGGAAGCGTCGCGTACTTCCGCAACACCGGCACCACCGTCGAAGTGGCCGGCGACCCGAGCTTCATACACGCCCAGCAATTCGTCGCCACCTCGATCACCGATGTCATCGCAAACGCCAACGGCAACGGCAACGTCGGCTGCGCCGGATTCTGGTTCAGCGCAGGCACAGTCGATGCCAACCTGACCACCAACGGGATCGACTCGCTGCAGTTCGGCTCGACGGCCAATTTCCTGGACGCGGTCACGGCCGCGGGGACTCCCGGCGCGCTGGTCGTCAGCGGCGGTGTGCGTGGATTGGCCGGAGTCACCTTGAACGCACCGGTCATTCTGGCCCGCGATACCGCAATCGACGCCGGTTCGGGCAACGCGGTATTCAACGGCACCGTCGACGGGCAAGGCTGGTTCGGCGGCCAATCGCTGACCGTAACCGCTTTGGGAACAACGACTTTCGCCGCCAATGTGGGCAGCAGCACTCCGCTGGGCAACCTCATCACCCGCGGTGTGGCTCCCCTGGTGATCGAGCAATCGGCCGACTCGAAGACCATCCCGCTGTACTTCATGCAGATTCCCGACGGGAATGGCGGGTTCCAGAACAAGTACGGCATCGACGTGGCGATCGGTGACAACCCGGCACGCCGGTATCTGTTCGACACCGGCGGCAACGGCTTCTTCGCCAACTACACCCCCGGCTACTGGGACGGCACGACGCTGGGTACCGAACCGGTCAACATCACCTACAGCTCGGGTGGATACCTCGACGGCTACGCAACCAACGCGGTCGTCACCATCGGCACCGGCAGCCAGACCGTGTCCACCGGGCAGCCTGTTCTGGTCTCGGCAGTCACCACGTCGGATGGCTTCTTCACCCCTGGCGCCGGGCAACCCACCAACCCCTACGCGCAGACCGCCCCGTTCGCCGGTGACTTCGGCGCCGCCTTCGGCGTGCAGCAGGTGGGCAACGAGCAGCTCTACACCCCGGGCTCGTTCATCACCAGCCCGCTGTTCCAACTTCCCGGGAACCTGTCCAGCGGATACCTGGTCCAGGTAGGGCCGATTGGCAGCACCCCGCAGCTGACGGTGGGTATCACCGACGCGCTGCGCGCTCAGTTCCCGTACGCGGTTCCGGTGGCGCAGGTCAGCGACCCGTCGGGAACGTACCCCGTGTCGGACTACCCGATCCTGCAGCAATTCGGCTTCTACCCCACCTATTCCGTCACCGGGCCGGACGGTACGCCAGTCCAGCTCTTCGGCGGGAATCCCCTGCAGTCGCTGGCCGACACCGGGGCCGCCTCCACGAACGTTCGGCTACCCGACCCGCTCGCCCGGCCCTATGAAGAAGGCGGCCAGCTCGCGCCCGGGACGATTTTCACCGCCGAGATCCCCACCGTCGGTGGTACCCCGCTGACGTGGCAGTTCGTCGCCGGCAACAACAGCTCGGTGAACGCGGTCGCGTACACCAACGGCACGGGCGCGGCGACGCCCTACCCGAACGTCAACACCGGCCTGAACATGTTCAACGACTTCGACATGATGTTCGACGTCGAATCCGGGCTGATCTGGTTGCGGCCCAACGGCGGACAGTCGACGGTCAACCTGCAGTCGGTCACCACCAGAGGCGAGCAGTCCTATGGTCAGAACGCCGTCCTCAACGGTACCTACACCACCGGTGGTGGCGCCTTCACGGTCGGTGGCGTGACCACGCTGGCCGGCAACACCGTCGTCGACACCGGACGGGGAGACGTCACGTTTTCCGGCACCGTCGATGCTGCGACTGCAAAAGTACAATGGCTGCAGGTGAATTCACGCGGTGACACGACATTCACGCGCGCCGTGGGCGGCCAGAATGCGCTCGCGAAGCTGGTGACCACAGGCGGCGGATCGACGACCACCAACTCGGTCACCACCACCGGTGTCCAGTCCTACTCCGGCAACACCACTCTCAACGGCACCTACGCGACGTCCTCGGGGGCGTTCTCGATTGCCGGTTCGACGACGATCGCCGGCCCCACGTCGGTGACGACCGCCGACGCACCCATCACCTTCGGCGGGGCCGTCGATTCCGCGCAGGGAGCGGGCAACGTGCTGACGGTGTCCGCCAAGAACAGCGGCGTGCAGTTCAACGGCGCAGTCGGCGCCAACAATCCGCTCGGTGGCCTGGTGGTCACCAAGACCAATACCCTCACCGCGACCGGATCGGTCACCCTCGACGGCAGCCTGCCCCAATCGCAGGGCACCGGACTGTCCATCGGTGACGGCGTGACGGCAGTCTTGCCCAAGGGCGGCTCGATCGCCAACTTCACCGGCAATGGTATTGTCTTCCAAGGTGATTCGCGATCCTCGGTGGTACAGGGATTCACGATAGTCAACAATGTCTACGACGGTATCCAACTCGCCGGCCAGAACTACGCGGGCACGTTGATCGCGAACAACACCATCATCGGTAACACCGCATACGGTATCGAGACGCTGCAGGGGACCACCGGGCTGGCAATCTACAACAACACGATCGGAGCCGTGGGCACCAGCAACCAGTGGGGGTACACCACCTCCGGCCCCAACGCCCAAGGCATCGTCCTGGCGCCAGGGAACTACACCGGCACCGTCATCGCCGGCAACACCATCGCCTACAACCGCCGCAGCGGGATCGTCGCGCCGGGCGGCGTTCAGGGCGTACTCATCTCCGGCAACACGCTGGCGAACAACACCGGCAGCGGCATCGAGTTCAGCGGCGGCGACTTCACCGGCACCGTCGTCACCGGGAACACCATCACCGCCAACGGCGGCGACGGCATCTCCCTGAGCCCCGGCCTACAGCAGGCACTCAACGACCACGGAAATCCGTTGACCGGCTACCAGGACTCGGTCGGCGGCGCCAACCCCTACCAATTCGGGCACTATGTGCTCAAGTACGCCAGCGACCCGGGCTTCTACACCGGAATACCGACCGATCCCCAGGTCACGGTGTCCCTCAACGGCGGCACCCCGTTGGTCGTCAACCTCGACACCGGTTCGCGTGGACTGTATTTCGATCAGAACCAGGTACCGAACCTCGACACGACCGGCGGCACCCCCGGCTATATCTACCTCAACAGCTCCAACCGGCTGTACTTCGGCACATGGGTGAGCACCACCGTCACCTTCCCGCAGTCCGAATGGGTCGGCCCCGGCGGTGACAAGGTGGCCACCGTCGAGATGCCGGTTCTCGTCGTCACCGCCATCGGCGCCTCGATGGCGCCACCCCCCGGCAGCACGTCGGCCACCACCACCTTCTTCACCACCACCGCCAGCGGGACGGTGACCATCACCAACGGCAGCCAGACCCAGCAGGTGGCGATCGAGCCCAACACCGGGACCGGCGAGCCGGGATTCGTCACCATCCCCGGCGGCTGGTGGGCCAACTACGCCGACAACATCGACCCGATGACCGGCGACGAACTCCTCGGGCCAGTTTCCAACTTCGGCGTGGGCTTCGACCGCAGCGGCCTGGGCACCGTCCCGACCACCAATACCGCCAGTCAGGCCTACAACGCATTCCTCAATCTCAGCGAAATGCGCGACGGCACAATGCGTCCCGGCTACGTCATCACCGCCGAAGGGGTGACTCTGGGTCTCGACAGCTCGGTGACCGCCAACGGACAGTCCTACGCGTACACCGACCTGAGCCCGTCAGGCCTGCCGCAGAGCGGCCAGACTGCCCCGGACTGGCAGCCCGCCACCGGCCAGGTGACGCTGCCCTCAAACGCCAACGAGCCGCAGCCGACGGGCCCGCTGGTCATCGACATCGGCATAGCCACCGGCATTCTCACCCTTCCCGGCGCGTCACCGTCGTCAACGTTCACCGGTCCGATGACCGTCGATCTGCTCAATTCGGGCGGCAAGATCAGCTACACGGTGGACCCGACCGATGAAACCAATCAGATGACCGCGACCGCGGTGAGCTACTTCGATCCCCTTGCCGGCGCCTATTCACAGAACATGCCGCCGGTGAGCAATCAGTTCTTCAACACCGGCCGCCGGGTGATCGCCGGGATGAACTATCTCTACGATGCCGCCGGCGGTTATCTGGGCCTCTGGGCGCCGGTGACCGGCGACAGTGACCAGGCCAGTGCCTTCGCCAGCGCCGGTGGGGTGTTCGAGGCCGAGCATTTCACCAACCCGACCATTCCGGCCGCGGTCACCAACCTCAGCATCCAAAACAACACCATCACCGGTAACGCCGGCAATGGGGTCACTGTGAACGGCAGCGGCTCGAACGGTAATGCGCTGTACGGTAATTCGATATCCGGCAATACCGGCCTTGGCATCGCGTTGACCAACGGCGGCAATGGCGGCCAGCCGACGCCGGTGGTCCACTCGGCCACGCTGACCGGCTCCTCGATACAGGTCGCCGGTTCGGTAACCGGTGCCGACGGGTACGCCGGACCGTTTCAGGTACAGGTGTTCTCCAGCCCCGCCTCCGACGCCGGCAACGTCCAGGGCCGCACGCTGCTGGGCACGTTCAACACCGTCTCCTCCGAGTTCGACGTCGACATCGCCTCCGGCACAGCCACTTCCGGTGACTGGATCACCGTGGTAGCCACCCCGGTTCTCGGCGCACCCAACACATCGCAGTTCTCGTCGGGGGCTCAGGTCGCGGGTTAGGCGTCCTTACCGTCGCTACCGGTCTGACCGGGTTTACCCAGCGATCCGCCGCTGCCACCGGCTCCGCCCTTACCGCCCTTGCCCGCCGCGGCTCCGCCCTGCCCACCGGTGCCGCCACTTCCGCCGCTGCTCAGCGGTACCCGGGCGTTGCCGCCGACGCCACCATTGCCGCCCCGTCCACTGCCGGTACCGCCAATGCCTCCGGTGCCGCCCGGACCGCCATTTCCGACCGCAACACCACCCCGACCGCCGGTTCCCCCCACCCCGCCGGAACCGCCGTCCGGACCTCCGGTGCCGCCTTTCCCGCCGGCGCCGCCAGCGCCGACCGAGCCCCCGTCACCGCCGGCGCCACCAGCTCCGCCTGCATCGCCAGATCCGTTGGCATCAAAGCCATTACCCCCAACGCCGCCGTCACCACCTGAGGCCCCATAAGCCCCGGTAACACCGTCTATCGCGGGCCGCGCACCGGTTCCGCCGGGCTGACCGGCAATGCCACCGGATCCGGGTGCACCTGGCTCACCGCCGGTGCCGCCCGTGCCCCCCTCACGGTGCGTCGCGTCGCCGTTGCCGCCCGTGCCGCCGGTGCCGCCCAACCCGGCGCTTCCGCCCGGGCCGCCCCAGCCCGCAGCACCGGCGGTCCACACCGGCTTGAACACGAACAGAACCGCGCCCCAGCCACCGTTGCCACCATTGCCGCCTGTCCCGCCGACGCCGCCGGTGCCACCCAGGCCGCCGGCTCCGCCTGCGTGGGTGGCGTTCGCGCCCGCGCCTCCGGTACCGCCTGCTCCGCCTGCGCCGCCCGACCCCCCGATGCCGCCACCGCCGTAGATCAGGCTGCCGTTGCCGCCATTACCGCCATTACCTCCTCGCAGGCCGTTGCTTCCCGTCGACCCGGTGGCACCCACCGCTCCGGCGGTCGCAGCCCCGCCGGAGCCACCGCCTCCGCCGTTGCCCCACAGCCCGAACACGGATGCGCTGCCGCCGTTACCGCCATTACCGCCGGCGATGCCGGACACCGTGGTCGTGGATGCGCCACCCCCGTCGCCGCCCGCACCGCCGCTACCGCCCAATAGGCCACCCGCACCGCCACTTCCACCGTCGGAGCCTCCGCCGCCGGTGCCACCCGCACCGCCGTCACCGAACATCCGCGCTGACCCCCCTGCCCCGCCGGCGCCGCCCGCCAGGCCGGTGGTGGTAGGCCTGGATCCACCCGCGCCGCCGTTGCCTGCGAGGATCCCACCCCGTCCACCGACGCCCGCGGTCCCAGTGGCGCCGATGCCACCACCAGCGCCTCCGCTGCCGAACAATCCGGCGTCACCGCCCTGCCCGCCGATGCAGTTGCTTACGCACGAACTGGATGCGGCACCGCCGTTGCCCGCTGCGCCCACGAAAACCCCGGCGTTGCCACCGAATCCCCCATTCCAGCCGTTACCACCGGAGCCGATGAACAACCCGCCCTGACCACCGCTACATGCGGTGGTTCCGGTGCAGGTGGTGGCGTCGTAGCTGAATCCGTTGCCGATCAGCAGACCCGCATTCGGATGCTCGGCGGTGCCGTTGGCGATCAGCAGGTTCACGATGCTGCCGGGCGTCCAGTTGGCCACCACGGGCGCAGCGGGTGAGGTGTCAGCACGCGCCAGTGCGGAGCCCAGGGCCAGCGGCGTCCCTAGGGCCAAGGCACCGATGGCCAGCCAGGTGTACGGCCGCAGTGCTGTTCCTGGCGTCGAATTGCCTAGTTGCCTACCCATGTCAATACCCTTCTGGCCCAATGACTTCGGCCAAACATCCAGCCGCTACGTGGTATGCGGGATGACACCGAACAGGCCGCCGCCGGCCGCGTCTCCGAGGTAGTACACGACGTCGTTCTCCCGGAACAGCAGGATCCCGGTGTTGAGGTAATACGTCGTGTTACCCGGCTTGTAGTTCTGGACGCTGACGATCTTCAGATCCGCTTCGCCCGACGCCGGGCTCTTGGTGGTGAAGTCATACAGCGCGACCTGGGCTCCGGTGGTCGTGGTGGCCGAGACGTAGAACTGCAGGCCACTCTCCAAGTTGCCGCCGTCGGTGATGGCGGCGTACTGGGTCGGCAGGGGAAGCGGGGTCATGTTGGTGTTGTGCACTGTGGTGCTCGCCCCGGTGTCGGCGGTCATCCCGACGTCCGCACTGGTGAGGACCGTGACGTCGGCACCGGTGTTGGGGTCCTTGATCGAGATTGTGATGTTCGCCCGGAACGATTGCTCGCCGTAATAGCGAACGTTGCTGTAGGGATTTTTCGCCCACGACGGCGCGTACGGGTCGATGACGGCAGGGATGTACGCGCCAGTGGGGTCCGCAAGATCGGCCGAGGTTAGGCCGATCTGGAGCCAGGCCGTCCCGGCCGGGTCGAAATGGATGCGGTATCCGGGAAGGACGCCGTTGGTGAGACCAGCTGAGCCAGCACGTTGGAAATCCCGTTGGTCCCATAGGGCTGCGCCAGGCCGAAGTCGCCGTAGAACGCGCCGTTGATCGGTGGAGTGGAGGTGCCCGCGGGCAGACCATCCGGAGTCCAGAGCGACTTGTCACCGTTGGTGATGCTGTCCATCTGACCCACAACGACTCGGGCCGTCGACAGCAGCGGCGTGCCGTCTGAGGTGTAGAGAGAGACCTGCGTCGTGGCGGCGTAACCCTGGTAATAGTTGCCGCTGTCGTAGAGGACATCGACCTGGCTCGGCGTGGTAACCACACCGTCGCCCCACCAGTCGGAGTTATTGGTGTTGTTCGGCGCATAAGCGCCATAGAGGCCGGGGCCACCGGTATCCAACTCGAACAACGCGGGTGTGGCGTTCGAGCCCAAGGCGACGTAGATGCCCAGCTTCTCGTTCGGACCGCCGTTGACGAGCGTCGGGTACACCGGCACCACGATCGGCTTCGTGACGACACCGACGCTGGACGGGAAGAAGGTGCGGCGCAGCAGATACACCGTGCCCTGCACAAGGTCGGTGAACGGATTCGCCGGCAACGTTGCCAGCCAGTTCGCCGCTCCGGTGAGGATCTGACTCAGTCCCGAGCCCATACTCTGCAACGGGGAGACGCTCAGCGCAGCAGGCGATCCGCCGACTGTTACGACAGCTGCCACCGCGGGGGTGACCGTGGTCGTCGTGAGCGAGGGGGCGTCGGGCGCAGAGTCTGCAGATCCGACTGGTTGGGTACGCGAATGAACTTGCTCCCGAACAGATTTCGATCCACTACCGTTCGGTGACGCTGTCATTGCAGCAGGTCGCTGCGCGGAGATGGCGCTGGTGCGCGTGCTTCGGACGGCGGCCTGACCCGATTTGGCAAGATGACCACCGGACCCGCGCCCCGCCGACGTCGCCGACGACGACGACCGCGTCAGCTTCGTCGCCCCAGCGTCGGAAGATGCCGCTACTGCACCTGAGTCAGCACCATCGTCGGCGCTCGCAACGGCGGCATGCGGCACCGCGAGCGTGAGCCCCACCAGAAACGTTGCGGCACCCAACCGTGCAGCACAATTCAGCATTAAATTACCCCCGACCTCCGGCGCGCAGAAGGACTGACCCGCGAAAACGATACGACAAGATCGCTCAGAAGGGACGATTTCTCACCCGCGCCAAGAGGCAAATTTCCGCGGACCTCAGCCCACCTGCGCGACGACGAAGATACGCCGGAATGGGAAGAACGTACGGCCATCCGGGCGGGGCGGGTAGGCCTCGGTCAGCAACGGGATCAGCTGATGTCGGTACTGTGCGTAGGCCTCGGCGGAAAGCCGGCTCTTCACCTCGGTCAGCGCTGTGCCGCTGATCCAGCCCAATACCGGGTTCTCGCCGGTCAATTCGTGAACGTAGGTGGTCTCCCAGGTGTCCACCGTGCAGCCGGCGTCAGTCAGGAGCTCGGCATAGCGCACCGGTGTCTCGACGATTTTTCCTTCATTGAACCGCAAGTCACTCAACGGGTTTGCGAATGGCGCGCGACGGGCCACTTCACGTACCGCCCGATGCGACGGCGCATCGAAGTTGCCAGGGACCTGGAATGCAATCCACGACCCTGGGGCCAGTTCGCGGGCCCAACGGACCACCAGCTCGGTGTGGTCGGGGATCCACTGCAACGCCGCATTGGACACCACCACATCGGTATCGGGTTTCGGTGACCAGGCGCCGATGTCACCGACGACAGCGTCGACCCCGCGTTCGACGGCGGCCGCGACCATTTCCGGCGAGCTGTCGACCGCCTCGACCTCGGCGGCAGGCCAACGCTGGCCCAGGGTCACCGTCAAGTTGCCGGGACCGCACCCCAGGTCGACCACACGACGTGGCTGGGCGGCGGCGACCCGCGACAGCAGGTCGAAAAAGGGCCGGCCACGGTGATCCGCGAAGGCCAGATAGACGTCGGGGTCCCAGGGATTCGGCATGGTGACATCATCTATGACCGATGCATGAATCTGACTCGGTCAACAGGATCTGGATGTCGCTGCGACTGCCCGGCATCGTGGACGTGCACACCCATTTCATGCCGAAATCGGTGATGGACAAGGTCTGGCAGTACTTCGATTCCGCGGGTCCACTGACCGGGCGGGTCTGGCCGATCACCTACCGGACGGCGGAATCGGAACGTGTCGAGACGTTGCGGCAGTTCGGTGTGCGGGCCTTCACGTCGCTGGTCTATGCGCACAAGCCACAGATGGCCGCCTGGCTCAACCAATGGGCGGCCCAATTCGCCGCGGACACCCCGGACTGCCTGCGCACAGCGACGTTCTATCCCGAGGACGGTGCCACCGGGTACGTCGCCGACGCGATCGACGCAGGTACCCGGGTCTTCAAAGCCCATGTCCAGGTCGGCAACTACGACCCGAACGACCCACTGCTCGACGGGGTCTGGGGCACGATCGAGGACGCGCGCACCCCCGTCGTCATCCACTGTGGCTCGGGCCCGGCACCCGGCGATTTCACCGGACCGGACCGGATCCGCGCCCTGCTACGCCGGTATCCGCGGCTGGTCCTGATCATCGCCCATATGGGCATGCCGGAGTACACCGAGTTCCTCGACCTCTGCCAAGACCACGACCAGCTCCGCCTGGACACCACCATGGTGTTCACCCCGTTCGCGGAGACCATGATGCCGTTCCCACCGTCTGCGCTGGGCCGCCTGCGAGATCTCGGTGACCGCATCCTGTTCGGCAGCGATTTCCCGAATATCCCCTACGACTACGCGACCGCAATGCAGGCGCTGACCAGCCTCGACGGTATCGATGATGACTGGCTGCGTGGCGTGTTCCACGATAATGCGGCACGGCTCTTCGGGCTGACTGCCAGCTAGTTCGCAGCTATCACCCAGGGCCGCCACCAGGGTTGACCGCCACAGTGGTGCCGTGACTGCCGTCGCTGACAGCCCCGCCGTCCGGCCCTCTGCCCACGCCGAGCGGCCCGCCGACTCCCGGTCACCGCGCTGGCCGCCCTACGCCTTGGCTGCGCTCCTGGCGCTCACGGCTGTGTTGTACCTCTGGGACCTGTCGACCAACGGGTACGGCAACGCTTTCTACGCCGCCGCCTCCCAGTCCGGCGCGCAGAGTTGGTCGGCGTGGTTTTTCGGCTCGCTGGACCCGAACAATTTCGTGACGGTCGACAAACCGCCTGCGGCCCTGTGGGTGAGCGGCCTGTCGGTGCGACTGTTCGGGATGAACCCGTGGTCGGTTCTGGTGCCGCAAGCCCTGATCGGCGTTGCCACCGTCGCCGTCCTTACCGCGGCGGTGCGCCGGGTCGTGACCAACCCGCGTCTGGGCGCGGCCGCGGGCCTGCTGGCCGGCGCCGCGTGCGCGCTGACACCGGTGTCGGTGCTGATCTTCCGCTACAACAATCCTGACGCCCTGATGGTCCTGCTGATCACCATCGCCGCCTACTGCCTGACGCGGGCCGTGCAGGCCGCATCGTGGCATTGGCTCGCGCTGGTCGGCGTCGCGCTGGGTTTTGCCTTCCTGACCAAAATGCTCGAGGGCCTGCTGGTGTTGCCGGTATTCACCATGGCCTATCTACTGTTCGCTCCGACGCGTTGGCGAAAGCGGTTGGGCCACTTATTGATCGCGGGTATCGCCCTGCTGATCTCCGCCGGCTGGTGGGTGCTGGCGGTTGCGCTGTGGCCGACCGATGCCAGGCCCTACATCAGCAACTCAGGCGATAACAGCGTGCTCGATCTCGCACTCGGCTACAACGGGGTCAATCGGATTGTCGGCAGCAACAAACACGAAGGTGGGTTCGGTACGGCGTCCAGCCTGCACCGGCTCTTCGTTTCCGAGATGGGCAACGAGATTTCGTGGCTGCTGCCGGTCGCACTGTTCGCCGTGTGCTTCGGCATCTATCTGAGTCTGCGCGGCGCGCTCAGCCGTGACGAGAAGGCTGCACTGCTCACCTGGGGTGGCTGGCTCCTGCTGTGCGGCAGCGTATTCAGCTATATGGATGGCATGGTCCATCCGTATTACACGGTGGCGATGGCTCCTGCGATCGGGGCGTTGGTCGGCCTCGGCGGCGTGTGGGCGTGGCGGCGCCGCACCGGTTGGGACGGCCGGGTGGCGATGGCCGCGATGATCACCCTTGGCGCCGGATGGGCGATTCTGCTGTTGCATCGGGCTGGGCTCGGCCCGGTGTGGATCCGGTGGGGTATCGCCATCGCAGCCATCGCCGCGGTCGCGACGCTCACCGCGTCACACCGAATGCCGCGGCTGATTCCGGTGGCTACCGTCGTGGGGGTGGTCGCGAGTCTGGGTGGAACCGCGGTCTTCGCGATCGCCACGGCGGCGACACCCCATGACGGCGCGATACCGAATGCCGTGCACACCGGCACCATGTGGCCGACCGTCGGAAAACGTTTCGGGGCACCGGTGTTCCGGATGGGCGATCTGCAGACGAATGCCGCATTGGGCGAAATGCTGCGCGGCACCTCGACGCGGTGGTCGGCGGCCGTCATCGGCTCCCAACCGGCCGCAGCGCTGGAAGTGTCCTCCGGTACCGCGGTGATGGCGATCGGCGGCTGGAGCACTGACCCGGTGCCGACACTGGACCAGTTCATCGACGATGTGCGGTCCGGTCAGATCACCTACTTCGTCGACAGCGGTAGGAACCACATCATGGCGCCGTACGGCAAGGCGATCGCGAACTGGGTGATTGCCCACTATCCGGTCAGCAATATCAGCGGGACGAAGGTATACCGCCTCGGCTAACCGATGGCGCCCGCTAACATCGCGGTCGTGGCAGCTCCCCCGGATAACGCAGCTATTGCCGACCCCGTAGTCCCGCTTCCCGTCCCCGATGTCCCCGGTGACGACGCCGATGCGCGGGGCCTGCCGGACCGGTCCGAGTTATCGGTGGGCCAGCGCGCGATTGTCGATGCATCGGTGGTTGCCGATCTCGGTCTGCGCACCGCCGTCGCGTCGCTGGTGGGGGCGGCGATGCTGCCACCGGTGATCACCGGCCTGCTGCGCCGCAGCGACGCGAAAGCCGAACGCGATAACTTGGCGTTCTACGCCGACCTGGCCGCCCACCGGGACAGCACGAAATCGTTTCCGGCACCCACCGTCGCACCCTCGGTATCGACGCGGGGCGCCAATCCGCTGGCCAGCTGGATGGCTCACGGTCATGTGGAGCACATCAGGTTCACCAGCAGCTTTGCACCGGTCAACCCAGCCATGCGCCCACTGTGGCAACGATTCGACCGCAATAACGTTGTGCACGCCCAGCATTGGCGTCACGACGATGACGGGCCGCGGCCCACGCTGTGCGTCATCCACGGTTTCCTCGGTTCGGCGTACATGTTCAACGGGATGTTCTTCTCGCTGCCGTGGTTCTTCCGTTCGGGCTATGACATCGTGCTGTACACGCTGCCGTTCCACGGCCGTCGGGCCGAGAAGCACTCGCCGTTCAGTGGTTACGGCATTTTCGCCAACGGCATGGCCGGGTTCGCCGAATCGATGGCGCAGGCGGTGCACGACTTCCGTTCGGTGCTGGATTATCTGCAGTACACCGGTGTGGACAAGATGGCCGTGACCGGTATGTCCCTGGGCGGCTATACCTCGTCGCTGATCGCCTCGGCCGATGACCGCCTGGCCGCGGTGATCCCCAATGTTCCTGTGGTGACTCCCGAGTCGGCCTTCGACGACTGGTTTCCCGCGAACAAGCTGGTGTCTTTGGGCCGCGCGTTCGGTGGGGTCAGCAAGGAAGCGTCGGCGGCGGCATCGTCGTATCACTCACCGCTGAACTACGCGCCGCGGGTGCCCAAGGAGCGACGGCTCATCATCACCGGGCTCGGTGATCGACTGGCACCCCCGGAACAGGCCGAAGCGTTGTGGGAGCACTGGGATCGCTGCGCGCTGCACTGGTTCCCCGGCAATCACGTCTTGCATGTCAGCCAGCCCGAGTACCTGCGCCGGATGACCAGGTTCCTGCGGCCATTCATGTTCTGACGGGCACCCGATTCGCATGCCAACTCAGCCCGGAGTCCGCGCGCCAAGGAAATGACTGTGCGGCAACGTATCCGGTGAAAAACGGGTGAAGGGCCGTCAGCGCCGCGCGCTGCAGGCCCGGTTGTGGCCCGAGTTCGGGTAGCGGCGCGGCGGCCGCGGGTATCTCGTCGGTACGCACCGCGCACGCCACCGATGCCTGCACATCATCGCCGGAACCGCTGAACTGCAGAACTGTCCACACTTCGACGCAGGGCAGTGCCCACAGCTCGGGCAGCACCTCGGCCGGTGCGGCGCCTGCCCGCACCTCATAGGCGGCGACGTAACCGTGTGCACCGTCCTGCACGGCTCGCCACCGCTCCTTGACCTGGGGTCCGAGCAGATCGGGCACGCCGATATCGACGGTGCTGACAGTCCACCCATATTCGCGAAGGTGATCGGCCAGTCGGCGCAGCACGATCTCGGCGGTGTCCCGCAAGGGAATTGTGGCCGAACGTGCCTGCAGCGCAGCCAGATTAGTGGCGGCCGACATGGTCAGGCCGATCCACGTGGTCCGGCCCGCCACAGTGTCCCGGCTGGTCACCCGTACGGCGTCGCAGCGGATACCGTACCTATCGAGATACTCCGCGATCAATGGCAACGGCAGATCTGGCGACAGTTCATCGGACCGTTCCGGCAGCACACGGAGCACGACCGTGGTGCGGGCATCGGCCGCCGATCCGTCCACCAGTGTGTGTGCGCCGGATTCGTGGCCGGCACCCCCGCGCAACAGGGCCAGTCGCCGCCCCACGATGGTGGTGAGGTGCAGGCCACGCCACCAACTCAGCAGCACAACCGCCACGATGACCGCGATGCCTGCGATCCACCGCTCATTGGTGGTTCGCCACGGGTACATCATTGCCGCTGGCACAATCACCAACAGCACCAGTGTGATTCGTCCCGCTCCTGGCACGGCGACCCCCCCTGGACTCACTGGGCCTGTTCCTTTCGTCTGTGCATGGCGAATGCCGCCACCGCCACGGCGAGCACGAGCACCGCTGCGCCCGTGAACGCGATGGTGCGCGGTCTGTGGTTGACCGGGGGCGCCGCCACCGGCGCCGCGATCTGAGTGGCCGGCACGACGACCGGCTCCGATGAGACGGGCAGCTGCCAGGTCAACGCCGCGACCGGGTCCACCGTGCCCGCCCCGATCAGATTCGACGGTGCCTGCGCGCCACGGTGCGCGCTTGCGGTCAGGCGGTTCATCACCTGTGCCGCAGCGAGTTCGGGGAATCGACTGCGCACCAGTGCGGCCACCCCGGAGACATACGCCGCGGCATAACTGGTTCCGCTGAGGCTCGACAGGGTGCCGCGACCGTCCGGCATACCGTTGGCCAGGCCTCCGCCGTCACCGTTACTCAGCGAGACGATGTCCTGTCCCGGTGCGGCGATCCCCAGCCACGGCCCGGCCATGGTGAATGCGGACGGCTGCGCCGCCGAGGTCAGCGAACCGACGCTCACCAAATACGGCTGCCACCATGATGGGGACGAAACCGACGTGACCCCAGCCCAATTGCGCGGATCATCGGCATTTCCGCCATTGCCGAGCGGATTGGATACGCACGCCGCACCGCCGGACAGCCCGGTCGGTGCCGCATTACCCGCTGCCGCGACGATCACCACATCTTTGTCCACCGCCGCGTAGCGAAGCGCCGCACCGAGTGCGGACTGGTCGACGGTGTTGTCGGCGGGCAGGCACGTCACGGTGGAGATGTTGATGATCCGGGCGCCCAGGTCGGCGGCGTGCACGATGGCCCGCGCCAGCGAGGCGGTATCGATGGCGGCCCGCGCCAGCGCCGGGTCTTCACCCGGTGTGCGTGGTGCGTACGCGGCCGAGGTCTGGCGGATGGACAGGACGCGGGCACCGGGCGCCACACCGGAGAAGGCATCGTCACCGGGCTGGCCCGCGATGATGCCCGCGATCAACGTGCCATGGCCGTCACAATCGGTCAGGCCGTCGGTGCTCGCCACGTAGTCACCGCCGGGTTCGACGTTGGGCAGCCTCGGTCCCGGGGTGACGCCGGTATCGATCACCGCGACAGTCTGGCCCTCGCCGCGGGAGAACTGCCATGCCCCAGCAAGATTGAGCATCGCCTGCGCCGGCGCCGCCGCATCGGCGGGCGTGCCGAGCGTTCCGGGAATGACGCCGGTGGTGACGCACTCGGTGCGCTGGGTCATCGGCACCGCGGGCCCGGTGCTGCCGGTTGGCGGCGCAGTCTCCCCTGCGACGACCGGCGGGCTGATCGCCCACGCCGCCGGGCACGCCAGCAGCGCCACCGTGGCAGTGACCGCCGCCGAACGCACGAGACCTCTCATCGATTGAGCACCCAAGTGAAGATGCCGACCAGGTAAGCCATCACCGGGATCAGTGAGGCGTCGAAACCGGCGGAGACAAAACCCACCAACCGCCGCATCGGCAGGGAGAAGCTCTCCGGTGATGCCAGCCGCGGATTGGTCGCGACGACGACCCAGGCGGCTACCAGCACCGCAAGAACCGCCAACGTCCACAGCGCCAGCAGGAAGCGGTGCTGCACGGTGAAGATGACCACCAGCGCCAGCGCAACGAGGAACGGCGCGGCGAGCAGCCAGGCCTTGCAGGCGGCGGTATCCCACACTCGGGCGCGCAGCACAGCCGCAGCGGCGGTGGCGATCACCAGATACCAGCCCCAGATACCCGATGATTCGGCCCGGCCGACGATCAGCAGCGAGCCCAGAACCGCCAGCAGCACGGCCCCGGCGATGAATCCGGTCTGATGGGCGTTACTGACCCGTACCCGCCGGGGCAGGTCTGCCAGCACCTTCAGCGATGGCGCCGACGGCGCCGGATCGCCGGGCGCGGGGATGACCGGCACCGGAAAGCGCGCCCACATCGCCGACAGTTGTGCGGCCTGAATGGTGACCACCAGCGCCAGCACGATCAGCACGCAGCCCAGAGTCAGCAGCGGCAGAGCCCAGATGGCGGCCACCGCGGCACTCAGCAGCACACCCGCCCCGACCACCGCGGTCGCCGTGAAAAAGCCGAGTTCCGCTTCGTTCCCGTCGCGGCCCAACAACATGGCAATCAGTGACCATGCGGTCACGCCCGCGGCGGCGAGCAGAACATGTGCAGAGCCGATATCGCCGGGGATCGCCAGGACGAACGCCGCGGCGATCGGAACCAGCGCGACGATGGAGATCTCGGTGGCCGGGCGCTGTGTCTTGGCCCGCAGGAGTAGGGCCGCAACCACGGTCACCGCCACCAGCGCACTGACGACATAGAGGCCGACCGAGCCGCCGCTGGCCGCACTGTGCGCGACCGCGACACCGGTGATGGCCAGTACCAGGGCGACGACGCCGGCGCGGGCGATCGCCTGGATGTGTGCCAACCCCCACGAGTTCGACCGCGACGCCGAAAAGATGACGGCCGCATCGGCGATATCCTCGACAATGCCCGGCGCGGCCGGACCCACCGGAAGCGGTTGCAGCGCAAGTAGATCGCCGTCGACGATACCCACGGTGTCCAGACTGGCATCGAGGCTGAACGGCGCCCCACCGATCGGTGCGAGGCTCAGCCGCCGTGATGCGACAGGAGATGGTTCATCCCAGTCGGTGGCCTCGTCGTCGCTGGTGAGCAGCAGCCGTTGCACGGCGGGCAGTATCTCGCGCAGTGGTAACTCCGCAGGCAGCGCCATCTCCGATATCCGGCTATCGGCGAGGATTGCCACCCGCACGATCGGCAGGGCTACGGTCCCCACGGGACCCGTCGAAACCTCAGTCATGTGTTGGTTCGTCTCTTTCGCTCAGTGGGACAGTTGTGCGGCCGGAAACCATTGGCCGTCAGTCAAGGTGGCGGTCAGGCCATCGACGGCCAGCGCAATCGCCAGCGGCGTTCCCGGTGCGAAGGTCGATACCCATTCACCGTCGAACGCCTGCGCCGGGCTGACGAGCACGCGGCCCTCGCTGGTGTCGATGACGGCGATACCGACCTCGGTACTCGCATAGGTGCCGTCGTGGTGCTGTCCCGCCACGACCTCGACGTAGGTGCGTTGACCAGCGAACACCGATTCGACCACCCGCCGAGCCGAGGCGGGGACGCCGAGGTAGTCGAGTACACCGGCCAGGTCGGCGCCGCTGCGCAGCTGCTCATCGGCCCGGGCGCCGACGCGCGCAGGCAGCGAGAACTCGGTGAACCGCGCGGGTGCGCGCGGGGACAACCCGGCGGCGAGAACCGGTACCAGTCCGGACGGGTCATCGATATCCATCGCGGTGAAGGTGACCAACGCCGCGCTGCGCAGCGCGACGATGGTCCGGGCGCCGCGCCGGGCGACGAAACCACGCAGCATCGCGGGCGTCTCCGCCGCCGATGCGGACGTGGCTTCGACGTAACGTAATTCGAGCCAGCGGTCGGGGAAACACACCGCTTTGATCCAGTCGGCGACAACCGGGTCGATCCGGCCGGTGTCAGCGGCGATCACCCCGAGCCCCATCAGATCCTCGGCCTGTCTGGTATTGAAGGCAGACCGCTGAGAGACATCGGCATACGGCGGGGTAATGGCCAGCACCCAGGGAAATGTGCCGAGCCCCAACGCATCCGCGATGTACCACGCGGCGTCGACTGTCAGCTCGACAGCGTTAGGAGCGCCCACAAGTTAGCCCCACTTGGCGCCTTCGGACTGATCGCGCGCCAACATCGACATGGTGTTGGTCTCGTGCGTCCCGGCCATGGCGCGATAGGCGCGGACGAGATCCTCCATCGCCTGATTCCACTGCGCCTGCCAGGCCTGATAGGTGATGGCGGTATCACCGGCCCAGGCATTGGACAGAGCGGACTGCTCGACTGCGATATCCGCACCGACGGCCTGCAACGCGCCGGAGTAGCCGGCCATATCCCCCGCGTGGCCGAGCATCGCGGGGTAGTTGTACATGATCTGCGACATGGTATTTCGCTCCTGTCAGTGTGTTTCAGTGACTGCCGTAGGTGCTGGCTGCTGCCGCATCCTGGGCAACGTAGGTGGCGCCCGCTTCTCCGAGGTTGGCCTGGGCGATGTCAAGCAGCATGTTCACCCTGGCCGCGACCTCGACGAAGCGCGCGTGCGCGGCCTGGAAGGCTGCCGACGATTCGCCGACGTGGAACGCCTGCGCGGACATTGCGGCTTGCTCGGCCTGGCCGATGGTGCTGCGCATCAGCGCCGTCTTGGCCCCGAACGCCGCTTCTGAGGCAATGATCTGCGGGATATGCGCGTCGAGAAGACTCATCCTCGTTGTGCTCCAATCACTTTTAGTGTCGTTTGTTTTCGGTGGTTTCGAACAGACTGCTGGCGGTCAGGAGTGGTCATCGGCCGCCGCGTGCGAGCAGGTACGTCGAGGCGGCCTGCGCATCCCCGGTCGCATAACTGGCGGCGGACTCACCGACACCCGCACCGGAGCGGCCGAGCTCGTCGATACCGTGGGTCGCGAGGGCGGCATGTTCGGTGCCCTGCGCACTGAACCCTGCTGCGGTTTGCAGTGATACCGGATCAGCAGCCGGTGGAATCACCGCGGTGATCAACGGTGCAGCCGCGGCGTGCGCGGCCGCGAGTCGGGCGGTCAGCGCCTCGACGGCGGCGCTGGTGGCCGCCAAACCTTCTGGAACAACGCGAAGGGTCATGACGGATACTGCCTTCCTATTTCTCGCTGTGCTGAACCACTGTGCTGCGCAACCCGCGGATGCACGAGTTGCAGATGGGTGCCGGTGTCGCCGTCGTCGAGCAGCACCGCCCGCCCGGCGGGCAGCCGGGTGAAGCGTTGGCCGCGGATCTTTCCGCCGTCCTGCGGGTTACCCGACAGCATCAGCGTGGTGGCCTGCAGATCGTTGAGCCGGCGCAGCAGCGGATTGGTCATCAGCGCGTGCGCCGAACCGGTGGCCCGCCCGGTGACGATCACCCGAAGACCCAGATCGATGGCCTGGGACAGCAATCCGATCAGCGGCGTCCACGGTCGCTGGCCCACGTATGGTCCGTTCAACGCGGGACTGTCCGGAATCTGATCGACATCGTCGATCAGCAGATAGTGGGTGTGACCGGTGTAGTCCCTGGGGCGACGCGCTTGGATGAGGGCGGCCAGGCCGAGCATCGCCGGGGTGATCCGGTCGATATTGCCGGTGTACTCGTTATCACCGAACAGCGGCTCGTCGGCGAGCTGAAGCCTGCGATCCAAGACGGTGAAGGCCACCTGATCCGGCGTCGAGTTCTCCCGGATCGTGCGGATGAGATGCCGCAGCAGTGTGGTCTTTCCGGACTTGCTGTCGCCGAGGACCATCAACAGCGGCTGGTCAGCAAAATCGATGGCAACCGATGCGAGATCGTCCTCGCGCTGACCGATGACCACCCGATCGGGGCCAAGGTACACCGGAGCCAACTCGCGCGGGTCGAGGTCGGTGGGCAGCAGGCGCACCGGCGGTGCAGCGACGCCAGGGTGACGGGAGTTGATCACAGCGATCTGATCGAGTTGCGGTGCGGCGAAAAGGAAGTGCTCGGCCGCCATGGTCAGGCCGCGCCCGGGCTGGTCGTGCGGGACGCTCTCCGCCGGTCGGTGCAGCGCTCCGACCACCCGGACGTTGCTCTCCCTGGGATCGGCCAGCCGCAGCTCCAACCGCATACCCAGCCCATCACGCATCGCCAGCGGCACCTCAAGCCAGTTCGGCGTGGTGATGACGACATGGATACCGTAGGCCAGACCGACATTGGCCAGCTCGGTCACTCTGGCCAGCAACGGATTACGAGTGTTGAACTGGTCGGTGTTTTCACGGCTGAACGCGTAGAGATTGTCGATCACCAAAAACACCGGGGAGAACCCGCCGCTGGCGTGGCCCGCCTGTTGGCGGGCGTGCAACAGCGCATCGAGTTCTCCGAAGGTGCGCCGGATCCGTTCGCCGTCAAGCGGCGACGCGACGCTGCCCACGTGGGCCAGCGACTCCAGCTCACGCAGCTTTCCGCCGCCGTAGTCCAGGCAATAGAACGACACCTCGCGGGGTGAGTGCAGGGCCGCCGCGGACAAGATGAAGGTCTGCACCGCTGTCGATTTTCCGGATTTGGGCCCACCGTGGATCAGCAGGTTGCCCGCCGCCGACAGTGCGTCGAAAACCAGAGGGTCACGGCGCATCTCGAAGGGTTTGTCGATCTCGCCGACCGGCCACCGCATCAGGCCTGGCTCGACTCCTGCGGTGCCAAGCAGCGACGTCAGCGGGACAGGTTCGTCCAGCGGCGGCAGCCACAGCGGCGGTGCGTAGGGGCCATAGGCGGCGAGTTGGTCGCCGATGGTGGCGATGAGTTTCCTCGGCGGGCCAACCGGCAGATCGTTCTGCTCGGCCAGGGTCACGATGTCCTGGTCGAGTTCCACGGCGCCCGCGGTGAATAGCCGCGGCTCCGGAGTCGTCGGCACGACAAACGATCTCACCGGTTGCGGCGGATCGTAGATACCGTCGACATAGGTGGCACGAAACTTCACCGGATCGGCACCTGGAGCGGGAACCAGGAAGCCGACGCCTTTGTGCTCTTTACCCGATTCGATGTGATAGGCGTCCTCGACGCCGATGATCTGTCGGGATACCGACGGGCTGGCCACCTTCAAGCCGATTCGGTAGGAGGTGTTCTTGTCGATATCTTTGATCTTGCCGACATCGAGCGTCTGGGATGCGAACAGGATGTGGATCCGGAACGAGCGCCCCTTGCGCGCAACGTAATCGAAGAGCTCGGCGTACTCGGGATGATCGGCCAGCATCAGCGTGAACTCGTCGGCGACGACGAACAGGGTCGGCAGGGCCGGCAGGTCGATGCCCGCTGCTTCGGCCGATTCACGGGCAGCCTCGTACTCGGTCACCGAGTTGAAGGCGCTGCCCTGAATCCGGCGACCGGACTCCCGCAGCAGCGTCTCGCGGCGAGCCACCTCACCGCGCAGGGTGTCGGCGAACCGGTCCGCCAGCGATTTCTTCTCGGCCATATTCGAGATCACCGCGACGACCTGGGGAAAGTGCCGGAAGATATCGGCACCCGCCTCACCCTTGAAATCGGCGTAGATCACGATGAGGCGGTCAGCGGAATGGGTGGTCAACAGGGACAACAGGATTGCCATCAGCGTCTGGGATTTGCCCGCGCCGGTCATGCCGATCATCAAGCCGTGCGGACCCATCCCGCCCTCGGCTTCATCCTTGAGGTCGAAGTACAGCGGTTCACCGTTGGGAGTGACCCCGATCGGCACCCGAAGCTCATCCTCGCGTCGTCGCGGCGCCCACAGGGTCGGCACATCCAACTGGGACGCATCGGCGATATCGAGCAACGTGGTGAATGTCGCTCCCCTGGTGGCGGCCGAGCGCAGACCGGCATGGGTGGGATTGGAATCCCAGCGCGACAGCTGCCGGGCCAGATGCGCCGCGTCGGCGGTCGACAAGGCGTCGGCGCGGTCGACATAGGGCGCCCAGCCGTTAGACAGCCAGCGTTCGATGCGAGCCACTTCCTCAGTACCACGCCCGACCCGCAGGATCGGCTTCTCCGGATCCGGGTACTGCTCGCGGTGCGGCGGCGTCTGCGAAAGATGGATGACAGTGACACCTGCCAGGCCCGCGGAAAGCACCGAGCTGGCCAGGTCATAGCCGGGATCGTCGACAATGATCAGCAGGTGGCGTTGCGACTGGTGGTTGGCGCCGTCAGCGGCACCGAAGAGGGCGCGCTCGGCCAGTAGTGGGCCGATCTTCGCGATCAGTTCATCGGGCGAGGCACAGAGGAAGCGGGCCGGACCGACCCCGTCGATATCACCGGGGATATCCACGTGCGGCAGCCATTTCAGCCACGACCAGCTCTGTGACTCCAGGTGGGGACTGGCCAGCGCGACTCCGAGCACGGATGGGTCGTGCCAGCTGACCGCCTGGGCGGTCCAGGCGCGGACCGCGGCCCGCGCCTGGTCGATATCGCCGGTCACCGTGACTCGGGAGACCGCGGTCAAGTCGATCCCGGTCGGGGCGTCGCGGACGGTGCGCTGGGTGTCGAGGAGGCCGCGAAGACTGCTGTGCGACACCGGTTCCAGATCGATGTCGTCGGCGGCATCCTTGACCCGCACGGTGGTCTCCAGTGGGACATCGTGCAGTCCGGTGCGCAGGACCAGGAAGTCGGAATCGTGCGGATCGCGCTCCCACTGCCGTCTGCGTCCCCTCGATCCGAGAATCTCGGCCAGCGCGGCAGGTTCGGGATGTGACCACTGCAGTGCGACCCGCTGGTCGGCGGCTTGGGCTCGGACGTTGTCGCGGATCACCGACAAGTAGCGCAAATAGTCGGCCCGCTCGGCGTCGACCTCCTCGGTGCGCATCTTGTTTCCGGTTCCGCGGTAGAGCGCGGTCGCCGCCAACAGCAGCACGAAGGGGAAGAAGAGCATCTGGGGTGAGACCAGACGCATTCCGGTGGCGATCAGCGCGATGATCATCCCGACAATCAGGATGACGATCAGATATGGCAGCGCGCGGCGCAGCAGTGACGGCGGAATCACCCGCGGCAACTCCGGTGGCGCCTCGATGGTGATGGTGCCCTTGCGTGACTGCGGTCGTGGCAGACGTCTACGTGCCTCGAAGATCAGCCTGCTCATCGGTTCTCCGTCCCTGCATATGCCGTTAGCGCATCAGCCTTCGACAGTGCGGTCCCCGCCGAGAACAGGGACAGCACCGACCACGGCATCGGTGTTGCCGGCAGCGTCAAGCCCAGCGCGGCTACGGTTTTGGCCACCTGGTCCTCGTCCCGGCCGCCTTCGATGCCGTACCGGACACCGGTATCGGCGACCCAGAACAGCGACCCGGCCGCTGGCGAGACCGGCTCCTGGCCCACGGTCTGCACGAAGTATCCGGAGCCGGGGGTCAGTGCCACCCGGGTGGCCGACCCGTCAAGGCCGCCGCCGACCAGATCGACGGTGTGCACCCCGTCGGCAAGTGGCAGCGAAGAGCCGGACAGCAGAGTCAGCGAACTCGTCGAGGCATCAACGGGTTTCGTCCAGCGAACGCAGGTCACGGGCGCGGCCGCCGCATCAGCCAGCGACAGTTGACGCACCGGATAGGCACCGGTGTCGATCATTCGCGAGACGGGCATCCTGGCGATATCGTCGGCGCCGAGCCGCGGCGGCTGCGCCATCCCGTAGGAGTTGGTGTTGCGCAGTACGGCCGCCAGAACCGGTGAGACCGGCTGCAATCCATCGGAGAGCACCGCGTAGTACAGCAGCGTGTTATCGGTGCCGTAGGCGACCACGACCGCGCCGACCGGAGCCGGAACCGGCAGCGCAAACTGCGGTGGCGCCCCGGCGTCAGGGATGGGTGGCGCACTCAGCGGCGCACTCTCGGGGATTGCATTGAACAGTCCCGGCGAGATAGACCGCGCGGCAGGGATTTCCGCGCCAAGGCCGAGTGCGGAGGTCACCGCACGGTCGGCGAGGTTGATCGGACTGCGACGACCGTCCCACAGCAGCCAGGTCGCGGGACCCGTCAAGGATCCGTTGTCCACCAGGACCGCGGAGCCGTCGGCGAGAGCGGCGGCCCGCTCGCCACCCGTGGCAGGGGTGCCCGCGATAACCGTGACGCCGGGGGCGGCGGTACCCGAACCTTCGCAGACCGTCCAGTCGGCATCGCGTGCGGTGTTCTGCACCATCCGCTCCGGTGCTCCTGGGATGCCGATCGCACTTCCGCGCGGAAGCTTGTCCAGCTCAGTGCTTTTCACCTGCACTGGGTTATCCGGCTTGCCGACAATGAGCCGTGCGGAGGTCAGGTTCAGGACGGGGTGGAGTTCGTCGTTGACCCGGACATACAGTGCGGCGGTGTCCCGGTCGGCGAGCACGGCGTTATCGCCGACGACGCCGTTGGGGCGGATCAGCGAGAAGACAAAACAGCCGATGACGCCGGTGATCACGATCAGCACACCCATCAGCACCGCGCGCGACTGGCTGCGCAGGGGGTCGACGAGCATCCGGGCATCGTGCAGTGCGACGCCAGAGGCGATCCGGCGCATGACAAATCGCCACCCGGTCACCTGATGTCGGGTCACGAAGCCGCGGCGGTAGGTCACCCGGTCCTGGTTGGTGTTGGCCGGGGTGCGAGAGGTGAAGGCGCGACGGTCGTTATCCCCAGAGTTGTCGTCGCTCATGCCGGTACCGTCAATCCGAGGCCACGCAGCAGCGGCACCACCGAGGTGCGGACGTCGCTGGCGGTGATGGTCATGAGGTCCTCGTCGGTAAAGGTGACCGGGCCTGCCTGCGGAGAATGCTCCCGGTGGTCGAGCCGGAATTCGCGTTCCTCTTCCGAACGCTCGACGACGTTGCGGACGAACCGGCCGTTACCGGCGATATCGAGACTGCGGCGGTCGACACCGGCGGCGTCGGGGCTCGACGATGCGGCCAACTGCCCAAACAGCGTCTGTAGATCGTCGAGGGCAGCCTGGGAGAAGACGCTGTCCCGTTGGCCCGCCATCGCATTGGCGATCTCGACCAGTTCGGCGGCCGAATACGACGGGAAGTCGATGCTTCTGGTGAACCGGGATCGGAGGCCTTCGTTGGTGTCGAGAAACCGGTCGAGATCGGCGCGGTAGCCGGCGATGATGACGACCAACCGGTCGCGGTCGTTCTCCATCCGAGCCAGCAGCGTATCGATGGCGACCAGACCGAAATCGTTCTTGGCGCCGGTGGCGACCAGGGCGTAGGCCTCATCCAGGAACAGCACGCCGTCGAGTGCGCTGTCGATCATGGCGTTGGTCTTCGCCTCGGTCTCGCCGATGTGCTGACCGATCAGATCGGCGCGATGCACCTCTTTGACGGTTTCCTTCTTCAACAACCCCAGGCCGCAGTAGATCTTCGCAACCACACGCGCGATGGTCGTCTTACCGGTTCCCGGCGGACCGGCGAACACCAGGTGATGGGTGCGCTGGGCGACCGCGAGCCCGCGCTGCTGGCGCAGCAATGCCATCGCCACCGAGCTCTTGAGGCGCGCCACCTGATTCTTGACTTCGTCGAGACCGATGAATTCGCCAAGCTGCTGCTCGGCTTCGGCCAGGAGTGCCGCCTTGCGTTCATGGGCGCCGGGATCAACGAAATCTGCGTCACTGGGTTCGGTTTCGCGATCCCATGGATCGCTGCGGGCTTCGATACGCGCTGCGGTGGTGGTGACGATTCCGAACGACGGATCCGACAAGGCCTGTTCGATCTGGCCATTCTCCGGGTTCGCGGCATACAGGTCCTGCAGCACCTCGCTGGCGGTCTCTTCGTCACCGTGTGCGCGCAGCGCCAGTGCCTTGGCGAACGCCCCGTCGGTGGCTGCAACTGCCACCGGACCCGCAGCATCCTCCAGGTAGGACAGCGCCGGAGCGAACATCCCGAGGCGCGCCAGAGCCGTGCCGAGGGTGACCTTGGCGGCGTGCGCGAACAGTTCGTCGAGACTGTCATCGTTGACGATCGGTGTGAGCAGTTTGACCACGTCCGACCAACGTTCGGCGCGGTAGTTCACCGCGACCGCGACCCAACGCGCCCGCGGTGACTTCAGGTCAGGGATCAGTGCCGCTGCCTCGCCGAATCTACCGGCGGTGGCGAGCGCCGCCGCATACGCCAAATGGAAATCCTGCGGACCCGTCGCCAGGAACTGCAAGTACAGACCGGTGTCGTACTCGAAGCCCAGCGCGTGCGGAGCGATGTCGACCTGACGCTGCAATACCCCTGCGCTGTTCGCGGTCTCTGACACAGCGTGCAGAACCCGCAACGAGAGATCGCCCGCAGCCGCCAGCCCGGTCCACGCGTCGCACTGTTCGTGGGCGACGCGGGTCAGCGCGGCGAAACCTGACCGCGCAGCCGCGAGATCGGCGGGGCGGCGACGGTCGTAGACCTGCAGTCCGAGTGCTCTGCAACAGGTCGCGAACCGACTGACGACATCGTCGTCGACACGGGGCATCGTCCGTGCTGGCGGCCCTGCTGCCGACTGCACCGCAAGGGTGTCACTACCGATTTCCATGGGCGATGTAGGCGGGCGCAGCATGGCGCGGCCCCGCCGTCTCCTTAAGTTAGATATGCCTACGCTAACTTCAGGAAGTTAGCATCGCATAACCTAACAGTCGAGATCGCCCAAGTGGGCTCCCCACGTAGCGGACCTAGATCTTCACCGCACTGACCAGTGTGTTCGACCGAACCATCTGGCTGGCCTCGGAATCTGCCGTAGGCAGAGTGCGGCCCATCTGGACCAGATACTCACTCAGTGGGGTGCGCTCCGGCGTCCACCCGTGCCGCCCGAACCACGTATCGGCGCGCTCGAATTGCTCGTTGTAGATCAATGCGAAGAAGGTGGCGTCGGCACCTTCGGCTTGTTCACGGGCCTTCAGGAATTGGAAGACCTCGTCGGGCATCGGCTCACCCTCCTCGATAGCCACGTGGCTGCCCGAGCAGGCGAGGCTGTCGATCCCCGCGAACAACTGGCCCTGCGCGACGGCAGGCAGGTAGACCATCAGGCCCTCGGCGAGAAACGCGGCCGGTCGGTGCCGATCGAACCCGGCATCGTTGAGGGCCGTGGCCCAGTCGTCGCGCAAATCGACCGCGATCTCGCGTCGATCGGCCGTCGGCTGGTCGCCACGCCCGGCGAGGACGTCGCGCTTGAATTCGAGGACCAGGGGCTGATCCAACTCGAAGACGACGGTGTCTTCGGGCCACGGCAGGCGGTAGGCCCGAGAGTCCAACCCGGCTGCCAGCAGGACGATTTGACGTACACCGGCGTCGGCGGCGCGGACAAAGTAGTTGTCGAAGTATCTGGTCCTGGCGCCCTGAAAATTGACGAAATGAGCACCGAAGTCGCCGGTCAGCTTGCTCTCGGGTGACTTACCGTCGATGACGTCGGCCCAGTGTTCCCCGGCCGCCCGGCAGAACACCTCAGCGTAGGGGTCGACGGCCAGCGCATCTGGCTTGTGCGCCTCCAGCGCCCTGGCGGCCGCGACCAGCAGTGCCGTCGAGCCAACGCTTGTGGTGATGTCCCAGCTGTCATCGTCGGTGCGCATCTGGCCGAGGCAACGCGCTACACCAGTGGGCGACCTGTCCTGATCCGCCAGTCCACGTCGCGCAGCAGCACGTTGAATGGGAACTGCCGCAGAAACCGCGGCATGGCGCCGTTGACGGCACCGATCACCTTCACCAGACGGTCGAACCGGCGTTGCCGCTCCGGGTCCCACGAGAGGCGCATCTCATCGCGAAAGCGTTGTGGCAGAAAGCCTGTGGTAATCAACAGCGCCAGGCTCTCGGACCGTTGCCGGATCGCTGCGGGCAGGCGGACGCCGCGGATCCGGTTCACCGCAATGGGGTACAGGTACTCGCGGATCGCGTCGTCGATATGCACCTGGTCAAGCGATTCCTGCCAGTAGCGATCGAAGGCCGCCCGGTCGGCAGGCCACATCTCCTGCGGTACCTGCAGTGTCGTGCCCAATGCACTGCCTTCGATGTAGTGCCGGTCAGCGGCCTCGTCGTCCATCTCGCCGACGAAGGCTCGGTACACGTCAACGCCCCCTTTGTAGAGGCAGGCCGCGACCCAGAGCTGCAGATCCTTGTCGAAGGCGTTGTAGGCGACCGGACTGTCGTCGGTCGAGTACACCTGAGCATGTGCCCCGTTGACCGCGCGCCGGAATGCCGCCTTCTGCGCGTCACTCCCCATGGAGGCCACTGCCAGGTAGGTGAACGTGGTGCGGGCCCGCTTGATCGGATGCCGGTCCACCCGTCCGCTCTCGACCCGGCTCTCCATGACGCCATAGCCGACGCCCGGCCGCGCCAACTGCATGATCACGTTGGCCGGCCCGGCCAGTAGTGCAACGCCCATCATGCCGTCATCAATCGTCATGGCTCGACTCCCCGGAATGCTCGCGACCAAATGTGAGAACGAATGTTTCCTGATATTGCCCGTAGTGGCGGACAGGTGTCAAGATGATCCGGTGGCCCAGGTCAGGACGTATCGCGGCATCGAGGCATCGGACCGCCTCGCACAACGCAGACGCAGTTTCCTCGAGGCGGGCCTGGAGTTGCTCGGCGGGGAGTCCGCACCGGATGAATTGACGGTGCGAGCGGTGTGTCAGCAGGCGGGCCTGGCCTTGCGGTACTTCTACGAGAGCTTCGCCGATAAGGACGCGTTCGTCGTCGAGGTGGTGGACTCGGTGACGGCCGGCTTGGCCGCCACCACCCAGGCTGCGGTGGCTGCCGCCCCAGTACCGGAGCAGAACCGCGCCGGTATCGCCAATATCGTGTCGACCATCGCCGCCGACCCGCGGATCGGCCGACTGCTGTTCAGTACTCAACTCGCCAATGCGATCGTGCTGCGTAAACGCGGCGAGCGCGGCGGGCTGTTCGCCATGCTGTCCGGTGAGCACATCCAGTCAGCATTGCGCGTCGAACAGAACACCCGCGTGAAGGCAACCGCACACTTTGTCGTCGGGGGTGTCAGCCAGACGATCAGTGCCTGGCTGGCAGGTGAAATAGCCATGGAGGCAACCGAACTCGTGGATCAGCTGACGTCGATCCTGGACGGGTTCGCCGATCCGAGACTGTATCTCAGCTAGCGCTACGCCGGTCCGCCGCGGTCTTGGGCTCCGTTTGCGTGTCGTTGGCCGCGAATTCCTTAGTCCAGCAGGCGAATTCGAGGGTGATTCCGTCAGGGTCGAAGAAGTAGAACGAGCGCACGTACACACCGGGGTGCAGTTTTGCGGCCACCTGCGCCGGGCTCTCGTCGTGATTGAGCACCGGGCCGACGCGTACCCCCTTGTCCTTCAACCGCTGCCGGTAGGCGTCGAACTTCTCCTCGGGCACATGGAACGCCAGGTGATTCATGGAGCCGACGGCGCTGACGATCTCGCCGATGCCCGGGATGGCGGCGGGAGCAGAAATGCCGGGCACCCCGTCCGGTGCGGTGGCGAACCAGAAAAACGCCACGCAGTCACCATTGCCGGCATCGAAGAAGAAGTGCTGGCCCATGCCGCCGGGCAGATCCAGCGACTTGATCAACGGCATGCCAAGCACACCCGAATAAAACTCGACTGTGCGCGCCATATCGGCGCAGACCAGCGCGACATGGTTGATACCGCCGAGTTCGAACTCGCTGTTGGTGTTGTGCGGCTTGATCATGTCGCGCACCTCCCTGTTCAAAGCCGTTTCTCGAACCTAACATCGAAGGCAATGGGTACTCCGGGTGTCATCCGCGAATTCATCGGACTGTCCTCCCCCACCGCCAAGCGCAACGGCGCTGGTGGGCACCCCTGTCAGGGACTGTATTACCGCGGTGTCGGCCGCAAACCCAAGGTGGCGATGATTGCCACGCACTACCAAATCGACTTTTCCGAGCATTACCTGGCCGACTACATGGCGACCAGGGGTATCGGCTTCCTCGGCTGGAACACCCGCTTCCGCGGTTTCGAAAGCAGCTTCCTGCTCGATCACGCGTTGGTCGATATCGGCGTCGGCGTGCGTTGGCTGCGCGATTCTGCCGGGGTGGACACCGTGGTGCTGCTGGGCAATTCCGGTGGCGGCTCGCTGATGGCCGCCTATCAGGCGCAGGCCCAGGCCGCCCAACAGCAGATCCATCACGTGACACCGTTGGAGGGGATGCGACCCGCCGCCGGGCTCAACGAACTACCACCCGCCGACGGCTATATCGCCAGTGCGGCGCATCCCGGCCGCCCCGACGTGCTGACTGCCTGGATGGATGCCGCCGTCGTCGATGAGAACGATCCGGTGGCCGCAGACCCCGCGCTGGATCTGTTCGACGAGCGGAACGGTCGTCCGTTCAGCGCCGATTTCCTCACCCGCTATCGGGCCGCCCAGACCGCCCGCAACGACGCCATCACCGACTGGGCCGAGGCCGAACTCGCCCGCGTGCGCGCGGCCGGATTTTCCGACCGCCCGTTCACCGTCATGCGGACCTGGGCCGATCCGCGGATGGTTGACCCGACGATCGAACCGACCAAACGCCAGCCCAACCTCTGCTACGCCGGGGTGCCGGCCAAGGCGAACCGCTCGACGCACGGCATCGCCGCGGCCTGCACCCTGCGGAACTGGATCGGGATGTGGAGCCTGCGCCACGCCCAGACGCGGGCCGAACCGCATCTGGCGCGCATCGATTGCCCGGCACTGGTGATCAACGCCGACCAGGACACCGGGGTGTTCCCCTCCGACGCCAAGCGCATCTTCGACGCGCTCGCCGGCACGGACAAAAAGCTGTGCTCGATCGACACCGACCACTACTTCACCACCCCTGGGGCACGCAGTGAGCAGGCCGATACGATCGCGAAATGGATAGCGAAAAGGTGGCGGTGAGAGTCCTCGCGCACTTCACTCCTGGCAGCAGAGTTCTCGAACAGGTTGCCGCCGAGGCAGATTGGCTCGATATCCGATGGGTTGCCGAAGATGACGACGCCGCGCTGTACCGAGAGTTACCTGAGGCTGATGTCATCTGGCACGTGCTTCGGCCGTTGACCGCTGCTCAGATGGAACGCGCACCCCGACTGCGCCTGATCCACAAGCTGGGTGCAGGGGTAAACACCATCGACATCAACAGCGCCACTGCGCGAGGTATCGCCGTCGCGAACATGCCCGGTGCGAACGCCCCATCGGTCGCCGAAGGCACCGTGATGATGATGTTGGCCGCGCTGCGACGACTCCTTGCGCTCGACCGCGCCACCAGGGCGGGTCAGGGTTGGCCATCGGATCCCGACCTCGGCGAGACGGTGCGCGATCTCGGCAGCTGCACCGTTGGGCTGGTGGGTTACGGCAACGTCGCCAAGCGGGTGGAACAGATCGTGCGCAGCATGGGTGCCAACGTCATCCACACCACCTCCGCGCGCGACCCGTTTCACCTCCACTGGACGACGCTCAACGAGCTTCTGAAGAACAGCGATATCGTCTCGCTGCACCTGCCACTGACGGCCGCCACCGAACGGCTGATCGACGCCAACGCCCTGGCGAAGATGAAATCCGATGCCGTCCTGGTCAACACGTCGCGTGGTGGCGTGGTCGACGAGGCCGCCCTGGTGGATGCCCTCAGCAGCGGCCGGTTGGCCGCGGCAGCCCTGGATGTGTTCACCGAGGAACCCGTCGCACCGGACAATCCGCTGCTGAAGCTCGACAATGTGCTGCTCACCCCTCACGTCAGTTGGTACACCGCCGACACGATGACCCGCTATCTGACGGCTGCCATCAGCAACTGCCGCAGGGTGCGCGATGGGCTGCCGCCGTACTCGGTTGTCAACGCGGTGTGAGTCGCAGGTACTCTTGCTCCCAACCCACCGGTTAATAGGGAAGGCAACGTATGCCGATCGCCGTCAATTCCGAGCACGCTGACCTCGCCGATTCGGTGCGATCTCTGGTCGAACGCGTCGCACCGTCCGATGTGCTGCACGAGGCCCTCGAGACGCCGATAGTGAACCCGCCGCCGTATTGGCGTGCGGCCGCCGAGCAGGGACTGCAGGGGCTGCACCTCTCCGAATCCGTCGGCGGACAGGGCTTCGGCATTCTCGAGCTGGCGATTGTGCTTGCCGAATTCGGTTATGGCGCAGTGCCTGGCCCCTTCGTACCGTCGGCGATCGCGAGCGCGCTGATCGCCGCGCACGACCCCGAATCGAAGCTGCTGACCGACCTGGCCTCAGGTGCCGCGATCGCCGCGTACGCCATCGATTCCGGCCTGACCGCGACCCGGCAGGGAGACGCGTTGGTGATCCGCGGTGAGGTGCGCGCGGTTCCCGCCGCCGCACAGGCATCGCTGCTGGTCCTGCCCGTCTCGATCGAAAGCGGCGAGGAATGGGTGGTTTTCGACGCCGAGGGCCTCGAAATCGTCCCCGTGGACAGCGTCGATCCGCTGCGTCCCGTCGCGCATGTGCGCGTCAACGCCGTCGAGGTGAGCGACGACCGGGTGTTGAGCAACCTCAGCCGCGAGGATGCCCGCGCCCTGATGTCGACCCTGCTGTCCGCCGAAGCGATCGGCGTCGCGCGCTGGGCGACCGACACTGCGTCGGCCTACGCCAAGATCCGCGAGCAGTTCGGCAGGCCGATCGGCCAGTTCCAGGCCGTCAAGCACAAATGCGCCGAGATGATCGCCGTCACCGAACGGGCCACGGCTGCCGTCTGGGACGCGGCGCGGGCGCTCGACGACGCGAATAACGGCGACGAGAACGCGCATGCCGCGTTCGCCGCCGCTGTCGCCGCGACGCTGGCACCGCACGCCGCCCAGCACTGCGCGCAGGACTGCATCCAGGTGCACGGCGGTATCGGGTTCACCTGGGAACACGACACCAACGTCTACTACCGCCGCGCGCTGCTGCTGGCCGCCTGTTTCGGGCGGGCGTCGGATTACCCGCAGCGCGTCGTCGATACCGCGACGTCCACCGGTATGCGCACCATCGCCATCGACCTCGATCCGGATACCGAGAAGCTCCGCGACGAGATCCGTGCCGAAGTCGCTGGGCTGAAAGCACTTCCGCGCGACGAGCGTCTTGTCGCGATCGCCGAGGGCGGCTGGGTACAGCCACACCTGCCCACCCCGTGGGGCCGGGGGGCGAGCCCGATCGAGCAGATCATCATCGCCCAAGAATTCCCGGCCGGGCAGGTCAAGCGGCCACCGATGGGTATCGCGGCGTGGATCATCCCCTCGATCGTGGCGTTCGGCACCGATGAGCAGAAGCAACGGTTCCTGCCGCCGACGTTCCGCGGCGAAATGATCTGGTGTCAGCTGTTTTCCGAGCCTGGCGCCGGCTCCGACCTGGCCAGCCTGTCCACCAAGGCCACCAAGGTCGACGGTGGCTGGCGGATCACCGGCCAGAAGATCTGGACCACCGGCGCCCAGTTCTCGCAGTGGGGTGCACTACTGGCGCGCACCGACAGCACCGCCCCCAAACACAATGGCATCACCTACTTCCTGCTCGATATGGCCAGCGAGGGTGTCGAGGTCAAACCCCTACGTGAGCTGACCGGCAACGCGATGTTCAACACCGTTTTTATCGACGATGTGTTCGTCCCGGACGCGATGGTGCTCGGCGAGGTCAACCGCGGCTGGGAGGTCAGCCGCAACACACTGACCGCCGAGCGGGTGTCGATCGGTAGCAGCGAGCCCGGATTCCTGGCCACCCTGGACGGTTTCGTCGATTTCGTCAAAGCGGGTCAGTTCGACCAGATCGCCCAGAACCGGGCCGGCCAGTTGATCGCCGAAGGACATGCGGCCAAACTGCTCAACCTGCGTTCGACCCTGCTGACGCTCGCCGGTGGTGACGCGATGCCGTCGGCGGCGATCTCCAAACTGTTGTCGATGAAAACCGGGCAGGGGTACGCGGAGTTCGCGGTCGAATCATTCGGCACCGATGCGGTTATCGGCGATCTTGAAACGCTGTCTGGCAAGTGGGTCGAGTGGCTGCTGGGTAGCCGGGCCACCACCATCTACGGCGGCACCACCGAGGTGCAGCTGAATATCATCGCCGAACGATTGCTCGGATTACCCCGCGACCCGTAGGGCGGGCGTACCGTCAGACGATGAGCACTCGTCAGCGGACCGTCGGGCGCATCGTCGCCTGTTCGGCGCTGCTGACGGGTCTTATCGTGGGCCCCCAGCTCGTCGGTGACCCGCCGGTGTCGGCGGTAGCTGCGCCCTGCGTCAACGGGATAGTTCCGCTCAACCCGTACATCCAGAACTGCAACCTGCCGCCGCGTGGTAATCGTGTGCGGGGCGCTGCCCCCGACGCAGGCGCGATCATCGCCTGCCGGGACAACCCTTGGTGCTTATCGGATTACGTCAATGGTGGGTTCGGCTGGCGGCCCTAGCGTGGCTCGTCAGCTTTCGACCTCGATTTCGCGCAATTCCCGCTTGAGGACCTTGCCCGTCGGGTTCCGCGGCAGCTCGTCCATGAAGATGACTTCACGCGGCACCTTGTACCGGGCCAGGTTCTCCTTGACGTAGAGCTTGATCGCGTCCTCGTCGACAGTGGCGCCTTCGGTTTTCACCACGAACGCCCGCAGTCGGTGGCCCCACTCTTTGTCCTCGACGCCCAGCGCGGTGGCTTCGACGACCTCGGGATGCCCACTGATCAGATCTTCGACTTCGGCGGGGAACACGTTCTCGCCGCCGCACACGATCATCTCGTCGTCGCGCCCACTGACGTAGAGCAGGTCGTGCTCGTCGAAGTAGCCGACATCGCCGGACGACATCAGCCCGTCGATGATCGCCTTGCCGCCACCGCCGGTGTACCCCTCGAACGGGAAGGTGTTCCCGACGAAGATGCGGCCCACCTCACCCTTGGGTACTTCCTTGCCGTTCTCATCGAAGAGCTTGACCTTGACCCCCTTGACGACGGGGCCGACCGTCGACGGGTTCTTCTTCAGATCCTGCGGCCGCGCGATCGACGCGAACGCGATTTCCGTTGAGCCATAAAGGTTGTAGACGACCGGGCCGATATCCTTCATCGCCCTGGTGGCGAGTTCGGCGCCGAGTTGAGAGCCCGATACGAAGATGATCCGCAGGGTCGACAGATCTGGCTTGGGATCGGTCTTTTCCAGTTGGTCCAGGATGCGCGACAACATCACCGGCACCACCACGATGGCCGTCACCTTGTGCTTCTCGATGTCTTCGAGCACGGTCGACGGTTTGAACCGCCGCCGCAGCACCAGCGTCGAACCCAGCATCATGGCGATCGTGCCGTGCAGGAAGCCGAGCGCATGGAACATCGGTGCCGGCAACGACGTCACCTCACCGGCCTTGAATGGCACGTGCGAAAGCACCCCGCCGATGGGGGCCAGCGACGGCGGCGAGCTGCGGTTGGCGCCCTTGGGTGTGCCGGTGGTGCCGCTGGTCAAGATGATGATCTTCGAGTGCTTGGTGGCCTTCGGCGCGTGCTGTTTACTGCTGCGCGCGATCAGCTCGGCCAGGGTCTCGTCCGTCGAACCGGACGGCTCCTCTTTGTCGGGGTTGGTGCCCAGAGCCCGCATCTTGCCCAGCGGCGGCTCGGCCTTCGCCACCGCAGAGGTGTACTCGTCGTCGTAGATGATGACCTTCGCGCCTTCGCGTTCGGACACCTCTTTGATCTGCGGCCCGGAGAATTCGCTGTTGAGCAAGATCAGCCGGGCACCGGTCCGCGCGGCCCCGTACAACGCGACCAGGAACCAGCGGTGGTTGCGGATCAGCAGAGCAACCCCGTCGCCGCCCTTGACGCCCATGGCGAGCAAGCCGTTGGCCACCGCATGGGCGGCCTCATCGAGCTCCCGAAACGTCATCTCGCCGTCGTCGTCGATGATGGCGACGCCGTTGGGCGTCCGGCGGGCGTTGAGGGCGGGGATCATGCCGAATTCGCCCCACTTGCGAATATCGCCGATCATGCCCGCGACGATCTGCGGGTTCTCCAGCTTGAACACACCCGCTTCGATCATTTTGCGGACGTAGTGCAGCTCAGCGGACCCTCGCTCGAAATACTGCTGCGCTTTGGCGGCAATCTGCAACGGCACATCTGTCAGGTTCGGCATCGCACCACAATATGTGACGGGCGTCGCAGAACGGTTGGGAAATTACCATGACGGTATGGCCGGACCGTTTTTGCTGGAGGTGGCCGGTCGTCAGATATCTGTGACGCATCCGGACAAGGTGGTCTTCCCCGAAGCGGGACTGACCAAGCTTGACTTGATCGCCTACTACCTGGCGGTGGCCGACGGGGCGCTGCGCGGTGTCGCCGGCCGCCCGATGATCCTGAAACGCTTCGTCAAGGGGATCAACCAGGAGGCGATCTTCCAGAAGCGGGCGCCGGAGAAACGACCGGACTGGATCGACGTCGCGGAGCTGAAATACGCCTCGGGCACATCGGCCAAGGAAGCCGTGATCCACGATGCCGCCGGCTTGGCGTGGGCGGTCAACCTCGGCTGTGTGGATCTCAACCCACACCCGGTGCAGGCCGGTGACCTGGAACATCCCGATGAATTACGTGTCGACCTCGACCCGATGCCCGGCGTCGGCTGGCAACAGATCGTCGATACCGCCCTGGTGGCGCGAGAGGTTCTCTCCGATCACGGTCTGGCCGCGTGGCCGAAGACGTCAGGGTCGCGCGGGTTCCATATCTATGCCCGGATTGCACCGAACTGGTCCTACCGGCAGGTCCGGCTGGCCGCGGAGACCGTGGCCAGGGAGGTGGAACGCCGAGCACCGGAGCTGGCCACCAGCCGCTGGTGGAAGGAGGAGCGCCAGGGGGTGTTCGTCGACTTCAACCAGAACGCAAAGGACCGGACCGTCGCGTCGGCGTACTCGGTGCGGGCCCTACCCGACGCCAGGGTCTCCACACCGCTGCACTGGGCCGAGGTGCCCGGTTGCCGTCCGGAAGAGTTCACCGTCGCTACCGTGCCGCAACGGTTCGCCGCCATCGGTGATCCGTGGGCCGGGATGGACTCTCCCGACGCGGCTGCCGGCGGCCTCGATCGGCTGCTGGCGCTGGCCGAGGAGTTGGGTCCCGCCGAGAAGGCCCCCAAGGGCGCGCGCCGCGGCGATGGGTCAGGCAACAGGGTGTCTCAGATGCCCTTGATCGAGATCGCCAGGACCAAGACCAAAGACGAGGCGATGGCTGCGCTGGACACGTGGAAACAGCGCTACCCCGACGCCGCCGAACGGCTGGAACCCATCGATGTGCTGGTCGACGGTATGCGCGGCCCCAGCTCGATCTGGTACCGGATCCGGATCAATCTGCAGCACGTGCCGGAGGATCGGCGGCCACCGCAGGATGAGCTGATCGCCGACTACTCCCCCTGGGAGAAGTACTCGGGCCCGCAGTTCCCGCGCGGCTGACCTGGTGTTTTGTCCGTGGCGCCGTGGCGCCGACTGTGCAGGAAGTCGTCGAGAATTTGCCGATTCTTCGACAAGACCCTGCACAGTCGACGAGCGCTACTAGCGAGCGGATGTGTTCATCAGGGCGCGTTCGGGTAGCCAACAGGGCAGGGATCGGGGGATGACCTGTTCAAAGCTATGTAAGGACATCACATGACATTCGTTCGTATCGCCAGTGCCTGCGCCATCAGCGGCTTCGCGGCGGCCACCTTGGCTGCACCGATCGCCACGGCTGCGCCTGCGGACTGCAGCCCCGGCGGGATCGCCAACACCGTGTCGACGACGACGATCTCCGCCCGGCAGTACCTCGATGCGCATCCCGGTGCCAACCAGGCCGTGACGGCCGCGCAGAACCAGCCGCAGGCCGAGGCATCGGCGAACCTGCGGAGCTATTTCACGGCCAACCCCGGCGAGTACCACGATCTGCGCGGCATCCTGGCGCCCATCGGCAATACCCAGGATCAGTGCAATGTGCAGGTGTTGCCTGCCAACCTGGCGGCGGCATACTCCGAGTTCATGGCCGGCTGACCGAGCGCCAATCCGGCCAAACCCGCCTCAGGTAATTAGCGCGGTTGTTAGTTTTCGCCCATGACTACCTATGTGGGCCGCACGGGCGGGCTAGCCGTGGCCATGGGCATCGGTGCAGCCCTGATCACCCTCGGTTGCGGCTCGGCACAAGCAGAGGCGGAGGGGACGGCGTCGGCGTCATCTGCGTCTGCGTCGGCCTCCTCGGCGTCGGCCTCTTCGACATCGAGGTCGGCGAAATCCGCTCGGTCGAAGTCCACCGGCGCCCGCTCCGCACCGCAACGCCTGCGCGCCAACACCGTGACGACAAGCTCGGCGAGCACACGCAAGGCACCCGCAGCGTTGTCGTCGTCCACCACTGTTCCGACCACCCCCGCCGATCCGCCCCCGCTGGAGGCACTGCTGGGGCTCACCCGACGTAATCTCGCCACCAAATCCGCCCCGACCCTGGACGCGACTTTCACCGGCGAACCGTCGCTGGTCTCCCAAGCTCTGGTCACCGGACTGCGCCTGCTCAAACCGATCGTCGATCTGTTCGGCGCCGATATCGCCGGCTCGGGTGCCAGTATCCCGCTGTTTACCGACGGTATTCCGCCGGGCATCCTGACCCACGGCCTCAACGTCACCAACGACGAGTACGACGGCTGGAAGGTGTGGACGCTGACACCGGCCGAGCCGACCGGGGAAGTAGTCATCGGCATCCACGGTGGTTCGTTCACCTTGCAGGCCAGCTTCTTTCACTGGTGGACCTACGCCGATACCGCTCGTGATACCGGCGCCACCGTCATCGTGCCGTTGTACCCCTTGGCCAATGCGGCAGGCACCGGCGGAACCGCCGTCACCGTCATCCCGACGATGGCCGATTTCATCGCGGGCCAGGTCGCCGCACACGGGGCCGAGAACGTCAGTGTCCTCGGCGACTCCGCCGGCGGCACCATTGCCATGGCAGCCGCCCAAGAGCTGGTCCGGCGGTGCGACGGCGACCAGGAGTGCCTGGCCGATCACCTGCCCAGCCGCATGGTCCTGCTATCGCCCGCACTCGATCTCAGCGACACCAATCCCTATGTCGGGTTGATCGACGATCCGCTACTCGCTCTGGTGTCAGGGTCCGGCGCTGCCTTCACCTGGGCCAACGGCCTACAGACCCCTGAGGATCCGGACGGGACGCTCAACCCCTTGGTCAGTCCGCTGTTCGGGTCGCTCGACAGCCTGCCGCAAACCGCGGTCTACGCCGGGTCACTCGATCTGACCGCGGCCAGTGTCCTTGCCCTGCAACAGAAAGTCGCCGACAATCCCAGTTCGATCTTCACCTTCGAACTGCGCAAGGGCCAGATCCACGACTGGGTGATCTTTCCCCTGCCCGACGCGATCGCCGAACGGCCGGGCATCTATCACGATCTGGGATTGTGAACAGCGCAATGCGGACGCAATCATCTGACCCCGCCGTCTGAAACATCGGCACGCCACATTGGACCCACCTGAGGGAGGTCCATATGTTTCATCTCGGTTGGTTCATGGGCAGTGGATTCAGTGCGCAAACGTGGGCGCTGGACCCGTGGGCGGGTAATACGGGCCACGACTGGATGAAGGGTGACCTCTTCGTCGACCTGGCCGCATCACTGGAGCGGGCCCGCTTCGACTATCTATTGGTCGAGGACACCAGCATGGTCGAAGATGCCTACGGCCGCTCCATGGAGACCACCCTCAAATACGGGATGCTGGCACCGAAATGCGATCCGGTGCCACTGATTCCGCTGTTGACGCAGCGCACCAAACACATCGGGATCGCGGTCACCCTGTCGACGAGTTTTTACCACCCGTTCATGGCGGCCAGGACGATGACGACCCTGGACCACCTCACCGAGGGCCGCGTCGGACTGAACGTGGTGACGGGGAGCTCGGACCGCGCCGCGCAACAGTACGGCTACGACGGGTTGATGTTGCACAGCGAGCGCTACGGAATGGCCGCCGAATGGATGGAAGCAGTTGGTGCGCTGTGGGATTCATGGGAAGAAGGTGCCGTCCTGGTGGACCAGGAGACGCCCCGCTACGCCGACCACACCAAGGTGCACCCCGTCGACTTCGAGGGGAAGTACTTCCGGACCAGGGGGCCGCTGAACACCATTCCCGGCCCTCAGCGCCGACCGGTGATCGTGCAGGCGGGTGCCTCACCCGCCGGACGCGACCTGGCGGCCAGGTACGCGGAGTCAATGTTGGCGCACGGCACCAGCATCGAGAGCATGAAAGCATTCCGGCTCGATATGCACCGCCGGATGAAGGAATACGGTCGCGATCCCAGCACGCTGAAAATCCTCTTCCTGATCGACCCGATTCTGGGCGACAGCGACCGGGTCGCCCATGCCAGGGAAGAAGACATGAAAGAGGCACGGTGGAGTGACCACGCGATCGAAAAGGCGCTATGGGGTTTGAGTTACACCTCCGGCGGCGAGTTCGACTTCTCCACCTTCGACCTCGACAAGGAAGTCCCCGACGTCTGGGGCAACGGCGAGACCAGCACACTGCGCACCTTCATCGAGGGCGCCAGGGGTAAGACACTGCGGGAGGCCATCGCCACCGTCGACACCCATGCCGGCCTCGCCTTCGTCGGCTCGCCGGACACCGTCGCGGCCAAGATGGGCGAGGCCATGGAAGAAGTCGGCGGCGACGGCTTCCTACTCTCCCCTGTGGTCACCCGACGCAACATCGCCGAGATCGCCGATGGTCTGTCACCGGCACTGCGCAAGCGCGGACTCATCCGAGATGGGTACCAGCACAGTACGTTCCGCGAGAACCTGCTGGAGTTCTGACCGGTCGGCGAACCGGCGGCGGTGTTTACCGGCGTAATACGAGAGGTACCGATGTGACGCGGAGGCGTCACGCAACGCCGGTGTACTTGCGCGGAGGAGCGCCAACGAGAGCCGTGACTCGGTCAAGCTGATCCGAGCAGGAGGAATTCGTGTTCCAGAAAACACGCCCGAACAATAATCCGTCCGCCCCCGCCATAGAATGGGATCGCCGCGCCTTCCTCAAGGCCAGCGGCATCACCATTGGCGGAGTCAGCCTCGCGGCCCTGGCAGCCGCCTGCGGCGCTGGAGGCGGGGCAGGCGGCGGATCGGCCGGTGGCGACACCCTGACGCTGAAGATGCCGTTCCTGGCGGATATGCAGGTGCCCGATCCCGACATCATGTACGAAGGCGAAGGCGCCCAGTTGATGGAGTTCGCCTACGAGGGACTGGTCCGCTACAAGCCAGGTTCTGCAGAAATCATCCCGCAGCTGGCCAAGTCCTGGACGCTCTCCCCCGATCAGCTGACCTACACGTTCACGTTGGAACCCGACGTGAAGTTCCACGACGGCACGCCGGTCGACGCCGCATCCTGGATCAAGGGCTTTGAGCGCCGTACCAAGGTCAACCAGGGCCCCGCGTACATGGTGGCGGGCGTGGTCAAGACTGAGGCGCCGAATCCGACGACGTTCGTGGTCACTCTCAAAGAACCCAACAACGCCTTCATGCACTACCTGGCCTGCCCGTGGCAGCCGTTCGCGGTGAGCCCGACGACGGTGGCCAAGAACGCCATTGGTGACGACCTGGCGCAGGAGTGGCTCAAAACTCATGACGCGGGCAGCGGTCCGTACACGATCACGGAGTTCGTCCCAGGCAGCCATTACACGCTGACCGCATTCCCCGACTACCGGCAGGGTAAGCCGCCATTCGAGACCATCCGGATCAACATCACCCCGGATATCACCAGCCAGAAGCTGCAGCTCGACTCTGGTGCCTTCGACCTGGTGTCGAAAGGCTTCTCCATCCCGGATGTGCTTGCTTATCAACAGAATGCGAAGTTCTCGGTGGTGAACGCCATCGGCGGTGTCGGCGAAGCCATCTGGCTCAATCCCACCTCGGGGATCTTCGCCAACCTGGCACTGCGGAAAGCGATGATGACCGCCCTGGATCGCAAGACCATCGTCGATACCGCGTGGGGCGGATTGGCGACGGCCCAGGAGTCGATGTGGCCTACCGAGTCCCTACCCCCCGCGATGGCTCCCTTCCCGACCGATGTCGACCCCGCGGCGCTGACGGCGATGATCGGTTCACTCCCATCGAAGAAGGTCGACCTGGCCTGGGCCGCCGACGGCGGCGCACCCCGCCAACAGATGGCCGAGCTGATCCAGAATCAGCTGGCCACACTGGGTCTCGATGTGACCGTCCGAACGCTACCGGTGGCGGAAATGTTCGACCTGTCGAATCAACCGCCCGAGAAGCGGCCCGATCTGATGGTGGCCTTCCTCGGTGGCGACACCTTGCACCTGGACACCACATTCCGGATTCTGCTGCGTACCGGCGCGGCGCCGTTGAATTTCTTCCAGTACTCGAACACAGAACTGGACGGGTTGATGGACCAGGCCGTCCGGGCGCCGGACAAGGAACAGATGAATGCCATCTACCAGCAATGCAGCAAGATCGTCATCGATGACGCGATCTGGATCCCGCTATGCCTGCCGCCGAACTCGACGATCACACACAAGAGCCTGACCGGTATCGAGAGCAACTCGTTCTACCCGCAGATCTTCTGGCCGCCCGCACTCAAGAGGACCTGACGTGCCCACAAAAACCTAGGCCAGCAAGCGCGCTGCCGGATCGTCGAGTCCGGCAGCGCGCTTTGGCCGATATCAACCCGCGGTAGCCAAACCATGAAAGTTGCTGCGGTGGAAGACCATCGGAGCAACATCGGGGTATACCGCCAGCGCAACGATCTGCAGCACGACGATCTCGTGATCGCCGGCCTCGACCCGCTTGAACGGTACGCATTCGAGCCACAGTGTGGACCCGTGCACAAACACCGCACCGGTGTCGGTCGAGGTCCAGTCGACACCGCTGAACCGGTCACCGGTCTTCGACGCCAGCGACCGCGCGACCGTTGTGTGCTCGTTGGCCAGCACGCTGAGCCCGAGGTGCTCTAGCTCCGCCAGTTTGGGCCACGTGCTGGAGGTGTTGGCAACACAGACCGAAACCAGCGGCGGGTCAAGGGAAACGGAGGTGAACGAACTGGCCGCCATCCCCTCAGGAACGCCGTTGATCAGACCGCAGAACGCGGTGACGCCACTAGGGAAGGCTCCGAAGGCCTGCCGCAGCAGGGCCTGGTCGAAGTTGCCGTCGATCGCGGTGATCATGCGGACACCTGCGGGACGAAGCGACGGGCGACGCTGAGCCACTTTTCCAGCTCCGGCGAGGTTTCGTATTCGGTGTCGATCAGGTACAGACTCGGTGCCGGGCAGCTGGCCCCGATCTCGACCAGGACAGGTCGCAGCGTCAACTCGGGGGCCAGCGCATGCGCCAGCGAGCCACCGAGCATCAACGGAAACGTGGTGATCTGGCCGAGCTCACCAGCCCCGAACTGATCGAGGAACAGTTTCAGCAGACCGGTGTAGGTGGCTTTGAACGTCGGTGAGGCCACCACCAGCGAATCGGCGGACTTCACAATTTCCTTGGCCTCGGCCACCTTTGGGTCACCCCAGCCGAGCAGGCCGGGACCGAGGTCGACGACGTCGATGACATGCTCGGGAGCGGTGCCGGTCAGCTTCTCGGCCACCAGCTCAGCGGCGGCCCGCGTCCGCGACATCGGTTTCGGATTTCCTACCACTACGACTGTCATGAGCGCACTCTCCCACTGGCCGACGACCACTTCAACCTGTTCATCGTTGCAGTTAACGAGAAGCAAATTTCTCCGGCCCGGTCCAGGGGTAAAGCTTGGATTGCGCCGCGCCAGGTCGACGACGCAGAGCGAGGCACGAGCGATGAGGAGGAGCCGACAATCGGGCTATGTGCTCTAGGTGATTTCAATCCGCGATATGACGGCGCAATCCGATGGTCATAGGCGCGTCCTAAATCTGTCACGCGCCGCCGCTTTGCTGTGGATACACCGATTGAGCGAACCCGTGCCAGCGCCGACCGCGGTCCCGCTCCCCCGATTCGGAACCTCCCACCGGAACCGAGGGTTGTCAGCTATGAGCATCGACGCGCACGACATCGCACCAGCGGATGTTTCCGATCAGCACCCTGGCCCGGACACCCCCCGGGCCAGGGTGCGCGACCTCAACGTCACCTTCCAGCGCCGCGGGGTGCCCCTGAACGCACTGCGCGGCGTCAGCCTCGATATTCAGCCGGGCGAAGTACTCGCACTCGTCGGGGAATCGGGGTCGGGAAAAAGTGTCCTCGGCATGGCGTTACTGGGTCTGCTCGCCGGCCAGCCCGCACCCGTGATCTCCGGCTCTGCCGAAGTCTGCGGTGTCGATATGGTCGCGGCCAGCCCCGCTGAACGCCGCCGCGTGCGCAAAGCGCACCTCGGTGCTGTGTTCCAAGACCCGATGACATCGCTGGACCCCACGATGCGTGTCGGTAAACAGATCACCGAGCTGACCGAAGATCCCGACGAAGCACGGCGCCTGCTTGAACTGGTCGGCGTGCCCGACCCCGCCCGACGGATGAAAGCCTTCCCGCACGAGCTCTCTGGCGGCCTGCGCCAGCGCGTGATGATCGCGATGGCGGTCGCAGGTAAACCAGATCTGGTCATCGCCGACGAACCGACCACCGCCCTTGACGTCACCGTGCAGGCGCAGGTGCTGGCCCTGCTGCGCGATCTGTGCAGCGAGTTGGGCACATCGTTCATCGTCGTCACCCACGACATCGGGGTGGCTTCCCAGATCGCCGACCGCATCGCGGTGCTCTACGGCGGCCGGCTGGCCGAGATGGGCACCATGGACGAGGTCCTGCGGGCGCCGTCGCATCCATACACCTACGGACTGCTCAACTCACGCCTCGACCTGGATCTGCCGCTGGGCCACGCGATCAGCGCGCTGCCGGGTCAGCCGCCGGATCCGCGCCACCATCCCAGTGGGTGTGCCTTCTCGCCGCGTTGCCCGGCCTCGACTCCCGCGTGCTCGGACGTGCTACCGGATCCCACACCGGCCAGGACCCATTCCGGTGTGGCGGCCTGCATCGTGCCCAACGCAACCGCCGAGACCCAGGCCCGCCTGGAGACCCCGCCGTTCGGGCCGATGATGGACGTCGACGACACCCTGCCCGCACTGCAGATCAACGGAGTCGACAAGCACTTCCCGGTGCGCCGCGGCCTGTTCGGGAAGGACAACCTGCACGCGCTGCGTCACATCATCCTCGATGTTGCACCGGGGGAATCCATTGCGGTGGTGGGTGAATCGGGTTCGGGAAAATCGACATTGCTTCGGGTCGTGGCCGGGCTGATGCAGCCCGACGGTGGCACCGTGAAGTACATCGGCGAACGGCCACAGATGGTGTTCCAGGATGCGGGCGCATCGCTGACCCCCTGGATGTCGGTCGGCGAGATCGTCGGCGAACGGCTGCTGAAAACCACGACGCGGACCCAACGCCGGGAACGGGTCGACGCCGCCCTGCACCAAGTCGGGCTGCCACCGGATGTGGCCAGTATCAAGGCATCCAGCCTCTCCGGTGGTCAGCGCCAACGGGTGGCCTTCGCGCGCGCGATCATCGTGCCGCCCCGACTGCTCCTGTGCGACGAACCGACCTCGGCGCTCGACGCGTCCCTGGCGGCGTCGGTATTGAACCTGCTGCAGGAGCTGCGGCGCGAGCTGGGTATGGCGGTCATGTTCGTCACCCACGACCTGGCCGCCGCGCGCTTCATCGCCGACCGGATCGCAGTGATGTACCTCGGTCAGATCGTCGAGCTGGCACCGACCGAGGCACTGATCAACAACCCGAAACACCCCTACACGAAGGCACTTCTGGCTGCGGTGCCCAGCCCGGGTAAGGAACCGGTGCGGTTACCCGGTGAACCGGCCAGCCCATTGTCGATCCCGTCCGGATGCTCGTTTCACCCCCGCTGCACCGAGCGGGTGGAGCGCTGCGCCAGCGACGTGCCGAATCTGCTGTCTACCGACGACACCACCCGGCACCTGGCGTCCTGCCTGCTGACCAACGGCCAGATTGACCAGCTGCTCGTCAACTGAAGCGATACCCGTACCGACAAAGGAGAAGACTGTGACGAAGAAGTTCCACCTGGGCTGGTTCATGAACTTCATTCCGCCGGAATGGGATTCGCCTTGGGCCTCACCGGATGTGGCGAACTGGTCCAACGGCAAGTTCTACGTCGACATGGCGCGCAGCATGGAACGGGCCTGCTTCGACTTCATCATGATCGAAGACACCGTGATGGTGGCCGACGCCTACGGCAGTTCGATGGAAGGCGCGCTGAAGAACTCGGTGTTCGCGCCCAAACACGATCCGATTCCGTTGGCAGTGCTGATCGCGGCGAAGACCGAGCACCTCGGCGTGGTGGCCACGATGTCGACGTCGTTCTACCCGCCATACTTGTTGGCCCGGTTGGCCTCGACCGTAGATTCGATCGCCGAAGGGCGCTTCGGCTGGAATATCGTCTCCTCCGCCGAGGACCGGGCCGCACAGAACTTCGGCCTTGACGGCCTGCCCGAGCACGACGAGCGGTACAGCGTCGCCGACGAGTACTTCGACGTGGTCACCCAGCTCTGGGACTCCTGGGATGCCGACGCGGTGGTGATGGACCGGGAAACCCACACCTACGCCGATTTCAACAAGGTCCGCCCGATCGACTTCGTCGGAAAGTACTTCAAGTCCAGGGGGCCACTCAACACCATCCCGTCCCCGCAGCACCGGCCGACCATCCTGCAGGCCGGGGCCTCGCCGCGCGGTCGGGCCTTCGCGGCCCGCGCGGCCGATTCGATCGTCGCGGTCGGCACCGGCGTAGAAGGAATGCGCGAGTACCGCAACGATATTCGCGCTCGGGCCGCGGCTGCGGGACGCAACCCCGATGACATCAAGCTGATGTTCTGTGTCTCACCGGTGGTCGCGGCGACCGAGTCCGAGGCCCGAGCGGAGATCGACCGACTGACCTCGGTGGACAGCTATATCGAGAAGCAACTCGTCGGGATTTCCTCCAACACCGAGATCGATTTCAAGCAGTTCGACTGGGATGAACCATTACCCGCGGATCTGACCACCAACGGCGAGCGCGGCTCGTTGGAGCATTTCATGCGCGGTGACGGTAGCCCGGGACCAAAGACGCTGCGCCAGCTGGCAATCGACTGGGCGACCACCGGTATCGAGTTCGTCGGCACGCCGGAGTCGGTCGCACGCGAAATGGGTGAGGCCATGGAGGAGATCGGCGGTGACGGTTTCTTGATCATGAAGCCGGGCTGGGATCTCAACCGGCAGTACATTTCGTCGATCACCGACGGTCTGGTGCCTGAGCTGCAGCGTCTCGGCCTGACGCGGACCGAGTACACCGAGAACACCCTGCGCGAGACACTGCGCGAGTTCTGACACACGAGACCCCAGGAGCGGCAATGGCAATCGCAGAGTATTACGTGCCGACACCCATGGTGCGGTACCGCAGTCGAATGGGTCTGGCGACCCGGCAGTACTTTCAGGGCACGTCGGTGGCCAGTTACATCGCGTTCGGCGCGCTGGGGCTGATGTTCTTCGTCGCGATCTTCGCCAAGCAGATCGCCCCCTTCGACCCCCTCATCGCGGTCGGCAAGCCGATGACTGCGCCCGGTGCGGCGAATCTGCTCGGTACCGACACCGTCGGGCGCGACATCTTGTCCCGGGTCCTGTGTGGTACGCAGACCAGCTGGTTCGGCGCACTGGCTGTGGTCGCATTCTCCGTGGTGTTCGGTGGGCTGATCGGACTGATCGCCGGGGCGGCCGGCGGCTGGTTCGACGCCGTCCTGATGCGGATGACCGACGCGTTCCTCGCGCTGCCCGGCCCGATCCTGGCACTGGCCGTGGTGGCGGCGCTGGGCCGGTCCTACACGCACACACTGATCGGTGTCGCGATCGTCTGGTGGCCGCTGTACACCCGCATCGTCCGCTCAGAGGTACGAAAACTGCGGGCCTCTCCGCATATGGAAGCAGCGCGGGTCGGCGGCGTGAGTTGGTGGCGGTTGCTGCGACGACACCTGCTGCCTGGGGCGGTGCCGGTGACGATCGTGACCGCGAGTCTGGATATCGCCGCCCTGGTGTTGATGCTGTCCAGCCTGTCGTTCCTCGGTCTCGGCGCCCCACAACCCGCACCCGAACTGGGGTCGATGAGCGCCCAGGGCATCACCTACATCTTCAGCGCCTGGTGGATCCCGATCATGCCTGCGCTGGCCGTGGCCATCATCGCGATCGTCGCCAACTTCGCCGGCGATGCGATCCGCGACCGGATCCGGGACCGTTGATGCTGACCGTCCTGCCCCGGCGTCTGCTCGGCGCGATCCCGGTACTGCTGGTCCTGGTCATCGCGGTGTTCACCCTGCAACAGGTGGCACCGGTCGACCCGGTGGCTGCGCTGGTCGGCGCGAAAGCGTCGCCCGAGGTGTACGCCGCCGCGCGGCATCAGCTCGGGTATGACCAGCCGCTACCGATGCAATTCGTGCACTATTTGGTCAACGCGGTCCAGGGTGATCTCGGCCAATCCAGCCTGACCCGCACACCGGTGGTCTCCGATATCGCGACGTTCCTTCCGGTCACCTTGGAATTACTTTTCGTCGCAATGATTTTCACCGTTCTGATCGGTGCCCTCCTCGGCCTGGCGACGGCCCAGGGCTGGCGGGGATCGGGAGTGCTTCGCGTGGTGATGATCTCCGGCGCGTCGGTGCCGGTCTTCCTGGCCTGCCTGCTGGGGATGCTGGTGTTCTACCGGTATCTGAACATCCTGCCGGTCACCGGCACCACCGCCTACTACGACGCCCCGACGGGACCAACGCATTTCCTGCTGATCGACAGCATCCTGGCCGGGCGTCCCGAGCTCTTTTTCGACGACTTGTACCACCTGGTCCTGCCGGCGTTCTGCCTGGCGCTGACACCCGCGGTGGCGGTGGGCCGGGTGCTGCGCAGCAGTCTCGAGACGACGATGCACAGCGACCATATCCGGACCTTCCGCGCGAAAGGCATGGGCGAGAAGCGGATTCTGTTCATGCACACCGCCCGTAACTCCCTGGGTCCGGTGCTGGCCTTGATGGGCCTACAGCTCGCGGTGATGATCGGCAACTGCATTCTGGTCGAGCTGATCTTCGCCCGACCCGGTATCGGGCTGTACATCGCCAAGGCCATCGACAAGGCCGACTTCAATGCGATCGCCGGGGTCACGCTGGTGGTCGGGGTACTCTATGTCGTGACCAATATCGTGGTAGACGCCCTGCAGTCGGTGGCCGATCCGAGGGTCGCACTCTGACGAAAGTTCCCGTCACACATGGTGGTTCGCTGCCATGGTTGCTGATCAGTTCGTGGATGTGGCACCTGACCCGATGGGATGGGTTGTTCCTGGGGACCTACCTGGTCACCCATCTCGGCGCCCCACCCATCGCGAATCAGTTCGTCGGCGTCGGCATGTTCGCACCGATGCTGCTGGGCGCCTACTTCTCGGCGCGCAACGCCTCGCACCGCAACAAACCGCACCTGGTACTGCGCACCGAGCTTGTCCTGCTACCCATTTCGGTACTGATGGCAGTGCTCGTCGGCAGCGGCGTGGTGCAGACCTGGATGGTCTACCCGTTCATGCTGGCGTACGGTTTCGGCGGCATGGTGAACATGACCACCCAGCGCGAACTGCTGTTCCAGATGAGTGGGCCACTGCGCTCGACCCGGGTGCTGAACACCGAGGTCACCGCGCAAGCCAGCGCGATGATGCTGGGCCCGCTGATCGGCGGGGTCACCATTCAAGCGTTCGGTCTTGGCGTGGCCTTCGCCGTTCCCGCTGTGCTGCTGGCGTGCTCGGCTCCACTGCTGTGGTTCTCGACGCGGCACATGCCACCGGGGCTGCTGCCGATCATCCCAGAGGCGGTGGTGGGCGGGGGTCGGAAAACCGACTGGCACCTGTTGCGGCGCTCGCGGGCCCTGGCGGTCATCCTGCTGGTGACCCTGATCTGCAATCTCTTCTACTTCGCTTTCACGCCGCTGGTACCCGTCATCGCCAAACGCCTCGGGGCGGACGCCCTGATGGCAGGCGTGATCGGCTCGGCGGCAGGCATCGTGCAGCTCGCGGTGGCCGGCGTGTTGGTGGTACGGCCGACGCGGCACCCGTTCTACGCGTACGCGGCCGGAGTGGCGTTGTGCCTGTGTGGCCTTGCGGTGCTCGCCTACGCCCCATTGGTGATCGTCGCGCTGCTCGCCCTCGGCGTGGCGGGGATCGGACAGGCATACTTCGGCTCAGGCCAGGCGACGTTGCCGGTCGAGGCCGTGGCCCCGCACGAACGTGCGGATGCGCTCGGATTGGTCTCCACCACCATCGGTTTGGCGCTACCCGCCGGCATGGTCATCCTCGGCGTGATGTCGAGTCTGCTCGGTCCTCAGCGCGCGATGCTGGTGTCTGCCCTGGCCGGGCTGGTGGTCCTCGCGGTTACCGCGTTCCTCAGCCGAGACCTGACGCGGACCGTGGGCACTCCCGAGGCTTCACGCGCTGTGCCGGTAAGCGGTAGCCGAGAAGGCAACTCGATCACCACGCAGCCTGAGCTGGGATAACGCCCTGGGCTGGCCGCCATCGTCTTCGATGACATCTTCGAGCCAGACCATCGGGGCGCCGACCTCGACATCGAGTAGTTGAGCGCTCTGCTCGTCAGCAGCGACCGCGCCGACGGTGGTGCTGCTGGCCCCGATCCGGACGCCCAGTTGTCGCTCAAGAATGAGCAGGACATCGGCATCCTCGACGACGAACTCCGGCTGATCCTCTTCCACCGCAATGTAATTGACGGTCAGACCCAGCGGGAGCTGATCCTGCAATACCAGACTCTCGATCATCAGCACATTCCACCCGGCAGACAGTCGCAGGCGGTCCCGCACCATCGGCGGGCAGCCCAGCCAGCGGCATTCGAGAGCGCGCACCTCGATCTGGTTGGACGGCTCGCTGGTGAACTGGTCGAGGGTGTTCAGTTCGTCGATGCGCAGCAGTATCGAGCCGGTGGCGCGCGTTCCGTTCTTGGGCTCGCGGGTCACCATGCCCTCCCGCGCCAGCTGTTGCAGCACGGCCCTGACGGTGTTGCGGCTGGCCGACATCGCGTCGGTGAGCTCGCGCTCGCCAAGGCATACGCTGCGGCCGGTGCTGACCAGGGTCGATCGAAGAAGGTCATAGGTTCGGCGAGCCGAGTTGTTCAGCCGGTCGGGCCTCGGCCGCTGGCGCTGGTAGACCACTTCCGGCCGCACTGGTGCGTTCGGGCTGGCGCGGACGGACCAGCCACTGTGTAATGCGCGGTCATCTATCGACACGGTTCGAATCCTTCCGTACCCCGCGATTATTTGATCAGACATTTGTTAACGCATTCGAGCCAAGGTGATTCGGCTGAGTTACGTTGGCGTCAGACGGCGCCCGACCACCCGCGCCAACTGTGCGCTGGCTAACAGTACGGCGGCGATGAGACCGAAGAGGACGGCAACACCGGCCTGAGCTCCCAGAACTGCGCAGCCGACCGACCCCACCAGCATCCCAATCCCTGCCGAAATCCGGAATTTTGCCAATCCGGCGGAGGATTCACCGACCTGAGCCACGACGAGCACCGGCAGGCTCACCGTCGCCCCGGCCAGACTCACGCCGAACAGAGCCGACGCCAGCAGATACGTCGTCTGGCCCGGTATGAATGCCAGCAGCGCCGCACACACCATGCCCAGCGCGAACGAGCCGATCAAGATGGCGACCACCCCGTCGGGACGGACAGAGCGGTAGGCGATCAACAACACGATGATCTCCACCCCGGACATCAATGCGATGGCCACCGAGATCGTCAGATTGGAGTACTCCAGGGCAGCACCTGCCAGCGGCAGCGCGGTGAAGAGCACGCCGCCGCGCAGGAAATCGCCGCTCATCGCCAGCACCAGTGCCGCGCGGCCGCCGGTGGTCTTGTCGAAAAGTGGTAGGCCGATCCGGGCCGGCGGAATTCCCAGCGGGGCAGCCAATCTCGGCAGTGCGACAGCCAGGGTTACGGCGATGAGCAAGGCCAGCACACCCGTGCCGACAAACGCTGCCTGATACCCGAGCCGGCCGTCGATGAACCCCGCAACCAGAAGCCCTCCTGGTGAGCCGATCGCACCCCCGAACAGGAAGGCGGCATTGAACCGGCCCACCGATCGGGCCACCCCGTGATCTGCACCTGCCTGGATCGGCCGGACCCGCACCGCGGCCTGTAATCCTGCGCCGAGCACCACACCCCCACCGATGCCCTGCAGGATGCGCGATGCCATCAGCGCAACGCCGCCGGTTGCCAATCCGATGCCGATACAGGCCACCCCGAACAAGACCAGTCCGACGGTGAGCGTGACCCTGGCGTCGAGTCCTGGGATGAATCTGGTACCGAACACGTCGACGATGATCACGCCCATGGATGCGGTCAGCATGAAGACGCCGATGAACAGACCGGTGTGCCAGAACTCTCGGGCGAAGACGACTTCCAATGGTGCGGTGAGGCTCATCGCCACTCCACCGGCCGCCATCAGGGGCAGGAACCAGCGCATCAGTCTGAGTCGCGCCCGGCCTGCAGCCGCTCTGTTGCAGTAACTTCCAGACCGTAGGCCTCCAACCCGATGCGCTTCACCGGGTTGTCGGTCAACAGCCGCATCCGCCGTACCCCGAGATCGGCGAGGATCTGCGCGCCGACCCCATAGTCACGTCGGTCGGCGGGCCTGGCCTGCCCCACGCTCAACGCGGGCATCGGAAGCAATCCACCGCAGCGACCCTCGTGCCCGCGCAGATAGACGACGACACCACGGCCCTCGTCGGCAATCATCTCCAACGCACCGTCCATTTTGGCACTGCAGTCACATAGCCCTGAGCCAAATACGTTGCCCATCAAGCACTCCGAGTGCACCCGGACCAGCGTGGGTGAGGTGTCCGAACCCGATATGTCGCCCATCACCAGCGCGATATGTTCATGATCGTCGAGCACTGACCGAAATCCATGCGCGCGGAACACCCCGTGCCGTGTGGGTAGCCGGCTGCAGGCCTTGAATTCCACCAGACGCTCCGTGCGACGCCGGTACGCGATCAGCTCGGCCATCGTCACGATCGGCACCCCATGGGCGGCGGCGAAGGTGTGCAGTCGATCGCCCCTGGCAACGGCACCGTCGTCGTCGACCACCTCACCGATCACCGCGACGGGCGGCAAGCCCGCCATCTGCACCATATCGACGGCGGCCTCGGTGTGACCGGCCCTGCGCAGCACACCACCCTCGACGGCGCGCAGCGGAAAGACATGGCCGGGCCTGCTCAGGTCGGCCGGTTGGGTGTCCGGGCTGGTCAGCAGTGAGATGGTCCTGGCCCGGTCCGTCGCGGAGATACCGGTAGTGATGCCGGTCCTGGCATTTACCGACACCGTGTACCCGACGCCTCGCGGGTCCTCGCTGATCGCGACCATGGGCGGAAGATGCAGCCGGTCGAGGTCGGCCGCCGGCATCGGGACGCAGAGGATGCCACCGGTGTGGCGCATCATGAACGCCAACCGCGCAGGCGTGACATGGGCGGCGGCCAGCATGAGATCGCCGTCGTCATCGGGGTTTTCGGCATCCACCACAATCGCCATGTCGCCATTGCGCAACGCTTCGACGGCGACGTCGACCGATGAGAACGCGCCAGCCCCGGCGTCCAGTGGCAGGCACCGGGTACCGATGACTGTCATGATCAGAACTCGCGCAACGTGTCTCGCAACGTGGTGGCCGTGTACTCGGTGCGGGTCAGGCCCAGCTTCTGCAGTTCGGGGATCAGGCCGTCGGTGATCTCGGTGACGTAGCGGCGGTTGAGCCGCATCACCGGGCTGGTGATCAGGAAGCCGTCACCACCAACCTCTTCCATCAGATCGCCCATCTCCTTGGCCACCTCGGCCGGGGTGCCGACCAGCGGAATCTTGCCGGACAGCCCGTTGCCGGTCACGATCTCCCGCAACGTTTTTCCTTCACTTCCGGAGAGGAACGCATTCAGGGAGCCCCGCTCGCCGTTGGTCGTCACCGGCGGAACCGGCTTGTCGAGATCGAATTGGGAGAAGTCGATTTCGGTGATCGATGAGATCTCGGCCAGCATGTACTCGATATAGGAGTCGGTGCTGAACCAGCGGTCCCGTTTGGCCAGGGCCTCCTCGTGGGTATCGGCCACGATCGGCGACACCAGATACAGCACCTTGCACTCGGATGGATCGCGACCGTTGGCCTTCATCCGCTCGTGGATGTCATCGCGGTAGGCCTTCATCGCCTCGGCACCACTGGACGGAGCGACGATGGTGTCGGCGTGCTGCGCGGCCAGTTCACGTCCCGGGGGCGAGGCGCCGGCCTGGGCGATGGTGGGTCGGTACTGCGGCGACGGCGCGGTGTTCAGCGGGCCGCGGGACTTGTAATACTTGCCTTCGAAGTCAATCGTGTTGACCTTCTTGTAATTTGCGTACGTCCCGGTCTCGTAATCGCGCTCGATGGCGTCGGGCTCCCAGGATTCCCAGAGCTTGCTGACCACCTCCATGTACTCGCTGGCCATCGCGTAGCGCTCGTCGTGCTCATAGAGCTTGTCCATACCGAAGTTCTGCGCCGAGCGGTCTTCGCCGGAGGTCACCACGTTCCAGCCGAACCTGCCCCTGGCGATGTGGTCAATGGTGCTGCACAACCGGGCCAGCATGAACGGCGGGTAGAAGCTGGTCGACATCGTCGGGATGACGCCGATATTTTTGGTGGCGGCGGCGATCAACACGGCCAACGGCACCGGGTCGTGTTTGGGATTGATTCCGTGCTTGAGGTCATGCTCCATCGTGCCGCCGAAAGCGGTCGAGACCATCAGCTTGTCCTCGATGAGGATGTAATCGAACTTGGCGCGCTCGAAGTCACGGGCTATGTCGACGTAGAAGTCGCCGGTGAAGTCACGCCCGCCGTCACCCCAGTTGCCATTCCACTCGTCGGCGACGAAGTTCAGGAACCACCCCAGATGGAACTTGTCAGTCATGGGGATAAGGCAAACAGTGCTGCGTTACTTCGCGGTGTCCTCGCGGTACCACCGAGATTGCGCGGGATTTGCCGCTGTCGGTTCGCGCGGTCAGATGGCGGTTGGGCGCGGCAGCAGTGCGATGAACTGCTCAGCACCGGATCGCATTCTGGCAGTGCTGAATCCGGATTTTCGCAACGCTTCGGACCCGCGCAGGAAGGTGAGGACCAACAGAGCCAACTCCTCGGGATCGGCGCTGGGATCGATATCGCCGTCGCGTTGGGCCGCCTCGATCGTCGAACGCAACTCCGACTGGTACTGCGTCATGGCGCGCTTGACCCGGAGCAGGACGTCCTTGTCGGTGGAGCCCAGTTCGGCCGCACTCTTGGCCATCAGGCAGCCGCGGCTCGCCTGCGCCGCGGTGGCAGTCGCCATCTTGCGGATATGGCCGATGAGGCGCTGGTAACCGGTGGCGCCGGCAACATGTAGATCCGCGATGATGCCGGCCATCACGTTGCCGCGATAGTCATCGAGCGCGCGCAGGAAAAGATCATGCTTATCGCCGAAAGCGCCGTACAGGCTCCCCCGGCCCAGACCCGTGACCTGGGTCAGATCATCAAGCGAGGTACCCGCATAGCCGGCGGACCAGAACTGATCGCGGGCAGCCGCAACCACATCCTCCTCGGCGAATTTACGCGGTCGGGCCATCTCACCACCGTACTAGTCGTTCAAAAACCGCCGCAGGTCGTGACAGTGGTCACTGCCCGGCTCGGGACCATGGCTGCGACCTGCGCACCCTGACTGGCGACGGTGGACAACGGCTCCACTGACAGCAAACTCCCAGGAATATTTAGTTTTGCTTACGTAGTTTTCTGGGGTGGGCGCCACCTACTACGCCGCCGACGAACTGAATATTGAGATATTTGAGGAGAATGCTGTGGCTACGGATTTTTCTAGGCCAGTCCCCACCACCGGCCGCGAAGCGCGGCTCTACCGTCGTTTCGACAAGTTGACCTCTGGCGATGCCCAACTCATTGCCGCCCAGCCTGATCCAGCAATCGCCGCCGCCATCGACGGACCCGATATCGTGCTGTCCGATGTGATCCGCACCGTCATGAACGGTTACGCAGACCGGCCCGCCCTCGGGCAGCGCGCTATCGAGTTCGTCACCGATGCCTCCGGCCGCACGGTCGAGCAGTTGCAACCGCGGTTCGACACCCTGACCTATCGAGAGACCTGGGCCAAGGTGCGCGCACTGGCCGACGCCCTGGCAGGCCACCCCGTAGTGCCCGGTGACCGCGTCGCCACGCTCGGCTTCACCAGCGCCGACTACGCGATCGTCGACATGGCCTTGTCCCTGACCGGTGCCGTCGCGGTTCCGCTGCAGACAAGCGCGCCTGTGCCACAACTGCAACCGATCCTGACCGAGACCGAACCCGTCGCGATCCTGTCCAGCGTCGACCACCTCGCGGACGCCGTCGAACTCGCGCTCACCGCGCACGCCCCCAGCCGTCTGGTGGTGTTCGACTATCACCCCGAGGTCGACGATCACCGCGAGGCCTTCGAAGCCGCCACCGCGCGCCTTGCCGAACTGAACGTCAGCGTCGAAGCACTCGATGACGTCATCGCGCTGGGCGCCCAGCACAGCGACGGTCCTGACATCCCACGCGGTGATCGAGACGCGCTGCGCCTGTTGATCTATACCTCCGGCAGCACCGGCACTCCCAAGGGCGCGATGTATACCGACCGCCTGATGGCCAACTGCTGGCGCGGATGGTTCCGCCCCGAGTGGGATAGCGAAGGCAAGCTGCCTGCGATCACCCTGAGCTTCATGCCGGTCAGCCACGTGATGGGTCGCGTGATTCTGTACTCGACATTGGGAGTGGGCGGGACCGCCTACTTCGCCGCGAAGAGCGATCTATCTACGCTGCTTGACGACCTCGCGCTAGTACGGCCGACGAAACTCGATCTGGTCCCGCGGATCTGGGAGATGCTGTTTCAGGAAGTACAGGGTGAAGTAGACCGCAAGGTGGTGGCGACGGGCGCTGAGCGGGCCGAGGTCGAGATCGAGGTGATGGCGCAGCGACGCGCGAATCTCATTGGCGGACGCCAATTTTCGGCGATGACGGGGTCCGCGCCGATCTCCCCCGAATTGCGTGCCTGGGTGGAGGAATTCCTCGATATCCACCTGATCAACGGCTACGGCTCCACCGAGGACGGCGTCGTCCTGGTCGATGACCAGATCCGCCGCCCACCGCTGCTCGATTACAAACTGGTCGACGTGCCGGAGCTCGGCTACTTCAATACCGATCGACCGCATCCCCGAGGCGAATTATGGGTCAAGTCAACCGATGTCATCCCCGGTTACTACAAGCGCCCGGAAGTCACGGCCGAGCTCTTCGACGCCGACGGCTGGTATCACACCGGCGATGTGTTCGCCGAGATCGGACCCGATCAGCTCATCTATGTGGACCGTCGCAATAACGTCCTGAAGCTCTCCCAGGGTGAATTCGTCACAGTATCCAAGCTGGAAGCAGCCTTTGGCGGTCATCCCTCGATACGGCAGATCTACGTCTATGGCAACAGCGCCCGCTCCTATCTGCTTGCGGTCATCGTCCCGACCGACGATGCATTGGCCGGCGTCGGCGGCGATGCGATAGCGGTCAGACCGGTGCTCGCCGAGGCGCTGCAGAGTATCGCCAAGGAAGCCGGGCTGCAGTCGTATGAGATTCCTCGGGATTTTCTTGTCGAGACCACCCCCTTCACCCTGGAGAACGGTCTGCTGACGGGAATCCGGAAGTTGGCCCGCCCGCAGCTCAAGGCGCACTACGGTTCGGCCCTGGAGCAGCTCTACGTCGATCTGGCCGACGGTCAGGCCGATGTGCTGCGCACTTTGCGGCAGAACGGCTCGCAACGCCCGGTGCTGGAAACCATCGGTAAGGCCGCCAGTGCGTTGCTCGGTGCGGCCGCGGACGACCTGGCACCTGATGCAGCGTTCACCGATCTGGGCGGAGATTCGTTGTCGGCCTTGACATTCGCCAATCTTCTGCACGAAATCTTCGACGTGGACGTGCCCGTCGGGGTGATCGTCAGCCCGGCCAGCGACCTCACGTCCATCGCGGCCTACGTCGACGCTGCGCGGGCCGGCGGATCCAAGCGTCCGACCTATGATGCCGTGCACGGTCGTGACGCGACCGAGGTGCACGCGCGGGACCTGACGCTGGACAAGTTCATCGACTCGGCAACTCTCGCCGCGGCCGCCGGGCTGCCCGGACCCGCCCGTGAGGTCCGCACCGTCCTGTTGACCGGGGCCACCGGGTTCTTGGGCCGCTACCTCGCGTTGCAGTGGTTGGAGCGGATGGACCTGGTCGACGGCAAGGTCATCTGCCTGGTTCGGGCGAAGACGGACGCGGACGCCCGCGCACGTCTGGACGCGGTGTTCGATGGCGGCGATCCGACGCTGCTGGCCCGCTACCACTCGCTCGCGGCCGATCATCTCGAAGTGCTCGCCGGCGATAAGGGCGAGGCCGATCTGGGGCTGGAGCAAGCCACCTGGCAGCGCCTGGCCGATACCGTCGACCTCATCGTCGACCCCGCCGCACTGGTGAACCACGTGCTGCCCTACAGCCAGCTGTTCGGCCCCAACGCGGTCGGCACCGCTGAGCTCATCCGCATCGCCCTGACCAGTCGCATCAAACCGTTCGTCTATGTGTCGACGATCGGGGTCGGCGACGGTATCGAGCCCGGCCGATTCGTGGAGGAGACCGATATCCGGCAGATGAGCCCCACCCGCCAGGTTGGTGACACCTACGCCAATGGTTATGGCAACAGCAAGTGGGCAGGCGAGGTCCTGCTGCGTGAGGCGAACGACCTGGCCGGGTTGCCGGTCTCGGTGTTCCGCTGCGACATGATCATGGCCGACACCTCGTACGCGGGGCAGCTCAATGTGCCGGATATGTTCACCCGGATGATGCTCAGCCTGGTCGCCACCGGCGTGGCTCCGGAGTCGTTCTACGAACTGGACCCCGACGGCGGCCGGCAGCGGGCGCACTTCGACGGGCTGCCCGTGGAATTCATCGCGGACGCAATTTCCACCATCGGCGTGAATGTGACGGTCGCTTCTGGAGGCTTCGAGACCTTCCACGTGATGAACCCGTACGACGACGGCATCGGGATGGACACGTTCGTCGACTGGCTGGTCGAGGCCGGCCACCCGATCGTGCGGGTGCCCGGGTACTCAGCGTGGTTGAGCCGGTTCGACACCGCGTTGCGCGCACTGCCCGAGAAGCAACGGGCGGCGTCGTTGCTTCCGCTGATCCACAACTACCAGAAGCCCGAACGCCCGATCAATGGGTCGCTGGCGCCGGCAGATCACTTCCGGGCGGCGGTGCAGGACAACAAGATTGGGCCGGATAAGGATATTCCGCATCTCGGCGCACCGGTGATCGTGAAGTACGTCAGCGATCTGGAGCTACTCGGCCTGCTCTGATCGGCATCTGGCGATAACAAGAAAAACCCACCTGCGAGCACTGTGCTCGCAGGTGGGTTTTTTCAGTGCGTCAGTAGTTGTTGCAGGTGTTCGCAACCTGGGCGATCAAGCCGCTGTACTGCTGTACCGCCGGAACCTGTTGCGCCTGGTTGACCATCACCTGGCGTTGCGCCGGTGGCGCCGCCACGAGCTGCTGCAGCCACGCGTTGGCCATCATGTTGGAGCTCACCGTGGCGGCCATCACCGGATCCTCGGCGTTCATCGCCGCCATCACCTGCGGGTAGCTACAGGTGGAATTCACGATGGCGCTGGCGTCGGGGCTGGCGGCGGCAATTCCGCTTCCCATGACCAGTGCGGATGCGACACCACACAAACCGGCGGCCAGCCTCTTGGTCAATGTCATTTGTTGTCCCCTTGCCACAAGTAACTCGATACATCATGTGATGTGTCGTTATAGGTCAACGGTAGCAGTCCGGAGGACCTCGAAACAGGTTTCACTATCTCAGGTTTGTTGACACCGGTACCCGCCCCACGGGGTCGATCCCGTGAGGCGGGCAATGTGGTCGAGTACCGGTCAGAGGCAGACGTGCAGCAGGCCTAACGGTCCGTTGACGCAAGCGCTCACCGGGGCGCCGTAGCCGGCCCCGTATCCGTAGCCGCCATAGGCGGGCGGTGGTGGTGGCCCCCAGCCGGGTCCATTGTTCCAGCCGGGACCGCCGGGGCCCGGGCCACCGGGGCCCCACTGCGCCCAGCTGGTTCCCGAAACGGCGGGCGATGGCGCGGCGTTCGCCATACCTGAGCCGAGTCCCAGGGCGGCCAGCCCGAGCGATCCGACGACGGCGGCTCCGGTCGCGATGGCTTTCAAACTACTCATGCGAACCTCCAAAGATGTTGCAAAATAACGAGAGCGACGCCTTCGATGGCTACCGACCCTCGCCTTCGAACGTACGCGTGCGCGTTAGGTAGAGGCTGTGCATTACTTATGTAAGCTAATGAATTCGGCGCAGGTGAACCTCGGCGGCCGAGCGCACCGCATCGGTAACCGCCGCGACCGTCGGACTGGTCAATTTCCAGCATTGCCAATACAGCGGTACGTCGAGGTATTGGTCGCTGATCTGCGTAAACGAGTGATCGACCGATCCCTCCGGGTACATCGCCCACCCCAGCCCCGCCAGCACCGCGGCGCGGTACCCTTCAGCGGTCGGCACATAGTGCACGGGGCGGCCGACCGGTCGACGAAATACTTTGCGCACCAACATATCCTGCAGTGCGTCGGCTCGGTTCCAGGCCAGTGACGGTGCCGACGCGACAGCGTCTGCGGTGAAACCTTGCGGCAGGTAGCGGTCCACAAAGGCCGCCGTGGCCACGGCTAGGTAGCGCATCACTCCGAGCGCTTCCACGCGGCACCCCGGCACTGCTGCGCGCTCGGTGGTGACCGCACCCATCACCGCACCTTCGCGTAGGAGTTGCGCCGAGTGGTCCTGATCCTCGATGCGGATATCGAACAACACATCGGGCAGTTGGCCGAAGACCGCGGTGAACCACGTCGACATCGAATCGGCATTGACCGCCAGAGCCGTCCTGCGGCGCTCATCAGACCCGTCACCACCGATTTCGGTCAGAGCCTCCGCCTCCAACAACGCCATCTGCGCCGCCAGTCGCAGCACCGGGATACCAGCAGAGGTTGGCTCACAGGGCTTTCCGCGGACCACCAGCACCTGGCCGACCCGCTGCTCCAATGCCTTGATGCGCTGACTGATCGCCGACGGAGTGACGTGCAGTCGAGCCGCGGCGGCGTCGAAGCTGCCGAGTTCGATGACCGCGGCGAACGCGGCGAGCTGGGAACCGTCGAGCTGCACATTAGCTAGGTTAATGAAATTTGCAAAAGATTAACAGCGCTTGGACTGGGGCCGATTTACCTCGACTACGACCCGCAGGGAGGACGCGGCGCCACCCACTTCGACATCGTCTGAGACGATGACCAGCTATGGGTGAAGAGCGTCGCTTCGTGCTGACACTCAGCTGTCCTGACCGCACCGGCATCGTTGCGCGCATCACGACGTTCCTGGCTGATATCGGCGGCTGGATTACCGAAGCTGCCTACCATTCGGACTACGAATCGGGCCGGTTCTTCACCCGCCAAGAAATTCGCGCCGATTCGGTGTGTCTTGGTATTGACCAACTGCGGCGGCAGTTTGGCGACGTGGCAGACGAGCTGGAAGCCGACCACTGGCAAGTCGCCGATACCGCAGACCGCAAAACCGTCGTGGTCCTAGTTTCCAAAGAAGGGCACTGCCTCTACGAGCTGTTGGCACGATGGCACTCCGGCGAGCTGAGCGCGGATATCGCCATGGTCATCGGCAACCATGCCGACCTCGAGCCGGTGGCATCGATGTTCGGACTCCCGTTCCGGCTCATCCCGGTACCCAAGGACCCGGCGGGAAAGACGGCCGCGTTCGAAGACATCCGGGAGGAAGTCGACGCCCACCAGCCGGACGCGATCGTGCTGGCGCGGTACATGCAGGTCATTCCCGCCGACCTATGCGATGCGTGGGCGGGCCGGCTGATCAATATCCACCACGGGTTCCTACCGTCATTCCGGGGAGCCCGGCCCTACCACCAGGCCTACGCCCGCGGCGTCAAGATCATCGGCGCCACCTGCCATTACGTCAGCGCGGAGCTCGATGCAGGCCCGATCATCGATCAAGATGTCATCCGCGTCGACCACGCCGATTCGCCGACGGACATGGCGCGCCTCGGTCGCAATATCGAAAAGACAGTACTGGCAAGAGGTTTGACCTACCATCTGCAAAACCGAGTGCTACGCGACGGAGCGCGCACCATCGTCTTCAGCTGACGGGGTGTACCGCTACGGGAGGTCGTGGTCCTCCCGGGTGGCTTCGGCTCGTGCCTCAGCACCGCTCTCCTGCACTTCGGCGTCAAACTGCGGATTGGTCCGGCCGACGTAGCTACCGTCCTCGTCGTCCACATTGGCTCGTGAACCGGCGACACCCGCATCGGCGGTGATATCGGATTCGGATTTCTCCTGGCGGGCTACGTGTTCGTCCTTGGCCTTGCCGACGACACTGCCCAGCGTCTCCTTCATGGCGTCAAAGAGGCTCATAGTTGCTCACCCACCCGCCCGTTGCGCAAGCGTGTTACCCACGCCGGGTCATGCAGGGCACGAACGAAAGTTTTGCGCGAGCTCATGGACGTCCTTTGCATTGATGAACCGGGCGACGTGCGAGCACGTGCACTTCAGTACGCGGTACCCAGCCTCGATCACGTCAAACAGCTACCTGTTTTGGCCCGCCCCGCGGGTTACGCTGCGTCGGTGAGCGGTGGACAGATACCGGGCGGGGTGGTGCACCAGCTGCCGGCAGACCTGCGTGAGGCGCTGCTGGGCAACACCACTGCGCTGGCGGCGTGGAAAGACATCACACCTCTGGCGCGCAACGAGTTCATCTGTTGGGTTGACGACGCCAAGCAGGATGCGACCCGTCAGCGCCGTATTCGCCGCACCCAGGAAGAGCTGGAGGAAGGCCAACGCAGGCCGTGCTGTTGGCCGGGTTGCAAACACCGGGAGCGCACCGGAAAGGCGTGACCGGGTGCGTCAACCCACTGCACTAGTCGGTCACCGGGGCGGCGGTCTTGTCGACCACGTCGACAAACTCCACGCCCTTGGCCAGTTCTACGACGGCGAACCCGGCACCGGTCACGTCGAACACACCCAAATCAGTGATAACCCTGCTGACCACTGCCTTACCGGTCAACGGGAGGTCGCACGCGGAAACCAGCTTGGCGGCACCCGATTTCGAAACGTGATCCATCAGCACGATGACCCGTTCGGCACCGCTGACGAGGTCCATCGCGCCACCCATACCTTTGACCATCGAACCTGGCACCATCCAATTGGCCAGATCGCCGTTGGCCGCGACCTGCATCCCGCCCAGGACGGCCACATCGACGTGCCCGCCGCGGATCATCGCGAAACTGGTCGACGAGTCGAAGTACGACGCGCCGGGGATCACCGACACTGTCTGTTTGCCCGCGTTGACCAGATCGGGGTCGACCTCGTCGTCGTAGGGGAACGGTCCGACGCCGAGGATGCCGTTCTCGGCGTGCAGCGTGACTTCCGATCCTGTCGGCAGATGGTCCGCAATCATGGTCGGCAACCCGATCCCGAGATTGACGTAGTCACCATCGCGAAGTTCAAGGGCCGCACGCGCGGCCATCTGGTCACGGTTCCAGCTCATGACGACATCTTCTCTGCAGTGCGGCGTCGGGTGGTCCGCTTCTCAATACTCTTGCGGGAAGCCTGTTCCGGCGTCAGTTCGATGACGCGTTGAACGAAGATGCCGGCCAGGTGAACCTGGTCTGGATGCAGCTCACCGACATCGACCACCCGCTCCGCCTCCACAATGGTGACCCGGCCCGCCATCGCCGCCGGCGGGTTGAAGTTCCTTGCGGCCGCATGGAAGACGCAGTTGCCCGCCCTGTCAGCCACCGCCGCACGGACCAGCGCGTAGTCGGTGACGATCGACTCTTCCAGCAGCATCGGCCGACCGCCGAACGTCCGCACTTCCTTCGGCGGTGACGCCAGCGCCACCGTGCCGTCGGCGTGATAGCGCCACGGCAGGCCGCCGTCGGCGACCAGGGTGCCGACACCGGTCGGGGTGAAAAACGCGCCGATCCCGCTTCCGCCGGCGCGCAGCCGTTCGGCGAGCGTGCCCTGCGGGGTCAACTCGACCGTCAACTCTCCGGCCAGGTACTGCCGCGCGAATTCCTTGTTCTCCCCAACGTATGAGGCGATCACCCGGGTGATCCGGTGTGCCTCGAGAAGTAGCCCGAGCCCGGCACCGTCGATACCGCAGTTGTTGCTGACGATGGTCAGTTCGCCGGCGCCCTGTTCCAGCAGCGCATCGATGAGGAACCAGGGAATACCCGCGAGTCCGAATCCGCCGACGGCCAGGCTGGCGCCGTCGGGGATGTCGGCGACGGCCTCGGCGGCCGTGCCGACCACTTTGTTCAAGGTCATCGGACGACCTCGAAGACCGCAGCGAGGCCCTGGCCGCCGCCGATACACATGGTTTCCAGGACGTAGCGGGCGTCGCGCCGGCGCGCCTCGTAGGCTGCGGTGGCCAGAATGCGGGCACCGGTCGCTCCGATCGGATGGCCCAAGGAGATGCCAGAGCCATTCGGGTTCACGCGGTCGTCCAGTGGGTCGATCTTCCACTCGGACAGCACGGCCAGCACCTGCGCGGCGAAGGCCTCGTTGAGTTCGATGAGGTCGATATCGTCGAGCGTGATCCCGGCGCGCTGCAACGCGGCCGCAGTGGCGCTGACCGGACCGATGCCCATCATCTCCGGTGCGCATCCGGTCACCGCCCATGACCTCAACGCCAACATCGGGGTGAGCCCGTGCCGATCGGCACCGGCGCGGGTGGTGACGACACACAGTGCAGCGCCGTCATTTTGACCCGAGGCATTGCCCGCAGTGACCGTGGACTCGGCATCCACTGTGTTCCGTATCGCCCGCAGGCCGGCCAGCTTCTCGACGGTGATATCGGCGCGGGGATGCTCGTCACGCACGACCACCTCGGGTTCACCGCGCTTGGGGTGGACAGTCACCGGGACCAATTCAGCAGCGAAGCGCCCCGCATCGTGGGCAGCGACCGCCCGCTGATGAGACCGGACCGACAGCTCGTCCTGTTCCGCGCGCGAGATCCCGTAGTGACGACGCACATTCTCCGCTGTCTCGATCATCCCTCCCGCCACGGGATACAAACTGCCCCCAGCAGTTTCACGCGCGCGATCGAGGCGATCCAGAAGTGCAATACCGCCCTGGCGCACACCGGAACGCAGGCCCAGTGCGTAATGCTCCACAGTGGACATCGACTCCGCCCCGCCTGCCACGATCACACTGGCCGCACCGGTCGCGACCTGGCCCGCTGCGTAGAGCAGCGCCTGTAGGCCCGAACCGCACCGCCGGTCGATCTGCAGGCCGGGCACCGAAGTTCCCAGCCCAGCGTCCAAGGCGGCGATGCGCCCGATGGCGGGCGCTTCCCCGTTGGGATAACCGTTGCCGAGCACCACATCGTCGACGTCGCCCGCGCCAAGGCCGGTCCTCTCGACGAGAGCCCGCAGCGTCACCGTCGCCAGGTCGGCTGCCGTCAGCGTCGACAATGTTCCGCCCATCCGTCCCACCGGTGTACGCAGCGGATTGCAGATCACCACATCGGTCATCACTCGACCGTACGAGGCCTCGGCGATATACAGAAATACTTATAAAGGCACTATTGATATGCAGTAGATTCTAATCATGGAGCTTCGCCACTTGCGGTATTTCCGTGCCGTCGCCGAAGAACTGCACTTCGGCAGGGCAGCGGAGAAGCTGCACATTGCGCAACCGCCACTGTCCCAACAGATTCGACAGTTGGAGCGCGAACTTGAGGTCAGCCTCTTGACCAGAAGCACCCGGCGGGTCGAGTTGACGGCGGCGGGCACGGCGTACCTCAAGCGGGCCGTGGCAGTCCTTGACGCGGTGGACGACGCCGGAGAGCAGGCACGGCGCATCGCGGCGGGGGTCGAAGGGCACTTGACCATCGGGTGCGTGGGGTCGGCGACGTACTCGGTCCTACCGCGCCTCGTACGCGCGTTACGCGATGAGTTGCCCCATGTCGAGATCAGCATTCGTGGCGAGATGCTCGCACCGGCTCAGCTCGACGCGCTCCTCACCGGCGACATCGACATCGGGTTACTGCGGCCACCGGTCGATAATGCCCTGATCGGATCTGAGGTACTGCGCCGCGACCGATTGATTGCCGCGCTGCCCGCCGAACATCCTCTTGCACAACAGGATCAACTTCACGTCAGTGATCTACGTGACGAGGACATCATCGCCCATACCGGGCAGGGACAATCGGTGATGGGCGGCTTACTCGTCGCGGTATGTGCCGATGCCGGCTTCACTCCACTCGTCCGCCACGAAGTCTCGGAGACCTCGACGCTGGTCACCCTGGTAGCGGCCGGTCTCGGGGTGGCCGTGGTACCCGCGCCGACAGCCGACCTCGACGTCGCCGGAGTGACCTACCGAGAACTCGAACCCTCTCTGGGCGTGGACCTCATCGCGGCCCATCTGATCGCTACGGGATCGCCGGCGATCGAGCGCGCCCTCGGGGTGTTGCGCCGCATCACGCGGTAGCGCGACGGAGCTTTCCGGCGAATCGGTGGGATCTGCTTTCTGACAGAGTCGCCACCATGGGGCGGCCTGCGCTACCCGCTGAAGCGTTCTCCAACCGACGATTAGCATCTCTAATGCAGGTAACGAATCTTTAGCTGTACTGATCACGGCGCGGACCCTAACGTCGCTCCCATGTCTCCATCGCTCATCGTCTTCGGCACCGGCTTCCTGACCGCGTTCACCCTGATCGCCGCGATCGGCGCGCAAAACGCCTTCGTACTGCGCCAGGGCATCCGGCGTGAGCACGTCCTGCCGGTGGTCGCGGTGTGCACGGTCTCGGATATGGCGTTGATAGCGGCGGGAATTGGTGGCTTCGGCGCTCTCATCGCCACCCACCCCGATATCGTCACCGTCGCCAAAATCGGTGGTGCGGTGTTTCTCACCTGCTATGGCCTGCTCGCGGCACGGCGGGCCATCCGACCGAGCACTCTGAATCCGTCGGAGACGGCACCGGCGCGGCTGGCCGGTGTGCTCGCCACCTGCCTGGCGCTGACCTTCCTCAACCCGCACGTCTACCTGGACACGGTGGTGTTGCTCGGCGCCCTGGCCAACCAGTACGCCGATAGCCGGTGGCTCTTCGGGATCGGCGCCGCGGCGGCCAGCACCGTCTGGTTCACCGGCCTGGGGTTCGGCGCCCGCCGACTCAGCGGACTCTTCGCGGCATCACTGACCTGGCGAATCCTTGACGGTGTCATTGCCGTCACGATGGTCGCACTGGGCGCCTACCTCGCCCTGTCCTGACCATCGAATCCCCCGCCGAGGGGGAATCTCACGACGCTTCCGGGCCGATTTTCGTCGTCACATTCACTCTCGCGGTGCGCGCTCGGGTAAGCATGGGGCATGGGTAACAGCAAGAGCGTGTTCATCACCGGGGCTGCGGCGGGAATTGGGCGCGCCACTGCACTGCATTTCGCCGCCAAGGGTTACCTCGTCGGCGCCTACGACGTCGACGAGGCTGGGCTCCAGAGCCTGGCCGACGAGACAGACCGCCTGGGCGGGCGCGTCGTCACCGGTCACCTCGACGTCACCAACCCCTCTGAAATGGCCGAGCGGGTAACCGAATTCACGCAGGAAACCCGCGGCCGGCTCGACGTGATGATCAACAACGCCGGAATCCTGCTCACCGGCAGGTTCCAGGACGTCGAGGTGGCCGCGCAGCTCAAGGAGATCGACGTCAATACCAAGGGCGTGGTCAACGGGATGCACGCCGCGTTCCCCTACCTGCAGGCCACTGCGGGCGCGACGGTAGTTAACCTCGCCTCCGCATCAGCGATCTACGGCCAGGCCGAGCTCGCCACCTACAGCGCCACCAAATTCTTCGTTCGCGGTATCACCGAGGCCCTCGATATCGAATGGAGCCGCTACGGCATCCGGGTGATCGCGATCTGGCCGCTGTATGTCCAGACGGCAATGACCGACGGCATCAGCACCGGCACGACGAAATCCCTCGGTATCCAGCTGACCGCCCAGAACGTCGCCGACGCCATCTACGCTGCCCTGACACCCTCTCGACTGAGCCGGGCAGTGCATCAGGTGCATTTCCCGGTCGGCACCCAGACCAAGGTGATGACGACAAGCTCCCGCTTCCTGCCCGCCTGGCTGAACCGGCTGCTCAACAAGCGGCTCGCGGGGCTTTAGCGCCGGCGTTATCCCCGCACCGCCAGCAAATGCGCTATACGCTCTCGCCGTGCAGACACAGTGGAGCCGACGAGGATTCTTCGGCGTGGCGGGCGCCGCAGGGATGGCCGTCGCGGCGGCATGTTCGTCGGATAAACCCGCCGCGGGCACCCCGGGCGGGGGTGCGGTCACCATCAAGCACGCATTCGGCGAGACCACCATCCCGTCGCCGCCCAAAAGAGTTGTCAGCGCAGGGTTCACCGAACAGGACGACCTGCTGGCCGTCGGTGTGGTGCCCATCGCGACGACCGAGTGGTTCGGCAACGAGCCGTTCGCGGTGTGGCCCTGGGCGCAGCCGAAGCTGGGCAGCGCCCAACCGGTGGTCCTGAGCCTTAACGACGGCATCCAGGTCGACCAGATCGCCGCGCTCAAACCGGACCTGATCATCGCGATCAACGCCGGGGTCGATGCCGATACCTACCAAAAGCTCTCGGCGATCGCGCCGACCATCCCTCAGTCCGGCCAGGACGCGTTCTTCGAACCCTGGAAGGACCAGGCCAACACCGTCGGGATGGCGACCTTCCAGGCCGACAAGATGGCGTCGCTGATCACCGCGATCGATGACGGCTTCGCAGGCGTCGCAGGAAACAACCCGCAATTCAAGGATAAGAAGATACTTCTGTTGCAGGGCAACACCTTCTGGGAAAACAGCGTGATCGCCAAGCTGCCCGGCTGGCGTACCGACTTTCTGACCCAGATGGGTTTCGCGATTCCGGACAGCATCACGCCGTTCGCCCGCGATGACCGCGCGATCATTCCGCTCGATCAGATCGGGCCGGTACTCGACGCCGCCGATGTGCTGGTCTGGTCCACCGAAAGCGACGACGAGATCGCCAAGCTGCTGGCCGACCCGAATATCGCCGCATTGACGGCCACCAAACGAAACCGGAACGTCTTCACCACCAAGGAACTGGCCGGTGCGATGGCGTTCTCGTCGGCGCTGAGCCTGCCGGTGGTCACCCAGCAGCTACCGCCGCTCCTGGCCAAGGCGCTGGGCTAAGAATCTTCTGCTTGGATGTCCCGGTGACAAGCAACGAACTCCAGGGACTCGAACAACCCGGTGAAACGGTCGGCTTCGCCAAGGTGGGGTCTGTCTATTATCCGGTGCTCATCGCGATCTTCACGGCGCTGGTGATCATCTCGAACGTCACCGCGACCAAGGGCGTCGCGTTCGGACCGATCATCACCGACGGCGGTTTCATCGTGTTCCCGCTGACCTACATCATCGGCGATGTGCTGTCCGAGGTGTACGGATTCAAAGCGACGCGACGCGCGATCTTCTTGGGCTTTTCGATGAATGTCCTGGCTGCGGCCGCGTTCTGGGTGACGATCTATCTTCCGGCGGCCGACTTCTACGAAAATCAGGCGGCCTTCGAGAACGTCGTCCACGCCTACACCCAGCTGATCGTGGCCGGATTGGCCGGTTTCATCGTCGGCCAGACCATCAACGCCTGGGTGGTCGTCGCGATCAAGGAACGCACCAAAGAGAAACACCTGTGGGCCCGTCTCGTCGGCTCGACGTTCGCCGGACAGCTCGGTGACACGTTGGTGTTCTGCGCCATCGCCGCGAGCGCCATCGGGATCACCACATTCCGCGATTTCGCGGTGTACACCGCGTTGGGCTGGCTCTACAAAACCGCGGTGGAGATCGTCTTCCTGCCGGTGACCTACCGGGTGATCGCACTGATCAAACGACGCGAGCCCACCTACGAGCCGATGGTGTAGTGCCCACCCCGACGGTTCGCGACTACGGCGACCAGGCCCTGCTGCTCGAATGCGACAGCATCGGCGAGGTGCTGGCGTGGACCAAAGTGCTCACGGCGGCCGAGCTGCCCGACGTCGTCGATATCGTCCCAGCCGCCCGCACGGTGCTGGTGACGCTGGCGGCCCCGCGCGCTGCGGGCCCCGCCCGCCACCAGCTGGCCTGGCTGCAGATCGGCCCGGACGATATCGAGCACGCACCGACCGGCGGGCACGCTGATGTCGTCATCGACGTCCGCTATGACGGGGAGGATCTCACCGAAGTGGGCCGGCTCACCGGGCTGACCCCTGACGACGTCGTCGCCGCCCACACCGGCACCCCGTGGCGGGTCGGATTCGGCGGCTTTGCACCAGGTTTCGCCTATCTCGTCGACGGCGACCCTCGCCTTGAGGTGCCCCGCCGAGACGAACCGCGCACCAGGGTGCCGGCCGGCGCGGTCGGGTTGGCCGGTGAGTTCAGCGGTGTGTACCCCAGGGAGTCCCCTGGCGGTTGGCAACTGATCGGCCGCACCGACGCCGTGCTCTGGGATATCGGGCGCCCCGACCCGGCGCTGCTCGCGCCCGGTATGTGGGTGCAGTTCAAGGCCATCTGACCGTGACCACCCTGCACATCCTGCGCACCGGTCCGCTGGCATTGGTGCAGGATTTGGGGCGCACCGGCCTGGCCCACCTCGGTGTCACCAGCTCCGGCGCTGCCGATCGCGGTAGCCACGCGCTGGCGAATCGGCTGGTGGCCAATCCCGACGATCGGGCCACCGTGGAAGTGACCTTCGGTGGGTTCTCCGCACTGGTCGACGGCGCACTGGACATTGCGGTGACCGGTGCCGATACCAACCCGTCGATCAACGGAATCCCGTTCGGCACCAACAGCATTGCGCATGCCCAGGCCGGTGACGTCATTACGCTCGACCGTCCGAGTTCGGGGATGCGCAGCTATCTGGCCGTGCGCGGCGGTATCGATGTGGTGCCCGTCCTCGGGTCGCGGAGCCATGACGTGCTCTCGGCGATCGGACCGGCACCGCTACGTGCCGGCGACGTCGTGGCTGTCGGGACGCATCCGCGCGCTTATCCGGAGTTGGATCAGGCCCCGGTGGCGACCATCGAGAACACCGCGGTGGTCCTGTCCGTCGTGCCCGGTCCGCGCGACAGCTGGCTGACCGATCCCGACGCACTCGTGCGCACCCCATGGGTGGCCTCGGACCGGAGCGACCGCGTCGGTATGCGACTGACCGGGTCCGCGTTGCGCCATCGGTGGCCGGACCGGCAATTGCCCTCCGAAGGCGCCACCAGGGGCTCCATTCAGGTGCCACCCAACGGCCAGCCCGTCATCCTGGGCCCGGACCATCCCGTCACCGGCGGATATCCGGTCGTCGGAGTGGTCGTCGCCGCCGATATGGACAAGGTGGCGCAGATACGGCCGGGCCAGTCCGTGCGAATGCGTTGGGTGCGCGTCCGTTTCAACGCCTCCTGACCGTCGACCTGGTAGACCCGATGGTGTGCACACCCAGGTTCACACCGCCCGCCTGGTCCACACCGCCGATCTGGATGCCGAAACCCGCGACGGCGTCCAGCGCATGGTGATCGACGCGTTCGGCGACGATTTCAGCCGGCCGGATTGGGAGAACGCGCTCGGCGGTATGCATGCGCTGATCTGCCACCACGGGACGCTGATCGGTCATGCGGCGGTCGTGCAACGCCAGCTGTTCTCCGGCGGAGAAGCGCTGCGCTGCGGTTACGTCGAGGCGGTCGCGGTCAGGGAGGACTGGCGTGGGCAGGGTCTGGCTGGTGCCCTGATGGATGCCATCGAACAGGTGATCCGCGGCGCCTACCAGCTGGGGGCGCTGTCCTCATCGGAGCTGGGGCGTCCGCTGTACACCTCCCGCGGCTGGCTGCCATGGGCCGGTCAAACATCGGCGCTGACATTGACCGGCCCCGCCCGCACCCCCGATGACGACGCGAACATCTTCGTCCTGCCCGTAACCGTCGCCGTCGACACCAGCGCGGAGCTGATGTGCGATTGGCGTCACGGCGACCCCTGGTAGCAGTGACCCGCGACCTCACACGCCCAGACCTGCACCGGTGAGCGGATGTTCACTACGGGGTGACGGCACAGCGATTCTGGGCAATAAAGCCGCCCTACCGTGGTCGCTATGTCAGCGCAATTGCTGGGTAACACGGAGGAAACATGCGCTGCATACACAGGTCCCATGAGTGCGCCTGACTGGGCACCGCTGACCGGATACCGGGTGGCGGTGACTTCGGCGCGGCGGTCTGAGGAGTTGTCGGCGCTCCTGCGCCGCCGCGGCGCGACCGTATGTGCCGCGGCCGCCATCGATATGGTGCCGCTACCCGATGATGAGGAATTGCACGAACACACCAAGGCATTGATCGCAGATCCCCCCGATATCGTCGTCGCGACCACCGGGATCGGGTTCCGGGGCTGGGTTGCCGCCGCCGACGGCTGGGGCCTGGCCACCGATCTGATCGGCGCACTGTCCAAGGCCAGGATCGTCTCGCGCGGACCAAAAGCGACCGGAGCGCTGCGCGCCGCCGATCTGCCTGAAGAATGGTCACCGGATTCGGAGTCGTCGCGCGAGGTCGTGCAGTACCTGCTCGAAAAGGGCATCGCGGGACTGCGTATCGCGGTGCAGTTGCACGGCGCCACCGACGAGTGGGATCCCTACCCCGAGTTCCTCGACGAACTGCGCAATGCCGGCGGCCAGGTCGTGCCGATCAGGGTCTACCGCTGGCGGCCCACCCCCAGCGGCGGCGCCTTCGACCAACTGGTCACCGGGATCGCCGACCGACAGTTCGACGCCGTCAGCTTCACCTCCGCACCGGCCGTCGCCGCAACGCTGATGCGCGCCCGCGATCTCGGCATCGAGGACGAACTGCTCAACGCGCTGCGCACCGGGGTGCACGCCATGTGCGTCGGACCGGTGACCGCGCGGCCGCTGGTGCGACTCGGTGTGCCGACGTCGGCACCGGAGCGCATGCGCCTGGGCGCACTGGCTCGCCACATCACCGATGAACTACCGCTACTGCAATCGCGTACCCTCGCCGCCGCCGGTCACCTGGTGGAGATCCGCGGCACGTGCGTCCTGGTGGACGGCGAGGTGCGGGCGCTCTCCCCGGCCGGGATGGCCACGATGCGTGCCCTTGCGCTGCGACCGGGCACAGTGGTGTCGCGGCACGCGCTGCTGTCCGCACTTCCTGGCGCAGGTACCGACACCCACGCCGTCGAGACCGCGGTGCTGCGCCTGCGAACGGCGTTGGGTGACAAGAACATTGTCGCCACCGTCGTCAAACGTGGATACCGACTCGCGGTCGACGATACCGCGGCCGGACTGTGATGAACCGGCTTCTGGTTGCCCACGGCACCCGCAAACCCGAGGGGGTGGCCGTGATCGGTGAACTCGCGCAGCGCGTCGGGGCACTCCTGAACTGCCCTATCCGGGTGGCGTTCGTCGACGTGCTCGGCCCGACGCCCAGTGAGGTGTTGCGCACGCTGACCGACGGCCCGACGGTGCTGGTACCTGCGTTCCTGGCCAGCGGCTATCACGTGCACGCCGACATCCCCGCCCACGTCACCGCCAGCGAACGCGACGATGTCACGGTGACTCCCGCGCTGGGACCGAGCGCGCAGATGGTCCGCGTCGTCACCGATCGGCTGATCGAATCAGGTTGGCAGCCCGATGATTCGGTGATTCTCGCCGCCGCGGGAACCTCTGATCCCGGCGCCCAGCGCGATCTGCGCATCACCGCCACTCTGCTGTCCGCGGCCATCGGCAACCGGGTCGAGTTGGCCTACGCCGCAACAGGTGAACCACGAGTCGCCGACGCGGTGCTCGCGCTACGTGCCCGAGGCACCGGCCGGGGCCGAATCGTCGTCGCGTCATATCTGTTGGCGGACGGCCTTTTCCAGGATCGCCTGGTGGCATCGGGCGCTGATATCGTCACCAAACCGCTTGGCCGCCATCCTGGTACCGCCAGGCTGATCGCAGCCAGATTCCGCCGGGCCCGGGTTCCCATCGCTGTCTAGTCAGGCTGCCTACGTCCAGAATTCATTCATCGGTTGGGCATACCCGTCGTTAGCTGTCAGTGGCGCCACTCCCAGGGAGAGCTCGATGGTGCGTTGCAGGCTGTAGTGGTTGTAGTAATCGCTGGCAACGAATGCCCCTCCGCGCATCCCGGCCGCGACTGCCCCTGGCGATGGGATGACCACCATCACCACGTGGTTGCCTTCGTTGCCAAGGCCCCACGAGATGTTGTTGTTGTCCTCGTCAAAGGTCAGGAAGATCGCGCTGCTCTGGGTGGGATCATTCCAGACCGCCGAATTGTAGATGGTCGGTATGGTCGACTGGAGGAACTCGTCGCCCGCCGCGACGTTGTACTGCTGAGTCGTCAACTGGCTCAACGCAAATCGGACGATACCGTCGACGGTATCAATGGGACCTTCCATATTGTGATCCTCGTCGGCGGCCACCCACGCGAAGTTCGGAGTTGTGGCGCTGGACTCGAGATCGCTGCTCAGCTGGGACAGATCGAAGATATGGCTGTCGACCCGCGCGGGATCGGCATAGATGTCATGGAAAGCGAGGAACGGGGTCCGGTCGGTGGGGGTGCTGTACCCGCCTCCGCCCTGCTGATACGCGGCCCAGGTCTTACCCACCGCATCGATGTTGTCGGCCAGGTTCGTCACGTCGAAGCAGTCCGCGGCGCAGTTGTAGTTGATTCCGAAATCCGATCCACCAAGGATCGGGTAGTAGTTCGGATCGCTGGGGTGGGTCAGGGCGTAGTAGTTCGACGCGGACCCGTATGCGTCGATAAGGCTGTTGATATAGGGCGCATTCGGGCTGCCGACAATGTTGCCGGCGCCCTTGTTTTCCATATAGATCATGAATACGTGATCAAGCGCGCCGACGGTGCTCACCGGTGGGGTGGGCGCTGCGGGCGGGAGAAGACCGACGTCGCCGACGGTGAAGGAGATGTCGTCGGCATAGGCGTTGTTGTAGTTACCGGGTGCTGGGTTGCGGTCATCGAAGGTCACCACGATTTGGGCGCTGCGCGTACCTACCGGGATCGAGCCGGTGGAGGCACTCTCCTGTAGCCCAGTCTGAAGCCAACGATCCAACGCGGTTACGGGCCCGATCTGACCGCTGCCGAGGTAACCCTTGTTGGCGTCCAGGAAGTTGACGGTGACCGAGGCCCTGGACGGGTCGAGAAAGTAGCCGCCGAGCGCCCCACTGAGCGTGTAAGAGATAGTGCCGGAGTCGATGTTCTGGACGCCACTGAGATCGACTGTCTGCGTGAGCGTGGAGGTGGCCACGTTTCCACCACCGAAGAACTGCGAGCCGCTGCCCACCGGCGCGCTACCCGTAGTCGGGAATCCGAGGAAAGCCGGCAGCGTGACCCCCTCGGTGCCGAACAGCCCAGGTAGACGGCGCAAGGTGTTGTACTCGATCACGGTTGGGGTGCCCGTGACCGACCAGCCCGGGATGGTCACCGAGGCATAGCCAGTCAGCGACGGGTCGCCGAACTCAGCGCCCGAGTTGACAAGCAGATTTGGGCTCTGCGGTTGGCTCGGCGTGGTCGGGGTGACGGCCACCGTCTTGAGTCCCAGGTTCTGCCCGAGCTCGCGGCGCACGACGTCTGCGATCGCCAACACCAGCGCAGCAGGCGGCGTCGGCGCGTTCGGCCTGGGTGAGGCGCCTGCGGCAGCGCTTTCTCGCTGTGGAGGAGCCGAACTCGCCACGGCTACCGCTCTCACCTGCACTGAAGCCGTCGTCGAGGTGGTGGCCTTGGTACCGTTCGCCGCGGCGCGCACCGAGTGCTGGGATGACTTCACGGAGCGGTGCGCGCCCGACGACGCGTCGCCGGGGGCGGCATTGCCGACCGCCGGGTTGGCCGTCGCCAAGGCAAATCCCACGCCGAGACCTACCGCCAATGCCCCGACCCGACCGACGTATCTGCCGTCACCCATCGTGGTCTCCTCAACCGTCAGGCGGCGCCCCACTGGAGAAATAACCGCGCCTAGCAGAATGCTCCTGAGGACCTGAGGATGTTGACCATTTTCGCAAATAAATCTGGTGACTATTTGCCTACCGAAACCACGCCGTCGTCGTCCACCCTGGTCGCGTACACCGGTATCGAGAACGTCGGGTCATCCAGGCACGTACCGTCGTCAAAGGCGAACGCCTGCTTCTTGATTGGCGACTGCACTACGGCCCGGCCGGCCCGGTCACCGACGATGCCCCGCGACAGCACCGCCGCACCGGAGATGGGATCGATATTGCCCACCGCGTGTAGTGAGTCGTCGTCGAGTCGGAACAGAGCGGCCTGGGAGCCGTCGTCGAGAAGTACTCCGACACCGCGGCCAGGGATCAGATGGTCGAATGCGCAGGCGGTGGTCCACACCCGCGTATCGACACGGGTGTCATCGAGCAGGGTCATACCGTCTCCTCAATGTGTGCGTCGTCGCTGGGCGGGGGCATGCCTGGAATTCCCAAGACCAGCGGCACTTTTCGGCCGGACCGCTTGGTGAACTCGACTGTCGGGTCGGCGGCATCCGGTGCGTTGACGAACGAGACGAACCGCGACAGCTTGTCCGGGTCGTCGAGCACACCCTTCCATTCGCACGCATAACCGTCGACGTGCCTGGCCATCGCCGCCTCCAGGTCGGCGGCCAGGCCAAGGGAGTCGTTGCACACGACGTCGCGCAGATGCTCCAAGCCGCCTTCTAGGCTTTCCACCCACGGTGCGGTGCGCTGCAACCGGTCGGCGGTGCGGATGTAGAACATCAGGAACCGGTCGACATAACGGATCAGGGTGTCGGTGTCGAGGTCACCGGCCAGAAGTTCGGCGTGCCGCGGGGTCATCCCGCCGTTGCCACCGACGTAGAGATTCCAGCCGTTCTCGGTCGCGATCACCCCGACGTCCTTGCCCCGCGCTTCCGCGCATTCGCGGGCACACCCGGAGACACCCATCTTGATCTTGTGCGGCGCCCGCAGCCCCCGGTAGCGCAGCTCCAGGTCGATGGCCAGCTGTACCGAATCCTGCTGGCCGTAGCGGCACCAGTCACTACCGACGCAACTCTTCACCGTGCGCAGTGATTTGCCGTAGGCCTGACCGGATTCCATCCCGCCGTCGACGAGCCTGCGCCAGATCAGCGGTAACTGCTCGACCCTGGCGCCGAACAGGTCGATGCGCTGACCGCCGGTGATCTTGGTGTACAGCCCGAAATCCCTGGCGATCTCCCCGATCAGGATGAGCTGCTCGGCAGTGATATCTCCGCCGGGTACCCGCGGCACCACGGAGTAACTGCCGTTGCGCTGAATGTTGGCCAGGAAGTGGTCATTGGAGTCCTGCAGCGACGCCTGCTCACCGTCGAGGATGTGCTCCGAACTCGTGGACGCCAGAATCGATGCGACGACGGGTTTGCAGATATCACAACCCTTTCCGGCGCCGTACCGGTGCAGTAAGGCCGAGAAGGTGCGGATTTCACCGGCGGTGATGATCTCGAACAACTCGGCACGCGAGTGGGTGAAGTGCTCGCACAACGCTTTCGACTGCTCGACGCCCTTGGCCTGCAGCAACTGCTTGAGCAGCGGAATGCACGAGCCGCACGAGGTACCCGCAGCGGTGCAGGATTTCAGCGCGGGCACATCAGCGCAACCACCGTCGATAGCGGCGGTCAACTCGCCCTTGGTGACGTTGTTACATGAGCAGATCTGCGCCGCGTCCGGTAGCGCCGCGACACCCAGAGCCGTTGCACCGTCGCCAGATTGAGCCGGGGCGATGAGGGCCATCGGATCACCGGGCAACTGGCTGCCGACCATCGGTCGCAGCACACCGTAGGCGGCGGCATCGCCCACCAGTACCCCGCCGAGCAATGTCTTGGCGTCGTCGGAGAGCACAAGTTTTGCGTAGGTCTGGTTCACCGCATCGTTGACGACAACGTCGAGGCAGTGAGCCGTATCGCCCATCGCATCGCCGAAACTGGCCACGTCGACGCCGAGAAGCTTGAGTTTGGTGGACATATCGGCCCCGGGGAACTCCGCGGCACCGCCGAGCAACCGGTCGGCGACTACCTCGGCGCTGGTGTAGCCCGGTGCCACCAACCCGTAGCACCTGCCCTCGATGGCAGCTACTTCACCCACCGCGAAAATATTGGGATCCCTTGTTGCGCAGGATAAATCAGTCAGCACGCCGCCGCGCTCGGCAAGGGTGAGGCCGGCACCCCTTGCGAGTTCATCGCGCGGCCGGACACCAGCGGCGAAGACCACCAGGCCGGCATCGAGCAGGCTGCCATCGGACAGGGTGACCCGCAGTGTGCCGTTGTCGTCGCGCTCGATCGACTCCGTACCCACATCAACGTGCACGGCGATACCCAGGCCGGAAATCATCCGCGCCAGCAGTGCGCCCCCGGCCGGGTCCAGCTGTTGGGCCATCAGCCGTGGCGCGCGTTCGACGACATGAGCGGTCACCCCGAAGCTGCGCAGCGCATTGGCCGCCTCCAACCCGAGTAGGCCGCCGCCGATGACGACACCGGATCGGGTGTGTCCCGCCGCAAGTGCGGTTTGCACGTCAGCGCGGATGGCATCCAGGTCATCGAGGGTGCGGTAGACGTGACAGCCGGGCAGATCATGCCCGGGCACCGGCGGAACGAAGGCATACGAACCGGTCGCCAACACCAGCGCGTCATAACCGAATCGTTCGCCACCGGCGGTGAGCACGTCCTTGGCGGCCCGGTTGATCTCGATGACCGGCCTGCCCAGGAGCAGCCGGACGGCGTCATCGTCGCTGTAGCGGTTACCGGGCAGCGCCAGCTGTGCGCGATCCCAATGCGCCGTGTACCCGGTCAGTCCGACCCGGTCATAGGCGGCCTCGGTTTCTTCGGCGAGCACGGTGACCCGCCAGGTCGACTCGGCGTCGCGGGCCCGCAGCGCCTCGACGAGCCGGTGCCCGACCATGCCGTGCCCGATCACGACGAGTTCCTTCATTGACCGCATGCGCTGAGGTTAGGAACCCGATATTGCGGCGGTGTCGCGCTGTGTGAACCGGCCATCACACTGTGCTCACTTACGCCGGCCGGCGATGTGAGGCCAGTTCAGACGTGACCGGCAGCGGGCTGCGTCGTCGTGACGTACGGATTGAAAATCGTCGTCGACGTGGTGGGCGTCTGGGTATCTGGATCCGGTGCCTGTTCGGTTGGCTGATCGGTGGATGCGGTCGGCGCCCCGGGTGACAGCTCGCTGGTCTGCACACTGGGCACGGCGTAGGAGGTCTGCGTCGTCGACGACGAGCTGACGCTCGCCGAGGGCGTCACATAGCTCGGCGGCGGCGCGCCGGGGCCGGGCCGGTCGGAGGACCCCCCGGCCATCTGCACCACCGCATAGATCAGCAACCCGAGCAGGAGGACAGCGGCTGCACCGGCGCCCCACACCACCGCTTCGTGGTTATGCCAGCCGCTCTCGTCATCGCCGTCCATCACGGCCGCGCATCGTAGGGGACGCGGTCGAACAGCCCGGAAACTCGCTGCTTACGAGCTCCAGCGTCCGAGAAGCTCGTTGGCCCGTGTCGCCAGCGCCCACTGAAAGAACGGCCCGAAACTGATCCGGCCGACGCCGAGCGGGCCGAACGAGGCCGGATCGTCCTTGTCGGGCAGCGCGATCGCATTGACCGGCAGCGGGAGCTCACTGGTCAGCCTGCGCATCGTGTCCGGGTCATGGCGGCCCACCGGGTAGAGGCTGTCCGCGCCGGCGTCGGCGGCTTCCTTCATTCTCGCGATAGCCCGATCTGTCCGATCGGCCTCGTCACCGTCCTGGCGCATGAACAAATCGGTGCGGGCGTTGACGACGACATGCACGCCCGCGGCGTCGGCGGCGCTGCGCAGCGCGCCGACCAGGGCGGCGTGCTCACCCGAGGAGCCCTCGCGGTGCACGGTGTCCTCGATATTGAGTCCCACCGCGCCGGCTCGCAGCAAACCGGCGATGAGTTCCTCGGCGGGTAACCCATAACCCGATTCGATATCCACCGAGATCGGCACGTCCACCTTGGCGGTGATCTGCGCGACGCGGGTCAGCAGGTCCTCGTATTCCATCCCCTCGCCATCCGGCTTCCCGATCGAATCGGCCACCGGATGACTACCGACGGTCAGCGCGGCAAACCCGGCAGCGACGGATAGATCCGCAGACCACGCGTCCCAGACCGTCGGCAGGATGACCGGATCACCGGCTCGGTGCAGCGCTAAAAGTGTGTTGGCCTTCGCCGCGAGTGACTCGTGTGCTTCGTTGCTCATCGAATTCCTGAACTCTCATGGTCATGGAGGACATTCCGGACGTGATGCGGGTCACGTCCAGATGGTGAAGTAGCTAGCATTGGGTGTCGTAACGTGATCCATGACACCTTCAGCCCAAGGAGGTCACTTGTCCACCACCACCGATCTTGCCGAGCTTCACGATCTCATCGGCGGCCTACGACGCTGCGTGACATCGCTCCGGTCCCGCTACGGCGACAGTCCGGCGATGCGTCGCATCGTCCTTGACGCCGAACGGATCCTCAACGATGTCGAGATGCTCGACAGCGACGCCAGCGATCTTGATCTGGCCCGCTGCACCGTGCAGCACTCAGGCGAGAAGATCTCCATCCCGGACACCCAGTACGACAGCGATTTCTGGCGCGATGTCGATGACGAAGGCGTGGGCGGCCACAACCGAACCAAATGACGGGCAGGTTCACCTCAGCCCGTCTTGGCAATAGCACCAGCCAGCGAAATCCTCGATTGTTTCCGAAGGGAACCCTTTAGATGAGCGCGCCCACGTCGGATCGCAAAGCGACCGGTGTCTTCTCGCCCACCCGTGCCCAAATCTCGCAGCGCACACTGCGGACGGACAGCTGGTGGAAATCTCCGCTCATCACCGACCTCGGCTTCGCCGCGTTCGTCATCTACGCCACGGTGCGGGCGTTCATGCAGAACAACTACTTCGTTCCGGAGTACCACTACCTCACTCCGTTCTACTCGCCGTGCATCAGCACCGGCTGCACGCCTGAGGCCAGCGGCTTCTGGCCACAGTTCCTGCCTGATGTGTGGTGGCTGCCGTATGCAGCCGCTTCGCTGCCGTTCCTGCTGCTCTTCCGCTTGACCTGCTACTACTACCGCGGCGCCTACTACCGCTCAGTGTGGCAGTCACCGAGCGCCTGCGCCGTCGCCGAGCCGCACGCGAAATACACTGGTGAGACGCGACTTCCGCTGATCATTCAGAACACGCACCGCTACTTCTTCTACATCGCGGCGATCATCTCGCTGATCAACACCTATGACGCCATCGAGGCCTTCCATTCACCGTCCGGCTTCGGCTTCGGTCTTGGCAACATCATTTTGCTGATCAACGTCATCATGCTGTGGGTCTACACGATCTCCTGCCACTCCTGCCGCCACGCCGTCGGCGGCAAACTCAAGCACTTCTCCAAGCACCCTGTGCGGTACTGGATGTGGGTGCAGGTCAGCAGGCTCAACACCCGGCACAAGCTGTACGCATGGATCACGCTCGGGACACTGATGCTGACCGATTTCTACGTCATGCTGGTCGCCAGCGGAACCATTTCTGATCTCAGATTCATTGGGTAACAAGCCAATTCATCACTACTTTGGTTAAAAGATGAGGGTATTACATGGTTGAGCTCGAACGGCACCAGTACGACGTGGTCGTCATCGGTGCCGGCGGTGCAGGACTGCGAGCGGTCATCGAGGCTCGCGAACGGGGCCTGAAGGTCGCGGTCGTCACCAAGTCGTTGTTCGGTAAGGCGCATACCGTGATGGCCGAAGGCGGCTGTGCGGCGGCGATGCGCAACGTCAACTCCAAAGACTCGTGGCAGATCCATTTCGGCGACACGATGCGCGGCGGCAAGTTCCTGAACAACTGGCGGATGGCGGAACTGCACGCGCAGGAAGCTCCCGACCGGGTCTGGGAGCTGGAGACCTACGGGGCCCTGTTCGACAGAACCAAAGACGGCAAAATCAGCCAGCGAAACTTCGGTGGCCACACCTATCCGCGGTTGGCCCACGTCGGCGACCGCACCGGCCTGGAGATCATCCGCACCCTGCAGCAGAAGATCGTGTCGCTGCAGCAGGAGGACAAGGCCGAACTGGGCGACTACGAAGCCCGTATCAAGGTCTTCCACGAGTGCTCGATCACCGACCTGATCAAAGACGGTGACCGGATCGCGGGCGCGTTCGGCTACTGGCGTGAGAGCGGCAGCTTCATCCTGTTCGAGGCCCCAGCGGTGGTGCTCGCCACCGGCGGTATCGGCAAGTCGTTCAAGGTGTCGTCGAACTCGTGGGAGTACACCGGCGACGGACATGCGCTGGCGCTGCGTGCGGGTTCCAACCTGATCAACATGGAGTTCATCCAGTTCCACCCGACCGGAATGGTCTGGCCGCTGTCGGTCAAGGGCATCCTCGTCACCGAGGGTGTGCGCGGTGACGGCGGAGTGCTGAAGAACTCCGAGGGCAAGCGGTTCATGTTCGACTACATCCCCCCGGTGTTCAAGGGGCAGTACGCCGAGACCGAAGAAGAAGCCGATCAGTGGCTCAAGGACAACGACTCCGCACGTCGCACGCCTGACCTGCTGCCCCGCGACGAGGTGGCCAGGGCCATCGTCGCCGAGGTCAAGGCCGGCCGCGGCACACCGCACGGCGGGGTCTACCTCGATATCGCCTCGCGGATGCCCACCGAGGAGATCAAGCGCCGGCTCCCGTCGATGTACCACCAGTTCATCGAGCTGGCCGAAGTCGATATCACCAAGGACGAGATGGAGGTCGGTCCGACCTGTCACTACGTGATGGGCGGTATCGAGGTCGATCCCGACACCGGCGGCGCCGCGACCCCCGGACTGTTCGCGGCCGGTGAATGTTCCGGTGGCATGCACGGCTCCAACCGCCTCGGCGGTAACTCGCTGTCGGATCTGCTGGTGTTCGGCCGTCGCGCCGGACTCGGCGCATCGGATTACGTGCGGGCGCTCGCCGACCGGCCGACACCGCCGCAGGACGCCGTCGACGAGGCCACCAAGATGGCCTTGGCGCCGTACGAGCCCCACGAAAATCCGGAAAATCCGTACACGCTGCACGCCGAGCTTCAGCAGTCGATGAACGATCTGGTCGGCATCATCCGCAAGGAAGACGAGATCCACGAGGCGCTGGCCAAGCTCGATGAGCTGCGGGGCCGGTTGCAGAACGTCGCCGTCGAGGGCGGTCGGGTCTACAACCCGGGCTGGCACCTGGCGATCGATATGCGCAACATGCTGCTGGTCAGCGAATGCGTGGCCAAGGCCGCGCTGGAGCGCACCGAGAGCCGTGGCGGTCACACCCGCGACGATCATCCGGCGATGGACGCCAACTGGCGCAACAAGCTGCTGGTCTGCAAGACCACCGAGGTTGCGACCGCAGAGTCCATGGTCCCCCGCGTCACCGTGGTTCCCGAGGAACAGGTTCCGATGCGCGAGGACCTGCTCGGTGTCTTCGAGCTCTCCGAACTGGAGAAGTACTACACCGACGGCGAACTGACCAACCATCCCGAACGGAAGGGCTGAGATGACTGCCTACGACGCGAGCTTGCGTGTCTGGCGTGGCGACGACACCGGCGGCGAACTGAAGGACTACACCGTCGAGGTCAACGACGGTGAGGTGGTGCTCGACATCATCCACCGGCTGCAGGCCACCCAGGCCAACGACCTGGCCGTGCGCTGGAACTGCAAGGCCGGCAAGTGCGGCTCCTGCTCGGCTGAGATCAACGGCCGTCCGCGCCTGATGTGCATGACGCGCATGTCGACGTTCGGCGAGGACGAGACGGTGACGGTGACCCCGTTGCGGACCTTCCCCGTCATGCGCGATCTGGTCACCGACGTGTCCTTCAACTACACCAAGGCCCGCGAGATCCCCTCGTTCACGCCACCAAAGGACCTGCAGCCCGGCGATTACCGCATGCAGCAGGAGGACGTGGAGCGCAGCCAGGAGTTCCGCAAGTGCATCGAGTGCTTCCTGTGCCAGAACACCTGCCACGTGGTCCGCGATCACGAGGAGAACAAAGAGGCGTTCGCCGGTCCGCGTTATCTGATGCGGCAGGCCGAGTTGTCGATGCATCCGCTGGACACCCTGGACCGCCGCAATATGGCCCAGGAAGAGAACGGCCTTGGCCTGTGCAATATCACCAAGTGCTGCACCGAGGTCTGCCCCGAGCACATCAAGATCACCGACAACGCGCTGATCCCGATGAAGGAGCGCGTCGCGGACAAGAAGTACGACCCGATCGTCTGGCTGGGAAACAAGCTGTTCCGGCGATGAACCTGAGCTTGCGAAGGTGAAGAGCGGGCACTGACGTCTGTGCAACGGTGGCGAAATTCCGACCAGGAATTCGCCACCGTTTCACATTGGTGGGGTGCCACCTTGACCGACGGGCGTAGGCTCGGGGCAGCCGCCAGTCAACGTCGAAAGGCTGCACCGTGAAGATGCGAGAAACCACCAGCGTCAACGATATTCGCACAGCGATCCGGGAGTTGTCCGCCCGCGCGGATCTGGCCCGCAAAGAGGACAGACCCGATGACGCCGCCGAAATCGACAAGCGCATTCAGGGCTACCGCGACGAGCTCGCACAGCGACCCTAGTTGGCCGTGGCCTAAGCGCCCAGTTTCCTGAACGTGCTGCGGTGGAACACGATCGGCGCGATATCGTCATGCACCGTGATGTCGTGGACCCGGAGCACAACGATGGTGTGATCACCGGCAACCACCAGCTGTTCGATAGCGCTTTCCAACCACACGCTGGTGCCGTGGATGAACACTGCGCCGCCATCGGTGGACTGCGTTTCCAGTCCCGCGAACCGGTCGCCGGTCTTGGCGGCCAAGGTTTTCGCGGCCGCGTCATGGGATTCGCCGAGGACGGAAATGCCCAGCTTGGGCAGGTCCTTGAGCTTGGGCCAGGTGGTAGACGAGTTCTGCACACAGAACGAGACCAGTGGCGGATCCAGCGATACCGGAACGAACGTGCTGGCAGCCAAGCCCACGCGCTCCCCGTCTACTTCGGCGGCAATGGCGATGACACCAGACGGGAAATGGCCGTAGGCCTCGCGCAACGAGGTGGGGTTTAGATCGTTTGCAGTCATAGCACCACCATCATTACACGAATGACGAATACCGAATTTGCCATTCGGGGGCCGGGCTTAAGCGTCCAACCGGATAAATTGATCCTGTCGATACTGCTGGACGCAGGCGGCGCGGCGAATCTTGCCGCTCGTCGTCGTCGGAATCGATCCGGGTGGGACCAGAACGAGGTCGCCAACATTCAAGCCGTGCACATTGGATATCGCGGAGGTGACATCGCGTTTGACCCCGCTGAGCCACTGCATCGGCTCACCGGTGAAATTTCGCGGCTGCTTGACCTCGATGACGGTGACCAGTTTTTCGGTACTGTTCACCGGAACCGAAACCGCCGCGACCCGCCCACCCGTGATCCCTTGCACTGTCGCCTCGATGTCCTCGGGATAGTGATTGCGTCCACGAATGATCAGCAGGTCCTTGATGCGGCCAACGATGTAAAGCTCACCATCGGAGATGAACGCCAAATCGCCGGTCCGCAGCCATGATCCGTCAGCACTACCTGGCGGCGCATCGACGAGTGTGGCACCGAAGCACCGCTGTTCCTCCGATGGCCGGTTCCAATAGCCGGCCGCGACATTGTCGCCGTGGACCCAGATCTCACCGACTACATCCGGCGGGCATGACCGGTTTGTGTCGACGTCGACAATGCGCACCACCGGAGACTGCGGCACTTTGTATCTCACCAACGCTGAGCCGGTTCCTGGTGCACACCGCGCAGCGCGGCCGACGGCCAATTGCTCGGTATCGAAATGGCCTGCCGCAGCCGAATCACGCCAGGTACCGGACGCCACGAAGACGGTTGCCTCTGCCAGGCCATAGGACGGACGCAGCATATGGTCTCGAAAGTTGAAGTGCGCGAACCGATCTGCGAAACGCTCCAACGTGGCCGGCTCGACGCGTTCGGCGCCGTTGATGATGCCCAACACACCTCCAAGGTCGAGCCCGACGAGCTCGCGATCGGTGGTTTTCCGGGCGGCCAGATCGAAGGCGAAGTTGGGCGCCGCCGAGAAGGCATGAGAATTTTCAGCCAGCGCCCGTATCCATCTGGACGGCTTCTCCAGGAACGCAGTAGGGCTGGTCAGTTGCGCGGGAACGCCGCTCAGGATGGGTGCGCAAACGCCGAGTACCAAACCCATATCGTGGTAGAACGGCAGCCACGACACAAAGGTGGCATCTGTGGTGTTGATGCGCGACTCCGCGAAATAGCTACGCATCAGTTGCTCGAAATTAGCCTGGAGGTTGCGGTGCGAAATCACGACCCCGGTGGGAACCCGCGTCGAACCTGAGCTGTATTGCAGATAGGCCGTGCTGGGGAACCCCGCCGCCGAGGAGCCGGATCCGTGATCGACGTCCAGATCCAGCGAGTCGATCTCGATGATCGTCGGTGCGGTATGTAGGCCTGCCCGGTCGACGTATTCGCCGACCTCGCCCGCGACGGACGAGGTGGTGAACACGACCGAGGGTGACGTGTCGGCGAGGACCGCGCCCACGCGCTCGTCGCTGGCGCCGCGATGCGGCAACGGCAGCGGTACCGCAATCAGCCCAGCCTGCATGGATCCCAGAAAACCCAGCACGTACTCCAGGCCCTGCGGAGCCAGAATGACCGCCCGGTCTCCGGGCGACCCACGCTGGTGCAGCTCGCGTGCCACGTTCATCGTTCGGCGGGACAGTTGCGACCACGTGAGACTCTCGCGAACACCGTCCGGATCGTGACCGTAGTCAGTGAAGGTGAACGCCACGTCGTGAGGGCGCAAGCTGGCATGCCCGTGCAGCATGGCGAGAACAGATGACTGGGGCCCGCCCAGAGTTGGAGGCGTCACTGGCACGGAATCCGTGATCAGTGGCCGCCGTTGGACACCGAAGCCAACGCACCGTTGATGATCGAAAGCGGGTCGGTGCCGCCGAATGTCGCTTCGTTTGCCCCCGCAGTGATGACCAGGGGGTCAAAGCCGCGCTGCGGATCGACTTGCACAGGAGCGGTCGCCGGATCGTCATTTCGCGAATAACCCGCATTCACCCGCGGAAGGAGTATCGCATCGAGCTGATTGAGCGTGTCCTCCCCAAACCCGAGATATTTGAAGGGCAGCACTAAAGGAAGGTGCTGCTCAGGGATCAAGTAGGTGGTCGTCGTCGCGCCCTTGGAATTGACCGTCGTCCTGATGTTCTGCGCCGGAACCATGCTTGCGTTGGTGAACGCCACCGCGGTGTGTCCGCTGGCCAGACCCGCAATGGAGTTGGCGAGGGCGAACAGGTTGTCCGGGCGGTCCGGAAAGTCGGCGATGCTGTCGTAGGCCGAGATGAACTGATCGGTGTGGTACTGACTCTCCACCGGGGGTGGTATCCGGTAGTCCATCGCGGGAACGACGCTGCCAACGGGAAACATCTGGGTCAGGAAGCTCTCCCCAAACGGGGATTTCGCGATGGGGTCGCCGAATGTCGCGAGGCTCAGTTGATCCGGTGGTGGAGCTGTCGGATCATTAGCCAGCCGTGCCTTTATCGCATCGACCACGAGCGCGCCCTCGGACAACCCCATCGCTTTACCGGGACCACCGTTTCGGATGGCCGTATCGAGGTTCGACTCTCCGATATCGACCGACTCGCCGATGCTCGGACCGTCAAGACCCAGGTTGGGCAGGAAACTGTCGCCCAGCTGACCTATGCCAGGGAACAGACGCTCGATGGCGTGGCCCTGAATCTGTCCCGCGGGATAGCCGACGTTCTCCCGCTTCATGCCAGGGAACCAGTCCGCACCTGTGCGACGGATGTACTCGTCATAAGGAACACCCAGAACGCGGGCACCACCCAAGGCGTACGCGGTCCCCGGTGTCGCTGTCCCGGGGGCCGTCGGACCAGGGATTGTCGGCCCAGGGGGCGGCGTGTCGTCGGCGGCCGCGGTCACCGCGCCGAAAGATCCTGTGAGACACACGATTACCAGTGCCGCAAATGCTGTACGGGGCTTGTTCATTCCCCACTCCTGACCGCTTGGCTTCATTTGTAGTTTCACACAGATCCCGCGCGTGTGTTATCCACGCTGCTCGGCCGTTTCTGCCGGCGGCGGAGCCATCGGCGTACCCGTTGCGATGGAGCGCCTTGTGCCCGTTCGCGACGGCCACCAGTTTGCCCGTCCCAGCAGCGCCGCGATGGCAGGCACCGTGATGGTCCGCACCACGAAGGTATCGAGCAGGATCCCCACGCCGATCACGAAACCGCCCTGGATGACCATGCTGATACTCGAAAACATCAGACCGGCCATCGAGGCGGCGAAGATCAGGCCCGCCGTAGTGATCACGCCGCCCGTCGAACCCAAGGTGCGGATGATGCCGTACCGCACGCTGTGGAGGGACTCGTCCCGCATTCGTGACACGAGAAGCATGTTGTAGTCGGCGCCCACCGCGACCAACACCACGAAGGCCAACGGAGGCACGCTCCAATGCAGTTGCTGGCCGAGGATCACTTGGAATGTAAGGACACCGATGCCGATCGCCGCAAAGTACGAGATCACGACCGACCCGACGAGATACAGCGGCGCGACGATCGCGCGCAGCAGCAACATCAAGGTCAACAGGACAACGATCAGGGTCGCGGCGATGATGTATCGCACATCTTGCTGGTAATAGTCGCGGGTGTCCCGCAGCACGGCGGGGAACCCGCCCATCGATATGGTGGCGCCGGCGAGCGCGGTATTCGGCTGAGCACCCGCAGCGATGTCTCTGATCTCGTTGACCTGATCCATCGCTTCCGAGCTGAACGGGTTGAGTTTGGTTTCGATCAAATACCGCACGGAGTGTCCGTCCGGCGAGATGAACGCCTTGGCAGCCTTCTGGAAGTCCGGAAGACCCAGCACTTCGGGCGGAATGTTGAATCCCGCCATCGACGGTTCCGCAGCGCTGTCCCTCATCGTCAACAGAAATGTCGATGCCTCGTTGAGTCCGGAAGCAATCAGTTTGACCTGTCCGACTAGTTGGTCCACCCCGCCGGCCACTTCTTGGCTTCCCCGGGCCAGCCGGTCGGTACCTTGCCGCAGCTGAGCCAAGCCTGCTTGCGGGCCGCCGGGTTTGTCCAGCCCCATGGCGTGCATTGCCTTGGTGATGCTCATCAGCGCCGCATTGAGCTTGGTCACCGTCGCGTTGAGGGTCTGCCTGTCACTGAAACCCTGCAACTGGCCCGCGAGACCGTTGATCTGGTTCAGATTTCCAGAATTACGCGCGGCGAGCAGTTGCTCGAAATGGCCGCGGGTGGCGCTGCACGAAGCATCGGCGTCGCACACCGGGTTGCCCTGGATCGCGGTCAGGACCGGCCCTATCCAAGCGAACATATCCTTGACAGCGGAAAAGTTGACGCCCATGGCATTGCCGAGGGCGTTGACGCTGTCGACGATTTTGGCGGCGGTATCGACATCCCGCACCAGCTTGTCACCGCCATACTGACTACGCGTCGAGGAGAGCGCATCGACCAGGCTCTGGATACTGGGCGCGATTCTGTTGACCTGGGCCTGCACGTCACCGAGGCTGTCGGCCACGGTGTTGGCACCGTCCGCCAGTCGGTTCAGGTCGCCGGTGCGCTGGCCGATCTGCACCGCGCCGTCGGCAAGCCGGGAACCGACCAGGCCTGCCTGATAGGTAGCCCTGAACTCCGGCGGCACTTCACCGAGGGGGCGGGTGATACCGCTGACCAGAGCGACATTCGGCAACTGGGCGATACGGGAGGCCATCTGCTCCAAGTCCGCCAGCGCGCGGGGTGTCCGTAGGTCCTGCGGTGATTGGACAAGGACAAACTCGGGGATGGACTTGCTGATGGGGATGTGACGTTCCAACGCCGCGTAGCCGATCGAACTCGGCGCCGACGGCGGGACGGCCTTGCGATCGTCATAGTTGAAATGCGCCAGGGTCGCACAACTGGCCAGCAGGCCTAATACGAGCACGCTGGCAGCCAGATGCGCCACCGGCCTGCGCACGATGCGGATACCGGAACGCCGCCAGAACCGAGCGGTCAATTCGCGCCGGGGTTTGACCCAGCCGCGTGGCCCGGCGAGCACCAGAATCGCCGGGAGCAGGGTCACACCAGCGAGATAAGCGATACCGATCCCAATTGCCGACGACACGCCGACAGTTTTGAATACGCCCATTTTGGCGAAGCTGACGAGCAGAAAAGTGATCCCGACTGTGGTGGCCGATGCGGTGACCACCTTGCCGATCGAGATCATCGCCGCCTTGACCGCCTCATCGACATCCGCCCCCTCGCGCAGATAGTCGTGATAGCGGCTGATGAGGAAGACCGCATAATCCGTCCCGGCGCCCGCCATGATCGCGCTCAGGAACACGATGGACTGGTTCGAGACGCCAGCGCCAGTCAGATAGGAATAGCCCGCCACCACGGCCTGCGCTATCACCAACGACGATCCGATTGTCACCAATGGCAGCAGCATCGTGGCTGCGCTGCGGTAGACCAACAAAAGCACAAGGAGGACCAGGCCGGCGATCGCAATCTCGATCGGCAAGCGGTCCGTCTGACCAGCGACGGTGAGGTCAGCCGCGGTGGCCGCGGGACCAGTGAGATGGACTGTCAGGGGGCCGCCTGCGGTGCTGCGTTCGATAACGTCGGCCACTCGGTTGTACGACTCGAAGGACTGCGGCGTGCCCAACTCCCCCGCGAGGCCGACCGGCAGTACCCAGGTCGTCTTGTCCTCACTGGTCAGGAACTGTCGCAATTGTGGCGTGCCGAGGAAATCCTGCACAGTCTCGACATCAGTCGTGTCGTCGCGCAACGCGCCGACCAGCTTGCGGTAAGCGGCCTCGTCGGCAGGTCCCAGCCCCTTCTCGTTGATCAACGCCACCAACAGCAGATCGTCGCTGCCCGATTCGTGAAACGCCTCGGTCACCTTTTTGGCCGCGATGCTCGACGGTGCATCGCTGGGCACGACAGCGATGGGATGCTTCTCGGCCATCGCACTGAGCGACGGGAACGACAGCGGTAGGGCGACAGCCATTGCGACCCATATCGCTATCACCACCCACGGCCACCGCGCCACGAGATCGGCTAGCCGTCTCATATCACCCTCACGCTTTCACTCTGCCGCCCGTCGCTGTCCCCGAAGCTACGCCACACGTCCCCAGTCACCGCTGTCAGCGACGCGCACACACACCGACTTCATCGCCTCGAGATAGCGGGTCACCGACTTCTTCGCGATCGGGTTGTCGGGATGCATGATCGCCATGTGGGTCCCCTCCCCGTAACGGAATATGTAGCTGGTCAATTGGTACGAAAGCCGGTCGTCAGGGTAGATACCGATCTTGTCGGCAAGGCCCATGTCAGCCGCTGCGAGAACAGCATTGAGCGGGGCGGCGCCACCGTGCAAGAAATTTGACACTGGAAAGTTCGGCCGTGGCCAGTCCAGCCATGGCGCCAACTCCAATACGCGGTAGTAGGGCACTCGCGACATATCCAGACCCGTATCGAAAGAAGCCTGCGCCGCCCATGCGGCCTCGCTGAATGACGTCGCAGCGATGGGGACAGCAATCGGGATCAAACCGGTGAACCAACCCTGCGTCATGAAATTGTCGCCCGCCATGCGGGAATCCCTCGGAGTGAGCCCGTAATAGGTCAGTGCACCGGTGAACTCATGCTCCACCAGACCAAGACAAGCGAACAAACCACCAACGAAACGTGCGCCGGCCGCAGTGCAGGCCGATTCGAAGCGGTCTGTTTGTGCCGCGTCCATCAGAATCTCAGCGGTCATGGCACTGGTGGTCGATTCGTCCAGATTGCCCAGCGGGAGCGGGAATTCGGGAAACCCACCACCATTGTTCTCGGCGAAGTCGATCCACGCCCGTACCCGTGGCGAGTCCGCCGTCAACGCTGACGTGACCTCACGCTCGCGGATACAAAAATCGTCGAAGCTACCAGCGTCGGGCAACGTGAGGGCATGACCGCCTCCACTGAGGGCCGAATACATGCCGTTGGCTTCCATCATCGTCGTGCCAATCAACGTCGCGTCCCCATGGACGTGGTCCATGGCGGTAAAGAACGTGAAGTGATCGGCGTTCTGGATGATGCCGAAGGTAAAACAGCCCCACTCCAACGGACTTGGTATATCGACGACATGGGCACGTATTTCCTCAACCGTCATGTCACCCTGATGGATTGGCACGAATTCGATATCAGCCGGATCGGCGATGGCATGCCGGATGAATTGTTCATCACCGGACTGCTCGAACCAGCTGCGGAACGTGTCATGCCGACGTAGATATGCGTTCACAGCGCGATCCATGGCGGAGATATCGCACTGCCCGGCAACCTCGCAGCTGGCAATGATCTGCCGGGAAAAGCTCAGTCCCGCGGCTGTCCGTTCGCAGTGGTTGCGGAGGTGTTGTTGCTGCATATAGCTGACTGGCACGGAGCTGATCGGCGCTGCCCGAGCGATGTCCGCAGCCGCGGCAGTGGGATGCCAGGAGGTTACGGAGCCCGCAACCAACGCCCACTCATCAAGGGCGCCAATAGTGATCTTTCCGATGCGCAAACGCGTCGTCCTCCCAGCTTGGTTGGCAATCGCTCCGGTACAGCTCGTCAGGTGCTTCTCGAGTGAGCTGCGTTGGCACGCTACACACGCTGGCCACAGGTACCCGTGCCATAGTGGGCCGCCACAGTGAGCGCGAGCCGACCCTCAGGGGCGGATAACTCGCAGCGCCACCGAGCGACTGCCGCGTACGTTAATTTACGCTTGAGTAAGTTACCCTACCGGCCAACCTACGGAGGATAACGTCCATGGGACGCACTGAATACCAGATCGAATCTGCGCCGCGTTTTGCCGTGATCGGCTATGCGGCTCGTTTCCCAGGCGCACAGACGGCCGAGGGGTTCTGGGACGTGCTGCGCGAGGGCCGTGACGCGGTTTCCACAGTGCCCGAAGACCGTTGGGATGCCGAGGAGTTCTTCGATCCCGAACCCGGCGTGCCGGGCAAGATCGTGACCCGTCGCGCGGGCTTCGTCGATGACGTAACGGGGTTCGATGCGCCGTTCTTCGGTATGTCGACGCGCGAGGCCAGGTTCATGGACCCGCAGCACCGCCTGCTGCTGGAGACGGCATGGCGTGCGGTCGAACATTCGGGCACCGCGCCAACAGCCTTGGCTAACACCAATACCGGCGTATTCGTCGGACTGGCAACCCACGATTACCTGGGAATGGCATCCGAGGGGCTCGACTACCCCGAGATCGAGGCCTACCTGGCGATCGGAACGTCGAATGCCGCAGCAGCGGGACGGATCAGCTACCGGTTGGGACTTCAGGGGCCAGCCGTCGCCGTCGACACGGCGTGCAGCTCCTCGCTGGTGGCAATCCATCAGGCCTGCCAGGCGTTGACGTTGGGGGAATGCGACCTGGCGCTGGCCGGCGGTGCGAATGTCCTGCTCACACCCGCAACCATGATTACCTTCTCGCACGCGCACATGCTCGCGTCCGACGGCATGTGCAAAACCTTCGACGCTGCCGCGGACGGCTACGTGCGCGGCGAGGGGTGCGGTGTCATCGTCATCAAGCGGCTGCAGGACGCACTCCGCGATGGCGACCGAATTCGGGCCGTCATCCGCGGCAGCGCGATCAACCAGGACGGCGCGTCGGGTGGTCTGACGGTACCGAACGGTGTTGCCCAGCAACGGGTCATCACCGACGCGCTGCAACGCTCCGGCCTGCACCCCAGCGACGTCGACTACCTTGAGGCACACGGCACCGGCACCTCGCTCGGTGACCCGATTGAGGCCCAAGCCGCAGGTGCCGCCTACGGCGTGGGACGCGACCCCGACCGGCCGCTGTTGATCGGGTCGGCGAAGACGAATATCGGGCACTTAGAAGCTGCTGCGGGCATCGCCGGCGTGATCAAGGTCATCCTCTCCCTCGAACACCAGACTTTGCCCAAACACCTGCACTTCAAGAATCCTTCGCCGCACATCCCGTGGGACCGCCTCCCGGTGAAGGTTGTGCAGGAGTCCACCCCCTGGGAGCCGAGCGGCCGGCCACGTATTGCCGGCGTCAGCTCATTCGGATTTGCCGGTACCAACGCGCACGTCATCATCGAGGAAGCACCAGCGCCGACGACCGCGCATACCCTGACCGAACCGAGCGATGAACGACGGTTCGACATCCTTGCGCTCTCGGCCCGGACACCCACCGCATTGCTGCAGGTCGCCGATCAATACCGCAGCTGGTTGAGTGCGCACCCCGACGCCACCTTGGCGGACGTGTGCCTCACCGCCGGGGCGGGGCGCGCACACTTAGAACACCGGGCCGCACTGGTGGTCAACTCGAAAGCCGCTGCGCTCGAGTTACTCGACGCGCTCGCAGATGACCGACCAGCACCGGGTCTGGTGCGCGGCGAATCACATCACACGCCGAAGACGGCGTGGTTGTTCACCGGCCAGGGCAGCCAGTACCTCGGCATGGCGCGGGAGTTGTACGACACCGAGCCGGTATTCGCCGAGACGCTGAATCGCTGCGCGGCAGCGGTTGCCGACCGCCTCGAAAAGCCTTTGCTGGAAGTGGTTTTCGATGTAGATGGTCCAGACAGCGAAGAGGCGCTGCGGCAAACAAGCTATGCGCAACCCGCCTTGTTCGCGCTGGAGATGGGCCTGGCTCGCCTCTGGCAGTCACGGGGTTTCGAACCCGACGTGGTGCTGGGGCACAGCGTCGGCCAGTATGCGGCGGCCTGCGTCGCCGGGGTGTTCAGTCTTGAAGACGGCGCGCTACTGATGGCCGAGCGCGGCCGCCTCTTCGGCAGCCTGGCTGCGGGTGGCCGGATGGTCGCGGTGTTCGCCGCCGCCGAGCGTGTCGAGAGCCTGACCGAAGACTTCCCAACTCTGTCGGTCGCCGCCTACAACGGCGCCAACACCGTGCTGTCGGGACCCGCCCCAGACCTGGAGAAGGCGTTGGCCGGGCTGACGGCCGGCGGTATCCGGTGCGACTGGTTGGACACCAGCCACGCCTTCCACTCGGCGCTACTCGATCCGATTCTCGACGAGTTCGAATCGTATGCTCAACAGTTTACTTTTGCGCCGCCACAACGGATTCTGATTGACAATCGCACCGGCAGCACGCTCGGCAGGAGCGTGAAACTCGACGCCGCCTATTGGCGTCGGCACGCACGCCAACCGGTGGAATTCGCCAAGAGCGTGCGCACCCTTGCTGAGCTGAATTGCACACTGCTACTTGAGATCGGCCCACAACCGGTGCTTACCGCCGCGGCCCTGCGGGCATGGCCCGACCCGGCCACCGCGCCGCGGGCGATCGCCTCGCTCCGTCGTAACACCGCCGACCACCGACAATTCACCGAAGCGATTGCCGACGCATACGTGTGTGGCCATCTCCCAGACTTCGACGCACTTCGTCAGGCGCATACACGCAAGCTCGACCTCCCAACGTATCCGTTCGAGCACCGCCAGTACTGGTTCAACGACGATCAGGATCACGCCAAACAGCACCGCCCACCGGTTGCCCGCACCCAGGCTCTCCGCCTCCTCGAGGACGGCCGAATCGAGGAACTCGCGGCCATGCTCCAGGGCACGAGCGGTGATCAACAGACCCTGAATGTGCTGACCTCGCTTGCCGCGCAGCATAATCAACAACGCAGCGTCCAGCCCGTCGCAGATGACCGCTACGAGATTCGCTGGGAGAAATCCGCTGCGCCAAGTGCCGGTGCGCTCACCGACGCGGAATCGACCTGGCTTCTCATCGGCGATGATTCCCCGGCGATTCAGCCGCTGCTCGACACACTGACCGCACATGGACGGCGATATCGACTCCTTGCGTTACCGGCAACTGATGCAGACACCGCAGCGCTCGCGGACACGTTGCGGGCTGCGTCAGCAGCTGATTCGGCACTGTATGTCGTGAACGTCGCGGCGCTCGACTGCGACGATGCTCCCTCGATGCAGTCACTGCTGCGGATGCAACACCGCATCCTGGGCGGAACACGGCGGCTATTCCGTGCCGCGGTCGCCGCCGAGCTGCGCAGGCCCATCTGGGTGGTAACCCGCGACGCACAACACGTCACCGACGCCGACACCGTGGCGCCGAACCAGAGTTGCCTCTGGGGATTTGGCCGGGCCGCGGCATTGGAGCTTCCGCAGGTGTGGGGCGGCCTCGCGGATGTAAGCGAAGGCACACCCGAGGAATGGTCACACTTCATCAATCTCGTTGCGACATCGCATCAGTCGGCGATCAGAGAAGACCAGATCGCCCTGCGAGATCAAGCGATCTATGTGCCCCGGCTGGTTCGTCAGGACGAGCAGCGAACCGTTGCACCGCTGAATCTTCGTTCCGACGCCACGTATGTCGTGACCGGGGGCCTCGGCTCCATTGGTCTGGAGATTGCCGGATATCTGGCCGCCCAGGGTGCCAAACACGTGGTGCTGACCAGCCGACGTGGCCCCAGCGATACCGCGCAACAGCGCATCAGCGCGCTCACCGACCAGTACGACTGCGAGTTCCGGATCGTCACGGCAGATATCGCAGACGAACAGGACGTGACACGCCTGCTCGCCACCGTGGCGGCGCAGTTACCACAGTTGGCCGGCATCGTCCACGCCGCGGGTGAGCTGGGTACTACCCCGCTGAGTAACCTCGATGACGCCGAGATTGATCGCGTCTTCGCCGGGAAGGTATGGGGTGCTTGGCATTTGAGCGAAGCAATCGCCGATCTGCAGCTCGACTTCTTCATCAGCACCTCCTCGATCGCGTCGATATGGGGCGGATTCGGACAGACCGCCTACGGCGCGGCCAACGCCTTCCTCGACGGGCTGGCTTGGCGCATGCGCGCCAACGGCACCCACGGGACAAGTGTCAACTTCGGTCCATGGTCGACCGGAATGGCCGATGCGGAATCGCGTGCGCGACTGGATCGGCGAGGCGTTCGGACGTTATCTCCTGCCGACGCACTGGCAGGTCTGGCCGACGTCGTAGCAGTTTCGTCGGCGCACGGCTCGGCACAGGGGGTGGTAGCCCGGATCGACTGGGCCCGTTTCCTGCCGCTCTACCAGCAGGCGGGGCGACGGGCACTCCTGGCCGAGTTGGAGCGCGAGCTACCCGACACGGTTCCGGTCGAATTGCCTTCCGGAAAGACCCAACTGGTCGAGCAGCTCACCAATGCTCCCGTGCAACAGCGCAAGAAGCTCCTGACCGATTACCTGCGCGGCTCGGTGGCAGAAGTGACGCGCGTCGACGCCGCGGAGATCCGCCAGGACGTCGGTTTCTTTGACCTGGGCATGGATTCACTGATGGCAGTCGAACTACGGCGCCGTATCGAACAAGGTGTGGGCAAGGACATTCCGATCACCTTGGTGATGGACCACCCCCGGCTGTCCGACGTGGCCGACTATCTCCTGCGCGACGTGCTCGGGCTCAACGAGCAACCTGAGCTGCCTGCGCCCGCGTCGGCGGCACCGCTGCGCACAGACGAACCGATCGCGATTGTCGCGGTATCGTGCCGCTTTCCCGGCGCACCCAATCCGGAAGCCTTCTGGGACGTGCTATCCGGCGGTATCGATGCGATTCAGGAAATCCCCGAGGACCGATTCGATATCGACGAGTTCTATGACCCGGATCCAGAGACCCCGGGTAAGACCTACACGCGCTTCGGTGGATTCCTCGACGGTATCGACGGATTCGATCCCGAGTTCTTCGGCATCTCCCCCCGCGAAGCCGTCTGGATCGAGCCACAGCAGCGCCTGACACTCGAAACGGCATGGGAAGGTCTAGAGCGCGCCGGGTACTCGCCGGCGGCCCTACGCGGCAGCCAGACCGGAATCTTCATGGGTGTGGCCGCCAACGAGTACGCGCATCTGCTGTCATCAGAATCGATCGAGAAAATCGAGCCGTACTTCATCACCGGCAACGCGCTCAACGCGATTTCCGGTCGGGTTGCCTTCGCGCTCGGCCTCGAAGGGCCGGCGATGGCGGTCGATACCGCCTGCAGCTCGGCGTTGGTGGCCGTGCATCAGGCCTGCCAGGCGTTGCGCTTCGGCGACTGCGATATGGCATTGGCCGGCGGGGTCAACGTCCTGCTGAGCCCGGTGACGGTCATCGCCGCCTCCCGCGCCAGGATGCTTTCTCCGGTCGGGCGATGCAAGACCTTCGATGCGTCCGCCGACGGCTACGTGCGCAGTGAGGGCTGCGGGATTCTGGTACTCAAGAGGCTCAGTGACGCAGAGCGCGACGGCGATCGGATCTGCGCGGTTATCTCCAGCAGCGCGGTCAATCAGGATGGCGCTTCCAGTGGTCTGACAGTGCCCAATGGTGCTGCACAGCAACGACTCATCGGGACCGCGCTGACCCGCGCCGGTGTGACCGGCGGCGACGTCGACTACCTCGAGGCACACGGTACCGGCACCCCACTGGGTGATCCGATCGAGGTGGCCGCGGCCGCAGCAGCGTACGGCGCTTCTCGTGACGAAGAGCGGCCATTGCTGATGGGATCGGTGAAGAGCAATATCGGCCACACCGAATCAGCCTCGGGGGCAGCGGGTCTGATCAAAGTCGTGCTGTCACTGCAGCACGAACTGCTACCGAAGAGCCTGCACTTCGAGAACCCGTCGCCGCACATTGCCTGGGACTCGTTGCCCGTACGGGTCGTGGACGAAGCGGTCCCCTGGCAGACCAACGGCAGGCCTCGGCGGGCCGGTGTGAGCTCCTTCGGGTTCACCGGCACAAATGCGCACGTGCTGCTCGAGGAGGCGCCGGCACAACCGGCGATTCCGGAGTCGGGTGTTGACGAGCAGCCCTTCAACGTGCTGGCGCTGTCAGCGCGGTCACCGGAAGCGCTGGTGGCGCTGGCGAGCAGTTATCAGACCTGGCTGACCGCCCATCCCGATGTCGACCTTGCCGATGCCTGCCTTACCGCCGGCGCGGGTCGTTCGCATTTTGAACATCGGGCCGCTCTCGTCGTCGATTCGGTCGCCGGCGCGCGCGAGGCCCTGGCCGATTTGGCCGAGAATCGCCTTCGCCCCGGCGTCAATCGCGGCGAGCACACGCACCGCCCGACGACGGCGTGGTTGTTCACCGGGCAGGGCAGCCAGTATCCGGGCATGGCGCATGAGTTATTCGATGCAGAGCCGGTTTTCGCGCAGACCGTGACACGTTGTGCGGATGCGGTCAAAGAGATATTGCCGCGCCCCTTGCTGGAGGTAATGTTCGCCACCGATCGCGACAATGGCGAAACACTGCGGCACACGTCATTTGCGCAGCCTGCGCTATTCGCCGTCGAGATGGGCCTGGCCCGGCTGTGGCAGTCGTGGGGCATAGAGCCCGATGTGGTGCTGGGACACAGCGTGGGCCAGTACGCAGCGGCTTGTGTGGCAGGCGTGTTGACAATCGAGGACGGCGCTCGGCTGATGGCCGAACGCGGCCGGCTATTCGGGAGCCTGCCATCCGGTGGGCGAATGGTGGCGGTATTCGCCGACGCCAAGAATGTCGAAGAGATCGCCGGTGAATACCCACGGGTGTCCGTGGGCGCCTACAACGGACCTAACACCGTGTTATCAGGTCCAGGTGAGGACCTGGAACAGGTAGTCGCCAGATTCAATGACGAAGCGGTCCGCTGCACCTGGCTACAGACCAGCCATGCCTTCCACTCCGAATTGCTGGATCCTGTGCTCGACGAATTCGAATCGTTTGCAGCGCAATTGGAGTTCGCAGTCCCGACGCTGCCGCTGGTTTGTAACCGCACAGGCGCTGTACTGACGGCCCAGACCCCGATCGACGCCCAGTATTGGCGGCGGCATTCACGTCAGCCGGTGCAGTTCGCCGAGAGCGTACGCACGGTGGCGGCCCTGGGATGCTCGGTATTGATGGAGATCGGCCCGCAACCGGTGTTGACCGGGGCTGCGGTGCAGGTCTGGCCGGAGCACTTGGCCGCACCGCGCGCGATCGTGTCATTGCGCAAGGGTGTCGGCGACCGACGTCAGATCGCCGACGCGCTCGCCGGTACCTACGTTGCCGGCCAACGACCCGAATTCGCCGCGCTGCATAGCCAACCCCGCCGCAGAGTGGAGTTGCCCACCTATCCATTCCAGCGCCGCCGCTTCTGGCCCAAGACTTCGGGGCTTTCCGGATCGGGCGTGCCCGGTGAGACGGTCGCTGGAATCCTCGGCAGTGCAAAGCAACTCGCTTCGGGCGACTGCGTCTACACCAGCAGGCTATCGGTCAAATCGCAGCCGTGGCTTTCTGATCACGTCATCTACGGGACCGTGGTCGTCCCTGGGGCGACCTATGCGGCGATGGCCCTGGCCGCCGCCGGTCCGCCGGCGCGAGTGCGGGATGTTTTCTTCTACGAGCCGATCATCCTGCCCGAGAAGAGTTCTCGCGAGGTACAGCTCACGTTGCATCCGCTCGACGACGGCACCGGTTCGACGTTCAAGGTACACAGCCGCGCGTACGGTACACACGATGGCGAATGGTCCCTGAACGCCGAAGGTACCGTCGTCAGCGGTGTCGGCGACGGAACTGACGAGCCGTTATCTGAGCCGGGCGAGCCGATCGATATCGCCATCGAACGGCTGAACCGCATGCGCCCGCAGGAATTGTTCGACACCTTCGCCGATCTGGAGCTGGCGTGGGGACCCACCTGGTCGGGTTCGTTGAAGTCGCTGTGGCTCGGTGCGGGCGAAGCGATCGGTGACATCGTCGTTGGTGAAGAACTCGCCGAACAACTCGGAACCGAGCCGATGCACCCGGTGCTGATGGACCTGTGCACCGGTGTTGCCTTCCCAGCGTTCCCGGCAGTGCTCGCAGCCGAGCAGGGCGTAAATGATCTGTTCCTGCCGTTGCGATACGGACAGGTGACGCTGCGGGAGAAGATGCCTCGACGTTTCTACTGCCGTGCCAGGTGGCACGAAAGCGGCCTCGACAACGAGACCCAGGTCTTCGATCTGGACTTTGTCGATCGGGATGGCCGAGCGCTCGGCGGGATTCGCGAGTTCACGGTCAAACGCGCACCCCGTGAGGCGTTGCTGCGCGGTCTTGGCGGCGACGCCACCCGTCTGCTGTACACCGTTGGCTGGCACGAGGTGCCGCCGCCGCCGTCGTCCTGCGATGACGACATCGCACTACCCGACGGCACATGGCTGATTGCCGGATTCAACGACTTGGCCGCACAACTCCCTGGCTGCATCCCGGTCGATCAGGCGAACGATCCGGAGCTCCTTGGACAACTGCTGGCGCAGGCGCAGGAACGCGGTGTGCCGTTCTCCGGTGTCGTGTGGCGCGCCGCGACATGTGCCGACGATTCGACAGCTGGGGCGGAGAGCTTGGCTGCACGGATCGAGAAGGAGCTCGCCAATCTGCTCAGCGCCGTACATACGGTGCAGGGCGGCGTGAAACTACCTGGCGGACTGTGGATTGTCACCGATGGGGCCGTAGCAACCGAGTCCGGCGAACCGGTCGACCCAGTACAGGCGGCGCTGTGGGGATTCGGCCGCACCACGATCAACGAGGAACCGGCACTGCACGCCAAGCTGGTCGATTGCGACAACTCACCGGAGGCGGTACGCGCACTGGCCGGCCTACTCGCCACCCCGGGCTCAGCGCTGACCGAACCTGAGCTCGCGTTGCGGCAAGGGAAGCTACTGGCGTCGCGGCTGCTGCCGTGGGCACGCAGCGGACATCTCACGGTGCCACGCTCAACCGACTACGTCTTGGCACCCACCGAGCGTGGCGCGATCGACAACCTGAGGCTGACCGAGACGGACGTACCGCCGCCAGACGGCGGTTACGTGCAGGTCCGGGTGGAGGCCGCGGGTCTGAACTTCCGTGACGTGCTCAATGTGCTCGGACTCTACCCGGGTGATCCCGGACCGATCGGCGGGGATTTCGCCGGCGTCGTCACTCAATTGGGTAGCGACGTAACGGGACTCGAGGTGGGTCAGCGCGTCTACGGCTTCATGCAGGGCGCATTCGCCAGCCGGTTCAACGTGCCGGCGGTGTTGCTGGCACCGATTCCCTCTCGCGTGAGCGCTGTCGAGGCGGCGACGATCCCTGCTGCGGCCTTGACAGTACGGCTTGCGTTCGACTGGGCGCAGGTCAAACCCGGTGACCGCGTGCTCATCCACGCCGCAAGCGGTGGCGTCGGGCTCGCGGCAATTCAGATGGCCCTGCAGTGCGGTGCGACGGTCTTTGCCACGGCCAGCACCTACAAGCGCGAGACGCTGCGCAGGATGGGTATTCAGTACGTATATGACTCGCGGACAACCGATTTCGCCGACCAGATCCTCGCGGATACTGACGGCGAAGGTGTCGACGTCGTGCTCAACAGCCTCACCAACGAGGGGTTCCTCGAGGCGACCGTGCGGGCCACCGCCCAGAACGGTCGTTTCGCCGAGATCGCCAAGCGCGACATCTGGACACCGGAGCAGATCGCCGCGGCCCGTCCCGATATCGCCTACGAGATCGTGGCGCTGGATACGGTAACCATTGAAGATCCCGAGCGCATTCGCGACTTGCTGACTCAGGTGTCAGAGGGGTTGGCCACAGGAGAGTGGACGCCTCTTCCCGCGGAGATCTACCCGCTGACGGAGGCAAGAGCCGCGTTCCGTCGGATGCAACAGGCCCGTCATATCGGCAAGATCGTGTTGCAGATACCAAACGCTCTGCAGCCGCGCGGCGATCGGACCTATCTGATCACCGGTGGACTTGGTGCGATCGGCTTGCATACGGCGTCATATCTGGCCCAGCTCGGTGCCGGTGACATCGTGTTGACCAGCCGGCGCGCACCAGACGCCGATGCGCAACGCTTGATCGACGATATCGCCGAGCGCTACCGGTGCCGCATCCATGCCTTCGCTGCTGATATCTCCGAGGAGTCTCAGGTCGAGAAACTGCTGGAGCGAATCCGCGCGGAATTGCCGCCGCTCGCGGGGGTAGCGCACTTGGCCGGCGTGCTCGACGATGCCCTGCTATCGCAGCAGAGCCTGGAGCGATTCCGAGCAGTGTTGGCGCCCAAGGCATTCGGCGCCAGCCATCTGGATCGTTTGACCAGAGGCGACGCACTGGAGTTCTTCATCGTGTCCTCGTCGGTATCGAGTTTGTTCGGTTCACCCGGCCAGTCCAACTACGCCACGGCCAACGCATGGCTTGACGGCCTGGTCGCGCAACGACGGGCGACGGGCTTGCCTGCCACCGGTGTCAACTTCGGCCCCTGGGCCCAAGGAGGAATGGCCTCTTCGGAGGCCGCGCGCGCAAACATCGGCGCCCAGGGCCTCATTCCGCTCGACCCGACGGCGGCACTGGGCGCCCTCGCTGAGGCCGTCGCCAACGGAACCGGCCAAGCCAGCGTCATCAAGGCCAACTGGCAGCGGGCAGCCAAGGTGCTGGGCAGTGCACGTCCGCCGATTCTCGACCTCGTTCTGCCGAGCGCCATCGGGGAGGTCACCGGTGACAGTGAGTTGCTTCGGCAGTTGCAAGACATCCCAGTGGGCCAGCGCACCGGTTTCGTGACCGAATTTCTTCAGCGCGAGGTACAGACCTTCCTGCGGCTCGCACAACCGCCCGCCGCGACCAGTTCATTTCTGGACCTGGGTACCGATTCGCTGATGGCGATCGAACTCCGCAACCGGTTGGATAGTCAGTTCGGGGGTGCGTTCACCATCAACGCGACCGCGGTATTCGACTATCCGACCATCGGAGGGCTCGCCGGGCACCTCGTCAGTCAGCTGCCCGAGTCGGAGGCGCCGCAGGACTGACGGGGCTCAGTGCGCCCAGCGCTCCGCCTCCACCGCGGGCAGCCGCTCCTGTCGCAACGGCACATCGAGGCCGTCGTAAATCGCCGGCTTCTGTTGCGCCAGCCAGCCGATGGCACCGAGGAGGCGATTGGCTGCGGTGGTGTTGCCGCCGTCCGCCCTGGTACCGCCGGGCAGATCTGCCCGCACGACGATGGACAGCTCCGGATCGCCGTGCACGATCACCCGATGGTCGCCGACGCCTTCGTCCGGCTGCGGCCAATCGGGTGCGCAGGACGGATCGATGCGGGTGATGTGGTCGATGACAACGCGACGCCGCCCCGCCACCGAACCGATGACCTTGAGCCAGAACGCCCCTTGGGTGCCCGCCTCGAAATGCCCCATCACGTTATCGACGGCCGATTCGAGTGGTCGGCGTTCCAGCTCTTCGGTGATCTCGTCGATCTCAAGGCCAAGGCCGCGAGCGATCAGTCGGATATTTCCGCCCCACACCATGGTCGGGATGGACGGCAACAGCATCATCGGCATCTCATCCATCGATCCGCCGAATCCGCAGGACACCCGGACCGCATAGGGCTGGTCGTAGGTGGAGTAGTCGAAAATCTCCTGGCAGTGGATCGTGTCGATCCGGGTGCACAGCCCGGCGGCCATTACTGCCAGCGCGTCATTGCCCCAGCCGGGGTCCACGCCGCTGACCAGTAGTGACGCCCCACCGGTTTCGGCCGCGTCGGCGAGGCGTTCACGCAGCTCGACCGGCGCGGAGGTCGGGTCGTAGAGCGAGTACAGGGCCGGCGTGACCACATGCAGGCCCGCCCGCAGGCAACGCTCCACATCAGCCACCGCGTCGTCGGGACGGATATCGCCGGAGGCCATGTAGGCCACTGCATCGCAACCGTTGAGTGCGGCGTCGATATCGGTGGTCGCCGCAATGCCGGTGGTCTCGTCCAGGCCGGCGAAGGAACCTGCGTCGCGACCCGCCTTTTCCGGCGAGGATGTGATGACCGCGGACAGCTCCAAACCAGGGAAACCACGCAACGATCTGATCGCCGTCGCACCCATATTGCCCGTTCCCCAGACCGCTACGCGTTGTGCCATTCGGTCACCGTAACCCGGGCTGGCCAGCACAAAGGGCGAAATGGGAAGGGTGCGCAAAAGAATTGCACCGAGTCCAACCCAACCAGTGGGTTGAGTAGCTCACATCGACTTGCGTTTGGGTTACCGGCCGGTATAGTTACGGGGGTTACTGGTGGGTAACTTAGCCATAGCGCCCAACCATATGAGCCTGACCAAACAGCCTGCTTAACCAGCCTGATCCAGATGGATTCTCATCGAGGAGGAAGCATCGTGAGTCACTACAAGTCCAACGTGCGCGACCAGGAGTTCAACCTCTTTGAGGTACTGGGCTTCGAAAAGGCCCTCGGCCAGGGCAGCTACAGCGACGTCGACGCCGATACGGCGCGGGAAATGCTGCACGAGATGAGCCGGCTGGCCGAAGGGCCGGTCGCCGCCTCGTTCGTCGAAGGCGACCGCAACCCGCCAGTGTTCGATCCCGAGACCCACTCCGTGAAGTTGCCGGAGGCGTTCAAGAAGTCCGTCGCCGCGGTGATCGACGCCGGCTGGGACAAGGTCGGTATCGAGGAGGAGCTGGGCGGCACGCCAGTCCCCCGCGCGATCGTCTGGGCGCTGGCCGAGCATGTGCTCGGCGCGAACCCCGCCGTGTGGATGTACGGCGGCGGCGCCGGCTTCGCCAGCATCTTCTACAAGCTGGCCACTGAAGAGCAGAAGAAGTGGGCCATCATCGCCGCCGAGCGCGGTTGGGGCTCGACGATGGTGCTCACCGAGCCCGATGCCGGCTCGGATGTGGGCGCCGGTCGTACGAAGGCGGTCAAGCAGGACGACGGCTCCTGGCACATCGATGGCGTGAAGCGGTTCATCACCTCTGCCGATTCCGATGACATGTTCGAGAACATCTTCCACCTGGTGCTGGCCCGCCCCGAGGGTGCCGGCCCGGGCACCAAGGGTCTGTCCCTGTTCTTCGTGCCGAAGTTCCACTTCGACGGCGAGACCGGCGAGCTGGGCGAGCGCAACGGCGCCTTCGTCACCAATGTCGAGCACAAGATGGGCCTCAAGGTGTCCACCACCTGCGAGCTCACCTTCGGCCAGCACGGTGTACCGGCCAAGGGCTGGCTGGTCGGCGAGGTGCACGACGGTATCGCGCAGATGTTCGACGTCATCGAGATGGCCCGAATGCTGGTGGGTACCAAGGCAATCGCCACACTGTCGACGGGCTACCTGAACGCACTGGAGTACGCCAAGAGCCGGGTCCAGGGCGCCGATCTGACCCAGATGACCGATAAGACCGCACCGCGCGTCACCATCACGCATCACCCGGACGTGCGCCGTTCGCTGATGACCCAGAAGGGTTACGCCGAGGGTCTGCGCGCGCTGTACATGTTCACCGCGTCCTACCAGGACGCCGAGGTCGCCAAGGCACTCCACGGTGTGGATGGCGACCTGGCGGTCAAGGTCAACGACCTGCTGCTGCCGATCGTCAAGGGCGTGGGCTCCGAGCAGGCATACGCCAAGCTCACCGAAAGCCTGCAGACCTTCGGTGGCTCCGGCTTCCTGCAGGACTACCCGATCGAGCAGTACATCCGCGACGCCAAGATCGACTCGCTGTACGAGGGCACCACCGCCATCCAGGCGCAGGACTTCTTCTTCCGCAAGATCGTCCGCGACAAGGGTGTGGCCCTGGCCCACGTGGCCGGACAGATCGACACGTTCGTCAAGAACGAGTCGGGCAACGGTCGAATGAAGAGCGAGCGCGAGCTGCTGGCCACCGCACTGGTCGACGTGCAAGGCATGGCCGCCACGCTGACCGGCTACCTGATGGCCGCGCAGGAAGACACCGCCAGCATCTACAAGGTGGGTCTCGGTTCGGTGCGCTTCTTGATGAGCGTCGGCGATCTGGTCATCGGCTGGCTGCTGCAGCGTCAGGCTGCGGTCGCCATCGAGAAGCTCGACGCCGGTGCCACGGGCTCGGAGAAGTCCTTCTACGAGGGCAAGGTCGCGGTCGCGTCGTTCTTCGCGAAGAACTTCCTGCCGCTGCTGACCAGCACCCGTTCGGTCATCGAGAACATCGACAACGAGGTCATGGAATTGGACGAAGCGTCCTTCTGACGGACACAGAGAAATCCCGGTGCGCCACTGGCGTACCGGGATTTTTTATGGCTTAGGTGACCGCCGCTGGATTCCCCTCATATCCAGCGGCGGTCTGTTTATCCGCGTCCACAGGGACCCGGACAAGAGGATGCTCCGTGTTGCCGTCGGGTCGGGGGGTCAGACGGCAACACGGAGCTATCCATATCATCGCTTACCCGGGCGGCCGTGTTACGAAACCCAGAGCTTATTTCTGGACTTTTTTTGAGCAACCTCGCCTGATCCTCAGACGTCAGGCTTCGAGGATGGCAGCAACGCCCTGGCCGCCCGCTGCGCAAATCGAGATGAGGCCGCGAACAGGTTTGCCCGTCTCGGCTTTTTTCTGCGCCAGCTGCTTGGCGAGCTGTGCGACGATCCGTCCGCCGGTTGCTGCGAAGGGATGACCAGCGGCCAGAGATGACCCGTTGACGTTCAGTTTGGAGCGGTCGATCGACCCCAGCGCGGTGTCCAATCCGAGCCGGGTCTTGCAGTACTCCGGCGACTCCCATGCGGCGAGAGTGGCCAGCACCACTGACGCGAATGCCTCGTGGATTTCATAGAAATCGAAATCCTGCAGCGCCAGTCCGTTGCGCGCCAGGAGACGGGGCACCGCATACGTCGGCGCCATCAACAGCCCGTCGTCTCCGTTGACGTAATCAACCGCGGCGGTCTCCCCGTCGACGAAGTATGCGAGCACCGGCAGGGCACGCTCCTGCGCCCATTCATCGGTGGCCAGCAGGGCCACCGATGCGCCGTCGGTCAACGGGGTCGAATTACCGGCCGTCATCGTCGCGTCGCCGTTCTTGACGCCGAAGACCGGTCGCAGTTTCGCCAACTTTTCTGCAGTGGAGTCCGCCCTGAGATTGTTATCGCGGTAGAGCCCGAGGAACGGGGTGATGAGGTCGTCGAAGAACCCGCGGTCATAGGCAGCGGCCATGTTCTGATGGCTGGCGGCTGCGAGCGCATCCTGCTCGACGCGCTTGACGCCCATCTGCTTGGCGGTGACGGCGGCGTGCTCACCCATCGACATGCCGGTACGTGGTTCACCATTGGAGGGGATCTCCACCCCGAGCGCTGCGGGTAGCTTGCCGACGAGCTTGAGGCGATCCACATTCGACTTCGCGCGCCGCAGGCCCAACAGCACCCGGCGCAGGTCGTCGCCGAAGGCGATCGGCGCATCGGAGGTGGTATCGACTCCGCCAGCCACACCCGAGTCGTACTGGCCCAGCGCGATACCTCCCGCAACGGCGATCGCCGACTGCAGTCCGGTGCCGCAGGCCTGCTGCAGGTCGTAGGCCGGCGTGTAGGGCGACAGGGCGCTGCCGAGGACGCATTCACGCATCAGGTTGAAATCGCGACTGTGCTTGAGCACGGCGCCCCCGACGACGGCTCCGAGCCGCTCCCCGCTGAGGTTGAACCGGTCAATGAGCCCGGTCAGCGCCGCGGTGAACATATCCTGGTTGGACGCCTGCGCGTAAGCGGTGTCGGATCGGGCGAACGGAATCCTGTTACCGCCGAGAATCGCGACCCGGCGGGCTGATGTGGTGTCGGCCACTGTGCTTCTCCAGTTCCTGTAATACCTGCACTACCGTCCAATGCCCCGACGAGGGGCTTTCACGTGTCGAGCGTCATACTACCCACCGTTCTTACTCTGGAGTAAGTTCGTGACGGATACGACAGCCCGGGTACCCCACCCGACGTACTACCCGTTTCAGTACCGCGTTTCTCACACGAAAGGCAGCGCAGTGGCTTCCGATCTGTTCACCCAAGTCGTCACCTCGGGCCCGGGATCGTTCCTGGCCAAACAGCTGGGCGTTCCGCAGCCCGAAACCCTGCGGAGATACCGCGCGGGTGAACCCCCGCTGGCAGGTTCGCTGCTGATCGGCGGGGAGGGTCGCGTCGCCGAACCGCTGCGCGCCGCGCTGGCCGACGACTACGACCTGGTCGGAGACAACCTCGGGGGGCGGTGGGCCGATTCGTTCGGCGGATTGTTGTTCGACGCGACCGGGATCACCACCGCAGTCGGCTTGAAGGCCCTCCATGACTTCTTCACCCCGCTGCTGCGCAATGTCGGGCACTCCGGCCGCATCGTGGTGGTAGGCACCACTCCTGATCAGACCGGCAGCATCGACGAGCACATCGCCCAACGAGCACTGGAAGGTTTCACCCGCTCACTGGGCAAGGAGATGCAACGCGGCGCGACGGTATCGCTGGTGTACCTGTCACCGGATGCGAAACCCGCTGCTACCGGCCTGGAATCGACGCTGCGCTTCATTCTGTCGGCGAAATCTGCCTATGTCGACGGCCAGGTCTATTACGTCGGGCCCGCCGATTCCACGCCGCCCGCAGACTGGGACCGCCCATTGGACGGCAAGGTCGCCATCATCACCGGCGCGGCGCGCGGAATCGGCGCGACGATCGCCGAGGTGTTCGCCCGCGACGGCGCGAAAGTAGTGGCGATCGACATGGCGGGTCCAGCGGGTGCACCCGATGCTCTTGCCGCCCAGGCCGCCAAGGTCGGCGGGACGGCTCTGGCCCTCGACGTCACCGCCGACGACGCCGTTGACCGCATCACCGCACATCTGCGCGAACACTATGACGGCCAGGCAGACGTGCTGGTCAACAACGCCGGCATCACCCGCGACAAGCTGCTGGCGAATATGGATGATGCTCGCTGGGATGCGGTTGTTGCCGTGAATCTTCTTGCCCCGCAGCGCCTTACCGATGGTCTGATCGCCAATGGCGCCATCCCCGACGGTGGCCGGATCATCGGCCTGTCCTCGATGGCCGGAATCGCCGGTAACCGCGGCCAGACGAACTACGCCGCCACCAAAGCCGGCATGATCGGCCTCACTCAGGCGTTGGCACCGGTACTCGCCGACAAGGGCATCACCATCAACGCCGTCGCACCCGGGTTCATCGAAACCGCGATGACCGCCGCCATCCCGCTGGCCACCCGCGAGGTGGGTCGGCGGATGAACTCGCTGTTCCAGGGTGGTCAGCCCGTCGACGTCGCCGAAACCATCGCCTTCTTCGCCAGCCCGGCATCAAATGCCGTCACGGGCAACGTGATTCGGGTGTGCGGCCAGGCCATGTTGGGAGCCTGATGAGTACCACCCGAGATCAACCCAGTGGGTGGGCGAACATGGTGCGGGCAGCAGCGGGGGCGCTGCCGTTCGTCCCGCGCGGTGACACCGTGCCGGAGCGCAGCGTCACGGTGGCGGAGCTTGCCATCGACCGCACCAACGTTGCCGCGTACGCCGCGGTGACCGGCCTGCGATATGGCGACACCGTGCCGCTGACCTATCCGTTCGCGCTGACCTTCCCGATCATGATGTCGTTGGTGTCGGGATTCGACTTCCCTTTCGCCGCAATGGGTTCGGTGCATATCGAGAACCACATCACGTCGTACCGGCCGATCGCGGTCACCGATACCGTCGGGGTGAAAGTGCATGCCGAGAATCTGCGCGAACACCGCAAGGGTCTACTCGTCGATCTGGTCACCGCCGTCAATGTCGGCAATGACCTGGCCTGGCATCAGGTGACCACATTTCTGCACCAACAACGGACCAGCCTGTCCGATCAGCCCAAATCGCCGCCCCAGAAGCGACTCAAGCTGCCGCCCCCCAACTCCGTCCTGCGCATCTCCCCCAGCCAAATCCGGCGCTACGGAGCCGTCGGCGGCGATCTCAACCCCATCCACATGAACCCGATGGCCGCCAAACTTTTCGGCTTCCCGACCGTGATCGCACACGGGATGTTCAGCGCGGCTGCGGTACTGGCAAATATCGAAGGTCAGCTACCCCCGGCCGTTCGATATTCGGTGAAATTCGGCAAACCCGTACTGCTTCCCGCCAGCGTCGGACTGTATGTCGACCGGGTCGAGAGCGGTTGGGATGTGGTCCTGCGCAATATGTCGAAGGGTTACCCGCATCTGACGGGTACCGTCCGGGCGCTTTAGCCTGCAAATAGCTCTGGAGTCCAATCCTGCCCACTTGGTACTGTCGATGATCATTTAGCTGTCAGGCTCTGCACACCTGCCGAACCGCGGATCATTGCTGAACGGGGCGAGGACGTTGGTCATTCCGCTGCTCAATCGATGGTGGCGACAACCCAGCCACTACGACTGGCTCAGCGGTTATCTTCATGCCCGCGGTATCAGCGGAGCAGCGCGCGCCATGATGGCATCTATCTCGGCCTCGTTATCGCTATGCCTGGTCGTCCTGCTGGTCAGCACCGACGCTCCGCTGGGCGCGCTGCCGGTGGCCATGACCTGGACGGCGTTCGCGGGCGGGGTGGCCGGTGCCATTCTCTGGATCGTGCGCTGGCCCACGCATGGCCAATCCGTCGCATTCGCGGTGGCGACCAACACCTCGATCGCGCTGGCCTGCCTGGCACATCCGAATCCCCTGGCTGCACTGATCGGCTGTATCGCGTTCGCGACCAGTGGCGCCTATGTCGCGTTCTTCCATACCTCCAAGTACGTGTTCTACAACTTCACGGTGGCTGCTGTCGTCGCTCTCTACCAGGCGGCCAGGTTGGCGGCGGAGGGGCACGCGGGACTGGCCGCCGTCGACTTCTTCCTCGTGCTTCAGGTCAATATCGCGTTGCCTCTTGCCATCACGGTGCTGATCAGGGCGCTGGGCAACGACCTCGCTCATGCCGACAGCGACCCATTGACCGGTCTGCTCAACCGGCGGGCGTTTCAACACCAGGTGCTTGGCCTCCTGCTGGCGCGGCCCGCGCCCAACATGTTCCTGTTGGTCGTCGTCATCGACCTCGATAACTTCAAGGCGATCAACGATCGCTATGGTCATGCGGCCGGCGATCAGGCCCTGGTCCAGGTCGCCCGGGCGCTACGGTCGAGCACGCGCGAGACCGCGATCATCGCGCGCAGCGGTGGCGAGGAGTTCATCGTCGTCGATACGTCCTACGCCAGCGACCCTGCGCCCCTGGCCAAGCGGCTCTGCGAAGCGATAGCGAACCTCCCGATCCCCGCCACCGCCAGTGTCGGAACCGCCTACGCGCCGCTACACCACGCCCACGACGGCGCCTACCAATCGCTGATCGACAATCTGATCACAGCGGCCGACGAGGCGATGTACAACGCGAAACGACTCGGCGGGAACCGCTCACACCATCACGGCACCATGCGCTGAGCGGCGCGATCAACCCGTCGGTCTCAACCCCAGTGCGCGGTGACCGAACTCGCCTCGGTGCCTTCTCGGTCCGCGGGCTTACCCTTCAGCCCACGCCAGAACAGATTGATCAGCAGCTCGGCGGCATCATGGACGTCGACGTCGCCGGTGCTGACCCGGGTCGCCACCGCCTCGCCCGCGCCGACCAGTGCAATCGCTGTCATCTGGAAGTCAGCTTCCGGCTGCGGGTTTCGGGTACCGGCACTGAGCATCCTGGCGACCAGGTCGATGATCCGCTCACGCCCCTCGCGGACGGTATGTGCGAACGCCTGAGAGCTGGTGGCCTGGGTGTACAGCACGATCCACGACGCCCGGTTGGCATCGATATAGCTCAGGAAGGACAGGATGATGCCGCGCAACATGTCTTGCGGCGGCAACTTGAAATCGATATCGGCGCGTACCGCGTCGATGAACCGGCCGAGCTCGCGGCTCAGGCAGGCACCGAACAGTTCCTCTTTGGAGCCGTAATAGAGATAGAGCATCGGTTTGGAGATCTCCGCTTTCGCGGCGATCGCGTCCATCGATGTCTCGTGATAGCCGTTGATGGAGAACACCAGAACGGCAGCGTCCAGCATCTGCTGCTCACGGACAGCGCGCGGCAAGCGCTTGGTACCACCTGCCATACGCCCTCCAACCTGTGCTGATCCGAACCCAGGGTAAGCAATGCGCGGCCGTTTTGTGAGACGGACCGTTCAGCAGTGTGGGTTGGGGCCCTTGAAACCTGCCACCCGCAGGACGGAGTTGTCCACCGCAGGCATCGCCAGCTCGCCGGCAGCGACCGCCTTTTCCAGCCGGTCCAGCACGGCGGGCACCTCATCGGTGGTGACCCATAACGCCACATCCGCTCCGGCCTGCAAGCTGCGCAGGACGGCCTCGGCGACACCGTAGTGGGCGTTGATGGCCGCCATCGACGACAGGTCATCGGTGAACACCGGACCATTAAACGGTGGGCCGCCGTAGCCACCGCTACGCAGCAGGTCGTAGGCGGGAGCGCTCAGGCTGGCCGGATCGGTACCTGTCAGTCCAGGCACCTGCAGATGACCGACCATCACGGCGACCGGCGCCTCGGTGGTCAAACTCCGATACGGCACCAGATCATTGGTCTGCAGCTCGGCCAGCGCCGGCGTGACCACCCCACCGGTGTGCGAGTCGCCAGAACCGTGACCGTGACCGGGGAAATGTTTGAGGACCGGGAGCAGTCCGGCGTCACGCAGGCCGCGGGCATAGGCGCCGGCGTACTCGGTGACCACGGCGGGATCCGAACCGAAGGACCGATCGCCGATCACCTCGTCGTCGGGTTCTGTCGTGACGTCGACGACGGGCGCGAAGTCGACGGTGATACCGAGCTTGCGCATCGCCTGACCGCGCGCCAGCGCGATTCCGTACACCTGATCGGGCGTCTGGGTCTGCGCCAGCACTCGCGGCGACTCCTGGCTGCCGATCAGCGCGGACAGTCGCTCGACGCGGCCACCCTCCTCATCGACGCTGACCGCGAGCGGCAAGGGACTGGCGTTGCCTGCGATCTCGGGCAACGATCCGTCCGAGAGCATCGACAGGTCCGTCCAGCTGCCGATGAAGATGCCGCCGACGTGATAGTCGGTGACCACCGCGCGCGCGTCGTCGGCGCCGGTGACACCGACCATCAGTAGTTGCGCCAACTTGTCGCGGGTCGACATCGCGGCGAGCATGGCCGCTGGGTCGCCGCAGGCCTGCGGGGCCGGCGCGGCCGGAATCGTGTTGGACGCCGGCGCGGCGGTATCCGATGTCTGCGCCGACGGGGTGGCGGACGCCGGTTGCGGCCCCGACGAGCACGCCATCAGCAGAGCGAGTGGTGCCGCGACGGACACCAGCGTTCGGGTCTGCACTCTCCAGAAAGCCATACCCCACTGTTTCATGACGCTCCGCGCGCCGATCGCGCGATCCGGGGCGTCACTCGTGCCGTGCTAGTTTGGCGGGCGACCCGAACATCCCTTCCACTGTCAGCGAGGAGCCCCCATGACCCGTTTTGTGGTGCCAGCCGTCGCGAGCCTTGTGGTCGGCCTGCTCCTGGGTGCAGCCGGGGTCTTCGGGGTGACGCTGATGGTGCAGCAGGACACCAAGCCGCCCCTGGTCGCAGGTGATCCCGCCTCGTCGGTGCTGAACCGCGTCGAGTACGGCGACCGCGGCTAGGCTGATCGACCTGTCCGAACCGGCCCGCGCGGATGGGCCGTCTCCTCTATCTACGGCACTGTCCCGGCGCTGGCTGTGGGCCGTCGGTGCGGTCTCGCTGGTTCTGACCTTTGCCCAGTCGCCCGGACTGATCTCACCTGATACCAAACTCGATCTGACCGCGAACCCGCTGCGCTTTCTGAGCAGGGCGGCGAACCTGTGGAACAGCGATCTGCCGTTCGGCCAGGCCCAGAATCAGGCCTACGGCTATCTCTTCCCGCACGGCGCGTTCTTCCTGGCCGGAGACATGGTCGGGATACCCGGCTGGATCACCCAACGATTGTGGTGGGCGCTACTGCTGGCAGCCGGATTCTGGGGTCTGCTGCGCGTGATGGAAGCCGTGGGTGAGCGGGGTATCGGCACCACCGCGTCCCGCGTGGTGGCCGCGACGGCGTTCGCCCTCTCCCCGCGGGTGCTCACCACGCTCGGCTCGATCTCATCGGAAACCCTGCCGATGATGCTGGCACCGTGGGTACTGCTACCCGTCATCCTGGCGATGCGTGGCGACAGTGGCCGGTCCCTTCGGGTGCTGGCTGCCCGCGCGGGGTTGGCGCTGGCGTTGATGGGGGCTGTCAACGCGGTGGCCACGCTGACCGGGTGCCTGCCCGCGATCATCTGGTGGGCCTGCCACCGGCCGAACCGGCAGTGGCTGCGCTTCACCGGGTGGTGGCTGCTGACCAGTCTGCTGGCGGTGCTGTGGTGGGTGATCGCACTGGTCCTCCTCGGCCGGATCAGTCCACCGTTCCTGGACTTCATCGAATCCTCCGGCGTCACCACGCAGTGGACGTCGCTGACCGAGATGCTGCGCGGCACCGACAGCTGGACCCCGTTTGTCGCTCCCACCGCCACCGCGGGCTCCACGCTGGTGACCGGGCCTGCGGCCATTCTGGCGACGACACTGGTCGCGGCGGCGGGCCTGGCGGGACTGGCATTGCGGACGATGCCCGCTCGCGGCCGACTGGTCACGATGTTGCTGATCGGCATCGTCGCGCTGGCGGTCGGCTATTCGGGTGGGCTCGGCTCGCCGCTGGCCCATCAGGTGCAGCTTTTCCTCGATGCGGGCGGCGCCCCGCTGCGCAACGTGCACAAACTCGAACCGGTCCTGCGGATACCGCTGGCGCTGGGGCTGGCGCACCTGCTGGGCCGGATCCCGCTACCGGGCAGCGTGCCCCGGCGGGAATGGATCCATGCGTTCGCCCACCCCGAGGACGATAAACGCGTCGCCGTCGGCATCGTGGTGTTGGTCGCGCTGACCGTCAGCACGTCGATCGCGTGGACAGGACGCCTGACCCCACCGGGTGCCTTCACCGGGATACCGGACTACTGGCATGCCGCCGCAGACTGGCTGACCGAGCACAACACCGGCACACCGACGCCTGGCCGTGTCCTGGTGGTGCCAGGCGCCCCGTTCGCCACCCAACTCTGGGGCACCAGTCATGACGAACCACTGCAGGTGCTCGGCGAAAGTCCCTGGGGGGTAAGGGATTCCATCCCCTTGAATCCGCCGGAGACGATCAGGGCGCTGGATTCGGTCCAGCGGCTTTTCGCGGCGGGCCGACCATCGGTCGGACTTGCCGATACCCTGGCTCGCCAAGGCATTTCCTACGTCGTGGTGCGTAACGATCTGGATCCCGATACGTCCCGCTCGGCGCGACCCATCCTGGTGCACCGCGCCATCGACGGGTCACCCGGACTGGACAAAGCGGCGCAGTTCGGTGACCCGGTCGGCCCAGGGACCCTGGACGGATTCATCACCGACAGCGGCCTGCGGCCCCGCTACCCCGCCGTGGAGATCTACCGCGTGAATACACCGACCAACCCGGGTGCGCCCTATCTCACCGACATCGATGCGATGACGCGCGTCGACGGCGGGCCCGAAGTTCTTCTGCGCCTTGATGAACGGCGACGGCTACGCGGACAACCCCCGATGGGTCCGGCACTTCTGACGGCCGACGCGCAACGCGCCGGCCTGACCGCACCGGTGGTCACCGTCACCGACACCCCGGTGGCACGTGAGACCGACTACGGCCGGGTCGACGATCACTCCTCTGCGGCCCGCGCCGAGGGCGATCTGCGCCATACCTTCAACCGGATACCCGACTATCCGGTGCCGGGCGCCGCTCTCGTTCAGGGCGGTTGGGCCGGTGGCCGCCTCAGCGTGTCCAGTTCGGCCGCGGATTCGACAGCACTGCCATACGTGGCGCCCGCGACGGGTCCGGCCGCGGCCATCGACGGTGACAGCGGAACCAGTTGGGTGTCCAACAGCCTGCAGGCCGCGGTCGGACAGTGGCTGCAGGTCGATCTCGAACACCCGGTCACCAACGCGACACTGACCATCACCCCCAGCGCGACGGCGGTCGGTGCACAGGTCGACCGGGTCCAGATCTCTACTGCCAACGGCACTTCCACGCTGCATATCGACGAGCCGGGCACTCCGCTGGCCGTGGCACTGCCCGTCGGGGAGACACCCTGGGTCCGAGTCACCGCAGTCGGCACCCAAGACGGTTCCAGCGGTGTGCAGTTCGGCATCACCGACCTGGCCATCACTCAGTACGACGCTTCGGGGTTCGCACAGCCGGTCAACCTGCGCCACACTCTCCTGGTCCCCGGACCACCGCCGGATTCGCAGGTCAGTGAGTGGGACTTGGGCTCTGAGTTACTGGGCAGACCGGGGTGTGCGGCATCGCCAGACGGTGTGCACTGCGCAGCCTCGATGGCGCTGGCCCCGGAAGAGCCGGTGAATTTCAGTCGTACGCTCACGGTTCCAGCACCTGTCAACGTGCTCCCGACGGTCTGGGTGCGTGCCCGTCAGGGCCCGAACCTGGCCGATCTGATCCGCCAGCCCGGTACCACCCGCGCCGACGGCGACTCAGATGTCATCGATGTGCTGGGGTCGGCGTACGCCGCCACCGACGGTGACCCCGCGACCACGTGGACCGCTCCGCAACGCAACGTCGGGCAGCGCAGCGCACCCTCGCTGACGCTGACCCTGCCGCGCGCCACCGAGGTCACCGGGCTGGCGCTCACCCCGAGCGCCTCACCGCTGCCGACGCATCCGCGGCTGGTCGCCGTCGACCTCGGCGACGGGCCGCAGGTCCGCGCGCTCGATCACGATGGGCGGCAGACCATTTCGCTCAAACCCAGGGTGACCAACACCGTCAAGATCAGCCTGTTGGACTGGGACGACGTCATTGACCGGACCGCGCTGGGCTTCGACCAGGTCAAGCCGCCCGGCCTGGCCGAGGTGGCAGCGCTGGGACCGGATGGCAAGCCGATCGGCGCCGCCGACGCAGCCACCAACCGGGAACGGACGATCACCATGGCGTGCGGTCAGGGCCCCGTCATCGCCCTGGCCGGCCGGTTCCTCCAGACCTCCATCACGACCACTGTCGGTGCCCTGCTCGAGGGTCGCCCCATCGCCGCGCAACCCTGTGACCGGGCACCGGTGGCGCTACCGGCCGGGCAGCAGGAGTTGCTGATCAGCCCCAGAGCCGCCTTCACCGTCGACGGGGCCACCCTGGCCACCCCGCTGGCCGCCGAAGTATCCAGTGCCACAGAAACTTCCGTCGAGACCGGCGCCTGGACCGCCGATCACCGCGAGATCCGGCTGCCTGCCGCAGATCAGGCGCGGGTCCTCGTCGTGCCCGAGAGCACCAGCCCGGGATGGTCGGCCAGAACAGCGGACGGGACGGTGTTGACCCCGGTCACCGTCAACGGCTGGCAACAGGGTTGGGTGGTCCCCGCCGGTGGCACGGGCACCATCACCTTGAGCTTCGACTCAAACCCGCTGTACCGCATCGGGCTGGCCGGTGGGCTGATGCTGCTACCGGTGCTGCTGCTCTTGGCACTGTGGCCGGTACGACGCCCGCGTCGCGACGATCAACCGGTCTCGCCGTGGCGCCCGGGAACGTGGGCTGTGGCGCCCGTTCTCGTGGCCGGCGGGCTGATCGCCGGCGTGGCAGGCACCCTGGTGTTCGGCGCGGCCGCGGCGGGGCTCCACGCGCTGCGGGATCGCCCCGGCTGGTCCAAGACCCTCACCCTTGGCGGCACCGCGGGTGGGCTGATCCTGTCGGGGGCGGCGCTGGCGCGTCATCCCTGGCGCTCCGTCGACGGTTACGCCGGCCACTCGGCCTGGGTACAGCTGATGGCGCTGATCGCGGTGGGTCTGTTGGCCGCATCGGTGGTCATCTGGAGCAGACCGGCCGATTCCCCGGAACCGGAAGCAGGATCGCCCTAGCATCGGCTGGGTGTCATCGGTAAGCACGGTTGCAGGACCGCTCACAACAGATCAGCTCGGCGTCACCTTGATGCACGAGCACATCTTCATCCTCTCACCGGAGATGATGGCGAACTATCCCGAGGCCTGGGGTGACGAGGAGGCCCGGGTCGCCGATGCGGTCACCCGCCTGCGCGAGCTCAAGGCCCGCGGCGTCGATACCGTCGTCGATCTGACGGTCATCGGCCTGGGCCGCTATCTGCCCAGGGTCGCCCGCGTCGCCGCCCAGACTGACCTGAATATCATTGTGGCAACCGGGGTTTACACGTTTAACGACGTGCCGATGCACTTCCACTACCTCGGGCCCGGCGCCGAATTCGGCGGCGATGAGACCATGACCGCGTTGTTCGTCCGCGATATCACCGAAGGTATCGCCGACACCGGGATCAAAGCCGCCATCCTCAAGTGCGCGACGGACCGACCAGGGGTGACCCCGGGGGTCGAGCGGGTGTTGCGCGCCGTGGCCGCCGCGCACCGCGAAACCGGGGTGCCGATCTCCACGCATACCCACGCCGGAACCCGCCGCGGCCTCGAACAGCAGCGCATCTTCGAGCAGGAAGGCGTCGACCTGTCCAGGGTGATCATCGGCCACTCCGGCGATTCCACCGATATCGGCTACCTCGAAGAGTTGATCGCCGGCGGTTCGTATCTCGGAATGGACCGGTTCGGGCTCGACTTGTTGCTGCCATTCTCCGACCGGGTGGCCACCGTCGCGACGATGTGCGAGCGCGGTCACGCCGACAAAATGGTGCTCTCCCACGACGCGATGTGTTTCTTTGATGCACTGCCGGAGGACATGATCTCTACTGTCGCACCGAATTGGCACTACCTGCATATCCACAACGACGTACTGCCCGCGCTACGGCAGCGCGGGGTGACCGACGAGCAGATCGACACCATGCTGATCCACAACCCGCGCAAGATCTTCGACACCACGGGCGGGTACTGACATGGGCGAGCTGACCCCGCCGATCGGCACCCAGATCTCCGCCCTGGCCGCACAGGCACCCGACGCGCCCGCCGTCACCGCGGCCGGTCGCACCCTGACCCGCGCCGAACTGGATGCGAGCACCAACCGGCTGGCCCGCGCGTACGCCGGACTCGGTGTCGGAGTGGGCGATTACGTGACGATCACCGTGCCCAATTCCATCGAGTGGATTCAGGCCGCGGTCGCCTGCTGGAAGCTGGGCGCGGTCCCACAGCCGCTCGCCCCACGGATGCCCGACCACGAGTTCGCGGGGCTGCTGGCGCTGCGACCACGCGCCCTGATCGTCGGCAGAACTGACCCGTCCGGTGTCATCCCCAGTGTGCCAATGGATTTCATACCGGACGCCGGCCTGCCGGATGCGCCGCTGCCCGAGGCGGTGTCACCGGTGTGGAAGGCGATGGCCTCCGGCGGCAGTACCGGGCGGCCGAAGCTCATCGAGGCAGGTGGGGACAGCCGGGTCCCGGCGGCCATCGGATATCCGCTCGGTGCCGTCGAAGGCGATGTCAACTTGGTGTCGGTACCGATGAGCCACAACACCGGGTTCTCTGTCGCGGTGGTCGGCCTGCTGATGGGCCATCACCTGGTGCTGATGGCACGTTTCGAGGCGGCCGAGTTCCTGCGCCTGGTCACCGAGCACCGGGTGACGTTCCTGGCGACGGTCCCGACCATCATGCAGCGTTTGCTCCCGGTGTACCGTGCCGGCGCGCACACCTACGACCTGTCGTCGATCCGGCGGTTCTGGCATCTCGCCGCACCCTGTCCCCCGACGGTCAAGGCGGCGTGGATCGATATCGTTGGGCCAGAAGCGGTGTGGGAGCTCTACGGCGGTACCGAATTGCAAGCCATGACATTCATCGACGGAGTGCAATGGCTGACGCACCGCGGTTCGGTCGGCACCGTTGTCACCGGTGAGATGAAGGTGCTCGACGACGAGGGCCGGGAATGCGCACCGGGCGTGGAGGGGGAGATCTATATGCGTCCCACCCCGGGCAGTGGACCGACCTACCGCTATATCGGCTCGGAGGCCAAGTCCCGCGACGGTTGGGATTCGCTGGGCGATCTGGGCTGGTTCGATGCCGACGGGTTCCTCTACCTTTCCGACCGGCGGGTGGACATGTTCACCGTCGGTGGGCGCAACGTCTATCCCGCCGAGATCGAGTCGACCCTGGGCGCACACCCGGATGTGCTGTCCTGCTTGGCTTTCGGCGTGCCCGATCCGGGCGATCTGGGCCAGGTACCGCATGTTCTGGTCCAAGCCGCCGACAATTCAGCGCTGGATGAGGCGGGCGTTGTCGACTTCCTGAGTCAGCGACTGGAGGGTTATAAGGTGCCCCGGGCGGTGGACTTCGTCGATACCCCACTGCGTGATGATGCGGGTAAGGCGCGTCGCTCGGCGGTGCGCGCCGATGTCATTGCGCGACAACAGGCTCAGGTGCGTCACTGACCGAACTGTCCAGCGGCGGTGGCGGCTTATCGGGCGTCGACGCGCGGTATTCCCAGCGCCGCAACATCTGTCGGCACGGCGACTCGACAAGCGCATAACTCACCGCCGCGATGGCGAAGCCGAAGATCAACGTCAACGCCAGCACCACCGGCAGGTGGCCGTTGAAGGCGAACTCCCCGATCACAGGAAAGACCATCGCCAACGCGGCCAGATGCCAGACGAACAGGCCGTAGGACCAGCGACCCAAGGTCACCATCACCGGGTGGGCGAGGATGCGATGCGGGGTATCCGGCCGGTCCAGGACCAACGGTGCGATCAAGGCGCCTGCCAGTATCGCGCCCATCGCGGTCTTGACGGCAAATTGACTTGCGGTCCCGGGGATCAGCCCCTCAGGCCCCGCCACCGGTGAGGCGGCCACCAGGTAAGCGACGACGGCGATACCCGCCATCAGCAGCCGGTTCCTGGCCAGCCGATGCGCCAGGCCGGGGGAACTGACGGTCCACTCGGCGAGCAACATGCCCGCGGCAAACCACGAGCTGAACGCCGGCGGCCAGTTCAGCGGGTTCACCCCGACCGGCGCGTCGTAGGGCAGCGCGGCCATCGCCGCGCCCCAGCCCCAGCTGGCCACGGCGACCGCCGCGATCACCGGGATCCGGGCCCGCACGGGTAGCCGCCGCGCCAGCAGTGCGAGCACCGGCAGCACCAGATAAAAGCTGACCTCGACCGACAGGCTCCACATCTGGGTCAGACCGCCGGTCAGCGTCAGCGGCACATAGATCTGGGTGAGCGACAGATTCGCCAGCCACACCGTCAGGTCGGCGTTGGAGGCGTCCGGCAGCAGCGCCAGGATCACCACCACCGCGACCAGGTAACCCGGCATGATCCGGACGATGCGGGACCGCAGGTAGTGACCGGTCGCCGGCTGACGGCGGAGCCCGCGGACCGCGGCGGCATGACCCCGCCACAGCAGGAAACCCGATAGCGCGAAGAACACCGCGACCGCCAGATCGAAGCGGCCGAACAGCCGCCCACCGACCCCGCTCGAATGCCCGGTCTGAAACGCAACGTGGGTGATGACGACCCCGATGGCTGCGCAGGCACGCATTCCCTCGACCGCGGGCAGGAAGGTGCGCGTCCCACCTGCCTGTGCGTCGTTCACCTGATCCAGTGTGCAGGTGTCATATCGGCCGCGAGCGGCTACCCCACGCGACGACCCAAGGACCAAAGGCTGACCCTTACGTTCTGCTGTTAGGGTCTGAAATCGGGTTTGCCTCCGCTACCTGGACCGGAAAGAAGGTACGGCAGCTTGAATCGTGCAGTCATGTTGCGTATCGCCGCATGCGGAATATTGGGACTCGGGGCCGCCCTGCTGATTGCCGCGCTGCTGCTGTCGACCTATACCGCGGGCAAGATCAAGAAGATCCCCCTCGATATCGACACCACGCTGGTGAGCAACGGCACCGGTACCGCGCTGGATCCGGCCTCGCTCTCGGAGCAGAAGTTCGTCTTCGACAGGAATGTCCCGCTGGTCTCCCAGCAGCAGCTCAGCGTCGAGTCACCGGCCAACGCCGATGTGGTGACGCTGCAGGTCGGCACGACCGTCCGGCGCACCGATAAGCAGCAGGACAACGGGCTGATGCTGGCCCTGGTCGACTCCGTGACGATCAACCGCAGCACGGCGATGGCCGTCAGCGATGACACCCACCCCGGTGGCGCGGTGCAGAAGCCCCGCACGATCGAAGACACCAAACCCCCGACCAATATCGCCCTGCCGCACGAGGGCCTGTCCTACCGGTTCCCGTTCAGCACCGAGAAGAAGACCTACCCGTACTTCGATCCGATCGCGCAGAAGGCGTTCGACGCCAACTATGAGGGCGAAGAAGACGTCAACGGCCTGACGACGTACCGCTTCCAGCAGAACGTCGGCTACGACGCCGACGGCCAGCTCGTCGACCCCCTGAAGTACTCCTCGCTGTTCGACAACGACGAGGACGGCGTCGTGACCGCCCGCGCGTCGCTGTGGGGACTGCCGGGTGACCCGGACGAGCCGATCACCATGACGCGCTTCTACGCCGCTCAGCGGACGTTCTGGGTCGATCCGGTCTCCGGCACCATCGTCAAGTCCGAGGAACGCGCCAACCACTACTACGCCCGCGACGGGCTCAAGCCCGAGTTCGCGCTGGTCGACTACTCGGTGACCTCGACAGAAGAAACCGTCGAAGCGCAGGTCGCCGCGGCCAGGGACGAACGGGACCGGGTCGCGCTGTGGACGCGGGTCCTGCCCATCACGTTCACCGCTGCCGGGCTGGTCTCGCTGGTGGCAGGGGCCCTGCTCGGCTCGTTCAGCGTGCGGGCCGAATCGGCGTTGATCGACCCCGGTCTCGATGGCTCTGATCACGGCTTCTTCCGACGCGACGTCGACACCGGGCCGATGCCTGCGGCGGAGGCGGCGACCGAGAAGCTGCCTGCCCAACGGCCGGACCTGCACCCGGATTCGGGTCCGCCGCCCGACCGGTAAGTACGCGCATGATGTCCCGGGCACACCGCTGGGCGGTGCCGGGATATGCACTGACGTTGGCGGTTATTGTCACGGCGCCACTGTTGGCGCCGGGTTATCTACTGCTGCGCGACGCGGTGTCGACACCACGGTCATATCTGTCCGATGCGGCCCTCGGGTTGACCGAGGCGGCGCCGCGCGCGCTGCCGCAGGATTTCGTGATCGCGCTGGCCTCCCAACTGCTCGACGGCGGCGTTGTGGTCAAGGCGCTGTTGTTGGCCGGTCTGTGGCTGGCCGGCTGGGGTGCGGGCCGGTTGACCGCTGTGCTTCTGCCCGAGGCGGGACTGGCCGGGCAGGTCGTCGCGGTGACGGTGTCGATCTGGAATCCCTATGTCGCAGAACGCCTGCTGCAGGGGCATTGGAGTTTGTTGGTCGGTTACGGCGCCCTGCCATGGGTGGCGGCCACGGTGCTGCGGTTGCGCACCGGGGAGGTGGGCCGCCTCGCCGGGTTCGCGGCATTGGCATTCTGGATTGCGCTCGCGGGTCTGACGCCGACCGGACTGCTGCTCGCTGCCGTCCTCGCTTCGGTCTGCGTACTGGCCCCTGGCGAGGGCTGCCCGCGCTGGTGGTGCGCGACCGCCGCAACGATCTTCTCGGTGCTGGCGGCGCTGCCCTGGTTGGCGGCCGCGGCGGTGACGGAATCCCTCTCGGCGTACCAGTCGTCCGGGGTGCCGGGGGTCGGGGCGTTCGCGGCCAGGGCCGAGCCGGGACTTGGCACCCTGGGCAGCCTGGCCGGACTGGGTGGTATCTGGAATGCGGAGGCGGTACCCGGTTCACGCTCAACGCTTTTCGCTGCACTGGCCACCGTGGTCCTGTTGGCCGTGGTGGCGGCAGGACTGCCGGAGCTGATCCGCCGCCGCGCGGCCGTACCGCTGCTGGTGCTGGCCGCCGTCGCCGTCGTGCTGCCCGCACTGATGGCCAGCGGTCCCGGCTTGGCCGTCGTGCGGGCGGTGGTGGAGACGGTCCCTGGACTGGGGGTGCTCCGCGACGGGCAGAAGTGGGTGGCGCTGGCCATGCCGGCCTACGCCGTGTCGGCGGCGGGCGCGGTACTCACGGTCAACCGCCTACGCCCGGCGCTGCCGTCGATCGTGCCCGCGCTTGTCTGCTGCCTCATGGTCGTGCTCACCCTGCCCGACCTGGCGTGGGGAGTGGGCGGCCGGATGACCGCGGTGCGCTACCCCCCGGGCTGGACCGCGATAGCCGCGCAGATCAACGCCGATCCCAGACCGGTCGCGGTGCTCCCCGCCGACTCGATGCGGCAATTCTCCTGGTCCGGTAGCGCACCGGTGCTCGATCCGCTACCGCGGTGGGTCCGCGCCGATGTCCTGACCACCGGCGATCTCACCATTTCGGGCCGCACCGTACTCGGTGAGGGCGCCAAGGCCAGGGCTGTCCAAGACCTTCTGCTGGCCGGCGCCGATCCGGTCCGGTTGAAGGACGCCGGCGTCGGCTGGGTGGTGGTGGAGACCGGAACCGGTGGCGAAACAGCCTCGGCGGCAAGGACTCTCGACCAGTTACCGGTGGCGTACCGGGATGCCGATGTGACGTTGTACCGGGTAGGAGGCGAAGCGCCGGGTGCGACGAGTGCGCTGCGCCGTGAGGTGACCGCTGCACATCTGGTCTGGCTGGCCATGCTGATACTGGGCGCCGCGGGGATGGCTCTCGCCCGGGTGGGTCAGACCAGGCCGCTGACGCGCTGACCGTCGTGGACGGCATGCAGTACGGTGCGCATCGCATCGGCGCTCTGGCGCCAGGAGAATTCATCGCTACGCAGCTGCGCTTTACGGCCGAGCTGATCGCGGAGCACCGGGTCGCGGAGCAGTTCGTCGAGCCGGCGCACCAGTTCGGGATGGTCGTCGACGAGCACACCGGTGACACCGTCGATGATCGAATCGTTGAGGCCACCGGATGACCGGTAGCCGATGGTGGGCACCCCGTGTTGAGCGGCTTCGACCACCGCCAGTCCCCAACCTTCTTTGCGGGACGGCAGCAGATGCACCCAGGCACGTTGCACCACATGATGTTTCGTCGCATCGTCGACGTGGCCATGAAATGTCACGAGGTGGCTGATACCCAGCGCGTCGGCGTGGTCGACCAACCGCTGACGCCACCATCCGCCGCCGACGATATCGAGGTGCAGGCCGGGGATGGCGCCGTGTAACTCTGCGACCGCGTCGAGGGCATCCTCGATCTGCTTATGCGGTACCAGGCGGGACAGCACCGCCACCCGCGGCGTCGCGGACCGGGCGGCGGTCAGGCTGTCCGCCGGGGCATCGTCGACGCCGTTGCGTACCACCGCGATTCGATCCTGGCCGACCCCGAGCTCGGCAAGATCGCGCGCCGACGGTAGCGACACCGTCACGTACTGGTTGCGGCGGTGGATCCACGGCGACAGCGTCGATTCGACGAACCAGCCGAACCGGCTGAGCACGCGGCCCGCGACCGGCCATTGCTCGCGGTGGCTGTGGTGCACCAGCACCACGACCCGACGGCCGAATGCCAGCCGGGCCAGGAACGGCAGGCCGTTCTGGGTGTCGATCACGACATCGGGTTTGGCGTGGCGCAGCGGGCCGAGCCCGAACCGCGAGAACACCATCGCCAACCCGGCCAGGATGTACACGGTGTAGGGCCCGCCACCGCGGGTGATGTCGATACCGTCGACCACGCTGCGCCGCGGTGCCCCCGGGTACCTGGCGGTGCGCAACGTGACGGCCACGCCGGAATCCACCAGTTGCGCGCCAATCCGCTGCAGGTAGGCCTCGCTGCCGCCGCCCTGGGGGTGGCCGATATCGCGCCAGCACAACAACAACGCCGAACGAACACCATCCCGCTTTGGGATGGTGGTGCGGTGTTGTGTAGGGGCGCCAGACATCGCCCCCTAGGGTAGCCGCATGGCCGCTACCGACGTTTTTGCGCGGCGTGCGACCCTGGCCCGCTCGGTGCGACTGCTCAGCCAGTTCCGCTACGAGCAGTCCGAGCCGGCCCGGTTCTACGGTGCCCTGGCCGATGACACCGCCGCAATGGTCGATGACCTGTGGCGTGGCACGCACGGTCCAGCACCGACCGGGTGCACAGTCCTCGACGTCGGCGGTGGCCCCGGGTATTTCGCCGATGCGTTCGCCGGTCGTGGCATGGCCTACCTCGGAGTCGAACCGGACCCTTTGGAAGTTCATGCGGTGCCTGCGCCTCGCGCAGGATCAGGGACATTCGTCCGGGCCTCCGGCATGGCCCTGCCCTTCGCCGACTCCAGCGTCGATATCTGCCTGTCGTCCAATGTCGCCGAACACGTCGCCCGGCCGTGGCAATTGGGTGCCGAGATGCTGCGGGTGACGCGCCCCGGCGGGCTGGCGGTGCTGTCCTACACGGTCTGGCTAGGGCCTTTCGGCGGTCACGAAATGGGTTTGACCCACTATCTGGGCGGGGCCAGGGCGGCTGCGCGCTACACCCGCAAACACGGCCATCCGCCGAAGAACTACTACGGTTCGTCACTTTTTCCGGTGTCGGCGGCCGCGGGACTGGACTGGGCCGTTCACAGTGGCGCGCTGGTCGCCGCATTCCCCCGCTACCACCCGCGATGGGCGTGGTGGATGACGAGTGTGCCGGTGCTGCGGGAGTTTCTCGTCAGCAATCTGGTGCTGGTGTTGCAACCGTCGTGAATGACTGAACTGCAACAGGTTCTCGTTTTGCGTTTCGGTGGGTAATGTGACGCTCATGACACAGAGCACGGCGTTCAAAACCGAATGGGACCAGCTGTTCATCGGCGGCAAGTGGGTTGAGCCGTCCACGTCCGAGGTCATCGAAGTGCATTCCCCCGCCACCGGTGAGTTGGTGGGCAAGGTGCCGCTGGCGTCCGAGGCTGACGTCAACGCTGCCTGCGCGGCCGCGCGCAAGGCCTTCGACGAGGGCCCGTGGCCGCATATGTCGCCCGCCGAGCGAGCCGCGATCCTCGCCGCCGCGGTGAAGATCATGGAAGAGCGCAAGGAAGAACTCTGCTTCCTGCTGGCGGCCGAAACCGGCCAGCCACCGGCCATCGTCGACATGATGCAGTACGGCGCCGCGATGTCGTCGTTCCAGTTCTTCGCGGGCGCTGCCGACAAGTTCACCTGGCGCGACTTCCGCGACGGGGCCTACGGCACGACGATGGTGCTGCGTGAACCGGTCGGCGTCGTCGCCGCGGTGACGGCGTGGAACGTGCCGTTCTTCCTGGCCGCCAACAAGCTCGGCCCCGCGCTGCTGGCGGGCTGCACGATCGTCGTGAAGCCAGCCGCTGAGACCCCGCTGTCACTCTTCGCGATGGCAGGAATCTTCGCCGAGGCCGGGCTGCCGGAAGGCGTGCTCTCGGTCGTGCCCGGCGCCGTGGACACCGGGCGCGCGCTGACCGCCAACCCCGAGATCGACAAGTTCACGTTCACCGGGTCCAGCGCGGTCGGCAAGGAGATCGCCAAGATCGCCGCCGAGAAGCTCAAGCCGTGTTCGTTGGAGCTGGGCGGCAAGTCCGCGGCCATCATCCTCGAGGACGCCGACCTGGACTCGACGTTGCCGATGCTGGTGTTCTCCGGGCTGATGAACACCGGGCAGGCGTGCGTCGCACAGACCCGCATCCTGGCGCCGCGGTCGCGCTACGAGGAGATCGTGGAAAAATTGGGTGAAGCTGTCCGGAATATGCCCGTCGGGCTGCCCGATAACGCCGGAGCGATGATCGGAGCGTTGATCAGCGAGAAGCAGCGCGACCGCGTCGAGGGCTACATCAAGAAGGGCGTCGAGGAGGGCGCGCGCATCGTCACCGGTGGCGGCCGCCCCGAGGGCCTCGACGGTGGCTGGTTCGTCGAGCCGACGCTGTTCGCCGATGTCGACAACTCGATGACCATCGCGCAGGAGGAGATCTTCGGACCCGTACTGGCGGTGATTCCGTACGACACCGAAGAGGACGCCGTACGCATCGCCAACGACTCCCCGTACGGCCTGGCCGGCTCGGTGTACACCACCGACAACGACAAGGCCATGAAGATCGCCGCCCAGATCCGCACCGGCACCTACGCGGTCAACATGTATGCCTTCGATCCCGGCTCGCCGTTCGGTGGTTACAAGAACTCCGGTATCGGCCGCGAGAACGGCATCGAGGGTGTCGAGCAGTACACCCAGGCCAAGAGCGTGCTGCTGCCGTTCGGGTACACCCCGGAGTAGTTAGTTCTCCTTCCACACAGAGCTGAGTGCGACCAATTGCCAGTAACGGTCGCACTCAGTTCTGCATGGACTGTGGTTGACGAAAACCCGCCCCGGTGTAACGCGGCACATGGGTTCTCTGTATAACAGAACGTAGTTCTCTTGCCATTTTTGTGAGTAGCTCACCCCCTGGGAGAAGACATGACCGCCAGCAGCAAGGCCGTGATCGTCGCGGCCGCCCGCACCGCCATCGGCACCGCCCGCAAGGGCACTCTCGCCAACATGCCGGCGATCGAGTTGGCCAAGCCCATCGTGGCCGCGGCCGTGGACCGCTCGGGGCTGGATCCTTCCGACTTCGACGATCTGGTGCTCGCCGAGAGCTTGCAGGGCGGCGGTGACAGTGCCCGCTATATCGCGGTTGACCTTGGCATGACCGAGATCCCCGGGATCGCGGTGAACCGGCAGTGCGCATCGAGCCTTTCGGCCATCGCGATCGGCGCCGGTCAGATCGCCTCCGGGATGAGCCGCGCCATCCTGGCCGGCGGCATGGAATCGCTGTCGAATATGCCGCAATTCAGCAAGCGCAAGGCGTTCACGTCCGGCAAGGCTCCCGAAGATTGGGAGCGGTTCTCGCCGATGTCCAACCCGCCCGCCCCTGACGCGCCGCCCTATGACATGTCGATCACCGTCGCGTGGAACTGCGTACAGCAGTACGGCCTGACCCGCGAGGATCAGGATGCCTGGGCCCTGCGCAGCCACCAGCGCGCGGTCAAGGCGATCGACGCCGGTTCCTTCGTCCACGAGATCATCCCGATCGAGGTCCCGCAGGAGGATGGGTCGACCATCACCTTCGCCGAGGACGAGCATCCGCGGCGGGGCAGCTCGCTGGAGAGCCTGGCCGGGCTGAAGGTCCTGCATCCTGAGATCGAGGGCTTCAGCGTCACCGCAGGCAACTCCTCGGGTACCAATGATGCGGCCGCCGTGCTCGCGCTGGCCAGCCCCGACACCCAGCAGAACATCCTGGCAAGCATCCTGTCCTGGTCGCAGGTCGGCGTGCCGCCGAACCGCACCGGCAGTGGGCCGATCACCGCCATCCCGAAGGCGCTCGAGCTGGCCGGGCGCAAGCTCGAAGACGTCGCACTGTTCGAGATCAACGAAGCCTTCGCCGCCCAGGCTGTGGCCTGCGCACGCCAGCTCGGTCTCGACGAAGAGCTCGTCAACGTCTACGGCTCGGGCATCAGCCTCGGGCATCCGATTGCCGCGACCGGCGCCCGCATGGTCACCTCGGCGATCTACGAGCTGCGCCGCCGCGGTGGCGGTATCGGCGTGTTGTCGATGTGTGCAGGCGGCGGTATGGGTGCCGCAATGGTTATCGAGGTCGCCTAGCAGCCCGTCAGAAGGCGGCTTCGTCGAGGTCCATCAACGATAGGTCGGCCCCTTCGGCGATTCGGCGCTGGGCACTGAGCCTTGGCAGCATATTCTTCGCGAAAAATGTTGCTGCCCCGACCTTTCCGCGGTAAAAGTCGCGGTCCTTCGGCGACGGATCTGACTCGAGAGCGTCGAGTGCGATCTGGGCCTGCTGCAACAGCAGCCAGCCGATCAGTACGTCACCGACGGCCAGCAGGAACGATACCGACTCCAGGCCAACCCGATAGAGCTCACGGGCATCTTGCTGCGATCCGATGAGGTAACCGGTCAGGCTGCTCACCATGGCCCGCACATCATCCAATGCCTGACGCAACAGCACCTGGCTCTCGGCGAGTTCGGGTCGCGCTCCGGCATTTTCGAGGAACTTCTCGATCTGACCGACGACGTGTCCCAGCGCCGCGCCCTGGTCACGGGCGATCTTGCGGAAGAAGAAGTCCTGCGCCTGGATGGCGGTGGTGCCCTCATAGAGCGAGTCGATCTTGGCGTCGCGAATGTACTGCTCGATCGGGTAGTCCTGCAGGAAGCCGGAGCCACCGAAGGTCTGCAGGCTCTCGGTCAGACACTGATAGGCACGTTCGGAGCCCACCCCTTTGACGATGGGGAGCAGCAGATCGTTGACCCGGTCGGCCATTTCGGCGTCAGCGCCGGAGACGATCTCGGCGACCGACGGGTCCTGATGCGCCGCGGTGTACAGATACAGTGCGCGCAGCCCCTCGGCATAGGCCTTCTGAGTCATCAGCGAGCGACGCACATCGGGGTGATGGGTGATGGTGACCCGCGGTGCGGCCTTGTCGGTCATCTGGGTCAGATCAGCGCCCTGGATCCGACTCTTGGCATAGTCCAGAGCGTTCAGATAGCCGGTCGACAGCGTGGCGATTGCCTTGGTACCGACCATCATTCGGGCGTACTCGATCAGTTTGAACATCTGTGCGATGCCCTTGTGGGTGTCGCCGACGAGCCAGCCCGTGGCAGGCACACCGTGCTGGCCGAAGGTCAACTCGCACGTCGCTGATGCCTTCAGGCCCATCTTGTGCTCCAGGCCCGTCACGAAAACCCCGTTGCGCTCGCCTGGTTCCCCGGTCACCGGATCGGGCAGATACTTCGGCGCCAGGAACAGGCTGAGCCCCTTGGTGCCGGGGCCGGCGCCTTCGGGGCGGGCCAGCACGACGTGCAGGATGTTCTCGAACATGTCATCGGTATCGCCATTGGTGATGAACCGTTTGACACCGTCGATATGCCATGTGCCGTCGGGCTGTTCGACGGCCTTGGTGCGCCCGGCACCGACATCGGAACCCGCATCGGGTTCAGTGAGCACCATCGTGGCGCCCCAGTTGCGTTCGATAGCCTTTGTCGCCCAATGCTTCTGCTGGTCGTTGCCGATGTCGTGGAGGATTCCCGCGAATACCGGGCCCGCCATGTAGAGGAACGCGGCCGGGTTGGCACCGAGCACGAATTCGTTGATCGCCCAGCCCACCATCTGCGGGGCGGCCACGCCGCCGACGCTCTCGTCGAGCCCGATCCGGAACCACTCCCCCTGCCGCCAGGTGCGGAGAGATTTCTTGAACGCCTCGGGTATCGATACGACATGGGTGTCGGGGTCGAACGTCGGCGGGTGCCGGTCGGTATCGGCGAACGATTCGGCAACGGGCCCCGCTGCCTGCCTTTCGGCCTCTGCCAACATCTCCCGGATGGACTCGCCGTCAAGATCCCCGAAGGCCCCACCCGCAAGAGCCTTATCCAGTTCGAGGACCTCGAACAGATTGAATTCGAGATCGCGCACATTGCTCTTGTAGTGCCCCATGGGCGTGAGCGTAATCCGACCGGGCTGCCCCGGAAAGGCTCCGCCCAATTATGACGCCGCCCATAATTCCCAGGTTGGAGCGGGCTAGTAATCGCCCTGAAGGGCAGGGTTTGCCCAGTGGGCCCGTCAGTTATATGCTGCCTATCATAATCTGAGGAGGCCCACCATGTGGGACGTCGAGCTGAACATCGCCGGGCACCAGTTTGTGCACCGCGCGGCCCAGCGTGGCAGCCAAGCCGTCGATGGACGCGCAATCGTGAGCTTCGCAGCGCACCGCATCGCCGGACTGCCCGCACACGTCCGCCAACAGGTCCGCAACCTACGAGCCGCCTGAGCGCCAGCTTGCCTAACTCAACGCCCTTGCCTTCCTCTACGCGGGGTTCCACCAGACGCAACATGCTGGTCAGCGCCGCCGAACTGATGCGAGAACGCGGTGCCGCCGGCGTCACGATCGACGGCGTCCTCACCCGAAGTAAGGCGCCGCGCGGGTCGGTGTACTACCACTTCCCCGGTGGCCGCAACCAAATCCTGGCCGAAGCGCTGAGCTACGCCGGCGACGTCATCACCGCGCGGATCGAGAACGGAATCGCCGCCGGCGCGTACGACCTGATGGACAAGTTCGTCGAATTCTGGGAGCACGTGCTGGTCGACAGCGATTTCACCGCGGGTTGCCCGGTGGTCGCTGCGGCCACCGCGTCGACCGACGACGAACCGCAGCTGACCGCGGTGGCAGGAAAGATCTTCGGCCAATGGCACGACGCGATGGCACGTGCCTTCGAAGGCGACGGGTTCGACCGCGATAACGCGCGGTCACTGGCAACGATGTGTATCGCGTCGTTGGAAGGCGCTGTCGTCCTCTGCCGCGCCACCCGCAGCGCAGCCCCGCTGCGCGAGGTTGCTGGTCATGTCGAATTCCTGATCAAGGCAAAGGAATTCGTGCAGCGAAACGGGCTGCCCGCGGCAAGCAGCTAGTCGCTCGCGGGCAGCGGCTTGGCTTCCTTCAGGCTCAATGGCTCCTCGCCGATGGCCAAGGTGCCCTGGCCTGCTTTGGTCACCAGCACCTCGGCACCGCCGGCATCGACGTAACGCTTACCCATCGCGGTGCCGTCGGAGAACTTCGGATCGACTTCGCCCTGGACCCTTTCGGCGTCGAGCGCGACCATCACCGTTCCGCCGCAACGCAGATCATCGAGGCTCTCGCCGGTCTTGACCACGATCACCTGGGTGCTGTCGACCTGACTCTGCAGGCGGGTGCCGTTCTTCACCATGAGTTCGTCCTCACTTCTGTGCATTCAGACTCGCGACGATTTCGCGTCGCAGGATCTTGCCGGTCGCGTTCGTCGGTAACTCGTCGCGGAACACTACCCGGTCGGGGGTACGTGAACCGCGAAGGCTTTTGCGCACATGCTCGCGCAGTTCCTCGGGGTCAGGGGTGATCCCGGCAACCGGAACGACCACCGCGACGATGGCGTGACCCCACTGCGGATCATCGGCCCCGACGACCGCGACCTCGTGCACGTGCGGGTGTTCGATCAGGACATCTTCGAGCTCGGCGGGCGCGATGTTCTCACCGCCTCGGATGATGGTGTCATCGGAGCGGCCCCCGATGAACAGATAACCCTCCTCGTCGAGGGTGGCGATGTCCTTGGTCGGGAACCAGCCCTGTTCGTCGAGCACCGATCCGATCCCGGTGTACTTCCCCGACACCTGCTCGCCTCTGACATACAGCTCGCCAGTCTGTCCCGGCCCGAGGACTGTGCCTGCCTCGTCACGGATCTGCAGTTCGATACCGGGCACCGGCTGCCCGACCGAGCCCAGACGCTTCGCGGCGGCGGGATCGGTGCAATTCTTGACGGCGGCGTGCGCGGTGCGGTGGTCCTCGGGGGTGAGCACCGCGATGGTCGAACTGGTCTCCGTCAGTCCGTAGGCGTTGACGAACCCGGCCTGCGGCAGCAGCTCGAGCGCCTTGCGTACCAGCGGCAGGCCCACCTTCGAGCCACCGTAGGCGAGGTTGCGCAACGTCGGCAGCGGGTGCTCACCGGACTCCAGCACACCGACGATGCGGTCGAGCATCGTGGGGACCACGGTCGCGCTGGTGACGCCTTCGTCCTGGATCAGCCGGACCCACTCGCAGGCGTCGAAGTTGGGCAGATACACCATCTTTCGGCCCGCATACAGATTCGACAGCGCCGCACTGACACCGGCGATGTGATACGGCGGTACACAGATCAGCGCGGCATCGGAGTCCTCGGCCGAGGCGAATTCGACGGTGCCGGTGATGTAGGTGGTCAGGTTGTTGTGGGTGAGTTCGACAGCCTTGGGCACCGACGTCGTGCCCGAGGTGAACAACACGACCCCGACGTCGTCGGGGTCGGGGAACTCCGCGGCGGGTTCGGCGGTGCGGGCGGCGGCCAGGAAGTCATCGGAATCCATCACCTGTTTGCCGGCCGAGCCGATCATGTCGCGGTACCGGGCATCGACGACCACCAGGGCCGCAGGCAGTCGCTCGATCAGCGCCGCGATGCCGTCGGCCGACAGCCGGTAGTTGATCGGGGTGAAGGTGCGCCCGGCACGCGCGGAGGAGAACAGCAGCAGTGGCAGCATGGCGCCACCTGCGCCCACGTAGGCGACGTGCTCGCAACCGGATTCGGCGATGACACCCGCGCCGCCGTCGGCCAGATCGCTGAGCTCCTGGGTGGTCAGGCGCATGTTCCCGGAGACGACGGCGACCCGGTCGGGATCGCCCGACAGCGCCATCTCCAGCAGTAACGAAATACTCATCGCATCTGCATGTGAACGGACTTAGCCATATTTGGAGAATATCATTCTCATGTAGCGGCGACCGGTCCCGCCCCGCGCTTCCATCGGGCGCAGACGAAGTCACCGTTGACACCCGACTCGACCAGCGCCCACTCGGAGCGGATCGGCAGCAGCCTGGCACCGGATCCCAGACTGCACGGTGCGTACGTGACGACCATTTCGTCGATCAGGTCGGCCTGCGCGAACTGCGCGGCCACGTCACCACCGCCGACCACCCAGACGTCTTTGTCGGCGGCAGCCGCGAGGAGTTCGGGATGCAGGCTCGCCACAGAGCCGGAGTGAATGTGCACGGGGTGGCCGTCGACCACGATCTGCGGGCGACGGGTCAGCACCCACGTCGGTTGCTCGTACATCCACTCCCCCGGCTGGTTTTTCACGATCCACTCGTAGGTCGCCGAGCCCATCACCAGTGCGCCGACGGTCCTGACGAACGCCTGATAACCGAACGGACCGTCCGCATCAATGGCGCGGGTGACCAGCCAGTCCAGGCTGTCGGCGGCATCGACGATGAAACCGTCCAAGCTGGACGCGGTGAAATAAACGCATGCCATGTCAGTGACCTCTCATCCAATCCAGTGGATCGCCGTGGCGGGTGGGCACATCGAGCCGGGCCAGCATGGCGCGGGCCAGCTCCCGGCGATGCGCGGCGTAGGTCAACACATGGGCGACGATGCCGTAGAGCTGAAATGACTCAGGAGGGTCGCAGAGCGCGTCGATGACGGTGTCGGCGAGACGTCCCTCTGCGGTCATCTTCGCCACCATGGCCGCCCAGTGCGCAGCGATGGCGTCGTGGTGTTCGGCCAGCGAACGAGCGCTCACCACCAACGGATCGGTGCCAGCACGCGACGGGAAGTCGCGACCTTCGATACTGGCCAGCCAGACCTCTTTGGTCCAGACGATCCCGCACAGCACGGCAGCGACACTCGGTTCGGGCCCGTCCCAGTCCAGAACCACCTGGTCCGGCGAAATCGGCTGTTGCCATTGACTTTTGGACAACTCAGTGGCGCGGCCGATCAGGTAGCCGGTATCGGCGATATCGTGGGCGATCATCAGCGCGGGGATATCAGCTGGCGCATCAACGGGATCGCTGCTGTCGAGCCACAGGGAGAACGGCGGGTGGAAGTGCAACCCGTTCGGGGCGGGCAGCCGAAAAGCCGCGCCCACCTGTGACGGTGGGGTCCCGAAGCTGCGCCGGAAGGCGCGGGAGAACACCTCCGCCGAGGACCAGCCCTCATCGGCGGCGACGGCGGCCACCGCCTCACCGCGCTGCAACCGCCACGCCGCCCGCTCCAACATGATGCGGCGACGCAAGGCCGCTGGCGATTCCCCGCTGAGCCGCCGCACTTCGCGGGAGAAGTGGAACTCGGAGACAAAGGTGCGTCGCGCCATGCCTTCCACGCTGGTGTTCTCGGCTTCGACGACGGCGTCAAGCAACTCGCGTAGCCGGTCACGTCCCGGTGCGGGCGACGTCGGTTCTGCACTCACAGGTACCGAGTATCGTCGCCCGGGGCGCTGTGGGACATGACTATTCCTGCTCACCCGCCCGATAGTGTGCATCGAATGAGCGACGCCGACGGGCCCGATATCGAGACCCCGGAGAACATTCTGCGGCGGTTTGACATCCGGCATCTGGAAACGAATGTGGCCGAGGGTATTTCGGTGTCCTCCATGCCGGTGGCGGACTTACTCAACCCGATCACGGCACACCCCACGGTCGGGCCGCTGGCAATCCTGCTCGATGCGGCCGGGGGTAACAGCAACCACTTTCGCCGCTCCCCGACCGAGTGGACCGTCACCAGTGAGCTGGCGTTCGAGATCAGCCCCGACGGTATCGAGGTCCTACTGGCCAAACCCGAGCTTCCGGTGCTGGCCAGCGCGCGACCACTGGGACCGAAGGGTGCGACGGCGCTGTCGGTGTGCACGTTCACCTGCGGTGACGTCATCATCGGCGGGGGCACGGTGCGTTCGTTCTATCTGCCCGCAGGGGACGGTATGCCGACGACACTGCCCGCGCACGCGCCGCCGACACCGCGCGCGCCGCTCTCGGAGTTGATGTCGGTGCAGGTTCGCGATCCCGACGATGGCGCCACGGTGTTGGCGCAATGCGTCGATCCGATCCTGAACAACTCCCTGGGGATCGTCAACGGCGGCGTCGCATCGGCCGGTCTGGAATTGGTGGCGGCCGCGGCGATCGCCAACGGCACCGCGCCGGGCACGCTGATGCGCACCGCGTCCCTGCGCGTGAACTTCCTGCGCCCGTTCTTCGCCGGGGATCGGTCGCACTACCTCGGGACGCCACTGCGGATCGGACGCAGTACCGCTGTCGCCGACGCCAGGGCCATCGACGACAGCGGAAAGGTGGCTCTTACCGCCCGGGTCACCGCGTACTCCTGAGCACGGTGTAGACAAGGGCGTGTGGGAGCTCAATCCGGATTCGATGCGCTGTGCGCCAACGATCCCGACCTGACCACGCTGCGGGCGTCGATACGTGACTTCCTGGCGGCCGACCGGGACGAGTATGGCTGGCAGCCGGCCGTCGATGCGTGGTTGTCGCAGTGGGATGCAGCCTTCAGCGCGCGGTTGGGCGAGGCGGGATTCCTCGGCCTGACGATCCCGACCGAATACGGCGGGCACGGTCTCGGTCACCTGCACCGGTACGTCGTGACCGAGGAACTGCTGATCGCCGGGGCCCCGGTGGCAGCACACTGGTTCGCCGACCGCCAGGTCGCGCCGGGCTTGCTGGCCTATGGCACCGAGGATCAGCGCAGGAAGATCCTGCCGAAGATCACCGCGGGGCAATTCTTCTCCGCGATCGGGATGAGCGAACCGCAGGCGGGTTCGGATCTGGCCGCGGCGACCACGCGCGCCACGAAAACCGATGGCGGGTGGGTCCTCAACGGGCGCAAGGTCTGGAGCAGTGGCGCACACCTCGCGCATGCCATCGTGGTGCTGGCCCGCAGCAGCCCGCTGGATACCGAGCATCGGCATGCCGGGTTCAGCCAGTTCCTGGTCCCGATGGACGCCGACGGTGTGTCAGTCGAACCGATCGTGATGATGGACGGCGGGCACCACTTCAACGAGACGACGTTCACCGATGTCTTCGTGCCCGACGGCGATGTCATCGGCGCGATCGGTGACGGCTGGCATCAGGTCACCGCCGAGTTGTCGTTCGAGCGCAGCGGACCCGAACGCATCCTGTCGACGGCCCCACTGATCGTCGGCCTGATTCGTGCGCTGAGCGCGCAGAGCGCGGTCGATGACCGCACCGCCGCCGACGTCGGCGATTTCCTGGCTCGGCTGATCTCGCTGCGTCAGCTCTCGGTGTCGGTGGCCAGGGCGCTCGCGGCGGGTGAGTCGGCCGCCAACCAGGCGGCGCTGGTCAAGGATCTCGGCACCAGGTTCGAGCAGGATTCGGTGGTGCTCGTCGCCGACCTGCTGGACTACCTCGACGCGGGCTCCCCCGCACATCCGGCGCTGCGCACGATGCTGAACACCGCGCGGGCACATTCGCCGGCGTTCACGCTGCGCGGTGGGACCAATGAGGTGTTGCGCGGGGTCATCGCGAGAGGGATGGGGTTGCGATGAATGTGCTTGCGGGCGGGGTGTTCGCCGCCGGTGGCGGTGACGACGAAACCGCCGAACTTCGTGCGCTGGTCGAAGAAATCGGCACCAGGTCCTTTGCGGCCCGGCTCGGTCAGCGTCGCTTGCCCGAAAAGTTCGACGATGCCGCGTGGGCGACGCTGGAGGAAACCGGGCTGAGCCGGCTGACCAGCACGCCGGATCTGGACGCCGGACCGGTCGAAGTGGCCGCCGTCCTGCGCGGGTTGGCTCGCCATGCCGTCGCGGCGCCGATCGCCGAGACCGATCTGCTGGCCGCTTGGTTGGCGACTGCCGCCGGTGTCGAGGTGTCCGAGTCGGGACCATTGACGATCGCGATCGCCGACGCCACCGTGACCGACGGTCGGGTGGTCGGAACGGCGGCGCGCGTGCCGTGGACGCGGGCGGCTTCCACTGTCGTGCTGGCGATTCGGATGGACGACGGACTGCTGGTCGGGGCGGCAAAGCCGGACGACCTGACCATCCGCGACGGCTACAACCTGGGCGGCGAGCCCCGCGACGATATCGAATTCGAACTGTTCGCGGAGGACTTTGCGCCGGTCGCGACTCCGGTGGCCGAGGAACTGACCCGCCGCGGCGCGTGGGCCCGGTGCGTGCAGATCATCGGTGCGCTCGACGCGGCGGCGGAACTATCGGTGGCCCACACCAGGGACCGGGTCCAGTTCGGCCGCCCGCTGAGTAAGTTCCAGGCCGTCCAGCATTCGTTGGCCGGGATGGCCGGTGAGATCGAACGAGCCAGGGCAGCAACGACTTTGGCCGTGGTAGCGGCCGCCGACCACGGCTTTGTGGCACCGCAGACCGACTACGCGGTGACGGTGGCGAAGGTCGTCCTCGGTCGGGTGGTGCCAGTGGTCAACACCGTCGCACACCAACTGCACGGCGCGATCGGTGTGACCATCGAGCACCAACTGTGGTCGTCGACCAACCGGGCGCACAGCTGGATCGAAGAGTTCGGCAGCACCGGGCACTATGCGCGCCGGCTGGGCCGGGTGGCGCTGGCCGCGGACGACGCCGCGCTGTGGGATGTGCTCACCGGGGCCGATCTGCGGGGCTGGCGCTAGTCAGGCGTCGAGCACCTCGGTGATGCGGGCATGCACGTCGCCGATCCCGCCGGCATCGATGCCGAACCGGTTCATCAACACATCAAGCACCTGAGCCGCATTGTCGAGGCGGGTGCGTTCCGACGGGCCGTTGAGGTGGTGCACGGATAGGTTGCGGCCGCGCAGGTTCCAGCGCGCTTCGGGGGTGACCAGCGACGCGCTCAACCCGACGACGAACGTCGAAGCGGGATGGGTGGAGACGTACCAGCTGCCGACCTCAAGATCGATCCGCGGGCGCGGCTGGTCGGTGAAGGTGTACAGCGGTTGCCAGGTGTCGCGGATCAAGGTTTCCAGGACGTAGCCGTCGGCCGGGCCGTTGCCGTAGCGACGCAACCGGTAGGGCTCGTGCCGGGTCTGCTGGACCTCGTTGACCACCAGGCGGATAGGTGACGTCAGCGTCTGTCCGCCGAACCCGACGTCGACCAGGTACCGCTCATCGACGCCGGGGATCCGGACCGTGAGCACCTGGTGCGTCTCCGCGGGTGGCGGGCCATCGAGCCAGACCGGGTTGAGCCACACCACCCGACCGGTCAGCACGGTGACCTCGAATCCCAACTCCGCCAACACATATCCGAACAGACCGTTCTGCTCGTAGCAGTACCCACCGCGGCGGTGCCGGACCATCTTGTCGGTCAGCGCCTCGCGGCTCAGGTCGACGACGGGGATGCCCATCAGCGGGTTGAGGTTCTCGAATGGGATGTGCTCACCGTGCGCTGTGACCAGAGCGTGCAGCGTGTCCAGGGTCGGGTCGGTCGGCCCGGTGTAGTCGATGCGGGTGAAATAGCCCGTCAGGTCCGCCATGGGTACATGGTGCCGCCTCAACTCGGGTTGAGGTCAAGGCATTTTTCGGTCGAGCGGCTCAGGTCACCAGGCCCCCGCTGGTGCTATGTCCGAGTTCACCACCATGGTCGCTCGTGGTCGTTGAATCGCCGCAAACCGCAGCCATCTACAGCCCTGGTGGCGAACTCGGGCATAGCGTCAGCAAAGAGGGTGACTTTCGGCTTCGCGACTTGATCGCCACAATCGAGGCGATGTCTGAACGGACGTGCCCGTGGCTCAGCTTGCGGTAGACCCCGAAGCGCTATCGAGCGCCGGCGCAGCTGTCGGCGCGGTAGGTGATGGCCTGCTCACGGCGATGACCGCGCTGACGAGCGCGCTCAACGCCAACACCGGCCAGGATGCGGCCGGGGTCTTGTTCGGCAGGCAGTACGCCAACACCAGCGGTGACCTGCTCAAAGCAGTAGCGGCCGGTATCAACGCCAGCCGCAACACCGGTTACGGGATTCAGATCACCGCGGCCAACTATTCGCGCGCCGAGGCCGCCTCGGATATCAGCGGGCGCAGTCAACCTCTGCCGGCTCCGCCCTGCCCGGCACCCATGTCTGCGCCAGGCCCGCCCAGTCCGACCGGTGGCGGCGTCGCCGAGCCGATGCTGTGGGCAGTAGTTGAGTTGTTGGTCGGCGACCTGTGGCCCAACGGCGATTCCGCGGCGATGCGGACGGCCGCCGCGTCGTGGCGGACCTTCAGCACCGCGCTGTACCACGTGAGCAGCGCCAACTCCGGCCCATACAACGTCGTCGGCGCTCAACAGATGCCAGAAGGGGAGATCGTCAAGGCGTCGGTCCGGGATATCGGAACGCTGCTGTCCTCGGTGGCAGGCACGTGTCAGACCATCGCTTCCGAGTTGGATGCCTTCGCTTCGGATGTCGAGCAAACCCAGCAGGCGATCCGCGATCTGCTGACCAAGTTGGGCTCCATCGGCGGCATCGCCGGCACGTTCTTCGAGTTCCTCAAAGGTCACGGCGAGGACGAATTGGACGAGATCGCTGACGACATCAGAACCGTCCTGAGCCATGTGAAAACCGAAGCGGCTGCGAAGTCCGCGCTCATCGAAGCAGCCAAGCAGAATGTCGACAGTTGGGCCGTGAGCCTGGAGCGTTTCGCCGACCGCAAGTTCGTCGACTTCTTCGGTGAAGACGTCGGGCGGGTGCTGGGTGCCGGATTCCACGCATTCGTCGACGCCAGAGAGGGCGACTTCCGCTGGGCAGTCGGCATGGCCGAGGGCATCCAGGGCATGAACCCGCTGCGGTTCGTCTACGACCCAGAGGGTGCAACCCAGACCTGGAAGGGGTTATCGGACACTACGGCTCTGCTGAATCCGAGCACACTCGCGGCGAGCGTGGCATCCGACCCAGAGGGCGTCACGGACATCCTGAAAGGACTCGCCCGGACCGACGAGTTCGACCCGAACCGGCCGATGCTCAGCCTGGAACAGAACATGCTCGACATTGCGAGCCTGGGGATTCCGGGAGTTGGTGAGGCGGGGGCAGGAGCCGATGCGGCGGGAGCGGCCGCCCGAGCCGCCCGGGCCGGAGAAGTTGCCGACGACGCCGCCGGCGTCGCGCGCACCGCCGGTACCGCAGGCGAACTCACCCGGGCTACCACTGCGCTCGGCGACATCTCCAAACAGTCGGCAGGCATCAGCAGCAAGCTCGACGATATCGCCAAGACCCCGGTGATGCGGGAGCCTTCCCCGGGTGGTCGGCCGGTCTCACCGACGGTGCCCCATGAAGCTCCGCCGCCACCGGTCGTTAAGCAGCCGGCGAGCGCACCCGCCGAGTCTCCAATGCCGACGGCCTCCGACCATCCGGTCGAACCCGGTGTGCACGACGGCGGGACCGACGGGCCGCTACCGAACGACATCAGCTCGCCGGCCAGCTTCGATCCGACCACGTTGCGTGGCATGTCGGCCGATGATGTTCGTGCATTAATCCCCGATGATTGGGGAGTTCGACCAGCAAAGCGCGGTGACGGCGACACCTACGAAGATCCCCTGCACTTCGGCCGGCAGATCCGAATCATGGACGGCTATCCGGCAGGGAGCCGCCCCGATGATATGAATCTAGGCCCCTACGTGGTCGTATCGCAGAACGGCGACAAGCTAAAGATTCCGTTGAAAGGAAATCCGACTCTGAAGGGATCGCCATGATCGAAACCGACCCCGTGGTTGCTTCACTTGTTCAGGACGTGCGAGATCTCATCGGGATGAAGAGCTACGGCTTATACGAGTTGATTTGGACTTTGAATACAGAGCATCCCGAGCTTGACCGCGATCAGAAGCTCGACAAATCTCTCTCCGCCGTGCGTGAGTTGGTTGCGACAGACCGGTTACGCATCGTCAAACTAAACTGGCCATCCGAAGAGGTCGTCGGAGAGATCGACCTCTCACAGATCGGGCCGTCTGACTTCGATGACCCTGCCAAAGGTGTTCCGTATTCAGCTCTAATGGAGCTTTGAGGCGCCCCGGTGTGTCCGACGCCTCTGAGCCATGACCATCGATCTCGCAAACGGACCCGACTCGCTACCTGACCAATAGTCCCTCGCCGGTGCTATGGCCGAGTTCACCACCATGGTCGTTGGTGGTCGTGGAATCGCCTCAAACCGCAGCCATCCACAACCCTGGTGGTGAACTCGGGCATAGCGTCGGCAACAGACAGTCCCCCGCAGAGCCGCCCACGCGCGGCGAAGGTCTAGGTGCCCGTCCACTTCGGGGGGCGCTTCTCGGCGAACGCGACCGCACCTTCGCGGGCATCCTTCGACGCAAAGACCGGCATGAGGATCTTGATCTGCTCTTTCCACTGCTCAGCGGGCGACCAGTTGCGTGATTCGACGATGATCCGCTTGGTCGCGGCCACCGCGAGCGGGCCGTTGGCGGTGATCTTCTCGGCCAGGGCGATCGCGGCATCCAGCGCGCCGCCCGGCTCAGACAGCACGTTGACCAGGCCCAACTCATGCGCGCGGACGGCGGGCAGGTTATCGCCGGTGAGCGCCAGTTCCATCGCCACGGCATACGGGATGCGCTGCGGCAGGCGCAGCAGGCCACCGCCGCCGGCCACCAGACCGCGCTTGACCTCGGGGATGCCGAAAGCGGCGTCCTTGGCTGCGACGATCAGATCGGTCGCGAGCGCAACCTCGGTGCCACCGGCCAGCGCATACCCCTCGACGGCGGCGATCAGAGGCTTCACCGGCGGGCGCTCGGTGAACCCGAGGCCACGGCCTTCGATATCGACGCGCTCACCGCGGGCGAAGGCTTTGAGGTCCATGCCCGCGCAGAACGAGCCGCCGGCACCGGTCAGAATCGCAACCGACAAGCCGGGGTCGGCGTCGAGGCGATCCATCGCGTCGGCCAACCCCTGGCTGACCGCCAAGTTCACCGAGTTCTTGGCCTTCGGGCGGTTGATCGTGATGACCAGAATCCGGTCACGCTGCTCGACGAGTAATTCCGGTTCAGTCGCTTCTTCGCTCACGTGCTGATGGTAAACGTCACAGTAAGGCTGACGGGAACCGGCCCGACCCGGCGGCCATGGCAAACTCGAAGCCTCGGTAGGATCATAAAACTAGAACACGTTCCAATATCCAAGGGGGACCCGTGGAACCGAGCGACGTGGACACAACTGAAGCAGCCGGCCCGGTCACCAAATGGGATCCCGGCCTCACTCAACGGGTCATGGGACTGCTCCGACCGCTGATCAAGGGCTGGCACCGCTCCGAGGTCCGCGGCCTGGAGTCCTTCCCGCCGGGCGGCGCACTGGTGGTCTCCAATCATTCCGGCGGCCTGTTCGCGATGGACGTTCCGGTATTCGCCACCGGATTCTATGAGCACTTCGGCTACGACCGACCGGTCTACACACTGAGCTTCGACCTGATCTTCACCGGGCCGACGGCGGACTTCTTCCGCAAGACCGGTTTCATCCCCGCCAACCACGAGAACGCCGACGAGGCGCTGCGCACGGGCGGGGTGGTCGTGGTGTTCCCCGGCGGCGACTACGACGTCTACCGGCCCACCACCGCCCGCAACAAGATCGACTTCGGCGGGCGCACGGGTTACATCCGCGCCGCGCTCAATGCGGGCGTACCCATCGTGCCGACCGTCGGCATCGGCGGCCAGGAAAGCCAGATCTACCTGACCCGCGGCACCGAGGTGGCCAAGCTGCTGCGCCTGGACAAGCTGTTGCGGGCCAAGATTCTGCCGGTGTCGTTCGGCTTCCCGTTCGGGCTGTCCGCGGTGCTGCCCGTGAATGTGCCGCTGCCCACCAAGATCGTCCAGCAGGTGTTGGAGCCGATCGATATCGTCGCCGAGTTCGGCGAGGATCCCGACGTCGACGAGGTGGATGCGCATGTTCGGCACGTCATGCAGAAAGCGCTGGACAAGCTGGCCAAAGAACGCCGACTGCCGGTGATCGGCTAACGCGGATGCTCGGACTGCCCGCAATCCCCGGACTCGACCGGCTCGCCTCGGTCGGCGATCTCCTTTTCACCATGGTGCAGTCCGGCGTGATCGCCCCGCTGCGCCCCGATAAGTATCTGCGGATCATGGCTGCCGCACAACGTGAAGGCCTTTCCGTGACAAGCGGTTTCGCGATGTCGGCGCAGCGTTGCCCGAACCGTGCGGCACTGATCGACGAGCTCGGCACCTTGACCTTTGCCGAGATCGACCAGCGGTCCGACGCACTGGCCGCCGGACTACAGAAGCTGGACGGCGGCGCAGACACCATCGGGATCATGTGCCGCAACCATCGCGGTTTCGTCGAATCATTGATCGCGGCCAACCGGATCGGCGCACATGCCCTGCTGTTGAACACGTCTTTCGCCGGACCAGCCCTGGCCGAAGTGGTCGAGCGCGAAGGCGTCGATGCGGTGATCTACGACGAGGAGTTCGCCGCCACCGTCGACCGGGCATTGGCCGATCGACCGGCGGCCGCCCGGATTATCGCCTGGACCGATGACCCCGACGCGCATGACCTCACCGTGGAGAAGATGATCGCCGCGAACAGCGGTCAGCATCCGATCAAAAGCGACAGCGCCGGCAAGCTGATCCTGCTGACTTCCGGGACGACGGGAACACCGAAGGGCGCCAAGCATTCCGGTGGTGGTGTCGCCGAACTCAAGGCGATCCTGTCCCGCACGCCGTGGCGTACCGAGAAGACTGTCGTGGTTGTCGCGCCGATGTTCCACGCCTGGGGCTTCTCCCAACTGGTGTTCGCGGCGTCGATGGCCTGCACCGTCGTCACCCGCCGCAAATTCGATCCCGAGGCCACCCTCGAGCTGGTCGACCGCCACCAGGCCTACGGATTGTGCGTGGTGCCAGTCATGTTCGACCGCATCATGGACCTGCCCGACGAGGTGCGCCGAAAGTACAGCGGCCGGTCGCTGCGGTTCGCCAGCGCATCAGGCTCCCGGATGCGCCCGGATGTCGTGGTGAAGTTCATGGACGAATTCGGTGACGTCATCTACAACAACTACAACGCCACCGAGGCCGGCATGATCGCCACGGCCACGCCGGCGGATCTGCGGGCCGCCCCCGATACGGCAGGTAAACCCGCCCTCGGCACCGATATTCGGATCCTCGACGACAGCTTCGCGGAGGTCCCGACCGGTGAGGTAGGCCAGATCTTCGTCCACAACAGCTCGCAGTTCGACGGCTATACCTCATCTTCTGGGGGAACCCAAAAATACTTTCACGACGGATACATGGCATCGGGCGATGTGGGGTACCTGGATTCGGCGGGCCGGCTGTTCGTCGTGGGCCGTGACGACGAGATGATCGTCTCCGGTGGCGAGAACGTCTATCCGATCGAGGTGGAGAAGATCCTGACAACCCACGGCGATGTCGCCGAAGCAAGCGTGATCGGTGTCGATGACGAGACCTACGGCCAGCGGCTGGCAGCGTTCGTCGTTCTGACCGGTGTCGGCACCGCGGACGAAGACATCCTCAAACAGCACGTCCGTGACAATCTGGCCAATTACAAAGTGCCGCGCAGTATCACGATCCTCGACGAGATGCCACGCAACAACACCGGCAAGGTGGCGCGACGGGAACTGCAGGACTTGGCCCGTGAGTCGTAAGCCCCGGCCGCTGCTGCGTGCAGTGGCTGAGCTGCTGATCGCCGCCAACGGCGTGCGGCCGCTGGCCCGGCAGGGCTACATCACCATTCCGATCTTCTTCCTCGGCTGGCCGACCAGCGAAAACGCGCCGCTGCTGCTCGCCGGGTCAGCTCTGGATGCCACCCGGCGCGGGCTGCGCGGCGACTTCGCCGGACGACGGGGCAAGGTCGCCCTGGGACTCACAGGAGCGGCGTGGGCTCTGTTGGGGCTCATCTACTTTCGGAATCTGCGCTCGGCCGAGCCACTGGAGGCGGGCCTGCGCGAGGCGCTCGGCGACGACTACCTTACGGTCGCCGCCAGGTCGCAGCCGGCGGCGGAAGCGCGTCGCCGCGCCGGTGTGTTCCGCACCGGCTGGTCACGACATCGCTACGTCACCAAGTCGAGCACCGTCCGCTACGGACCGCACGGCCGGGCCAACCTGGCCGATATCTGGCGTCGCAGCGATCTACCGCGCGACGGTAAGGCACCGGTGCTCCTGCAGGTTCCCGGCGGCGCATGGGCGATCGGGATGCGGCGCCCGCAGGCCTACCCCTTGATGAGCGACCTGGCCGAACGCGGCTGGATATGCGTGTCGATGGCCTACCGGGTCAGCCCTCGGCACACCTGGCCCAATCACATCGTCGACGTCAAACGTGCGTTGGCGTGGGTGAAGGAGAATATCGCCGATTACGGTGGTGACCCGGATTTCGTTGCCATCAGCGGTGGTTCGGCCGGCGGGCACCTGACCGCGCTGGCGGCACTGACCCCCAACGACCCCCAGTACCAGCCCGGTTTCGAAGACGCCGACACCTCGGTGGTGGCCGCGGTGCCGGTTTATGGCCGCTACGACTGGTTCTCCGATGAGGGCACGGGACGTCCGGAGTTCATCGCGTTCCTGCAGAAGTTCGTGGTGAAGAAACCCTTCGCGGCGTTCCGCCAGATGTACCTCGATGCCTCGCCGATCACCCGGTTACGCCCTGATGCACCACCATTTTTCGTCCTGCACGGCACTGACGACTCGATCATCCCTGTCGACGAGGGACGGGTGTTCGCCAAAGCGCTGCGCGAGGTGTCGACGTCGCCGGTGGCGTACTCAGAAGCGCCGTACGCCCAGCATGCGTTCGATTTCTTCGGTTCGCCCCGCGGACATCACACCGCAGATGCCATCGAACACTTTCTGTCCTGGGTGCACGCCACCCGGGGCCCATCTGGTTAGCGGGCCATCGCCGTTTCGACCACGGTCAGCTCCTCGGAAAGCCCTGCTGCACGCCGAATATCGATGAATTCGTCGATCATTCCGTCGGTGACCTCATGCGGGTCGTCGACAGTGGCACCATCGGCGAGCACCGAAATATTGAGCTGGTCGACGTAACTCCAGACGGTGATGTTCAGCCCGCTCAGTGCAGTCAGCGGCCCGACACTGTAGATCTCGGTCACCAGGGCGCCACCCACCCGGCCGCGTTCCCTGGGCCCGGGCACGTTCGAAATGTTCAGGTTGAGCACTTTGTTCTGTTCGCCGTCGCGTTCAGACAACCAACCGAAGACCCGTTCGAAGGCCACTGGCGGAATGTAATTCGCCCAACGGCTGACAAGTTCAGGCCCGATCAGGTTGTTACTCTCCTTGGCCAGCACCGCATTATCGTGCGCGTCCTGCACCCGGGCCAATGGCGTGTCGATGTGCACCGGTATCGGCATCAACACACCGGTGAAATAGTTACCGGAGATCCGCTGCTGGTTGAAGTCGAACGCCACCGGCACGGATGCGAGGAGGGGGTGATCAGCCTCGCCGTCGTATTGCAGCAACAACTTTCGCAACGCACCCGCAGACAGCGCCAGTACCAGGTCGTTGATCGACACACCGAGGTGCTTGCTGGTCTGTTTGATATCGGCCATCGACAGGGTGGCGGTGGCAAACCGCCGCTCGGGTGTGAGCTTATGGTTGATGAAACTCGGTGGCGGCGTGAAGGGCCGCGTTAGCTCCGGTGAGAGCTTGCGCGAGCTGCGTCGTACCCGGTTTATCCCCTGCGCGGTGTACTTGATGGTCGCCGGGACCCGGCCGATCTGGCGCAGATGGTCACGAAATGCGGAACTTAACAACGCTTTTCGACTCGGCGGCGCGTCGGCGAGATAGGACTCACCATCGCCGTCGAAACCTGGTTGCAGGTCGAGCCCGAGCGCGATCAGATTGGCCGAGGCAACTCCGTCGGCCAGCGCATGGTGGATCTTGGCGACCACCGCGATCCGCCCATTGGCCAGCCCCTGGACGAAATACATCTCCCATAGTGGGCGACTGCGGTCCAGCGGGGTGCTGGCAATCTCACCGATGGCCTCGTCGAGCTGACGACGACCACCCGGCGCGGCGACCCGCCACGGCCGGATGTGGTACTCAAGGTCGACGTCGCAGTTCTCCCGCCACATCGCGCGGTGAAACTTGAACGGAATATCGATCAGCTCATAGCGGAACGGATACAGCTTGTGCATCCGACTGCCGAGGACTTGGCGGAACTCCTCGACCCCGAACTGCCGGTCACCAAGGTCCTGCAGCTCAATGACCGCAACCTTGATGGTGTGCATATGAACGTTAGGCGCTTCGCTGTACAACAGAAACGCGTCCCACCCGCTGAGTCTCTTCACTGGCCTGCGCCTCCCATGACGAGGACCCTACAAGCGGGCGGCGGTCAAATGACCTCTTTGGCTCGGATCACATTCCTGGTGCGGTGAATCTGGTTGAGGAACAGCCCGATTGCCGTGGCCATCGAGCCGGTGCGGGCACCGTCGGTCATATCGAACCCGTGACCGGCTCCCGGCAGCTCCACATAACTGACGACCGAATGTGATTCGGCGCGAAGCCGTTCGACGAAGCTGCGGGCCTGCGCGACCGGGATCACGGTATCGCCGCTACCGTGAATGACCAGGAACGGCGGGGCGTCGGCGTGCACTCTGGCGATCGGCGAGGCGTTGCGGAACAGCTCGGGCTCGCGTTTGATCCTTTTGTTGACCACCACCGTTTCGAGGAACTCGACAAATCTGGCGCGTTCGGCGGTCGAGCGGTCCTCCCAGTCGTAGCGGCCATAGATTCCGATCACTGCGTCCACCGAGGTATCGGCCCCGTCGGGCAGGTCGCCCTGGAATTCCGGGTCCCCCGGTGTCAAGCCGGCGAGCGCCGCCAAGTGACCCCCGGCCGAGCACCCCGCGATGGTGACGAAATCGCGGTCCCCGCCGAAGCGGTCCACATTGGCCCGGGCCCAGGCGATGGCGGCCTTGACGTCCGTCATGTGCCGCGGCCAGCGGTTCGACGGCGAAACGCGGTAATCGATAGACAGACATACCCAGCCGAGTTCGGCCAGATGCGACATCAGTGCGTAGCCCTGCATGATCCGGCTGCCGTGCACCCACGCGCCGCCGGGGACGAAGATCATCACCGGGGCCCCCGCGGGCACATCTTTGCGGCGCCAAACGTCGAGAAGCTGCTCGGGATCGTCGCCGTAGCGCACCGATGAGCGGTGCACATGCTTGCGGTGCTGCAGTGCCTTCCACAGCGGCGGGGTCCGTTCCGGCGCCGGCCACTCGATATCGAGATCGGCGGCGGGCACCACACCACGCAACGCGGCTGCGGACACCGCGTGGGTCTTATCGCGCTCCTGCTGGCGAATTTCGCCGATACCTGGGGTGAACCAGGACCTTGCCGTCGCGGAGAGCATTTCGGGGACCACCCGAGCGCCCCAGATGCCCATCGCGGTATACCCGCCCAGCGATTCCAGGTGCTTGCCGATGACGGGCAAGGATGTCGACGCGACACTCGCGGCCAGCATGTAGTCCGCAGGACGCGCGTGCAGCAACCACCGCGCCCGGGAGTACATGGTGGGCCCCGGGTAACGGGTTTCGGGTCGAACAGTCATCGTCGGAGCGTACCCCGGACATACTCAGGGGTAACGACAAAATTCACGACCTGTCTACTACGCCGTACGGTCATGTCGTTCCCGCAGGTCAGACGGTTGCACCGGGATCCGACACGCCCCACTTTCGAGACGACACGCCGTGCGGCGCCGCAAGGGGTATGAAGATGACATGACCGCACCAGCGGACGTCATTTACATCGGCGCCAATATTGTCACTCTCGTTGACAGCAATCCCACTGCCGAAGCAGTCGCGGTCGAAGATGGACGCATTGTCGCCGTCGGAACCCGCGATGACGTCGTCTCCGCCCACCAGGGCCCCACCACCGTCGTCAGAGAGCTGCGCGACGCCACCATGGTGCCAGGGTTCATCGACCCGCACAGTCACTATTTGAGCGCTCTGACGGTGGTCAACCAGGTCAACCTGTTTCCGCCACCGGCCGGTCCCGGTGCCGATGTCCCGTCGATCATCGCTGCCCTCAACGACTTTCGAACTTCGCGACAGATTCCCGCGGATGAATTGATCGTCGCCTACGGCTACGACGACACCGCCATGCCCGACGGTCGCACCCTGCACAAAGAGGACCTCGACGCCGACTTCCCAGATAACCCAGTGCTGGTCGGGCACGTTTCGATGCATGGCGCGGTGCTGAACTCGGCCGCGATGCGCACCTACGGCATTTCCGCGGAGACGATTACCCCACCGGGCGGGGTGATCGTGCGCAAAGCCGGATCCGAGGAGCCCGACGGACTGGTGATGGAGACCGCCTATCTGCCGATCATGAGTGCGATGCCCAAGCCGACGCCTGAGCAGGAGATTCAGTGGAGCATCGCCGCTCAGAAGATGTACGCCTCCTTCGGATTCACCACCGCCCATGAGGGCCTGTCCCACGCGAGTGATATCGCGCTGATGCAGCGGGCAGCAGCAGGCGGGGCCACGGTGATCGATGTGATCGCGTTCCCGTTCATCCTGGAACTGGACGCGGTGCTGGCCGATAATCCGCCCGAGACGTTCGGCACCTACCGCGACCGGTTCAAGCTCGGCGGCGTCAAGATCACCATCGACGGTTCACCGCAAGGGCGGACCGCCTACTTCACCACGCCCTACCTGGTCGACGGGCCCGACGGACAACACGATTGGCGTGGCGAGCAGGGTTTCCCGCAGAGCGTCGTCAATGACTGGTTCACCAAGGTCTACGGCCTCGGGTTGCCGCTGAACATCCACGCCAACGGTGATGCCGCCATCGACATGCTGCTCGACGCGCATGTGGCAGCCGCCGGTGACGAGGTCGCCAAAGACCGCAGGACGGTGGCCATCCACGCCCAGTTCGTCCGGGCCGATCAGCTCGATCGGTTCGTCGAATACCAGATCATCCCTTCCCTTTTCACTGAGCACACGTTCTACTTCGGCGATGCGCACATCCGGCTGCGCGGCCGCGAACAGGCAGACTTTCTCAGCCCGATGCGGGCGGCGCTGGACCGCGGACTGCGGGTGACCAACCACACGGATTTCGTGGTGACCCCGTTGGACCAGATGTTCCTGTTGTGGACCGCGGTGAACCGGGTGGCCCGCAGCGGTGAGGTGATCGGCACCGATCAGCGGGTGACACCGCTGGAGGCGCTACGGGCGATCACCATCGACGCCGCGCACCAATACTTCGAGGAGGCCGACAAGGGTTCCATCGAGGTCGGTAAGCTCGCCGATCTGGTTGTCCTTGACGGTAATCCGTTGACCGTTGACCCGATGACGATCAGGGACATCACTGTGCTGGAGACGATCAAAGAAGGTCGGACGGTGTACTCGGCGGTCTAGCGCAGCGCGGCCCGGCCGCGGATCCGACCCAGCACCAACAGCGCCAGCAAGGTGACCAGGAGCAGCACCGTCGTGCAGGCCGCCGCCTGGAATGCCTGACCCCGGTCGGTCAGGCCGAAGATGGTGACCGGCAGGGTCTTCCACGTCGCCGGGTAGACCATCACGGTGGCCCCCAACTCGCCCATCGACAGCGCGACGGCCAGGCCCGCGGCAGCACCGAGCGCGGGCATCAGCAGCGGCACGGTGATCCGGAACAGTACGCGCACCGGGCCTGCGCCAAGGGATTCCGCCGCCTGCCGATACGCCGGGTCGAGGCGATCCAGTGCCGCCGATACCGCACTGAAAGCGAACGCCAACACCAGAACTGCGTGAGCCAAGATCACGATCCACCGTGTTCCGCCCAAGAGCAGTGGCCGCGAGTTGAAGGCGATGAGCAGGCCAAGTCCGATGGCCACCGACGGCACCGCGATCGGCAGGTGAAACACCGCATCGGTGAGCCGACGCAGCCAGCCGGGCGCCTCGCGGGCAGCGAGTGCTGCCCAGGTGCCAAGGATCAGGGCCAGCCCACCGGCGACGAGGGCGGTCTGGAGGCTGACCGAAACGCTGGCCAGATTTTCACCGGACAGGGCATCGCCGACGTGCCCGAACCCGAGATCAGAAGGCAGAGCACCGTTCCACGAACCGGCCAGCCCGGCCAGCACCACAGTGGCCAGCGGTGCGACGAAGACGACCAGCACCACCAAGCCGAAGACCGTGAGTAGTGTTGCCCTACTTCGCAGGTTCCACAGCAACATCTGCGCTCACTCCACTTTCCTTGTGGGTCCGGCCACCAACCCGTGCGAAAACCATCCGATAGATCACGTACAGGGCCAGCGATAACACCACCTGAACGGTCGCGATCACCGCGGCACCCGGCAGGTCGAACGCGACGATGCCCCTGGTGTAGATCAATACGGGCAGGGTGATCACGCCCTTGGCCCCGGTGAACAGCACGATGCCGAACTCGTTGAGGGTCAGTAGCAGCACCAGGCTGCCACCGGCTACCAGTGCGGGCCAGGCCTCAGGCAGCACCACAACGCGCAACACCCGCAGCGGGGACGCGCCGAGGCTGGCCGCGACATCGAGTTGTTGGCGCGGGAGCAGAGCGAACGACGCCAGTAGCGGGCGAACGACGAACGGGGTGAAAAAGGTGACTTCGGCCGCAATCACTCCCGCCGGGGTGTACCGGAAATCCAGTGCAGGCGAGGAAGACCCGAAGATCTCGGCGATAAGCGCGTTGGCCGCACCCGCCGTACCGTAGAGAAAGGTGAACGCCAAGGTGATCAGGAACGACGGCAGCGCCAGGATCGTGTCGATCAACCTGCCGACGATAGACGCGCCGGGGAACGGCACGAACGCGAGCACGATCGCCAGGAAGGTGCCCAACACCAGGCACAGACAGGTCGATATGACGGCGATCGACACCGTACGCCACAGCGCGTCCCGAAAGACCTCCGAGCTCAACACCGTCGTCCAGGTCGACCACCCATGGCCGGTACCGACTTTCGTCGATTCCAGACACACTCTGATCAGCGGATATACCGCAGCCACCAGGACGACCAGCAGGGGCGCCAATGCCCACAGCGTCGCCCGCGACCGTCCGGCGGCCGGCGGGTTCACCGGCTGATCGGTCGGATCGACGGGCGCAGGCTGATCGAGAACTGTGGTCATGTCGGATTCCGCACCAGCACCCCGGCGGGCTCGGGAAACCGGACGCCGACCTCGGTGCCGATCTCGAATTTCGCATTACCTGGCGCATCGACCTCGATCAGCTGATCGGGCAGACCGTTGACCGAGAGCATCAACCGGGTGGTCGCTCCCCGCCACACGGTTGCGTTGACGTTGGCGCGCAGGGCATCCCGGTTACCCAGTCCGACAATCTGCATGGCGTGCGGCCGGATGCAAAGCAGCGCGCGTGATCCCGGCTCCCAATCATTCTTGGCCAGCTTGGACTGCGGCGCCTCGGCGCTGACCGTCTTGTGCGCGATGGTCACCAACGCCGAGGTGCCGATCACCCGACCGACGGTGCAGGGAATCAGATTGGCGCCGCCGAGAAAGGCCGCGGTGAAACTGGTTGGCGGACGTTTCCACAGGTTCTCGGCGGTGTCGACATCCATCAGCCGGGCGTCGTTCATCACCACGATTCGGTCGGCCAGCGCCAATGCCTCGGCCTGGTCATGGGTGACATAAAGCATGGCGGTGTCGGGGAGTGCCTCTTTGAGGCGCTGCAATTCGGCGAGCATCGACTGCCGCAACCGGGCGTCGAGCGCGGCCAGGGGTTCGTCCAGCAGAAGCACTTTCGGCCGGATTGCCAGGGCGCGGGCAATCGCCACCCGCTGCTGTTGCCCGCCGGAGAGCTCGCGTGGCAAGCGGTTTCCGAAATCGCGCATGCCGACCATATCCAGCGCCTCGGTGACCCGGCCGTCGATGTCCCGGCGGGGCACCCGCTGCGATCTGAGCCCGAACGCCACGTTGTCGAACACCCGCATATGCGGGAAGAGGGCATAGGACTGCAGGACGACTCCGATGCCCCGTTTCGCCGGCGGAAGATCGGTCACGTCGCGGCCCCCGAGCCGGACCCGCCCCGACGTCGGCCGGACGAACCCGGCCAACGCGTTGAGTGCGGTCGACTTTCCTGAGCCGCTGGGGCCGAGCAGTGCGACGGTCTCGCCGACGGCGACCCGCAAATTGAGGTCGACCAGGGCGTGCGTCACCTTCTTGCCGCGTCCGTAGGCAACCCCGACCCGGTCGAATGTGATTGCCGGTGAGACGGATTCACTGACGACCGCGGTCCTGGGCCGAACTACCCCTGCTTCGGCCATCTCAGCTACCGGTGGCCTTCTGATATGCCGCGACGTCCGCATCAAGATCGGTCAGCACCGCGTTCCAGTCCGGCACCCAGACGGTAACTCCCTTGAGGACCGCGGCGGGGGTGTTCGGCGCCGCGTCTGACGAGCCGACCAGCGAATCCAGTACCGGAATGCCCAGCGCATCGGGCGCGACCGTCTTCTGCACGTCTTCGGTCAGCAGGAAGGCCAGCAGCTTCTTGGCGGCCTCAGCGTGCGGCGCACCTTTGGTGACACCTGCGACATACGGCAGCGACACCGTGGTTTTCGTCCCGTCGGCGGCAGCGGGAATGAAGATGGTGAATTTCGAGCCGTCATCCTTGATCGAGCCCAGGTTCATCTGCACGTCCCCGTTGGCGACCAGCAGCTCGCCATTGCTGACCTTCGGCTGAAGCTTGCCGGTCGACGAGGACGGACCGACATTGTTGGCCTGCAACTTCCCCAGGTAGTCCAGCGCCGCCGGCTTACCGAGCAGGTGCTGGAGCAGGACCAGTACCGCGGTGCCGTCGCCAGCCTGGCCCGGCGTCGAATACTGCAATTTACCTTGGTATTCCGGCTTGAGTAGATCATCCCAGGTGGTCGGCTGCGGTTGGGCGCCCGGATTGACGATGAAGCTCAGTGCGTTGTTGACGATCGGGACATAGTTGCCGCCGGGGCCCACCTGATCGGCCGGGATACCGGCGGTGTCAACACCACTGGGCTGCAGCAGGCCAGATTTGTCCGCCTTCTGGATAAACGGTGGCAGTGTCACCAACAGGTCGGCCTGCGGATTGGACTGTTCCTTCTCGACGCGCGACACCACTTCACCCGAGCCCGCCTCCACCACGTTGACGTTGATGCCGGTGTCTTTGGTGAATGTGTCGAACTGCGATGCATACCAGGCGCCCAGACCGTCGGCGCTGTAGACAGTCAGGGTCTCGCCACTCCCCGAGCCGGACGACCCGGTACCGCCGCACGCCGCGGTCAGGCTCACTGACGCCGCAGTCAAGGCAATAGCGGCTACTCGTAAAGACTTTCGCATTCCCATGGGCTCTTCTCTTTCGGATTTAACGGTGGAGCAGGATCAGATCGGCAAAATCGGTAACGGTGCCAACGACATGGCTGGCCCCGGCGGCGCGAAGCTGCTCCTCGGTATGGGCGCCGGTGAGCGTGCCAGCGGCGATGGCACAACCCGCCCGCAGGGCACTGTCGATATCGCTGCCGGTGTCACCGAGGGCGGCCACGTTATGCACACCATCGATCTGCAGGCGCATCAACGCGGTCAGGATCAGGTCGGGAAAGGGCCTGCCCCGAACCCCCTCGCCGGGTGCCAGCACGAGATCGGCCAACGACTGCCACCCCAGCGCCGCCAACAGCTTTTCCTGCGTGGAGCCGCTGAACCCGGTGGTCAGCGCAACCCGGACACCTGCGTCGCGCAGTCTCGTAATCGCCTCTGCCGCACCGTCGATCGGGCGGGCATGTCCTTCGTCGATGAGCTCGGAGTAGGCCGTTTCGAAGGCGTCGTTGGCGTGTTGCGCCAGTTCCTCGCTGTCGAACAGGGCACGGAACACGGTGATCTTCGACTGACCCATGGTGTCCAGGACGTACTGGCGGGCGTGCTCCCGGTCCGCGCCGGCCGCAGGCACGCCGGCTGCTGTGGCGGCCGCCTCGAACGCCGTCAGCACCAACCCGTCGTCGGCGACGGTGGTACCCGCCATATCTAGCACGGCGAGTTGAATCCGGTTATCTGGCATCGGTTTACCTTTCCGAGGGTCGATCAGAGTTCAATGAGATCGGCGGTCTGTTCAGCGATCGCCGGCCCTAACGTCATGCCGCGACCGCCGGGACCGGTGACACACCAGACGCCGTCGGCGATGAAGGTGCGGCTGACCAACTGGCCCGGATCGATGCACTGGCTGTACACACCGGCCCACCGCCGCCGCACCGGCGGCAACGGGCGACCGAGAAATTCCTCGACGAGATCGACCAGATAGGCGTACGGCGCCTCGTCGACGTCAAACGCGAACGGCTCGGTGTATTCGTGCGTGTCACCGATCGTCAATCCGCCGTGCAGCCGCTGCACGCACAGCAGTTGCATCCGGTGTTCGTCGGCCACGCTGTCCTGAGCCTCGTTATTGCACAACGCATCCAGTGCCGCGCCCGCAAACCCCGGGTAGTAACGGAAGCTGTCACCGTCAGCGATCGCGGTGGTCAGCGGTTCGCCGAGCGGATCGGTCTGCATCATCTGCAACCGCACCCGACGCACCGGCAACTCGCCGGCGAGTTCGCGGGTCAGGCCGCCGTGTACCGCGCCGGGGCACAGCAGCACGAGATCGCTGTCATGGCGGCGACCACGGTCATCACGGACGGTCCGGCCGTCGAGCGAGCGCGCCTCGGTGCCTGGCAGAAAGGTGTAGCGGCCGGTGTCGGCAAGGTATTCGCGGATCGCCGGTAACGCGTGACGGGATTCGACGGCGGCGTCACGGGAACAGTGCAGACCGGCAACGAATTTTCCGCGTAGTGCCGGATTGAGCACTCGGACCTGGCCGGGGTCGAGCAGTTCGAAACCGCGGGCGGCAGCATCCGGCCTGGCGGCCACTTCCTCTGCGACGGCGACCTCGCGAGGCGTGCGCAGCAGGGTGAGCGAACCAGCGGGTCGAAAACCGATACCCGGGATGCGCGCGCCGAGCTGTGCCCATAGTTCACGAGACCGCAGCGCGGTGTCGAGTTCGACGTCGGAGCGCCCCGAGACCCAGACCAGGCCGAAATTGCGGACGGTGGCGCCGCGCGCCTCGACTTCACGTTCCAACTGGGTGACCTGATGCCCACGCCGGATCGCTTCGACTGCATGCGCGGTCCCGAGGATCCCGCCGCCAATGATGGTCACCCGCATGCCTGAACCCTCCCTACCGATCAATACGGCGCCTCAACAAGCATGTGTTGAGGGCTGGAACAGCGGGTTAACAATTGGTATAGACCAATTGGGGTTATGCTGGCGCCGTGACTGTGCTGGACGAAACGGTGCTGACCCAAACGGAGGCGGTACTGACATCCCTACGGGGTGTCTGGGACGAGGACAGTGTCGACGAACTCGACCACGCCCTGCTGGCGGCGGCCTGTGCCCTCGCCGACGGGGCCGACGACGAACTTGTCCTCGCGAGTGCCCTGCACGATGTCGCGCACAGCGCGCTCGTCACCAATCCGGCGCAGGTCGGCCATGACATCGTCGCGCGCGAGTGGCTGACGGCCAGGTTCGGCGATCGGGTCGGCTGGCTGGCGGGGGCCCACGTCGCAGCCAAGCGCTACCTGGTGGCCACCGAACCTGCGTACCGCGATGGACTCTCGGAGACCTCGGTCATCTCGTTGACGGCCCAGGGTGGGGCGGGGGTGGACGCCGAGCTCGTCGCGCACCCGTGGTGGGCCGATGCTGTGCGGTTGCGGCGCTACGACGATGCCGCCAAAGATCCGCTGGCGCCGGCATCAAAACGTGCGACAATCGATGATGTGCTAGCCATCGCGGAACGCGTTCTGCGGCAACAACAATCCACAGAACAGTCCACATGAGCGCGCCCGGCCCCAAGCCGGTGCCCAAGCCGTACCTCGTGCGCACGGCCGTCGAGGAGCTTCTCGCCGACCTCACCGAGGGCGACGCGGTACCGGCCGAACGTGAACTCGCCGCTCGATTCACCGTCGCCCGCGAGACGGTGCGCCAGGCTCTGCACGAATTGTTGGTCGAGGGCCGCATCGAACGCCGTGGGCGCGGCACCGTGGTATCGAAACCCAAACTGGTGCAGCCGTTATCGCTGAAGTCCTATACCGAAGGTGCCCAGACGATGGGCCGCAAACCTGGCCGCCTGCTGGTCACCTGGCAGGATATCGATGCAACGGCGGAACTCGCAGCAGCGCTGGATATCCCGGACGGGGGACCGGTGATGCACCTGGAACGCGTACTGCTGGCCGACGGTCAGCGGATCGGGCTGGAGAGTAGTTACCTGCCTCCGCACCGATTCGGTTTCCTGCACCACACATTCGATCCGACGACATCGCTGTATGCGGCCATCCGGGCGTCGGGGGTGGTGTTCGGTGCCGCTGTCGAACGGATCGAGACGGTCCTGGCATCACCCCGCGAGGCGGAACTCCTCGAGTCGACCACCGCCATGCCGATGCTGCGGCTCAACCGCCGGTCGGTCGATACCGAAGACCGGCCGATCGAGGTGGTGCGCTCGTTGTACCGCGGTGACCGGGTCGCCTTCGAAGCCCTGCTGAACGACCGCTGACCGACCCAGGGGGCGTCAGTCCCAACCCTCGGATTTCCAGCACACCCAATCGATTTCGACGCGGGCGCCGACCGCGAGCCCCGTCGTACCCACGCAGGTGCGCGACGGTAACCGGGTGGGGAACCAGTCCGCATACGCGGCGTTGAACACCGCATAATCGGCCCAGTCCATCAGGTATGCCCGCACCGACACCACATCGGCCAGGGCACCGCCGCACAACTCGGTCACCCGCACCAGATTGCGCAGCACCTGATCGGTCTGGGCGGCGATACCTCCTTCGACCAGCGCACCGGTGACATCGGTCGGCATCTGACCGGTGACATACAGCGTCTGCCCTGCCGCCGTCGCGTGCGCGAATGGCGCGACGGCCGGCGGCACACCGTCGAGCGGGGTGAAGGTGAATGCGCGAATACCGTTACCGCTCATAGGATCGCAGCTCCGAAGCGGGGGAAGCACCGTTTGTCGATGCGGCCATGGACACCTTGCCGCTGATCGACCACCTGGGTGACGGTGAAGTCGACCGCGACGGACATGAACGAATAGGCATCCGGACGCGACAACCCGAATTGGGTTTGCAGGACGCTCAGCGTGCGCAGGGCGGCCGCCTTCATCGCCTCGTCCAAGGTGTCACCGAAGCCATGCACCAACACTTCGGTGGCGGTTTCCAGCACCGGCACCGTCAGGGCCAGATCGCGCCGGATGGTCAGCCGCAGCAGGCCGTTCAGTGAGGACTCCAGCGCGGTCCCGCTGATCTCACCGTCGCCCTGGGAGACATGCGGATCACCCACGGACAGCAGCGCACCAGCCACCTGCACCGGGTAGTACATCCGCCCGCCCGCTCCGATGCGCCAGTTGTCCACATTGCCGCCGTGATCGCCCGGCGGGACCGAGGAGACCCGCTCGGGGGCGGCGGGCGCCACCCCCATCGTGCCGAAATGCGGGCGAAGCGGTACCACGACGCCCGGCAGCGCCGGTTCGCGCACAACGCTGTCGGGAGCCACCACGACGCCTGCCGCATCGGCGATCGGGGTGGTGGTCCAGGTGTAGCCGAACAACGCCCGCCCCAGCTGTGCAGACGTGTCGAGTTCGTAGATGGTTACGCGTTCATGGCCGAGCTCGTCGTACAGAAAACCCCAGTGCGCCGCCAGGTTCGAGCCGTACGGCAAGCGCGGCGTCGCCTCCAGGATGTCTACCTGCAACACGTCACCGGGTACGGCTCCGGCCACGGCGATTGGTCCGGTCAGCAGGTGCGGGCCCGGACCGCGGTCCTGGACCTGTTCGAAGACGTCGCGGATGCCGGCGTCCATCAACAGATCGGGCGCGTCCCCGGCGTGATGGGTCAGCGTCTCGATGGCAATCAGATCGCCGGAGGCAACGGTCAGCGCCGGCGCGAGCCGTGGATCGAAGTAACCCCAGTGCACATTCGCCGGGGTGGCTGGAAGCTGATGGAGTGCCATTGTGCTCACCTCATCACGGCAACCCCTGACCCGCCAGCCGAACGGATGACGGCCCAGTACTGTCGGGCCCGTGACGATCACCGATATCCACCCCGAGTTGCGCAAGGCAGCGCGCTGGATTCCGCGCAACTTGATCCGACCGAGCACGCTGCCGATCGCCAGGGCGCTGCAAAAGCTGCAGGAGCGGCGGCGCACACCCGGTGTGGAAGTCCTGACCACAGCTGACGGCATCCGCATCAGACTGCACCGGCCACCGGGCCAGACCGCACCGGGTCCGGCGCTGCTGTGGATCCATGGCGGCGGGTACCTCATCGGCTCGGCCCAACAGGATGACCGGGTGTGCAAACAGTTCGCCGCGGAACTCGGTCTGACGGTCGCCGCTGTCGACTATCGGCTGGCCCCGGAGAATCCGTATCCGGCAGCGCTCGACGATTGCCACGCCGCCCTGACCTGGCTGGCGGGCCTGCCTGCCGTCGATCCGGACCAGGTGGCTATCGGCGGTGCCAGCGCCGGTGGCGGGCTGGCTGCCGCGTTGGCCTTCACCGCCCGCGACCGCGGGATGGTCACGCCGGTGCTGCAACTGTTGGTCTACCCGATGTTGGACGACCGGTCCTCGGCTCGAGCCGATGTGGCCGATGCCGACTTCCGGATGTGGAGCCGGGACGCCAACCGCTGGGGATGGTCGGCATATCTGCGCGGCGCCGACCCCGAGGTGGCCGTTCCGTCGCGCCGCACCGACCTGGCCGGCCTGCCACCAGCGTGGATCGGCGTGGGCTCCAACGACCTGTTCCACGACGAAGATCTCGCCTATGCCGACGCACTCAAGGCTGCCGGCGTGCCGTGCGAGGTGGTGGTCGTTCCCGGCGCGTTCCACGGCTTCGACGCGGTCGTCCCGAAGGCAAGCATCTCGCGGTCGTTTTTCGACAGCCAGTGCGCCCACTTGAAGTTGGCGCTGGCCGACACTTAGTCAGTCGGCACCACGTGGGTCCTGAGTGTGTTCCGCAATACCCAGGAGCTGTGAGACGGTGGTCGCATGGTGGTGCGAGAAACCGACGAGAACCGCACATTACGGAAGACCGTTGCGGCGTTTCTGGAGGCGCGTTCGCCGCAGGCCCGAGTCCGGGAACTGATGGCGACCGACACCGGTCACGACGCGGACATCTGGGCCGAGCTGGCCGCGATGGGTCTGCTCGGGCTGCTGGTGCCCGAGGACTTCGGCGGGGCCGGGGCCGGTCACGTCGAGATGGGCATCGTGATGGAAGAGATGGGGCGGGCCCTGCTGGGCGGGCCGTTCTTCTCCACTGCGGTCCTGACCACCCAGCTGCTGGCGGCATCGGGTGACGATGACGAACAGGCCACAATCCTGCCCCGGATCGCGGCAGGCGAGCTCATCACCAGCCTGGCGTTCGCCGAAGACACCTCGACCCGGCCGCCGCACCGGGTGGACACCGCCGCCGCCTCGATCGGCGGGCAATGGACGGTGACCGGGCAGAAGACGTTCGTCCTCGACGCCGGCGCCGCCGACCTACTGTACGTGCTGGCCGATACCGACGCCGGCCCATCGACATTCGCGATCGACACCGGCGCACCGGGGGTCAGCTGCGCGGCACTGGCCACCATCGACGCCACCCGTAAGCAGTACCGCGTCGAGTTCGTCGACGTCCCTGCCCGCCCGGTCGGCACGCCCGGTGCGGGTATCGAGGTGTTCACCGCCGCACTGGATCACGCTGCCGTCGCGCTGCTTGGCGAGCAGGCCGGCGGAGCGCAGCGAGCCATGCAGTTGGGTGTCGATTATGCGCGGACCCGTATGCAGTTCGGCCGCGCCATCGGCAGTTTCCAGGCGGTCAAGCACATGTGCGCCGATATGTTGCTCGAAGCGGAATCGGCGATTTCCGCAGCGCGCCATGTCGCGGCCGCATTCGACGCCTCCACTTTGAACACTGATGACCCGTCGCGCTGGGCGGATCTGGCTCTGGCGCAGGCGTATTGCTCGGACGCCTACGTCTTTGTCGCGGCGACCACCATCCAAGTGCACGGCGGAATCGGATTCACCTGGGAGCATCCGGCGCACCTCTACCTGCGTCGCGCCCGCACCGACGCCCAGCTACTCGGTTCGCCGGCCTATCACCGCGACCGTTATCTTCGACGCAAGGGAGCCTGACGTGACCGATAGCGTGCGCGCCGAAGCCCGGGAGTGGCTGGCCGCCAACTGGACTCCGGGAATGGACCGCAACCGCTGGGCGGATCTTGTGCTCGACGCCGGCTGGTCAGCACCGAGCTGGGCACCCGAATGGTTCGGGCGGGGCCTCAGTGATACCGAATCCCGCGTCGTCGCAGCTGAGTTCGCGGCGGTCGGCGCACCGGGCACCGGCCATGACCGAGCCAATCTGTTTGCCTGCACCCTGTATGACGCCGGCACCGAGGAACAGAAGCGGCGGCTTATCCCACCGTCGCTGCGCGGTGAGACCAAATGGTGTCTGCTCTACAGCGAACCGGGCGCCGGGTCAGATCTTGCGGGTCTACGGACGCGCGCCGACCGCGATGGCGACCGTTTCATCGTCAACGGGCAGAAGGTCTGGACCTCCTTCGCCGCAGGCGCCGACTACGGCCTGCTGGTGGCGCGCACCGACTGGGATGTGCCCAAACACCAAGGGATCAGCTTCTTCATGTTCCCGATGCGCCAACCCGGTGTCGAGGTCCGGCCCATCCATCAGATCACCGGTGAATCCGAATTCAACGAGGTGTTCATCACCGATGCACATGTGCCCGCGGAGAATCTGGTCGGACCGCTCGGCGGCGGTTGGGCGGTGTTGCAGACTGCCCTCGGCTACGAGCGCCGCCTGATGGGCGACCTGGCGCGCACCACCAAGGGCGCCACCAAACCACAGGAAGACAAGGACAGCCTGGCGGCACTGGCCAAGACCTACGACAAACTCGACGACAGCCATACCCGCCAGCAGATCGCCCGCATCGAGGCCTTGGTGGCAGTCAACAAGTGGAACACGCAGCGGGCCAAGGTTTCCGGCGGCGCACAGGCAGCCACCCTGATGGCGCTGGGCAAGATCGCCATGTCGCGGATCCTGCATGAGACGGCGCGCGTGCAGACCGAGATCGTCGACGCCGAATCGATGCTCGCCGGTCCGGACAATCCCGTCGGCGACGCCGTCACCTTCCGCACCCTGAATGCGTATTTCACCTCGATCGGTGGTGGCACCGATCAGATCCAGCGCAATATCGTCGGGGAGCGCGTACTCGGTCTGCCGAAAGAGCCGGAGCCCTACCGCAATACCCCGTTCCGGGAGTTACCGCACTAGACGCGGTGCACCTGGTGGCCGCCGATGATGGTGGCGGCGACCAGGCCGGCGTCCAGCTCGGCCAGGACAGTATCGGGGGGTGCGGCCAACAGGCAGAGGTCGCCGGGTTGACCGGGTGCGACGGTGCGCGCCGCCGCCGGATCACCCGGCGCGCCCAGGAACATCTCCAGAGCGGTTCTTGGCGAGACACATTCGCTAGGTCCGAGCACCGCGCCGCCGGTGGTGGTTCGGTGTACGGCCGCACGCATCACCGCCCATGGATCGTCATGACCGAACGGCATATCCGTCGAGAGCGCGACCCGGACACCGGCCGCCAGCAGCGAACTGACCCGCCAGAGTTGGTCGTATTCGTCGGCGGGGACATCGGCCAGGTACTCCTCGCCCCGCTCTGCGACGAAGTTCGGTTGGGTCACGACGGTGACCCCCAGGTCCGCCAGCTCGCTCAGGCAGTCCCCCGGAACCAGTGCCGCATGCTCGATCCGGTCCGCGGAGATTGTTCCGGCGGTGCGCAATGCCGCCATCGTCACCACCAGCTGTGCAACTGTCACACAGTGCACTGCCACCGGGGTGCCGTCGGCGTGGCTACTGCGCACCCAGGACGTGAGGTCGTCGAGGTCGAGCCGGTCATCGTGCAGAATCCGCTTGCCCGGGCTCAGCCGATGGACGAGCTGTGGGAGTTCTGCCCCCAACTGCCCGGCATCAGATTGCGTCAGATCCGGTGTGGCATCGGTGATTCCGGTGACGCCATACGAGGCCAGTCGACTCCCGAATGCGGCCAGCCCGACGGCGCGCCGCGGCACGGTGTCGGTCCATCCCGCATCGGCGCTGCGCAACCGGCCGTCAGGGTGATCCGGTTGACCGATCGCCGCCAGCGCCGCCGAGTTCAGCGTCCACAACACCCCGCTGCGGTGTTGCACCCGAACGGGTATCGCCGCGGTGATGGAGTCCAGGGCATCGCGATCCAGCGGGCCTGCGACGCTGTCGTGATAGCCCACCGCCCGGATCCAGCCGTCGCCGTCGGCGTCGAGGGAGGCGAGTGCTCTGCCCAGTTCGGCGCGGGACCGAACCTGGGGTGGTCCTGCCCGGACCGAACTGGCCGCAGCCGCGGCGGCGCGGATATGCACGTGGTGATCGTGCAGGCCGGGTATCACCAGCGCGCCGTGCGCGTCGAGGATGTCCTCACCGGGACGGGGGTCGAGATGCTCGTCGACCGCGACGATTTTCGAGCCGGTGCGGATATCGACGAGCCCGCCATCGAGTAGGTGGGCGCCTCGGATCAGCATCAGGTCCAACCTCTTTCGCTGACCAGCTGCCGCACCGCCGCATTATCGGCGCCGAGGGCCGATGCGGGTCGCGCGGTTAGCGGCATTGTCGGTTCGGCAGGGGTGGCAATACCTGATGCTGACACGTATGTCGCGGCCACAGCGGCCATCGCGACACCGATATGCACTCCCCCGCCGTGCGCCAGCGCCTCGACCACCGCTGCCGCCGCGGCCAGGCCGGTCAGCGGGTCCGCGATCGCATCGCCCATGAAGACCGGTCCGTGGTCGGTATGTTCGACCAGCCCACCCGCGACCGCGGCGTCATCACCGAAGGCCACCCGTTGCGTATCACCGCCGTGACCGGTGATGGACAGCCACACCCGGCCCGGGCTGGGCGGGCAGTCATGCGGTCCGAGCCCGCGCCGGTGAAGCGTCGCAGGCCGGGATCCTTCGAGCACGATATCGGCGACGGCCAGCAAGTCCCACACCGCTTGCCGATCGGCATCGAAATCCACTGCATAGCTCAGCTTTCCGGTGTTCATCCAGTCGAAGAACCTCCGATCTCCGGCCCTGGTGCCGTCCGGCCGCGAGGGGCTCTCGACCTTCACCACCGTCGCGCCTGCCCGCCGCAACAACTGCGCGCACAACGGTCCGGCCCACATCGACGTCATATCGACCACCAGCAGGCCCTCGATGCCGCGAGCGGGACCCGCTGTGCCACAGCCGAGTACGCGCGGCGCGGTGGGCTCAGCCTCACCAAGGGCCGCGAATGGCAGGTCGAGCAGGGCGGCACGATCGACGAACTCGGCCACTGTCCGCAGGATCGCCCACCGGCGAATTGCCGGCCACAGGTCGGCGGGCACCGCATCGGCGCCCAGCATGGCAGGCACCGCGGCGATATCGTCGGGCCGCGACAGCGTCAGCGCGCACCAACCGCCGACGGCCCGCACCAGCTGGGTGGCACCGCCGGCGGAAATCCGGCCCTGCGGCGATAACCCCAACAGGGCCGCGCGGCCGGTCAGCAGTTCGGTCGCGTCGATGGGCACTCCGGTGGCTGCCGCAATGAACTCGGCTGTCTCTCCGGCACGCTTGAGCACGCCGTCGGCGATACCGAGCGCACCCATCGACTTATTGTGCCGGAGCGGGGGTGAGCCTCAGAACACCCGGACGGTGAACCGCCAGTCCAGCACCTGACGATCGGGCTCACCGACGGCGTACACCAGTGACCGCAACCCCAGCACACCGCCGGCGCCGGTGGGCTCGGCGGATTCGATCTGCAGTTCGCTGTAGAGGGTGTCCCCCTCGTGGACCGGGCCGGTGTGATCGCACGACTCCCAGCCCAGCACCGTCACCAGATTCGGCAGCAGTCGACTGGCCTGCGCCAGCGCCAGTCCGATGGTGTGCCCGCCGTACACCAGACGCTGGCCACCCACTCGCAAATCATGGTGCGTGGCAGCAATATTCAGGCTGATCCGGGCCAGCTCGGGGGCGCAGCTGACAACATCGCCGGTGCTGTGCAGAACCTCCCCGGCCACGCCGGCGTCAAAATGAGGACCCGGTATGCGCGCCCGGAACGCTTCGGCGTCCCAATCTGCGGTGGGATCGACGGCCACCGGATGGTCTGCGCCGATCGTCGACAGGTCATCGTTATGACCGGTATCGGGGGCGTCGGGACTCAGCGGCAGCATTGCGCAGCGGTAGAAATCCAGCACGAGGCGGTCAGCCTGGTCGATGGTGATCATCCGCAGCGCCGCCAAGCCGGTGGCCGCACGACCCGGTTTGGTCGAATTCTGTTTGAGGCCAACCACTTCCGTGCGGGTATAGATAGTGTCTCCGATGACAGGAAAACGGTGGAAGGTCAGGCCGCGGTAGAACAGATTGGCCTTCACCCGCTGTGTGGCCAGCGTGCTCTGTCCGATCGCCACGTCGGTGACCAACCCCGGGTGGGCGAGCGCGGACGTCGCACCCGTCACCTGGTGGGTCAGCGCGACGTCCAGCGGTAGCCGCATCCGGTCACCGATGATCGACTGGTGCACCGCCGCCGCGCCCTGGGTCAACGTCATCGACGTCGCCCCGTCGAACACCTGCCCCACCGTCAGGTCGTCGAAATAGGGTCCGCCCGAAATTTGGCCGTACAAAGTCACGAGAGGTGATGTTCGCAGCACTTCAGAGGGTGTGTCAATATGGCCGTACAAATAGACGGCAACGAGGACGCGCACCGGTGAACGTAGATCTCAGTGATGAAGAGCAGATGCTGGTGGCGACGGTGCGGGCATTCGTCGACCGCGATGTCCGCCCGACCGTACGCGAGGTCGAGCACGCCAACACCTACCCCGAGGCGTGGATCGAGGCGATGAAACACCTCGGCATCTTCGGTCTGGCCGTGCCCGAGGAATACGGCGGCACCCCGGTCTCGACGCCCTGCTACGTCGAGGTCACCCAGGAACTCGCCCGCGGCTGGATGAGCCTGGCCGGTGCGATGGGCGGACACACCGTCGTCGCCAAACTGCTGGCCCTGTTCGGCACCGAGGAACAAAAACAGCACTACCTGCCGCTGATGGCCACCGGGGAACTGCGCGCCACCATGGCGTTGACCGAACCGGCAGGCGGTTCAGACCTGCAAGCCATCACCACCACCGCCCGCCCCGACGGCGACCAGCTGGTCATCAACGGGTCGAAAACGTGGATCTCCAATGCGCGGCGCTCCGGGCTGATCGCCCTGCTGGCCAAGACCGACCCCGATGCCAACCCCAAACACCGCGGCATCTCTGTCGTGCTCGTCGAACCCGGACCGGGCCTGAGTATCTCGCGTGACCTGCCCAAACTCGGCTACAAGGGCGTCGAGAGCTGCGAACTGTCCTTCGACGACTACCGCACCCCCGCATCGGCCATCCTCGGCGGTGAACCGGGACAAGGCTTCGCGCAGATGATGAAAGGCCTCGAAACCGGCCGCATCCAAGTCGCCTCGCGCGCCCTGGGGGTGGCCACCGCGGCGCTGGACGATGCCCTGGCCTACGCCCAGAGCCGGATGAGTTTTGGCGTGCCGATCTGGAAACACCAGTCGATCGGCAATTACCTCGCCGAAATGGCCACCAAGCTCACCGCTGCCCGCCAACTCACCTTGCACGCCGCCCGCCGGTACGACAGCGGCGGCCGCGCCGATATGGAAGCCGGGATGGCCAAACTGTTCGCCTCCGAGACGGCGATGGAGATCGCGCTGAACGCCGTCCGTATCCATGGCGGCTACGGCTACTCGACCGAGTACGACGTCGAACGCTACTTCCGCGACGCCCCGCTGATGATCGTCGGCGAAGGTACCAACGAAATCCAGCGCAACGTCATCGCCGCCCAGCTCGTCAAACGCGGCGGCCTCTGAGGTGAAGGAGGCACCCGCGTATCAGACAGTGCGCCAACAGCTTCGCGATCAGATCGCCGCGGGCGTGTACAGCGACGGCGCGCGGTTGCCCACCGAATCCGAACTGGTCGAGCAGCACGGGGTGAGTCGCCAGACAGTGCGACGGGCATTTCAGGATCTGGTCGCCGAGGGTGCGGTGTATCGGGTGCCGGGGCGAGGCACCTACGCCAGCGAGGCCGGCGGACGCTACCTGCGCCAGTTCGGCTCGATCGAGGATCTGATGTCCTTCTCCGAAGACACCACGATGGAGGTCCGCTCTGGTCTGCGCCGCCATGTCGACGTCGAGGCCGCCAGCCGGCTCCGGCTCGACGGCGATATCGTCTACTCGGTGGTGTTCCGGCGCCTTCACGGCGGCGTACCGTTCGTCATGACCCGGGTCCATCTGCCCGAAGCCGTGGCGGCCACTGTGCTCCGGGCTCCTGAATTGGCTGATGGCGCAGTCAGCACATTCACCATCATCGGTCTGTTGGAGCCGCATCTTCCGGAGCCCATCACCCAAGCGGCACAATCGATCACGGTGGCAAGCGCCAGCCCTGAGGTGGCGGCCGGCGTCGATTGCCCAGCGGGACATCCGATGCTACGGGTGGACCGGTTGTATTCCGATGCCGCAGGAACCCCCGTGGAGTTGGCGGTCAGCCACTTCCTGCCCGAGCAGTACACCTACCGGGTGACGCTGCGCAGATCCAGTTAGCGCAGCTCGTCGACCAGCCCCCATGCCAACGCTGTCTGCGGGTTGATGAACCGTCCCGACAACACCAGGTATGCAGTGCGCCACCGCCCGATCCTGCGAGTGACGCTGACGGTGCCGCCAGCACCGGGGATCAGCCCGAGCGTCAGTTCCGGCAGACCCAGCGTCGCATCGGGCGCGCACATCACATGTCCGCAGAACGCCGCCATCTCCAGACCGCTGCCGAGGACCTGGCCGTGTACCTCAGCCCGGCAGGCCGGGCCGAGCCGCGCGGTGAGTTCGTCGAGGACCAGCGCCGGGCTGTAGCGGGTGCGGGCCAGGTGCGCGGTCGCCGGATCAGTGAAGGTGCCGAACTCGGCGAGATCCCCACCGCTGCAAAAGGACGGGCCGTTACCGCTGAGCACCACCTCGCGCACCGAGGTGTCCAGCTGCGCCACACTGAGCAGGGCAAGGAGCTCCGCGCGGGCATCGGTGCTGAACGCGTTGTGACGCTGCGGCCGATTGAAACTGATCCGCACCGTGTCGCCATCTCGCTGAGCTACCACGGGATTCGGATGATCCAAGGGCCGGGCGGGCCCCCGGTCCGTGAGCCAGTTTGCAAACTCCGCCCCGGATTGCAGGGTCGAATAGGCCAGCGACTCGGCGATCACCCCTGCGAACGCGGGGGCGTCGACGTCGATGGCACGCAGCACGTCATCGCATACCGCCGCGGCCTGCGGCCACGTCCCCACTCGATCGTGCAACTCGGCGAGTACCTGCTCCACCGATGAGACCCAGACGGTCCTGCGGTCGTCACTGTGTTGGTCGACGATGGTGAAGGTTGCGTTATCCAACCAGTATTCGGCTCCGGTGCGGGTCGGGTCGCCCACGGCGATGACGATGTCGGCCGCCCCCGGCCCGGGTTCGGGCGGCGGTTCCGACAGGTCGACGACCCGCAGTGGAGCGACGGTCACGGCTGGTGAGAGTACTTCTCAATCAGGGTCTGTTTGTAGAGCTTGCCGGTGTCGGTCCGCGGCAGGGCGGCCTCGAAGGAGATCGTGCGTGGGCATTTGTAATGCGCCAGCCGATCCCGCAGCCACGCCACCAACTCAGCAGCGAATTCGTCAGTGGCATCGGCAGGATCGACGGTCTGCACCACACCCTTGACGGCCTGGCCCATCTCGTCGTCGGGGATGCCGAACACCGCGGCGTCCATCACCTTCGGATGGGTGACGAGCAGGTTCTCGGCTTCCTGGGGGTAGATGTTCACCCCGCCGGAGATGATCATGTGATGCCGCCGGTCCGTCAGGTACAGGTAGCCTTCCTCATCGACATAACCGATGTCGCCCACCGTTTTCCAACCGCGCGTGTCACGCGACTTGGCCGTCTTGTCTGGGTCGTTGAGATACTCGAAGTCGACGCCGCCCTCGAAGTAGATCTCGCCGGCCTCGCCGGGCGGAAGCTCATTGCCATCCTCGTCGAGGATATGAAGGTTGCCCACCATGGGCCGCCCGACCGATCCCGGATGGGTCAGCCAGTCTTCGGCACCGATCAGCGTGGATCCGTGCGCTTCCGAGGAGGCGTAGTACTCGTCGACGATCGGTCCCCACCAGTCGATCATCTGCTTCTTGATGTCAACGGGGCACGGTGCGGCCGCGTGCATGACGCGCTCGAGACTCGACACGTCGTAGGACGTCCGGACGTCCTCTGGGAGCTTCAACATGCGGGTGAACATCACCGGAACGAACTGTCCGTGGGTTACCCGGTGCTTGGCGATCACATCCAATGCGCCTGCGGCGTCGAACTTTTCCATCACCACCGTGGTGATGCCGGCGGCCTGGGTCTGCATTGACCAGACGGAGGGAGCCGTGTGGTACAGCGGTGCGGGACTGAGATAGACCGCCTCGGGGTGCATCCAGAACGACACCAGAGCCGACATCAGCCCGGGCGACTCGGACGGTGGCACGTGCGGGAGTGCCCGTTTGATGCCCTTCGGGCGCCCGGTGGTACCCGAGGAGTACTGCAGCAGATCGCCCTCGATCTCGTCGTCGATAGGCGTAACTGGCTGGTCGGCAACACAATTGGGGTAACTCTGCCACCCGTCGAGTTGTCCGCCCGCGATGAGCAGGACCGGCGGTAGTCCGTTGGGGAGTTCAGCACCGAGTCCAGAGAGCGTGTCGGAAAGCTTGGCCGAGCCGATGATGGCCTTGGCCGCGCTGTTGTCGATGATGTAGGCCGCTTCGGCGGCGGTCAGATGGGTGTTGATCGGGACGTAGTACAGCCCGCTGCGCCGCGCTGCCCACATCGCGGTATGAAAATGTTCGTTGTTCTCCATCAGTATCGCGACGGCATCGCCTTCGACCAGACCGGCCTGACGGAAGTAATGCGCCAGGTGGTTTGCCCGCGCCTCCAGCTCGCCAAAGGTCACGACCGTCCCCGACGGGTACATGATGATGGCGGGCTTGTCCGGGTTGGCTTCGGCGTGTTCACGAATCTGCATTAACGCACTTTACGACGCGGAAAGTTGACAGGTGTCAAGGGCCCGCATTTTCGGCCGAGTTCACAGGAGGGTGACTATGCCGTCGTCGAAGCTGTAGTAGGCAGCGAGCACCCTGGTCTTGCCCTTGGCCACCGCGGCGCTGACCAACTCCGACTTCAACACTTCGTCACGCGACATCTCGGCGTTGACGCGAATAGTGTTGTCCAGCAGGTCACCTGGCCGCTGTTGGGCGATACCGACCGCGGGCGCGATCGCGTCGACAAGGCTGCCAATATGCCCAGCCGGGGCCTGGCGGGTATGCAGACTTTCGATCGTCGCCGACACCGCACCGCAGAGCTCATGGCCCATGACGACGACCAGCGGCGAGTGCAGGTGGTCGACCGCATACTCCACGCTGGCCAGCAGAGCCGGGTCGACGATATTGCCCGCAACCCGCACCACAAACAGTTCGCCGAGCCCCTGATCGAAGATGACGTTAGGCGGCAACCGGGAATCGGAGCAGGTGAGGATGGTGGCGAACGGGTGCTGGACGGTGGCGATGTCCAACCGGTGCTCGGGGTCCTGCCCGCGGTGCTCCATCGCGTTGTTCACGAATCGCGCGTTGCCGTCCATCAGACGCGTGAGCGCCACCGCCGGGTCGGTGACAGGAGTTTTGTCGGGCGGATCGGGCACCGGCGGGGCGCCCGCCACCGTCACCGTCGTGGTGACCGTGGTGCTGTTCCCGCCCGAACCACAGGCCGTGGCGACAACCGCGGCCGAGGCCACACCAACAGCACTCAACCACTGCCTGCGAGAAATCCCGTTCACCCGAATGGCCCCCTCGGCTGCCCCACCGAGGCTCCGAGTAATCCCTACGCTTCTTCGGCCAGTCGGGTCTTGAGCGCGTCGAACTCGTCCTTGATACCGGTCGGCAGCTTTTCGCCGACAAATTCAAACCACTCTTCGATCAGCGGCAATTCCTGGCGCCACTCGTCGGCATTGACGGCCAGCGCCAGGTCGACGTCGGCGGCGTCCACATCAAGACCGTCGAGATCGAGATCCGCAGCGGTCGGCACGATGCCGATCGGGGTGCTCTTGCCTTCGGCCTGGTGCTCGATGCGCTCGATCGCCCACTTGAGCACCCGGCTGTTCTCGCCGAAGCCTGGCCACAGGAAGCGGCCGTTGTCGCCGCGGCGGAACCAGTTCACGAAGAACACCGCGGGCATCTTGGACTCGTCGGCATTCTTGCCGAGGTCGATCCAATGCTGGAAGTAGTCGCCGACGTTGTAACCGAGGAACGGCAGCATGGCCATCGGGTCACGACGGACGGTGCCGACCTTGCCTTCGGCGGCGGCGGTGGTCTCCGAGCCCAGCGTGGCGCCGATGAAGACCCCGTGCTGCCAGTCGCGGGCCTGGGTGATCAGCGGAACGGTCGTCTTGCGGCGACCGCCGAACAGGATCGCCGAGATCGGCACGCCCTGCGGGTCATCCCACTCCGGGGCCAACGTCGGGCACTGTGAGATCGGGGTGCAGTAGCGCGAGTTCGGGTGCGCCGCTTTGCTTTCCGTCTCCCGCAGATTCCAGTCGTTACCCTTCCAATCGATCAGGTGGTCGGGCTCACCTTCCAGGCCCTCCCACCAGACGTCGCCGTCGTCAGTCTTGGCGACATTGGTGAAGACGGTGTTGCCCGCGGCGATGGTCTTCATCGCGTTGGGGTTGGAGTCCCAGTTGGTGCCCGGCGCAACACCGAAGAAGCCGAACTCGGGGTTGACCGCGTAGAGCCTGCCGTCCTTACCGAAACGCATCCAGGCGATATCGTCACCGACGGTCTCAGCCCGCCAGCCCGGGATGGTGGGCTGCAACATCGCAAGGTTGGTCTTACCGCACGCCGACGGGAAAGCGGCGGCGATGAAGTACGCCTTGTTCTCCGGGCTGATCAGCTTGAGGATCAGCATGTGTTCGGCGAGCCAGCCCTCATCGTGGGCCATCGCCGAGGCGATGCGCAGGGAGTAGCACTTCTTGCCCAGCAGAGCGTTGCCGCCGTAACCGGAACCGTAGCTCCAGATTTCGCGGGTCTCCGGGAAGTGGCTGATGTATTTCGTGTCGTTGCACGGCCACGGCACGTCCACCTGGCCGGGTGCCAACGGGGCACCGATCGAGTGCAGCGCCTTGACGAAGAACCCGTCGTCGCCGATCTTGTCCAGCGCCGCCTGGCCCATCCGGGTCATGGTGCGCATAGAGACCACGACATATTCCGAATCGGTGATCTCGACACCGAGTTTGGGATCTTCCGCCTCAAGCGGGCCCATGCAGAAGGGCACCACCCACATGGTCCGGCCGCGCATCGACCCCCGGTAGAGCTCCGTCATCAGCCCGCGCATCTCGGCGGGTTCCATCCAGTTGTTGGTCGGACCGGCATCGATCTCGCGCTGCGAGCAGATGAACGTGCGCGATTCGACGCGCGCGACATCAGACGGGTCGGACAGCGCGAGGTAGGAGTTCGGCTGCTTCTTGTCGTTCAGCTTCTGGAAGGTGCCCACCTCGACGAGCTGCGCGGCCAGCCGCTCGTACTCTTCCTCGGAGCCGTCAGCAAACACCACCCGGTCTGGCTGGGTGAGCTCGGCGATCTCCTGAATCCAGGCGAGCAGCCCTTCATGTTTCGTCGGTGCGGTATCCAGACCTGGAATGGTCGCTGAGGTCATTTACATCTCCTACCCGAATTTCCGAGGGGTTCCCCGCCAAGCACGCAGACCATATTCCACCTTCAGGATCTTCACAGATGGTGGCCGTGGCCGTGTCTTGTTAGAGGTTAACGCGGGTGACATACCCGTGGTAAATCCAGGCTATGTCCGTTGACTCACAAGAACGATTCAGAAACCCCCAACTGGGGTGTTCATCGATTCAGATTGTTCTGTCAAAGTCGAAATCCCATCGAAATACCGTTATCCCCCACTAATTCGTCGCGTAATTCGTCATCACCGGTTCCAACGGTGCGCAGGCGGCCGGCTTCGACATCGCCGAGTCCAGTGTCGCTAGCTACCGACGGGTAACCGTCTGGCCGCCCCTCGGACGCGATCAGGTCAGGCACGATCACCCAGAGACGGTGGACAGCGCTGGGTAGGTCCTCATCAAGCCAGTCCTCGACATCGACGCGTGTGCGCAGCGAACTCCGGCTCATCCGCCAAGCGTAGGACCGTTGGGGTCATTCGTGCTCGGCTTCTCCTGATCATTTGGAGTTCATTCGCCGAGTTCGGCGCGCACGGCATCGAGTGCGCGCTGGACCACCGGCACCTGACGGTCCCTGACCGCGCTCGCGCGGGCCCCGGCCATCGCATGCTCACGTAACTCGGCATCGATGAGCCGAAGCTGACCGGCCAGCGCCACATCGCGGGCCTCCTCCTGCTCGGCCAGGTCGACGGTCAGCGATGTCTCCGCGGCCAGCACCCGAGTGGCCACTACCTGATCCACCGTCGCGCGCAGGGTCGCGGTGACATCGGAAACCCAGCGGTCCAACACCGCGCGATCGTGCAACAGGCCCCGCATCCCGACCACCCACACCGTGACAGCCAGACCGACCACAACACAGACGAGGGCACCGACCGCGGTCAATCCCGGAGCCAGATCGGCGAAGATCCGGCTCAGCGTCAACGCCACCCCCAGGCCGAAACCGGCGCCGAGCAACATCATCAGCCGGGTTTCGACACGGCGCGATTTCAGCGGCGGCGTACCGACAGATACCCCGGCACCGGCCGCCGGGAGCGATGAATCACCCTGAAAGACATGCTGATTGGCGATATCGGCGAGGTGCTCGGTGATACCTTCGTTGACTTCACCCACCACCTCGACGGCCCGCCGTTCGACATAGGTCGGGAAGCTGGGCATCGTGCGCCGGGTCAGTCCCGCGATGTCCTCCTGCAACTCAGACCGCACCGAGCTGCACCGAGTTCTGGCGAAGTAGGACAACTGCACGCGCGCCTGCTGGATCTGGCTGCGCAGGGTGATCGCACGCTCTGTCTTGGCCGTTCGGCGCTGGCGGGCCACCTCGACGCGGCTTTCCCGAAGCTTCGCCACCCGGGCGTCTCTGCCCACACTCTGTGCCGAGCTGTCGTAGTGCCGGATCTCGGCTCCGAGCCGAGATTCCCACGCCCGCAACCTGTTCCGTCGCGATAGCTGATCGCCGACCAGCCCTGTGCTGAGCACATCGACGAGCTCGTCAATCGCGACATCGCCCAGTTCGGGTGCCGCGGCCACCCCTACCCATGGCACGGCGGCATAGCGGCTGCGGTACGCGGTCAGGATCCGCCGGTCGTCGTCGAGCACATCACGCCAGCGTCGGTGCACATCGATTTTGGCTACCACACCGAGCACCAGATCGGTATGCGCGGCGGCGGTGTCCAGGAGCGCGCAATCAGATTCGGTCAACGGTGCGACCGCCGATGCCACGAACACCACAGTGACGGGGACTTCACCGTTGCCGAGTTCGTCAGATTCGACGAAAGTGTGCTCCGGTAAGCACTTTCGCAGCGCGGTGAGCACACTCGACGAGCCAGAAAGCCAGGGCCCCACGACCAGCACGGCATCGCGACGACGCACCGCGGGCGCCCGGACCTCCGGTGCGAGTTCGGCCACCAGCGCATCGACCGCGCCACCGGGATCCTGTTCCGTCACGGTGCCCAACCAGACGCAGCCCAACCAGACGCAGAAGACAGCAGCCGCAACGATCCCCTGGCGATATCCGCAGCGCAGCGTCGGTGCAGCACGCCGAGTGGACCCGCGGCGAGGTCGCGCCAGTGCACCGCCCTACGCAGATGCGCCACAACATCATCGGCCGGATCCACGCGCAGGCCCGCACCCTCGATCACGTCCACCGCCGCGGTCATCAGGGCCAGCACGGTGTCGTCGGCGGTCAGGAAGGCGGCGACGTCGTCGTCGGTGGCCGCCAGTAGACCCAGCTCGTCGACCACACCGAGCACCCGGCGATATCTGGCGTCGGCAGCGATGACGTCGATCCGCGCGGTCACGTCGTCAATCCGGCTGACCCGCCGCAGCGCCGCCCGCACATCCGGCGCGCCGCCGCATCGCTCCCGTCGCAACGTGACGACGCCGTGCGCGACACCAAAGAGATCAAGGGCTTCGATGAGCCGGTGCCGGATCTCTCGGGGCAACGAATGCGCACACGTGACGAAACCATCGGGTGAGCGCAGGTCGGCGGGTTCGTCGACGAGCACGGCCAGCGCGGAGACGAGGTGCTCATCAAGGACGGCCGGATCCAGGGCCGCCACCGCGAGCAGCCCGACCATCGGCTCGGTGGGTGCGCCGAGCCGCTGCGCCAGCGTCGCGCTGCGGCGGTGCGCGGCGATGAGTGGTCCCCCGGGGCCGAAGCCGGTCAGATCGGCCTTGTTGAGGACGGCCAGCGTGCAACCCGTCGCCACATCCTCGGGTTTGGCGACCTCGGCGACCACCAGGACGTCGATATCAGCCTCGGTCTCGACGATGTCCATCCCCGCACCTGAGAGCCCCGCGGCCGCCAGCGCGGTCCGCACCGTGCGGACCCCGACGCCGGCGCGGCCATGCACCCTCACGCCCAGCGGTGCGGTGACCCTGGCGGCCAGGACTGCCCACCGGCGGCCGGCCGGGTGTCCTGAAGCCGGATGGCCTGAAGCGGAGGCGCGATCAGCCAGCGCCTCGGCGAACATCTGCTGACCCGTCCGGTGATGTCGGACCTTCATGTCCAGCCATGGTGGCATCCGACCCCCACCGGCGCGAGCCACGACAGCCCCATCCTGGGGACAACCAGGCGCTGTGACCGGCACTAAGTGCAACTGTTGGGTATCAATCTGCACCACGATGCGGGTCGATTCGGGTTGATGAGCGACCATTGACACATGTATGCGCATCGTGGGTCGGGGTCTGCGGAGCTGTCCGCCGAACCCGACGAGCCAACCGACGCGCACCTCTACCCCCGAGTGACCAGTTTTCGATCGAGACGATCGAGCCTGAATGACGCCCAGCAGGACACCTGGGATCGGCTGTGGCCACGCCTCGGCACGCAGGCCCGGTTACCCGACCGGCCCGCCGAACTGCTCGATACCGCGGCCTGGTTCGGGCGGTCAGCACCGGTGATCCTGGAAATCGGCTCCGGCACGGGCACCTCCACTCTGGCGATGGCCAAGACCGAACCGGATATCAACACCGTCGCTGTCGAGGTGTACCGCCGTGGTCTGGCCCAGCTGCTCTCGGCGATCGACCGGGACGGGGTCGAGAACATCCGGCTGATCCGCGGCGACGGTCTCGATGTCCTGGAGCACATGTTCGCGCCGGGGTCCCTGACCGGGGTGCGGGTGTTCTTCCCTGATCCGTGGCCGAAATCGCGCCACCACAAGCGCCGCCTGCTGCAACCGGCCACCATCGCCCTGATCGCCAACCGACTGCGTCCCGGCGGAGTGCTGCACGCCGCGACCGACGACGCGCACTACGCGGGGCAGATCGCCGAAGCCGGGGACGCCGACCCCCACCTGCGACGCATCTCCCCAGGTGCGGTGTTGCCCGTGTCCATCGAGCGGCCCACCACCAAATACGAGTCGAAGGCACACCACGCGGGCAGCGCCGTCGCCGAACTCCTGTGGGAGCGGTCATGACCGTGGATCTGATCGGCGACACCGCATCCGAAACCGACGACCAGGACGTGACTCCGGTCACGCTGCGCACCCGTCGCGTCCTGCTGGTGTGGGACGCCCCCAACCTTGATATGGGTCTCGGCTCGATCCTCGGCGGCAGACCCACCGCGGCACACCGCCCCCGGTTCGACGCGCTGGGCCGCTGGTTGCTGGCCCGCACGGCGGATCTCTCGCAACCCACCCCCGATGATCCGACCCCGTTTTCGCTGGAGCCGGAAGCCACCGTTTTCACCAATATCGCCCCGGGCAGCGCAGACGTCGTCCGGCCATGGGTGGAGGCACTCCGTAACGTTGGTTTCGCGGTATTCGCTAAACCAAAGGTCGACGACGACAGCGACGTCGACGCCGACATGCTCAACCACATTGCGCAGCGCCGCAGTGAGGGTCTGGCGGGCTTGTTGGTGGCGTCGGCCGATGGGCAGGCGTTCCGGCTACCGCTGGAGGAAATTGCCCGCGACGACGGCACCCCTGTTCAGGTGCTCGGATTTCGCGAACATGCCAGCTGGGCATTAGCGTCGGATACCTTGGAGTTTGTCGACCTGGAAGATATTCCTGGTGTGTTCCGGGAACCGCTCCCGCGAATCGGCCTAGATTCGCTACCAGAGCAGGGTGCCTGGCTACAGCCGTTCCGGCCACTCTCGGCGCTGCTGGCGTCCCGGGCCTGAGTACAACGGATTTAAGAAAACTTCAGAGCCATGCGCAGCGGGTCGCAAAGGACTTTTTGACGGTTAGGAGCTTACGTGTTCGCCTGGTGGGGTCGGACGGTGTACCGATACCGATGGATTGTGATTGCGGTCATGGTCGCGGCGTGCCTCGGTGGTGGCATCTATGGCATGAGCCTCGGTAAGCACGTCACGCAGAGTGGTTTCTACGACGAGGGCAGCCAGTCGGTCCACGCGTCGATCGTCGGTGACGAGGCATACGGGCGTGACACGTCCAGCCATATCATCGCCATTTATACGGCGCCTGAGGGCAAGACTGTCGACGACCCCGCGTTCCAGAAGAAGGTCCTGGACAACCTGGCGGAGGTCGAGAAGGACCACCCCGACCAGATTCTGCGATCCATCGGCTATTTCAAGAGCCCCGAGATTCTCAAGAACATGTCCGATGCCGATAAACAGCATGCGTTCATGTCGATCCAGCTCAAGGGCGATAACGACGACACCATCCTGAACAACTACAAAGAGGTCAAAGACGACTTCAATGTCCCCGGCGTCGACGTCAAGCTCGCTGGCCTGCAGCCACTGGCCGAGCAGCTGACCGGGACCATCGGCAAGGATCAGCAGCGCGCTGAGATTGCGGCCATCCCGCTGGTGGCGGTCCTGTTGTTCTTCGTCTTCGGCGGTGTCGTCGCAGCCATCCTGCCCGCCCTCATCGGTGGATTGTCGATCGCAGCGGCGCTGGGCATCATGCGCCTGGTCGCCGACTTTGCGCCCGTGCACTTCTTCGCCCAGCCGGTGGTGACGCTGATCGGGCTCGGCATCGCGATCGACTACGGCCTGTTCATCGTCAGCCGGTTCCGAGAAGAGCTGGCCGAGGGTTATGACACCGAGGCATCCGTGCGCCGCACCGTGATGACCTCGGGCCGGACAGTGATGTTCTCCGCTGTCATCATCGTGGCCTCCTCGGTACCGCTGCTGCTGTTCCCGCAGGGATTCCTGAAGTCGATCACCTACGCGATCATCGCGTCGGTCATGCTCGCGGCGATCCTGTCGATCACCGTGCTACCCGCCATCCTCGGCATCCTCGGACCCAACGTCGATGCGCTCGGGGTCCGCACACTGCTGCGGGTGCCCTTCTTCCGCAACTGGAAGCCGATGCGACTGTGGCTGACGTGGCTGGCCGATAAGACGCAGAAGACCAAAACCCGCGCCGAGGTCGAGAAGGGTTTCTGGGGCAAGCTCGTCAACCGGGTGATGAAGCGGCCGATCGTGTTTGCCGCTCCGATTGTGGTCTTCATGATCGTGCTGATCATCCCGCTGGGGCAGCTCGCACTCGGCGGTATCAGCGAGAAGTATCTGCCACCGAACAACTCGGTCCGCCAGGCGCAGGAGGAGTTCGACAACGTCTTCCCCGGCTTCCGCACCGAACCGCTGACCCTGGTCCTGGAGAGCACGAACGGCCAGCCGGTCACCGACCAGCAGATCGCCGAGGTCCGCAACCGGGCCATGCAGATCTCAGGGTTCACCGACCCCAACAACAATCCCGACAGCATGTGGCAGGAACGTTCCTACCTCGATGGCGCGTCGAAGGATCCGTCGATCCGGGTGATCCAGAACGGCCTGGTCGTGCGCAACGAGGCGGCCAAGAAGCTGGCGGAGCTGCGCGCGATCCCGCCCCCGCGTGGGATCACGATTTCCGTCGGCGGCACCCCGGCGCTGGAACAGGACAGTATTCACAGCCTGTTCGACAAGCTGCCGCTGATGGTGGTCCTGCTGATCACCACGACGACGATCCTGATGTTCCTGGCGTTCGGATCGCTGGTGTTGCCGATCAAGGCCGCGTTGATGAGCGCGCTCACCCTCGGGTCGACGATGGGCGTGCTCACCTGGATGTTCGTCGACGGGCACGGTTCCGGGCTGATGAACTACACGCCGCAGCCATTGATGGCGCCGATGATCGGCCTGATCATCGCGGTGATCTATGGCTTGTCGACGGACTATGAAGTGTTCCTGGTCTCCCGAATGGTCGAGGCCCGCGAACGCGGGATGTCCACCACCGAGGCCATCCGGATCGGTACGGCCACCACCGGCCGGTTGATCACCGCTGCCGCGCTGGTGCTGGCAGTGGTTGCCGGGGCGTTCGTGTTCTCCGATCTGGTGATGATGAAGTACCTGGCCTTCGGCCTGCTCATCGCGCTGCTCCTGGATGCCACGATCGTCCGGATGTTCCTGGTGCCGGCGATCATGAAGATGCTCGGCGACGACTGCTGGTGGGCACCGCGGTGGATGAAGCGACTGCAGGTCAAGATCGGCCTCGGCGAGACCCACCTCCCCGATGAGCGCAAGCGGCCGATGACCCAGGCCCCTGAAGACGAAGCTGACGCAGCTCTCGTCGGTGCCGGCGCGCCGGTACCCGACCGGGCCCGCCCGCACGACCCGACCCATCCCGGCGCCGAAGGGGCACCGCGCCCCAGGGCGACGCCGGCTCGGATTCGTCCGCCGCAGGAACTCCCGTCCGGTGCGGGCACCACCCGGATCCCGACGGCCGCTGCTCCCGACGCCGATAGTGAGGCGCCGACGACCCGGTTCTCCTCGGCGAAGAGCGCCGTGCGCAACGCGGTCACCACCGCGGCCGGGGCGGCCACCGCCGCCACGCACCGCCAGGCCCCACCCGCCAACGCCGAGCGGGAGATCGAATCATGGCTCGGCGAACTGCGCGGGAAGCCGGGTAGTGCTGCACCGCAACCACATTCACAACCGTCATCGGACCCAACCCGGTCGATGAATCCGGCACCCACTGGTGAGTCGCCTGCGGATAAGACGACGGCGATCCCGGTGGCACGTCCCAACGGCACCCATACCGAGGACAACGACGCGACACCGGAGGCCGCCACCAGGGCCATCCCCGTCGCGAACCCACGGGCCAAGGACACCGAGGCCGCTACCGAGAAGCTGAACTCGCGCCCCGACCGCGGCGAGGGTCCAGCGCCCCAGGGCGAGGGTGATGACAAGCCGACCCGTCGTGGCGGTGGCGGGGTCAGCGCACAGGATCTGCTGCGCCGCGAAGGCCGTATTTAATACGCGCGGTGTGCTTTAGCCGTCTCTGCCGGAGTCGACCACGTCGGCGTCGGCGGAGATGACTGGTCCGTCCTCCGCTATCTGTTTCGCTTCTTCGGCGGCAGGGTCATCGGCCAGCAGCACCCGCAGCGCGCTGTTGACGAACGCGATGATCGGGACCGCCAGGAGCGCCCCCACGATGCCCGCGAGAACGCCGCCGCCGGCGATACCGAGCACCACGGCCAACGGATGCAGCGATACTGCACGACCCATCACCAGGGGCTGAAGAATATGCGCTTCCAGCTGCTGTACGGCGACGATCAGACCCAGGGTGATCAACGCGACCACCGCACCCTTGGTCAGCAGGGCGACGATGACGGCGAGGAATCCGGTGACGATCGCACCTACCAGCGGGATGAAGGCACCCAGGAACACCAGCGACGCCAGCGGCAACGCCAGCGGTACACCCATGATCGCCAGGCCGGTGCCGATACCGACGGCGTCGACCAGGGCCACCACGAACGTCGCCCGTACATAGCCGATCAGGGAGTGAAACCCGGCCCGGCCCGCATCGGTGATCCGCACCCGCACATCGGAGGGGAAGACCTTGGTGACGAAATCCCAGATATTGCGTCCACCGTGCAGAAAGAAGATCAGCGTGAAAAACACCAGCAGGGCGCCGGTGACGATCTCGGTCACCGTCGACGCCGTCGACAGGGCACCGCTGGTCAGCTTTTCCTGATTGTCCTGCAGCGCCTTGACCGCCGAATCACCTGCGTGTTCGATCTGTTCGCGGCTGAGGTGGGCCGGCCCTTCGACGAGCCAGGTCTGCAGCGAGTCGATGCTGTGGGTGACCTGTTCGACGAGGCCCGGTAGGCCCGAAATGAATTGGCTGACAACGAATGTCAAAATCCCGCCGAGGGTCGCGAAGCTACCGAGCAGCACCAGCGCCACCGCACCACCGCGGGGTGCGCCGCGGCGGTCCAGCCAGTCGACCACCGGTACCAGCAGCGCCGCCAGCATGGTTGCCAGGGCCACCGGGACGACAATGAACTCAACCTTGGCGACCACCCACAGCAATGCGATGAAAGCGGCCAGAAGGACCAGCAGGCGCCATGCCCACGCTGCCATCTTGCGTATCAGCGGGGTGACAGCAAGATCGTCGGCTCCGGTGGGCAATGCCATCGGGCCAGCGTAGCGGCCGGGCAACGTTTAGCCGGGCAACCTCTAACCGGGCACGCAACCTGACCGGTCGACGACCCGGGCGAGGCTGCACTAACCGGGGGTCGCGCACCGTTACCCTAAGCACGTGTCCCACGACGCGCGGGCCAACGATGCCATGAGCCAGCAGGAAGGATCGGCTCGTAGCAAGTACTGGTGGCTGCGCTGGGCGGTCTTCGGTCTTGCCATCGTGGTGCTGGCCGTCGAGGCCACGCTGGTCTGGGATCAGCTGGCCAAGGCGTGGAAAAGCCTGCTGACCGCGAACTGGTGGTGGGTGCTGGCCGCGGTGTTCGCCGCGATGCTGTCCATGCACAGCTTCGCCCAGATCCAGCGGGAACTGCTCAGGTCGGCCGGGGTGCGAGTACGTCAATTGCGCTCCGAGGCCGCCTTCTATGCGGGCAACGCCCTGAGCACCACGCTGCCGGGCGGGCCGGTGCTCTCGGCCACCTTCATTTACCGGCAGCAGCGTATCTGGGGCGCCTCGCCGGTGGTCGCGTCCTGGCAGCTGGTGATGTCCGGCGCGCTGCAGGTGGTCGGCCTGGCGTTACTCGGCCTCGGCGGCGCATTCCTGATCGGCGCGAAAAACAATCCGTTCTCACTGCTGTTCACCCTCGGCGGTTTCGTCACGCTGCTGCTGCTGGCCCAGGCCGTGGCGTCGCGGCCGGACCTGATCGACGGTATCGGCGCACGAGTGCTGTCCTGGGTCAACCAGATTCGAGGCAAACCGGCGGACACCGGGTTGGCCAAATGGCGCGAAACACTTGAGCAACTCGAATCGGTCAGCCTGACCAGACGTCAGCTCAGCACGGCTTTCGGCTGGTCGTTCTTCAACTGGGTCGCCGACGTCGCCTGCCTGGCCTTCGCGGCCTACGCCGCAGGCGGTAAACCGTCGCTGGCCAGCCTGACGGTGGCCTACGCCGCGGCCCGCGCGGTCGGCTCCATCCCGCTGATGCCGGGCGGATTGCTGGTGGTCGAGGCGGTGCTGGTGCCCGGCCTGGTGTCCAGTGGCATGACGCTGCCCGCCGCTATCTCGGCGATGCTGATCTACCGACTGGTCAGCTGGATTTTCATCGCGGCGATCGGCTGGGTGATCTTCTTCTTCATGTTCCGCACCGAGAGCACCGTCGACCCGGACGTGCAGGAGCAAGCCGACCTCGCCGCCGCCGCATCAGAAGGGCGGGAGCCGTCAGCGCACCCCGAACCTCCGCCGGACGCCGGCGATACCGCGCTGCAGGGGCCGCTTCCCCCGCCGCACCCCGACGAGCAACGCGACCGCTGAGGATGCCCGACCCGTCCCGGTCCGGTGAGGTTCATGATTGGATCGGCGCATGTCGTTGCGCCCGTTCGTCAGAGGTCTGGTCCAGGCAGCTGCAGTACTGACGGCGGTCGCGACGGTGGCCGCGTGCTCGTCGTCTGCCCCGCCCGAAGCCGACAGCACCACCACGTCGCGGCCACCCGCGATGGTGACACCGTTGATCGGCTCGTCCACCGCCGACCCCATTCCGGTGCCCGCCACCGACGGCAGGACACATATCGCCTACGAGCTGCTGTTGACCAATTCGATGCCAGGTGAGGTCACGGTCGATTCACTGACCGCGCTCGACGGCGACCGGAAACTGCTCACCCTTTCCGGTGACAATCTGGCGTACTGGACACGGGCGCTGGGCAACTCCGCCACCCCGACCAACCGCATCCCGTCTGGCGGTTCGGCGCTGATCTGGCTGGACGTCACCATCGACAATGGGTCGCCGGCTCCTACCGAGATCGAGCATTCCGTCTCGCTCACCGTCGCCAAACCGATCCCGGGCCTGGTCAACGCCAACCTGACCCAGCTGGTGGCACCCGTGCAGGTGCAGACCAGCAAGCCGATATCCATCGCCCCGCCGCTGGACGGACCCAATTGGCTCGACGCAAACAGCTGCTGCGATACGACCGCACACCGGATGGCCGCTAACCCCATCAACGGAAAGATCTATCTCGCAGAGCGATTCGCCATCGATTACGTCCAGCTGACACCGGATTTCCGGTTGTTCAACAGCGACCCGACGAAGCCGGAGAGCTACCCGTATTTCGGCGCGCCGATTCACGCGGTTGCCGACGGGAAGGTGGTCGCCGTCGTCGATAATCTGCCCGAGCAGGTCGCGGGCCGCAGTCCCACCGGCCTGCCCCTGGACCAGTACGGCGGTAACCATGTCGTCCAGGACATCGGTGACGGAAATTTCGCGTTCTACGCGCACCTGAAAACGGGCAGTGTCGCTGTCAAACCGGGTGACGACCTCAAAGCCGGCCAACAGCTCGCCGCCCTGGGCAACACAGGAAACACCGACGCCCCGCATCTGCATTTCCACCTGATGGATGGTCCGGACCCGTTGGCGTCCAACGGTTTACCGTTCGTCATCAGATCATTCGGATTGGATCAGCGGGTGCTCTCCTTGTCCGCACTCGATAAATTGTTCACTGGCCAGCCCGCACCGCTGCAGCCCGGATTTGCCGCGCGCCAGCAGTCGGAGGTCTCCCCGCTGGTGCTGGACATCATGAATTACTCTGTCGGACAGTGATACCTACCGAAGCCACCAGCACCCGCAGTGCGGCGACCAGTCTCGCCGTCGATATCGCCTGCGTGCTGGTGTTCTGCGCGATCGGCCGCCGCAGCCATGCCGAAGGAATCACCGTCGCCGGGGTGGCATCGACCGCATGGCCATTCCTGTCCGGAACCGCGGCCGGCTGGCTGCTGTCACGGGGCTGGCAGCGACCGACGGCGATCGCCCCCACCGGGGTGATCGTCTGGGTCACGACGGTGATCGTCGGCATGCTGTTGCGAAAGATCAGTTCCCAGGTCGTCGTGCTGCCGTTCGTGATCGTGGCCTCGCTGGCGACAGCGGTACTGCTTCTGGGCTGGCGTGCGGCCGTGGCTGTGCGCGCGTCGCGCCGACACTGACGGCGAACCCGACCTAGACGGACGGCTCCGGTGCGGTCGCCACCGTCAGCGTGGCACGAAGGCCGCCCAGCGGCCCGTCCGACAGTTCGATATGCCCGCCATGCAGCACCGCCTGCTGCGCTACCAGGGCGAGCCCGAGGCCGGAGCCGCCCTGCGTGGCCGTACTGCCCCTGGAGAACCTCTCCAGCACGACGACGTGTTCCTCGGCGGGCAGGCCACGGCCGTTATCGTCGACGACGATCGCCATCTCGGTGCCCTGCCGGTGCGCCGCGAGGGCGATCAGGGTTGCACCGCCATGGGTGATGGCGTTGCGCACCAGATTGTCCACGGCCAGCCGCAGCCCGCCGGGCCAACCGAGGATGGTGCCGGCACCGTCGGCCTGCACGGTGATCTGCACTGAGCCGCCTGGGCGCTGATTCTCCCGGGCGACCCGGTCCAAAAGCTCTTCGACATCGATCTTTTCGCGGTCCTCAGCCTGGGCCAACTGCCCGGAAGCCAGCTGCCCCAACGCGGTGATGATCGCCTCGACCCGGCGTTGAGCTCGGGACAGGTCGGCCACCACTTCCTCGCGTTCCTCCGGTGGCAGGTTATGGATACGCAGGGTGTCCAGGTCGGCGCGCATGGCCGTCAGCGGGGTGCGAAGTTCGTGGGCGGCGTTGGCGGCGAAGTCCTGGGCAGCCTGCAGTGAGTTGGTGGTGGCCACCTGAGCGGCGGCCAACCGGGTGATCATTCCGGTCATCGCGTCGGACAGGTCCTCGGCTTCTTTGAGGCCGTGCACCGGCGCGATCTGTTCGGTGCCGTCCTGTCCGAGGCGCCGAGTCTGCTCGGTGAGCCTGCGAAGCGGCCGACTGGCTGCGCCACCCAACAACCAGCCAAGTCCGCCGGCGATCAGTACCGCACCGATGCCGATCGTGGCGTACAACGGGATCCGCGCCCGGTTGAGCAGAATGCTGTCGGCCCGAATACCGATCGATACCAGCAGCACACCTTGAGAGTTGTTCTGCGACACCGTGCGCACCCGGTACTCGGCGCCGTTGACGGTGACCGTCGAGGTGCCCTCGGGTAGCCGGGGCAGCTGGAATCCGCGCTGGAACACCACCTGACCGGTGCCGGCGGACCGGCCTGTGGACAGCACACCGCGTTGCGGATCCTGGAATTCTTCGGGCCGCATACTCGCGTCGACGATCGCGTCGAGCCGCCGATCCAGTTGCGTCACATCGTTATTCGCGAGAACGATCGACGTCAGCACCACCAGCACACCGACGACAGCGGCCGCGGCGATGGCGGCAGCGATAGCGACCCGGGTACGAAGGGAGGCACTGGGCTGCTTACGCCGAGATGCCCACTTGGATGGCTTGATCGACGAACTCATGGGTCGGCGCGGAGCACGTACCCGATCCCGCGAACCGTGTGGATGACCCTCGGCACGTCTTCGCGTTCAAGCTTGCGTCGCAAGTAGCTGATGAAAACGTCGGCCACATTGGTGTCGACGTCGAAGTCATAGCCCCAGACGAGTTCAAGCAGGCGCTGTCGACTCAACACCACACCGGCGTTCTCGGCCAGGACCGCCAGCAGATCGAACTCACGCTTGGTCAGCTCGACCCGCTCGCCTGAGACGAACACCAGACGCCTGGCGGTATCGATGGTCAGCGGGCCGACGGTCATCGCATCGGAATGCTCATCGGAGTGGGCCGAGCGACGCAGCAGCGCGTGCAGCCGGGCCACGAGTTCGCCCAGATCGAACGGTTTGGTGAGGTAGTCGTCGGCGCCGGCCTCGAGTCCCGCAATGCGGTCGTTGACGGTGTCACGAGCCGACAGCACACAGATGGGGATGTCGTTGCCCAGAGCCCGCAGCGCGGTCACCACGGCGACCCCGTCCAGCTCAGGCATCTGAACATCGAGGACGAGGGCGTCGTGACTTTCGTTGGACAACAGGCGAAGTGCTTCTTTGCCGTTGGCGGCGACGCGAACGTCGAACCCGGAATGGCGCAGCCCCCGAGCAACGGAGGTACGCACATCCGCGTCGTCATCGACCATGAGCACCATGTGGCCCGCGCCATCACGCGCGGGCCCGTCTCCCCCACTAGGTGACTGTGCCCCCAGTCCGACCAGGGGCACTAGGCGCCGGGCGCGTCCGAGATGCCGTCGCCGTTCTCGTCACCGCACCGGTTCTTGAGGTCGACCAGCGGCTGACGGATAGCGGTCAGTTCAGCCTTGTACTGCGGGTTGGCGTTCAAGTAGTCCTGCACCTGGCTGCGGACGGTGTCGCGAGGCGCACCCTCCAGGCCGGTGAAGAAGGCGTTGACGTCCGGATGCGTGAACAGGTACACCGAAGTGCCTGCGGAAACGCCAGCAGCAACCTGCGCAAGGTCGCCGGCGGTGCAGTTCGGTGGCGGGTCGGCGAGCGCCGACGGTGCCGCGAACAGCATCGCACTGGCAACCGCGCCGGTTCCGATCACACCGACAAACGCGCGACGGACAGTGAGCAACATGGTCAGGCTCCTTCATTGGGAGTAGAGAGGCCAGCTCGAGTGGATCGCAGGACGACGAAACACCGTACTGACTCCGGAAAGCTAAGCAGATTCTGTGACCACTTTCCTGCCTTGCGTGAAGGCAATCCCCAGAAACTGCAAAACCGCAGGTCAGTGACCCGAGTGGCGCGCCGGTCCGTGACCCTTGCTAACGAGTGCCGGTCGCTGCTGGCCCCGACGCCGACCCAGGTGTCGTCGGTACCGCCGTTACGGGCGCTCCCACAACGGGCGCGGTGCCCGTCGTCCCGGCCACCGCCTGTGCGGCTGTGGCGGTTCCTGGCAAACCCGCCGGCAGTCCGCCACTCTGCTGGGCGGCCTGCAGCAGACCCAACAACTGCGGGAGCGAGACCGGCAGTTTGCACTTGGCGGACAGGGTGGTGAGCGGCTGCTGGATCGCTTGCAGATCCTGACCGGCCTGCGGGTTGCCCTCGAAATATGCCTTGAGAGACACCAGTGATTGGGGCCCCGCCTGCTGCTGCGAGATCGTCGTCAGCGCCTGGTTGGTGTCGGGGTGCGCGTCGAGGTAGATACCGGTGTTGGTACCGACCGACCCGACGGTGCGAGCGATGCTGCTGGCTGCACACGGATCGGGGACCGCGCTGGCTGGCTGCGCAAGGAGAAGGGCGGTGCTACCGACGACAGCGGCAGTGGCGGCGCCGCCCAGGCCACGTCGAAACACCTGACCGGTCGCTCGCTGGGAGAGGTACACGGGGGATAGCTCCTTACGGATTGCGAACATCTGCGCGCCATCGCAAACAGCACAAGAGCGCTGATGCCGGCACACGGTCCCCCGACCTGGACACGGCCAAACCACATCCTGCCATCTCAAACTGGCCGGTGGCCAACCGGTCCAGCGAACACGCAGGTCAGGCCCAGCCGGCAGGCACCTCGGGGTCACCGCAGCTCAGGGCCCTGGTACAGCAGTGACGCCCAACCTGCTGCGGTAAGCTCACGGCACGCAATTCGGGGAGAATGCGGGGAGAGACCATCCAGCAGTTCATGATGCGGCTGAGCAGCAACCTGCGCCGGTTCCGCTGGTTTGTGTTCGCTGCCTGGTTGCTGGCGCTGGCGCCCGCCATCTGGCTCACCCTCACGCAGTCCGACAATCTGACCGGCGGCGGCTTCGAGGTCGCGGGTTCGCAGTCGCTGAATGTGCAGTATCAGGTCGAAGACCATTTCCCCACCGAAGGCGCATCGCCGCTGGCCCTGGTCGCCGCCCCACGGGCCGATGCCACCTACGACGATATGACCGCGGCCGTCGCCGGACTGGAACGCATGGCCGCCGAGGTGCCCAGCGTCACCATCGTGCCGAACCCGATGCAGCCAGCGCCGCAGCCCGACCGGCCGTACGTGGTGTCGCTGAAACTGGACTTCAACAACACCGGCGCCGTGGACGTCGCCAAGCAGTTGCGCGAAAAGGTCGGCATCGACGGTGACCAACCGGGCGAGGCGCAGGACGGCCGCGTCCGGCTCTATGTCATCGGACAGGGCGCACTCGGCGCGGCGGCCTCGGAAGCGACCAAGCACGATATCGCCGAAGCCGAACGGTGGAACCTGCCGATCGTCCTGATCGTGTTGCTCGCAGTATTCGGCTCCCTCGCGGCCGCGGCCATCCCGTTGGTCCTCGGCATCACCACGGTCATCGTCACGATGGGTGTCGTCTACTTCTTATCGCTGTATACGACGATGTCGGTGTTCGTGACGTCGACGGTCTCGATGTTCGGTATCGCCCTGGCCATCGACTATTCGCTGTTCATCCTGATGCGCTTCCGCGAGGAGTTACGCGCGGGCCGAGACGCCAAACAGGCCACTGATGCCGCGATGGCCACCTCCGGCCTTGCCGTCGTGCTGTCCGGTGCCACCGTCATCGCCTCCGTTACCGGTATCTATCTGATCCGCACGCCCGTGCTGAGTTCGATGGCCACCGGTGCGATTCTGGCGGTGGCGGTCGCCGTCCTGACCGCCACGACGCTGACGCCTGCGGTCCTGGCCACCTTCGGCCGGTCAGCGGCCAAACGGTCGCGGGTGCTGCACTGGGGACGCCGGGCGGAGACCACTCAGTCCCGATTCTGGACCCGCTGGGTCGGTGGAGTGATGCGCCGCCCATGGCTGTCCGCCTTGAGCGCGACGCTGTTTTTACTCTTGCTGGCCGCGCCCGCCTTCTCGATGGTGATGGGCAACAGCATGTTGCGCCAATTCCCGGCCTCGCATGAGATCCGCGGCGGCGTGGGCGCAGCGGCCGAAGCTCTCGGAGCCGGCGCGCTCGGACCCGTCCGGATCCTGGTGACCTTCCCCGACGGTGACGCGTCGTCACCGCCGAACGTCGGGGTCGTCGACGGTATCGCCAAGGAGATGGGCCGCGCGATCAACGTCGTGTCGGTGTCGCCGCCGCAGTTCTCCGATGACGGCCACAGCGCACTGCTGAGCGGGGTGCTGTCGGTCGATCCTGAGGACCTCGGGGCTCGCACCACCGTCGACTGGTTGCGCGAGCAGCTGCCCAAGGTGCCCGGCGCCTCAGCGGAATCGGGGGTGCGGGTCGATGTCGGCGGCCCGACCGCTCTGATCAAGGATTTCGACGATCGGGTGAGCCATACCGGACCCTTGGTGTTCGCGTTCGTCTCGCTGATCGCGTTCGTCATGCTGCTGATCTCCGTGCGATCGGTCTTCCTTGCCTTCAAGGGCGTCGTGATGACCGTGCTGTCGGTGGCCGCGGCCTACGGCAGCCTGGTGATGATCTTCCAGTGGGGCTGGCTGGAACCCCTCGGCTTCGAACCGATCAGCTCGATCGACAGCACCATCCCGCCGCTGGTGCTCGCGCTGACCTTCGGCCTGTCGATGGACTACGAAATCTTCCTGTTGACCCGGATCAGGGAACGCTTCCTGCAGTCCGGGGACACCCGCGACGCGGTGGCCTACGGCGTGTCCACCAGCGCCCGCACCATCACCAGCGCAGCGCTGATCATGATCGCCGTCTTCATCGGATTCGCCTTCGCCGGTATGCCGTTGGTCGCCGAACTCGGGGTGGCCTGTGCGGTCGCCATCGCCGTCGACGCCACCGTGGTCCGGCTGGTGCTGGTGCCCGCGCTGATGGCCATGTTCGACCAGTGGAACTGGTGGATACCGAACTGGTTGGGGCGCATCCTGCCGTCGGTCGATTTCGAGAAGCCGTTGCCCAAGGTCGACCTCGGCGATCTGGTGATCATCCCCGACGACATCTCCGCACTGATCGCGCCCGGCGCCGATATGCGCCAAGTGGTCAAGTCGGCGGCCAAGCTCAAGAATCTGGCACCCGACGCCATCACCGTCGCCGACCCGCTGGCGTTTAGCGGGTGCGCGGGCCTGGGTGATCTGCACGGCAAGGTCAAAGGCAGCGACGACGCCAGGGCGCACAAGGCGGCGCAGGCTCGGATCGGCGCCGCACTGACGCGCAGCGGCGCAGGCCGGTCCCACAGCAGTCGGTCGCACACCAACGGGCACGGCGATAAGCCGAGGAACTCCGGGCGTCCGGCGCGACCGGTGCATCCGGTGACGATGTGGCGTGGGCGGCTGTCCGTCGCGCTGGATGCGCTGAGCGCACAGGATGACGACCTCTCCTACTTCGGCAAATCCGCACTCCAACGGTCCAGCCCGATGGAGACCACCAATGTCCAGCTGCCCACGGGCGACCGGCTGCAGATTCCCACCGGCGCTGAGACGCTGCGGCTCAAGGGCTACCTGATCCTGTGCCGCAATAGCAGCCGCGATTACGCCGAGTTCGCCGATCTGTGCGACGCGATGGACCCCCAGACCGCAGCCGTCGTGCTCGCGGGTATGGACCGGTATTACTGTGGTCAACGATCTAACCGACTTTGGGTTGCCACCCAGCTGGTTCGGCGGCTTGCCGATCCCCACCCGTCCGATGTGGACGACGGGATAGGACCAGATGGCGAGGCAGACTGGGAGCGGGTAAGGCAACGGTGCCTGTCTGTGGCCGTAGCGATGCTGGAGGAGGCGAGGTGACGTTGGCCCCCAGCGAGGCCGGTAATGCGCGCCACCCAGAATCAAACGTCGACGCTCCGCTTTCGGGCGAACCCCGTATCCACGACGACCGACCGGTCGAGTTCTGGCCGACGTCATCGATCAGGTCGGCGCTGGAAACCGGGGATATCACCGTCTGGCAGCGCATCGTCGTCGCCATCAAACGCGACCCATTCGGTCGCACCGCCCGCCAGGTCGAGGAAGTGCTCGAGCGCACCGAACCGTTGGGCATCTCCAAGGCGCTGTCTGAAGTGCTGACGCGCAGCCGACAACACCTTGAGGCCAACGAGCGCGCCGAAGCCGCCCGCCACGTTCAACTGCTGCTGGCCCGCTCTGGACTCAGCGAGCAGGAGTTCGCGTCCCGCATCGGTGTCCCCACCGCTGATCTGGCCATCTACCTCGAGGGCAAGGTCAGCCCGCCCGCATCACTGATGATCAGGATGCGACGACTCTCCGATCGCTTCGCCAAGATGCGGTCCCAACGTCCGAACAGCGTCGACTGACGCAGACCAGGTGTTCCCTGTCGAGCCTGAGTCTTCCCGTCGTCGACTGTGCAGGAAGACGTCGAGGAATCAGCAAGATCTCGACGCCTTCCTGCACAGTCGGCGCGCAACCCCCCTGGTTTTAATCCGCCAGCAGATATCTCTTTTGCCGGTGCCAGCTCGCCTGCCATGCTCGTGACCCGTGACGCAACGAACCTTCGGCCTGGCCACCCGCGCCATCCACGCCGGCCAGCGCCCCGACCCGCAGACCGGAGCTCGGGTCGTCCCGATCTACCAGAACGCCAGCTTCGTCTTCGAGAACACCGAGGACGCCGGAAACCTGTTCGCGCTGCAGAAGTACGGGAACATCTACAGCCGGATCGCCAACCCGACCGTGGCGGCTTTCGAGGAGTGCATCGCCAGCCTCGAAGGAGGTATCGGCGCGGTGGCCGCCGCCAGCGGCCTGGCCGCCCAGTTCGCCGTCTTCGCGGCACTGACCGGAGCCGGTGACCATATCGTCGCCGCAGGCAGCCTCTATGGCGGCACGATCACCCAGCTCGATGTCTCGTTGCGCCGTTTCGGGGTGGACACCACCTTCGTGCCGGGTACCGACGCGCAAGACTATGCCGCGGCCATCACCGATCGAACCAAACTGCTCTACGCCGAAGTGATCGCCAACCCGTCCGGGGAGATCGCCGATATCGCCGGGCTGGCCGCCGTCGCGCACGCCGCAGGCCTACCGTTGGTGGTCGATGCCACCGTCGCCACCCCGGCGTTGTGCCGGCCGATCGAACACGGCGCAGATATCGTCGTGCACTCGGCCACCAAATTCCTCGGCGGACACGGCACGACACTCGGCGGGATTGTCGTCGAGGCCGGTCAATTCGACTGGGGTGCAGGTCGTTTCCCTCAGCTGACCGAACCGGTAGCGGCATATGGCGGCCTGAGCTGGTGGGGTAACTTCGGCGAATACGGTTTTTTGACCAAACTGCGCAGCGAACAGCTTCGCGACCTGGGGGCGGCGTTGGCCCCGCAGTCAGCGTTCCAGCTACTACAGGGTGTGCAGACGCTGCCACAACGGATGAGCGCACATATCGCCAACGCGCGGACCGTGGCCCAGTGGCTGGAGGCCGACCCGCGGATCGAATACGTACGCTGGGCCGGGTTGCCCTCCCATCCACATCATGACCGGGCCAAGGTGTATTTGCCCGACGGCCCGGGTTCGGTATTCGCCTTCGGGGTCCGCGGTGGCCGCGAAGCCGGCGAAAAGTTCATCAATGCAGTGCAATTGGCCAGCCATCTGGCCAATATCGGCGATGTGCGCACGCTCGTCATCCACCCCGGCAGCACCACCCATCGTCAGCTCACCGACGAACAGCTGCACGCCGGCGGAGTGGGACCAGAACTCATCCGCATCAGCGTCGGCCTCGAGGATGCCGACGATATCCTGTGGGATCTGGACCAGGCACTGGAGGAGTCACAGCGATGACCGGATTGGATGCGGTTGAAAGGCAACGGATTCTGCGCGACACCAAAACGGTCGCCATCATCGGCGCATCGGCGAACCCGTCGCGCGCAAGCTACTTCGTGTACACGTATCTGAAGTCAACGAGTGACTATGAGATCTATCTGGTCAACCCGTCGATCAGCGAAATCGACGGCGCGCCGGTCTATCCCAACCTCGCTGCCCTGCCCGTGGTCCCGGATCTGGTCGATGTTTTCCGTAAGCGTGACGACCTACCGTCGGTGCTGGCCGAGGTACTGTCGCTGCCGCACCATCCCACGACGCTGTGGCTGCAACTGGGTCTGCGCCACGACGACGTGGTCCGCGACGGTGAAGCCGCCGGCCTGGACGTGGTGCAGGACCGGTGCCTGAAGATCGAGCACGCCCGCTTTCACGGCGGATTGCACCTGGCCGGTTTCAATACCGGTGTGATCGACTCTCGGCGGCGCTAGCCGGCGTTGATCGGGGCCACGTCGTACACCAGCCACTGACCGTTCTGCTTCCCCAGCGCCACCCGCAGCGCCAGGACCGCCCGGCTCGGCTGCTGCCCTGGCACGTTCTGGGTGCCACGCATGACGACGGCAACACTGGCCGCCGCGGGGCCGAGGGCCTCGACCCCCGCAGAGATGGTCTGGGCCTGCGCCGAAATGTTCTTCTGCGCAAGCGCTTCGGTGGACTTACCGAAGTTCGTCTTGAACTCGGCCGCTTGCTCCGGTGCCATCAACGCGGCGGCCCGGTCGATCGACGATGACGGATCCTGCGGGGAGAACGTGGCCGTCGCCTCCGAGACCGCTGTCGCGAGCCGAACCACTTCGGCGGTATCGCGATTGAGGTCCCGGTCCGGCACCGTCCAGCGCGTGTAGCCGACGAGCACCGCAGCGACGAGCGCCGCGGTCATCAACGCGACAGCCGCCAACCGCAGGGGGGCGCCGTCATCGTCGGTGCCCACCGTCACCCGGTCGCGACGCATCAACACGAAGTTCACGATCATCGACTGCACCACCAGCAGGCACAGCACCGAGCAGGTCGCCACCCACCACAGGGGCCAGCCCAGGAACACCCCGATCATCAGCAGAGCCGCGAGTGCGATCAGCGGACCGACGATATCGAACGCCACCAGGCGCCAAAGGTTTCTCATCGTGTCGACTCCAGCCGCGAGATGAGCAGTTCGCCGTCGACGTCAGAGACGTCGAGCCGAAGGTTCCAGCGCACCGTTTGTGGTGTGCCGCCGACGTTCTGGCTCACCGAGGACGCGATCACCAATACGGTGTCGGTGCGCTTGGCCAACCCTGGCGGTAACGACTCCACTGGTGGCGGCGCGCTACCGGGTGCAGTGTCCAGATCGTGGTGCACCGACTCCAGCGCGACCGCCTGAATCTGGCCCGTGGTGTTGGACTGCAGCTTCTGCACCACCTCGCGGTACGGCGCCACCGCGTTGGAGAAATCGGCGTTCAGCTCGCCGACGGTGCCGTCATGCAGTTTCTGCAGGCTCGCTTCGACGTTGTCCTTGTTCATGTTGATCAGCACGCCGGTCCAGTCTGCGGCCGTCTGCATGACGTCGGTCCGGTAGCGAAGCTCCGTGACGTCGTCGTGGTGTTGCTTCCAGATCAAGCCGATCATGACGACGGCGACGACCGACGCCAGCGCCAGAACCGTGGACAGGATCCCGTACCGGGAGAACACCGGCCCATCAGAGGTGGCGACGGTATCGGTCGCCGTTTCCTCAGAACTCAGGCTGACGCCGGGTTCGCTGTCCTGCACCTCGGGCATGGCCGTGAGGGTACCTGGCAAGTTCTGGAAGAATGGCAGGGTGACGGTAGAAGCCATTCGCTCAGGTATCGAACTGAGCTACGTCGATGACCATGCCCGCCCCCAGGACGACCTGTTCGGCCACGTCAACGGCCGTTGGTTGACCGAATATGAGATTCCGGCCGACCGCGCCACCGACGGTGCCTTCCGGTTGTTATACGACCAGGCCGAGGAGCAGGTGCGCGACCTGATCACGGAGGCCGCTGACGCGAACGCCCCCAAGGGCACCGACCAGCAGCGCATCGGCGACCTCTACGCCAGCTTCCTCGACGAGGACGCCGTCGAACGCCGCGGCGTGGCACCACTGCTCGACGAGCTCGCCCTGATCGATGGGGCGGCCGACGCGAAGGCGCTGGCCGCGGTGCTCGGGAGCCTGCAGCGCACCGGTGTCGGAGGCGGCGCCGGCGTGTACGTCGACACCGATTCCAAGAACTCCAACCGATACCTGCTGCACGTATCGCAGTCCGGCATCGGGCTGCCCGACGAGTCCTACTTCCGCGAGGAGCAGCACGCGGAGATCCTGGCCGCCTATCCCGGCCACATCGCCAGGATGTTCGCGCTCGTGCACGGCGGCACGGCCGATGACAACGCCGAGACCGCGTCCCGCATCGTCGCATTGGAGACCAAGCTGGCCGCCGCGCATTGGGATGTGGTGAAACGCCGGGACGCCGATCTGACCTACAACCTGCGCAACTTCTCCGATCTGCCCGCCGAGGCACCCGGTTTCGACTGGGCCGGTTGGGTGACGGCGCTGGGCACCAGCGTGGACAGAACAGCTGAAATCGTCGTCCGCCAGCCCGACTATCTGACGGCGTTCGCGGCGTTGTGGTCCAGTGAGGCGCTGGCGGACTGGAAGGACTGGGCCGCCTGGCGGCTCATCAACGCGCGCTCCGGCATGCTGACCGACGCGCTGGTGGGTGAGAACTTCGCCTTCTACGGCAAGCTGCTCAGCGGTACCGAAGAGATCCGGGACCGTTGGAAGCGCGGCGTCTCGCTGGTCGAGGGCCTGATGGGCGACACCCTGGGCAAGCTGTATGTCGAAAAGCACTTCCCGCCCGGTTCCAAAGCCAGGATGGACGAGCTGGTGGCCAACCTGCGCGAGGCCTACCGCGTCAGCATCAACGACCTGGAGTGGATGACGCCGGAGACCCGTGAGCGGGCGCTGACCAAATTGGACAAATTCACCGCCAAGATCGGCTACCCGAAGAATTGGCGGGATTACTCGGCGCTGGTGATCTCCCGTGACGACCTCTACGGCAATTACCGCCGCGGCGCCGAAGTGGAATCCGACCGCGACTTGGCCAAGCTGGGCGGGCCCGTCGACCGCGACGAATGGTTCATGACCCCGCAGACTGTCAACGCGTACTACAACCCCGGGATGAACGAGATCGTCTTCCCCGCAGCCATTCTGCAGCCGCCGTTCTTCGACGCCGAAGCCGACGACGCGGCCAACTACGGCGGTATCGGTGCGGTGATCGGACACGAGATCGGACACGGTTTCGACGATCAGGGTGCCAAGTACGACGGTGACGGCAATCTGGTCGACTGGTGGACCGACGCCGACCGCGCCGAATTCGGCACCAGGACAAAGGCACTCATCGATCAGTACGACGCGTTCTCACCGAAGTCACTGAGCGCCGATCATCACGTCAACGGCGCCTTCACCGTAGGTGAGAACATCGGCGACCTCGGCGGACTGTCCATCGCGCTACTGGCCTACCAACTGTCGTTGGGCGGCAAAGAGGCTCCGGTGATCGATGGCCTCACCGGAACTCAGCGGGTCTTTTACGGCTGGGCACAGGTGTGGCGCACGAAATCGCGTGACGCCGAAGCGATTCGGCGCCTCGCGGTCGATCCGCATTCGCCACCGGAGTTTCGCTGCAACGGCGTGATCCGCAATATCGACGCGTTCTACGAAGCGTTCGACGTCCACGAATCCGACGAGCTGTATTTGGATCCGCAACAGCGCGTGCGGATCTGGTAAGACACCAGGACACGAGAACGGCCGCCCGAGTTGCTCGGGCGGCCGTTTTCGTGTGCGGGACAATTACATCTGCCAGTCCTGGGCACCGTCATTCTGGTTGTAGGTACCAACGGAGTTCTTCACCACGATCGGGTCACCGCTGCCGAAGTTGTCGAAGAACCACTGCGCATTCGCGGCGCTGAGGTTGATACAGCCGTGACTGACGTTGGACTTACCCTGATCGGCCACCGACCACGGTGCGCTGTGCACGAAGTTGCCGCTGTTATCGATTCGGACCGCATCTTGGACGGTCAGCTTGTAACCCTGCGCCGAAGTGCTCGGCACACCATAAGTCGCGGAGTCCATCACGATCGACGGGAACTTCTCCAGCACGTAGTAGGTGCCGTTCGGGGTGTCATGGCCGGGCTTACCCATCGAGACGGGGAACGTCTTCTCCAACTTGCCGTTCCGGACGATCTCCATCTGATGTGTCTTGTTGTCGATGGTGGCCACCAGCGATTCACCGGTACCGAAGGTCGACTTGGCGCCGCCCGCATCGATGTTCACGACGGTGTTCGCCGGCCAGAAGTCGATGGGTCGCCACCGCAACTGGGTATCGCTGAGCCAGTAGAACTTGCCGGGGACCGCCGGAACCGATGAGACGTGCACGGCGTCCTGCGCCATCTGCCGGTTGGCGATGGGCACCGCGAAGTTGATCGCGATCGGCTTGGCGACCCCGACCATCGCCCCGTTGGACGGGTTGAACGACGGTGGCCGGAACGGCGGCGTGCCGGTGAACGGCAGCGGGTTCTGCCCGGCCGGGGTGCCCTGCGGCGGTGCGGCCAGTGGATCAGCCGGCGGCGCAAACGGGTCGACGGGCGGGGCGGCCAGCGGATCGGCGGGCGGCGGCGGAGCCATCGGGTCGACCGGCGGCGCCGCGAACGGATCAGCGGGTGGCGGGGGTGCCATGGGATCGACCGGCGGTTGGTCGATAACCGAAGGATCGTTGGGGTTCACCTCGGGGTCGGCAGATGCCGCCGAGACCCCGAATGTCATCGACGCAACCAGTCCCGCGGCGCCGATCGCAGCCGCCATCTTCCGGGCACGAACCCGTGATGCGCGGCGTCCTGAACCGCCTATTGATGTTGGTGGCATGGGCCAACCTCCACTCTCATTCTCGGTCCAGTGTCGCACAACCGATCGACCAGCTACCAGGTCATTCGACCGCACGACAGGGCAAAACAGTGTCCGATCACCACACTGAACTGTGAAGATGATCGTGACGACCACGGTGTTTGTTACTCCTGGGAGTTGCCTGTGACTCGCTTACAGACGGCGCTCCGCGCGCCACTGACGTCACTTCACCGTCCCTCAGCAACATCGAACGGTCGCCATCTCAACCCTGCTGCCGATGTGTCAGGCTGGATCTGTGATTGTGGCCTTCAGCATCAGCCCATCCGGTGGCGACGAAACCGGCGGTGTCAGCTCGGCGGTCGCCGAGGCGGTCCGCGTGGTACGCGCGTCGGGTCTGCCCAACGAAACCAACGCCATGTTCACAAACCTGGAGGGCGACTGGGACGAGGTGATGGCCGTCGTCAAACAGGCCGTCGATGCGGTTGCCGCCGCGTCACCACGGGTCAGCCTGGTCCTCAAAGCCGATATCCGGCCGGGCTACACCGGCCAGCTCACCGCGAAGGTGGAGCGCATCGAACGGGCACTGGGCGACTGACCCGCGCACAGCTCTAGGACCGCACCAACCGCGCGATCGCCGCCGATGCCTCGGCCAGCTTGGCCGCCGCCTCATCGCCACCTTCTGCGACGGCATGGCTGACGCAGTGCCCGAGGTGCTCGTCGAGCAGACCCAGCGCGACGGACTGCATCGCACTGTTCACCGCGCTGATCTGGGTGAGGACGTCGATGCAGTACTTGTCCTCTTCGATCATCTTGGCGATACCGCGAACCTGGCCCTCGATGCGCCGCAGGCGCTTCGCATAGTTGTCTTTGTTCGTCGAATAGCCGTGTTCGGGAGCAGCCACGTTTTCCGCGTCGTCTGCCGCTTTCTGAACCACTGATGCTTTCTGAACCACCAAGCCCCTCCTTCTAACTGGTGCCCAACATCTGCTTCATCTGCACAATTTCGGCTTCCTGGTCGCCAACGATGTGCTGTGCGAGCGATTTGGCGTCCACGTTCGCGCCGTTGGCGATCTCGGCCTTCGCCATGTCGATCGCACCCTGGTGATGGCTGATCATCGATTGCAGCCACAGTGTGTCGAACTCAGTACCCTTGAGCGACTCGAGCCGCTTCATCGTGGCGTCGTCGACCATGCCGTTCATTGCCATCCCGCTGTGCCCGCCGTGCCCGGAGTTGTCATCCGGGTTCTCCTGCCACTGGACCAGAAAAGCTTTCAGCGTCTGAATTTCCGGCTCCTGGGCGGCCGAGATCTTCTGCGCCAACTCGATCACCTGCGGGTTCGTGCTGCGCTCTGGCACCAGCGCCGACATATCCACGGCCTGCTGATGGTGCGGAACCATATCGCTGGCAAAGGTCACATCGTCGGCGTTGAAACCGGCAGGCTCGCCGCTGATCACAGGCGTGGTCTCGGCGTGCGTATGGTCGGTGTGCCCGTCAGACGTCGAGGGGCTGGTGCACCCCGAGATGACGATCGCGGTGGCCAGCCCGGCGAGTACAGCGACGATGCGGGCGGGGTTGATGGAGAGCAAACACGACTTCTTCAACGACTTCGTCAACGTCATGGGACTCACCGTACCCGATACCCCAGTGGGGTATCGGAAAACGATTTTGGCGACCACTGCCACCAGGGCATACTGATGTGATGCCCTCTGAGCCTTCCGGTCCGTCTGGACCGGCACCGGATATCAAACCCCGTAGCCGCGACGTCACCGACGGCCTCGAGAAGACCGCCGCTCGCGGGATGTTGCGGGCCGTCGGCATGGGCGACGACGACTGGGTGAAATCGCAGATCGGCGTCGCATCGTCGTGGAACGAGATCACCCCGTGCAACCTGTCGCTGGACCGCCTGGCCAAAGCCGCCAAGGAGGGCGTGCACGCCGCCGGCGGTTTCCCGATGGAGTTCGGCACCATCTCCGTCTCCGACGGCATCTCCATGGGCCATGAAGGTATGCACTTCTCACTTGTCTCGCGTGAGGTGATCGCCGACAGCGTCGAAACCGTCATGATGGCCGAGCGCCTGGACGGGTCCGTCCTGCTCGCCGGCTGCGATAAGTCACTGCCCGGCATGTTGATGGCCGCCGCCCGCCTCGACCTGGCCAGCGTGTTCCTCTATGCCGGCTCGATCATGCCGGGCAAGGCAGTGCTCGCTGACGGTATCGAGCGCGATGTCACCATCATCGACGCCTTCGAGGCCGTCGGCGCCTGCTCACGCGGTCTGATGTCGCGCGAGGATGTCGACACCATCGAACGCGCCATCTGTCCCGGCGAAGGAGCGTGCGGCGGCATGTACACCGCCAACACCATGGCCAGCGCAGCCGAGGCGCTCGGCATGTCGCTACCGGGGAGCGCGGCCCCGCCCGCCAGCGACCGCCGCCGCGACGGGTTCGCCAAGGCCAGCGGCGAGGCCGTCGTCGAACTGCTCAAACGCGGTATCACCGCCCGCGACATCATGACCAAAGAAGCCTTCGAAAACGCCATCGCCGTGGTGATGGCCTTCGGCGGGTCGACCAACGCGGTACTGCATCTCCTCGCGATCGCCCACGAGGCCGATGTCAAGCTGACCCTCGACGATTTCATCCGCGTCGGCGCGAAGGTGCCGCACCTGGCTGACGTCAAGCCGTTCGGCAAGCACGTGATGTACGACGTCGACAAGATCGGCGGCGTGCCGGTGATCATGAAGGCGCTGCTCGACGCGGGCCTGCTGCACGGCGACTGCCTGACCGTCACCGGCCAGACGATGGCCGAGAACCTCGCCCACATCGCACCGCCGGATCCCGACGGCAAAGTGCTGCGGGCACTGAGCAACCCGATCCACCCCACCGGCGGTATCACCATCCTGCACGGGTCACTGGCACCCGAGGGTGCCGTGGTCAAGTCGGCGGGCTTCGACTCCGACGTGTTCGAAGGCACCGCAAGGGTTTTCGACGGTGAGCGCGCCGCGATGGACGCCCTCGAAGACGGCACCATCGTCGCAGGAGATGTCGTCGTCATCCGCTACGAAGGTCCCAAGGGCGGACCGGGGATGCGCGAGATGCTCGCGATCACCGGCGCCATCAAGGGCGCCGGGCTCGGCAAGGACGTGCTGCTGATGACCGACGGCCGGTTCTCCGGCGGCACCACCGGCCTGTGCGTCGGGCACGTCGCACCCGAAGCGGTCGATGCCGGTCCGATCGCCTTCGTGCGCGACGGTGACCGCATCCGCCTGGACGTCGGCAAGGGCACGCTGGACCTGCTCGTCGAGGCCGACGAATTCGATTCGCGCAAAGCGGGTTTCCACCCACCAGCGCCGAAGTATCCGACCGGGGTGCTGGCCAAGTACCGCAAGCTGGTCGGCTCGGCGGCCCAAGGCGCGGTGTGCGGCTGACGCCTACTGAACGGCCTGATTGAAGATCTTGGTGATCGAGCCGTTCTTGCTGTCGAAGAAGCGCGAATCGGTACTGCTCCAGCCACCGAGATCGTCGATGGTCCAGAGCTTTTGCGTCGGCATCGGGAACTCGCTGGCGAACTCCGCGGCGACGGCCGGGTCCGAGGGCCGGAAACCGGCCCGCGCCCACAGGCGTTGCGCGTCAGGCGTGTAGAGGAAGTCCCTCAGGTGGGTGGCCGCCTCGATATGCGGGCCGTCCTTGATGACGGCAATCATGTTGTCGGCCTTCATCGTCTGCGGCGGCACGATATGGGTGAGCGATGTGTCGCGCCGCTCGGCGTCGATGGCTGTGCTCTCGGGGACGATCAGCACATCCCCTTTGCCCTGCAGAAAAGCGTCGGTGGCCTCGCGCGCGGTCGCCGGGGCGATCTTGATGTGCTCAAGCACAAGCGTTTTCAGGAAATTCAGTCCGCCGTCGGGATCTTGATTGCCGCCGCTGGTCGCTGCGTAAGCGGCGAGGACTCCCCATTTGCTCGATCCCGAGAGCACCGGGTTGACCGCAATGACCTCCAGCCCCGGCTGGAGCAGGTCCGACCAGTCGTGGACATTGTTGGGGTTGCCGGCGCGAACCATCAGGGTGGTCACCGAACCAAACGGACTGCCGGCGCCGGGCCCGGCATTCCAGTCGGCCGCGACCTTGCCCGCGCGAACGAGCCGCGTGATGGTGGGCTGATCGGAGAAGTTCACGATATCGGCGGACTGGCCGTCGATGATGGCCTGCGCGAGATCCCCCGAGGTGCCGTAGGACGGACTGTTGATGGTCACCCCCGCGCCCTGCGGGCCGGCCAGGAAGGCGGGAATGACGGAGTTCCAGCCGGACTGCGCCGACGCGAAAGCCGATAGTGACAGCGCGTCTTTCGCCGAGGTGTCCTTGTCGGTGTCCGCACCGCCGGCTTTTCCACACGCAGAGAGGCTCGCGGCCACCACCAGCACGAGCACGAGCGAACACATATCGAGCACGCGACCGCGGCGGGTAAAGCTCATCTCAAATCCTCGCCACTCAATCGTTGCCAACAATTCGGACGACGATAGCAAGGTTTGCTGGAAATAGCCCTAAGGAGCAGCTTTGCACTTTGAATACATTGCTGGCTAACTGACCGCCTGGTCGAAGATCTTGGTGACCACACCGTTTTGGCGGTCGAAGAACTTCGCATCGATCGAGCGCCAGCCACCGAGGTCCGCGATGGTCCACAGCGTGTCGGGCATCGGAAACTGTTCGGCGAATTCGGCGGCGACGGCGGGGTCGGACGGGCGGAAACCTGCCCGCGCCCACAGGCGCTGCGCGTCGGGCGTGTAGAGGTAGTCGCTGAGCCGGGTCGCTGCGTCGGCGTGCTGGGCGTCCTTCATCACGGCCACCACGTTGTCCACCCGAAGAGTCCGCGGGGGCGTGATGTGCTCGACAGGTTTTCCTTCGCGCTGCAGTTCGATGGCGTTGGCCTCGGAGGTCAGCAGCACGTCGCCGGAACCATTGACGAACGCATCGCTGGCCTCGTGACCGGTGCCAGGACCGCCGCCTTGGATGTGCTCAAGCACCAGTGCGTTCAGGTACGCCATCCCCGCGGCCGGGTCTTGACCTCCGTTACTCATGACCGCGTACGCCGCCACGAGTCCCCACTTACCGGATCCGGTAGCAACCGGGTTGGCCGTAACGACCTGCAGACCGGGCTGGAGCAGATCACCCCAGTCGTGGATGTTCTTCGGATTGCCGGCGCGAACCAGGAAGGTCACCACTGAACCGAAGGGGCTGCCTGCGCTGGGACCCGCATTCCAATCCGCTGCGACCTTGCCGGTTTGCACGAGCCGGGTGACGCTGGGCTCATCGGCAAAGTTGACCAGATCGGCACGCGCCCCGTCCGTGATCGACTTCGCCATGACACCCGAGCTGCCGAACGTGGGTTGAATCTTGATGCCAGCGCCCTGGGGGCTAGCCAGAAACGCGGGAATGACGGCATTCCAACCGGGCTGGGCGGCGGTGAATGCTGTTAACGCAAGGCTGTCCTTCGTCCCGGCGTCCTCGTCGGTATCCGCGCCGCCGGCTTTTCCGCACCCGGACAGGGCGACGGCGGCCACCACGGCCACCGCACACCAACCAAGCACTCGACTTCTCGCCGCACTGCGCATCGAACCGGACCTCGCCATCCACTGGTGTCACCAAACTGTTGACGAGGATAGCTCAAAATTTGCTGAATATGCGAATCGCTGGTGAAAGTTCGAATGAAGCCTATTAGTTACCGAATCGTTGCCATAGCTCAGGCAGCAGATGGGTGACATGATTCATCTCCTGAGCGCAATGGACCAGCAGGTCACGCGCAGTGGCGGCGGACGCACCGAGCACTCGGGAAGCGACGGGCCGCACCGCCCTGTTCGCCATCCCCGGTGCGCGGCGGACCGCGATATGCCTGCCGCCCATCCAGAAGCGGGAGCGCATCTCACTGCCATCACCGGTGGGCCGCACGTGGTGGATCAACCACCCCACGTCGACAGGCACGTCGCTAGATCCGAGCCTGGCACAGACGGCGACCGCGTCGGTGAGCCGATCCTCGTCGAGCCCGAGCCGGCTGGGCCGCACGAACTGGATGGCTGCGGCGGTCAATGCAGAACCGAGGTACTCCTGCACCAGCGATGTTCGACCGACATAGGTGCCTTCCCCACCGCCGTCGGCCCATTGCGCGGAAACGTGGGCGCGTGGATGCCACAGCTTGTAACGGCGGTCGTCGTTGCCATGCCAGCCGAACCACCAGGTCCACATCTCCGGGGTGACGCCCGGCATATCGGTGCGTACCGACACCTGCACACCGCCGTCGCGCAGGACGCCGTAGCCGTTCTCGGTCTGCTGATACCCGTCGTCCAGCAGCGTGGCGGCGTCATCGAAGGCCAGGAGTGCCGGTTCGGCCTGCGGGCCGTGTTCGAGGGCCTCGACGACGTGGCGGGGCAGCGGGGCCATTTCCGGACGGAAGAACTGTGCGAACGGCGTCGCGCGATCGGCGTCACGGTAGCCGAGGTAGCCGGCCATCAGACGCGACCCATCCAGCGGTAGAACCGACCGTCGGGGTCGTAAGACGCGCGGACCTCATCCAGCCGCGTCATCGTGTCATCGCTGGCGAACTTCGCCGGCCGCTGACCCAGGTTCTCGTCGGCGAGCTGGATCCCGGTGGCCAGGTGCGCCATATCGGCCATGTTCGACCGCGACCAATCGCCATATCTGCTGTCGTCGGCCGGGTCCTGCCACACCGAGTACAGCGCCAGGTAAATCTCATCTTCCAGGCTGTAGGCCATGTCCTGGCGCTGCGGCGACGGCCCCCAATTGAGCCAGAGGAAATGCGACGGGTGCGGCGGCATCGTTTCCAGAATGCGGTGGATGCCGGGCATCAGATCCTGCGCTGACGCCGAGGTCCACATGTTGTCCGCCGCATAGCGATAGCCGTCCGGGTAGTTGCTCATGATGGCCTGGTACCACGTCGGTAGGTCAGCCTGCGTGTAAGGCATTGCCAGAATTGCCTTTTCGCGCACCGGGCAGGTGTCGAGCAGGGCCAGGGCCTGTTGCGCCTCGGCTTCGGTATCGGCGAAGACCGGCGAAGCGAACACGATGCCAGGGGTATCCAGGCCGGCACCGGGTATCGACTGGGAGGTGACGATCTGCAGTTCCACCCGCCGGTCCACCTCGCCGCTGATCGCGCGTGCCCAGGTGAAGATCTCGTCGGCGTAGTCCAGCGGATACACATACAGGCTGCTGCCACAGACCGGTGGGTTCGGATAGACCCTCAGATGGAATGCGGTCACCACCGCGAAAAAGCCCGGGCCCGAACCGCGCGCCGCCCAGTACAGATCGGGATGGTGCTCGGCATCGATGTAGAGCTGCTCGCCGTCGGCGGTGACCACGTCCAGACCGACGACGCTCTCGCAGGCGGGCCCGAGGAGGCGACTGTTCCAGCCGTAACCACCCTGCAGTAGATACCCACCGATGCGCACACCCTTGCAATGTCCGACCGGGAAGAACAGCCCCGCCGCGGCCAGCTCACCGGCCAATACGCTGCCGCCCTTACCGGGGCCGACGACGGCGACCATGGTGTCGCGGTCCACCCGACAGTGCTCGAGCCCGCTGACGTCGAGAAGCAGGCCGCCGTCCCGGACATGGTTACCCGCCCAGCTGTGCCCGCCGGATCGGACACCGACCTGAAGCCCCCTCGCCTTGGCGTAGGTCACTGCCGCCACCACCTCGGTGGCATCGACAGCCTGCACGACCAGGTCGGGAAACCGATCGGGCGTCCTGGCGTTCCAGACCGTGGCACGGCGCGCGGGTTCGTACCCGTCGTCGCCGCGAAAAAAGTGCCGTCCTGCTGGCAGCGTCGCCATCATATCCCTCGACATTCGCATTCCGAATCTTGTTGATTCGGTATGTGGGTCAATATAGTGAAGCCATGTCCCGCGCGGAAGAGGTATCAGCGACCAATTCTGAGCGGCGAGAGGACGGCATCCAGGTGCTGCGACGCGCGGCGGACGCGTTGGACGAGATCGCGACCGCGCCAGGCCAGCTGCGTCAGGTCGATCTTGAGACGCGGCTGGGACTGGCAAAGTCGACCACGCGGCGATTGTTGACCGGTCTGGTCGAGGTGGGCTTTGCGCGCACAGACGAACAGGGGCGCTTCCACGTCGGGGACCGCGTTCTCGGCTTGAACAGCGCCGACGGCACCCGGCTGGCGACGCGTTTCCGACCCACCTTGGAGCAGGTGGCCGCAGACACCGGCGAGACCGTCGATCTGTCGGTGCTGCGCGGATCGCAGATGTGGTTCATCGACCAGATCGAATCCGTTCATCGATTACGCGCCGTTTCCGCTATCGGAGAACGATTCCCGTTGAACGACACCGCAAATGGCAGATCCGCGCTGGCAGCCCGCGACGGCAGGACTGGCACCGACACCCTGTCGTTCGATCGCGGCGAACACACCCCCGGCATCTCAGCGGCGGGGATCGCGGGCACCACCGCAGGCGGCCATATCATTGCCGTCTCCGTGCCGGTACCCACCGAGCGCTTCCTGCGACAGGAGGCGATAATCGTTGCGGCACTGGGCGTTGCGGCGGCCTCTCCGGCGTGGGAAAGCTAAGTCACCAGGGCGAGCGCAAATCCATCCCAGCCTTTACCGCCCACGGTCTGGATCGCCGCGGTATCAAGGCGCGGATGTGCACCCATCATCTCCAGCATCTCGCGCACGGCGGTCGCCTGGCGGTCATCGGCAGCGGGACTGAGCACCCGACCGTTGCGAATGACGTTGTCGACGACGATGACCGTACCGGGGTGACCGAGATCGATCGCCCACTGGACGTAGGCGTTGTTGTTCTCTTTATCGGCGTCGATGAAAACGAAGTCGAACTCCCCGGACATTCCGGGCAACGTGTCCAGGGCGGCGCCGACAATGATCTGGACCCGATCGGCGACACCGGCCCGATCGATGTTTCCCGCGGCGACCTCGGCGTGGCGCGGATCGAATTCCAGTGTGAGCACGCTGCCTTCGGGTCCGACAGCGCGCGCCAGGGCGATCGTGCTGTAGCCACCGAGGGTGCCGATCTCCAGGACCCGCCGGGCGCCACACATGCGGACCAACAGGCCAAGGAAATGTGCGGCCTGCGGCGTCACCTCGATCGGCGGCAGCCCCGCGGCCGTGGAGTCAGCCAGCGCTGAGGTCAGGGCCGGATCATCGCCGAGCAGAACATCATTGAGCAAAGCATCGACAGCCTCTGCGGTTGGATCACTCATCACTTCACCCCTTCTTTCGTATAGACGACACGCAGCACATGCCCCACTTCCGGACCCATCACCAGTTCGGCAAGTTCGCAGAACGTATCGACGAATCCCGACCCGTGGGCCGATCCGGCGGGTTGAAGATGATGCGCGACCTCATGCAGGACAACCAGTTCACGCATGGCCCAGTCCGCGGGACGACGGTCCGGCACTGCGATTATCCCTGTGCCGTCGGTATTTTCGTAGTGGGCGGCGGTCGCACCCCGTCGTGACCGCACCGCAAGGGCACCGGCCGCCGGCCAGCGCTGCGTCACCCGCGGCAGCGCCAACACCTCGTCCACATAGCGCGCAACACCCTCCAGCGACCCAAAGCGTGCTTCGGGTGGCAACGTCAGCGATGTCCCGAAAAAGTCGATGCCGCGGGCACTGTGCTCGGCAGCCCGGTCGAATAACGTCCGGACGAACCCCTCGGCGGCATACACCTTGGCGCGCTGGACATCGCGTTCGTTCATCTCTCCAGACGCGTCCGTGCGCCGGGCAACTCCGGGCTGTTACCGAGGCGCGCCCGCTTGCCTGCCCGGTCACCGGCCCGACGGGCCGCCGACGAGTAACCGGCCGATGCGCGCGCCGCCTGCCACGTGCCACGGGCTTTCGAGGTGCTGCGGTAATGGTCGGTCAACTCGATCTCCTTGTCGCGGAGCGCAATGGCCGTACCGGGAGCCTTGACCTTGTCTTTCTTGGCGTCCCGTTGCGCTTCGTCACGCGCTTCACCGAGGCGTTGCCCCACCCTGGCGCCGAACGCCAGCTGGAAGTTCAGCCGGGCGGTGATCGTCGGCGTCGGCCGATGCGCACCGGAGCCGATGTAGGTATCGGAGGCCCGCACCATCTGCACCACCAGGCTGGCATACAGCGCGTGCGTGGCGTCGATATCCTCGGCGAAACCGTAGGCATAGACGAACGCCGAATTCGAGGCCACATCGCAGCGCACATCGTTGGCTGCGGCAATCACCGCGAATAGCTGTACGTAGGTTCGCAATCCCTTGGTACCCGGCTCACCGATCGTGATGGTGCGTTGCGTCGGCGCCTGGGCCGCGGAGCGTTGCGCGGAATGGGATCTGGCCACCGCGAGATCGATCGAGGTGGCGGTGGCCAGGCGCTGGGCCGCCGACATGAACGCCTCGGCCTCGTGGGCGTTATCGGTACCTTCGGCTTGGCGCAGCAGGGCGGCGATACGCGCCAGCATCTTGTCGTCAGTCATGCGCGCACGCTATGGGACCAGTACGACTTTTCCGTGCGCGTGCCCCGTCTGCAGATACCGGTGCGCATCAGCGGCCTGCGCGAGCGGGAAGACCTTGTCCACTGCCACGCTGAGCTGGCCCGCGGCGGCCAACCTGATCAATTCGGGCCGGGAGGCGTCGCGGATTGCCTGCCCGCCGTCGGCTCCCGTCAGCGTCGCGATCCCCAGTTGCGGCGCCTTGTCGAAGTTGGCGATCGTCGCGATCCGACTCTTGTCGGCGACCAGTTCGACCGAGGTGTCCAGCGCTTCTTCGGTTCCGACCAGGTCAAGTGCGGCGTCGACGGCACCGATCGCACGGACCCGGTCGGCCAGACCCGGGCCGTAGGCCACCGGACGGGCACCGTAAGCACGCAGCTCGTCGTGGCGCGCCGGACTCGCGGTGGCAATCACCACCGCACCCCGCGCGACGGCCAGTTGGATCGCCGCCAGGCCGACACCCCCACCGGCGCCGTGGATGAGCACGGTGTCGCCTGTCCCCACTGCCGTATTCGTCAACAGGTGCCAGGCCGTCTCAGCGACCAGCAACAGTCCCGCAGCCTCCTCGAAGGACAACGACGCTGGCTTGTGACCGATCTCGGCGGCATCGGCGATCACCTGTTCGGCGTAACCGGCGCTGATATTGGTGGCTATCACCTCGTCGCCGATGCTCAACGCTCCGGTGTAGCCGACCGGGTCTGCAGACCCGAGTGCGGCCACGACACCGGCGGCCTCCATCCCCACCGGCAGGGGCAGCGCGGCGGGGTCATCACCCATGTAACCGCTGTAGAGCTTGAAATCGATGGGGTTGGTGCCGGCCGCTCTGACCTCGATCAGGACCTGGCCGGGACCGAGCTCAGGCAGCACGATGTCTTGTACCGCAAGCACTTCCGGGCCGCCATAACCCGTCGCCACCACCGTCTTGGTCATGGGCGCGAGTCTACTTTGTGACGAACTGATCGAGCGCGGTGAGCAGTTGCGGTGACAGTGGATCCTGTTTGGCGTAGTTCGCCGCGTTATCGGCCGGGTCGTCGCGCAGCACGTGGCTGACACCCTTGAGCTCGACGAACGTCAGGTCCGTATGCGCCAATGCGTCGGCCAGCGCCTTGGTGGCAGTGCACTGAGCTTGGCTGTCGGTATCGCTACAGGCCAGCAGCACCGGTGTGCCAGGCGGTATGCGCTGCGCTTCAGCGACCGGGTCGATGGCGTCCTGCTCGATGACGGCCTTCACATTGCCGGGATTGAGAACGGCACTCAGCCCGTCGGGCAACTGTCCCGGCGGCACCGTACCGGTGGTACGCGCCTGGTTGACGGTGGCCGTCCATGCGGCCAGCACACCGTCGGCCTGCTGCTGGGTCTTGCTGCCCTGTTTGAGCTGCAGCGCGTTGTCCGCGATCACCCGTCCGGTGATCAAGTCCAGATAGCGACCCGTCAGCGGTAACAACAGGCCCAGCGAGTGGATCTTCGGTGCGGCGGGGTCGGTATCGGTGGCCAGCGCCATCGCATGGGTGGTGCCTTCGCCGATGGCGTAGGTGGAGATGCGGGCCTTGTCGGTGCCGGCCTGCTCAGCCAGGAACCGGACCGCCGCCTTGGCCCCGAGCGTGTAGACCGCACTACCGACGTCGGCACGGTGGTTGGCGTAGGGCCCGAGCCCGGTCTTTCCGGTACCGACCTTGTCGTAACGCAGGCTCGCTATCCCTTTGTCGGACAGGTAGGTGGCAAGTTGGCGCATATTGCCGACCGGACCGACCACGGCGTTGTCACCGTTGCGGTCGGTGTTACCGCTCTCCGAGATGAGCAGAGCCGCGGGCCCCACCGGGTTGCTCTTGAGGTGGCGGTAGGTGCCGTGCAGCGTCAGACCCTCGGCGGTGAACGTCACCTCGTCTTCGACCCAGGTGTCTTTCTCCGAGCAGGCCGAGACCAGGCCGATCATCACAAACAACGAAAGCCAAATGGCAACAACAGCTTTCACAACCGGGCCTCGGTCCATGCGACGACGTCGTCGAGCACCCTGTCGCGCTCGGGTTCGTTGAACACCTCGTGGTAGAGCTCGGGGTACACCTTGAGGTGCACATCGGCGGATCCGACGAAGTCGACCAGACTCTCGCTGCCCGTGGCTAGGACCAGGCGGTCCTGCGCACCATGCACGACCAGCAGTGGTTTGGTGAGCGCGCCGGCGCGCTGCGGCATCGTCTCGCCGACCTCAAGCAGAGCTTTGGCGATACCCGCAGGGACCTTTCCGTGGTGGACCAGCGGGTCGGCGTTATAGGCGGCGACGACGGCGGGATCGCGCGATACCGCGTTGGCGTCGAGTTCCTGGACCGGTACGCCCGGCGCCACCGAGCCGACCAGCTTGCCGACAACCGCCAACGCGGGCGATACGTTGGCCTGGGCGGCGATCGCCGGTCCGGACAGCACCATCAGGTCGTAGTCGCCCGTGTGCTCGGCGCCATACGCAAACACGATGCCGCCACCCATGCTGTGCCCGAGGACGATCCTGGGCAGCGTCGGGTGCTCCTTGGCAGCGATCCCGACGAGGGTGCCGAAGTCAGCGGTGAACTCCGACATGTTCTTCAGGTAGACGCGCTTGCCGCCGGAACGACCGTGGCCGCGGTGATCCAGTGCGTAGGTCACCAGCCCGGCGTCCCCGAACCGCTGTGCGACGTGGTCATAGCGGCGCGCGTGTTCGCCGAATCCGTGCGCCAGGATGACTATTCCTCTGGGGCCCGTTGGCCCATGCGGGTCATCCGGCGTCCAAGTGTCGTACACAATGCGGACGCCACCGACGCCGTCAAAGGTCCGCTCAGTCCGGGTTGTGGCCATCTGGGCAGCGTAGCGGTCACTCCTGGGCCGTTTTTGTCACCACCGCTGGGTAAGCTCGGACACGTGAGCGTGCTCGCACGAACCCTCGATGACAGCGCAGACGGGTCAGACGCGTTTCTCGCCGATGCGCAGCAGTACCGACGTGAGCTTCTGTCGCACTGCTACCGAATGACCGGCTCTCTGCACGACGCCGAAGACCTGGTGCAGGAGACCTTCTTGCGGGCCTGGAAGGCCTACGACCGGTTCGAAGGCAAGTCGTCGGTGCGGACCTGGTTGCACCGCATCGCCACCAACACCTGCCTGACGGCGCTCGAAGGTCGCAACCGACGCCCGCTGCCGACCGGACTGGGCACGCCGAGTTCTGACCCCGGCGATGACATCGCCGAACGGACCGAGGTGCCATGGCTGGAGCCGATACCTGACGGTGGCGAAGATCCTGCTGATCCGTCGGTGATCGTCGGCTCTCGCGAATCGGTGCGGTTGGCGTTCGTCGCCGCCCTGCAACACCTGCCGCCACGGCAACGAGCGGTCCTGGTGTTACGCGACGTCTTGCAGTGGAAGGCCGCCGAGGTCGCCGAGGCGATCGGCAGCACCACGGCCGCGGTCAACAGTCTTCTGCAGCGGGCCAGGGCCCAGCTCGACGAGGTCGGCCCCAGCCAGGACGACACCATCGCGGCCCCTGAAGAGCCCGAGGCAAAGGATCTCCTCGCCCGCTATATCGCGGCGTTCGAGGCGTACGACATCGATGCGCTGGTCGAACTGTTCACCGCTGATGCCATCTGGGAGATGCCGCCGTTCCCGCAGTGGTACCGCGGGCCGGAGAACATCGGGCGGTTGTCTCGCGAGAAATGCCCCGCCGAACGCGCAGGGGATATGAAATTCATTCCGATCGTGGCCAACGGGCAACCCGCGGCCGCGATGTACATGCGCGACCAGGACTCTGGTCGACACCTGCCGTTCCAGCTGCACGTCCTCGATATCAAGCCGGGCGGGATCTCGCACGTCGTGGCGTTCCTGGACGGGTCGCTATTCGCGAATTTCGGCCTGCCCGAGAGTCTCTAGGCCCGCCGAGCGTCCGCGCCGAATGTGGACTTAAGCAACGCTCCCGCCCGAAAAGCGTGATTCAAGTCCACACTCGGCGAGCCACGTGCACCCCGCTGCCCTCAGCGCGTCGATCACTCGGTCGACCACCACCCATGGTCGGTAGCGCAACATGTCTGCGCTGACCCGCACGATGAGCCAGCCGTGCTCGGCCAGCTCCACACTTTTGTCGATATCGTGGGCCCGCCGCTTGGGATCGGTCCAGTGCTGTTCACCGTCGTATTCGACGCCCACCTTGCAGTCCTCGTAACCCATGTCGATGCGAGCGAACGGGTAGCCACCGTCGTCGTAGACAGTGATCTGCGTCTGCGGCCTGGGCAGGCCTGCCTCGATGAGCAGCAACCGCGTTCGGGTCTCGGGTGGCGATTCCGCACCGCCGTCCATCAGCTGCAGCGCCTGCCGCAGCTGGGTCAACCCACGGGCACCGCCGTGACGGGCCACCACCTCGGCGACGTGTTCTGGTGTGCAGCCCGTCGCATTGGCCAGCGCATCCAACCGCACGACCGCCTCAACTAAGCCCTTTCTGCGTCCGAGGTCGAAAGCAGTCCGCGCCGGCGTGGTGACAGGAACCCCGTTGACCGAGCCAATTTCTGCGGGATCCAACGTGGCACGGTGGACGACGATGCCGTTGGTAGAGCCCTCGGGGCGAATCAATTCTGCAGGCAATCGCGCGTCGATCCATTTTGTGCCGTACAAGGCAGCAGCGGAAGTCCCCGCCACCACACCTTTACGCTCGGACCATAGCCACGCGGCGAACGCCTTCGTCTTCGGTGTCAGTTCGATGCCCTTGGGCAGAAAGACGTTTCGGTAAATCATCTGGTGACGGCTGTACAAGGTTCGTCTGGTAACCAGACCACTGGCCAGCGCTTCCGATCCGACGAATGGTGCTGCGGCTATCTTCATGTAGGTAGACCATCAGGGCTGCCTGACGAGTGTGGACTTACGCCACCCGTCGGGGGATCGCCTGTGGAGAAAGTCCACACTCGGGATAGCGGGCTGACTAGCTATGACCCGGGCAGCACGTCCCACTCATATGCTGTAACTCGGACGCGCTCCCAACCCCAGGGGACATCGTCGTTCCACCAGGCCAATGCCATTCCACTGAGAAATCCAGCGGTCACCCACACGAGGACTTCACCCCAGATTTCGCCGTCCGGCCCGGGCACGAGCATTCTCGGCCGCAACGGGCCAGGCGTCTCGACGTAGGCGGGCACAGTGTGCGTCGAGTCAACCGAAAGATCGAGTGTCGAAAGGTGGGTCTTAACAACGGTGATGTGGGGAATCTGCCCGATCAACGTCTTACTGTCGGTTCTGCGCGAGCCCGCTAGATACTGCGAAAGCACCTCTCGCTCAGCGGGATTCAGTGGGCGAGGGAGCCCGCTCGACCCGCTCACTGTGACGAGTCTGGTCCGAAGCCCGGAAGCCACCCAACTCCTGCGCGCCACACGACCTCTAAGTCGGCAGCTGGCACGGTGTCCAACGCGATTGTGTCTCCACTTGAGTCCATGAACTCCACCTCATATGCCGACGGCAGATCCGCCTTGGTCGGCCCACCGTATTTCGAGTAGTCCATCACGACTGTGCCGCGAGCTCCGACTGCCAGTTTGTGCTGTGGTCGTGGCTGCAGAAGACGGACCACGTCGTACTCTTCGGGTTTCATCGCTGCTTTACTCTTACTGGATGTCAGCCGACGGCCCAAATCCAGGTAGCCAACCGATTTCCCGACGCCACACGACTTCCAGGTCAGCCTCAGCGACAGTGAACCAGCGTTCAGTCGTACCAACGGATTCCGGGAACTCAACGGCGTACGCGCGCGGAAGGTCCTTTGTCGAAAGAACCATCACCACCGTCCCCTCGGCACCTATCGGGGCGTTGTACTCCGGCAATGGACGCAGTAGTCGGACCACGTCGTACTCTTCGGGTTGCATACATGCATCTTTCATCTCTTGGTCGGGATTGCAGTTACCAACCGCACGACCCCATCGCTATTCCGTATCCAGCCGAACTTGACGTCGATGATTTTCCCGTTTTCGCCGGTTATCGAGATGACTTGATTGTATTGAGTGCCATACTGCGTCGAGCCAAATTCGACAGCTTTACTCTCGTCAAAGACAATCTGCCTCGCAAGGTCGTCGGAGTTTTCACGCGTGTAGCCCAGCGCTTGCCGGAACCATTCCGCTTTTTCGGCCCCTCCTTTTGTATTCTCCGGATTCAACAGATGTCCATCGAGCTTTCTCTTAACACTTTCCGCCGAAAGCCTCTGCAGCTCAAGTTGTTCAGCCGCTATACGCCCAGTCACCTCACCGAGGAAGATCCGGACCCGGGCAGACAACAACGCCGCAAGTTCGGACACAGTGCGAGCTGCAGCGCCAGCGGCACTGACCGTCGGCAACGCCGACAGTTCCGCCGCGATGCGAAACTCGCGGATGATGGTGGCGATGCGGGCGCCGGTCGCTGTCAGCCGCGCGACGTCAACGACCTTGGAGACCGCCTCGCTGGCGCCCGCGGTGAACGGAATCAAAACCGCAGCAACGATTTCGGTGACCACAATCGTCCCGCCCAGGACGAGCATTTCGTGCAATATCTTCGAATGCGCGTCGTCAATTGTCTGCGCGTAATCGGAACACGCCTGCGCAGCCGAGTCGAACCCATCGGCCACACTGTTGATCTGGTCGCGCTCCGTCGTGCAATTCCTCAGCAGCGCAGGGAATTCGGGTGACTGCTGATCCATCAGCGACGCGATCGCACCCATCGAACTGGTGCCGCCGTTGACGAGTTGCGCAGCGGAGCGCAGCTCCCGGCCCGCCTTCTGCCACGCGTCGTGCGTCGCGCGAAGCTTGTCCTGATGTCCATTGGGCCAGAGTTCTCCCTCGACATAGGCCGAGATGGTGTGCCACCACCCAGGGACGTCGCCATATCCGCCTTCGGCCGAGGGGACTGCGGGCGTCGGAAAAACCGATGACTCAGGTGGCGCCCGCCACGGCGCGGCTGGAGTTACGGCAGATTGACTGTCCGCGTTGTGATGATTAACCGCAGTCGCACTCAACAGATCCGAACACTTCCCGGCACCGTTGACAACTGAAGCCGAAGCGTCCATCAGAGAGCTGGTGAGTTTGTCGTACTGGGTCGCCCAGGCGTGGGCGCCGTTATCGGTTCCCGCCATACCGGCGGATCCCTGCAGAACGCCAACCAACCCTCTAACAGCCGTGGCAGTCGAAGTCCGCACACTGCCGTAGACGCGACCCGCGTCCATAACGGCGGAGGAGTCAACCGCCTGCGTCATGGCCACATAGAACTGTTCAACGCCGCCACGTCGATGTAGTTGCGGTGTTCGTCCTTCGCTGCCTCTCTGAGCTCGTCAGCCGCTTTGCGCATCTCCCCGGCCAATCTGATCCAGGTTGCGTGATACTCCTTTTCGGACTCCGCGCTAAGACCGGCCCACGACCCATGCAGCGCGGCGATCTCTCGGTCGACAGCGGCGGCGATCGCTTCTGAACGCTGATTGAACCGGTCAAGCCGCTCCACGAACGCCAGCAGCTCATTGAGGTCTACCGAGTAGCTACTCATTGCGTGTGGCCTCCGCCGAGTACTGATCGCAGTTCCACGGACGCCTGGTTCTCATGCTCCACCAGAAGCGCGACAGCCCGCAGCAGCGCAGCGGAGTGTTCCGTGAGGACGGCGGTCACTGTGGCCGCATCGTGGTGCCACCCGTCCCAGGCCGGTTCATACGCGGCAGAGGCGATGCCGGTCCACTTCGCCGACAAATCGGCCCACCCGCCTGCGATGTCGCCGAGCTCGCGGTCGAGTTCGTCAGCCTGATCGGCCAGGAACTGGGCTGCTGCAGCCGTCATCTCGGTCTGCATCTTCAACACCTCAAGCAGTCAAGCCCAGCTCGGCGGGTCGCACAATTCACCCCTGGCTGAGTCGGGCCACCACCCGCTCGGTCAGCGAGCCCAGCGAGCGCAGCTCGGCGGCCGTCATCCCGTCGAACACCACGGTCCGGACCAGCGCGGCGTGACCGGGTGCGGCAGCCGCCAATGCCGACCGACCACCGTCGGTGAGATCGACGTTCGCCCCGCGTCGGTCGTCGTCGCGACCTTCCCTGGTCAGCAGTCCCCGTTCCCGCATCCGCCGCAACTGATGCGATAGCCGGCTTTGCTCCCAGCCCAGGACATCGCCGAGCTCGCTGACCCGGATCGGACAACGCTCATCGAGCGCGACCAGCACGTCGTAGTCGGCCAGCGATAACCCGCACTCGTCTTGGAGCTGACGGTGCATCGCCACCTGCAATCTGCTGACCATTGTCAGGTAATTGCGCCATACCCGCTGCTGCTCGTCGCTCAGCCACATAGACCGACTGTAGCGGAATACATGACACGTCATCTAGGTTGCTCACTGCATGCCGCCCGGCGACCGCCTAGGCTGGCAGCCACGTCACAAGGAGTGATGACATGACCAGCACCATGAAACCCATCGTCGACGTTCGGCGTGCCGCAGACCGCGATAAAACCAAGATCTCGTGGTTGGACTCCAAGCATTCGTTCTCGTTCGGCGGCCACTACGACCCGGCCAACACCCACCACGGCCTGCTTCTGGTGAACAACGACGACACCGTCAAACCAGGCAGCGGGTTCGAGACGCACCCGCACCGCGATATGGAAATCGTCACCTGGGTGATGCGCGGGTCACTGGTCCATCAGGATTCCACCGGCCATTCGGGTGTCATCTATCCCGGCCTGGCTCAGCGCATGTCGGCCGGGCGCGGCATCCTGCACTCCGAAAAGAACGACTCCTGGACACTGACCGGTGATGAAACCCACCAGGAACCTGTGCATTTCGTGCAGATGTGGGTAGTCCCGGATGAGTCGGGTATCAAACCCGGGTATCAGCAACAGGAAGTGGATAACGAATTGCTCCGCAAGGGCCTGGTGACCATCGCTTCGGGTATGCCGCAGTACAAGGACGAGACGGCGATCTCAATCCAGAACAAGTACGCCGCACTGCGCGGCGCACGCCTGCAACCCGGCGAGAGCATCGAATTGCCTTACGCGCCATATCTGCATCTGTTCGTGCCGCGCGGTGACGTCACCCTGGAAGGTGCGGGCGAGCTGCATGAGGGCGACGCGGTGCGCTTCACCGCCTCGGGCGGGCAGCGAGTCACCGCAACTGAACCCGCAGAGATCCTGTTGTGGGAGATGCATGCCGGGCTGGCCAACTAAATCGATGGCGCTGGCCGCGACCGTACTGGTCGCGGCCTGCGCAAGCCCCTCCCCCGCACCGAGACCGTCAGCGGTATCGCCGGCGCCGGCCAGTCAGGCAGCAGAGCCCACGGGATTGGCACCGGCAACCGTTGAGGTGCCGGCCGACCTGGCACAGACCCCCTTCGACACCACCCGGCAGGCCATGGTGCCGCCGGGCTGGTCGATATCGGTCTGGGCCAGAGTGCCCAAGGCGCGACTGGCGGCCTGGACGCCCGACGGTGCGCTGCTGATCTCGGTGCCCTCGACAGGGCAGGTAGTCAAGCTGACACCGAGACCGGATGGCGCGCCCGAATCCAGCGTTCTGCTAGACGGATTGGATCAACCGCACGGGTTGACCTTCGTCGGCGATACGCTCTATATCGCCGAGAGCGACCAGGTCGACGCCTACACCTACACCGACGGCGAGGCGGTCGGCCAACGGGTGATCGCCGCGGGATTACCCGACGCGAAAAGTCCCGATCTGCGCGGCGCCTACTCGCACGCACTGAAAAGCGTCGCGGTCGGACCTGACGGTGCGGTGTACTTCTCGATCGGCTCCACCGGCAATATCTCCGCCGACGACCGCGACGCCACGCCGCCCCGCGCCACCATCATGCGCGTACCACCCGAGGGCGGTCCCGCTGCGCCGTTCACCACCGGGGTTCGCAATGGCACCGGCTTGGCCGTCGCGCCCGATGGTGCGGTCTGGACGGCTGTCAACAACCGCGACAATGTCCAATACCCGGAAGCGGGAACGGATTTCGGCCAAGTCCTGCCCGACTATGTCAACGACCACCCCCCGGAGTCCGTCGCCCGGCTGACGCCGGGTCGCGAATTAGGTTGGCCCTACTGCAATCCCGACGGCGGGCCAGCCGACCTAGCATTCATCCGGGATGTGCAGACCAACGTCGACGGTGACAAATTGGACTGCGCGGCGCTCCCGCCGGTCGAGCAGAGCATGGGCGCGCACTCCGCCCCGCTCGGAATGAGCTTCACCGAGCTGCCTGCCCCGTTCGGCAGTGGCGCCTTGATCGGCGTGCACGGATCGTGGAATCGCAAGCCACCGCGTGCGCCAGAGGTCTCGTTCTACCCGTGGCGCGACGGTGGCCTCGGCAACCAGCAGACGCTCGTCGGTGGCTTTCAGGACGCCAATGGCAGCCGGTGGGGCCGCCCGGTGGCAGCGGTCACCGGGCTGGATGGCGCGGTGTACATCACCGATGACAACGCCGGCGCCGTCTACCGGTTGACCCCGCCGGGACGCTGACGCTTCAGCAAACACTCTATCGGCGAACGTAATTCGCTCGATTTCGAATTGTCACTGCCTTGTTATCAAAGTTGACTGTGTGGCAGCTGTGACTATTGTGTTTGGTATCGAGCACCCGCTTTGCGGACCGAAAGGGCAGCAACCGTGAACACCGCAGCCGCCGCTGTCCGTCGGATCGCCGCCTGCGGTGCGGCGTTCATGCTCTGCGCGTCGCTGACAGCCGTTCCCGTGGCCCAGGCCGACGCCAGGGAGCAACTGGCCACCGCGATTGCGACGACCCGCGGCTCATATCTGGTCTACAACTTCGGCGGCGGCTTCCCGGCGCCGATGCTCAGGGCAGACGGCAGCAGCTACGAGATGACCAACGGCGGGCATCTGATGACCATCAAGGCCGCAGCGAAGCGACTCACCCCGCGCCTGCTGGTCGATTCCCACAGCGGATACCAGGCCCGGTGTGAACGCACCCCCGGCGCCCGCACCAACGAAGGGCTCTATCAGGCCTCGGAGATCTACACCCCGCTGGCGGCCTGGCAGGCGCTGGGGCAGCCGACCATCGCGATCAACGCCAACTTCTTCGATATCCGCGGTCAGAAAGGTGGGTCCTGGAAAACCACCGGGTGCAGTTCCCCACTGGGCGCCTACGTGGACAACACCAACGGCCAGGGCCGGGTGAATGCTGCCGTCACCGGGAATGTGAGTTATGCAGGTAAGCAAGGACTCTCGGGCGGCAACGAGAACTGGATCGCGCTGACGACGATGATCCTGCCGGTGGGCGGTGTGCCGTACGTGGTCTGGCCCAGCGGACCCGACGACTTCGATGCCGCCTCACCCACCATCGAGGGACTGCTCGACAAGGGGTCCCGGTTCGTGGCGGTCAGCGGTTTCGGATTATTGGGCCCGGGTCACACGGGCCAGATGAACGATCCCGGCCCCAGCGCAGCGCGGACCGCCATCGGGTACTCCCAGCAACGCGATGAGATGTACATCTTCCAGGGCGGCAACTACACGCTGGACAATATGCAGGACCTGTTCCGCAGTCTTGGCGCCGATGTGGCGATCGGGCTCGACGGCGGTGGCTCGTCGTCGATCGTTCTGCGCCGCGACACCGGTGGTATGTGGGCAGGCGCGGGTGTCCCCAAGGGTTCCTGCGATACAACGGCCGTGCTGTGCGACTCCCACGAACGCGCCCTGCCCAGTTGGCTTGCGTTCAACTGACTTTCAGCCGCGACCTAGACCGAGCTACTAGTCGGCGGCCTTATCCCCGCTTTTGTCACCGCTCTTATCGGCCGACTTATCCGCACCGGAGACCGTTTTCACCGTCTTCTGCACGGTGTCGTGGACGTCGTCTTGGATATTGTTGACGACCTTCTGGATCTGCTTCTGGCCGTCCTTGGCGATCTTGTCGAGACTTTCAGCAGCCTTCTTGGCCGAGGCGTCAGCACTGGCTTGGGCGCGCTTGGCGGCCGCGGCTGTATTGGAGGTGACCGCTTTGAGGGGTTTGGTGGGTGCAACGACGGGATCGTTACCAGTGTTGTTGTCCGCCAACGCTTTTGCCGTGCTCGGTACCGGGTCCTGAGACTGCGCCGCCGGTACCGCGGCACCGGCTGCGGCATTGACGGCGCTATCGGTGAGTCCGGAAAGATCGGTGATCTCGCTCAACGGGCTCACTGTGCTGGCCACACCGGGCAGGCCGTCGAGGCCGACCAGATGGGCAAGTGTCGCCAGCGGATTGACGACGGGGGTATCACTGACAAACCCGTCGGCGATCGCCTTCTGGATACCCGCCCCAAGCTGGACGACGAGATCGCCGGGGACTTGACCCCAGTCGATGTTCTGCGGCAGTGAGCCGAACGGGGTGATGACGTTCGCCTGGTCCAGCGTGCGGTCATAGTGAGGGACACCATCAACGACGGTGCGCTGCACATCGGTGTAGCCGAGATTCGTCAGGCTGGTCAGTACGGGCTCGATGGCGGTGGCGATCGGGTTGTTCAGGTTTGCGCCGGTGAACAGGTTGATCACGTCGATCGGCAATTTGATCGGTTCGAGCAGCGGCAGGGCGTCATTTACCGGGACCGTCAGATACAGGTTCAGCGCGAGCGGGCCGGTGGTGTCGCCCAGCGCCGCGGCGAGCTGTGGTGTCAGTTGGCCGTCGACGACCTCAGTCAGGCTCGCGGCCGTCACGCCGCGCAGGATGTATGTCGGAAAGAACAGTGCTGCCGCGGAATTGGCCAGCGAGATTGGATTTGGCCACGACGGGACGTCCGACAGCGGGTCATATTCGACCGTTCCGTCGACCTTGATTGGAACGAGGTTCGCCCCGCCGATGATCACACCGGTGGTGCCGACCGGGTCGTGCAGCGTGTTATTCGGATTGGTACTGCTGCTCACCTCGGTGTCGGGGGTGACGGTGTCGATACCGAGCAGGGCGGCCTCGGGATAAAAGCGGGCGAACAACCCACCGTTGGCGCGGCCGGGATTGCGCAGTAGGACCATCGGCAGAATCGTGAGGCTGCCCGCCAGCGGGCTGGTGCCGGTGTAGTTCGCACCTCCGGGTTGATTGGGTAGGTCCGCGACCACCTGCCGGTATGCCATGCCGGCGGCGAACGCGCCGAGCCCGAAGCCCGCGACGATCGGCACCCGGGCGTCGAGCACGTTGATATCGCCCGTGAGTTGCAAGCCGGCCTGAACAGTCTTGAGCGCAGCAATCGTCAGGGCGTTCCTCAGCGTGTTCGGAATCATCGGGATCAAGGCGTCCAAAACGCCAAGCGCGGTGACGTCCAGATACGGAGTGCCGTTGATCTCGTCGGCGACCGAGTTCGGGAACCCGGGCACCCAGCCCAAGTCCACCCCGAGGAATTTCAACAAGGTCAGTGGCGGGCCCGCGGTGATGACGTTGATACCGGGGGCGGGCACGCCGGCGAGGTTCAGCGGATCGGCAAGATCAAAGCCGAGCAGTGTGAGCAATGCCGCGACGTTGTTGATGCCGGCCGCGGACAGCCCGGCGCCCAATACCGGTATGCCACTGAGGTCGATCGGGACGCCGGCCAGGGCGTTCGCCAGCAGGGTGCCCAGCGCTGTGTTGATGGCGCTCGTGGGGTCATAACCCAGGGCTTGTAGCAGCCCGGACAGGTTGACGTTATCGAGAACTCCCGATTCCAGTGCCGCCCCGAGCGTCTGGAACAGGTCGTAACCCTGCGTGCCGAGGCCGAAGGTCAGATCCGGAATCGACGCCGGGTCCGGCGCCCCCGGTGCAAGCGCCATCGGTGGCAGCCCCGGCGCACCGGGCGTCGCAGCAAGTGCGCTGGCCAGCCCGGCCACCGATGCGGTCAGCTCGACGGGGATCGCGCCCGCAGTCCCGACGGCGGGGAGCGCAGAGTTTGCCACGGGCGGGGGTGCCGCGCCGACAACCAGCGAAGTGACGGTTGCGGTCGCAACACCAACAGTCGCCGCCCGCTTGGCTACCCGAGACCGCGCGCGATGCCTAGATGCCATGTGACCACTCCCTATGCCGATCTCTCAGGATGATCTCAGGATGGTAACACCGGCGATATCGGGTGGAAGAGAATTGCTGAAGTCAGCTGAGCTCCTGGTTGAGCAGTCCAGCTGACGTTGCTGTCAATTACCGATAGGTCGTTTCCGTCGCGTTCATGGCTGCTTCATCACCGTGCGGAGAATGCGGTCCGTTACCGCTGTCGGCAGGTTGGTGATGAGCGCGATCTGGAGTTTGGGCCCGAGCCCGACGGCATAGCGCGCTCGCGGCCGTCGCGCGGTCAACGCCTCCCGGACAACGGCCGCCACCTCCTGCGGCGGGACCGCTATCTTGCGTGACATCGGGATGGACCTCCGAAAGCCCGCAACATGTTTGGCGTACAACACGTGCTGCGCGGGGGTCATCTCCGCTTCGAGCCGGTCAGCAGTCTCTTCGGCGGTGTCCCACATATCAGTGGCCGTCTGTGCTGGTTCCACCACGTGGACGCCGATCTTCCACGGCCGCAACTCCATCCGCAGCGCATCGGCCGCCGCCTCCAACGCGAACTTCGAGGCACAGTACGCACCGACGATGGGTGTCGAGATTTTGCCATTCACGCTGGAGATGAACACAATTCGGCCTTGGGCCTCGCGCAGCTGCGGTAACACCGCCTGCGTGACCGCCAGCTGACCGACCACGTTGATCTCCAACTGCCGCCGCAGGTCGTCGACACTGACCGTCTCCAACGGCCCACCGACAACCACGCCAGCGTTGTTCACCACCGCGTCCAACCGGGACGGCAACGACTCTGCCAGCGCCGCAATGTGTTCGGCGGATGTCACATCAAGCAGGACGGTCCGCACCCGCGGTATCGCCGACATGACCTCGGCATCGGTGTCGTTGCGGACGCCCGCAATGACATCCCACCCGTCGGCGGCCAGTCGCGCAACGATTGCTTTGCCGATCCCGCGGGCGGCGCCGGTCACCAGAACACTGGGCATGGGGTGACCCTAGTCTGCGAAGAATTGTCAGACACCGGGGAGGCGACGGCCATGGGCCTGGTCGCCTTCCCGGTGTCTACCCCCGACTCCGGCGGGCACTATCGCCCCGAGTCGCTATACGACGAGTCAGGTCGGTGAAGACCCCGCTACATCGCCGATCCTTTTCGCCGACACCGTTTGTTCGGCTAGCGAGATGGAAATGTACACGACTGTGACCAGATTTATTGACGGAATAGTCAGATCGGCGTCAACAGCCGTCACATTTCCTCAGAGCTGCGGTGTCAGGTCCAGCGAGGTGATGGTGCTCATCTTCGTGACCAGCCATTGTGCGTGATCACGGGTCATGGTCAGTCGGTACGACAAGTAGCGCATCGACGGGATGTCCTTGGTCAACGGGCTCGTCGAGGTGCTGTTCGTATACACGATGGCGGTGGCATCGGATCCGGTCAGCGATTCGACCGCCGCCCCGACCACCTGGGTCGTGTTGGTGACCTGCGCCTGCTTATTCGTGGGCACGATCGCGTCGACATACTTGCGGTACTGCGCCTGGAAGTCACCGCCGAGGAATCTGGCGGAGCGGTCGGCCAGATTGTCCATATTCTCCGGCGTATACGTCCACAGGGTCGTGATGGCATCGGCGGCGGTCCTGGCGATGGTCAGTTTGGTGTCGACCTGCGCCCGGTCCGCCAGGTACGGCTGCACCATGGCAGCGCCAAACGCACCCGCACCCACGAACAACGCGGCCGCCACCCCGATAGCGATCGGCGCCCGCGCCCCCGGCGGAGTGCGCTCAACGAAGACCACCCGCCCCGGCGTCGTGTCCTCCTCCGCGACAGGTGTCTCGGGCTCGTCGACGGCAGCATCTGGTACGACAGCCTCTTCGGCGTCCGCCTGCACCGGCGGTAGCGTCTGCCTGCGTGCCTTGCCGACCGGCATCCGGTGGCGCCGACGGGCTGCGTCGTTATCGGCGCCGGTCAGATCACCTGCAGCAGATTGCTGATCTTCCACTGGTCACCTTCCTGTATCGCTGTTGCCACCCAACGATTTCCGCTTTCAGTGCGGGTACCGTCCGGCAGCAACGTCGTGGTCTCGGTGGCCACCACCACATCGGCACTGCCATCGTCATTCCAGCGTTCGATACCTGCGTCGAGCACGGTGCCCTTGGTGGGCTCGGCGCGAGCCACCTGGACGACGATCTCGTTCATCCGCTCGGTGTACATCTGGGCGAGCTGTCCGGTGGCCTGGGCCAGCACCCGCTCGGCATAGTCGTTGGCGTTGAACGGATCCAGAGTGGTGTACTGCGCCATGAAGGTGCGCGTGTAGTCGACCGCAGCCACATCTTTGACATTGGTGCGGCGGTCCTTCTCATGGCTGATCAACACCAGCGCGCTCACCGTGATAGCCGCGATGATGACCGCGGCCGCCGCCGATATCGCCAGGCCAAGGCCCCAGCGCCGGCCTCTCTGCGGTGGCAGCTCCTCGAATGCCGGCGCCCCGTCAACCCTGCGCCGCGGGCTCACTGGCCACCCCCGCTGGGCTTCGGCTTGGCCAGCACATTGAGCGCAGCCACCCGCCATGACCCGTCAGCAGACTTCTGGAAGTTGACCTTGACGGTGGCGGTGATGGTGCGCGGTTTGGGCGGAACACCGCGCTGGCCCTGCATCAGAATCAGCATCGTCGCATCGTGGTCGGTCGAGGTCAGCACCGCGCTGTTGGTCACCCAGTAATCGTTGGCGACGACGGGCGCCTTGGCGGCGCCATCCTTGATGGCCTGCTGCTGGGCCGCCAGCTGCGGCCGGTAGGCATCGGTGACCAGCGACTGGGCGCGGTCGAAATCGGCTTGCAGTGTCGAGGGGTCGTAGCTGAGCATGTCCTCGACGATCTTCGGACCTTCAACAGCGATCTGCTCGCGGGCCTGCCCTACCCGAAAGTCGTTGCGGTACACCACGGTATAGCCCAGTACCGCGGCACCGACGGCCAGCACCGCGGCGACCGATACCGCGATGAGCGCGATCCGCGGTGCCCGGGCCGGCGTGGCAGAACGGCGCCTGACCTCGGTGCCGAGCAGCAGATCGGCGAATGTGCGGCCACGCGAGTCCCACAGCGGCCAGAGCCAGCCGATGAACAGCGCCGCAGTGTCGAGCAGATGGGCGACGTCACGCGCGAGCAGCCGCCATGGCCCGACCGCCGTCCCGTCGCGACGCACCACGGCGATGCCGACCACCGCGCGCCCCAGGCTCCAGCCGGTCACCGCGGGAAGTAGCAGACGGTTCACCGCGATCGACAACAGCACGACCGCCGCCGCCGAGACGCAGAGCCACCACAACCAGTCGCGCTGCGCGGTCGACCAGGCGACGAGCGCCAGTGCGGCCACCACGCCGACACCCAGCAGGACGTCGACGACGAAGGCGCCGGCCCGCGCCAACCACGACGCCGGCCGCTCACTGGCCTGCGCCGGTTCATCGACGTGGGCTTCTTCGGTGGCAATGTCGTGCAGCAGTGCGGTCACTTCGTCACCTGGTCGAGCTTGGCGATCTTGTACGTACCGTTATCGGGCGCCATCGTCACCCGCAGTCGATACCCGGTCTCCTGGTTCTGCGTCGCCGAATTCGACACCGCCACCCGCAGAGCGACCAGCACGTCCATCGAACCGTCATCGTGGTGACGTTCGACGGCCGCCCGCATATTCGATACCTGAACCTGGGCGTTGGCCACCTGGTACGCATCGACCAGCACACCGCTGTACAAGGTGGCTTGGACGCTGAAATCGCCTGTCGCACAGTCGATGATCTTACGCTGACTGGCTTCCATCGCCGAGGTGTCCGGCGCCTGCGTGGCCGCAACGCAATCCTTGGCGGCCTGCATCGCAGACGCCTCCGCACGCGCGAACGCCGCACTCTGGTCATGCGAACGCAGGGCGAAGTATCCGCCGGTGGCCATGGCCGCGGCGAGAACCACCAGGGTCGCGCAGATGCCTACCACCCAACCGCGGCTGGCCAACCTCGAGCGGGACCGCGCACCGGGCGTCGGTTCGGCGCCGATCGATTCGGCGACGGCGTCCTCGGCGTCGGCAGCGTGCGCCGCGTCGTCGGTGGGGGCTTCGGATTCGTTATCCAGGACGGGGTCTAGCCGGCCGGAGCCAGCATCTCCTTCCATCCTTCGTCTCCTGTGTTCGTCGAATTGTTGACCGTGTACTTGACTCCGTCGGGACCGACGACCTCACCACTTTGCGGGTTGTAGATCGCGGTATTACCTGGGGCCGGAGTGTAGATGCACGGATTGGGTTGCTGACCGCTGCACTGCACCGAACCGTTGCCAGGCGCGCTCAGTGGATCGCTGGTCACCGGCGGCGGGCCAGGCAGTTGATCGGCAGGCAATGGGTTGGTCCCGCTGTTGATCGTAGGCGCCGGTATCACCTCACCCGGTTTCACCGGCTGCTCACAGCGTGCGCCCGGCGCCGGGCAGTTCAGCACCTGGTTGGGGTCGCCGTACCACGGGTTCGTACCCAGCGGAACATACGGCTGGTCGCTGCGGCACTCGGCCGGGGTGGCCGCACGCTTGCCCGGTACGTCGACGCAGGGATAGTTACGAGCGCCGCGGACGACGTTGGCCGGGGTGTCCTTGGGGATCTTGCAGTACAGGCCGTTCGGCAGCGGCGCGGTGCTGGTATCCGCCGGCGACCGCCATTCGCTGGCGGGCAGGAAGCCCGTCAGGCATGGCGGTGGCTGGTTGATGGTCAGGCTGAAGTCCAGTGCCGCCGAACCCTTGTACGGTGCTGCCACCGCCTGCGCGATCGCCGCGCCCTGCGGCAACACCACCAGCGTCTGCTCGAGGCCCTTGTTGTAGCGCTTGAGCATGTCGAGCACGATCTCGGTGTTCGCCAGCGTCTGCGGAAGTGCTTCCCGGACATCGCTGAACACCGCGGTGACAGCATCGGCGGTCGGCGCGGCCTGTGTCAGCCCGCTGCGCAACGCCTGATCCTGGGCGGCGGCCTGAGCGGTGATCTCGTTGAGGTTGGCCGCCCAGCGCTGGATCGCGTCGCTGGAGTTGACCTGACTGTCGATGATCGGTGCGGAGTTGTTGATGATGTCGTTGACGTCGTTGATGTTGGTCTTGAAGTCACTGACGATCGCCTGGGTGCCGTCGACCAGGCGTTGCAACGCCGGGCCGAGGCCACCGACCGCAATTGAGGTCTCGTCGAGGAGGCCGGCGATCTTCTCCTTCGGCAACACCGACAGACCGTTGTTGGCGGCATCGAGCGCCGGCCCGATTTCGCGCGGCACCGTACCCCTGGCGACGGTCTGACCCGGCGAGAAGTACTGTCCCGGATTTCCGTCGGAGACCAGGTCGATGTACTGCTCGCCGATCGCCGACACCGAATGCACGTTGGCGACGGCGTCGAGCGGGATCTTGTACGAATCGGAGATGCTCATCGTCGCCTTGGCGCCACGCTCGGTCGGCACCACGTCGGTGACCTTGCCGATGGTGATACCGCGGTAGGTGACGTTGGCCGTGGCGTACAGCCCACCGGAAGCGGGCAGATCCGCGGTCAGCGTGTACTGCCCGATACCGGCGATGCTCGGCAACCGCAGGTAGTACACCCCCAACACCGACAGCGCGATCACGGTCAGCAGCGCGAACAGGACCAGCTGGATACGGATGAAGCGAGTCAGCATGGGTTGATCACCCCTCACTCCTTTCCACCAGCGGTCCACCGGCAACCGAGTTCGGGTTCGGAGTGAAACGCACATCCGGAATCATCGTGGCAGGATCGCGGCCCCATGACTGCTCGAGTGCACGCAGCGCACCCGAGAACGCGGTGCCGGTCAGGAACGAGTTGTCGATCGCACTGAGCGTCAGGTCGAAAGTCGCCGAGGTGTTGATGTAGTCACCGCGGATCACCTTCTGCACGTTGTCAATTGGGTATGGCGCCGTCAGCATCAACTTCAGCGCATCCACCAGGTAAGGGGAGGCCCGACCCAGCTGGGTCAGGGGGCGCTGCAGCAGCCGCAGGTTGGTTTCGATATCGCCGCGCGCCGCAGACAAGGTGTCATCGGTGGCCTTGCTGAACCGGCCCAGCGCTGTCACCGCGTCGGCGAACAGGTCGCGTTGATCGGCGAAGTGTTTTATCAGCGGCGGGAATTCGGTGAGTACCCGGTCCAGGGTGTCGTTGCGGGCCGCGACAATCTTGAGCAGTTCATTCGTCGAGTCGATGGCGCGGGTGAGGTCCTCACGTTGCGCATTGAGCTGTTCGGTGAACACGTCGAGCTTGCCGAGGAAGTCGCGGATCGGTACGGCATTGCCGTCGAGGATGTTGTTGACCTCGGTCTGGATCACTTCGAGGTTGGGGATACCGCCACCGTTGAGCACCGTCGAGATGCTGGCCAGAGTCCGCTCGGTGGTCGGGTAGGACGTCGAGTTCTTCAGCGGGATGGTGTCCCCGCTGCGCAACCGCTGCGACGACGGCTCCGGTGGCGCCGTCAGTTCGACGTGCTGCGTGCCAAGCAGACTGGTCTGGCCGATCCGGGCCAACGCATTCTTTGGCAACTGAATATTGGGGTCGACATCCAGGGTCAGGGTGGCGATCCAGTTCTTCAGCTCGATCGCCCGCACCGATCCGACAAAGACGTCGGCGACCCGGACCTTGCTGTTGACGTTGAGCGCCAACGTATCCGGCATCTGCACGTAGACCGTCATCCGGTCGCCACCACTGCCGGGGCCACCGGGCAGCGGCACATTGGCGATACCGCGCCAGCCGCACGAGGCCAGCACCATCGCCGCGACCAGCAGGGCCAGGCCGCGATACAGCACGCGCCGGGTTGTCTTCCACGCGTTCATCACTGGCCACCTACCTCAGCGGGCAGTGCCGGACCGCCTGCAGCGGGCGCAGGAGCCGGAGCCCCACCTGCCGGTCCGGCGCCGGTGCCGGGCAACTGCGCGGACACCGGTGCCGGCCCTGGCACGACATCAGGTCCAGGTGCAGGCGGCGGACCGGGCTGGACATACCACGGTGGGGGCAGCGGATTGGTGTCGGAGTAGGCATTGGGCGCCGCGCCACCGGGTGGGCCGGCAGGCGGAATGACGGAGATATCGGGGCCACCCATCAACTCGGCCAACGAATCCGGTGTCAGCATGTTCTGGGTGAACGCCTGCACCTGCACGCCCTGCATACCGGGTGCGACGATCCAACCGGGTTCGTGGTTGCCATGGCTGAAAAGTGTGTCCCGCGACCAGATTCCGGGCACCGTGGTGTCTTTGTAACCCGATGGTGGCTGCAGGCGCGCCTCGGAGTAGGCCACCTCCTTGGGCAGCACGTCGGGGGTGGAGAACATGTTGACGCCGAACGGCGGGAAGTTGAACTTGATCGCATCCAGGATCGGCGCCAGGTACTGCGCACACAGCTCTGCCGACTCCTGATAGCCCAGCCGGCTACCGGCCTGGATCGAGCTGCAGATGAACTGCATCGGGTTGGCGAAGCTGGCGACCACCGGGATGGCCGTCAACGCACCGTGTGCCGGTTCGTAGATATTGGCCGCGTTGGCGGCAAGGTTCGGGAACACGTGGAAAACCGTTTCCAGGCCGTTGCGCGGGTCGGGTTGGAGGATCGCGTTGGTGGCTTCGGCGAGGTTGTTGATGTCCTTGGACAGCACCGAACCGTTGTCGTTGACGAATTTGTGTGCGGTGGTGAGCAATCCGTCGATCTGCTTGAGCGCGGTGGAGATCTCCTGATCACTGTTGGTGAACGTGTTGGTGAATTCCGCGAGGTTGCTGTTGAGCTCGACGAACTGCTGATCACTTTGATGCAGCGCGTTGACGAACAGCGCCAGGCTCTTGGCGACGGCGAAGAAATCGCCGCGCCCTTCGTTGAGAGCGGTCACCGCATCGGACAACGCGTTGAGCGTCGTGTTGATCTCTTTGCCTTTACCGGCCAGGCCGTTGGCGAAGGACTCGATCACATCGCCGAACGGGCCCTTGGGCTGTTCCTTGGTGGGGCCGAGTTGGCTGACGATATCGGTGATCTGGTTGCGCAGGTCATCCCATTCGACCGGCACCTGGGTGCGGTCCAGCGGGATCACCGCGTTGTTCTCCAGCACCGGCCCACCCGTGTAGGGCGGGGTGAGCTGGATGGTGCGCGAGGCGACGAGGCTCGGATTGAGAATGGATGCCGTCGCATTCGCAGGCACCTTGTACTTGTTGTCGTAGGAGAACGTCACCCGCATGCGGTCACCGGCGGGTTCGATCTTGTCGATCGTGCCCACCTTGACACCCATGATCTGCACCTTGTCCCCCGGATAGAGGGCAAGGGCCTGCGGGAATTCGGCGACGACGGTGGTGGTGGTCAGCTTCTTGTACAACTGCCAGCCAACGATCACACCGACCAGGCCGAGCACGATGACGACGATGCCGATGATCACCGCCGTGCGGGAAACCCGTGGCAGCGCCATATTGCGGACGTTGAAGATCGTGGACATCGCTTACGCACCTCCCATATCTGTCGGCGCGATCGAGGGCACCACGAACGGCGGGTTACCGGGAAGGGGCGCAACCGAATTCGGCGACAGCTGCTGTCCGGGTCCTGGCGGCGGCGGGCCCTGCTCGTAGGGAACCGGCGGTGTCGCAGGCGGGGGCGGCGGCGGGCCGGGCAGCGGACCGACCGGCACCGTGCGCGCTCCCGGCGGGCCGGGCGCCAGTGGAACCGGTGCCGCACCTGGCACCGCGGGTGACGGTTCGCCGGGGATCGCGGCGGCGGGCACACCGGGTGCAAACGGCGGTGCATCCGGATTCGGAGCCGACGTCGCGACGTTCGGCGGACCGTAGTTGGCGCCATACGGGTTGTCACCGAAGGGACCGTTGGTCAGCGACGCGCAGGGCAGCGGGTTGCCGGGGGTCGGCAGGCCGTCGGCAGGCGGCGTGTAGGAGCACGGTGAACCCTTGATCACGGCAGGGTCCGGGTACTCGGCAGTGCCTTCCAGCGGTGTCGGCGCAGGAGCGGGCGCACCGTTGGGCGGGCGTTGCCCGTTGGGGTCCGGGAACTGGAACGCGGGCAGACCGGCGTTGCGCCAGAACTGTTCGGGATCGATACCGCGGTTCTTGAAGGCGGCGTCGATGAACGGCTGCAGCACCTGCCCTGGCAGCAGGTTGACGATCAGCACCTTGAAGTAGGGCCCGGAACCGATGGCCTCGGCCAACGCCCCGGCGAACTTGCTCAGCGAGACCAACACGTCGGAGAGATCGAGCTTGTGCTTGACCAGTTGGTCGCTGACCACGCGGAGCTGTTCGAGGACGTGGTTGAGGTTCGGGTTGTCGTTGACCAGGCCCTGAAACTGGGTGGAAACCTGCGAGATGTTCTCCAGCAGATAGTCGATGGCACGGCCGCGTTCATTGACCGCCGCCAACAGTGACTTGGCATTGACCAACAGCTGGTTGATCTGCGGTCCGCGATCGCCGAGCACGCTGGCCACCTTGTTGGCGTTGGCCAGCAGCTGCTTGAACTGCTCATCGCGTTTGCCGACCGTATCGGAGAACCGGGCCACCCCGTCGAGCGCGGCGCTCAGGTGCGGGTAGGTCTGGTCGACGGTTTCCGACAGCACGTTCAGCGAGCGTTTGACGGTGTCGATATCCCAGCCGCCTGCGGCCTTGGTGACATCAAAGAATGCGTCATAGATCTGATACGGCGTGGTGCTCTGCCCGATCGGCAGCACCCCGTTGGCCCGCAACGTCTGTGCGCCACGCGGCTCGACTTCGAGCACCTTCTTGCCCAGGATGGTGTCGGTGCGGATGGCCAGTCGGCTTTCGGTGCCAATCAGGTTGCCGCCCAACGAGAATCCCATGACGATGTGGTCACCGTCGATGTCCAGTGACTCCACGGTGCCGACGTCGGTACCCGCGATGCGCACCTTGTCGCCGGGATTGAGACCGCCGGAATCGCTGAACTGGCCGAAGTACTTGGGCTGCGCGAACAGCATGGGCACGCCGGTAAAGCTCTGCCCGACGCCGATCACCAGGATGACGATCAGGATGCCGACGATGCCGTTCCTGATGCGGTTGGAGCCCTCGATGCTTCTCATTGCGGCGTGCACCTACCCGATGGCTGCGTGAAGACCTTCACCGTGCGGACCGGTCCACCCGGCTGCAGCCCGTTGAGCTTCAGGTTCAGATCGCAGAGATAGAAGTTGAAGAAGTCGCCGTAGATGCCACCGGCGCGACCGATCGTCTTGAGGGAATTGGGCAGCTTGGTCAGCAGTGCGTCGACCTCGGCCTGCTGATCGACCAGCGGCTGCTGGACGGTCTCCAGTTTGGCGAAGGTGTCTTTGAGCAGCGGACGGTCATCGGCCAGTAGATCGCCCAACGTGCCTGCGGCATTGCTGATATTCGCGGTCGCATCGGCCAAGGGATCAGCCCGGTTCTTGAGCCCGGTGATCAGCACCTCGAAGTTGTTGACCGTCTGGTCGAACTCCTTCTGATGCTTGACCGTGGTGGCCAGGACGGTGTTCAGGTTGGTGATCACCTCGCCGATCGCCTGATCACGGTCGGCCAGGGCTGAGGTCAGCGACGCCGTCTGATCCAGGATGTCGTTGATGGTCCCGCCCTGACCCTGGAACACCGTGATGATCGACGACGCGATGTTGTTCACCTTGTCGGGATCGAGTGCCTTGAACAGTGGTTTGAAACCACCGATCAGGGCATCCAGATCGAGCGCGGGCTGGGTCCGCGAGAGCGGGATGAAACCACCGGGCGGCAGCACCCGATCGGCGCCTTCACCGTCGCCGCGCTGCAGTTCCATGTAGCGGTTGCCGATCAGATCCTGATAGCGGATCTGCGCGGTGGTCGACTGGAACAGCGGAAGTGACCGGTCGACGTCGAAATCGATCCGCACGCGCTGGCCGCCGTCGACAAGCTGGACCTTTTCCACCTTGCCGATCTCGACACCCGAGGCGCGGACGAACTGCCCCGCCCGAATGCCACTGGCGTTGCTGAATTCGGCTGAGTAGCTGTTGGTCCGGTCGAACCGGAACTGGCCGAAGACCACGATGATGATGGCCGTGAAGAGCAGCAGCACCAACGAAAAGGCGCCGAGCTTGACAGCTGTACCGGTGATTTTCATGGGTTGATCGTGTTCTCCCCGCCTTGGCGGCCCCACACGTATTCGGTGAGGATCGGCTGGCCGAGTTCGAAGTGGTTGTACGGCGCGATCGATGCCCCGGTGTCCATCACCAGGTACGGCGCCGGCCACAGGTCACGGGTGATCGGCTGCCAGCAGCCCGGAGCTCCGCCCGGTCCGCCCTTGGCATTGACCCGCGGCAGGTTGTCTGGGTAGACGTAGGGGTTTTCGGCGCCGAGGAACTGGGTGGTGGTGTTCAGGGAGAAACCGTCACCGCCGAGCGCAGCCGCAGCCGCCGGTGTGATCAGCGCATAGTTGCGGATCGTGCAGAACAGCGACGGGCTGTACTGGTCGAGCGTCCTGGCGGTCGGGATCAGGTCGGAAGCCCCACGGACCAGATACGGCCCGCCTCGCTCGAACACGTCGCCCCCGGTGTTACCGAAGCCGACGGCGGACAGCAGCGCCGCATCGAGGTCGCCCTGCTGCGCATTGAGTGTGCGGGCGGTGGTCACGGCATTGTCCAGTGAGTCGAACAGATTGGGGGCGGCCTTGGTGTAGACGTCGGCCAGGTCGGACAGGCCCTGGATATCGCGGCGAATCTGCGGCATCTGCGGGTTGATGTCGTCGAGCACGGCGTTGCCGTTGACGATCGACTGACCGAACTTGGTGCCGAGACCGGTCAGTGCCGTCGCCGTAGCTGAGAGCGTCAGATTCAGCTTCACCGGGTCGACCTGTTCGGAGATCGAGGTGATGGTCTCGAACAGCGTGTTGAATTCGGTGGTCACACCGGAGACGTCGATGACATCGGCCGAAGAGATCCGCGCCGCATCAGGTTTGCTCGGCGAGGTGAACGACACGTATTTGTTGCCGAACACCGTCGTGGCCTTGATATTGGCGTCGACATTGGCGGGGATCAGGTTGATGTAGCGCGGATCGATGTCCAGCGCGAGCTGGGCCTTCGTCGTGTTGTTCCGTTCGATCGCCTCGACCGACGCAACCCGACCGATCTCGACCCCGTTGAAGGTCACCTTCGAGCCCGGGTCCATCACCAGACCGGCCCGGTCAGAGACCAGGGTCAGCTTGGTGGTCGGGGTGAAGCCGCCGCGGAACTGCACGTAGACCAGCGCCACCACGACGGCGGCGATCACCAGCAGCACCAGCCCGGCCAACTTGTAGGGCGGCGTCCGCTGCTCGTTTTGAGGCAGCGAGGTGTGATTCGACGGAGTGGTCATGGCGCTACACCGTCAGGTTGAAGTTCGGGTTGACGCCGTAGAGCGCCAACGATGCCAGCAGAACCACCACGACGATGAGAACCAGGGAGGCCCGCATCGAGCGGCCGACTGCCTCCCCGACGCCGACCGGGCCGCCACCGGCGTTGTAGCCGTAGTAGCAGTGGTTCAGCATCACGATGACCGAGATGATGATGGCCTGGACGAACGACCACATGACGTCGTCGGGCCGCAGGAACGTGCGGAAGTAGTGGTCATACGTGCCGATCGACTGACCGTAGAAGAAGGTCGTGGTGATCTGCGCGGACAGGAAACTCATGATGATCGCCATGGCGTAGAGCGGGATGATCACCACGAAACCGGCGAGGATGCGCGTCGATACCAGATACGAAATCGACTTGATGCCCATCACTTCCAGCGCGTCGATCTCCTCGCTGATGCGCATGGCACCCAGCTCGGCGGTGGCGCCGGCCCCCACTGTCGCGGCCAGCGCCTGACCGGCAACCACGGGAGCCGCAATCCGGACGTTGACCAGGGCGGCGAAAAAGCCGGTGAACGCCTCGACACCGATATTGCCCAGCGAGGCGAAACCCTGGATGGCGATCAGCGAGCCGCCCGAGAGCGTCACGAAACCGACGATCGCCACGGTGCCACCGATGACGGCCATCGCACCGGTGCCCATGCCGATCTCAGCGATCAGCCGCAGGATCTCCCGGCGGTAAAAACGCAGCGCGTGGCCGATGGAACCGACCGCGGTGACGACGAACCAGGCGACGTGGCCGACGCTGTCGAGGAAACGGCCGGGGCCACCTACGACGTGGCCTGCGCCTGAGTATGCGCGGGGGAATCTGGCGCGCAGAACCTGTGCGGTCGACATGTCAGTGCCCCGTTCCGAATCGCACACCGATGGTGGTCAGCACCACGTTCACGGCGAACAGGGCGACGATGCAGAGGACCAGCGTCTCGTTCACGGCGGTGCCGACGCCCTTGGCGCCGCCGGAGACGGTCAGCCCGCGATAGCACCCGACCAGGCCCGCGATCAGGCCGAACGTCAGCGCCTTGACGACGGAGATCAACACCTCAGGCAACCCGGTGACCAAGGTCAGCGTCGAGACGTACGCGCCTGCGGAGACGTTCTGGATGTAGACGCCGAAGATGAATCCGCCGACCAGACCGATGGTGATGACGGCACCGTTGAGCAGAAATGCGACAAAGGTGGACGCCACCACGCGGGGCAGGACGAGGCGATGGATGGGGTCGATACCCAGCACCTCCAGGGCGTCGATCTCCTCGCGGATGGTTCTGGCGCCCAGGTCGGCACAGATTGCGGTCGAGCCGGCGCCGGCGACGACGAGCACGGTGACCAGCGGACCGAGCTGGGTGACCGCGCCGAGCGCGGCACCTGCACCGGAGACGTCGGCAGCGCCGAATTCCGCCAGCAGGATGTTGAGCGTGAAGATGATCAGCACGGTCAGCGGCACCGAGACGGCCACGGTGGGCAGGAACGCCACCCGCATCAAAAACCAGCTCTGCAAGATGAACTCGCGCCACTCGAACGGGCGTAACACCGCCTTGCCGGTGAGCACACACATCCGAAAGAAGCCGCCGACGAGCTCCAGCGGACCCTCTAACTGGCCACGTACGTAGCCCGTGATGCCACCGTTGGATGCGGTCATGCGTGCACGCACCGTGTGGCGGTCGTACTGCAGCGGTGCAACGGCAAGCCGTCTCGCACGCCTCCTCCTTGGCCCGACCCCGGTGGTGTGATGCCCGCCTCCCTACTCGCGAGTAGTAAGTCGGACCACAGGAATGTACCCGATGCTGCTGGGGCCGTGCACCGCATCCGCACGATTAACCCTCCCGGACCGTCACCGCAAATTTTGCGCCTGCGTCAAACACCGCGTTACTAACTGGAATCTGTTGATTTCGAAGGTGTTTCGTCCGGAGAACGACGTTCTTCGGTGGTCCCGAAACGCGTCCGCAATTCTGTCTTGAGAACTTTGCCGGCCGGGTTGCGTGGCAGCGCGTCCACGATCTCGAGACCCTTGGGGTGCTTGTAGCGCGCTAACCGTTCGTTGAGGAACTCGCCAAGATCTTCCAGCCGTAAACCCCCACCCCCTGTCGCCGCAGCCACGGCTATGACAGCAACCGGAACCTCACCCCAACGCTCGTGTTCGCGGCCGATGACGGCGACCTCGACGATGCTCGGATGGGCGGCGAGGACGTTCTCGACCTCGGCGCAGTAGATGTTTTCTCCACCGGAGATGATCATGTCCTTTTTGCGGTCGACGACCCAGACGTAACCCTCGGCGTCCATCCGGACGAGGTCACCGGAATGGAACCAGCCGCCGGCGAATGCTTCCGCCGTCGCTTCCGGGTTGTTCCAGTAGCCGGCCATCAATGTCGGTGCCCGATAGACGATCTCGCCGACCTCGCCGACCGGGACGTCGGCCATGTTCTCGTCGACCACCCGGGCCGCCACCGTGGGAATGACCTTGCCCACCGAACCGAGCTTGCGTATCGCGTCTTCGCCCAACAGCATGCAGGTGACCGGTGACATCTCGGTCTGACCGAACGCCGCCAGAATCTGGGTCCCTGGGAAGGTCTCGGACATGCTGCGCAACAACGTGTCCGAGGCGGGTGCGGCCCCCCAGGACAGCAGCCGCAAAGCCAACTCGCGTGGTTTGGCCTTTTGCGCGGCACAGACCGCCTGCCACTGCGCGGGCACCAAAAAGATCCCGGTCACCTTTTCGGCGGCCAGCACGTCGAGCAGCTGTCCGGGGTCGAAGGCACCCAGCGGGTGGATGACAGTCGGCAGGCCGAGCGTCAGCCCCGAGAGCATGTTGCCGATACCGGCGATGTGGAAGAGCGGAACTCCGATGAATCCGACGTCGTGGTTGATATCAGCGCCGTGCGTGTAGAGCCCCGTCATCGTCTGGCCGGTCAGGTTGGTGTGCGTGAGCACCGCACCCTTGGGGCGTCCGGTGGTGCCCGAGGTGTACATGATCAGGGCGGGGCTGTCGTTGGGAACGTCCGCCGCCTCGACGCCCTGTGCGGCACCCTCGGTGATGAGGTCCTCGTAGCCGATCACACCGTCTTCGCTGTCGGCTCCCGCGACGATGACGTTCTCCAGCGCAGGCGCGATATCGCGAACGGCGGTCGCCACGCCGGCCAGGACCGGCTCGGTGATCACCACATGGGCGTCGCAGTCCTGCACCAGGAACGCGATCTCCGGTGGGGTGAGCCGGAAATTGACCGGAACCGCGATGGCGCCGAGCAGATTGGCGGCCAGCATGGATTCGACGAACTCGGTGCGGTTGAGCATCAGGATCATCACGCGGTCCCCAACCTCGACACCGCGGCGGTGCAGGGCACCCGCCAGCGCGGTGACGCGACTGTCCAGATCGGCCCACGTGGTGGTCCGGCCGAGGAACCTCAACGCCGCCTTATCCGGCTGCATCAGCGCGTGCCGGGCCAGCTGGTTAACCCAGTTCTGGCGGCGCGCCAGATACGGCTGCGCCGTCGGTGTCTGATTCGTCGTGTCGGTGGCGAGCTGTGCGGTCAACGACCGGATCCCCTCTCATTTCGCTAAGAACTTGCGTGGATCTTACATTTGATCAAACATTGTGTTGCCTGCGTCACACTATGACGTAGGCAGGACACAGACAAGTGCACTTTTGAGCAGCCTTTGGACCACGAAGGAATTACGTGAACGCTCCCGTTGGAGTTCGGCCCCTCCGCCAGGGCCTGCGGCGGGCTCAACTGTCTGACGAGGTGGCCGGCTACCTACGGGCCGCCATCATGTCCGGCGCCGTGCGCCCCGGCACCTTCATCCGGCTCGACGAAACCGCAGCCCAGCTCGGCGTCAGCATCACCCCGGTCCGGGAGGCCCTGCTGACGCTGCGCGGTGAGGGCATGGTGCGCCTGGAACCGCATCGCGGCCACATCGTGTTGCCCTTGAGCCGAGGCGATATCGAGGACATCTTCTGGCTGCAATCCGCCATCGCCAAAGAGTTGGCCGCAACGGCTGCCGTGTCGATCTCCGACGACGAGATCGACGAGCTCGACGACATCACCGATGCGCTGGCCGTAGCGGTCGGCGCCGGCGATACCGAGGCGGTAGCCAACGCCGAATTTGCCTTCCACCGCGTGTTCAACCGCTCGACCGGCCGGATCAAGCTGGCCTGGTTCCTTTTACATGTCGCGCGATATACGCCGCAGCTGGTCTATGCCGCCGACCCGGGCTGGGGGGCGGCGGCCGTAGAAAATCACCGCGCGCTCGTCGCCGCACTGCGCACCAGGAACACCGCCGCGGTTGTCGAGTTGACTGCCTGGCAGTTCACCGACGGGGCGAAGCGGCTGACCGCGATGCTGGACAAGTCAGGGATCTGGACCTAGCCCGGTCGACGACGCGGGCGAGGAACGAGCCCGGGGAGAGAGGGCCGGGCTGATACCTAGCCCGGCCGACGACGCGGGCGAGGAACGAGCCCGGGGAGAGAGGGCTGGGCTGATCAACCTAGCCCGGTCGACGACGCGGGCGAGGAACGAGCCCGGGGAGAGAGGGCCGGGCTGATCAACCTAGACCCGATCAGCTGGCGCCGAGCTCCTCAGCACGTCCCTTGAGCTTTCCTGCCAGATGCTCGAGGGCATCATTGGCCATCTTCTTCACCATCATCGCAGGCACCGGCAACGTCACCTCGACGTCCATATCCACCGTCAGCAACGACGACGGACCCATCTCCACCACCGAGAACAGCTGCTCCTGCTTGGAGAACAGGTCACCTTGCTGCATCACGGTCTGGATCTGATTCGCGCCTGGGTAGTAGACGGCCTGGATGTAGGTGGCGTCGAAACCGTTGAGCGTGGCATCGAGCCGCAACTGACTGGGCCTGCCGTCGTCGTAGCGGGCCAGAACCCAGACGCCCTTGATCTCTTCGTTCCACTGCGGGTAGGCCTCGAAGTCCGCGACGATCGCCATGATTGACGGCGCCGCGGCGTCGACCTCTAGGGTCTTGCTCACGATCGGCATCGGGCGATCATATCGAGGCTGGCGGGACGTCCAGGCCTCAGGCGGTATCGGCCGTCTTCTCGCCGCCCAGCGGTGATTCGACGCGGATGGTCTCGTCGCGGATCAGCCCACGCAGCAGCGCGGTGCTGAATTCGGCCGCGATCTCCTGCGCACTGCGCCTGCCGTCCGGCCGCAGCCAGCGATACGCGCCAAGGGTCATCCCGATATAGCCCAGAGCCAGGACATGCGAATCGCACGGATAGAACTCGCCGCTGGCGGTACCGCGGTCGATCAGGCCGTGAACATGCTCATAGACCTGGGTTTCCTTCTCCATGATCTCGGCGACCTGCTCTTCGGTGAACCACTCCGCGATATAGGGCTGCTCCTGGAAATACACCGCCGCGCCCTCGGGGTTGGCCGCGATCTGCGTCAGCAATCGCACCGTGTACTGATACAGCGCCTCCCGCGCGGTCCACGACGGATCGTCGTGCACCGCGGCCAGGGTGTTCTGCGCGGCCCGCTGGTAAATATCGAAGAGAATCAGCGACTTGCTGGCGTAGTAGTGGTACACCGTGGCCTTGTTGAGGCCCACCACATCGGCGACATCGTCCATTCGGGTGCCGTGGTAACCGCGGGCCGCGAACAGCTTGGTGGCAACGGCCAGCAGCTCCTCGCGGCGGGTCTGCCCATTCTCTGGAGGCATGCTTCACTCTCTGCGTGCGTGGCCGGGAAGTGGGCCAGTCAAACAACTGGTTGTTCAGTTTACGCATTCGCCCGGAGCGGTGTTGCGGACGGACGCCCGCCGCTACACTTCGCGGACGGGCTTTACTGGGAGGTGGCAGGCATGGATCCGAATCCGGATTACGACGCTAGCGACGAGATCGAGTACTTCTTTTCCTGGTTCCCGTGGGCCCTGCGCGGCGTCTACCCACCCCCGGCCTATCCGCCGGTCTAAACCGGACACCCTTAAAGTCGGCTGACAGACTGGACTCGTGCGCTCACAAGCTCAGTGTTGGCTGACCGATATGGACGGCGTTCTGGTACACGAGGAACGCGCGCTTCCTGGCGCTGCGGAGTTCCTGCAGACGCTGGCAGATAAGAAACGCCCGTTTCTGGTGTTGACGAACAATTCGATCTTCACCCCACGCGACCTCGCCGCCCGCCTGTTGCGCTCAGGCCTTGAGGTGCCCGAAGCGGCGATCTGGACATCGGCGCTGGCCACTGCCGCCTTCCTCGACGACCAGCTCCCTGGCGGGTCGGCCTACGTCATCGGCGAGGCGGGCCTGACGACGGCCCTGCACGAAGTGGGCTACACGCTGACCGATACCGGACCGGATTTCGTCGTGCTCGGCGAGACCAGGACGTATTCGTTCGAGGCCATCACCAAGGCCATCCGGCTGATCGGCGCCGGCGCTCGCTTCATCGCCACCAACCCCGACGTCACCGGTCCGTCCGCCGAGGGGCCGACGCCGGCCACCGGGTCGGTCGCCGCCCTGATCACCAAGGCCACCGGCCGCGAGCCGTATTTCGTCGGCAAGCCGAATCCGATGATGTTTCGCAGCGCGCTCAATCGCATCGAGGCGCATTCGGAGAACACCATGATGATCGGTGACCGGATGGACACCGACGTGGTTGCGGGCATCGAGGCGGGACTGGACACGATCCTGGTCTTGACCGGTTCGACCAGCGAAGCGGATATCCAGAAGTATCCATTCCGACCGAACCGGGTCCTGCCGTCGATCGCCGAGGTCATCGAGCTGATCTAGCGTTGATTCCTTTTGCAGATCAAGGGTTTTCAGGGAACAGCCGCGGGAAGAGTTCGTGTAGCCGGTCGCGTACGCGCGGTCCATCGGACGGTTGGGGCGGTATCAGCGGCACCGCAGTGATGGTCTGCGCTGTCGCCGTCACGGGAGGCAACGGGGCCACCGGCAGCGCAGGTGATGACGCGGCCACCGTCGTCGAGGGTTCCGGTGCAGCCGTCGTGGTGTGCGCCGGTCGCGAGATCGGCGTCAACGGAGCCTGCGGCGCGGGCCGATTCGATTCGGCCGACATGGTGACCACTGAGACGATGATCCCGGCGACGACGGCGAGGCCGAGTGCCGCGCCCCCGATGAGTGCCAGCGTGGTGGCCAACGGGCGACGAGTAGGGAGAACGGCAGCGATCAGCTCGGTGTCGTCGTCACCCGCGGGTGGGACCGGCGTCCTGGTCTGAGCCACCTTGAAAGGGTACGCAGACCCTGGTCAGCCGACGACCGCTACGCAGCGGCGGCCTTTACGGCACGGCCCACCTCGGCGCGGAGTTCGGTGTATTCCGAGGATCGTCGCAGGTCCTCTGGATCAATACCGGTACGGGGCAGGTTCACCGGGATATCGAGCGCCACCTGCCCGGGTCTCCGAGTGAGCACCACGATCCGCGAGCCCAGGAACGCAGCCTCATCGGCGCTGTGCGTGACGAAAACCGTCGTCCGCCCGGTCTCGGCACTGACTTCGCGGACATCTTCCTGCAGACGTTCGCGAGTCAGCGCGTCCAGTGCCGCGAACGGCTCGTCCAGCAGGAAGGTCGGCGTCTCGGCCGCCAGTGCCCTGGCGATCGCCACCCGCTGCTGCTGTCCACCGCTGATCTCCCAGATCTTGCGATCTGCGGTGCCCTCCAGGCCCACCCGGTGCAGCAGCTGATCGCGACGCGCAGGCCTTAGGTCGCGCGGCACCTTCGCGTATTTCAGCGCCAGGTCGACGTTGCCGCCCACCGAACGCCACGGAAACAACCGCGGCTGCTGGAACACCACCCCGGCACTGATCCCCGGCACCGGCGCAGAACCCGCGACCTGCACCTTGCCCTCGCTGGGTGATTCGAACCCGGCGATCAGCCGCAGCAGCGTGCTCTTGCCGCAGCCAGACGCCCCGACAAGCACCAGGAACGCTCCCGGCTCGACGTCGATGTTGACCGGGCCCAGCGCGGTGACTTCGGCATCACCACGTCCGTACCGGTGCGAGACGTTGCGAATATGGATGCCGCCATCACCGGTAGCGGTACCGGTTTTACCGACGGTCTCACTGCTTGGTGATGGCATCCGGTAGTCCCTTGACGTAGATGGCGTCCTGGAAGGTCTTCAGCGGCGCGGCAGAAGGGATCTGGTTCTGCTCGGCCAGGAACGTCGACGCGCTCTCCAGGTTCGCGGCGATGTTGCCGGGAGCACCTTCGGTGCCGAGCCACTCCGGCGATACGACCTGCTCGGGTGTCAGGTAGACGCCCTGCTTGAGCTGACCGGCGACATCCTCGGGGCTCAGGCCGATCTCGGCGGCGATCGCCTTGGCGGCCGCATCCGGATCATCGTGGATCGTGGTCAGTGCGCGAGCTTCCTGCTGACGCCACTTGGTCACCACCTCGGGGTGATCGGCGGCGAACGCGTTGGACACCGCGGCCAGGTCCAGCGTCGGCTTACCGTCCTTGGCGAGCTGACGGCTGGTGATCAGGTCCTTGCCGGTTTTACGAAGGTCGTCCAACGTCGGCAGCCAGGTGTAGGCGGCATCGATATCGCCCCGGTCCCACGCGGCCAGGATGGCCTGTGGCTGAAGGTCGATCAACTGAACATCGCTGGGCTTCAGGTTGTTCTGGGCCAAAGCCGCCAACAGGCTGTAGTGCGCTGTCGACGCGAACGGGGTGCCGATGCGCTTGCCCTTGAGGTCGGCGATCGAGTTGATACCGGTGTCATTGCGCGCGACCAGAGCCTCGTTGTCACCGGCGACGTCGAGCACGAACGCGACGCTGTACGGGATGTTCAGCGGTGCGGACAGTCCGCGCGCGACCGGGCTTGACCCCAGCGCGCCGAAGTCGAGCTCGCCGGCGATGAACGCGGTGTTGACGTCGGCACCCGAATCGAACTTGATCCACTTGATGTTGTAGTCCGGAAGCGCTTCTTCGAGCCACTTGTTGTTCTTGACGATGAGATCACCGCTGGGGAAGGTCTGGTAGCCAAGGCGCAGAGTCGGCTTATCTGCGGACTGGCCGGAGTGATCGACCGAGCAGCCGATCAGTCCCAGTGCCGTCACCGCGACCGCCGCCGACGCGGCAGCCAGTCTTTTGAACTTCATATCTTTCATACCTTTCCAATCCAAGGGCAACTACGGCGCTCCACGGTGCGGAGCAGACCGTCGATGACCAGACCCGAGATCCCGATGGCGAAGATCCCGACCAGCACGACAGGGGTGTTGTTGTAATTACTGGCGTCTTTGACCAGGCCGCCGATACCGGGCAGTCCGTTGAACAGTTCGGCGGCGACCACCGACGAGTAGGCCATGCCGACGGCCAACCGGATACCGGTGAAGGTCTCCGGCAGCGCGGACGGGACGACGACGTCGCGGATCACCTGAGTCCGGGACGCGCCGAGCGCCCTGGCCGCCTCGGTCAGCCCGACGGGTGCGGCGAGCACGGCCGCCGTGGTCGCCACCGCGGCGGGCGGTAGCGCAGCCAGCGCGAGCAGCGTGATCTTCGGCGCCTCGTCGATGCCCAGCCAGATCACCAGCAGGAAGAAGTAGGCCAGCGGCGGCAAGGCCCGCAGGAACGTCAGCCACGGCTCCAGCACGCTCCGCAACCAGCTGATCGAGCCCATTGCCAGGCCGAGCAGCACCCCGAGCGCGACACCGATGATGACGCCGGCGAACACCCGCCGCAACGTCATGTACAGGTGCTCCCACAGCAGGTAGCCCGCATAGCCGCGGACCCCGTCATGGGTGGTGGAGGTATTGATGAAGGCCTGCCACACCGTGCTCGGGTACGGCACGAAGGTCTGGTTCCAGATGCCTGCGGACGCGGCGAGTTGCCACGCGCCGAGGAAGACGACGATCGACAGCAGCGGTAGGGCGGCTCTGGTCAGTCTGCCGCGCCACGGGTTGGCGTCAGTGTTCCGCGAGGGCGCCTGAGCGGCTTGACCATCTGGTGAGGTGATATCAACGAAAACTGACACGGCTCCCCGACTATCGCTGGTTGGACAAAACACTGAAAGGACTCAGAAACGCCGGGCATCCCGATCGGCGTCAGAAGTGCTTCAGCGACAACAGCAGTCGTCGGGCGTGTTACTCATCGCAAGCATTAGTACCTGCGGTCAACGGGGCCGACAATATTCAGGCTCACAGCGAGTTAAAAGGTTCCGATTCGCGCTTCCCGCACGAATAGGTAGGCCGGGTGGGCGACAGAGTGCGCAAGTGAGTTCGGCCACTCCCTACACTTGCTTTTTTCACCCGTCCGCTCCGGCTGCTCCATGTGGCCTGACGGCAGCCTGACTCAACCAGATCGGACTGCAATAGATGATCATCGGGATTCCAGGCGAGTCTCTGCCCGGGGAAACACGCGTCGCCGCCACGCCGCAGACAGTCGGGCAGCTCCGCAAGCTGGGCTACGACGTCGTGGTCGAGTCCGGTGCGGGCACCGCGGCGAGCTTCTCCGACTCGGCGTTCACCGAGGCCGAGGCGACCATCGGATCAGCGCAGCAGGTGTGGTCAGCCGACGTGGTGCTCAAGGTGAACGCGCCAAATGACGCGGAGATCGCCGCCGTGGCCGACGGCGCGACGGTGGTCGGGCTGATATCGCCTGGGCTCAAGCCTGAGTTGGTCGAGCAACTGGCCACCCGCCCGATCACTGTGCTGGCGATGGACGCGGTTCCGCGCATCTCCCGGGCCCAGTCCATGGACGTCTTGTCATCGATGGCCAATATCGCCGGCTACCGCGCAGTGGTTGAGGCCGCGCACAGTTTCGGCCGGTTCTTCACCGGCCAGGTGACCGCGGCGGGCAAGGTGCCGCCGGCGAAGGTGCTGGTCGTCGGTGCGGGGGTGGCCGGGCTGGCCGCCATCGGCGCCGCAGGCAGTATGGGTGCGATCGTGCGGGCCACCGATCCGCGCCCCGAGGTGGCCGATCAGGTCAAATCCCTCGGCGGGGAGTACCTCTACGTCGACCCGGAGGCGGCCGAAGTGTCGGCCACCGGATACGCCAAGGAGATGGGCGACGACTACAAGGCCCGCGAGGCCGCGTTGTACGCCGAGCAGGCAGGCGATGTCGACATCATCATCACCACCGCGCTGATCCCTGGCCGACCCGCGCCCCGGATCATCACCGCGGACATGGTGGCCTCAATGAAGTCGGGCAGCGTGATCGTCGATATGGCCGCGGCCAATGGCGGCAACGTCGAGGGCACCGTCAAGGATCAGGCGATCGTCACCGATAACGGCGTGACCATCATCGGCTACACCGACCTGGCCGGGCGACTGGCTGCCACGGCATCGCAGCTCTACGGCACCAACTTGGTCAACCTGCTCAAACTGCTGACCCCGGAAAAAGACGGTCAGCTCACCCTGGATTTCGACGATGTGGTGCAGCGCTCGGTGACCGTCGTGCGCGACGGCGAGGTGACGTGGCCGCCGCCACCGGTGCAGGTCTCGGCCGCACCGGCAGTGGCCGCCACAGCCGCCCCGGTGGTGCAGAAGGTGAAGCAGCCGATGTCGGCGCAACGTCGGCTGGGTATCACCTTCGGCGCAGCGGCGGTGTTGTTCGTTCTCATCGCACTCTCCCCGGCCGCACTGCAGGTGCACCTGACGGTCTTCGCACTGGCGATCGTGATCGGGTACTACGTGATCGGGCACGTGCATCACGCGCTGCACACTCCGCTGATGTCGGTGACGAATGCCATCTCGGGGATCATCGTGGTGGGCGCGCTGCTGCAGATCGGGCACGATGACGTCGCCATCACCTCGCTGGCCTTCGTGGCCATCCTGCTCGCCAGCATCAACATCTTCGGCGGCTTCGCCGTGACCCGTCGCATGCTCGCGATGTTCTCGCGCAGCTGATTTCGCCTCCCACACCCCTGGTCTTTCCCTGATGGAACGGATTCCATGTTCACGCTAGAGACCGCCGCCACCGCGGCCTACGTCATCGCCGCCCTGCTGTTCATCCTGGCCCTGGCCGGGTTGTCCAAGCACGAGACATCAAGGGGCGGTAACACTTTCGGCATCACCGGGATGGCGGTCGCCCTGGTCGCGACCATCGCTCTGGCGCTGGCACGGCATATCGAGCCGGTGGGTCTGGCACTGCTGGCCGGTGCCATGGCCATCGGCGCGGCGATCGGCCTGTGGCGCGCCAAGGTCGTCGAAATGACCGGGATGCCCGAGCTGATCGCCTTGCTGCACTCATTCGTGGGTCTGGCCGCCGTGCTGGTCGGTTGGAATGGCTACCTGCACGTCGAGCGCAGCGCCGGCGGCGCTGAAGCCGCCCTGCTACGCAGCGAGGGCCTGTTGGGCATCCACTCGGCCGAGGTGTTCATCGGCGTCTTCATCGGTGCGGTGACGTTCACCGGGTCGATCGTGGCCAACCTCAAGCTGTCGGCCCGGATCAAGTCCAACCCGTTGATGCTGCCGGGCAAGAACTACCTCAATGTCGGCGCCCTGGTGGCGTTTGTCGCGCTGACGGTGTGGTTCGTCATCGACCCGCAACTGTGGCTGCTCGTCGCGGTCACCGCGCTCGCCCTGCTACTGGGCTGGCACCTGGTTGCCTCGATCGGTGGCGGTGACATGCCGGTCGTGGTCTCGATGCTCAACAGCTACTCCGGCTGGGCCGCGGCGGCGTCGGGCTTCCTGCTGTCCAACGACCTGCTGATCGTCACCGGTGCGTTGGTGGGCTCGTCGGGTGCCTACCTGTCCTACATCATGTGCAAGGCGATGAACCGGTCCTTCATCTCCGTGATCGCGGGTGGTTTCGGGATCGAGGCAGGCCCGGCAGAGGACAAGGATTACGGCGAGCATCGCGAGATCACCGCCGAAGGTGCAGCCGAACTGCTGGAGTCGGCCACCTCGGTGATCATCACCCCTGGCTACGGCATGGCGGTCGCCCAGGCCCAGTACGGCGTTGCCGAGCTGACCCGCAAGCTGCGCGAGCACGGGGTCAACGTCCGGTTCGGCATCCACCCCGTCGCGGGCCGGCTGCCAGGCCATATGAACGTGCTTTTGGCCGAGGCCAAGGTGCCCTACGACATCGTGCTGGAAATGGACGAGATCAACGACGATTTCGACGGCACCTCCGTAGTTCTGGTCATCGGCGCCAACGACACCGTGAACCCGGCGGCTGCCGACGATCCGACCAGCCCCATCGCCGGTATGCCGGTGCTGACGGTCTGGAACGCCGATAACGTCATCGTGTTCAAACGGTCGATGGCGTCGGGTTACGCGGGAGTGCAAAACCCGCTGTTCTTCCGGGAGAACACCCAGATGCTCTTCGGCGATGCCAAGGACCGGGTGGATGCGATCAATTCGGCGCTGTACGTAGGGGTCCGATAACGCTCGACGCGGGAAACTAGGATGTCCAACCATGCCAGTGGATCGCTTACTCCCCTCTGACGACGCGCAAGAGCTCATCGCGCTGACCCGCGATATCGCCGATAAGGTCCTCGACCCCATCGTCGACGCTCACGAGAAGTCCGAGACCTATCCCGACGGCGTCTTCGCGCAGCTGGGCGCGGCCGGTCTACTGAGCCTGCCGCAACCCGAGGAGTGGGGCGGGGCGGGTCAGCCGTTCGAGGTGTACCTCCAGGTCCTCGAGGAGATCGCGGCCCGCTGGGCCGCGGTGGCCGTCGCCGTCAGCGTGCACAGTCTGTCCTCTCATCCCCTGCTGGTATTCGGCTCCGACGAGCAGAAGCAGCGCTGGCTCCCGGACATGTTGTCGGGCAACCAGATCGGCGCGTACAGCCTGTCCGAGCCGCAGGCCGGCTCGGATGCGGCGGCGTTGCGTTGTGCTGCCGCCGGCACTGACGGGGGTTATCTGCTCAACGGCTCCAAATCGTGGATCACCCACGGCGGGATCGCCGATTTCTACACGTTGTTCGCGCGCACCGGCGAAGGCTCTAGGGGCATCTCGTGCTTCCTGGTGCCCGCTGACCTGCCCGGCCTGACCTTCGGCAAACCCGAAGAGAAGATGGGCTTGTCCGCCGTGCCGACCACCTCGGCGTTTTACGATCACGCTTTCATCGACGCCGACCGTCGGATCGGTGCCGAAGGCCAGGGCCTGCCGATCGCGTTCTCCGCGCTTGACTCGGGGCGGCTGGGGATTGCCGCAGTCGCGGTAGGCATCGCGCAGGCCGCCCTGGACGAGGCCACCCGATACGCCAACGAGCGAACCACCTTCGGCCGCAAGATCATCGACCACCAGGGACTGGGATTCCTGCTGGCAGATATGGCCGCCGCGGTGGTCAGCGCGCGGGCGACCTACCTTGACGCCGCCCGCCGCCGCGATCGGGGTCTGCCGTATGGGCAGCAGGCCAGCGTGGCCAAACTGATCGCCACGGATGCGGCGATGAAGGTCACCACCGACGCCGTGCAGGTGTTCGGCGGTGCCGGATACACCCGCGACTACCGCGTAGAACGGTATATGCGGGAAGCCAAGATCACCCAGATCTTCGAGGGCACCAACCAAATTCAGCGGCTCGTCATCGCACGAGGGCTAGCCACCTAAAAGACGGAGTGGAGAAAAATGAACCAGCAGCAGACCGCAAAGATGGGGTCCGGCAGGGGTTTCATCGCGGCATTGGATCAAAGCGGTGGCTCGACGCCAAAGGCGTTGCGGCTCTACGGTATCGAAGAGAGTGCCTACGCCGGCGACACCGAGATGTTCGACCTGATGCACCAGATGCGGACGCGGATCATCACCTCGCCGGTGTTCGGCGGCGACCGGATCCTGGCCGCAATCCTCTTCGAGCAGACCATGGACCGGATGATCGAGGGTCAGGAGTCGGCTACCTACCTATGGGACACCAAGGGTGTGGTGCCCTTCCTGAAGATCGACAAAGGCCTCGCCGATGAGGCCGACGCGGCACAGTTGATGAAACCGATCCCCGGGCTCGACGATCTGCTGGCCCGGGCGGCGGGCAAAGGCATCTTCGGCACCAAGGAACGCTCGGTGATCGGTGGCGCGAACCCGGCCGGTATCGCCGCGGTCGTGGCACAGCAGTTCGAGCTCGCCGAGCAGGTGCTGTCCCACGGGCTGGTCCCCATCCTCGAACCCGAGGTCACCATCAGCATTTCCGATAAGGCCGCCGCCGAGGACATCCTGCGCGACGAGATCGCCAAACACCTTGACGGTGTACCCGACGGCCGCCAGGTGATGTTGAAGCTGTCGCTGCCGACGCAGGCCAACCATTACCTCCCACTGATCGAGCACCCCAAGGTGCTGCGGGTGGTCGCGCTGTCCGGTGGTTACACCCGTGATGAGGCCGATGCCCTCCTGGCCCAGAACACCGGCCTGATCGCCAGCTTCAGTCGGGCGTTGACCGAAGGTTTGTCCGCTCAGCAATCCGATGACGAGTTCAACGCCACACTGGATGCGGCGATCACGGCGATCTACCAGGCGTCCGTGGACTGACTGTGACCTGACCTCTCGCAAGCTCGTTGGACACGTGTCATATCGTGGCGGGCATGGACTTCGCGAGGTCGGCTAAAGCGCAGGATTACCACAAACGGCTCACCGAGTTCATGGTCGAGCATGTGTTTCCGGCGGAGGAGACCTACGACGCCTACCGCGCGCAGGCCGGACCTGGCGATTTCACCGTCCCGCCGGTTGTCGAGGACCTCAAGAAGCTGGCCAAAGGGCAGGGCCTGTGGAACCTGTTCCTCCCTGCGGAATCAGGGCTGACCAACCTGGAGTACTCACCCCTGGCCGAGCTGACCGGCTGGAGCACCGAGATTGCCCCCGAGGCGATCAACTGCGCCGCCCCCGATACCGGGAACATGGAAACGCTGCACCTGTTCGCCACCGAGGAGCAGCGCAAGCGGTGGCTGGAGCCGTTGCTGGCCGGCGAAATTCGCTCCGCGTTCTCGATGACCGAGCCGGCGGTGGCATCGAGTGACGCCCGCAACATCCAAACCTCGATCGAGCGTGACGGCGACGACTACATCATCAACGGCACCAAGTGGTGGACCTCCGGCGCCAATGACCCTCGCTGCAAGGTCATGATCGTGATGGGCCGCACCAACCCGGATGCCGCGAGCCATCAGCAGCAGTCGATGGTGCTGGTCCCCACCGATACCCCCGGGGTGAACATCAAGCGCTCGACCTCGGTATTCGGTTGGCAGGATCAGCATGGCCACGCCGAGATCACCTACGACAACGTCCGCATTCCCGTCTCGAACCTGCTAGGTGAGGAAGGCGGCGGATTCGCGATCGCCCAGGCCCGCCTGGGACCGGGCCGGATCCACCACTGTATGCGGGCGATCGGGGTGGCCGAGCGCGCACTGGCTCTGATGGTCACCCGCGCACAGACCCGGATTGCGTTCGGCAAGCCGCTGGCCGAGCAGGGCATGGTGCAGAATGCGATCGCGTTGTCCCGCAACGAGATCGATCAGGCCAGGCTGCTGTGCGAGAAGGCGGCGTGGACCATTGACCAGCTCGGCAACAAAGAGGCCAAGGATCTGGTCGCCCAGATCAAAACCGTGGCCCCACAGATGTCCTGCAATGTGATCGACCGTGCCATCCAGGTGCACGGCGCCGCGGGTGTCAGCGACGACACGGTGTTGGCCCGGATGTACGGCTGGCAGAGGGCCATGCGGATCTTCGACGGTCCCGATGAGGTGCATATCCGCGCCACCGCGCGCGCCGAACTCGGCAGGGAGAAAAGCGCTTTCGCGGCGGCGGTCACCGCCTCGTGACAACGGGCACCGAAGCCCTGTCCGGGGCCTGGAATTTCCGTGACGTCGCCGAAGAGGCCGGGATTCGGCCCGGTCGGTTGTACCGCTCGAGCGAGCTGAGCGGACTCGACGACGGTGGGCAGGCGGCGCTGCTGCGCTTCGGCATCACCGACGTCGCTGACCTGCGTTCGCCGCGGGAAGTGGAGCGGCGCGGACCCGGTCGAGTTCCCGGTGGCGTGCAGGTGCATCTGTTGCCGTTTCACGAGTTGTCGGCGACGGACCACGAGGGCGCCGAGGCGCCGCACGAGCAGTCCTTCCAGCGGATGATGACCGAGAAGCCCGACGATGAGGACGTCTCCGTCGCAGCCAAGCGCTTCATGACCGAGGAGTACGAGCGCTTTCCGACCCTGTCAGGTGCGCATAACGCCGTGCGCCAGGTCATTTCGATGCTGGCCGACCAGCGGCCCGTGATCGCGCATTGTTTTGCGGGTAAGGATCGGACGGGTTTCACCGTGGCGCTGGTGCTCGAATCGATCGGTGTTGGCCGCGACGCCATCATGGCCGATTTCCTACGGAGCAACGATGCGGTACCGCAACTGCGGGAGAGCATCCTGGCGTCGATCCGCGACCGGACCGGCGACGGGACGACCGACGAGATCATCACCTTCGCCGAGGCGCGCCTCACCGATGAGGTGCTCGGCGTACGCGAGGAGTACCTCGATGTCGCGCGCCGTACCATCGACGAGTCCTACGGTTCGCTGCCGAATTACCTTTCCGCGCTTGGTGTGACGACGGAGCAGGTGGCCTCGTTGCGTGTTGCGCTGCTCGGCTGAGGCTTACACGAAGATCGGGTATCGGTTTGCCCGCATCTGAGCGAATGCGGGGGGTGTCGGACCGTCATGCGATCGTTTCGGCATGGACGAGACGGCCACGCTTCGCGGCACTGAACTTCGCTATGCGCTGACGCTCTATCTGGCCCAGCACGGCGCCATGGGCATCGCGGAATTGATCGACGGTCTGACCCACCAGGGTTTCCTCATCCCGGGGCATCCGCCGAAAACCGTTTCAGATGCCCTGCGCTGGGAGATGGCGCACGGCAGAGTCCGCCGACTGGGCAGGGGTAAGTACGGGCCGTTGGAGATGCCACGGTCGACGGACTATCGAATACACCAGCGGGTACTGGCGCTTCGCGAGCAAGCCGTGCAAATTCGCTCAGATGCGGGCAATTCGCACTACCACCGGAAACCGAGCATTTCCCCGTGGACCCTCAACCGCAGTCGGATGCGCGCTATTCGCGAACTGGCATCACGACACCAGCAGCGCGACGCCCCACACCACGGTGGCCGCCAGAGCCCCGGACAGCTCGACACCCACTGACAGCGCAACACCTTTGAGCGCGTGCACGGTCGAGGCCAACGCGCGTCGCGAATCCCGCCGCAACGCCAGCTCCGCCAGGTAGATACCCAGCACGAAGCCGATGACCAGACCCAGCACCGGAATGACGAAGAACCCGATGATGCCGAGCACCGCACCGGTGACCAGGCTCCACCTGCCCACATCGGCCTGCCGCATCCGGCGGGCCGGCCACAGGTATTTGATCACCGTGCTTCCACCGATCAGCAGGGTCACGATGCCCAGCGTCACCCAGGACACGACGGTGTGCTCCAACACGGCCCAGACCGCGATGGCGGCGTAGACCAGCAATGCACCCGGAAGCAGCGGCACGATGATGCCCACCAACCCGACCGCGATCCCGAGCGCGACCAGGATGATTCCGCCGGTGCTCACCGTTCAGGCGCCGAGCTGCCGGGCCAGGTCCACGAAATCATCTGCGGTGAAATCGAATTCGCCTGGCTCGAACCTGGGCGGGCGGCGGCCCTCCCCGCGCTCAAGGGGCCGCAGCACGTAGGCGGTCATCAGGCCGACATCGCGGGCCGCTCGCAGATCCGTGGGGTGCGCCGCGACCAGCATCACCTCTGCAGGCGCCACGTCGAGAAGTTCGGCGCAGCCGAGGTAGGCCTCCGGATCCGGCTTGTAATGGTGGAACAGTTCGGCGGATATCACGCAGTCCCACGGAAGTCCGGCGTGCTTGGCCATATTCGTCAACAGCGACACGTTGCCGTTGGACAGCGTGGTGATGATGAAACGCTGTTTGAGGCGGGTCAACCCGTCGACGGAGTCCGGCCACGGGTCGAGGCGATGCCACGCCCGGTTGAGTTCGTCCACCTCCGTTTGCGGTACGCCATCGATACCCGCGCGGTCCAGTAACCCGTCGAGGATCAGGCGGTGCAGGGCATCGATCGTCAACCAGGACAGCTCGCCGCTGCGGACCCGATCCATCGCCGCCGGGTAGCCGGCGCGCCAGTCGTCGGCAAAGGTGGCCCAATCTTCGGCCAGCCCATGGCGTTCGCCGAACATCTCCAGTTCGCCGATGATGCTGCTGCGCCAGTCGACGACGGTACCGAAAACGTCGAATGCCAGTACCTTCGGATGAATCGGCGCACTCATGTCACGGCTCCAGGACGAGCTTGCCGAACACGCCGCCGTCGGCCAGCGACTGCAGCGCGGCACCCGCCTCCGATAGCGGATAGCGTTGCGGTGGCGGTGGTTTCAGCCCGGCGGCAACCAACTCGGCCAATCCTGCGGTGAATACCGCCGCGGAAGCCGGGTCACGGTTGATATATTCGCCGTAGCCGACACCGAGCACCCCGATATTGCGCAGCAACAGCCGGTTCACCTTGACCGTGGGGATACCGCCCGCGGCGAACCCGATCACGAGCAACCGACCGTCGGTGGCCAGCGTGCGTATCGCGTCATCGAACGCGGCACCACCGACCGGGTCGACCACCACATCGACCCCGCGTCCACCGGTGAGCTCGCGAACCTCCTTGGCCCAGCTGTCGGTCAAGGGCACGACCGCGTCCGGCCCCAGTGCGGTGACGAAATCCACGGCGGACTCGCGGTTCACGACCGCGATCACGTGCGCGCCCATCGCCTTGGCGACCTGGATCGCGGCCGAACCCACGCCGCCCGCCGAGCCCAGTACCAGCACCGTCTCCCCGGCCTGCAACGCCGCTCTGCGCGCATACGCGAAGTACATGGTGTTGTAGTTGACCAGCAGCGAAACCGCTTCTGCGTCATCGAGTTCCGGCGGGCTGGGGGTGACGCTACCGACGGGTGCCACCGCCAGCTCGGCGTAACCGCCGAGCATGGCGGGTGCTGACACCCGATCACCGGGGGCGAACCCAGAACCGTCCGGTGCGGTACGCACCACGCCGGAGACCTCCATCCCTGGAGTGAACGGCGGTTCCAGTTTCAGCTGGTACTCACCCTTGGTCAGCAGCAGATCGGGGAAGCACACCCCGGCGGCGCGGACCTCGATGAGCACCTGATCGGCGGCGGCGACCGCGTCGGGCACGTCTGTGAAGACAATGCCCGACGGGCCCGAAAGCTCTTTGACTACACAGGCTTTCATACTCAGCGGAGATTGAACGCAGCGGGTTTGGCCGCCGACAGATCGGTGATCTCCGCCCAGTGCGCAGCGATATCGTCTACCGACGGGGGCGTCTTGAAGGTCAGACCCTCGTTCTGGAACAGCGAGGTGCGCTGCACCTTTCCGCCGCCGACAATGAAAATGGAGTCGGTGTCTGGCACTTCCTCGGTGCACAGATACGCCACCACCGGCGCAACGAACTCCGGCGTCAGATTCTTCAACACCTCGGCAGGCAGGATGTCCTCGGTCATCCGCGTGGCCGCGATCGGCGCGATGGCATTGGCCTTGATGTCGTACTTCGCGCCCTCTTGGGCGAGGGTGTTGATCAGACCGACCAGGCCGAGCTTGGCTGCACCGTAGTTGGCCTGCCCGAAGTTGCCGAACAGACCGCTGGTCGAGGTGGCCACCACGACGCGGCCGAAGCTCTGCTCGCGAAAGTGCGGCCACGCGGCCCGAATGACGTTGTAGCCGCCGTAGAGATGGACCTTGAGCACCGAATCCCAGTTCTCGTAGGTCATCTTGTGGAAGGTGCCATCCCGCAGGATGCCTGCGTTGCTGACCACGCCATCGACCTTGCCGAACTCGTCGAGCGCGGTCTTGATGATGTTCTCGGCACCCTCGGGCTCGGCAACGCTGTCGTAGTTGGCGACGGCCCGACCGCCGGCGGCCTTGATCTCTTCGACCACCTGATCGGCCATCGCCGAGCCCGCTCCGGTGCCGTCGCGCGAACCGCCGAGGTCGTTGACCACAACACTGGCGCCTTCACGTGCCAATGTCAGCGCATATTCACGACCAAGGCCGCCGCCTGCCCCCGTGACGACGACGACGCGATCCTGAACTCCGGGCATGTATGTACTCCTTCTTCTATGAGTAGCGCCGACGGCTAGAACAGCCGACGCGCCAATTTCCACGCCTTCTCTGTATACGGCGGGTAGATGATCGCGGATATGTCGGGTCGGGTCGGCTTGGTCAACACCGATTTGCGGTGGCTGAACTCCTCGAAGCCGAACTTGCCGTGATAGGCGCCCATCCCCGACGGGCCGACGCCGCCGAACGGCAGCTTGGCGGTGGAGAACTGGAACAGCAGCTGATTGACCAGCATGCCGCCCGCAGGCACCTCCTTGATCACCCGCTCGCGCACGCTTTTGGCCTTCGTGAACAGGTAGGCGGCCAGCGGCTTGGGTCGCGCGTTGACGAATGCGATTGCCTCGTCGAGCGATTGGACCGTCACCACCGGCAGGATGGGCCCGAAGATCTCATCGGTCATCAGCGGCTCATCCAGCGCCGGGTCCACCACGACCGTCGGCTCGATCTCGATGGTGGCCGCGTCCGAGCCGCCGCCAACTGCAACCCTGCCCTTGGTGGCGTCGAGAGCAGCGGTCAATCTGCCGAAGTGCCGTTCGTTGACGATGCGCTTGCCACCGGTACCGCCAGCCTCGAACGCCGCGACGGCTTCGCCGAGCTTGGTCACCAGTTCATCGCGAATCGAGGCATCGGCCAACACGTAGTCGGGCGCGATGCAGATCTGGCCGGAGTTGATCAGCTTGGTCCACGCGATACGTTTGGCGGCGACGTCGATATCGGCGTCCGCCGCGACGATCACCGGGCTCTTCCCACCCAGTTCCAGTGTCACCGGGGTCAGCTGCGACGCCGCGCTTTCGTACACCTTGCGACCGATCTCGGTGCCGCCGGTGAAGCACAGCCGGTCAAACCCCTGGGCGATCAGTTCCTGGCTGACGGCGCCGTCGCCTTCGATGACGGCGATCGCATCATTGTCGAGGTACTGCCGAACCAGCCGGGCCATCAACGCCGACGATGCCGGGGCCACCTCCGACGGTTTGAGCAGCACCGTGTTACCGGCTGCAATGGCGCCGACGGCAGGTCCGAGAGTCAATGCGAACGGAAAGTTCCAGGCGCCGATGATCAGCACCGTGCCGTAGGGCTCGTACTCGATCCAGCCGCGGCCCGGGAGTTGAGACAGCTCCAGCCTCCGGTACTTCCGGCGCATCCACTTGCCGACGTTTTTGGCCGCGTCATGGGCTTCGGCGACGGTGCTGGCGATATCGGCCAGCCAGGCCTCGAACGGTTGGCGGCCGAGGTCCTGTTCGAGCGCATCGGCGATGGCCGGCTCGTTCTCGGTCATCATCTTCTCGAGCGCCTGCAACTGACCGCGACGCCACTCAACAGATCGGGTGCGTCCCGAGGCGGCTGTCTTACGCAGTCGTGCGACCACAGCCGGTATATCGGCAGGTGTCGGTATCGAGGTGGATGTGGTTGCAGCGGATGCTTCGATCCCAGCGGTCATTCTTGCCCTTTCCGGCGCCGGTTCTGACCAGGCGGAGGACCTGGAGTCCTGGCCGCCAATGGTAGCCAACCAGTCGGTTGGGCGACAGGGGCCGAAGGGGGCATCCGACGCACCCTTTGGGGATCAGTCCCTGATCGCGGTGACAAACATGGAGAACGCATCGTCATCGTCGCCCAGCGGGACGTCGACCCATCGTCCCAACCGGCGCATTTCTTCCTGGGATCTCAGTTCGGAGGCGTGCCAACCCGAGCGGTTGAGCCAATCCGCCAGGTTGGTCCGATCGGGATCGTTGTAGGTCAGGTTCTGCAGATCCACCGTCTTGGCGATGCCGAGCTGTTCTGACACCCGCTCGAACCGCTTGCGCATCTCCTCACGCCGCTCATCGGCGTGCGTACCCGCGGTTTCCGCGGCGATCCGACTGTCAGGGGCGCTCAACGTGGTGATGTGTTCGAACAGCTGGTCCTGGGCGGCGCTGGGTAAATACATCAACAGACCCTCGGCCAGCCAGGCCGTCGGCTGCGCGGGATCAAAGCCCGCGGCAGTCAGCGCGGTCGGCCAGTCGAACCGCAGATCAACAGGTACGTGGTGCAACGCAGCCGACGGTTGCACCCCGTGCTCGGTCAACGTCTCAACCTTGTACTGGAGCACTTTCGGTTGATCAATCTCGAAAACATCTGTTCCCGTTGGCCATTCGATGCGGTAAGCGCGTGAGTCCAAACCCGAGGCCAAGATCACCACCTGGCGGATCCCCACGTCGACCGCGGCGGCGAAGTAGGCGTCGAAGAAGTGCGTGCGGACGGCTTGGTAATTGCCCATGTGGGTGTAGATCGCCGCCACCTCGGGGTCGACCTCGGTCAGTCGGGCTGATACCGCGGGGTCGAACATGGCCTCCCAGATGCCGGTCCCGGCCCGGCTGACCAGTAACTTGGCGTAGGGATCGCGGATCAGCGGATCGGAGCGCTCCGTCTCGGCGGCGCGGGCAGCCGCCACCAGGACCGCGGTGCTACCCACACTGGTGGCGATATCCCAGGAGTCGTCATCGCTGCGGTGGCCGCTCAACGGTTCAACGGTTGATCGTCCAGAGTTCCTGCTGGAGCAGCAGTCGCAATTGCTTGGTGATCAGGCCGAGATCGTCGTGTCCACCAACAAATCCAGCGTAGAAACCCATTCCCCACAGCACTGCGACCAGCATCTCGACCAACGTCTTCACATCGGTGTCCGTGGTCAGTTCGCCGGATTCGATGGCCTCATTGACTGCCCAGGTGACAAAGATTCGCGAATTCTCCAGCGAATCGTTCTGGCCCTGACTCAGCTCGGGATGCCGTTGCGATTCCAGCACCGCGGTGACGAGAAATGCGGCCGCCGACCGATCGTTGTCGTCGCCTTGCCCGGCGGCGGAGATGAAGGCCTCAAGGCGGTCTACCAGCGACTTCGCGCCCTGGGCGCGTTCGGCACCCAGCGTGACCACCATGGAGTTCGTCTTGTCGACGACCTCTTGGTACAGGACCCGCTTACTGGAGAAGTAGTGGTTGATCGCGGGTCGGGTCAGATCGGCTCGGATAGCTATCGCCTGAAACGTTGCAGCGTCATACCCAAGTTCGCTGAAAACCTCGCGGGCAGCGAGCAATATGCGTTCGCGCGTTTCAGCCGCCTTAGCTGCTGGCGGGCGACCCGGGCCCCTACTAGCGGTATGCGGCACGGTCAAATTGTGCCACAGATCACGACGCAAACCCACTCAGGGCCTGTCACCAACCGACCAAACCGTCTCATGGACCGGGCACCTCCTCTGGAAAATTCACAGGTTTAGCTGCGCGTTCTACTGCCCCATCATCGCCCACTGCCGACCAGGTGACCTGGTCCGACACGGCTGACGTCATCGAACCGTCACAGGCCGAACTCGTTGTTCAAAGTACAAATTGGCGGCCGATTCATAGGAATGGCCGACCTTCTCTGGCTTTCGCAACGAAATCCGCAGCGCAAATGATTGACGCCTACGTATATTTGCCAACTTCACCACTGTGAGCAATTCGATGTGCACTTCGCGGCCCTGACGAATTAAGGTCAGAAGATATGGCGACAGTCGTTACCAGAAACGCATACTTCGAGACGGGTCTCGACGTCCTTTCCGATCTTGGTTATGGCGGCTTGAAACTGGCCGAAGTCTGTAATCGCCTCGGCGTGACAACCGGCTCCTTCTATCACTACTTCGAGAACTGGTCGGTGTACACCAGGAGCCTGGTACAGGACTGGTTCCTGACCATGACGGTCACGCGGGTGCAGGCGCTGCGGGCCGAGCCAGACCCGCGCAAGCGCATCGACGCCATCTTCGAAATCGGACTCCATCTGCCCCATGGCGCAGAGGGTGCCATCCGGTCATGGAGTTCGGTGGACGCCCATGTGCGAGCCGTTCAGGCCGAAGTCGACCGCCAGCGCGTCGATGTCCTGGCCGAATCCGCGTTCGAAATTCTGCGTGATCGACGGCAGGCGCAACTGTTTGCGCACTGGGGCCTGTATCTACTGGTGGGATATGAGCAGTCCACCCTGGCTCCGGACCCCGACGGTCTCGCCTGGATGGTGGCCCGCCAACTCGACGCGCTGGATTCCGCACGCCTCTCATCGCTGCCCGAAACGGCTCCGCGGCTCTACGGTTGAGCCCATGGGTATGCCGGGGGCTGTGACGCGCCGCCTGCTCAACCGTATCGAAGCCCGAGATCCCGAGCTTGACGCCCTGCGCAGGGCGGCGCGCGCCGGCATCGTCATCCCCATCTCGGCCGGTATCGGCTTCACCATCGGAAACGGTCAGACCCCGCTGTTCACCATCTTCGGCTCGATCGCGCTGCTCATCGTGTCCGACTTACCCGGCAACCGGGCCGGGCGCGCGGTGGCCTACGGCGGTCTCGGCCTGATCGGGGCAGTGCTCATCCCGCTCGGGACGCTGGTGTCCCCGCTGCCGTGGATCGCGGTGGCGACGATGTTCGCCGTCGGGGTGGCGGTCACGTTCTCGGGCGTCCTGAGCGCCACCATCGCCGCATCGCAGCGGGCGACACTACTCACCTTCGTGCTACCCGCGTGCACGCCCGTCGGACCGATCGGTGAACGTCTGCTGGGCTGGCTGATCGCGCTGGCGGTCTGTGTTCCTGCCGCACTGTTCCTGTTCCCGCCACGGCACCACGATGACCTGCGCAGACATGCAGCACGGGTGTGCGGGGCGTTGGCGCACCGGCTCGAAGGCCACGCCTCGGACGCCGATGTGGTGACCGCGATGGACGCGTTGCGTACCAACTACATGGGCAGCGATTTCCGCCCGGTCGGACTGACCGCAGGCAGTCGCGCGCTGGTGCGGGTGGTCGACGACTTGGAATGGCTGTGCGACCGCGTGCATGACGACACCGCGGCCAACCTGGGTGTGATGCGCGATCCCGCCGTGCGGGTGCTGCGCGCTTCGGCCCGGTTGCTGCGCATCTCCCGGGTGGCCGATCGCGCTCCGAGCCGCGCCGAATTGGACGACGCGATCACCGAACTGCGGTCGGTGGCCCAGGGCCGGTACCGCGAGGACATCGCCGAGCTGCTCGGCGAAACCGATGACGACGCGGCTGTGGAGGTCGGTCGCCGCCTGCTGACCAGGCGAACCTTCGGCGCGACGGTCGGCGTGACGGGTCGCGTCATCGCCGCGGCGGCGGCCGCCGACGCCCGGCCGGTGCTGATGCGGGTACTGGGTCGTGACCTGCCGGAGACGGGCGCCGCCGACCGGGTGCTTTCAGAAACCGAGGCTGTGGCCAACATTCCGTCCGGATATCTGGCGACGCGTGCGGTGGTCGTGCGCAACAGCCTGCGCACCGGCCTCGGCCTGGCCTTGGCCGTCGCCACCACCCACGTCTTTCCCGTCCAGCACGGTTTCTGGGTGGTACTGGCCGCCATGTCGGTGCTGCGCAGCAGCGCACTGTCCACCGGAACCAAGGTGCTGCGCGCGGTCGCGGGGACGGTCATCGGCTTTCTGCTCGGCGCACTGCTGATCGAGTTCATGGGCGTCGACCCCATCGTGTTGTGGACGGCACTGCCCATCGTGGCGTTCATCGCCGCCTACGTCCCGGAGGTGGCATCGTTTGCGGCCGGGCAGGCGGCGTTCACGATGATGGTCCTGATCGTGTTCAACCTGATCGCGCCGAGCGGTTGGCGGGTCGGCTTGATCCGCATCGAAGACATCATCGTCGGGGGCGCGGTCGGTGTGGTGGTGTCACTGCTGTTGTGGCCGCGGGGTTCGGGCAACGCGGTGACGGCGGCCATCGACGCCGCATTCGATATCGGGACCCGCTACCTGCGCGCCGCGGTATCGCGGATCACCCACGGTGCCTCGTTCGGCGTCGCCGCCACCCTGACCGAACTCAGCCATGACGCGCTGACCGCGTCGCGCACCGTCGATGACGCTTTGCGCCAATACCTTTCCGAGAGCGGCGGCACCACAGAAAGCAGGGCTCCGACGCTCCGCAGAGCCAACCGCGCCATCCGTCTGCGCGGTGCGGCGGATCTGATCACCGACGTCAGCGGTGCACCGCCGGCCCTGTCGTATCTGCGGACCCGCGCGGTGCTCGACGAACATGCCGACCTGGTGTGCGAGCGGATGTCAGGACGTAGCGACACCCTCGGCGGCAATCCGATCAGTGCGGATTTCGTCATCGCGCTGCGCGCCGAAGCGCATCGCGAGGAACACCCGATCGCCTACGCGTTACCGCTGGTGACCGTCGCAGCACACCTGGGCGAACTCGAATTGCTCTATGCCACAAAACCTGTCACGGAGCCGGTGGCCGGCTAGCGCCCTGTAGCCCGCCGACTGTGCAGGAAGACGTCGAAATTTCGGTCACATCGAACCAACAACCTGCACACTCGGCGCCCGCTGTCCGAGCTTCGACGTGCCGTAAGTGGACGTTCGCCGGCGCTATGGCCTGTGCGGCATCAAGGCGCCCGGCGGAATGGTGCCGAACCGGCCCGCATTGAAATCATCGATGGCCGTGACGA